>NZ_LN831026.1:0-1231833 GCF_001457455.1 Corynebacterium diphtheriae
GTGTGGAACGAGACGTGGAATGAGATCACCAATGAACTCATTCAGCTATCTCGCGAACCCGAAAGCGAGATTCCACGAATCACTGCTGAACAACGCGCTTATCTCAAACTCGTCCGACCTGCGGCTTTTGTCGAAGGCATCGCCGTTTTGCGGGTTCCGCACTCCCGTGCCAAGGAGACGATTGAAACCCATTTGGGGCAAGCGATTACCTCCGTGCTCTCCCGTCGTATGGGACGTCCCTTTACTGTGGCAGTCACCGTCGACCCCACGTTGGACGTCATCCAAGATTTGCCACATGACGTGCCAGAACAGCACATTGTTCAGCACCACGTGCCCGAGCACCCCCACTACTCGCCGATATCCCAAGGGTATCCACCGCACTATGCGCCGGAACAGCCGGAATACAACACCGAGTATTCCGACGAGTACCCCTCTGGTTGGGCTACTCACCACGTGCAGACCCCACAACCATCGCAATCTTCGCAGTCAGCACAGCAACAACCAGCTCACCGCATGCCGGATCGTCGTCGTTATGCTGAGCAGCAGCAGGTTCCACAGCGTTCCGAAGAACCAGTTATGGGGCAACGCCGCGCGAGAGAAAAACCAGCTCACGACCCAGATCGCAATGGTTCATTGAATCCGCGCTATACCTTTGACACCTACGTTGTCTCGGATTCCAACAAACTGCCATGGTCGGCGGCGTGGGCTGTTGCAGAAAAACCTGCGCGCGCATATAACCCACTGTTTATCTGGGGCGATTCCGGTTTGGGCAAAACCCACCTCATGCACGCGATTGGTAACTACGCCCAAGAGCTCGATCCAAAGCTCAAGGTCAAGTACGTTTCTTCCGAAGAGTTCACCAACGATTACATCAATTCAGTGCGTGATGACCGCCAGGAAGCATTTAAGCGTCGCTACCGTGACCTCGACATTTTGATGGTCGACGATATCCAGTTCTTGCAGGGTAAAGAGGGCACCCAGGAAGAGTTCTTCCACACGTTCAATGCTTTGCAGCAGGCTGATAAACAAATCGTTTTGTCTTCAGACCGCCCACCAAAACAGCTCACTACCTTGGAAGATCGCCTGCGCACGCGCTTCCAATCTGGCTTGATCGCGGATATTTACCCACCAGATTTGGAAACTCGCATTGCTATTTTGCTGAATAAGGCATCGGCGGAAGGCATTACTGCAGATCGTGACGTATTGGAGCTTATTGCGAGCCGTTTCAACGCGTCGATTCGTGAGCTCGAAGGCGCGTTCATTCGAGTATCTGCCTATGCGTCGCTCAACGAGGCCCCCATCAACATGGCCACGGCGCAGGAAGCACTGCGCGATATGATGCCTGAGCAGGCAGATATCGAAATTACGGCGGGCATGATTATGTCGGTGACTGCTGAGTACTTCCACATTGACGTCGATACGCTTAAAGGCAGTGGTAAGTCGCGTTCGGTGGCTCATCCGCGACAGCTTGCGATGTATCTGTGCCGTGAGTTGACGGATTTGTCGTTGCCTAAGATTGGTGAGCATTTTGGTGGCAAGGACCATACGACGGTGATGTACGCGTACCGCAAGATCGGTAAAGAGATCACGGAAAAGCGTGATACTTACGATGAGATTCAGCAGTTGACGCAGCAGATTAAGAGCTCTGATCGCGCCTAGTTAGGCTATTTTCGCAGCTCAGAACGTTAAGAGGCTGTAGGTGGTCCCTGTGGGGATACAACACCTACAGCCTCTTTTTATGAGCAACACGCTGGGATAAGAAAATATCCCACAAAACTATCCACAGGTGTGTAATTACGGGATTGTAATTCAATGATCTCTATCACTTTTTACGGAACATTTGCGCCCACAGACCCCTGTGTATAACCCCATCTAAGATGTGTAAAAATTAGCCCTGAACTGGGGAAGGATTGTGAAAGGAATACGGCTTGGAAAAGTTATCCACAACCGCCTATAGTTATCCACAGAGATTCCACAACCGGACTCACAACTCGAAAAATGGCCGCCACCACGAGCGATACCCTGTCTTCCACAGATTCCACAGGACTTACTGTAGTTACCAACTATTTAGTCCAAATAAACCTAGGGAGAAATAGGGGTTGGGGAATTACACGAATTGCTCGGCCTCGCGAGCGAAGCGAGCGATCTTGTAATTACAAAAATCTGGCGAATACGAGTTTTCGTTCTTGGCGTTCACAGGTACGGTTAGTTTTTGTAATTTCAAGAAGTATTCCGATCCGCAGGCTCCTCCTCATGGCAGCGCCTACGTGATCGATCACATCGAGGAGCCCTCAAGCATGGACGCACACGCTGTCTCATTCCGGGTCGAAAAAGACGACCTTTCCGGTGCGGTGAGCTGGGTTGCACGTAATTTGCCCACCAAACCCACGCAGCCGGTCTTGCGCGCGGTTGTCATCACCGCCGATGACGAGGGACTCGAGTTCGCTGGTTTTGATTACGAAGTTTCTACAAAAGTCCATATCAACGCGGATGTTCGCCAGCCAGGTCGTATCGCCGTAGCCGGCAAGCTGATGTCGGACATCATCGGCACCCTGCCGAACAAGACCATTGAGGTTTTCGTTGAAGGCACTCAGGTGCAGGTCGTATGCGGTTCTTCCCGCTTCGAGCTTCCCCTGATTCCTCTCGACGAGTACCCACCGTTGCCACAGTTGCCAGCGGTAACCGGTGCCATCGACCCGAATTTGTTCACGGATGCGGTGCTGCAGGTTGCTGCGGCCGCTGGTCGCGATGAGACGCTTCCGATGCTCACGGGTATCCACATGGAGATCGACGGCGAGAACGTCACCTTGACCGCAACGGACCGGTTCCGTCTTGCGTTACGACGTTTCACCTGGTCACCAGCTAATCCAGAAGCCAAGGCAAAGCTGTTGATCCCTGCGAAGAACCTTTCGGATAATGCTCGCAGCCTCGATTCCGGTTCCACTGAACCCGTCGAGATCGCCGTGGGCACTGGCGAAAACATCGGTGCAGAGGGCCTGTTTGGTATTCACATCGACAACCGCCAGACCACCACGCGCATGCTCGACGCGGACTTCCCGAATGTCAGCCCGCTGCTGCCCAAGGTGCATAACGCAATGGCCAGCGTGGAAATTTCTGCGCTTTCCGACGCCATCCGCCGCGTAGCCCTGGTTGCTGAGCGCAACGCTCAGATCCGGATGCAGTTCACCCGTGACGAGGTTATTCTCTCCGCTGGTGGTTCGGATGCAGGTCACGCCGAGGAATCCGTGCCTTGTGCTTTTACCGGTGACCAGGAATTTTTGATCGCTTTCAACTCGGCATATCTGCGTGATGGCTTGAGCGTGATCCGGACTAGCCGTGTAGTCTTCGGTTTCACGGAGCCATCTCGCCCCGCAATTATGATTCCGGAGCCCGAGACGCTGCCGGAAGCAAGCGCTGATGGAACGTACCCTACGCCAGATACCGAATTCACCTACCTGCTCATGCCAGTTCGACTGCCAGGATAAAAACACTCTCTGACTAGTGCAAAGGACGTCGCCCCACCGTGTACATTCGTGAGCTTTCGCTTCGAGATTTCCGCTCGTGGCCAGAGTGCACTGTCACTTTGGAACCTGGGGTGACGCTTTTTGTTGGCCGTAATGGTTTTGGCAAAACGAACATTGTTGAGGCCATCGGCTATGTGGCTCATCTGGGTTCTCACCGTGTGTTTCACGATTCTGCGCTGGTGCGTCAAGGAAAAGAATCGGCTCGTGTGTCGGTAACAGCGGTTAACCACGGCCGCGAGCTCACCGCGCATCTGTTGATCAAAGCTAAGGGAGCTAACCAAGCTCAGATCAATCGAACTCGGCTAAAAAGCCCTCGTGAGCTGCTTGGTGTTGTTAAAACGGTTCTGTTTTCTCCTGAAGATTTGAGCCTTGTTCGTGGCGATCCGGCAGAGCGTCGACGCTATCTTGACCATGTGATTGCTACACGCAAACCCCGCCTTGGCGGTGTGAAAGCAGACTATGACAAGGTGTTGCGGCAGCGTAACTCGTTGCTCAAAACAGCAGGTGCTGCTTTGCGTCGTGGCTATGGCGCTGATGATGGTGCGCTTTCTACCTTGGATGTGTGGGATTCCCAGTTGGCGCGTCTTGGTGGGCAGCTCATTCATGCACGTCATAGTGTGGTTCGGGAGTTGGATCCGCTGGTGCATGATGCCTATGCGCGTATTGCTCCGGAGTCGCGTCCTGCGCATATTCGCTATGTGTCGACGGTGCCGTTTGCGGATGCTGTTGAGTTGCCGAGCCCTGAAGAATTCGAGGCCGCTATGCTTGCTGAGCTGGGGCAACGTCGGGATAAGGAAATTGATCGTGGGGTGTCGTTGGTGGGGCCTCACCGTGATGATCTTGATGTTGTTTTGGGTGATTATCCTGCGAAGGGGTTTGCGAGCCACGGGGAAACATGGTCGATGTGTTTGTCGTTGCGCCTAGCTGAGTTTCATTTGCTGCGTAATGATGACACCGATCCTGTGCTTATTCTCGATGATGTGTTTGCGGAGTTGGATACGCAGCGTCGTGAGAAGTTGGTGAGTGTGACTGCCGAGGCTGAGCAGGTGCTCATTACTGCCGCGGTGGGTGATGATCTGCCCGATACTCTTACGCAGTCGGCGGTGCATCGTCACTTTGTCAGTGTTGCGGACACTCCTGAGGGACGTATTTCGCTTCTCGACGCCGCCACGGGGGTACCACATGACGGATAATGATGCGGTTTCTGCTGCTTTTGCACATATGCGCCAGGAGGCGAAAAAACGGACCGGCACTGTTCCGAACCTGAACAGGCCGTTGCCGAAGGCGTCGAAAAGCCTCGCGGATAACGACGCCACCTCTGCGGTGCCGAAACAACGGGGCATGGCGACGGGCCCTGATGGTCGTCGGCGGCGGCGTAGCTACTCGGTGCAGCGGGCTGGAAGTATCCTCAGCGATGAGATTAAAAAGCGTGGCTGGCGCAAAGAAATCGCAGGTGGATGGGTAAATTCGCACTGGGATGATTTGGTGGGGTCGCAAATTGCTGCGCATACCAAAGTGGAAATGTTCAAAGATAAAGCTTTGTTTATCACATGTGATTCCACTGCGTGGGCGACCAATTTACGCATGATGCAGCGTATTATTTTGCGGTCTATTAGCGAGCAAATCGGCCCAGATATCATCGTTGAACTGAAGATTTTTGGCCCCAAGGCACCGAGCTGGCGGCATGGTCCGTTGCACGTTAAAGGCAGGGGGCCACGCGACACATACGGATAACAGGCGCTGTGTAGCCTGTGGGCGTGTGCGAGGGGCTACCTAGTGGGGAGGTAGGCAGTGTAATATGGGAGAGTCTAGGCTCAAATCTCGCATAGCAAGGAGTGCACGCTTCCGTGGCAACCGCTGAACATGAATATGGCGCCTCATCCATTACGATCCTCGAGGGTCTGGAGGCCGTCCGCAAGCGTCCCGGTATGTACATCGGTTCTACCGGTGAACGCGGCCTGCACCACTTGGTGTGGGAGGTCGTGGATAACTCCGTCGACGAGGCAATGGCCGGTTACGCTACCCACGTCGATGTGACCCTGCTCGCCGACGGCGGCGTGGAGGTCGTGGATAACGGCCGTGGCATCCCCGTTGAAATGCACCCATCTGGTGCGCCTACCGTCCAGGTCGTTATGACCCAGCTGCACGCAGGTGGCAAGTTCGACTCCGATTCCTACGCGGTTTCCGGTGGTCTACACGGTGTGGGTATCTCCGTCGTGAACGCCCTGTCTACCCGCGTGGAGGCAGACATCAAGCGTGATGGCAAGCACTGGCTGCAGAACTTCTCCATGGCCATCCCTGATCCGCTGGTCGAGGGCGGTAACGCTCGTGGCACCGGTACCACCATCCGCTTCTGGCCAGATGCGGAGATCTTTGAAACGACCACCTTCAAGTTTGAGACGATCAGCCGACGCCTCCAAGAAATGGCCTTCTTGAACAAGGGCCTGACCATTACGTTGGTAGACAAGCGCGTTACTGACGAGGAACTTGAACTCGAAGCGATCGCCGAAGAAGGCGACACCGCTGAAAACGTTTCTTTAGACCAAATCGATGTCGATGCCGACGGCAACATCGATGCACCTGCTGCGCCAAAGAAGCGCGAGAAGAAGAAGGTTTTCTTCTACCCAGATGGTTTGAAGGACTACGTTGCACACCTGAACAAGTCCAAGCAGGTTATCCACCCCACCATCATCTCCTTCGACGCCAAGGGCGACGACCACGAGGTTGAGGTGGCAATGCAGTGGAACAACAGCTACTCGCAGAGCGTGCACACCTTCGCTAACACCATTAACACGTTTGAAGGTGGCACCCACGAAGAGGGCTTCCGTGCCGCGCTGACGTCATTGATGAACCGCTACGCCCGTGAGCACAAGCTACTCAAGGAAAAGGAAGCAAACCTTACGGGCGACGACTGCCGTGAGGGCCTTTCCGCCGTGATCTCCGTGCGCGTTGGTGATCCGCAGTTCGAAGGCCAGACCAAGACCAAACTTGGAAACACTGAGGTCAAGGGCTTTGTTCAGCGTATGGTCAACGAGCACATTGCTGATTGGCTGGATGCTAACCCTGCAGAAGCCAAGACGATCATCAACAAAGCTGTGTCCTCGGCCCATGCTCGCGTGGCGGCTCGTAAGGCGCGCGATTTGGTGCGTCGTAAGTCGGCCACCGACCTCGGCGGCCTGCCCGGTAAGCTCGCTGATTGCCGCTCCAAGGACCCAGAAAAGTCCGAACTGTATATCGTGGAGGGTGACTCCGCAGGTGGTTCCGCTAAGGCTGGCCGTGATTCCCTCTACCAGGCAATTCTTCCGCTGCGCGGTAAGATCCTGAACGTGGAGAAGGCACGTTTGGACAAGGTGCTTAAGAACGCCGAGGTCCAAGCGATCATCACCGCTTTGGGTACCGGCATTCATGATGAGTTTGACATTAAGAAGCTGCGCTACCACAAGATCGTGCTGATGGCCGACGCCGATGTCGACGGCTCTCACATCGCAACCTTGCTGCTCACCTTGCTGTTCCGTTTCATGCCACAGCTGATCGAAGAAGGCCACGTCTACCTCGCGCAGCCACCGCTCTACAAACTTAAGTGGGGCAAGGGTGAGCCAGGATTTGCCTATTCCGATGCGGAACGCGACACCTTGCTTGCTGAGGGCTTGGCTCAAAACCGCAAGATCAACAAGGACGACGGCATCCAGCGTTACAAAGGTCTAGGCGAGATGAACGCCTCTGAGCTGTGGGAAACCACACTTGATCCGAAGTACCGCGTCCTGCGTCGCGTGGACATTACCGACGCACAGCGTGCCGACGAGATCTTCTCCATCCTCATGGGTGACGACGTAGCTGCACGCCGTAGCTTTATTACCCGCCGTGCTAAGGACGTCCGTTTCTTGGACATCTAGCATGACGCTAGCATATCGAAGGCCCGCCGCAGAGTGTTTCTGTAGCGGGCCTTCGTAGTGGGGGAGTTACTTCATATAGTTCTGCATGATTTGTCCCAAACCTGGCAGGTTGGGCTCGATAAAACTTGCTGCCTTACCGCGCAAGGAACCGTATGCCTTTTTCAGCGCTGGCATGTCGACTTTCTCAGCGTTGCGATCCGCAACTTCGAGGATCTTGTCGCTGACCTCGGACTTGTGCTGCTCCAAGAACTCGCCAAAGTGGGTGCTGTCGGAGGCTTCGAAAGAAGCCCAGTAAGGATCCAATACTTCGACAACCTCAGGCAAGAGGCGCTCGGCACCCTTGGTGACGATGTCGGGGCGGACTTTCTTGGCGGCCGCCACGGCACCTTTGAGTGCTACGCCGGAAATGCCGCTGGACTGCGAAACTGAACGATCAATGAAGCCTGCGAGCTCAGCTGCTAGGGCGGTGCGCTTGGTGTCTAGGAGTTGTGCGAGTGTACTCATCCGCTAGTCCTTTCGTTTAAAAACATAAATTGTGGAGTGTTATTCGGCATTCTAGCCTGTTATGCGGTTGGTGCTAGTTGAAACATAAAAGCGACCTCCATTGCTGAGTCTCCACACCAACGGGGTGCGTGTTGGAAATCCAGCGACGGGGGTCGCCTGCGTTGTCATTCTTCCGCCACAGTAATGTACTGCAATCACAACAGTCACAAATGTTACAGGAGTGGTGCGGTGACATACAATAAAACCGTGGGATTTTTGGCTCAAAGGCCGTTGAGGTCGCGAAGGACTGCCACTAAAAAATCGGCAAAATCCGTGTTACGATCATCCAAAGGTGAAAGCTGAATAACCAAGCTGCGCACGTATTTCACCATGTGATGGGCGGTAGGGAAGACCACTACCGCGTGGATATGTGCGGTGGTTACGGCGGCGATTGCGTTAAGAGCTGCATAATCGCGCACGCTGAGATCTCCTGAAGTGTGCGCGCAGAAGGCGTCGGCAAGCATGAGCGTTTGTTCGGGAGTAAGTCCGCGCATGGGGCTACCTGCCTAGCCGATGTTCGGTGGCTGCATAGTGGGGGAGGTGCTGGCGGGCGAGGGTGCGCACTTCTTCGTCGGCAAGCATGCGGGCTGCTGCGACGATTGCTCTGGTGGCTGCCTCTTGTTTGCTGCAGCCTTGGGCTTGGGCGAGGAGGGCGAGCGCGCGGTCGTGTTCTGCTGTGAGACGAAGTGTCATAGCCATGCGGAAATGGTATCAATCTGATACCAAAAATGCTTTGCTGTGGCGTTAGAAGCTAGAATAGAGGGGTTATTGCCTACATACTCGATGAATCTTATAGAAAAAGGTGACATATGAGCGACGATCTTCTCGGTGGTGACGGCTACGACCGCGTCCACCCGATCGACCTCAACGAGGAGATGGAGACCAGCTACATCGATTATGCGATGTCGGTCATCGTCGGCCGTGCTTTGCCTGAGGTCCGTGACGGACTCAAGCCAGTGCACCGCCGCATCCTCTACGCGATGTACGACTCCGGCTACCGCCCCGACCGCAGCTACGTAAAGTCTGCGCGCCCAGTCTCAGACACCATGGGCCAGTTCCACCCCCACGGCGACTCCGCAATTTACGACACCTTGGTGCGCCTCGCCCAAGACTGGAACATGCGGTACCCCATGGTCGACGGCCAGGGTAACTTCGGCTCCCGCGGCAACGACGGCCCCGCAGCTATGCGTTACACCGAGTGTCGCCTGACCCCATTGGCTATGGAGATGGTTCGCGACATTCGCGAGAACACCGTGGACTTCTCCCCGAACTACGACGGCAAGACCCAAGAACCAGACGTATTGCCATCGCGCGTTCCTAACCTGCTGATGAACGGCTCCAACGGTATTGCCGTCGGTATGGCCACCAACATCCCGCCGCATAACCTGCGCGAACTTGGCGACGCCATCTTCTGGCTGCTAGACAACCCCGAAGCAGACGAAGCGTCGGCGCTGGAAGCCTGCATGAAGTATGTCAAGGGCCCCGATTTCCCCACCGCGGGCCAGATCGTCGGCTCCCAAGGCATTAACGACGCCTACACCACCGGCCGCGGCTCCATCCGCATGCGCGGTGTCACTTCCATCGAGGAAGAAGGCAACCGTCAGATCATCGTGATCACCGAGCTGCCCTATCAGGTCAACCCGGACAACATGATCTCCAACATTGCGGAGCAGGTTCGCGACGGCAAACTCGCGGGCATCTCCAAGATCGAGGACGAATCCTCCGACCGCGTGGGCATGCGCATCGTGGTCACCCTCAAGCGTGACGCTGTGCCGCGCGTGGTACTCAACAACCTGTACAAGCACTCCCAGCTGCAAACCAACTTCGGTGCGAACATGCTGTCCATCGTGGATGGTGTGCCACGCACCCTGCGTCTCGACCAGATGCTGCGCCACTATGTGACGCACCAGATCGAAGTGATCGTGCGCCGCACGCAGTACCGCCTCGACGAGGCGGAAAAGCGCGCCCATATCTTGCGTGGTTTGGTCAAAGCCCTCGACATGCTCGACGAGGTCATCGCCTTAATCCGTCGTTCGCCAACCGTCGACATCGCCCGCACCGGCCTGATGGAACTGCTCACTGTCGATGAAATCCAAGCAGACGCCATCTTAGCTATGCAGCTGCGTCGCCTAGCTGCCCTCGAGCGCCAAAAGATTGTCGACGAACTTGCCGAGATCGAACTGGAAATCGCCGACTACAAGGACATTCTGGCCCGCCCAGAGCGTCAGCGCACTATCGTGCGTGACGAGCTTGCGGAGATCGTCGATAAGTATGGCGACGACCGCCGCACCCAAATCATCGCCGCAACTGGCGATGTCACCGAAGAAGACCTCATCGCCCGCGAGAACGTGGTAGTCACCATCACCTCCACCGGCTACGCCAAGCGCACCAAAGTGGACGCCTACAAGTCCCAGCGACGCGGCGGCAAGGGCGTACGCGGCGCCGAGCTCAAACAAGACGACGTGGTCCGCCACTTCTTCGTCAGCTCCACCCACGACTGGATCCTGTTCTTCACCAACTTTGGTCGCGTCTACCGACTCAAAGCCTATGAACTACCAGAAGCATCGCGCACCGCCCGCGGCCAGCACGTGGCCAACCTGCTGGAATTCCAGCCGGAAGAGCGCATCGCCCAAGTCATCCAAATCCAGTCCTACGAGGATGCCCCATACCTCGTACTGGCAACCGCGCAGGGTCGTGTGAAGAAGTCCCGACTCTCCGACTACGAGTCCAACCGCTCCGGCGGACTTATCGCCATCAACCTCAACGAAGGCGACAAACTCATCGGCGCAGCACTATGCGACAACGACGACGACCTACTGCTCGTCTCCGAAGAAGGCCAGTCGATTCGCTTCAACGCCAACGACGACCAACTGCGCCCCATGGGCCGTGCTACCGCAGGTGTGAAGGGCATGCGCTTCAAGGGCGACGACCAACTGCTGGCAATGACAGTGGTTAAGCCGGATGCATTCTTGCTGGTAGCTACCTCCGGCGGCTACGGTAAGCGCACCTCCTTGGGTGAATACTCACCACAGGGACGCGGCGGCCAGGGCGTGCTTACCTTCAAGTACACGCCAAAGCGTGGCAAGCTCATCGCCGCAGTTGTTGTTGACGAAGACGACGAGATCCTAGCTATCACCTCCGCTGGCGGCGTTATCCGCACCGTAGTGAACCAGATCCGCCCGTCGTCACGCGCCACCATGGGCGTGCGCCTCGTCAACCTCGAAGATGGCGTCGAACTGCTCGCCATCGACCGCAACGTGGAAGGCGAAGGCGAAGAAGCCGCCGAAGCCGTAGCCACCGGAGCTGTCGACGGCCCCGCCGAACGCGGCAAGCAAACCGAAGTCAACCTCGGCATAGATAACGCCGACGAGGAGGCCTAATGGCAACACGCGACGTGATCATTACCCGAGTAGCACCAGTCAGTGCGTTTAAAACCGCACTCTCCCTGTCACTGATCGGACTTATCTCATGGCTGATCTGCGTTGTCATCCTGTACTTCGGCATGCAAGCCGTAGGCATCTGGGACAAAATCAACCAGGTCATCGGCGGCGTTGGTGGCGACCAAATCGTCTCCTTCGGGCTGATCATCAGCCTAGCGGCGCTGCTAGGAACCATCGTGGCCATCATCGCTACGGTGCTCGCCCCGCTCACAGCACTGGCATACAACGCATTCGTTGATCTCTTCGGCGGTGTCGAAGTAACCATGCGCGAAGAACTCGACTAACGCGTATCTTTTAGCAAAACAGGCCGTGTAAGCTGTCATCATCGTGGCAGCACACGGCCTATTTTTGTATTATTGCCGGAACTTGATTAAAGTTGGCATACGTTCCTATGAGGGCCTATAGCTCAGTCGGTTAGAGCGCATCGCTGATAACGATGAGGTCGCAAGTTCGATTCTTGCTAGGCCCACCAGGAACGAATGGGGCATTAGCTCAATTGGTAGAGCATCTGCTTTGCAAGCAGAAGGTCAGGAGTTCGATTCTCCTATGCTCCACAGTGTGGAACCCAGCCAGTGAGGCTGGGTTCTTTTTGTTTGTGTGTCCTTTTTTGCCTCCTCGAACTCGAGACTACGAAAACCGCAGGAAGGCTGTTATGCCGTGCGAGTGCTGTCCTTGGGTTTTCGCAGTCTTGAACTCGAGTTCGCGGTTGGAGAAGAGCCGCAGTGGGAAACGTCGATAAGCGTGCTTGTGTTTAGTGCGAAGTCAGCTCGTAGAAATCCGCAATGTGGTCGTGAACGAGGGTGCGGGCTTTATCTGGGTTGCGTTCTTCGATGGCGCGCAGGATATTGCGGTGTTCGCGTTGTAGTTTTTCTGATACTTCTGCCCAGTCGGTGCGCATGGCGAGTCGTTCGATGACGAATGCGATGGCGGAGTAGCGCAGGGATTCCATGATGGTTTCTGTGACGAGGTTGCCTGCTAGTGAGGTAATCAGAATGTGAAAGTTGACGTCTTTGATGTGGTAGTCGTGGAACGGCAGAGTGGGGTCGTCCATGCTGTCGAGAAGTCGGTGGGCTTCGCTGAGGACGCGGCTGCGTTCGGGGGAGTCTGGGCTGATCTTAGGAGTGGCTGCGTCGGCGGCTGCGTTGGATTCGATGAGAATGCAGGTGTTGACGAGGTCTTTAAGCGGGAGTGATCGGGCGCTGAGGTGCATGCGAATGGCCCAGGAGAGTCCTGCGGATGGTTCGGAGATGACGATCGCTCCGGAGTGCGGGCCGGATCCGGTGCCGGTGCGTACGAGTCCCATGGAGGTAAGGATGCGGATGGCTTCGCGTACGGATGCCCTAGAGAGTTCGAATTGTTCTGCGAGTGCGCGTTCGCCGGGGAGTTTGTCGCCGATAGCAATGGAGCCTTTGCGTAGCTCTTTTTCCAGCCAATCGAGGACTTCTTGATAGGCCCGTTGGGTGGATTGAGACATGTGCAAAGGCTCCCTTGTTCAAGCGGATGTGTTAGGTGTAATCCTAATCCACGTGCCTTGGAAGTCGTGCCGTTATGGTGTTGGTAGCATCCATGCCAATACATTGGATTGTAGGAACACCATGGTGCATAGGACTACGAGGAGTCCGATGGACCACCAGATGACGGAGCGGAAGATCTGGGATTCTTTGCCTTCCATTCCTACGGAGCTTGCGGCGATGGCGAGTGATTGTGGGGAGATCATCTTGCCGACGACGCCACCGGAGGTGTTGGCTGCGGTCATGAGGTGGGGATCTAGTCCGATGTTTTCAGCTGCGGTTTTTTGCAGGTTGGAGAAGAGTGCGTTGGCTGAGGTGTCGGAGCCTGTGACGGCGGTGCCGACCCAGCCGAGTACTGGGGAGAAGAATGCGAATGCTGCGCCGAGGCTTGCGACGGCGGTGCCGATGGCGAGTGTTTGGCCGGAGAAGTTCATAACGTAGGCCAAGGAGAGGACGCTGACGATGGTCAGTGCGGAGAAGCGCATCCTGTAGAAGCATAATCCCAGTTCCATGGCTGCGCGTCCGAGTGGGAGTTGGTAGCGGCCTTTGTCGTCGAAAATCGAGTAGACGATGGCGACGATGATGCCGGTGATCAGCAGGAGGGTGCCGGGTGAAGATAGCCACTGGAAGTTGTAAGTGGTGGATTTGATGGCTTCACCGGAGCTGTTCAGGATGTGTCCGTGCAGGCCTGGCCATGGGATTTTCACGTCGGTTGTGGCGAGTGCTTTGGGGATGTCGATGCCGAGCGTCCATAGTTTGGCAACACCGAAGATCGCGACGACCAAAACGTAGGGGAAGACGGCCATCCATGTGCGTGACAGGGTGAGACGGCCGGCGGCTTCGTGCTTTTCGACGCCCAGACGTTCGCGGACCGCGTCGAGCCCTTTGGGCTTCCACACCTGCAGCAACAGTACGGCGGCGATGAGGCCAACGAGGGATGCGACGACGTCGGTAAGCTCGTAGGAGAAGTAGGTGGCACTCCACCACTGGGAGATGGCGAAGCTTAGGCCGATGGTGAGCGCTGCTGGCCAGGTTTCGCGCAGGCCACGTACGCCGTCGATGATGAGCACGATGATAAACGGCACGAGTGCTGCAAAGAAGGGCGCTTGGTGGCCGACGACGGCACCGATGTGGGCCGAGTCGAGTCCGGTCAGGGTACCGGCGGTGGTAATTGGGATGGCGACCGCACCGAATGCGACGGGTGCGGTGTTGGCGATTAGTACCACGGTGGCGGTCTTGAGGGGTTTAAGACCAAGCGCCATGATCATGGTTGCGGTGATCGCTACTGGGGCGCCGAAACCGGCGAGTGCTTCGAGGAGTCCTCCGAAACAGAACGCGATCAAGATTGTTTGGATGCGCAGGTCGCCACCGCCGACGGTGTCGAAGATGGCGCGCATGTCTTGAAAGCGTCCGCTAGCGACTGTGACTTGGTAGAACCACAGGGCTAGTACCACGATCCATACGATGGGGAACAGGCCGAATGCTGCACCTTGGGTGGCAGATAGTAGGGCGAAATTCCAGGGCATGTGGAACGCTGCGATGGCCACGATGATGGCAACGGCGAGGGCTGTGAGGCCGGAAACATATGCTTTTGCTTTAACGGCCAAAAGCATGACAAAGAACGTGATGAGGGGCAGAAGTGCGACGATAGCCGAGGCAGTGGTGCTGCCTCCGACTGCGCTCACGTTTGCGGTAAAAGTGTCCATCTTGAGGAAACTCCTGGAGTCTTTAAGTTAGCTGCCCAATGGGAGCTAAGAACAGGCAGGGGCTCTACCACTATCGACTCGATAACAATCCGAGTTGGTCTGACCACAGTGGTAAGACCACAGACTTTATAGTTGATCTATGTCACATGTCAATGCTGTGGTGATGATGTGCGGTGTTGCAGAAGTGCCTCAAATGAAAATAATTCGAAAAATGACGCGGTCGAATAAAAAAAATTTTCTCGGATTCTTGCACCTAGGGTCGGCTGCACGCGTGCTGATCGCTCACAAATCTTTAAAACACTCTTGAAATGAGAATGATTATCCGTATGGTGTGTGGTGTCCGGCCGGACGAACCACAGAGCCTTAGATCAAAAGGCTGTGTTTTTCCATTCAATCGATACCGATCTTTCTATTTGAGAGGGGAATCTCTTTGTCTCGTAGCAAGAACGCACTAATTCGAAATCTTTCGATTGCCGCAGGAGCGGCAGCAATAAGCGTGGGTGCTGCGATGGGACCGGCTTTGGCAGTAGATGCTGCTCAGGAAGCGCCGACCGCAGATAATTCCCCAGCAGTAGAGGCACCGCAGACACCAGAAGGGGGCGATCAGTCCGCGCAGACTTCGCAGGACAACCCTCGTTATGAGTCGCAAATCGTGCGAGCAGGACACACCGCGGAAGCTGAGCAAGTAGGCGACGTTTCCGAGGACACCATCTTTGAATACTCCGAATTTGACATCCCAGAAGGCTGGTTTGTCAGCGTTGACGAAGACTCCGGCAAGGTGACCGTCAGCACGCCCCCAGATGCCCAAGACGGTGACAACTACACCGTCAAGGTGAAGGCTGTTGACCTTGACGGCAACGTCACGTGGAGCGAAGTAACCTTCACGGTCGGTGACCCAGAAACCGACAACCCAGAGATCGAGCCGCTTGACGCTGACGCTCCTGAGGTAGAGCTTCCAGCCGCAGAGTAATGTCTGTGCTCCTGTCCTAGGCGTGGCCTAGGGCGGGTGGAGGAAGAATAGGGAAAGACTTTTAAAACCCCAAGCTGGGCATGGTCGTGTGATTATGGTCCGGCTTGGGGTTTTGTGCATGGCGAATGGGCTAACATCGACACATGTGAAAGTTAGGCAATCCAAAGTTGGCAGGCAGGCTCGTTGGGCTCTGATTCTCAGCGTTGTTCTTACATGGTTCTCGGTTATTGGCATGTGTATGGCCATTATTGGTGCTGGTCGCATTATTGATGGCGGTGGGGTGTCGCGGTGGATCATTGTGGGACCGTTTGTGGTTATGGTGTCGTTTGCGTTGCGGGGGTGGGTGCTTGCCGGCGGTCAGGTTGCTGAGGAGCGGCGGGTGCGTCGTCAGCTTGTTGAGCGTGTGTTTCAGGCTGGTGAGATTCGTACGTCGAAGTTTCCGACAGGGGCTGTGGTGGGGTTGGCGACGGAGTCCGCGGAGAAGATGGTGGCTTTTCGTGTGGGGTTTATGTCGCAAATAGTGGCGTCGTTGACGTCGCCGCTGTTGGTTTTGGTGGCGATGGGGTGGTCGTCTCGGTGGTGGCTGGCGGCGGTTGTGGCTGCTATGTTGCCGATTGTTCCGCTTGTGGTGGGTGGGTTTCGTAAAATGGTAGCGCGGGTGTCGCATGGTTCGCAGGATGCGCGTAAGGCGTTGGCTGCTGATTACATGGATGCCCTTCGTGCGTTGGGAACGCTGCAGTTGTTGGGGGCGTCGTCACGCGTGGCCCAGCGCTTGGCTGCGCGCGGTGAGGATAATCGTGTGGCGGTGATGCAGCTGCTGCGTGGGAATCAGCTGATCCTTTTTGTTATCGACGCCGTCTTTAGCCTCGCAATTGTGGCCGTTTCCGCAGGTCTGGCTCTTTTTCAAGTTCGCCAAGGGGTGCTAACTCCAGGGCAGGGGATCACCGTCATAGCGCTTAGTATTTTGCTGCTTGAACCAATGGACCATGTCGGTGCGTTTTTCTATGTAGGCATGGCCGGCTGGGGTGCACAGCGCGGAATCCACGGATTTATCTCCTCATTGCCAACTGGGCGCGCGCACGTACCCAGCACCCAACCGGGGTGCATCACCATGCAAGATGTCAGCTTTTCTCACGGGGATTGCGTGGTGCTATCCCATGCACAACTGGAGATTCAACGCGGGCAGCGCGTTGCCATCGTGGGCCGTTCCGGTGCTGGCAAATCCACTCTCTTGTCGTTGATCGCAGGGATGAAAACTCCCCAAGCTGGGGCGATAACGCGTGGAGGGGATTGTGCGGTGGTTGCTCAGCACACGTGGCTTTTCCAAGGAACAATTGCAGACAACCTGCGGTTAGCTCGCCCCGAGGCGACTGAAGAGGAGATGTGGCAGGCGCTGAGTAGCGCCCAGCTTGCCGACGAAATCCGCACCATGCCCGCAGGTCTTAGCACCCTCATCGGCGAGTTCGGTGTGGGGCTTTCCGGTGGTCAGGCCCAGCGTTTGTCGCTGGCGCGCGCTTTGATCTCGGGACGGCGCATCGTGCTTTTCGACGAACCCACTGCCCACGTTGATCTTGCCTCCGAGGCAAAGATCTTAGATGCGATCAACAACCTTGGTCGCGACTACACCGTGGTCATGGTGACGCACCGTGACACATCACTTGCCCACATGGACCGCATTGTCCGCGTGACCAATGGTCGTATCGAGGAAGAAGAACACCAGCATGCGCACTGAACCCACCCCCTGGCACCTGATCCGCTGGCTACTGGGCATTACCCGCCCAGTGCTACGCCCCTTGGGGGCTTCTACGTTGTGCCGAATCATGAACCAAGTATTGGGCATCTTTTTGTATGTGATCCCCGCATATGCCCTGGTTGCTGGCGTAGGAAGTGTCTCATCTGTGGTGGCCATCATGGTGGTCATCGCATTGCTAAAAGCATTATTGCGCTATGCGGAGCACTACCTTGGCCATCTTGTTGCCTTCAAAGCACTAGAACTGATCCGTATTCGTGTTTTTCGTGACATCTACCCGCAAGCCCCAGCGATCATGCGTCGTACTGGGCCAGAGGCGGTTGGTAGCGGCGACATGCTGACACGGCTGACTCGCGACATCGGACAAATCGAGGTGTTTTTCGCCCACACCACCGCGCCGGTGATCTCTGCTGCTGTGGTGCCGCTGGGGGTAGTTATCACCATTTCCATGCTCTCTCCAGTACGTGGCCTGATCGCCGCTGCCATTTTTGGTGTTGCAGTGGTGGTGTCTTTAAACAACAGTGCTTATCGCTTTACGATCCGCGTCAGCGAACACCGCGGCAACATCACCCAGCACATTACAGACTCAGTCGGCGGTGTAGCAGAAATAGTGGGATACGACGCGCAACAGCGCAGGCAGCGCGAATTACGCGACAGGGAAGAACCTTTGCAGACGGCGGTTCGGCGTCGCGGGGGAATCGTCGGCACGCGATTAGGTGTTGTAGCCGCCGCTCGCATCTGTGTGCTCACCATGCTCTTGCCAGCCACCGACAACATGGCACTAGCTGTGGCCTGCATGTTTGCAGTACTGCGTTGCTGGGACATGATCAACGAGGTCGCCGACCTAGGCAACCATTTCTCTAACTCTCTAGCCGCAGCGCGCCGAGTATGGTCACTCGCCCACGCAGGGCTCGCGCTTAACGACGGCCCCCAACAGCTGCCAACCTCCACCACCGGTGCAACAGTCGAATGGGACAACGTGACCTTCACATACCCAGCAGAAACCACACCAGCACTTCGCAACGTATGCCTCACTGTTCCCGCGGGAAGCTGGGGTGCCATCCTAGGGGCCACCGGATCCGGAAAATCTACCCTCGCGGCACTACTGCTTCGCTATTGGGATCCCACAACCGGCGCCATACGCGTCGATGGCCACGACATTCGCACCTGTCCGCTGGAGCAACTCCGTAGCACTGTATCTATAGTCACCCAAGACATCACCTTGCTGAACACCACGGTTGCCGACAATCTGCGGCTGGCACAACCAAACGCCACCGACGCAGAGCTTATCGACGCCTTAACTGTGGCATGCCTCGACCGCGAACTCACCCTCGATACCGCGGTAGGAGAACAAGGTGCGAACCTTTCTGGTGGACAACGTCAGCGACTCTCTTTAGCCCAAGCATTGCTGCGCCACGGTCGCGTGCTGATTCTTGACGAATTCACCGCTCACCTTAACCCAGCTCTGGCAGCCAACATCCGCAGCCGCCTGCGTGAAGCGTGCCCGCACACCACGATTATCGAAATCACCCATGACCTCACCTACCTAGACAGCTATCAATGGGTGGCTGCTATTGATTCCGGCTCCCTAATCGACGCAGCACAGTACTCGAGGTAAACATGTGCTGACATGCCGTTTTGGAATTACGTGGCGTATGCTGTAAAGTTCCTTTTCGTTCCTATGAGGGCCTATAGCTCAGTCGGTTAGAGCGCATCGCTGATAACGATGAGGTCGCAAGTTCGATTCTTGCTAGGCCCACCAGGAACGAATGGGGCATTAGCTCAATTGGTAGAGCATCTGCTTTGCAAGCAGAAGGTCAGGAGTTCGATTCTCCTATGCTCCACAGTGTGGGACCCAGCCGGTGAGGCTGGGTTCTTTTTGTTTGTGTGTCCTTTTTTGCCTCCTCGAACTTGAGACTACGAAAACCGCAGGAAGGCTGTTATGTCGTGCGAGTGCTGTCCTTGGGTTTTCGTAGTCTTGAACTCGAGTTCGCGGAGGAACGGGTAGTGTACCAACAATTTTTGGCGTGTTCTTTTGGGAGTGAATTTGTGATGTGACGTAGAGAAACCATCGGTGGGCTAACAGTCGCGTTGGCGCTGATTCCAGAAACGATCGCTTTTCGGTGGTCGCAGGAGTTGATCCCGCGGTGGGACTGTTTACCTCGGTGATCATGTCTTTGGTCATTGCCCTCACAGGCGGCCGCCCTGCGATGATTACTGCTACTGCGGGTTCCGTCGCCTTGGTGTTGAGGTGCGGATCGAGGGGCTCGATGGTCCGAGCCTTGATCGTCTCGACCACCTCAGCGGTCGGGTTTAACCTAGTGGGGTTGGGCGTTGCCAGACTAGGGCAGCACCTTCGTGACCTGCCATGATGATACGCAGTGTGAGAGTGTTGGCGAATCGTAGCGATCCGACTGCTGTGAGGAAGAGAATCCCGCAGGCGATGACGCTGGCGTCGGCAAGCTCGGTGTGCGTGGACACCGGACCCGGCTGCGCTTCGCTGAGCCCGAGGGGTGCCATGAGGCTTTCGCCGGTCACCTTGGCAAGAACAATAGCTGCCGACGCCACCGTGACCACGCCTACCGTGAGCTTGCCGATTTTGGGGTAAAGCGTCGGGTGAATGCTCAAGGCTAATGAGAGGAGTACTGCGACCGGAACCGCTACCACCGCCAAGTGGACGATGAGCGGGTGAAATGGCAAAGAAGCAATCATGGCGTCATGCTAGTGCGTGTGGGCTATGCCACGATAGCAAACTAAAGCTACGCTGTGGCGGGGATGGGGATTAGGGGTTTTAGGGTCGGGGTTGTTATAGTGTTGTTGCACAAGGGGCATTAGCTCAATTGGTAGAGCATCTGCTTTGCAAGCAGAAGGTCAGGAGTTCGATTCTCCTATGCTCCACAGTGTGGAACCCAGCCGGTGAGGCTGGGTTCTTTTTTTTGTTTGTGTGCCATTTTTCGCCTCCTCGAACTCGCGAACACAAAAACCCGAGGACGGCACGCACAGGTCACAACAGCCTTCTTGCGGTTTTCGATGTCTTGAGTTCGAGGAGACGGTCTACGGGATCTAAAACGCCTGAAAAATTTGTCACAAACCGCTCGGGGACACCTTTCCACCGCTAGAATGCTGGCATTTGCCACTCGGAGACGTCGATAAGCGCGACGTCGGTGTTGCAAGGCGTGCAATTATGGTTGGCGTTGCCGGATTCGGTGCGCCTGAGCGTTTCGACGTCCCCAATGGTCAGCTTTTGGTGTTCCTTGGTGAGCTTGAGGGCAGTGCTAGTCCGGTGGAGACGTTGTGGCGCTTGATGCACTAGTCTAATTCGAAGAAGTTTTCGTCTTTGAGGGAAGAGTAGATGGCTTTCCAGAGCTCGTATTGTGTTACGGAATCCATGCCGGTATCGGCTACGATCTGGGCGTAGTCGCCGTGGATTACTTCGCCAAAATGAAGGCGTGGGGGTGGGAGGTGCGGACTTGGTGGAGCACCTCGCGCCAGAATTCCGAGTTGACAGAATAGGCTGCGTCGAGACGCCACCCCCGTAGCACCTTGGTCTAACCAATACCGCATAACGTCCGCCACGTGGCTGAACACGCCATCGAGTATCACTGCAATCCCGCGCTCATCACATGCGGCGACCAGCGACTGCCAATTCTCGGCCGTTCCCAACCGTGGATCAATCTCATAATGATCAATCGTGTCGTACCCATGCGATACCGAACGGAAAATGGGTCCTAGCAGCTATCCCGTGCACCCCAACTCCACGAGATAGTCCAGCTGCTGATTCACTGCCGACAATCGCGTACCGACACACCAGCGAATCCCAGCGGATATACCTGCCACATGATTGTGGTGGGATCCCACGCTCTCGTATCACTATGAGGCATGCGGTCCATGCTAGGTGGAATAGCAGTGCCAGCAGCGCCATTGGGTCAACTTGATCAAGCAATTTCTCTTCCTTGCTATGGTGAGCCACCGCTACATTGCACCCCCAGATAGGGGAAGAACCCGCCCCAGCTCAACCCCACTGAATCGGTAAAGATGCAGGTCAGCGGTTTGACCTCAAGCCGTTGATGCGACACCATGCTTGAGTGAAAAGTATAAAGAAGACCCTCAAAGCCGCCGCAGCTGCTGTGGCAGCCCTTGTTACTGTCACCGCATGTTCCGCTACTGGCGGTGCCCCGAGGGCTTCTGACAATCCCAACGGCCAAGCAGGAGGCGTGGATACTCCTCGTTACACCGTTGCGATGATTACTCATGGCGCACCGGGTGATACATTCTGGGATTTGGTGCGTAAGGGCGCTGAGGATGCGGCTCGTAAAAATAACATTGAGCTGCGATATTCTTCGGATCCCGAGGCTCCTAATCAGGCGAATCTTGTGCAAAATGCAATTGATTCCCGTGTGGATGGCATTGCGGTGACGTTGCCTAATGCTGATGCGATTGGTCCGGTGGCGCGTAAGGCTGCCGATAAGAAGATCCCGATTGTGGCTCTGAACGCTGGTATGGATGCGTATCAGAAGTACAACATCAGCGCGTTTTTTGGCCAGGAGGAAAAGGTCGCTGGCACGTTGGCTGGTGAGCGCCTGGCTAAGGATGGTGCTCGTCATGCGTTGTGCGTGATCCATGAGCAGGGCAATTCTTCGCAGGAGGCGCGTTGTGCTGGTGTGAAACAGGGCATGGGCGGCAATGTGGAGACGTTGTATGTCAATGGCAAGGATCTCACGAGTGTGCAGTCGACTGTGCAGGCGAAGTTGTCGCAGGATAAGAGTATTGATTGGGTGATGGGCTTGCAGGCTCCGGTTGCGATGACCAGCGCGGAGGCTGTGAAGAACGCGGGCAGTGCGGCGAAGGTGGCTACGTTTGATACCAACGCCCAGCTTGTCGACGCCATCTCTTCGGGTGCGATTGCGTGGGCTGTGGATCAGCAGCCGTATATGCAGGGTTATTTGGCTGTGGATTCGATTTGGTTGGCGCATCGTAATGGTTCGACGATGGGTGGTGGTCGTCCGGTGTATACGGGTCCAAGTTTTGTGGATAGTTCCAATGTGGATGCGATTTCTGAGGCTGCGAAGGCGGGTCTGCGATGAGTTCTGTTTCTGCTGATGATCGACTTCGTCGTCGTACTGGTTTTTCTGCGCTGATTCGTCGCCCTGAGTTGGCGAGTTTGCTGGGCGCTATTGCTATTTTCGTGTTGTTTATGGTGTTGGCACCGTCGTTTCGTTCGTTGGAATCGTTTTCCACGGTGTTGTACGCGAGTTCCACTATCGGCATTGTTGCGGTAGCGGTGGGCATGCTGATGATCGGCGCGGAGTTTGATTTGTCTTCGGGTGTGGCGGTGACGAGCACTGCGTTGGCGGCCACGATGCTGAACTACAATTTTCACCTGAATAGTTGGGTGGGCGCTGGTATTTCGCTGGTGTTTGCGCTGGGTATTGGTGCGTGGAATGGTTTTCTGGTCACGCGTACTGGCATTGATAGTTTCTTGATTACTCTGGCAGGTTTTTTGGGGTTGCAGGGTTTGAATTTGGCGATCACTAAGTGGGTGACGGGCCAGGTTGCTACTCCGATTATTTCTGACATGGAGGGTTTTGGTTCTGCGCGCGTGGTGTTTGCTGGCACGATTCATGTGGGATCGGTGTCGATTCGTGCCACGGTGTTGTGGTGGATTTTCTTCGTCGTGATCGGTTCGTGGTTGTTGTTTAAAACTCGGTTTGGCAACTGGATTTTTGCGGTGGGTGGCGATGCCGATGCTGCTCGTGCTTCGGGCGTTCCGGTTGATCGCGTAAAAATTATTCTGTTTATGTTTGTTGGTTTTGCGGCGTGGTTTGTGGGCATGCACAATCTTTTCGCTTTTGATTCGATTCAGGCTGGCCAGGGCGTGGGTAATGAGTTTTTGTACATCATTGCTGCGGTTATTGGTGGCTGTGCGATGACGGGTGGCCGTGGAACGATCATTGGTACGGCGATTGGTGCTGTGATTTTCGGTATGACTAATCAGGGAATTGTGTACGCGGGGTGGAATCCGGATTGGTTTAAGTTCTTCCTTGGTGCCATGTTGTTGTTTGCGGTGTTGACTAATACGTCGTTTGCTAGTTTGACCAAGGGGAGGCGCTAAATGTCTGAGATTATTGCGTTGCGGGATGTGACCAAATCTTATGGTAGTTTTGATGCGCTGCGCGGGGTGTCGCTTTCAATTTCCGCAGGTGAGGTCCTGTGTGTGTTGGGTGATAATGGTGCCGGAAAATCTACGCTGATTAAGATTTTGTCGGGTATTCATAAGCCCACGAGTGGAGAGATGCTTATCGACGCCACCCCGACGGTGTTCAATGGTCCGAGGGATGCTTTGAATCATGGCATTGCTACGGTGCACCAGAATCTGGCGGTGGTGGGGCACATGTCGGTGTGGCGCAATTTCTTTTTGGGCCAGGAGCTGACGGGGTTTTTAGGCCGGCTGCGTGAAGACGAGATGCGGCGTATTACCCAAGAGCAGTTGGCTGCTATGGGTATTGATCTTCCTGATGTGGATGTGGAAGTGGAGTCGTTGTCTGGTGGTCAGCGCCAGGTGGTGGCGATTGCCCGTGCGGTTTATTTTGGTGCCCGTGTGATTATTCTTGACGAGCCCACGGCTGCCCTTGGCGTGAAGCAATCCGGTATGGTGTTGCGTTTTGTGGCGGCTGCTCGTGAAAAGGGTATTGGTGTTGTTCTTATTACGCACAACCCCCATCATGCGTATCTTGTGGGCGATCACTTTACGATCTTGAATCTGGGTAATCAGATTCTGGATGCTGATCGCAGCAACGTGACTCTTGAGGAGCTCACTCAGCACATGGCTGGCGGTGGCGAGCTAGAAGCGCTGAGCCACGAGCTGCGTCGATAACGTAGCCTGCCGCACGTA
This sequence comes from Corynebacterium diphtheriae, assembly GCF_001457455.1. Taxonomy (NCBI): domain Bacteria; kingdom Bacillati; phylum Actinomycetota; class Actinomycetes; order Mycobacteriales; family Corynebacteriaceae; genus Corynebacterium; species Corynebacterium diphtheriae. The sequence continues at coordinate 24,230 of NZ_LN831026.1, forward strand.
AACGCGTGGCAGGCTACGAATCTAATGGGTTAGTCGTCGTTCTTTTCGCTGTTTTTGAGCTGCTCTTCGAGGGAGCTGAGTAGTTCCTCGTCGCGCTCAGGGATTCCCTCTTCTGGGGTTTGTGTGGAGTACACCAAGCGGGATTCTTCGGTGTTAACGGTATCGGCACCGAAGTCCTCAACGCGTGGTGGTTCATCGGATACTCCGGAGCCGGAGAACTTATCCCAGAGGAAGTAGACTGCGGCGCCGAGTGCTGCGAGTACTACGGTGTAGAGGGAGCAGCGCACAGCTTGGGCGCCGGCGCTGCGCTTCTTCTTGGTGAGGCCAGCTTTTTGAGCTTGTTTGCGTGCTTGCTTGCGGGCTTTCTTGGAGAGTTTCTTTGAGGTCTTAGCGACGTCTTTTTTGGTGCTCTCGGCGGTGTTTTGTGCATCCGCGAGGGCTGCGTCGAGACGCTTGCGGGCTTGGCCTGCTAGCGAGGTTACGTTTTCTACGGCGCTGTCGCGGACATCTTCGGCGGTATCTGCTGCGGACAGGAGAGCGTCGTACGCCTCACTGGCCTTGCGGTCGCGGTAGTCCGCGTACTTGTTGTATGCCGCCTTTGTTAGTACAACTGCGCCACGGATGGTGGTTGGGTTCATCCTTTATCGTCCTTCCCAGTTGTGGTTACTTATCCATCAAGCGTAGCGAGGTTGCGGGTTTCATGCTTATGATGAATGGCATGACTTTGAAGACCGCTACTGCGATTTTGCACACCAACCGTGGTGACGTTTCCATCGAGTTGTTTGGCAACCATGCGCCAAAGACCATCGAAAACTTTGTCACCTTGGCAAACGGTACCGCTGAGTACAAGACCGAAAACGCTTCCGGCACCAACGAGGGCCCCTTCTACGATGGCGCAGTGTTCCACCGCGTTATCGACGGCTTCATGATCCAGGGTGGCGACCCAACCGGCACCGGTCGTGGCGGCCCAGGCTACATGTTTGCTGATGAGTTCCACCCTGAGCTCCAGTTCGATCGCCCATTCCTTCTGGCTATGGCGAATGCCGGCCCAGGAACCAATGGCTCCCAGTTCTTTATCACCGTGGTACCAACCCCACACTTGAACAACCACCACACCATCTTCGGTGAGGTCACCGATGCAGCTTCTCAGAAGGTTGTTCTTGACATCGCTCAGACTGCAACCGATCGTATGGATCGCCCAGTTGAGCCAGTGGTTATCGAGTCCGTCGAAATCACCGAATAAAAAGCTTACGCTGAGCGCTTTAACGCTTAACGACGCCCCTGCTAGCACTTTTTACTGAACTAGCCCCCGAAAGTTGGACTGGTTTCATTCTAGGTGGTTAGGGCCTTAAGGGTCTGATCCCGATACTGCATCGGAGTCAGGCCCTTGAACCGTTGTTGAAGCCGGTCGTTGTTGTACCAGAAGATGTAATCATCTACGGCCCTATAAAACTCATCAACACTGGCGAAGTGCTCGCCGTAGTACATTTCGGTCTTGAGGGTGTCGTCCTTTCGAGGATAGGTAGAAGTTGATTCGAAAGGTACCCATGATGGTCGCCCTATTTGTCCTCGGGGCCCATCACAGGAACTAACTCGTACACCACGCTAACGGACGCAACCACTTACCCTTGTTCCTAAGCCTAGGGGCACTCCAAAGCACGCTGGTTGAAGTCATGGTTTTACCCTCGCACACGACTGTGCAAGAACCAATGACCCCTCCCCCAAGCATGGGGTGGAGCGGCGATACTGAACTACAGTCCCGTTGCAGCAGCGGTTCCCAGCATGTTTAAAATCAGCTAGGCTCCATGCCTCGAGAGGCTGTGCCACTTTTTAACACGCGTTGCATGAGCCAAAACAGTGCCGTGCTCTAGAAGCTCGAAAGAGACATTTATGGCACCGCCGTTGGTGAACTTCTTTTCTCCTGTGAGAATGGCTCTGACATGCTCTTCTTTAGCGTTTTTGATTCGGATATCTCTTTAAGTCTTTTGTTTTTTTGAAGATCGAATTCTCCCCGAACAGCAAATCGTGGATTCCTCCCGAGACCAGCAAGAGCCCTATCCAATTTCCGGTTGCATAGATAAAAATAACTCCACTGACGATGCTTAGATAGCTAATGATTTTTGCCTTTTTACTATCTTTTGCATCTTTAAATTCATTAGGATGGTACATCACTGCAACCAGAAGATCTATAGTTGCCATAGCTAGGAAAACATAAGAAATTTTCATGTAACCCAGCAATGCAAATATTCCAGCAATAACTATTGTGACGATACCTACGCGACCAATTAAGCGACTTATCAAGTAAATCTCTCCACATCATGGTTGATAATGGTTATGGGGATGCGGACATTTTTTAGGAATGTTCAGAGTAGCAGTTCACGCCTGCGTTGATTGATGCTTAATCCATCGAACTCAAGCTTGATTCTATCTTCGTTGTAAAAGCCAACATGTTCATGAATTGCTTGCTCTCATTCATCACAATGGGGCCACTTACGTCCATAGAACATCTCATTTTTCATTCTGCCGAACAATCCCTCGCACGCTGAATTGTCGGGTGACATCCCTTCTTCGACATCGAACGCGTAAAACCGATGTCCTATAAGTCTTGAATCCAACTGTTGCCCCGATAATGGCAACCACGATCGGAATGAATTACCAATTGTGCGGGGTCAGGCGGTGCATTATTGTCAAACGCCTGCTTCCGACACCCTCTGTTGAGGTGAAAACTAATTTTTGGAAGTAGAACCCGCCATAGGGAATTGATAGAAATCAAGGCAAATGCCTAGGAACAAAACCTGGGGCATTTCAGATCCCTTGGTCAGTGTGCACCATCAACCCTTCACCAGGTTTATGCCACGTGATCGCATTCTTTAACGAGGTGGGGGTGGTGCATACTGAAGTGATGAACGCACTCAAACGCGCATATGGTCAAGCACCTGCGACCGCGGTTCTTTGCGCGCTGACGATACTTATCTATCTGCTTACTGTTGTGGAGTCCCGCTCGATTGAACACAACCTTAGTGATTCGTGGATTGCAGATCACTGGACTCTTTATGGTCCGTATTCTCATGGCCTAGGGTGGCTGCGCATGGTGGGGACGGTGTTTCTCCACAGCGGGCCCACACATCTGGCGTTGAACATGTTTATGCTGTTCTTCTTTGGTCGCGAGATTGAGCATTATTTAGGCAGTGGTCGTTTTACTTTGGCTTATATTGTGAGCGGGATTGGGGCCTCGGCAACTGTTCTGCTGATGGATCCGCTTGCGCCTACGGTGGGTGCTTCTGGTGCTGTGTATGGGCTTATGGCGATTTTTGTGGCGATGTCGTACCGGTTGCGTAGGGATCTCACAGCACCGTTGATTCTTATCGCAGTGAATGTGGGCTATTCCTTGCTTATGGATGGTGTTTCCCTTTGGGGACATTTGGGTGGCTTGCTGACGGGTTGTGTGCTGGGGATTGTTTTGGTGATTGCGCAGACTACTCGAGGTGGTAAGCGGGGGTGAGATAAGGGGTTTATCTAGGGGGCGTCTCGTGTTTGCATGAGGCGCCTATTTTTTTGAGAAAATCCTTATCACACAAACCACATAAATAACATGAAACCCAACAGTTAGCTGCAGTTTCGTGGGGTGACTGCTGGTGGGGAGCAATGTGGTTATCGGCTGTCACAAGAGGCAACACGAGGCTACTGGGATGGCCCAACGCCCCAGTTTTTGGTGGGGAATAGTGCACAGCTGTTCTGAGTTATCCCCAGATTTTTGTAATTATCCACCAAAATTTCACAACTTTTGGAGTGCGAACACAGCGCTGATCGTGTGAAAAAGATTCCACAGCAGTTATCCACAATGTGGATAATTACATGTGTGTTGTTCACAGGGTGATGATCGAATAGCTATGTGTTCGAAGTACGCGACCTGCTATTTTCCCACAAGATTTCGAACAAATCCGCAGGTGGGGAAGAAGTGCACAACTTTATCCACAGGGTGTGGATAAAGTCTGGGGATAACTTCCACCCGTGTAATTCCACAATTTCTTCCACAGCCTGTGGATAACTTTTGGTGATAGATGTTCACAAGTGGTGGATAACTTGTGAGTAAACCTCATATCTGGTGGTTCTGACCTAAAAGAGGAGCGCTGTGTCGTGCACGCTAGGCATAAGAGTGCGGGTCAATGCCGGGGACTTGTTTGGCTTGAGGTGACCATTTGTGCAGATAGATAGCTACTTTTGTGCAAGAAGTGGCTACGGGGTGATAAAACCCATCCACCATGCCGGTAACTGAGAAAAATTAAGTTTTTTGTGTGGTGGTGGGGAGCGTTTTAGGTACCGCGTGATTGAGGGGCTAGGTGGTGGCGTAATACCCCCTAGGCGCTTTACTAAAACCGCATGTCGCCTCGCGCTTTAAAAGTGTTGCTACCCCCATTGGAGTGGGGTGTGGCGGCACAATGTTGGGTGCGTGTTCTAGGTTAGTGAGTGTCCCCCGCGGGCGCCCGAGCACGGGCTGAGATTGCGCTGATGCTGTGCAAGCACCGTTTGAACCTGTCTGGTTAACACCAGCGAAGGAAGAGAGGAGCGCGAGCCTAGTGTCGGCAGCCTCAGCTAATTCAGCAACCAATCCATCTGCTTGGGAAAACTCCGAGATCCATCCGAAGCACTCGTATTCGCCGATCGTTTCCGGTGACCTTGAGGTCCCAGAAACGGAGATTCAGCTTGACGATTCTCCTACTGGCTCCAATGATCCAGTTCGGATCTATCGCACCCGTGGCCCTGAGTGTGATCCCACGGTGGGATTGAAGCCACTGCGTGCACAGTGGATTGACAATCGTGAGGACACGGAAGAATATGCTGGCCGTGAGCGGAATTTGGCTGATGATGGCCGCTCCGCGCAGCGTCGTGGCGCAGCGTCGCTGGAGTGGAAAGGTGTGAAGCCCGCACCGCGACGCGCCAAGCAGGGCAAACGCGTGACTCAGATGCACTATGCACGCCAGGGCATTATTACGAAGGAAATGGAGTTTGTGGCGCTGCGCGAGCACATGGACCCAGAGTTTGTACGCAGCGAGATCGCCCGTGGCCGTGCGATCATTCCGAACAATATTAACCACCCAGAATCGGAGCCCATGATTATTGGTCGAAAGTTTTTGACCAAGATCAACGCCAATATCGGTAACTCCGCAGTGACCTCCAGTATTGAGGAAGAAGTATCCAAGCTGCGGTGGGCAACCCGCTGGGGTGCAGATACCGTGATGGATTTGTCCACCGGCGATGATATTCACACCACCCGCGAATGGATTATCCGCAACTCCCCAGTACCAATCGGTACGGTGCCGATCTATCAAGCGTTGGAAAAAGTAAATGGTGTAGCAGAAGACCTTACGTGGGAGATTTTCCGCGATACCGTCATTGAGCAGTGTGAACAAGGTGTGGACTACATGACCATTCATGCCGGTGTGTTGCTCGCCTACATTCCACTGACCACCAAACGCGTAACCGGAATTGTATCCCGTGGTGGATCCATCATGGCTGGTTGGTGCCTTGCACACCATAAGGAGTCCTTCCTTTACGAGCACTTTGATGAGCTGTGCGAGATTTTCGCGCAGTACGACGTCGCCTTCTCGCTGGGTGATGGCCTGCGCCCTGGTTCTGTTGCCGATGCGAATGATGCGGCCCAGTTCGCGGAGCTGAAAACCATTGGTGAGCTGGCTCGTCGTGCGTGGGAATACGATGTGCAGGTCATGATCGAGGGCCCAGGTCACGTTCCGCTGAACATGGTGCAGGAAAACAATGAGCTGGAGCAAAAGTGGGCTCACGATGCGCCTTTCTACACTCTTGGCCCATTGGTGACCGATATTGCGCCAGGCTATGACCACATCACCTCGGCAATTGGAGCTGCTCATATCGCTATGGGTGGTACGGCGATGCTGTGTTATGTGACCCCGAAGGAGCACTTGGGTCTGCCCAACCGTGATGACGTAAAAACCGGTGTGATTACTTATAAACTTGCAGCTCACGCGGCCGATGTGGCTAAGGGGCACCCTGGTGCTCGTGCGTGGGATGACGCGATGAGCAAGGCGCGTTTTGAGTTCCGTTGGCATGATCAGTTTGCGTTGTCGCTTGATCCAGATACCGCGATTGCTTACCATGACGAAACGCTTCCGGCGGAGCCGGCAAAGACCGCGCACTTCTGTTCCATGTGTGGTCCGAAGTTCTGCTCCATGCGCATTAGCCAAGATATTCGTGACATGTTCGCAGATAAGATCACCGACTTGGGTATCCCGCAGGTTGGCGGCGACGCAGAAGCTGGTATGGCGGCAAAGTCTGAGGAGTTTGTGGCCCAAGGATCGCAGCTTTATAGCGAGGTGCGTGACAATGCTGCCCACGCCTAGGTGGGGTCGAGACTTTGATCCGCGGTGCTACTTTGTCACCGGTACGGGCTCTGTGGATCACATTGTCGACGTAGCACGCCAGGCAGCGCGCGCCGGCGCTGGGCTCATCCAAGTGCGCAGCAAACCCATTGCTGCCCGTGACCTGTACATTCTTGGCCGTGAGGTAGCCCGCGCGGTGACTGAGGTTAATCCTCGCACCCGTGTGCTTATCGACGACCGCGTGGATGTCGCCCTTGCATTAATGAATAACGGCGAGCACATCCACGGGGTACATGTTGGCCAAGATGACCTTCCGGTGCGCCATGTTCGCGCCTTGTTGGGTGATAACGCCATCATCGGCCTCACCACGGGCACCTTGGAGCTAGTTCGTGCTTCGCGCCAGGTTGCCGAGGTGATCGACTACATCGGTGCCGGTCCATTTCGACCCACACCGACAAAAGATTCGGGCCGTGCCCCCGTGGGCTTAGCTGGCTATCCGCCACTGGTTGCTGAATCATTGGTGCCAGTTGTTGCCATTGGGGATGTTCGCCCCGAAGATGCGGCTGATCTTGCTGCAACGGGGGTCGCTGGTGTGGCAATTGTGCGCGCATTAATGAACTCACAGGACGTAGCAACCGATGTAAAACTCGTATTGAAAGGTTTTGCACAATGAAAATAGCTGTTGTAGGTGGTGGAATCGTAGGGCTAAGCACCGCCTTTGAGCTTAGTACCCGCGGGTATAACGTTCACGTATTTGACCCCAACCCGGCAAGCGGTGCCTCACACTTTGCCGGCGGAATGCTTGCCCCCGCCGCCGAAGTGCAGTTCCAACAAGACCCATTGTTTCCGTTGATGAAGCGCGCCGGTAAGCTGTGGCCAGACATGGTGCGTTGGGTAGCGCAGCACACCAACCTGCCTACCGGTTATCGCACCGAAGGCACCCTCGTTGTGGCAGCCGATCGTGCCGACGCGGAACACCTTAAACAATTGCGCGCAACCCAAGAGGCGGCCGGAATGGATGTTCGCCCCATTACCACACGACAGGCCCGTGGCCTCGAACCGGCACTAGGACCTCGGCTATCGGCGGCCGTACACATCCCCAACGACACCCAAGTCGCACCACGCGTATTCCTCACCGCACTACTCGACGCACTCGATGACTGTGGAGTAGAGGTAACAAAAGAGAAAATCACCGACCTCGAACCCCTCTACCAACAATTCGATGTTGTTGTCCTCGCAGCAGGCCTCGGCGCACAACACCTAAGCCCCATACCTCTAGCACTACGACCCGTGCGCGGCGACATCCTACGAGTACAAACAGAACCAGGGGCAGTCAACATGGTTGTGCGCGGCTGGGTTAACGACCGCCCCATCTACATCATCCCGCGCGCAAACGGCGAAATCGCCATCGGTGCCACCAGCCGCGAAGACGAACGCGATTTGCCCAGTGTAGAAGGAATATACGACCTGCTCCGCGATGCCATACGCGTAGTACCGGGTATCGTCGATAGTTCCCTTATAGAAGCCAACGTTGGTGTACGCCCCGGCACACCCGACGACCTCCCATACCTCGGATGGGCATCAGACCGACTCATTATCTCCACCGGATACTTCCGCCACGGCATCTTGCTCTCATCACTCGGCGCCCATGTCACCGCATGCCTCATCGACGGCACCGACCCCGGCATCGACCTCACAGCATGCGCACCAGACCGACACCACAACGAAAGGGGCACAACCCATGGACATCTACATTAACGACACCCTCACCACCATAGAATCACCCCAGCTCACCGAAATTATCAGCAACCACTGCAACGGAATCCGCCCAGGGATTGCCGTAGCCATCAACCAACGCGTGATACCCCGCTCACAATGGGACACCACCACAGTCACCGCAGGCGACCACCTCGACATTCTCACCGCAGTGCAGGGAGGATAACATGCTCACCATCGCACACCGTAGCTTCCAGTCCCACCTCATCATGGGAACCGGTGGCGCAAGCTCATTCGATACCCTAGAAAAATCCCTCATCGCCTCCGGAACCGAACTCACCACCGTAGCGATGCGTCGACACGCCGCCCACACCGGAGCCCACGGCGAATCCGTCTTCGAACTCATGCAGCGCCTCAACATCACCCCACTACCCAACACCGCAGGCTGCCGCACCGCCCGCGACGCCATCCTCACCGCACAACTCGCCCGCGAAGCACTCGACACCTCATGGATCAAAGTGGAAGTCATCGCCGACGACACCACCTTGCTCCCCGACGTCCTCGAACTTATCGACGCCACCGAAACCCTCACCAACGACGGATTCACCGTCCTCGCCTACACCTCCGACGACCCCGTAGTCGCACAACGACTCGAAGACGCCGGCGCCGCCGCAGTCATGCCCCTAGGATCACCCATCGGAACCGGACTCGGCATCCTCAACCCCCACAACATCGAACTCATTTGCTCACGCGCCACAGTCCCCGTACTCCTCGACGCCGGCATCGGAACCGCCTCCGACGCCACCCTCGCCATGGAACTCGGCTGCGCAGGCGTACTCCTCGCCAGCGCCATCAACCGATGCATCAACCCCATCACCATGGCCACCGCCATGAAACACGCCGTCGAAGCAGGACGACTCGCGCGCGAAGCCGGGCGCATACCGCGCCGGGAGCATGCGGTGGCGTCGTCAAGCTTTGAAGGGCTCGCCTCCTGGGCGGACGAGGTGCTGTGATGCTCGACGAGCTGGAACGCCAACGCGTAGCCCGCCAACTGCGGCTACCTGGTTTTGGGATTGAGCAGCAAGAACGGCTCAACAAAGGGCGAGTGCTGGTGATCGGTGCTGGGGGACTGGGCAGTCCTGCCTTGCAGTCCCTTGTGGCGGCTGGGGTGGGGTCGATCCGACTCGTGGATAACGACACCGTGGATGTGTCCAACATTCAACGCCAGATCCTGTTTGGTGTTGGGGATGTAGGGCGCTCCAAAGTTCACGTCGCCGCCGAAAGATTGCGCGCAATTCAACCCGGGATTCGTATCGACGCCCACACCGAACGCCTCACCGCACACAACGCACACGAACTCGCCGAAGGCTGCGACGTGATCCTCGACGGCTCCGACACCTTTGCTACCAAATTTCTCTGCGGCGACCTCGCCGAAATAACAGGCATACCGCTCGTCTGGGGCAGCGTACTGCAATTCGAAGGACACATGGGCGTATTCACCCGCGAGGTAGGGCTACGGGACCTGTTCCCCGAAGCCCCCACCCAAGGACTCAACTGTGCCGACGCAGGTGTACTCGGCGCTACCACCGCAGTGATCGCCAACCTCATGGCCACCGAAACCATCAAAATCCTCGCCGGAATCGGAACAGTCCAACCAGGGTCCATCACCACCTACAATGCGTTGACCAGCACATTTCGCACATACACTGTGGGGCGTGACCCCCTTCGACCTGCAGCCCGCACACTTCACACGTGGACGCTACCCAACGAATACGAACTTATCGACGTCCGCGAACCCCACGAAATAGAACACACCCCCAGCGGCGCGCACATCACCCTGCCGCAATCCATGTGGGATGACACCACGGCGATCCAACATGCGCTCGACAACATCACCACAGACAATGTGGTCGTCGTCTGTGCCTCTGGCATAAGAAGTGCCGCATTTATCGAACAATTCGCACATCTTAACCCACACCTCACCTTCCACAACGTCCCCAGCGGAATCAACGAACTCCCATGACCCCACACATACTCACCATCGCAGGATCCGACCCCTCCGGCGGGGCCGGAATCCAAGCAGACCTCAAATCCATCATGGCAGCCGGCGGCTACGGCATGGCAGCAATCACCGCCCTGACCGCGCAAAACACCTGCGGAGTTACCGCAATACACACCCCACCCACGGAGTTCCTCAGCGAACAACTCCGCGCAATATCCGACGACATCACCATCCATGCCATCAAAATCGGCATGATCGGATCCTCTGATGCAGCCACCGCCACCGCCACATGGCTTGACCAACTACCACACACACCCATCGTGGTTCTCGACCCCGTCATGGTAGCCACCTCCGGATCGGTACTTGGCCAACGTCATTATTTTGAACCCCTGCTCCACCACGCCACCGTGATCACCCCCAACCTGCCAGAACTCGCAGTCCTAACAAACAACCACGACCCTGAACAAGCCGAACATGCCGCACGCAGCCTCGCAGAACAATACGACTGTGCAGTGCTGCTCAAAGGTGGGCACCGACACGGAACCGACGACCTTGGCAACACCTGGATTACTGCCAGTGGCCCCCAATTCCACGCACCCAGCCCCCGCATCCACACCACCAACACCCACGGCACCGGCTGCTCGCTCTCCTCAGCACTCGCCACCCGGCTTGCCATCGAACCCCCAGAACCCGCCCTCCACTGGGCTACCACCTGGCTCAACGGGGCAATCGCCCACGGCAGTGACCTCAACGTAGGCCACGGCAACGGGCCTGTCGACCACAGCTACCGGCTAGAGGAATACTCAGCTAACTGCAACACACACCCCAAGAATTCCCGCAGGGCCACTTTCAACATGGCACCCCAACTCTAAAAATGGATCAACCACGTTCGGACAATGGGGCTCTTCCGGTTTTAGAGTGCATTGATTAGTTCGCCGGGGGTTCGGGCGTGGCACAAGATATTGGGGGTTCTTGGCTTTGTAGGAATAAGGATGTCTAATCCATCCGTACAACCAAGGACCTACTGTGCAACCTAACGGAAATGTCATCGTCATCGAAGCCGAGCCCATCAATGAATACCTCACATGCGGGCAGCCTAAAGTATTGCGCGACCACGTCATCCACAGCCTGGTCGACCTACCCATCATCGACCACCCAACACGCATTTATGTGCGCCTTCCACGCTACCGGTGCACCAACAAGCGCTGCTTACAGAAGACCTTCCACACGGGCCTTGCCTGCGCACTCGACAATTCAAAAACCACTAACAGGGTGACCCACTGGATCCTGCAACGACTTAGTCTTAGCCGCTGTTCGCGACGTGATCTGCAACGACAAGCACTACATCTTGTGGTGCCTGATCCACGTCGCCAACATCCGACACACAATCAATGCACTCTAAAACCGGAAGAGCCGCTAAACGGGGGTATTTCGAAGGATTTTTCTTGGCACTTCACACCAAACCGGCCGTTTGGGCAGATTTGGTGTGAAGTGCCGTCTTTTCGGGGGTGAGCGGGGGTGCCGCGCCCACCAATCCCAGCCAAGTCATGGTTGTGAAAACGTCCCACTCCACACAGGGCCACGCCCGAACCCCCGGCGAACTAATCAATGCACTCTAAAACCGGAAGAGCCGACATTGGCCGCTAGTTAATATCCGCAACGTGCGACCAATACCGAGATCCCTCGCATGCAACTGCTCGGAATCAACACCAGGTAGGGGAGAAATAGTCGAGATAATGGAGTTCATATGAGGTGCAATTGTGCGCGTAGAAATACTCTTGGCGGAGCTACTGGGATAACAGCGTTGTAATTAATAGGGTGAGTTAAGGGGGTGAAAATAGAAAATCTGTTGCCTAACTTTTGATAAGTCACTAACTTAATTAAGTAGAACTGAACCTCAGTAAGCATTGGCTCGTTTCCAATGTTGATTGCTCCGCCGGTGCTCCTTATTTTTAAGGGCGCCGGCTTTTTGTTAGAAAGGCGTAAGGGTGAAATACCACGTAGGTATAGACGTCGGTACATTTTCCGTGGGACTAGCTGCCATCGAAGTAGATGACGCTGGAATGCCCATTAAGACGTTAAGCTTGGTATCGCATATTCACGATTCGGGATTAGATCCTGACAAGATTAAATCTGCGGTGACGCGATTAGCATCATCAGGTATTGCGCGTAGAACACGGCGCCTCTACCGACGTAAGCGTCGTCGTTTGCAGCAGCTGGATAAGTTTATTCAGCGTCAAGGTTGGCCAGTAATTGAATTGGAAGATTATTCTGATCCGCTTTATCCATGGAAGGTTCGTGCAGAACTCGCGGCTAGCTATATAGCTGATGAGAAAGAGCGGGGAGAAAAACTGTCGGTAGCGTTGCGGCATATTGCGCGTCACCGAGGTTGGCGGAATCCCTATGCAAAAGTTTCTTCGTTATATCTTCCCGATGAGCCTAGTGATGCTTTTAAAGCAATCCGAGAAGAAATAAAAAGAGCATCCGGCCAACCGGTGCCAGAAACCGCAACAGTAGGCCAGATGGTTACTCTATGCGAACTGGGTACTTTAAAACTTCGTGGTGAAGGTGGCGTGCTATCAGCACGACTGCAGCAGTCTGATCACGCTCGAGAGATCCAAGAAATCTGCCGGATGCAAGAAATTGGACAGGAACTATATCGCAAGATTATCGACGTAGTTTTTGCTGCTGAGTCCCCTAAAGGTTCTGCTTCTAGCCGAGTAGGAAAAGATCCTCTGCAACCTGGTAAAAATCGCGCACTTAAAGCTTCTGATGCCTTTCAGCGATACCGAATTGCAGCATTGATCGGCAATCTAAGGGTGCGGGTTGACGGTGAAAAACGAATCTTATCGGTGGAAGAGAAAAACCTTGTGTTCGATCACTTGGTCAATCTGGCACCAAAGAAGGAACCAGAATGGGTGACGATTGCTGAGATTCTGGGAATTGATCGTGGGCAATTAATTGGTACCGCAACGATGACCGATGACGGAGAACGCGCAGGGGCACGTCCGCCTACACACGACACGAATCGCAGCATTGTGAACAGCAGAATCGCACCACTTGTAGATTGGTGGAAAACTGCGTCTGCCCTAGAACAACATGCAATGGTAAAAGCACTCAGCAATGCTGAGGTAGATGACTTTGATTCCCCAGAAGGAGCAAAGGTCCAAGCCTTTTTCGCAGACCTTGACGATGATGTTCACGCCAAACTAGATTCGCTTCATTTGCCTGTCGGTAGAGCTGCTTACAGCGAGGATACGCTTGTGCGGCTTACTCGACGTATGTTGGCTGACGGTGTGGATCTCTATACTGCAAGACTGCAAGAATTTGGTATTGAACCATCTTGGACGCCTCCGGCGCCTCGGATTGGGGAACCTGTAGGAAATCCTGCTGTCGACCGTGTACTCAAAACTGTTTCTCGTTGGCTAGAATCCGCAACAAAGACATGGGGTGCTCCAGAGCGTGTGATTATTGAGCATGTCCGAGAAGGCTTTGTTACTGAGAAACGGGCCCGCGAAATGGACGGTGACATGCGGCGACGTGCTGCACGAAACGCAAAGCTTTTTCAAGAAATGCAGGAAAAACTTAACGTTCAGGGAAAACCTAGTAGGGCTGACTTGTGGCGTTATCAGTCTGTTCAGCGCCAGAATTGTCAATGCGCTTATTGTGGTTCGCCTATTACCTTCTCAAACTCGGAAATGGATCATATCGTTCCACGAGCAGGGCAAGGATCAACAAACACGCGTGAGAATCTAGTGGCCGTTTGCCATAGATGTAATCAATCCAAAGGAAATACTCCTTTTGCAATATGGGCAAAAAACACTTCTATTGAGGGTGTAAGCGTTAAGGAAGCTGTAGAACGCACACGGCATTGGGTCACCGATACGGGGATGCGCAGCACTGACTTTAAGAAATTTACCAAGGCAGTGGTGGAACGCTTCCAGCGTGCCACTATGGATGAAGAAATCGATGCTCGGTCCATGGAATCTGTCGCATGGATGGCCAACGAGCTACGTTCTCGAGTTGCGCAACATTTTGCTTCTCACGGAACCACAGTCAGAGTTTATCGAGGATCTTTGACCGCAGAAGCGCGAAGAGCTTCAGGTATTTCAGGAAAACTTGAATTCCTTGACGGAGTCGGAAAATCACGTTTGGATCGCCGACATCATGCAATCGATGCTGCGGTGATTGCATTTACCAGTGATTATGTGGCGGAAACTCTTGCTGTGCGATCAAATCTCAAACAGTCTCAAGCACATAGACAGGAGGCACCACAATGGCGTGAATTTACTGGGAAAGACGCTGAACATAGAGCTGCATGGCGAGTGTGGTGCCAGAAAATGGAGAAGCTATCAGCTCTGCTAACAGAAGATCTACGCGATGATCGCGTCGTTGTGATGTCTAATGTGAGGCTTCGGCTAGGAAATGGCTCTGCACATGAAGAAACAATCGGAAAGCTCTCTAAAGTAAAGCTAGGTAGCCAATTATCTGTGTCCGATATTGATAAGGCATCCAGTGAAGCCCTTTGGTGTGCTTTGACACGTGAACCAGATTTTGATCCCAAAGATGGGCTTCCAGCAAACCCAGAGCGCCATATACGGGTAAACGGAACACATGTGTATGCAGGAGATAACATTGGATTATTCCCTGTTTCGGCAGGCTCTATAGCTCTGCGAGGAGGCTATGCAGAATTGGGAAGTAGCTTCCACCATGCCAGGGTATATAAAATCACTTCAGGTAAAAAGCCAGCATTTGCAATGCTTAGGGTCTATACCATTGATTTATTGCCATATCGCAATCAAGACCTGTTCTCGGTTGAACTAAAACCTCAGACCATGTCGATGCGACAGGCAGAAAAGAAACTTCGAGATGCACTTGCTACCGGTAACGCCGAATATCTCGGTTGGCTAGTCGTAGACGATGAACTTGTTGTTGATACCTCGAAGATCGCAACAGACCAAGTAAAAGCTGTAGAAGCTGAGCTCGGAACTATTCGTAGATGGCGGGTAGATGGGTTCTTTGGGGATACGAGGCTTAGACTACGACCACTTCAAATGAGTAAAGAAGGGATCAAAAAAGAGTCGGCTCCTGAGCTATCAAAGATTATTGATAGACCTGGATGGCTTCCGGCTGTGAATAAGCTGTTCTCTGAAGGAAATGTCACTGTAGTGCGGCGTGATTCGTTAGGGCGTGTTCGTCTTGAAAGCACTGCGCACCTCCCCGTGACTTGGAAGGTGCAGTAGACAATGAATCCTGGATGGCGAGTTGTGGATCTGATCGATTTTGATGGCAAAGTCTCATATCAGCGTGGACAGCTCGCCATCACATCAGATTCTGGTGAATTACGTGCAACGTTGCCGTTGGCGCAGATCGCTGTTGTGCTTATCGGCAATAAGATAATTATTAGCGGTGCAGTTTTGGTCAAACTTTCTGAGTATGACATTGCTGTATTGGTATGCGATTGGCGCAGGGTTCCTGTCGCAGGGTCTTTTTCATGGAACGAACATACGCGTATTGCGGCACGGCAACGTGCTCAAGCGAGTTTATCGCTTCCGCGACAAAAATCCGCTTGGGCTCAAATTATTAAGGCGAAAATATTAGGCCAAGCACGGACTGCTGCCCAGTTAGGTTTTGATGCTACCGATTTAAAGAACTTGGCTAGGGCGGTTCGTTCTGGGGACGTGGATAACCGTGAAGCTATGGCTGCTAAGAGATACTGGGAAATTATCTCAACTGAAGATGATTTCCGAAGATTACCTGGGCTTGCTGCTACGGGGTGGAACGGGGCTTTGGATTATGCGTATACAGTCTTGCGTGGACATGGTATGCGTGCGATTTGTTCTGCTGGTCTAGTGGGGACGTTGGGCGTTTTTCATCATGGCCGAGGTAATCAGTTTGCTCTGGTGGATGATCTAATTGAGCCTTTCCGTCCGGCTATTGATTACGCGGTTTTTTCAATTGTGTCTAATGCACAAGAGCTGGATAAGGAAACTAAACGCCAGCTTGTGGCTGCTGTGGAAGAGCCTTTCAATTCTGCGGGGCAGTCAATTCCGACGGTTTTTACCGCGTTCGCTCAACAGTATGGGCGGTATGTGGAAGGTGATGTTGAGAAATTAGTACCGCCTATTTGGGAAGGTCCCTTCGATGCCGAAGAAAGGTAGCGATCCGGTGTGGTGTGTGGTGATGTTTGATCTTCCGGTGAAGACAAAGACTCAGCGAAAGCAAGCAACGGCGTTTCGTCAGAATCTTTTAGATCTTGGATTCTGTATGGCACAGCTGAGTGTATATGTGCAGTACCTGCCTCTGGCCGCAAAGTTATCTAATTTGGTGAAATTAATTAAAGAAAAATTACCCCCAGGTGGGGATGTTCGAATCCTTTCGGTATCGGACATCCAATGGTCGAAGATGATCCGTTTTTCTTCTTCTGCAGAGGTTTCTGGCGAAGAAAAGCCTGATCAACTCGCGATTTTTTAGACTTCAGGTAGCCCAAAAAACCATGTTAAACAGGATTTTTTGGGCTACCTGAAGTCTATCAGGGTTTTTGAGAACTGAACCCCAGCATGATACGCGGGCTGATGCGCGGCATGCGAAGTCTATCAGGGTTTTTGAGAACTGAACCCCAGCCTGCCTGGTATAGGTCAGCGGCGAATCGGAAGTCTATCAGGGTTTTTGAGAACTGAACCCCAGCTTATTAGCTCATGGAACGCATCGAACTCGAAGTCTATCAGGGTTTTTGAGAACTGAACCCCAGCCCCCGCACCGTGGGGCGCTGGGGAGGTCGAAGTCTATCAGGGTTTTTGAGAACTGAACCCCAGCGGTGGCGTTAACTGGGGTGACTGCTCCGGAAGTCTATCAGGGTTTTTGAGAACTGAACCCCAGCTGCGCTATATCAGCCCACCACGGCTGAGGAAGTCTATCAGGGTTTTTGAGAACTGAACCCCAGCCCGCACCAGCGGGGATGAACCGTAGGAGAAGTTTATCAGGGTTTTTGGGAATGAGGGTGCCTGATGGTTTGTGTTTGGGATTCTATTCCGCATAAGGAGATAAGTCAGAATGACTACTGTGGTAAGACGAGACTCGGCTGATAAGGCCAAGATTGACGCGACCTGAGGAAAAGCTGCTTGCTCATGCTGAAATCGCGAAGCTAAAGCTGCTGCTGGGATCTACAATTATCGCAACGGCACCTACCTAAAGACTGTTGATCCCAACGACGGGCCAGTTACCGTAGACGTCCCCAAGGATAGAGCTGGGACGTATATTCCCACCATGGTCCCGAAAGGCTCGAGGCGTTTAACGGATGTCGATGACATGATCGTGAGCTTGTATGCCAGTGGGATGACCGTGCGCGATATCAGGCACCACATGGCCACTGTTATGCGGGTGGACATCTCCCATGAGACGATTTCCGCGGTCACTGACGCAGTACTTGATGAAGTAATGGTGTGGTAAAAACCGTCAGTTAGAAGAGTTCTACCCCGTGATCTTCCTCGACACGCTGTGTATCAAAGTCCGTGATGGCGGCCGCGTAGTCAACAAGAGTGCCTATATGGCCATCGGCGTGGACATCGAAGGAATCAAGCACATCCTAGGACTATGGATCGCCAAAGAAAAAGGCGCGTCCTTTTGGGTGCAGGTATGCTCCAACCTGTCCAACCGTGGGGTCAAAGACGTCTTCATTGTCTGCTGTGACGGGCTCAAGGGCCTTCCTGAAGCAGGAGAGGTAACCTGGCCAGGTCCGATGGTGCAAACCTGTGTGGTGCACCTTATTCGTGCTGCTAACCGGTGGGGAGCTTACGGGGATCGCAAAGGCGTATCCGCAGCGTTGGAGAAGGTTTATACTACCCTTGATGAGGCCGGTGCGGTGGCGGCACTGGCAGAATTCGCGGATTCTGAGTTTGGAGAGAAATACCCCAGGTCTGCCAAGGTCTGGTGTGACGCGTGGGAACGGTTTGTGCCGTTTTGTAGTTTCCGCCGGCAGCCCGCAATGTTATCTACATCACGAATTCGATTGAGTCGTTTAACAATGAGCTGCGTAAATCTACCTGCAACCGCGTCCAATTTTACTAACGATGAGTCGGCGTTGAAGGCGTTGTGGTTGATGATCTGCAATATCGAAGATAAACGTTTAGCTAAGCGCGCCAAGGAAGGCTGGCGAGTTGCCGCCTCAGCCGGCCGCTTTGTCGAAGGCGGGAAAGTCTCCGGATGGAAACAAGCCATCAACCAAATGGCTGTCGCTTACTCGGACCGCTTCGACCAATACCTCTAGAAATCAAGCCCCACACACAAACAACTTGACACCCTCTCTCGGAATCGTTGTAAATACAAACTTGCTAAGTATCAATGGTGACATCTCGGTATTTGAGTATGGTTGTTCATAATGTTCCTACAAAATAAATGGCACCGAGTCGAAAAAAATAAGCGCATAGCAGGGGGTCTGCGCTAGAGTAGCTGAAACATACGAAATATCCGCTGATACTGTCAGGATCATTTACGTAATCGTTGGAATCTGTGGACTGTCTATGATTGCTGTCTACTTAATACAGATGGTTCATCTACCCAAAGTAATAAACAACAGCTAAAGATGCGTCAAACTATTTTCCCAACTTAGCGTTTGCACTTACTACGCTGCCCGTCTCCAAACAACCCATGCTCAACACTGTGTTGACGCGTGGGGTTCACCATGTCCTCCAAGGTGAAAACATCCTCAAAGAACGGACTTTTACTCGCCGTCGCCGTGCTTGAGGTCAATGGCGATTATGCATAGGGCTTGTTTGTTCCGCTGTGATGTTATGGACAATCTACGCGCGGAAGACAAGAGGTGTGTTTACGTAGTGCATAAGAAAAACGACTGACGATGTCTCTAACTAAGGGTGATGTCAGTCGTTTTGTTATTGAGACTAAGAAGCGCCTAACGCCATCCCATGGTCATAAGCAGGCCGATGATGAAGAGTCCGAAGCCGATGCCATAGTTCCATGGTCCGAGTTCGGTCATGAAGGAGATGTCTTGGCCTGCTAGGTAGTTAACGATCAGCCAGAGTAGTCCGGCGAGGATGAGGCCGAACATGATGATTTTGTACCACAGCGGGGTGCCCGTGGAGTTGATTTTCACTGGGGTGCGGTTTGCGGTGGAACCAGCGGTGTAAGCGGTGGAGCTGTGGTTGATCTTTGACTTTGGCATCGTGGGGTGTCCTTGTTGGTTTGTAAGTTTCTAAGAGTTTATCAATCTATCAGGTTAGCGCCAGCCGCCGCACGAGCAGCACTGGTGCCACTGGCAGCACCAGCAGCGGTTAACTGCTAGTGCTGTGCTGGTGGCACGAGTGCCGCAAGGTTGAATTCGTAGAGGCGAATTTCAATGGGTGCATCTTTGCGTAGTGCTGTGCCTGGGGTTGGTAGTTGTGAGGCGATCAGGTTCTGGTCAGTCACAGCTACCGTGGGCACCTTCGCTGCTTGGATGAGCCGGGAGGCGTTGCCGTTCCAGCCTGCGTCGTGCAGGATGCGCACTGCGTCGCCAATTGTTTGGCGGGTGATCTCTGGGACGGTGAACATTGCCCCGTTGGAGATCTGCACGGTGACGCTAGAACCCTTGGGTACTTCGGCGCCTTCGTCTGGTACGGCGACCACGGTTCCGGCTGGTTCGACGGAATCAACGCGGACGACTTCGGGTTTGAAACCTAGGGAGGTCAGGTTGCCTTCGGCTTGGTCCCATTTCATGCCGGTGATCACGGGAACGCGGACTGTTTCTACACCGGTGGAGACAGTAATGGATACCTTGGACCCACGGGATACTTGGGATCCGGCTGCGGGGGAGACTTCGATGATTTCGCCCTTGGGCACGGTGTCGGAGGAGTCTTCACGCACGGTGGGGTCGAGAAGCAGACCTGCGGCTTCGAGGATCTTAACCGCGTCGGCGGTGTTCTTACCGCTGAGGTCGGGAACCTCAGTGATCTCTTTACCGGAGGAGATAGTAAGGCGCACAGTGGAGTTGCGTTGCACGTTGGAACCATCGGTGGGGTTGGTGCGAATAACCTTACCGCGAGGAATATCAGGGTTGGGTTCTTCGATCACATTGACCTGTAACCCTAGCTTTTCCAGCTGGCTCACAGCATCTTGCTGCGTGGAGTTTTGCAGCTTAGGGATGGTCACGGTGGATCGCTGAGAAAACGGTCCGCCACCAAAATAGTCAATGGCAAAGCCGGCACCCACAGCCAAAACGAGTACCGCCAAAATAGCGGCGAGAATCCGCAGACCACGGTTGGATGATCGTGGTGCAGCATGCGCACCACCGGAACCGGCCACCGCAGCCGAACCAGCTACGGCACCGGCAGGAACCACACCAGCACCAGCCTCGGCATGGTCCAACTCAGTCACCTGGGTTACTGGAACCACGGTGGTAGACGCTGGGTCTTGGGTAGCAAAGCTGGTCGGGGTGACATAGTGGCGTGCCGCGTCAGTGACCGCATTGCGCTCAAGGCGTTCAAGATCCGCACACATTTCTTGTGCGGTCTGGTAACGATCACCAGGGTGCTTAGACATAGCAGTAAGCACAACAGCATCGACGTTTATCGCCGCGGTAGGAGAGAGATCAGCGATGTATTCGCTGGGCTTTACAGGGTCTTCTTGTACGTGTTGGTACGCAACAGCGAAGGGGGTTTCACCCTCGAAAGGTGGTTTACCAGTGAGGGTTTCATAAAGCACACAGCCTAGGGCGTAGACATCGGAGCGGGCGTCGGCAAGCTTTCCGCGTGCCTGCTCTGGTGAGAGGTACTGGGCGGTGCCGATCACTGCGGAGGTCTGCGTCATGGCGCTGGTGGCGTCGTCAAGCGCGCGTGCGATACCAAAGTCCATGATTTTGACCGCGCCGGTGTTGGTGATCATCACGTTAGCGGGTTTGATGTCGCGGTGGATAATGCCAGCATCGTGGCTGACCTGCAGCGCATGGCACACAGGGATCAAAGTATGTGCCGCCTGGCTAGGTGTTAGCGGACCATCCTCACGAACAATGTCACGCAGGGTACGGCCGTTGACCAGCTCCATCACAATGTAAGGAGTGTTCAACCCAGCCCGTGGAGTTTCACCGGTGTCGTACACTGCGACGATCGCAGGGTGGTTGAGCTTGCCGGAGTTTTGGGCCTCCCTGCGGAAGCGCTCGCGGAAGTTCACATCCCGTGCCAAGTCGGCACGCAGCATTTTTACCGCGACCTTGCGGCCGAGAAGAACATCGGTGGCCTCATACACCTCAGACATGCCACCAGTACCGATGACGTCGCCAAGGCGATAGCGGTCGGCGAGAACGATATCGGTCACTGGGCACCTCCTTGGTTGAGCTTGTTCAGATTCTCGATCAAAGAATCGAGAGTATCGGGAGCAGGTGATTCGGCAGGCTGATCAGCATCCTGCGTAGGCGCCTGTGGTGCATGTGGCGCTTGAGAGCTGGGGCGACCATTATGCGACGGGCGCACCGAAGGCAACTGGTGATCCGACGATGGGTGCGACTCGTCAGGCGTACGCTTCGTTTCACTCAGAGTTGGCTCCGGGCTCGACGTAGGCAACGGCTCTGGGACCACAGTAGTGATCTGCGGTGTGGGAGTCTCCGTCACGGTAGCCGTCACAGGTGGCGGCGGAACCGAGGACTCCGAGCTTTGCGGCGTCTTATCAAAAAGATCATCAAACATGCCCTGACTTGCAGCCCACGCAGCAGTACCCAACAACAATGCGGCCAACGCGCCGACCACAATGCCGGCACCCCAACCACTAGATTGCTTCTCCGGCTCCTGGCGTGGCGTGCCAGCAGGAATCACCGTCGATGCCGGATACGCAGCAGCAGCGGGAGCAGCAGTGGGAGCGGCAAGTACCTGGCCGGTAGCCGGAATAACCGTCGTCGGTTGCGCAGTAGCACCCAACGCATAGGTGGATTCCGTGGGAGCCGGCTGCGGCGCAATATGCTGCAATGGTGCCGACTTTGGCTGTGGCGGGCGCTGCCCCATACGGGTAGCAGAAACCGCCAATGCCAGCTCGTTGCCATCGGCATAACGGTGTGCCGGATCCTTGCGCAGCGCAATGCCGATCAGCTCACGCGCCGGGGCGGACACACTAGTGGGCATAGCCGGTGGGGCTTGGTTGATGTGGGCGATAGCCACGGAAACCGAGGAGTCGCCGGTGAAGGGGCGCTGACCCACCAGCATCTCGTATCCCACAACGCCGAGGGAGTAGACGTCGGTAGCTGCGGTAACATCGCGGCCCTGTGCCTGCTCTGGGGAGACATACTGGGCGGTGCCCACCACCATGCCCGTTCGCGTCAGTGGTACTGCTGCGGCTGCTTTGGCGATACCGAAGTCAGTAATTTTTACCTGGCCGTTTTGTGTGATCAAAAGGTTGCCAGGTTTGATGTCGCGGTGGACCATGCCCATGCGATGGATGATGGATAGCCCGTGGGCTGCCTGCTCGAGAACGTCGAGAGCAAGGTCTTCTTCGAGGCGACCTTTGCGTGCCAGCATGTCGGCGAGGGATTCGCCGCGGACGTATTCCATCACGATGAAGCACAGGGTGCGGCCCATGTCGTCGGTGACTTCGCGGTAGTCGTAAGTGCGCACCACGTTGTCGGAGTCGATGTGCTCGCTGGCGAGTGCCTCGTTGCGGAAGCGTGAGAGGAATTCTTCGTTGTCGGAGAATTCTGGGCGCAACACCTTGATGGCCACTTCGCGCTGGTTGCGGAGGTCGTCGGCAAGCCAAACCGTGGACATTCCACCGTTACCCACCACCCATTGCAGTGCGTAGTCGGAACCGACGAGCGCCTGCAGTGCCGGATCAGGTGACTGTGATTGTGTCATGATGTCTCCCCTCTATCCTCGTGCTGCTAGGGCTGCTTGTGCTGCTGCGATGACGGCGCGGCCAATGGGTGCGGCCACGGAACCACCGGTGGCTGCTTGGCCGGCATCGCCACCGTTTTTCACCACCACGGCCACGGCAACGTCGGCATTGGCGGAAGGACCGAACGCGATGTACCAGGCGTGCGGGTTGGAATTACGGGAATCCTCACCGTGCTCGGCGGTACCGGTCTTGGAGGCAATGTCGGCACCGGTGTAGCCAGCCGTGTGACGTTCCGATAGTCGCATTAGGTCCGTCAACGTGGCGGCTACCTCGGGGGTGACGGCTTCATTGATCTGGTGCGGCTTAGTCTCCTTAATCACCTTGAGGTCTTGACCGACGATCCGGCTCACAAGGTGTGGCTCCATGCGCTTGCCACCATTGGCCACGGTGGCGGCCACGACAGCGTTGTGGAGCACAGACATGGCAACGTCGCGCTGGCCGATCGACGACTGCCCGCGTGCCGACGGATCCGACACGTCACCGATGGTGCCAGGGGCCATGTCGACGCCAAGATCGTAGCGATCATTCACGCCGAAAGCATGGGCGGCCTCATCGAACTTTTCTTGGCCAACATCAATACCCATCTGCACGAATGCGGTGTTGCACGAGTACTGGAATGCGGTAGCCAAGGTGACATTTTGGGAACCGGCACAGGTTTGTCCCGCATAGTTTTCCAAGGTGGTGATGCCGTCGGGAAGCGTAATGCGGTCTTGTCCCGTGAGCATCGAGCCCGGACCGTAACCAGCGTTAAGGCCAGCCGCTGTGGTAATCACCTTGAAGGTAGAACCTGGTGGCAGCGTCTCTTGGGTGGCGTGGTTGAGCAGCGGGTTGCCGGGGTTGGCGTTCAACGCAGCCCATGTTTGCTCAGCGGTATCGGGGTTAACGATCGCCGAGGGGTCGTAGCTAGGGGTTGATGCCATAGCAAGGATTTCGCCTGTCGACGGCTTGATCGCCACAACTGCGCCCTCATAGCCAGCATTGGCCATCTGGTTGTATGCCACCTCTTGCACCTGTGGCAGCAATGTGAGCTCAACGTTGACTCCGCTGTGTTTGCGGCCCAAAAGCTCATCTGTCCAGCGGCGCACCGAAACGGAAGAATCCGTGCCGCTGAGCACACCGTTGAGGTTGGACTCCATGCCCGAAGCCCCATAAATGTCAGAAAGGTAGCCTTCGATCGGACCGTAGATCGCAGGGTTGGTCACGTAACGACGCTGGTAGAAACCCTCCTCATCCTGGTAGGACTCGGCTAGTACCTGCCCGCCAGTGGAGATCTGGCCGCGGGCCTGCGACTTCAACTCAATAAAGCCGCGTCGATTAAGCGCATTATGCGCGTATTTTTCCTGACTAAAACCCTGAATGATCGTCAAGTTGACCAACAAAATCAGGATCAGCAGCAGCGCGAACACGCTGGTGAATCGGATAGATCGGTTCATCGGTGGGCCTCCTGACCTCGTGCCGCCTGCTCGTCCATAGACACCACGTCGTTGGCGGCAGCTTGTGTGGAGTGGGAGATCCTAAGGATCAGTCCGAGAAGAATGTAGTTAGCCATCAAACTAGACCCGCCTTGAGACATAAACGGCGTGGTCAGACCCGTCATCGGCATGAGGGCGGTAATTCCAGCGGTGACCACAAAGACCTGGATGGCCAAGGTCAGCGAGAGGCCAGCAGCCATGAGCTTGCCGTAGGAATCACGTGCCCGCAGCGCAGTGCGCAGACCGCGGGTGATAAAGATGGCAAAGAGAACCAGCACGGCAGCAAGTCCAATAAAGCCGAGTTCCTCGCCAACGGCGGCGAGGATGAAATCGGACTCAGCAACTGGGATCAGCTCTGGGTGGCCTAAACCAAGCCCAGCGCCGGCCACTCCACCAGAAGACAGCCCGAAGAGTGACTGCGAGAGCTGGTAGCCCGTGCCGTTGAAGTTATCCAGTGGGTTAATAAAGTTGGTTACGCGCGACTGGATCTTGCTGGAGATCTGGTACAGCGCGGTACCACCAACGGCCACAAGTGCTGCACCAATGATCAGCCACGATACGCGGTTGGTGGCTAGGTACAGCATACCGAGCACGGTGCTAAACAGCAGCAGTGCGGGGCCGAAGTCGTTCTCGCCGGCCATGACCAAAATGGCGAAGGCCCACACACCGAGGATGGGGCCTAGGTCGCGGAGGCGCGGGAACTCGAGCCCGAGGAATCGGTAGCCGGCCACGTTAAATAGGGCGCGTTTGTTGACCAAAAGCTGCGCGAAGAAAATCAGCAGCAAGATCTTGGAAAACTCACCTGGCTGTACGGAGAACGGTCCGATGGAGATCCAAATGTTGGCGTCGGCATTCATCTTGGTAGGCCACACCATGGGCAGTGCGAGCAAGATCAGACCAAGCAAGCCCAGCACATAGGAGTAGCGCGACAACATCCGGTGGTCGCGAATAAACACCAAGACGGCGATCATGAGGAGGATACCCACAAGGGTCCAGATCACCTGGCGGCTAGCAAGGGCGGTGTCACGTGCGAGGTCGATGCGGTACACCATGACCAGCCCTAGCCCGTTGAGCACGCTGGCTACCGGCAGCATGACTTGGTCGGCATGCGGGGCGGTAAAACATAGCGCGAGGTGGGCGATGGTGAACACGCCGATGAAGCCGCCGATCACCCAGAGTGTTTCGGAGGTGACCGACAGCCCTTGGGCCATGTTGAGGTTAATTAGGGTGACTGCGATGAGCAGGGTTGCCATCACGAGTAGCCCGAATTCCACGGGGCGTGCGGTAATGCGTCGTAGGAAGGTCATTTATTTGACCTCCCTGCAGGTTTCGCCAGGTGTGGAGAGATCATCGGGGGAGCCGGTACTGCTTGGCGACGCCGCCTTTGTAGTCGTAGCGGCTGCACTCGACGGCGCCGCTGGCTTCTTTTTATCCTTATCCTTTGGCTGCGCAGCCTGACGAGTAATACATGCTGGCAGGGTTTGTTCTGCCAAGCGCTGCAGCTGCTGCTGCACTTCGTCGTAGCTGCCGTCGGGAAGCGTGGACACCTGTCCGCGTGCCGACTCCTTCAGATCGCTCAACCGGAACCGATGGCAAGATTTTTCTGCGTCGGCAGAATCCACAAACGTGAGATCCCCCTCGGGGCTCAAACAAGCGAACTGGTACGTGCTGTGCAAGGATTTGCCCAGCAAGGAGACGTCGATACCGTTTTCGATGACCAACGTGCCCTGCGCAGAATCCGAATCCGCGGTGGTGACATAGTAGTTGTTCTTCACCATCGAAGAACCCCACCAACCAGCACTGATCAGCACAGCCAATACCACCAGCGCACTAATCACGCCCACCATGCGATGTCGTGGGCTCGGCGTAGCCTCCTTGACAGGCTCCGGATCCGGAAGGATCACCTGGGGCTGACGCTGTGCAATCGCCATCGCCGCCCGTCCCGCCGCCGTATCTGGGCGGGGATCCTCCGGCATACCCGAATTAAGAGCACCCACCGTCAGCGGTGTAACCGGCAACGATGCGGCAGCAGCGGACTTATCCGAGCCATCTGCCTCTACAACATCTGCCACCACAACCGTGACGTTATCGGGGCCACCCGAACGAAGTGCCAAATCAACCAACCGGCGAGCAGCCTCTTGGGGCGTGCCCTGCTGCAGAGTCGTCTCAATCGTCGAATGCGTGACCGGATCAGACAATCCATCCGAGCACAACAAGAAACGATCGCCAGGGCGAATATCAATCATCTTCAACGTGGGCTCAACTGGGCGACCAGTATAAGCCTTCAAAATCATTGAGCGCTGCGGGTGCGTGGACACATCCTCAGGGGCCAGCTGCCCCTTATCCACGAGGGACTGCACATAGGTGTCATCCACCGTGATCTGTTCCAACGCGCCATCGCGGAGACGATAACCACGGGAATCACCCACATGGCACATCGCCAAATCGGCACCGTTAAACATCAGCGCCGTTAGCGTGGTGCCCATGCCGTCGGTTTCCGGAACATCGCGGACACCTTGAGCGATGGCACGGTTGGCGTCGTCAGCTACCGATGCCAACAACGCCAACATGTCGTTGTCGTCGACGTCGGCGTCGAGACGCATCAAATGATTAATCATCAACTGCGAAGCAACCTCGCCAGCCGCATGACCACCCATGCCGTCGGCAAGCGCAATGAGGTGAGGACCCGCATACGCCGAGTCCTCATTATTGCCTCGCACCAGCCCCCGATCGGAAGCCGCTGCATAATTCAACCTCAGCATCAAGCAACCAACCTCACCGTTGTACGACCAATCTTAATGTCACTACCAGCAGAAACCTTCTCCGGCTGATCAATGCGATAACCGCCCACATACGTGCCATTGCGAGAATCCAAATCCTCCGCAAACCACTCGCTACCACGCTTAATCAAACGAGCGTGACGAGCCGACGCATAATCATCGCCCACCACAAAATCGCAATCCTTCGAACGGCCCAACGTAATCTCCGTCAAAGAATCCAACTGCATAGACGAACCCGTCAACGGGCCCTCAACCACAACAATCTGCTGAGGTGCGCCACCACGACGAGACACCTTCTTCAACGGACTCGACGCCGACGACACCCCAAGTCCCGTCACAGCCTGCGGCGCGACCGTCGTTTGAGCAGCCGACTTAGCATCCTTGCGCTGAATATAAAGAGCAAGAAGAATCAAGAGCCACAACAAAACCAACAAGGCAATGCGCAGCAAAAAAACAATGACGGATTCCACGAGGTGGGGCTCCTTAATTCGGCTCTACGATACGAACTTCAATATGAGAATGACCAACAGTAATCACGTCGCCATCCTCCAACAACCAGTTCTCCACAGGAGTGTCATTCACCGTCGTGCCATTCGTTGACTTCAAATCAGTCAAAATGGCATCGCGGCCATTCCACGTAATCTCCGCATGCTGACGCGACACACCCGTATCCGGCAGCCGGAAATGGGCCTCATTAGAACGCCCGATAATATTCGAGCCCTCTTCCACCAGATACGTCCGCGACGAACCATCCTGCAACAACAAGCTCACCGTCGGAGTTGCCTTCGGCTCCGGAACCGGAACCTCCGTATAAATAGCATCCGGCGCCTGCGCCGTCATGTACTCCGTCCGAGGATCAGCATCATAAGAATTCATGCCGGACTCGCTTTCATAGTTGCTTTCATCATTGGTAGGCGCTGCAGTCACCACATCATCTTCAACCCCAATAAAGTGGCTGTACTCCTGCGGGGCAGGATCAAAAGCTGACGACGCATGCAGCTGGCCAGTGCGAAGACCCGAATCCGCGGCGATCGTGACCACCACCGGACCCTCAGTAGACCAGCCCTGATTACGCGTATAACGCGACAAACGATCCGCAAAATCATCAGCCAACGACGGATACCGCTGGGCCAAATTCTGCGCATCCTTTCGGCTCACACGCACACGGAACACATTCGGAGACTCCACACCGCCCTCATAAGCGCGCACGATATTATCCTGCACCTCTTGCTTAAGCAGTTCCTCAATCTCCGCCGGAACGAGCTTGCCACCGAAAACGAAAGCGAAACTATTATCCAAGCCACGCTGCATAGCACTATCGAGCTTGGCTACCTTGCCCATGATCGACAAAGAACTTCGCCTCCTTAAACTTTCTCGGTTAAACATAGTGACAACACGATGGCACTAAGTATAGGTGTCCAACGGCCATGTCCCTAGCTGTGCGCATTGACGCACCGGCATGAAGTAGGGTCCTGGCCCATGTAGAAACAGTGCTTGACGTTGACATTTGCACGGAAAACTTAATGGTGTGATATAGTAGCGCAGTCGCAAAAAATTTGCTTCACCACCTGCCCAGGTGGCGGAATTGGCAGACGCGCTGGCTTCAGGTGCCAGTGTTCGCAAGGACGTGGGGGTTCAAGTCCCCCCCTGGGCACAAAGAGCAGTTCACGAACTGCAATGGCCGGAGGTCACAAACTCGAAAGAGGGAGTGTCCTCCGGTTTCTTTTGTGGGTTAAGGGCGGATTCTAGGCGTCGTTGCACCACTGGTTTTGGTTTCTAGGTAATGCTACCTGCTTGCCGAAGGGTTTCGGCCATGGCTTTGGCATCTCTAGAGAAGTCCATCTTCCGTGCAATGTGAACTAGTTAGTGCGCATGAGCCAGGCTTTTAGTTCTTTTTCTGCGCGCTCACAACCACCTGGGTAGTTTTTGTTTAGCTCTTCAGCTACAGAATCGAAAACTTTTTTAGCGAGAGCTTCGGCGTGGTCAGGCTGAAGCTGCCCTTTTAACTCGTTTAAGGGGACGGAGAGGGAGGCATAAGGGCTAGGTCGAAAAGAATAAGACCGCATGTCATCAGCGTATATTCGGATGGTTGTCCCCAAAATCTGAGATTCAAGAATAACGTTTCCGAATACTAAGGACGATAGTTTTTTCTCTTTCATATTGGGCAGTCTACGGAAATAAAGCAGTACTAGCTGCTGGCCCTAGACGATGGACTGGATAGATCGTTCTGTGGCGTTGAACAACGCAAATGCGAGTCATGTACCCGAAGTACGTACATGCCCCGTAGGGTGTGTGGTGACATTAGCCGCGGTGGTGCCAGTGACTGTCTTTGTTCTTCGCTTTCTGATGAAAGCTATGAAAGCAATGGATATTATGATCGAGAACAACAAGTGGGACGATGCATCGTCTGATGGAAAGTGATGTGTTATTAAATCCGTGTTGACGCGTCACCGTGAGTAGTTCGTGCCAAATTAAACCATTTCTTATGTCTCCGACCTGCGGAAATGCTGCGCGGCCCAAAAAGTTTTGGCACGAACTACTCGCTGAAACTACTTTCCGAGGTATTTATTCTTCGGGATTGCGGTTAAATGTTAGTGCATAGCCCACTGCTGGTAGGGATGACGCGAATATGTATGTGTAAATCATGTATAAACCAGCGAATATAGCGAGAAGGTTTGGGCTAAGAGGGGAATCGGTGGCTATAAAGCTAGCGCTGGCAATGATGGCCGCGAGACCTCCGATAAAAAGTAGGCTAAGTGCGGTGCTGAGGGAGCGCTGACGCCATTGATTAATCACAGCTTTTTCGTAGTCGTCAAGGCGGTCTTCGGGTGCCATATCTTTGAGATCGATGGTCGATCGCAGGACCGTCCAGCATGTCATTGCGATAAACATGCATGCGATAAAAATCCAGATGAAGTGAATCCATGCAAACATGAGGAGCTCAAAGATTAAGGCTAGGGTCAAGCTAGTGAAATACCCTGTGATTAAAAGGCGGGTAGATCGGGGGTTGCGCCATCGGGAGTGGGGATTGCCGTTGCTGATGGCGAAATCGTAGAAGCGTTCTTTGATTTGAGAAGTCATCGGGTCATGCTCCTTGAGTGAGATTTGCAGCGGTGAGAGGGGCGAAAGGTGTGCGTGAGAATATCGCCTCAATAGGTAAGTTGAATATGTCGCAAATGCGAAGGGAAAGATCGAGACTGGGGGAGTGATCTCCTCGTTCTAGTGCACCAATGGTTTGTGGGTTGACGTCTACAAGCTCCGCGAGTTGTGCGCGAGACATATCTCGTTCGGTGCGCAGTACGCGGATGCGGTTGTAGATAGTCCGTTCAAGCTTTTTCTTTGGGGACATGCAATATAGTGTTGTATAAACATAATAAATTGTCAACGGTTACAACGATTTATATGTCTATGCTCCCGTTTATCTGGACCTGTGTTTCGCCACCTACCCAGATGCCTGAGGCATCATCAAGGATGGTGATTTTTCCAGCTGCGCCCACAAACTTTCCTTGGGATGCTTCGTATTCGTTGTCCACCTTGTTTTGTTTGCGTAGCCATTGAGCGATGGCGGCATTCAATGAACCTGTGACTGGATCCTCTCCAGTACCTACAAATGCGCGTACATGGACGTGAGTGCGGTCGGCTATCGCAATGACCCCAAGACGCTTTCCTATGGAAAGTGCCGTCGGGGTAAGGGTGGGAAGAAGGTCTATATCGGCTAGTTGAATAAGTTGCCAACGTGGACCGTTTACTCCCCAGACGGCAGTGGCGATGTTATGAACAGAAATTCCTAGAGATTCGGCGACTTCTTGGATCTCGCTGGTAGTCAGAGGGGCGTTGAATGTGAGGGGTGGTGCTGAAAAAGAAAAGGTCGAGTTATCATTTCGGATTGTTATGAGGCCAGCGGCGCATTCTTGTACGAGAACATCATGTCTTTGTGGTTTCCACCAAATTCAAGTCAAGCACGTGCAGAACCTAATGTTGGGTGGCCGGCGAGCGGCAGTTCTTCGGTACGAGTGAAGATACGTACACGGTAATCTGCATCGGTTGTTGTCGGAGCTGATAAGAAAGTAGTTTCGGAGAGATTTAGCCACCGTGCAATATTCTGCATCTGGGTAGTGGACAGATTATCTGCGTTACCGACGACGACAAGTGGATTACCTGTGAAAGAACCAGTGGAAAATACGTCTACTTGGATAAAAGGGAGTTTTATGTGTCCCATTTTGCCTAAATGACGCGTCACCGTGAGTAGTTCGTGCCAAATTAAACCATTTCTTATGTTTCCGACCTGCGGAAATGTAAAACGGCCCAAAAAGTTTTGGCACGAACTACTCATTTCGACGCTAAACACCCCTCACCACGGCACCCCAGCGCTACTCGCTGCGATGGGTGCGCAGCGTGCGGGCGCATAACGGATAAAGTGTCGTGCATGCTATTGCTGCGATGCTGAAGGCCACGAACCAGCGAGGGCCGTGTGCGATTTCTGGCCAGGCTGCTGCCGCGAGTAGCCATAGTGGGGTGTCGGCAAGAACATCGCCGCCGAGTGTGGCGGAGATGATTGTCCAGATGACTGCCCAGATGATGGTGGTTGCTGTGCCGAATCTGGTTACTATCAGCAGTGCGATCATGGTGAGCATGCTTCCTACTGGGATGGCTAGTGTGAGTCGTGTCAGTTCGGTGCTTAAGGGGCTGCCGGAGATGAGTCCTGCAAGTGCTGCGATGGCGCTCATGGCACTTACGCATAGTGCGTGGATGCTGAGGAGTGTTGGTGTGCAGTGTGGGTTTTCTATGCGCATGATGTTCCATGCGGGGGCGGTGGTGGACCAGATGAGTGCTGGTAGTATGCCGGCCCCGATGGGGAGTATAGCGAATGTGAATAGGCCGTGGACGTAGCTGGGTGGGTAGATCATGGCAACACACAGTATTAATATTGTGCACAATATGATGCAGCTGCGCACGGCGGGGGTGAGGGCTACGGGTAGGAGTGCGGGGAGTACGTTGCGTGGACGGTCAGCGGGCCTGCGTGTCGACGCCTCCCGCAGGACTGCAGTACTTACGTGTTGATGGGCGCGTCGAAAAGCGATGCAGTATCGAGGCGTGACCACCGCGATGATCGCTCCTGCAACAGCAAGAACTAAGCACAATAGCAGTGCTAGCCATGGTGACTCGTGGCGCAGGACAGCATCGGGTTCGAGGGGGACAGCGTTTTGGTGCACCTGCAACACCGGTAAAACGAGGCGCACCGGCCAGGCGAAGGGAAACGCCCACCACACAGGCCCTTCGACGATAGGGCGGGTAGTCCCAGCCAACTGCCAAACCAAGAACACCACCAGTGTTATCACGATGTTGGTGTTCCTTGCGCAGGCCATAGCAAGCCCGGCCACTCCTATGGCACCGACCCAGCTCAGCACCCCGAGGAGAAGGATCCGGTTGGCGCCCGTGCGGCCGTCGAGAACCGCAAGCAGCCAAGTGCCGCCAAAGTTGAGCACGTGGAACACCGCCACGCAGGCGATCACTGCAACAAAGCGTGCCAGCCGCAGGGACCGCATGCTCAGGCCGCGCCAATGCCGTCCACCCATGCGGGCATGGCGTTCGCGTAGCTCTGCGGATGCCGCAAACATTGCTGTCAGTGGTGCTGCAATACCTGTGGCGTACATGCTTTGCCACATCAGGATTCCGGTAGCGTCGGGATCTTCAGTGGCAACGCGGGCGAGTGTAAAGGTGAGGAAGAGTAAGGGGAGTGCAGTGAGGGTGAGCCAGGCTGTTGACGAGGATCGCGAGGCGATGAACTCGGAGGCGAAGTATCTATTCATGGTGGTCACCAGTTTCTAGCACACCTGGTTGGGTGAGGCGGAAGAATTCCTGCTCGAGCTGGCCTTGGGGTGCGAGTTGATTGAGGGGGCCGCTGTAGCGGATTGTGCCTTCGGCGAGGATGGTGACGGTGTCGGCAAGCTGGGTGACTTCTCCTAGCTGGTGGGAGCTCACGAGCACAGTTTTGCCACTGGCTGCCCACGCCCGCAGTAGTGTGCGCAGGTCGCGGATACCTTGCGGGTCAAGACCATTTTGTGGCTCATCCAAGATGAGGATGTCGGGGTCGCCAAGGATCGCCTGCGCTAGTGCTAATCGAGCCTTCATGCCGGTAGAAAAAGTCCGAGCCTTTTTCGACCCAACATCGGAAAGTCCCACCACGTCGAGCACACGATCAGCCTCGGAATCTGGCAGCCCCAACAACGTGCTGTGCACCCGCACATTGGAACGCGCTGACAAATGCCCATAGAAGGCTGGCCCATTAATAGAGGCACCTACTTGGGAAATGTCGATAGTCACCTCACCGGAATCGGCGGGGATCAAACCAAGCAAAATGGAAAACAACGTGGATTTTCCTGCACCGTTGCGCCCCAACAGGGCGTGGACTTCCCCAGGGCGAATATCGCAGGAAACATTGTTCAAAACATGCTGGCCGTGGAAGCTTTTAGAGACTTCATTGACTCGAATAGTTGTACTCATGGTTGTTGATTGTTATCCAGCAACCACAAGCGCAGATCCTACCGTGGTAGGAGAAGCCCAGCTTTATGTACAAACAACACCAAAGCGACGCGGTCACGGGCATGCACCTTTGCTAGTAGTGCGGTGATATGCGTTTTTACGGTCGTTTCTGCAATCCCAAGGTCAGCACTGATCTCCGCGTTGGTGAGCCCTTGTGCAACGCGCAGTAGTACATCCATTTCGCGCCGGGTGATCAGGCTGAGTCCTTGGCGCTGCTCAGGGCTGAGGTTGCTGCCATAGGCGTGGCGGAATGTGTCAATAACCTGCTTGGTTACTCCGCTGGCTAGAACGGATTCCCCTGAGTGGATCGCCTCGATTGCGGTGAGGAAGATTTCGGGGTCGGCGTCTTTAAGAAGAAATCCGTGCACTCCGGCGGTGAGCGCTTCGCGGACGAGCGTGGGGTCGTCGAAAGTGGTGAGCATGACGATGCGGATGCGAGGGTGCCGGGCGAGGATGGCGCGTGCTGCGGTGATGCCATCCATGACGGGCATGCGGATATCCATGACCACAACATCAACGTTGTGGCTCATGCACGCATTGATGGCTTCGGCGCCGTTGGCGGCTGTGGCCACTACGCGCATGGTGTCGCGGGAGTGGATGATTGTGGAGAACGCTTTGAGGATGGGCGGTTGGTCGTCGGCAAGCACAATGCGAATCATTAATGGTCCTCTTGGTGTATGGGAATGGTGGCACAAACATGAAAATCGGATGCGGTTCCTTGGGCGCTAAAACGACCGCCGAGTGCGGTTGCGCGTTCGTTAAGCCCCAGCAGCCCTGAGCCGGGGCTTGTCGACGCCCCAGTCGGTGCCATTGTCTGGGAATCGACGGTGATCTGCAGCTGTTCGTCTACCTGCACACTGAGCTGCACAGTGCTACCAACACCTTGGTGTTTCACCACATTGGTAAGCGCCTCCGACACAATGCGGACACCAGCAAGCTGTACCAAGGTGGGCACTGGTGGACAATGCTGGGGAAGGCGAGCCGAGATATTCAACCCGGCACGTTCAAAGCTGGCAATGATCTCCGCTAGATCGGCGAGCTGACACAATGGCTGCATTGCACCTGATTGTGCGGGATCGCGAAGTGCCTGCACAATCCCGCGCACCTCTTCAAGGGAAGTGGCGGCTGCGTTACGGATCTCCTCTAGTGCTTCGCGTTGGTCGCCACCATATAGTCCCGCCTGCGCCTGCACCTTGATCAGGGTTAAGGAGTGCGCTAGAACATCATGAAGTTCCCGTGCGATCAGCAGTTTTTCTTCTTCGCGAGCGGTTTGGTATGCAGTCTCACGCGCTTGATCGGCGAGGAAATAGCGCGCACCAACAGCGTAAACGCACCCTAGCAATGCCCAGTGGAACCCGATGGCTAGCACTAACTCCATGCCTTCGCGGTAGTGGAGTAGAAGATGCGAGTCCAGTCGCCACATTGCTGGGGAGACAAATGAACCTGCCAAGGTGAGCAACAGGATTATGCGACCCCAATTTCTCTGGGGAAGATAACGCGCGGGTGCATATACCGCCATGGGTGCTAAGACTGCCCACGGGGTGATTCCCATGTTTTCTGGTAGTGCATGGCACCAGACTGCTGCCCAGGCGCCGAGGAGCGTGACAAATCCGGCGGAGCTGAGTTTGGGGCGGGATCGCCAGTGCCAGATAAAAGGCAGAAATAGGATGGAGATGGCTGCGTGTGCCGTGTTGTGGGCGGAGGGGGTCTGAGTAGCGAAAAATAGATAGCCTGCGGTGACGATAGTCGCGGTTGCTGTCAGGATCTTGTCGCCTAGGCGTGCCATGGTGGCAATGGTAGTGGTGTGGTGAGTAGTTCGTGCCAAATCTTTTTGGGGTGCGCGGCGTTTCCGCAGGTGGGATATATAAGAAAAAATTAAATTTGGCACGAACTACTCACTTTCCGTGATTGCGCTGTTAAAGCACATAATTTCCATTAATGAAAACGTATTGAAAATATTGGTGCAGCGGTGTATTTTCATTTTTAGAGCTTGTTGAAAAACAAATTTTCACATCTAGATAAGGGAGTCTCTACATCATGACCCACGTAGTTCACGAGAACCACACCCACCAGCACGGCCCGAACTGTGGCCATGTGGCAGTTCCTCACGACGACCACGTTGACTATGTTCACGACGGCCACCTGCACCGCGAGCATGACGGCCACTGGGATGAGTGTGAAACCTCCGAGCATCACACCCACGCCGACCATGAGCATCAGCATGGCCCAGGTTGCGGTCACGTGGCAGTTCCTCACGACGACCACGTTGATTACATTCACGATGGCCACCGCCACGCACTGCATGACGGCCACTGGGATGATCACTAAAAATAATTAATTTTTCTACGGATTGCGCTTCCAACAATGGATGGCGTAATCCGTTTTTTATTGCGTCACTTAGACTCTAGAAACCTCAAAATTGGAAAATAACCACCCGGTTGAGGGGCCAGTGCTGGGTCGGCGATTGTTTGAGGTCTATGCACGCGCGGCAGGGCATAAATTGGGGAGGCGAATTAGGAAACGCCTTGTCGTCATAATGAAATCAAAAGCCTGATGGTGCAATTATTGGATGACGATTCTGACGTCACCCGTGGGGTTTTATACAAGCGCGTGCTGCGCTTTTATGATCGCGGTGGCAAGATTACCAACAAGGTAGACCCTCGTCTACGATTTGCTTCTTAAGGAGCAGGCGTAGCGGTGCGGGTGCGTTGAGAGATCAGTTTTTGAGCGCCCCCGAGTAGGGCGTCGAAAAGCAACGCGAGTGCGATCACCAGCACGGAGGCCGCCAACATCTCGATGTAATCCCTCGTTTTGAGACCGTGGAAAATAAATCGGCCCAACCCCACATCTGCGGTATATGCAGCAAGTGTGGCCGTAGCGGTCACCTGCAACACTGCGGTGCGAATGCCACCCACCAGCACGGCTGCAGATAGTGGCAGCTCAATGGAACTGATTACTTGGCGGTGGGTAAAACCCATGGCGTAGGCGGCGTCGATGGTCGCGCGATCTACGGCGGCCACGCCGGAATAAGCACCAGCCAGCAGTGATGGGATCGCCAAAATAATCAGCGCCAGCATCGGTGCCGTAAGTCCAATGCCAAAAGCCAGCCCAAAGATCGTGAGCAAGCCCAAGGTTGGCAGCGCGCGGGCAGCACCGCTGACACCACCAACAAGGCCGGCGCCGCGGCCAGTATGGCCGATCAGAACACCGGCCGGAAGGGCGAGCAGTGCGGCAATGGCGACCGCAGCTAGGCTGATTCCAACGTGTTCTAGAAGGCGGGCAAGAAAGCCTTGCGAGCCCCACCAGTGCGCGGCAGTGGTGAGATAGGAGAGGAGATCACCAAACCAAGTCATGTGGGGTTACCGTGCCTTTCCTAGGCGAGTCCATGGGGTGCAAAGGCGTTGCAGAATGAGGCAAGCGACGTCGAAAAGCACAGCGAGGAGCACAACGGCAACGATGCCCACCACTACCTCGGCGGTGATGTTGCGTTGAAAACCGTCGGTAAACAGGCTGCCTAAGCTGGATACACCAATCAGCGCGCCGATGGTGACAAGCCCGACGGTGGAAACGCACAGCACGCGCAGGCCAGAGATCAACACGGGGATTGCCAGCGGCATGTCTACCTTCCATGCGATTTGGCTCGGGCTCATACCTTGGGCCACCGCGGCGGTGCGGACTTCCTCCGGTACCGAGCGAAACGCGTCGGTGGCGGTGCGCACGATCAAAGCAATGCCGTACACGCACAGCGCAATGATCACATTGATTTGCGAGCGCAGCGGCACAGCCACGATAAAAGGCACGATGACCAGCATGGGAAGCGCTGGGATCGTATAGGCTAACGACGTCACCTGCACCACCGTGTTGCCCACCCGCGGATGGCGTGCGGCAAACAGACCCACAGGAACTGCCACCAGCACGCTGATCACGATGGCGGGAACGCTGAGCAACACGTGTGCTCGCAGTAGATCCAGCACTTCTGGCCAGGCATGCATTAGCCACATGTGGCACCATCGCCTAGGGTTCCAAGCGGCCTGCCGAAGGTGTCAACGACTACGGTGTGGCCGTCGATAAGCTCGGTGTGGAGGCTGCGATTTTCTTGGTCAGAGCCCAAGAAGGATGCGACGAAGTCATTGGCGGGGTGGGCGAAAATATGGGCGGGGGAGCCCTGCTGGGCAATCTTGCCACCCTTTTCTAGCACCACGATGTGGTCGCCTACGCAGAAGGCCTCGTCGATGTCGTGGGTGACCATGACCACCGTTTTATGCAGGCGGGATTGCAAGTCGATGAGTTGTTTTTGCAATGAGCGTCGCACGATGGGATCCACTGCGCCGAAGGGCTCGTCCATGAGCAAGATGTCGGGGTCGGAGGCCAGCGCCCGCGCCACACCGACGCGTTGTTGTTGGCCGCCGGAGAGCTCGCCAGGGTAGCGGTTGGCTAACGACGGCTCCAGGTCGACGTCGGCAAGCGCTTGTTTGGCACGCCGCTCAATTTCAGCTTTGGGCTCCTTGTTGAGCGTGGGAACCAAAGCAATGTTTTGAATCACGGTGCGGTGTGGCAACAGCCCAGCGCTTTGAATCACATAGCCGATGGAACGTCGTAACTGCACCGGATCCGTCTCAGCGACATCCTTACCGCGCACAATCACACGGCCCTCGGTGGGCTCGACCATGCGATTAATCATGCGCAACAGCGTGGTCTTACCGCTTCCCGACGACCCCACCAACACCGTCGTCTTGCCCTTGGGGATAAACAGGCTGAAATCGGCCACGGCTTTTTCACCACGCTTGCCATAGCGCTTACTCACCGACTCAAACTCGATCATGACGCCACGCTACACTACGACCTCGGCAAGTACCTTTCCTCGCGGAGAAGTACTACCAGCCATAGGCTCCTCAGTAATCATCACCTTGTGGGTATCCCCCGGCAACGGCATCCACACATCAGTGTGTTCCTCCGGGCCAATAACACCAGCCGATTCCATCGAACCATCCGTCTTAACCGCCCACACTTGGGCGCCCATGCCGTGCCCAACCGCAGGAGCACCATCAACCATGGCACCACCAGAATTCATCGACTGCGACACCACAATGTCCAATGTGGCACCCATCGCCGACGCATCCGCCTGGCGTACATCAGAGGCAGCCAAAATGCTATCCATCTGAGCATGTGGATCCACAGCCTGCCACGGCTGATACACCGCTGTTACCACACCAGCAAGCAGCACTACCGACGCAGCCATCGACGCAAATACCAGTCCTGGGCGGCGGCGTCGCAACGGCGTAACCGTAGCCAACTGCTTCGGTTCTGGCTGTGATGGCTGCTCCTGTGGGGTAGCTGCGATGGCATCCATAACGCTGAGCTTCAACGCCGGTGGTGGTGTCAGCGGAGCAGGGGAAACATTGAGAGCATCTTCTATATCTCGGGGGAAGTTGTTACTCATCGTGCTGCTCCCGTCGCAGATAAATGGGGGTGAACAATCTGGCGTAGTTTTTTCAAGCCGTCGCGTAGCCGTGTTTTCGCTGTTCCCAACGGAACGCCCGTGGCCTCTGCAATCTCGCTATGAGTAAGACCTTGGAAATACGACAACATAATGGCCGTCCGGTGTGGCTCGCCAATGGAATCGACAAGCGCACGAACCTGCTGCGACTCCAAAGACTCCACCGCCTCCTCCTCAGCGGCACACCATGTGGTGGCGCTATGGAGAAAATCAGTGGTATCGCGCTTTTTCGAAGCAATATCAGAACGAACGCGATCAATAGCCCGCGACCGAGCTAACCGCAAAATCCACGACCGTGCCGAACCACGGGAGGCGTCGAAACTCGGCGCAGTGCGCCACACCTCGACAAAAACCTCCTGGGTTACTTCCTCTGCCTGCGCACGATCATGAATCACCTGAGTGCTCAGGCCTAAAACATAGGGCGCGAGCTGGTCATAAAGCTGCGCGAAAGCCGCTTGGTCACCAGAAGCAACCGCGACGAGTAAATCATCGGGATCCATGACCAATAACTCTACAGCGGTCACACCGCATACAGCGACCAGCGAAAAATCTACTTCTGCATTGCGTCAGACTCGTGGGTCATCTTGTCATGATCCATCTTTCCGTCCATCTTGTCGTGCTCCATCTTGTCCGACTCCATCATCTTGTCGGATTCAGGCGTCATCTTCTCGGAGCTCATCTGGGTGCTTGTCTCGGAAGTCATCTTCTCGGAGGTGCCGTTATCGCCGCAGGCTGCAAGGCCGAATGCGCCGGCTGCGAACATCATGGTCAGGGCTGCTTTGGTGGTCATACGCATGAGTGAATACTCCTTATGTTTCACGATTACTTGCTTACTTGAAGGCTGACACCAGGAGTGCTCCCTGTGTGTCTCATAGGGGTATTCGGAGCTCCGATGGGAAACGGATTGCGGTTGGGTGAAAAAAGTTTTTTCTCATTGTGAGCAATCCATAGCGGTGGGTGGCTCCGTATCAACTGACAGCAACGTTGAAAACCTAACCACCACTGCGATGAGGGAGTACGTAACAGATGTTTGAATTGGCCACAATTGGATTAATCGGTGGCATTGTCACCGGTATATCCCCATGTATCTTGCCGGTTTTGCCGGTGGTTCTCGCCGTGTCGGTGGGCCGCAGACCAACCCATGTGGTTGCTGGCCTAGCGCTCAGCTTTGCCACCATTACGCTGCTGGGCACTGTGATTTTAAGTTCTTTGGGTCTTCCTAAAGATGTATTGCGCTGGACGGGTGTCGGCCTGCTGGTGATCGTCGGTTTGAGCATGATGATCCCTAAGCTGGGTGAGCTGGTCGAGGAACCATTTAGTCGCATTCCGCGCCCAACTTTCTTGCAGCAAAAGGCCCGCGACAAGGGTGGCTTTATGATCGGCCTGGCCCTAGGTGCAGTGTATGTTCCCTGCGCAGGTCCTATTCTGGCTGCTATTACCGTCGCCGGCGCGACGGGTGACATCGGTTGGCCAACGGTTGTGCTCACCGTGGCATTTGCCGTAGGTGCGAGCCTTCCGCTGCTGGTGTTTGCGCTGGCGGGTAACAAGATGGGTGAGAAGATCGACGCGATCCGTAAACACA
The DNA here is from genome assembly GCF_001457455.1 of Corynebacterium diphtheriae. Lineage (NCBI taxonomy): Bacteria > Bacillati > Actinomycetota > Actinomycetes > Mycobacteriales > Corynebacteriaceae > Corynebacterium > Corynebacterium diphtheriae. Next base: position 65,045 of record NZ_LN831026.1, read on the forward strand.
TGAAGCTTGTTGGTGCGGTTATTTTGGCGCTGGCGTTGGCTATGGCGTTGAACATTCCTGAGCGTGTGCAGCGTGCGATCCCCGACTGGACTGCTGGTGTGCAAAAGCAGATTAGTGAAAATGACAAGGTTCGTGGTGCTTTGAGTTCCGGTGGTGGCTCCTTGGCTGCGTGCCGCGACGCCGACCCATCGATGCTGCATGACTGCGGTGAGGCACCGGAGTTTGAGGGCCTGACTGGCTGGTTTAACACGGATAAGCCTGTGTCTACGCACAGCGGCCAGGTAACGCTTGTGGACTTTTGGGCCTACGCGTGCATCAACTGCCAGCGCGCGGGCGAGCACATCACCAAGCTTTACGACGCCTACCGCGACGCAGGCCTGCAAGTCGTAGGCGTACACGCCCCCGAGTATGGCTTTGAGCACGAGCTCGCCAATGTGAAAGATGCTGCCAAACGCGAAGGCATTAACTATCCAGTGGCCCAGGACAACGACTTTGTCACATGGAAAAAGTACAACAACCGCTACTGGCCAGCTCGTTACCTGATTGACGCTCAGGGCAATGTGCGCCACATCCACGAAGGTGAGGGTGCATACAAGGAAACTGAACAACTGGTGCGCGAACTCCTGCGTGAAGCAAACCCCCAAGTATCACTGCCGGAGCCAGTAGAAAAGGGCGTCGAAAAGCACGATGCGCAACTCACTCAGCGTCGCAACCCCGAAACTTACCTTGGCTACGAGCGTGCCCGCTACTTCACCAACAGCAACTACGGCCCAGGTGAGCGCACCCTCGAATTCAACGCACCAAAAGTCGGGCAATACACCCTCAGCGGAACCTGGGAGATTGCATCCGACCACATCAACCCTGTTAAAGACGCTGCACTGTCCGTGAACATTCACGCAGCAACCGTGCAAACAGTTGTCTCCGGCACCGGAACCCTCGAAGTGACCTACCCCGATGGCCACACCAAGGAATTTAAGGTGGCCGACGGCACCGTCAACGTGGTGGAACAAGACGAGCCTCTCGACGGAATCCTCACCGTGAAGCCATCCCAAGGCGTGAGCTTCTACTCGCTAACCTTCGGCTAAGCCGCATATGAAAAACGGCCAGATGAGTTGGGCACAATGTTGCTGTCCAACCCACCTAGCCGATTTTTATTGGGTGTGGCGTTGAGCGTTGCTCTGAATAGCCTTCTCCAACCAGACCGCCAAGCCTTTCGCGTACTTGTCATAATGCGCGGTAAAGCGCGGATCGGCAGTGTAGCCCTGAGCAATCAGCGCATGCTTGCTGTGTGAAACCGGAAACCATTGCGATAAACATGCCCGGTGTTCCTCTGCGAGTGCATGTGCGTCTGGGGAATCAGGGGCCATACCCGATTCGAAAGCTTGGGCAAGGCGCTGGTCTAGCTTGTGCATGACCATCTGCCGAGCAGCAAAGTCGTCCTTGCCCAGCTGTGCTGCGCGCTGTTGGGAGATTGCCCAGTCTTCGGTGTCACCCCATCGCTCCTCGGCTTCCTTCTCCCACTTGCTCCATTCGCGGCCAAGGACCTTCGCGGTGTGGTCTGCAGAGAGCGGTTCGTTGTGGTTCATGGTGTCCTCCAAAAGTTGATGTACAGATTCGATCATGGAAGTCACACGATGTTTCCGCTGTTGCAGAAGTTCCAGCTGTCGTTGGAGATGGTCCGCGGGAGAGCTGTTGCTTTCGAGCATGTCGCGGATGGTTTTTAGCGGCATGCCAGTTTCGCGGTACAGCAAGACCTGGTAAATCTGGGCAACATCCTCCTCGCTGTAGAGGCGGTAATCGGCCCAACTGCGCCATTGGGGGCTGACTAGTCCGATGTCATCCCAATGGTGAAGAGTGCGCACGCTTACACCGACGAGGTCTGCTACTTCACCAACAGTGCGAAGATTGTGTTCTTCCATGGGAGTTACCATTCACCCTGACGCGGTGTGAGGGTCAAGCGGGCCGATTTTTATTAGATTCGACTACTGCTCGTCGATCTTCTTCTTTACGGCTTCTTGTACTTGGTCTACCTTGTCCGCGTACTTGCCTTCGGTTTTGGAGTCGATAAAGTCGCCGGCCTTATCCACGGCCTCCTTCACCTTGTCGGAGTTGTTGTTAATCAGGTCTTTAGCTTTGTTGAGAATATCCATGCAGGTCAGTCTACAGAAATTTCTCTACTAGCTGCTGGTATCCGGCAACAGTGAGGCGGAGATCTTCGAGGTGGAGGTACTCGTCATGGGAGTGGAGTTGGTCGTGAACATGCCCTAGGGTGCGGTCGGGTGCATGGACTGCAAATCCGTAGCCATTGCCACCCATTCGCCGTGCAAAGCGCAGGTCAGAACCACTGGGTGCGATCATGGGGATCACGGTGGTGTCGGGGAAAGAGTCGTGGAGGACCTCGGCTAGTGTGCGGTAGAGCGGGGTGTCGGTGGGGGAGATGGTGGCGGGTTCGCAGATGAGGTGTTCGATGGTGACGTGGGGTGCGAGATCACCGAGGGCTTGGGTGAGCAGGTCGTCCACGTAGGCGTCGTCGTGCCCTGGGAGAGTACGGATGTCCATGTCGAGCCAGGCGTGGCTGGGAAGGACGTTGATGGCTTGACCTGCGCGCAGCACGGTTTGGGCGATGGTGAGGTGGGAGATGGCGTGGCCGAAGGCTGCGAGGTCGCCGAGGTGTTCGTAGCCGGTGCCGTCTCGCAGGGCGGCGGTAGTGGTGGGGTCGAAACGGAAGGCGTCGATAAAGCCGCGCCAGATGTCGTCGGTGCTTACTTCGGGTTCAAAGGCGGCGATCCGGCGTGCTACTTCGCCGATCGTGGCGATGGCGCTGTCCTTGTTATAGGGGGCGGAGCCGTGGCCGGCGTCGCCATAGACGTGGAGGCGACGCTGGGCAGCGCCTTTTTCGCCGACGTAGATGATGGTGGAGTCGGAGCCATCACGGCCTGGGATGTGGGACCCGCCGGTTTCAGAGATACAGTTCTTCCAGCTCAACGCGTCGGGGTGGTGTTGGGCTAGCCAAGCTGCGCCGAGGCCACCGCGGGCTTCTTCGTCGGCAAGCGCTGCGAAGTAAAGAGTGCCGGCGTTGCCGCCAGTACGGGCAACATGTCGGGTGACGGCGGCCATGGTAGCGGTAATAAAGAGCATGTCGACGCTGCCGCGACCGTAGAGTTTGCCGTCGATGATGGTGGCGTCGAAAGGTGGGACGCTCCAATGTTGCGTATCGACGGGCACCACATCGGTGTGGCCTAAGAAGGTGAGGGGCTCGGCGGTAGGGTCGCTTCCGGTAGCAGTGACGACGAGGCTGACGCGCCCTGGGTGAGGTTCGAAGCGCTGGATGTTCACGGGACTCCCCGCGAAGAACTCTTCTAAAGTGGCCGCATTGCGTTCCTCGTGGCCGGAGTCTGGTGTGAGGTCGTTGACGCAGGCGTTGCGGATGAGTTCGGTGAGCAGGGCGAGGGTGTCGTCGTAAAGCGTCATGTGTACCACATTAAGGGCAATGGGGGTGATTGACATCCAAGATTAAACACCGTTCAATGATTATCGCTAGGATTTTTGGACATCTACCAATTGCCACAACATGGGAGCATCACGTGACTGACATTCTAGAACTCGCCCGCACCAAAGTGCTCAACAACGGCGAAGGCCTAAACAAAGAAGAAGTCCTCCAAGTACTACAACTCGACGAAGCACGCATCCCAGAGCTACTCGAACTCGCCCACGAAGTACGCCTCAAATGGTGCGGCGAAGAAGTAGAAGTAGAAGGAATCATCTCCCTCAAAACCGGCGGCTGCCCAGAAGACTGCCACTTCTGCTCCCAATCCGGACTCTTCGAATCCCCCGTGCGCTCCGCATGGCTCGACATCGCAGGCCTCGTAGAAGCAGCAAAACAAACCCAAAAATCCGGTGCCACCGAATTCTGCATTGTGGCAGCCGTCAAAGGCCCCGACGAGCGCCTGATGAGCCAGCTTGAAGAAGCCGTCGCCGCCATCAAATCGGAAGTCGACATCGAAGTCGCAGCCTCCATCGGCATCCTCACCCAAGAACAAGTCGATCGCCTCAAAGCCGCCGGCGTACACCGCTACAACCACAACCTAGAAACCGCACGCTCCTACTTCCCCAACGTAGTGACCACCCACTCCTGGGAATCCCGCCGCGAAACCCTACGCATGGTCGGCGAAGCCGGAATGGAAGTCTGCTCCGGTGGCATCATCGGCATGGGTGAAACCCTAGAACAGCGCGCCGAATTTGCCTGTGACCTCGCAGAACTCAACCCCACCGAAGTTCCCATGAACTTCCTCGACCCACGCCCAGGAACCCCATTCGCGGACTATGAAGTCCTCGACACCACAGATGCATTGCGCGCAATTGGAGCATTCCGACTTGCGCTTCCTAAAACCATCCTGCGCTTCGCCGGCGGCCGCGAACTCACCCTCGGCGACCTCGGCACCGAGCAAGGCCTCCTCGGTGGCATTAACGCCGTGATCGTGGGCAACTATCTGACCACCCTCGGCCGCCCCATGGAACAAGACCTCGACATGCTCGGCAAACTCCGCCTACCTATCAAAGCCCTGAACGCGAGCGTCTAATGGCCACACGTACACAATCCACAGAACTCCTCGAAGCCCTCCTCGCCGGCGAAGCACCCCGCTTTCACCCCAACACCGGCCAAGAGCTTGTCGACGACATCGAGATCACGCTCTCCCCATCAGCCCGCGCCGGGCTCGAAGCACCCCGCTTTTGCCAGATCTGTGGCCGCCGCATGGTTGTGCAGGTCCGCCCCGATGGCTGGGAGGCTACCTGTTCACGTCATGGCAGCGTAGATTCCGCTTACTTGGGTAGGCGCTAGTGGGCGCACCACCCCCGTTCACCCCCGAAAAAGACGGCACTTCACACCAAATCTGCTCAAACGGCCGGTTTGGAAGCGATTTGGTGTGAAGTTCCGAGAAAAATCCTTCGAAATACCCCCGTTTGGTGGCTCTTCCGGTTTTAGGGTGCATTGATTGTGTGTCGGATGTTGGCGGCGTGGAAATCGCCACGTTCAAGCGGAAGATTTGGTGATATGGGTCGCCGGTGTAGGCGTAGTCCCAGGGGGGCGCCGATAAGGGTGTGGTCGTGCATGCTTTTGGTCGGAAAATATATCAACCAGATGATGTATTGAGATTTCCTTTGCCTAGCCTAATTAGGTTATAGTAAGCCTTGCCTCAAATCTGATTCTCAAAGTAAAGGAAAACTTGTGCGTTTATCCAGAAAAATTACAGCTGTGGCAGTGGCAATCGCTGCCAGTGGTGCTGCGCTTACTGCATGCAGCAATACATCAGACACTGCAACGGATGCTTCAGCAACTGGCTCGTCTGCAGCACTGACCGTCACTGACGTCGCTGGTCGAACGGTTGAATTTGATAAACAACCAGAGCGCGTGTTGCTCGGCGAAGGCCGCGCCATGTTTGCTGCCTCGATCTTGGACAAGGAAAACCCAGGTGAGCACATCGTGGCCCTCGGTGAGGATCTGCACAAAGCTGCACCGAGCTTTGAGGCGAAACTTTTTGAGGCTCACCCAGAGATCAAGGACATCCCTGTTATCGGACACATTGCTAAGGGCAATGTGTCTGTAGAAAACCTGTTGGCTTTCAACCCAGATGTTGTGGTGATGACCCTTGACCACAAGAAGGCAGCCGAGCAAAATGGCTTCCTTGCCAAGATGGATCAGGCTGGCATGAAGTACGTGTTTACGGACTTCCGCCAGAAGCCACTGGAAAACACCACCAAGTCGGTGGAGGTTTTGGGTGCTGTTCTTGGCGAGCAGGACAAGGCAAAGGAATTCAACGAGTTCTACACCAAGAAGCGTGACGACATCATCGCTCGTGCAGAGAAGTTGGAAAACAAGCCACGCACCTTGGTGTGGCGTGCCGCTGGTCTGAAGGACTGCTGCTCCACGGTGAAAAACTCCAACCTTGGTGACTTGGTCAACGCTGCTGGTGGCATAAACATTGGCGACACTTTGCTGGATACCGAGTCCGGCGACCTGACCGCTGAGAAGGTTATTGCTGAGCAGCCAGAAAAGATCATTGCAACCGGTGGCGCTTGGGCGAAAGACCCCAAGAAGCCTGAGGTTCTTCCTCACGTTGAGCTGGGCTACACCGCTACCGATGATGTAGCAGAGCGCACCCTCGAAGGCCTACTTAAGACCCCTGGCTTTAGCACCTTGGAAGCTCCTAAGAAGGGTGATCTGCACGCGGTATTCCACCAGTTCTACGACTCCCCATACAACATCTTTGCTCTTGAGCAGTTCGCACAGTGGTTGCAACCAGAGGAGTTCAAGGATTTGGATGCTGTGAAGGACTTCAAGGAGTTCCACAAGAAGTGGATGCCATTTGAGTTCTCGGGCGTGTTCTTCGTTACCGACAAGGTTGAAGCTAAGTAAATGAGCAACGTAGTCGAGCAGTATCACAAGCGCTCACGACGCAAACTCTTAGCGATTGTGATTCTCACAGTGCTGGCCATCGCGGCATTCGTGGTGGCCACTGTGGTGGGGCCGGTGAATCTTACTCCGGCCACCATGCTGAAGGGCATTATTCAGCCCGATAGTGTTGATCCCACCACACGTACTGTGTTGTGGGATTTACGCCTGCCGGCGTCGGTTATGGCTGTGTTGATTGGCGCTGCGCTGTCGCTTTCTGGTGCCCATATGCAGACCATTTTGGATAATCCATTGGCGGAGCCGTTTACGCTGGGTATTTCGGCGGCGGCGGCTTTCGGTGGCGCTGCGTCGATTGTTTTGGGCTGGGTGCTTATTCCGCATGCGCAGTTTAATTTGGCTGCGGTGGCGTGGGCGTCGTCGTTAGTGGCTGTGGTGATTGTGGCTGGTGCCGCGGTGTGGCGTGGTGCTGGCGCGGAGTCGATGATTTTGCTGGGCATTGCGCTGGTGTTTTTGTTCCAAGCGCTGTTGTCGTTGATGCAGTATCGTGCGACGACTGAGGCGTTGCAGCAGATCGTTTTTTGGACGATGGGTTCGCTGCAGCGGGCAACGTGGACTGCTAATGCGATCATTGCGGTGATGTTGGCAATCGCGATTCCGTACACGGTGGTCAACGCGTGGCGTCTGACGGCACTTCGGCTTGGCGACGCTCGCGCGGCCGCCTTGGGCATTAATGTGGCAAGGCTGCGCGTGATCACCCTCGTGGTGGCGTCGCTATTAGCGGCAAGCGCGGTGGCGTTTGCTGGCATCATTGGCTTCATCGGCTTGGTTGGCCCCCACGTGGCCCGCATTTTGGTGGGCGAGGAGCAGCGCTTCTTCGCGCCAGCGTCGATGGCAGCGGGTGCGTTCCTGCTGGCTACGGCCCACGCGGTGTCTATTACGATGATCCCTGGTGTGGCACTTCCTATCGGCATTATTACTGCGCTGGTGGGCGTTCCGTTCTTCGTGATCTTGGTGTTTACTCGCCGCCGCGCAATGTGGGGGTCCTAGCATGAGTTTGAGTATTTCTGACCTGCGAGTCTCCTATGGTCATGGTCCGCGCACGCGCCATATTTTGAATGGTGTGAGCTTTGGCCCAGTGCCACTGGGAACGGTGACGGGCTTGTTGGGTCCTAACGCTGCTGGTAAATCCACGTTGATTAAGGCCATTGCTGGTTTGAAGGCCACCTCGGGTGGCACGCGCACCATCATGAGCAAGGGTGCGGAGGTGCCGCATCATGAGCTGCGCAATGTGGTGGGCTATGTGCCGCAGGATTTGTTGACCAGTGCGTCGTTGACGGCGTTCGAGTCTATCTTGGTGTCCGCGCGTAAGGGCTACGATCCGCTGTTGAGCTCTGGAGCGGTGATGGAACGCTTGGGCATTACTGCGCTGGCGGATCGCTACGTTTCGGAGTTGTCGGGTGGCCAGCGTCAGCTGGTTGCGGTGGCGCAGATGTTGGTGCGTCAGCCGGAGGTTTTGCTTCTCGACGAGCCCACGTCGGCTCTTGACCTGCGCCATCAGGTGGAGTTGCTCAAGTTGCTGCGTGCTGAGGTGAATTCTCGGGATTGCCTCGCTGTGGTGGCGTTGCATGATCTAAACCTAGCGGCGCGGTATTGCGATCATTTGGTGGTGCTTAGTGGCGGCCATGTGATTGCTGAGGGTGCACCGACGCAGGTGCTTACTTCTGACCTGTTGGAGCAGGTCTACGGGCTGCGTGCCCGTGTTCTTGACGACGCCGGAGTGCCGGTGGTCTGTCCCGTGGAGGATTAGTTCTTTCACTTCGTAGGCCGGCGGGAGTTGCTAGGCTGGGGTGCCTGAACCCCAGCTGTAACCACCACATCCCTAGGAGGGATTTGACCGTGCGACTTCTTAAGCCGGCCCTTGTTCTCGCCATTGTGGCGGGTATGACGCTTTCTGCCTGCGGTTCTGATTCTGCGACAAAAGACATCAGCGTTGCGGGCAGTGAGCTGTCCTTAGATAAAACAGCGCTGGTTGCGGATTCTTCTGGGGTGGAGGTTTCGCAAGCGTTTTTCCCTGATGCCGACAAAGTAGATTCGGTTGTGGTGGCAGGTGGCACCGCGCAGCACCGCTGGGAGGGAGCACAAGAGGCCATTAAGCGCGGGGTCCCGTTGCTTGTCGACGACTCCTCCAACACCGAGGCCATCAATGCCGAGATCGAACGGCTTGGGGTAAAAGATGTGGTTCGCATCGGTGATCCAGCAGCCGACGCCCAGCAAGTGGCGGCCGACGCAGCTGCTAAGAAACACCACACCGAGGACGTGATGGTACGCCAGATCACTAAGCTTTCTGCAGAACACGGTCACCTTGATGGTGGGGCAGCGGTGTTGGTGTCACAGGCGACGTCGGCAGCTAGTGTTGCCACCGCCAAAGCCTCCGGCGCCACCGTGGAATACCTCTCTTCAGGGGACCCACGTGAATCCGCTACTTTGCAAAAAGATGCCCACGCCAAAGTGGTGGGCTTAGGGCCGAGCTTTAGCAACCAAGAGCGCTTCCACCGCGCGGTAGATATGCTGCAGGGCCCAGAAGTCCCAGGTGGCGGGCACTTGATTTTCCCTGAACATCGCCTCGTCGCTTTATATGGTCACCCCTCTGGCGGTGCACTCGGTGTGATGGGCGAACAACCTGCTCCAGAGGCAGTGGCCAAGGTAAAAGAGCTTACTGAGCACTATGCCGCCATCGATCCGCAGACCACCACCGTGCCTGCTTTTGAAATTATTGCCACCGTAGCCAGCGCAGACCCTGGCCCAGACGGCAACTACTCCAACGAGGGCACCATTGATGAGCTGCGTCCGTGGGTAGACGAGATCGGTAAAGCGGGCGGATATGCGGTCCTTGATCTGCAGCCAGGCAGCGCGAACTTCCTCGACCAAGCCAAGCAGTTCGAGGAGCTGCTCAAACTTCCGCACGTGGGGCTTGCTCTTGACCCCGAGTGGCGGATCAACCCAGGTGAAAAGCCCATGGAGCGGGTGGGAAGTGTTGAGGCCGCTGAGATTAATAGCACGGCTGAGTGGCTTGCTGGCCTTGTTCGCGATAATAACCTGCCGCAAAAGCCCTTTGTGGTGCACCAGTTCCAGTGGCAGATGATCCGTGGTCGTGAGCAGCTTAATACCACCGCCCCTGAGTTGGCGTGGATTCTGCACGCTGACGGTCATGGTCCGGCGCGCGATAAGTTTGCCACTTGGGAGATGGTGCAGCAGGATCTGCAGCCGGAGTTCACTATGGCGTGGAAGAACTTTATTGATGAGGACACCCCGATGTTTACCCCAGAGCAAACTATGGATATTTATCCGCGCCCAGGGTTTGTCTCCTATCAATAACGGTATTGTGGTGGGCTATGGCTACTCGTATTGCTGAACCAGGCGAGCCGATCATCGAGTTCTTCGCTGATTGGCTCGACAGGATTTCTAATCCCACTAACCGTGCCATTGCCGAGCGGATTCTGGCGTGGGTGCATGAAGAATTCCCTGATCTGGGTTACCGTTTTGCATGGAAGCAACCCATGTTTACTCACCACGGCACGTTCATTATTGGGTTTAGCCCAGCGACCAATCACATTTCTTTTGCCCCTGAACGCGCAGGCATTGTGAAATGGGAGCCGCAGTTGAAACAACGGGGGTTGTCTTACGGGAAGATGATGGTGCGGTTGCCGTGGGATCAGCCGATTCCTTTCGATCTGCTGCGCGATGTGATCGCCTTTAACATCGACGATAAACGCGATGTGACAAGTTTTTGGCGCAAGTAATACAGGAGGATATGATGGCTCGCTCAGTGGTGGTGTGGTTCCGTGACGATCTACGCGTCCACGACAATCCAGCTCTTATGAAGGCATGGGAGCTTGTTCGTGCCAACCCTGCGGACTTGCATGCGGTCTACATTGCCAACGAGGTGGGGGTTCGCCCCCTTGGTGGGGCAGTCAAGTGGTGGCTGCACCACAGCCTGCTGGCTTTGTCTGAGCAGCTGGCGCAGCGTGGTGTGCGTCTGCATGTGCTCTCCGGCGACCCACTCACGCTGTTGCCACAGCTAGTGACTTCCTGTGGTGCTACAGCCGTGACGATGAATCGTCGCTATGATCCCGCAGCACGCAGTATTGATGATGCCTTCGTCGCTGATGCCAGTGCCCACGATGTGGAGGTCTACGACTTCCCCTGTCACTTGCTGGCAGAACCAGGGGAGATCACCACCACAACCGGTGGCAGCTACAAGGTGTTTACGCCCTTTTCCCGTAACCTTCGCGACGCCATCGGTGACCTGCCCTTAGACACGCTTGCGGCACCACCCAAGGCCGAACAGCCCATAGACGACACGGAAACCCAGGCCGCGATTGCGGACTTAGGCTGGGACGCATGGTGGGCTGCGTCGATAAGCAAGGCGTGGACCCCAGGTGAACCCGCCGCCCGCGAAGCCCTCGCCGAGCTCGACGACATCCTTCCGCGCTACCTAGACGACCGCGACCGCCCTGACATCGACGGCACTTCTAGGCTAAGCCCGCGCCTGCGCTTCGGGGAACTCAGCGTCGCTGAGGTGTGGAATCATGCCCACACCTCGGAGGGGTTCCGCCGCCAACTCATGTGGCGAGATTTCGCCTGGCACCGCCTCGACGCGCACCCCGACATGGCGACCGCCAACATCCGCCCCGAATTTGACCGCTTCCCTTGGGACGGCGGTGACTTCGAAGCCGAACTGAACGCTTGGCGTCATGGCCGCACCGGCATCGCGCTTGTCGACGCCGGCATGCGCGAACTATGGGCCACCGGAACCATGCACAACCGTGTGCGCATGGTCGCCGCATCCCTGCTGGTCAAAAACCTAGGAATCCACTGGCGGCACGGCGAGCAATGGTTCTGGGACACTCTCGTTGATGCCGACCCAGCGTCCAACCCCTTCAACTGGCAATGGGTAGCCGGCAGCGGTGACGACGCCGCCCCCTACTTCCGCATCTTCAACCCCGATACCCAAGCGCGCCGCTTCGACCCCGACGGCACCTACCGCACGCGATGGCTGCCCATCATGAGCGTGGACTATCCCGAAGAGGCGATCGTAGACCTTAAAGAATCCCGACTTCGAGCCCTCGACGCCTATAACGCTTGTAAACGCTGAGCAATCAGATAGGTTAAGGGGTATGAGAAAACTGTATTATGCCTCGTTAACCTACCTCATTCTCGGGCTTGTAGCCGGGGTGTTCTACCGTGAATGGACTAAGGTGTTCAACGCCGTGGACCGCTCTCAACTCAACACCTTGCACACCCACCTCCTCGTGCTAGGAACCTTCTTCTTCCTCATCGTCTTAGCACTCGACAAGATGTTTCACCTCTCTGGCCAAAAGAAATTCCAGCAGTGGTTCATCTTCCACAACGTGGCCCTAGCATGGACCACCCTCGCCATGCTGGCCAACGGCATCGTAGCTACCAGCGGCGGTATGTGGGGCCCAGCCCAATCGGGTATCGCTGGCTTGGGCCACATCCTGCTCACCGGCGGTTTCATCTGGTTCTTCAGCATGCTCAACACCGCCATCAAGCGCAGCGAAGCTAACCAGAAATAAACTGCTCCAGCTCCGCGCGGGCAGCCTCGTCGCGCATCTGGCGCGGCGGGGACTTCATCAAATACGCAGCCGCTGGATACACCGGCCCACCGATACCGCGATCCTTGGCGATCTTCGCCGCGCGCAGGGCGTCGATAATTATGCCCGCAGAATTCGGCGAATCCCACACCTCCAGCTTGTACTCCAGATTCAACGGCACATCGCCAAACGCAGTGCCCTCCAAACGCACATACGCCCATTTGCGGTCATCTAACCAGCCCACATAATCCGATGGGCCAATATGGACATCCCGAGCCGCAATTTCTTGATCCAAGTTCGACGTCACAGCCTGCGTCTTAGAGATTTTCTTCGACTCCAAACGCTCCCGCTCCAACATGTTCTTAAAGTCCATGTTGCCGCCTACATTCAGCTGCATCGTGCGATCCAAATGCACACCACGATCCTCAAACAACTTAGCCAAAACGCGGTGCGTGATCGTGGCACCAACCTGTGACTTAATATCATCGCCCACAATTGGCACCCCAGCCTCTTCAAACTTGGCAGCCCACTGCGGATCAGAAGCAATAAACACTGGTAGCGCATTCACAAATGCCACGTTGGCGTCGATAGCACACTGCGCATAAAACTTATCCGCCTCCTCCGAGCCCACCGGAAGATAGGAGACGAGGACGTCGACACGCTCATCCTTGAGTACCTGCACCACATCCACCGCCTGGGCAGGGGACTCCTCAACGGTTGCGCGATAATACTTGCCCAAACCATCAAGAGTAGGGCCTCGCTGCACTGTCACACCCGTCTCCGGCACATCGCAAATACGGATCGTGCAGTTCTCCGAGGCATTAATCGCCTCCGACAGATCCAGCCCCACCTTCGCGCGATCCACATCAAACGCGGCAACAAACTCAATATCGCCCACATGATAATCCCCAAACTGCACGTGCATAAGGCCTGGCACCTGCTGTTCAGGGGACGCATCCTTGTAATACTCTACGCCCTGTACCAGCGACGATGCACAGTTGCCCACACCGGCAATGGCAACACGAATAGCAGACACACATACTCCCTTGGCTTTGATAACAACCGAACATAAGCTTCACGACGTACCCACTGCGGGGGAGACCCACGGGTGGGTGCTGTCGTGGATCTCGGCCACTATACCGCCGGTGTGGAGCATTAAAACTGCTGGTTAATCGGTTAAGTAAATCGGTACAGATGGATCATGCAGCTACGAAAGGGCGAGAAAATTACTGCCAAAAATACCAAAAGCCTCCCCACTTTGAGGGGGAGGCTAAAGGCGATGTTAGGCCACCGCGCCGAAGGCATAACCGGCACCGAAAGTCAGTGCCAAGCCGAGAATGCCACCGATGGTCAGGCGCAGTACTGACTTCACAGGCGAGGTGCCGCCGATACGCGCTGAGATATAACCGGTAATAGCCAAGGCCAGCAAGGTGACGGCAGTTACGGCAATCGCGCCGGCCACGCGGGAGAGATCTGGGATCAAGAAGACCGTGAGCAGTGGCAGCAGTGCGCCGAGCAGAAAGGATGCTGCCGAGGACACCGCAGCATGAAGCGGGCTGGTGAGGTCATGGGGATCAATGCCGTACTCGATTTGCAGGTGGGCACGGAAGGGATCGTTGCGACCAATCTCAATGGCGGCACGATACGCAGTGGCAGTGCTCATGCCGTAGTTTTCAAGGATCCCAGCGATTTCTGCGCGCTCTTCACCTGGAGCGTGCAGAAGCTCGTTGTATTCCTGCTCCATGACCTTGTGCTCGTTGTCGCGCTGGGCAGACACGGACACGAATTCGCCTAGTGCCATGGATACGGCGCCGGCGATGGTGGCTGCCACACCGGAAAGCAGCACTGTGGAAGTGCTGGCGTTGGTAGCGATCACGCCGAGCAGCAGGGCAGAGATGGACACAATGCCGTCGTTAGCTCCGAGGATGCCGGCGCGTAGCCAGTTCAGCTTGGAGTTGAGCCCCGATACTGCCACTGGGTCTAGGGCTTGGCCCGTGGAGGAGAGGGTCCCTGGCAATGGTGGGAAATTCTTTTGCGTCATCGTTGCCTGCCTTGGTTTTATGGTGCGACTCGGTGTCGCTTGGGCTTCATTGTGCTGCTATTTTCAGTAGCGGGCAAGGATTGAAACCCTATCCTTAGCTGGGGATAGTTAGACTTTCCACTCTTTCTATCTCTGCAATGACGAGGCGCCGTACCCGCGGATCATGGGGCATGTCCTCGTGCAAAATGATCGCGTGCTTAGACACTGCTTGCGCATAAATATTGCGTACAAGTTTTCCGTGGAGAAAGCAGGATTCTACCGGCTGGATAATGGTGTCGGAACGGGTGGCAATGCAGCTGTAATACACGTACGGCAGTGTGTCGCCATCTGCGTTGAGTTGTGCAATGAGCTCGCTATCGTGCAGCATTTCAAAGCCGCTAGCCCCAAAAAATCCGGTGATAAGGGAATCGATCACTGCGGTACCACGCGGTGTGCGCCCCAGCGGGCTCATCATTCCGCCGTGGGAGGTGCCGTGGTGGGGGACCGCAAGTGAAATGAGGTGGCTTACTTTGTTTGCGCCGTCGAGGTTGTGCATCCAATAGCGTGCCAAAATTCCGCCTTGCGAATGCCCCACCACAATCGCTTTCTTGGCCTTGGTGACGGTCAAAACGGCGTCGATATATGCGCCTACTTGGGCCGCGGATTCCGCTACGGCTGCGGTGGAGCGCATCCCAAAATCCGGTGCCCACACGGCGTAGCCGAGGCTGCGAAGCGCGTGCCCGAGCTCCATCCAATCGCCTTTGGTGACTCCCGTTCCGTGGATCAGGATGACGGGATAGGGGTGGCGTTTCGACGGCCGATCGCGCCAGTCGTCCTCGAAGATTCCACGGGCTGGCAGGCGGGCAGAAAGCGGCAGGTGATGCTGGACAACTGCCATGGTTTTCTCCTTGTACTATCAGTGCGTGTGCCTTTACTGTTAGTGTAACCACACCAATAATAGTGATTTATCAACAAGCCTTGAAAGGATAATGCAATGTCTTTGACTGTTGCAGAAGCTATCGCCCAACGTCGTGCCGTACGCACCTACACCGACCAGCCCATCCCGGACGATATCCTTGATCGCGTTGTTGCCCAGGCCCTCGAAGCGCCTACTGCTTTTAACGCCCAGCGTGCCGACGTTGTGGTGGTACGCGATCAGGCTGTCAAGGATGCCCTTTTTGCAGCTTCCAAGCAGGCGCAGCTTCGCGACGCTCCCGCAGTGCTCGTGATCGTCGCCCGTGCCGATGCCCCCACCGACCTACCCGAGCTCCTCGGCCCCGACCGCGCCGCTTATGCCAACGGCTTCTTTGCGCGTCTCGACGCAGCCGCTCTTCGTGAAACCGCGCTGAAAGATGCCATGCTTGTCGCAGGTTTTGCCCTCATTGCAGCCCAAGGCGAAGGTCTTGCTACCTCGCCCACTACTGGCTGGGATGAGTCCCAGGTCCTCGAGGCTGTCGGACTTGGCGGGCGTGATGACCGCGCCGTAGGACTTGTCATCGCCATGGGCTACCCTGCCGAGCAGCCACTCCACCCTGGCCGCGAGGCAAGCCGCCGCGTCAACGATCACTACTAAAACGTTATGTCCCTTTGATCCATCGGGTTCCCGATCCTCGTTGTGGGCCTGAAGGATCAATGTGTGCTTTTCCAGCGCGTCGTAAATTGCGGAGAATCTCGGTGATCTCGGGACGTGGCATGCCTATGCTCTCTGCAATTTCGGCCGCTGAAATCGGGGAACCGGAGCTGAGCTTTTCTTCAACCCATGTTTGGACTGACGATTGCGGGATTGTCTCTGACTGATAATAATTGGTAGTTTTTCGAGCTTTTTCGCTGAGAAACCATTCATCCGTGTTGTGAATTTGGGTGAGAAGACCATTGCTTTCAAGAGCAAACATTAGCTCGGTAGCTTCTTTTGAGGATGTCTGAGTCTTCACACGAGCTTGTTTGAGCGATATGACAGGAGAAGTCCAGAGGTGCCACAGCACTATGAGAGTGTTGACGCTATGGAGCATGTCTGGGTTGAAACTGAGACTGAGCTCATGCAGTGCTTTGATAAAACTCTCGTCTGGATTTCCTGAATGAAGGATAACTTCGACAAAAGTGTCCTCGGTATGAACATCCGGAATATCACGACCGCTGCCTAATAGGATTTTTTCGGTGTCAAATGTGGTTCCAGTAAAGGCTTCCGTGCCCCCCGATTTTATCTTTAATTCCAACCACAATATGTCCAGTGTCGGCATCCCCATTGGCAAGGCATACTGCCTCATCAATGAGCTTTTCAATCAAAGCCGCTTGTGGATTGCCATGCTGTTTCCCTCGACCTGCGCATGCTGGGTCTTCTTTGAATTCCAAAGTTTCTGATTCCAAAGAATCTGCAATGGATCCTTCCCAGATGGCATCTAGTGCATTCATGACATGAGCGGGGAGGGATGTGAGGGAAACTTCCATGAACAAAGATACATTTCCCCAGCAAGTTGTTTTGTCCGGTGGCAGTTATTGTTCTAAACAACTTGTCAACAACTTTGGGGTGCTATGTGGGGTGGTTTTACTTGTGTTTTCGCAGCTAGGGGTAGTTGTTTCGAGTTGTTTTAAGTTGTTGGGCTGTGGATGGGAAATGTGTGGAAGATTTCCGTAATTTTATGGGCTCTTCCGGTTTTAGAGTGCATTGATTAGTTCGCTGGGGTTCGGGCGTGGCACAAGATATTGGGGTCCTTGGCTTTGTAGGAATAAGGGGTCTAAACCATCCATCCACAACCAAGGACCTACTGTGCAGCCTAACGGAAATGCCATCGTCATCGAAGCCGAGCCCGTCGAGCCCATCAATGAATGCCCCGCATGCGGGCAGCCAAGAAAACCATGAGCAAGCGCCGCAAAGACATCTCCGCCTACATCCGACACACAAACAATGCACTCTACAACCGGAAGAGCCACCATTCGGGGGTATTTCGAAGGATTTTTCTCCGAACTTCACACCAAATCGCTTCCAAACCGGCCGTTTGACTGGATTTGGTGTGAAGTGCCGTCTTTTCGGGGGTGAACGGGGGTAGCGCTAGCGTAGGTGGTCTGCTCGGCGTCGTCCTAGTGATCCTTGTTGGTCTTGCGGGTGCTGCTGCGGTTCCGGCCCAGGGTTTGACCCGTACATACCCGAAGGTCTTGCCACCGAAGGGCGCTCCGGTTCCACCGAGCCACCATTCGGGGGTATTTCGAGGCATTTTGCACAGAACTTCACACCAAATCGCTTCCAAACCGGCCGTTTGGCTGGATTTGGTGTGAAGTGCCGTCTTTTTCGGGGGTGAGCGGGGGTGGCGCGCCCACCAACGCCCACCAACACCACCCAATCCCAGCCAAGCCATGGTTGTGGAAAACGTCCTGCTCCGCGTAGTGCCACGCCCGAACCCCCGGCGAACTAATCAATGCACTCTAAAGCCGGAAGAGCCATTTTGTGGAGTTTTTGCAGGTCAGAGATTTAAGGGGAGTTGGGACGTGTAAAAACTATCGTCTCAAGTTGTTTTGTTCGGTGGCAGTTGTTGTTCTAAACAACTTGTCAACAACTTTTGGGTGTTATGTGGGGTGGTTTTACTGGTGTTTTCGCAGCTAGGGGTAGTTGTTTTGAGTTGTTTTAACTTGTTGTTGCGTGCCTACTGGGTTGATCGGGGGCTTCTCGGCATAGTGTTGTAGCTATGACTGGTCCACTTATTCTGCCGTTTAATGGCAAGGTTCCGCGTGTTCATGAGACTGCATTTATTGCTCCGAATGCCACTTTGATTGGTGATGTGACGATTGGGCCCCATGCTTCGGTGTTTTATGGCTGTGTGCTGCGGGCGGATATTAATTCGATTGTTGTGGGGACGCGTACGAATATCCAGGATAATTCGGTGTTGCATGTTGATCGTGACGCTGCCTGTGTGCTGGGTGACGATGTCACGGTGGGGCACATGGCGTTGGTGCATGGTTCCACTGTGGGTGATGGCACGTTGGTGGGCATGCATGCCGCGTTGTTGTCGCGTTCGGTGGTAGGTGCTGGCAGTTTGATTGCTGCTGGTGCGGTGGTGCTGGAGGGGCAGGTTATTCCTGCGAAGTCGTTGGCTGCTGGGGTGCCGGCGAAGGTGCGTCGTGAGTTATCTGATGAGCAGTCGGCTGGGTTTATTCCTCATGCTGGCCGTTATGTTGAGGTGGCGGCTCAGCATGGGGAGTTGGGTGCTCCGCTGAGTGTGGAGGATGTTCGCTTCCGTTAACAGGATGTGAGGATGCGCTTTGCCAGTCCGAGTGGGTCTTCGATGAGGTGATCGAGGGCTACTGCTCGGGCGGCGGCGCGTGCGTTGTCCAGGTGGGTGGGGAAGACGCGGATTTCTATGTTGGGGTTGGTGGGGGAAGAACGTAGTGCTTTGCCTACGGTCCGGGCGTCGTCGGGGTTGGAGAACGCGGAGCCTGCGAGCACGATGCTGTTGGGGGCGTGTTCTGCGACGAGGTGGACGGCGGCTTCGCTGAGCAGTGCGACGTCCTCTGAGGAGGTGTCGATGGGAACGGTGGTGATGCTGTCGGGGGTTTGTAGTGCTGCACCGGTGGAGTCGTCGGCGTAGAAGATGAGGGTGGTGCTGGGATGGTTGGGGTCTTGTGCTTGTTGTTCCGCGCCGGCGATGGCGGTGATCACGCTGGTGACGGCGATGGGGACGGGGATTTGTTTGTAGAGTGCGCTGACGATGTCGAGGCGGTCCCATCCGAGGTTGGCTGCGGTGACGAGTCCGGTGGGGGATACTCGGCCGGAGCTGGAGATTCCGATGCTGGCTAGTGGCAGTTCGGAGAGTGTGGTGAGCTCGGTGATGGCGGTTGTGATGGCGTCGATGTAGGTATCGATGCTTGTCGACGCCGGCCGGACCTCAATCATCTTTTCCCGTAGGGCGATGCCTCGGGTGTTGTATGCGCCGATGTAGGTGGCGCGGGTGCCTACTGCGACGCCGATGTGAACCCAAGGTGAAGGTGCGAGTTCGATGGGGATGGTGGGGCGCCCTGGTCCTTGAGGGATGGAGAGGTCGGGGCGTTCGCGAACGAGGTGCGCTTCCATGAGTGCGGCGACTGCGCGGGTGACGGTTGGTTGGGATTTACCTGATCCGTTGACCAGTGTTGCCCGTGTGACTGGTTGGAGGTGGCGGATGAGGTGCAAACATGAGGCAGCCGGGGAAGTGGGCTTAGTAAAGGACGGCGTGTTCCTCAGTGTTCTGCGGTTCGGCATGTGTCAAATTTTAGGGGTTCGTAGACCAGCTTGTCTAAATTAGACGGTGTTCAAAAGTTTGATAAATAGATGTTTTGAACTGCAAATATGCTTTAAATGCGGTGCCCCTATAGACCGATCGGTACGCCTAGGGGTATATGGCCGAGAAGAAAAACAAAAGGTGAAAGTGCACTTTTTATATAAGCGTTATGAGGTTACATCTCGGCGACAAGGATGAATATATTCCCGACATATTGGGGGTAACGGGGGTGAATTTCATAACGTTGAAATATAGACAATAAAAATATTGAACTTTAGGGAACTCTTGCCTTATTGCTGCCGACAACTACTGCGTTCCATTGCCACAACCCATCACGGAAAGCTGTTTATGGTTGCAACTTACACACCGTCCGCCGAGAAGCAGGAAGCGTCGACACGCGCTTTGCCCCGCCACCTGCGACGACTGCACTTCTTCGCAGGCATCATCTGCGCGCCACTCATCTTCATCGCATCGCTGACCGGCCTCGGCTACGCCTTCGGCCCCAGCCTCGATAAAGCCGTCTACTCCGAAGCCATCAACGTCACACCCAGCGGCGATGAGCTACCGCTAGAACGAATCGTTGACATCGCCCGCGCCACCCACCCCGACCTTGAACTCGCTGGTGTGCGCGTAGGCAACTCCGACCAAGCCACGCGCGTGATGTTCAACGACCCCACCTTGCCCAAGAGCACCACGCAGGCAGTCTTTGTCAACCAATACACCGGCGACATCACCGGCGACATGCCGCAATACGGCGGATCGGCTGCACTTCCCATCCGACACTGGCTCTCACTCGGACACCGCGATCTCTGGCTCGGCGAACCTGGCCGCCTCTACTCCGAAACCGCCGCATCGTGGCTCGGTGTTCTCGCCGTCAGTGGTGTGTACCTGTGGTGGAAACGGCAGCGCAAAGCCGGCCGCCTAGCTGCCATGTTGCGTATCGACGGCCGCGGCCGCACTCGGAATCTGCGCTGGCACGGCGCAATCGGCACCCTTGTGGCCGCCGGCATGATCTTTTTGACCATCACTGGCTTGACATGGTCGTCTGTAGCAGGCGACAACATTCGTTCGGTACGCACCGCCTTGAACTGGACTACGCCGTCGGTAAGCACGGCGCTCGGTGCGGCGACCGAGCAAACCCCCGCCGACCCCCACGCTGAGCACGGCGGACACAGCGGACACCATGCGCACATGGCAGCTCTGGACGTATCTGAGCAGGCACAACGCGTAGCAACCACCGCTGCCGGCGAACTGCGCACCCCCTTTACCGTCAAGCCCCCGAAGGAAGACGGCCACGCCTGGACCGCCGCGGAAGACCGCGTTGCTTACCGCCTCACCTACGACGCCTTAGCTGTCGACGGCTCCAACGGGCAGGTGACCGACCGTGTGGACTTTGAGCAGTGGTCATTGCCCGCAAAGCTCACTGCCTGGCTGATCGAATTGCACATGGGCACCCTGCTGGGCGTACCTAACCAAATCGCCCTCGGTCTGTTGGCTATTGGCCTTCTCATCCTCGTGGTGCGTGGCTACCTGCTGTGGTTCCAGCGTCGTGGCACCGCGTGGGTTGGTAGCGCTCCGGCGCGCAGTGTAGACGGTGTGCGCGGATATGGCGCACTTGGCTGGATAGGCGTTGCTGCCATGGTGATCTATGGCGTGGTGGCACCCCTGTTTGGTATTACCTGCGTGGCGTTTTTGATCTGCAGCATGCTGAAGAAGTGAAGTGAGTAGTTCGTGCCAAAACTTTTTGAGGCTCGCAGCGTTTCCGCAGGTCGGAGATATAAGAAAAGATGCAATTTGGCACGAACTACTCACTCGCAATCATCACGGCAGTTATTACACAATCCTCGTAGTGCCCTAGACTGTGTTCACATGAGCTTTTCCCCAGAACTGCCTGACTTTATGCAGGGCCTCGGCGTGTCCGTCCATGCCATGACCAACGCCGATGTCCCCGCGCACACGGACTCCGTTTTACGTAACCTGAATCGTTTTGAGCAGCACTTTACCGCCGACGATCTTGTTGTAGTGCCGTTGTCGGAGTACACCTTTTTTAACGAGGGGCGTGGCGATATTGGCATCGTGGTACAAGATGCCTCTGGTGCCGTCGTGGGTACCATGTGCGTGCAGTTTATTAAAGGACTGGCCTACCTCAACCCCGCTGTGCCTGAGATGACGCTTCGTTTGGATGAAGCGTGGCGCGGGAAGGGGATCGGTGGCTGGTTGATTGAGCAGGCAACCGAGTATGGTCGTTTGAACGGTTGGCCTGGTATTGCGGTGAATGTGGAAAAGCAGTCGCCAGCTCGTCGCCTTTATGCGCGCCATGATTTCGCTGCTCAGGACCGTGAGGTTGAATATGGTGCTATCATGCTGAAGACCTTGAGTCCGAAGATTCGTAGCGTTGCTGTGTATTGCGGCTCGGCTGTGGGGGAGCGACCTGAGTATGCGCAGGCGGCGCGTGAGTTGGGTACTGCGTTGGCGCAGCGCGGTATCACCATGGTTTATGGTGGCGGCAGGCCAGGTCTGATGGGTATTGCTGCCGACGCTGCCATCGCCGCGGGTGGCAAGGTGCATGGTGTGATGCCGCATGCGCTTGTTGATCTAGAGCAGGCGCATCCTGGTTTGAGTGCGCTTGATATTACTGACACGATGGCGCAGCGTAAGACGCGCATGGAAGAGCTTGCCGACGCCTTTGTGGTCCTGCCAGGTGGCATGGGCACTATGGAGGAGATGTTCCAGGTGTTGGTGCGTCAGCAGCTAGGGCCGTATGCGGGTCCGGTGGCGTTGATGAATATTGAGGAGTTCTGGGATCCGTTTATTGCTGCATTGCGCACAATGAGTGAAGAGGGCTTTATTTCAGAGCGTTATATTGATGCGCTGGTGATGGCGAAAGATTCTGAGGAGCTTTTCCAAGGCTTCAGCTCGTGGGTGAATCCTGGGCTGAAGTGGCTGTCTGACTAGACTGTCGAGGCATGAATAGCTCACGGATTCCTTCTGTTCTCGACGCCTCCTGTGAGGCGTATGTGTACGATCTTGCTGCTGTTTCTCCCACCGATGCGACCGCGTGGGGGATTAGCGGCTATGACGATCAACTCCAAGATTTTTCCCCAGCGTATTGGGAAAAAGTTGCAGACCAGCATCGCAAACTTCTGAACGCCATCCCTGCAGAAGACACCCTCGACTCGGTTGATCGTGTCACGGCTGCTGTGTTGCGGGATCGCCTCGGGGTGGAATTAGATATTGATGCGGCTGGCGATAACCTAGCAAAGCTCAACAATATTGAGTCGCCAGTGCAAACCATTCGTGACACCTTCTTGCTCATGCCGCAGGATACCGACGAGCAGCGCGATGCCATTGCCGCGCGCCTGACTCACCTCCCGCGCGCACTGGCCGGATATAAGGAATCCCTGCAGGTGGCTGCCGCAGCAGGCAGGGTAGCGGCTGCCCGCCAGGTACAGTGTGTGATCGAACAACTCACGGAGCTTACCCAGCCGCAATCAATGCTGACGCAGCTGGGCGTATCGGGTGCCGCTGTGGAGCACGCGCAGGCGGCCTGCGGGGAGATGGCGCAGTGGCTGCGCACCGAACTACTACCCAAGGCACCTGCTGAGGATGCCGTCGGTAGGGAGCGCTACCAGCGCCTAAGCCACCTGTTTGTTGGTGATGTAGTAGACCTTGACGACGCCTACCTGTGGGGTCAAGAGCGCCTGCGGGAGATCGTCGATAAGCAAGAAGCCATCGCCGCCGAACTCTACGGTGCTGGCACCAGCGTCGCCGACGCCATGAAACGCCTCGATACCGAAGAGCGCTACACCATCCACGGCGTGGACGCGCTGCAACAATGGATGCAAACCCAAGCCGACCGCGTAATCGCCGATCTCAACGGCACCCACTTCGCCATCCCCGAGCCGGTACGCACCATCGAAGCCAAAATCGACCCCGCGGGCACCGGAGGAATCTTCTACACCCCACCATCAGACGACTTTAGCCGCTCAGGACGCATGTGGTGGTCTGTTCCCGCAGGTCAAGAAGAATTCCACACGTGGCAAGAACTCACCACCGTATTCCACGAAGCGGTACCAGGCCACCACCTGCAATGCGGACAAGCCACCTGCGAACGCGACAACCTCAACCTATGGCGGCGCGTAGCCTGCTGGAACTCCGGACACGGCGAAGGCTGGGCCCTCTACGCCGAACAACTCATGGCCGAACTGGGATACCACGACGACCCTGGCACCATGATGGGCATGCTCGACGCACGACGCCTCCGCGCCGCCCGCGTTGTCCTCGACATCGGCGTGCACCTGCGCAAAACCACCCCCGACGGCGGTGTATGGGATGCCGCCTACGCTTGGGACTTCCTACGCGCCAACGTGGCTATGGACGAGAAGAACCTCGCCTTTGAACTCGACCGCTACCTCGGCTGGCCAGGCCAGGCACCGTCCTATGCCCTCGGCCAGCGCCTCTGGCAAGACCTGCGTGACAGTGCCGTCGCACAAGGAATGAGCCTGCCGGAATTCCACAGCCGTGCCCTAACGCTGGGGTCTATCCCCATGTCGATCCTGCGGCGTGAGGTACTTCGCTAACCCACGATTTCCACTCCACCTGTTGCGCGCAATATAATGCGGTGTATGTCTGACCAACTGAAACTGGACCAGCAGATCTGTTTCCAGCTGTACACCGGATCGCGCCTCATGCAACGAATGTACCGCGTCTACTTCGACCAGTGGGGAATCACGTACTCCCAGTACTTGGTCCTATTGCTGCTATGGGAAAAAGATCGCCAGACCATCAGCGAACTGTCAGACCCCCTCGACCTAGACAGCGGTACCCTCTCGCCACTACTGCGGCGCATGGAGGCCAATGGCTTTGTCACCCGCGAACATGAACAAAGCGACTATCGCAAAGTAGTCGTGTGCCTGACTACCCGCGGCCGCCGGCTGAAAACCAAAGCCAAAAAAATGAACGACGAGCTCAACGACATGCTGGGCTTTGACGACGCCGACCTCACCGCCGTCACCCGCGTCCTAGAAAAGATCAACCCCTCCGCAGCAATCTAATAAGCTGCGGCAGCCACCCTGCCAGCAACAACACACACAACAGGCGGATAATCTGCACGGCCACCACAATCGGGCCAGCACCGCCCTCGCTGGCAAGGGCTAGGACCGTCTCCAAGCCACCAGGGCTGGTAGCCAAATACGCGTCAAAATAATCCACGCCCATGGTCGCAGCCAACGGCCACGCCGTAAGCGCACAACCACCCAACAACACCACGATAAAAATCATCGTGGCAGGTACTTGGCGTGCAAAAAACTTCAACGCAGCCACCGATAACCCACCGCCGCACATCCAACCAATGCACAAAAACGCAAAAATGCGCACCAACATTGGCGGGGTGAAATCCACATGCGGCAACACCGCACTAGCAGCAACAATAAGAAGCAACGGCCCCAGAATCGACGGCACCGGAATCCGCAACACCGCCGCAAGACGATGGCCCACCACCGCAATCACACACACAAGCGCAAGCGCCCACCACGGCTGGTCGCCACGCGGGGTAACCACATGGTCCAAACCCGTCGGCGCAATCATATGAGCCACGAGCGGCAACGACATCGACACCGCCACCAGACGCAAATACTGCGACAATGCCACATAGCGAAAATCCGCGCCCAGATCCTGCGCCAACACCGGCATGACCGACGCCCCACCAGCCAACATCGACAAAATGCCCGTCTCCTGAGAAATCAACGGCTGCGCCCGCGCCAACACCATGCCACCCACAATGCCAATCGCCAACGTGACAAACGTGACCATGAGACCAGGCAGCACGTAGCGTGCCAGCAGCGCCGGGTTCGCAGTAGCTAACGGCAAACCCGCCAGAATTCCAATGAAGCCACGGCCGAGGTTAAACACCTCCTTGTGGATCGGTAGCTCCGTGCCGCTCACAATCGCCATCGTGGCCGATACAAAAATCGCACCGAGAATCCATGCCGCAGGAACATGCAACATGCTGAACACATATCCGGTTGCAACCGAGGCTGGAACCACCAGCAGCCACTTGGCGGCAACACTGCTATTCCATGCCACTTTGTCAGTTCACAGCCTCATAGGAATCCTGGGTAATCACCACACCCTTGCCATCAGGCCTGCTGATTTTTATCGAATCCGGTGCCGAGGTATCGATCGTCCACCCCGACTGCGGATCACCGACCACATAGCGGTGCTCTTTACCCAAGTGTGCGAAGCCCTGATCTCGCACCGGTGGCTGCTTACCCGTTGCCGACACCGCAAACGGCTCCGCCTGGACTCGCACCGTGGTGGCTTGCTCGTGGGCACCTTCGGTGTTTTTCCACGTGGTAACAAACTGCAGCGGTGAACACTGGGCTTGGGCTGGGGTGAAATCACAAGCAAGGTCTACATCGCTGCTAAGGGCTACCACATAGCCGCCGGGCTGAATGGTTTCCGGTGCCGCCTGCTGGACCGATCCAGCCGACGAACAACCACACACCCCCAATGCCACCGCGGCAGCAATCGCGGTAGTAGTTACAGTGCCTTGAAAAACGGTAGTCAATCTCACGGTGCTCACCTCCACAAGCTTGGTTACCTCCGAGCGTAGTGTGTAACCACGAACAACGCTGACAGGGCACAGAAGACGAACAAAGGACAACACCCCCATGGATCTAGGACTAAGCGGCTGGGCGATACTCACCTTTGGGGCGGCCGCCGCCGGTTGGGTAGACGCCGTCATTGGCGGCGGTGGATTGATCCTCATCCCCCTCATCATGGCCGTAGCCCCAGGACTGCTCCCAGCAAATGCGCTGGCCACAAACAAATTTGCGGCAGTCACCGGAACATTCTCCGCGGCGGTAACCCTCGTGCGCAAAGTGGGCGTAGATACCTCCCTCGCGCTACGTATGATCCCCGTTGCGGCCGTGTGTTCGGGAGTGGGTGCGCTGATGGCGGCGTCGATAAGCAAAGATGTAATGCGGCCAATCGTTATCATATTGATGCTTATCGCCGGCCTCTTTGTGGCGCTTAGACCCGATTTTGGCCAAGGAAACAGCGCTCACAAACCATGGGGACGCGCCGTAGCACTCATCGCCGTTGCCGCCATCGCAATTTACGACGGCATCTTCGGGCCCGGCACCGGGATGTTCCTCATCATGGCGTTTACCGCCTTGCTTTCCCAAGACTTCATCCGCTCCGCAGCCTTGGCAAAAGTCATCAACACCGCCACCAACATTGGCGCCCTCTGCGTCTTCATCGCCGCGGGCCACATCCTCTGGAAACTCGGCATCATCCTCGCCATCGCCAACGTTGCTGGCGCACAACTAGGCGCACGCACCGTCCTCGGTGGTGGCACCCGCCTCCTGCGCGCAGCCCTGCTCACCCTCGTCGTCGTGATGAGTATCTACCTGGCACAACAACAGTGGTTCAACGGATAGCCAACGGATCCTCCGGCCACGGATGCTTGGGGTAGCGTCCGCGCATATCGGAACGAACCTGCTGGTAGGGGCCCGCCCAGAAACTATCCAACGTGTCGGTCACCGCAAGCGGGCGACCAGCAGGCGACAACAAATGAAACTGAAGCGGGCGGCCGCACACAATGGGGGACTCCAACAGGCCAAAACAGTCTTGAAGCCTAGTGCTCAGCACCGGCCGGTCGCCAGCATAAGAAATACGGGCGCGGCGACCATTAGGCAACTCGAGTACAGCAGGTGCCAGCTCGTCGAGGCGGGTGGCCTCCGGCCACGGGAGCAAGCGCTGGAGTGCGGGGTAGAGATCGATTCGGGCGGCTGGGGTGCCGGCGGCCAATGCTGCGATCTCAGGGCCAAGCCACAAGGTGGGGTCGGCTGCATCAACATCCGGCCACGGTTCACCGTAATACTCGTGAAGATGTCGGAGGCGATCGCGCAGCTCGGTGGCCTTATCGGAGAACGTAAACAGCTCAAGGCCATGGGTGCGGATACCCTCGGCTAGTGCCTGTTCCGCGAGCTCACCCTCAACTTTCACATTGGTTGTGCTCAATGTTATTGCGCCGGAGTGGCGAATGCGCGTGCCCCGCAGGGAGCCGTCGACAAGCGTAGCCTCAGTGCGCTCCGCAACGCCGATGATGTCCACAGCAGCGGCCTCACTGATAGGGGCAGCCGAGCGGATAACACTGCCACGATGTGTGAGAGACGCCTGCGCCACCGCAAGCCACTCATGGCCAGAAAGACTAGAAACCCCCAGCTCAGCACGGGAACCGCCTGCCATAAGATAGCTGTCGCCATCGCGCCGCGCCACATTTTTAGGCCACGCCCGCGCGATCGCTTCCCCTGGTGTGCACTCAGAATCAGGCACGAACCCCGCTAACCGCGCCACCTCGCGGGTAAAACGCTGCTGATGAGACATCGCCGCGATTGCACGAGGAATATCCCCACGGGCATCAAGACTTAGCGCCGCAATCGTCGGTGCAGCCCCGCCACCACAATGCAGCAACGACGCACCCAGCCGAGGATCCGTAGGCAACGTAGCCAGCGTGCGACCAAGTTCGGTGATCTGGCCTGCGGCGTTGAGTGCGCCGATGTCGCGCAATGTATCCACGGCCTGCTCCCATGATTGCTTCGGGGGCGTGCTCAGCAGCGGAAACTGGGCGGGATCAGTACAACCCCACGCGGTCAAACACAGTGCCGCTTGGGTGAGATCGGCGGAGCGGATTTCTGGGGTGACGTGGTCGGGGAAGTGCTGAAACTCCGCCGCCGAGTACAGGCGGTATACGGTGCCTGGCCCTTCACGACCAGCGCGTCCCGCACGTTGGTCTGCTTGTGCCTGGCTGGTGCTGGTGGTGACCAGGCCGGTGAGGTCACGGGCGCGATCGCGTTTGGGAACACGGCTTAGGCCGGCGTCGACAACAATGCGCACGCCTGGCACGGTCAAAGAGCTTTCGGCTATCGACGTTGCCACCACGATCCGCTGCCGACCAGCGCGCAGCGCAGCGTCTTGCTCCGAACTAGTCAACTGGCCATGCAGAGGATAAACCGGCACGGATGTGCGCTGCTCTAAAGCGGAAACCGCAGTGGTCACGGCGGCAATGGTGGGGAGGAATACAAGGGCGGAATCCGTGGAGTGCGCCACCGCACGCTGGGTAACTGTGCAAACATGATCCATGTATGAGCGGCTCAGCGCTATGCGCTCGGCAGCAGGCTGATAATGCAGCTCCAAGGGGTGAATCTCCGCGTGGGTTTCCACGATAGGTGCTGGGTGTTCTGGGCTCAGTAGCTCAGCAAAGCGCGGGGCATCGACGGTTGCGGACATCGCGATCACCGTGAGGTCGTCGCGAAGCTCTCGTAGCTCAACAAGCATGCCAAGGACAAGGTCGGTGTCGAGTTGGCGCTCATGGACCTCATCGACCACCACGGCAGAGACTCCGTCGAGCTCCGGATTAGAAATCAGCCTGCGCAACAGCACACCTGGGGTGACAAACTCCACGAGATCGCCCCGAGAACGCTCGCCACGAATGGTATAACCCACACGATGTGTACTCGGCTGATCGCAACTGCTCCGGTCGAGCTGTTCAAGGTGATGGGCGGCAGCACGAACAGCCACCCTGCGCGGTGCCACCACGATCACCTTGCCGCCAGTTACATTGTGCGCAATGGGTGGTACAAGGGTGGTTTTACCTGTGCCAGGTGGGGCTTGCACCACCGCCATGCGATGGGTGCGCAGGGCGTCGATAAGCGTCGTGGTGGACTGTGCGACGGGCAGACCGGCGCCGATAACAGAAAGATTAAAGCTCATAAGTGGTGTGAGGATTAGCGGTGCGTATAACTCGGGCGGGGTTGCCGTAGGCGATGGTGACCCCTGCGGTGTCGAGGATGGTCACTCCGTAATTGATAAAAGTATCTTTGCCAATGGTCGTGTTAACACCATATTCAATGGTCAGAGGCTGTCTGATCGTGCAGTCCTTACTGGCGGGGCTGAGGATCAACCGGCGGAGGCGATCAAGCTCCTCGGTATGCGTTGGGTGAGTGGCGTTGTAATCGAAAACCAACTCGGCGGTGCGAGCTATAGCCTGCGTGATCTCCGGCGATACTGGGATATGCCACCGTTGGGCGCGCTGGTCGGCCATCGTAGCTAGGGTATGCGGATCTAAGCTCATGATGGCTAGGTTAGTGGGTATGCCAGATCTTTTCAGTGATAGCGGTTGGGTAGTGGTGAGCTGTCACGGGCGCTGCGCCCTGGTCTTGTTCACCTGCCACGTTGGATGGGGTTGGACCAGCAGTTCGCCGTGGTGCAGCAGTGCCGTGAGATTGCGCGCTCGGTGGCAGGTACTCCGCTTGCGATGCACCGGCAGCAGTGGGCGTATGGCACGATGAGCGCCTATTTGATGTCCTTGGGGTTGCACTGGGAATACCGCACCTACCAGTATGTTTCTCAGTGGGGTGGGGTGGCTGTCCCGCCTATTCCTGTGGAGTTTTCGGCGCTGGCGCATGAGGTGTTGTGCGCTGCTGCGGGTGTTGACGACTCCCTTGCCGCGTGGGTGGATTCTTATCGCATTGATGCGGCTTTGGTGAATTATTATCCGCCGGGTGCTGGGATGGGGATGCACCAAGATGCGTTTGAGGATTCCCGTGCACCGGTGGTGTCGTTGTCTATTGGAGATTCGGCGGTGTTTCGGGCGGGCAATGGTGTGAATCGGCAGCGTCCGTGGCAGGATGTGGTGTTGGGGAGCGGGGATGCGGTGGTGTTTGGTGGACCGTCGCGAGACATGTTTCATTCGGTGGTGCGGCTGCACGAGGGCACGGCACCGACGCGATGTGGGGTGTCTCAGGGGCGGATAAATCTGACATTTCGGCAGGTAAAGCTATAGTTTACCCCTGTTTTACCCCCGCGTGTTGGAGGGATGTTTTAGCCTCGCTGTCATGAACGGTATGGATCTTATTTCTTGTGATGATGGTCGGGTACGCCCTGCATGGGCGGT
This sequence comes from Corynebacterium diphtheriae, assembly GCF_001457455.1. Classification (NCBI taxonomy): domain Bacteria; kingdom Bacillati; phylum Actinomycetota; class Actinomycetes; order Mycobacteriales; family Corynebacteriaceae; genus Corynebacterium; species Corynebacterium diphtheriae. Next base: position 95,298 of record NZ_LN831026.1, read on the forward strand.
GGGGGATGCGCTGTTGCGTCATTATTACGACTATGAGTGGGGCGCACCGGTTCATTCGGAGTCGGGGTTGTTTGAGCGATTAGCGCTAGAGGGGTTCCAGTCGGGGTTGAGTTGGCGGACGGTGCTGCAGAAGCGCGCTGCTTTTCGGGAGGTTTTCTGGGGGTTTGATGCGGATCGGGTGGCGGGTATGACGGAGGCGGATGTGCAGGCTTTGCTTGTCGACGCCCGCCTGATTCGCAATCGGCGCAAAATCATGGCGGTGGTCAATAACGCTCGTGCTGTGATTGATCTGCGTGAGCATGGTGGCTTGGATGAGGTGTTGTGGTCGTTTGCGCCGGCGCAGCATACGCCTCCTCTTACGGTGGCGGATATCCCTTCGCAGACGGTGGAGTCACGGGCGATGGCTAAAGAGTTGAAGCGTTGTGGCTTCCAATTTGTTGGGCCTACCACGTGCTATGCCACGATGCAGGCGGTGGGGATGGTAGATGATCGCCCCCGTGGCGCGTCGCCACTTCTCGTGGAAAGCTAGTGCCATGTCGAATCAACATGTGGTTAATGAGAAAAAGATTGCGGTTGTTACCGGTGCTTCCTCGGGTATTGGTGAGGCTGCCGCGCGTGCTCTTGCGGCCGATGGTTGGCATGTGATCGTAGCGGCACGACGCAAACACCTGTTGGATGTTCTGGCTGCTGATATTGCCGGTACAGCGATTGAACTTGATGTGACAAGCGATGAGTCCGTGGCTGCGTTTGCGGCGCAGATTCCGCGATGTGACCTGCTGGTGAATAACGCGGGAGGCGCATTAGGGCTTGATCCCATTGCCCAAGCAAACCTTGAGGATTGGCAGTGGATGTATGACACCAACGTGTTAGGCACATTGCGGGTAACGAGGGCTCTGCTTGATGTGTTGAGCAGCAGTAATGGTCTGATTATCAACATCAGTTCGATCGCCGGTATCGCGCCCTATGCCGGTGGCGCTGGCTATAACGCTGCGAAGTTCGGGGTATCGGCCATGGATAAGGTCATGCGCATTGAGTTCCAAGAACGAGGTATCCGTGTGGCAGAAATCAACCCAGGTCGGGTGCATACTGATTTTTCACTGGTGCGGTTTAAAGGTGACCAGCAGGCAGCCAATGCCGTCTATGAGGGCAAGGTGAACCTCACCGCGGGCGATATTGCGGAAACGATCCGGTGGGTGGCCTCGTTGCCTGCACACGTCAACATTGACCGGCTTGTGATCACCCCACAGGATCAGGTGATCTAGCTCTATCGTTATGACTCTTTCGGTGTTTGGTGCACTAGCTGCCGTGTGGGCTGCAGCAATTACGCTGCCTGGCCCAGACGTGCTGCAGATTGTGCGCATGGGTACTAAGAACCGGCACTTAGGCATGTGGTGTGCGCTAGGTGTGATGACGGGTAACACGATATGGATTGTGGGATCCCTGTTGGGGTTTGCGGCAGTGTTAGCTGCTAGGCCAGAGATCGTGCACCTTATTCAATTAGTTGGTGGGCTTTATATCGCGTGGATGGGTGTGTCCTCTGTGCGGTCTGGGTGGCAACGAATCTGTCTAATCCCAAAGCCGTGGTGTTTTCTCCTCGATATTCGCGCAGTTTGTCAACCCCAATATGGGGGCTATGTGGACTATTGTGATAGCAGCGTTTCCGATCGTTAGCGGTCTAGCGTGGTTTATCGGCCTTGCATGTGCCGTGAGGATGGTAGCCAGCGCTTTAATACGTAATAGTGCATGGATTGATCTTGGTGCGGGCGTAATTTTCCTCATCATTGGCGTAATCATGGCCGTTGAAGGAGTTGCCGGAATTGTGGGGTAAGCCACTTTAATCCTTTTGATGTGTGCTAGTCTGCGGCACAAGAGAGGATGCACTGCACCCGCAGCGTGCCCCGTCCAACGTTGTCTATTCAAGAGGAGAACACACGCAATGCGTACACCACACCGTCAAGGACACACACGCTGGACCAAACTCCCACTCGTGTTCGCAGTAGGAACGCTCAGTGCCGCCATGCTGGCAGCCTGCGGATCCGACACCACAACCGACACCACCGACGGCTCCGCAGGACCTTCTAGCCCAGCAGCAGCCTCGGCCACACCAACCACCACCGACGCACTCTCAGGGCGAATCGTCGGCGCCGAAGACGCCCCCGAAGGCCTCACACACGAGGACTTCTACGCCATGTTCGGCTCCACAGAAGAAACCCCCAAAGACACCATCAACCCACCAGAATGTGAACCACTGATCTTTGACAGCCACACCATGTTCAACTGGGGATCCCAAGCCCGCGGCACCACCGCAGTATCCATGTACAACAGCGCCGACGGCGACCAAACCGCCTTCATCAAAATCGAAGAAGACGCAGCAAGGCCCGTACCAGACGCAGGTGCCTGCGCCACCGTCACCACAGAAAACACCTCAACACTAGGAACCTCACGCACCACCTACGCCATCGCACCAAAAGAACTCCCAATAGAAGGCGCAGACACCGTCGTAGCCGTTGACCAAAACCTCCAGGGCTTAACCCTCGACGACGCTGATATGAGCGGTGCGCGCGCCGGGGAACGCACCACAGTGGTCATCGCGCAAGCGCACGGACACACCATCACCGCAGTGGGAACCGGTGATATTCCTGACCAAGTGATCACCGACTTGGTTAACAAACAAATCCACAAACTTGCCAGCTAATAAGCTGCGTAAGCCAACAATTGCTACGACAAGGAGATACCCACGATTGTTGCCACGACACCTACTGTTGAAGGCCGCACCATCGCAGAGATGGTTCGCCGTGCAGCCGACTTGGGGGTGTTCCTATATAGGTTGTCAACTCCGTGGGTGAGATTGTGAACTGCTCCCCTTTAGTTGGACTGAGAAATCAGACACCGACTAATAGGGAGTGTTTCTATGAGCACACGAAGTTTGGGTTCAGAGGGTCGTTGCAACACTTTCATCCGAAAGAGGTTGCTCATGGCATCATCCCCAGGCCCGTTCCACAGTCTCACCGACGCTGACAAGCATCGCCTGACTGAACTGATCACAGCTGGCAGTAGTGTCCATGCTGCAGCACGCCTCCTCAACGCCAACTACCGGCATTGCTTGAACTATTCCCATCACAACACATTGATTACCCCACGGCGGCAGAGCACGGTCGTCCCACAGCAACGCGCTGCGTTTCTCACCCAGATCAACAACGAGAACACCTCCATCCGCCGTGCAGCCATCGATACCGAACTGTCTTTGTCAGTGGCCTACCGCCTAGCGCGTGACACCGGCCAGCACACCAGACGCAGCCGCTACCAACAACGTGTTGATTCAACCAACCTACGCCTGGAGTACCTACGATTGCGGCTTGCCTGCCTGTCGCAACGCGACGCAGCCACCGCGGTAGACATCGGGCGTCGCACTGCCTATGACTTCGACCATGGTTTGTCGCATACTGGCTCCACACGCCGACGGTTCATCCCAAACGGCCCTCATGCCAAGGCGTATAACACGTGTATGACCACGCTTGCTGCCCGCCATGATGTCATCGAAGAAGGCCGTCTACCGGCCCCAGCGCTACCCACACGCATTGACCCCTACAAACCTATTAACCGCAGGTACTTAAACATCGAAGATCGCATTCAGATCGCTGACCTGTATCGGGAAGGTCATTGCCCGGCGTACATCGCCCGAGTGATGGGGCAGAGCCGCTCGACGATCACCCGGGACTTGCGCCGAAATCTGTTGTCGGCGGGTTGCGGGCACAATGGTCACCGGAGGAAATTTCGAGTCGAATTCGCCTCGACTATCCCGATGATCAGGAGATGCGCATGAGCCACGAAACCATCTACGACGCGTTCTACCTGGATGCGAAAGGAAGACTAAAAGACCTTGACCTGCAACTTCCCACTGGGCGTAAGAAACGCCGGCATCGTGGTCGTTGCCGCAGTGGCCAAAGCACCGATCGATTTGTTGACGCGATGACCATGATCGATGACCGACCACACGACGTTGAAGAATGCGTGGTCCTTGGGCATTGGGAAGGAGATCTGATCTTGGGCAAAAACAACCAGTCAGCAGTGATCACGCTGGTGGAACGGGTCAGCCGGTTCGTGGTCCTTGGCCGTCTACCGAGCAATCACACCTCAGCTGAAGTCACGCGAGTGCTTAAAGACATCGTTGGTCGGATTGATCAATCCATGTGGTCGTCGATTACCTGGGATCAAGGATCGGAAATGGCTGGGCACAAACGGTTTAGCATGGCTACGAACGTTCCGGTCTACTTCTGTCATCCCGCATCGCCGTGGGAGCGGGGAACTAATGAAAATACTAACGGTCGGTTGCGTAGGAACCTCCCGAAATCCCAGGACCTGTCGGTCTACAGTGCACAGGATCTGGAAATGATCGCGAATATCCACAATCACAAACCGCGTAAAGCGCTGGGATGGCACACGCCCGCTGAAGTTATGGCAGATGTGCTTCGTGTGGAGGGTAGTATCACCGGATAATTAGTCGTTGTTGCAACGACTCCTAGAACCCAAGAAAGAAGTCACGAGGGGAAGCAACAACTGCCAACCAGCTCTTGACGAGAACACGGAAAAGGTTGGGGTTGCCCTTCCTAAAACAGAACGCTATCCTCAAGGGTGTGGAGTTGATCTTCGTTGAGAGATGAACATCAACTCGGCCCGCACTGTAGCTACTGGCAGGTGCGGGCCATTTTATTTCTTCTGGGGAGCTGCATAGATAATCGTAGAGTGCGGCTCTAAGTAGGTCTCGAAGTAGTCCCCGGTTTCGTTTCTGCCCTTGTGTGTAATCTGACGTCGGTAGGCCATACAAGTTATGTCCGGAGCCCATAGAAGCTGCTCATCGGATGGGCTAACCCAAGCTACGCCTACCTCACGAGGAAAGATGCCCTCCTGCCTGAGCCTCCTAACCAGACGCCGATCCCGATTATCGTCAACTCGTCTTAATCGCTTTTCGAAGATGAGCCCTGCCGGAGGATTATCGCGTGCGCTCCCGTAGATGTGCTCTACCAGAGACCTTAAGCAATCTCCCCTAGCCTGCTCAAGGGCTCCCCCAGACTGCAGGGAAATTTCAACGGAAACAAGGTGCTTGTCTCCCCAGGAGTCGAGCTGCTTCAGCATCTCGACGGTACGGTACTGACCTTCAGAGGTGCGGAGTTCATCTGTTGTGTGCCAATAATCCTTCTCCGAAATATCGCGAAGAGTCTTTCGGGTTCCCTCAAGATCCCCATAGCTAAGCTTCACTGCTGCCAAGATATAAAAGGACCCGCTCTCGTATTCGTCAGGCACCGAGTACGACTCATCGAGGTAAAGAAAGGCGTCATCATCAGACGCACCACCGTACAGCCTCACCAAAGATGGGTGTAGATGCTCTTTCATGACATCCTCCTCAGATGATCTACCTAGCTTGATTGATTCCTCCAGAAACTAGGTTACTGGCCGTAGGCCACGCTCAGATAACTCAGCACACCTCTCGGTGCGCTGGAAGCGCCACTGCCCGCGAAAGCAAGGCCCTAGCAACTATGGGGCGCAGGGATGAACAGAAGGCCGAACAACGCTGGAAAACAGACCCTAACGGCGACTACGCACAAGGACGCAGAAGCGCTCTTCAAGCAGCTAATGCAAAGAGAGATGCAAGGCGAGCTGCTCTCTTCAAAGGTGAAAATGGCCATCTTGGAGGCCAGAACCCAGGGGGTGCCGACCCCTCATCCAAGGAGCTAGCGGACACCTTGGGAACCTCAGTTAGGCGGATTCGGCACACGGGTTCCGGTTACGTAGTAGTTCGCGTGCTTTGGCCTTCACTTTGGGGTGGCTCGTCGGCTGCTTGAGTGGCTGTGGCGAGCCCTTGATTCTTGCCCGTATAACCTGTAAGCATGTTTACATGAGTGGTTCGGTGATTAGCTTGCGTATCGATGACGAGCAGAAGCGGCGTTTGGATGAGCTGTCGCGACGTACGGGGCGGCCGTGTTCGTTTTATCTTCGGGAAGCGTTGAGTGCACATCTGGCTGATCTGGAGTATGTGTATCGCTTGGAGGAGGAGGCTGCTCAGGTTCGTCGCGGGGAGTTGGGAACTGTGCCGTTGAGTCAGCTGGAGCGCGAGTGTGGCTTGGGAGATTAGTTTTTCTCCTCGGGCGGTGAAGTCGTTTAAGAAGCTCGATACGGGTGAGCAGCGGAGGGTGAGTAAGTTTCTGCGGGAGGTTGGCGCCCTTGAGGACCCGAGGTTACGAGGTAAGGCATTAACAGCCAATAAGTCGGGTTTGTGGCGCTGGCGTGTGGGGGACTATCGGATTATTGCTGACATTGTGGACGCGCGTGTTGTCGTCGTTGTGGTTGACGTTGGGCACCGCTCGAAGGCCTACGACTAACCTCCCTTGGTCCTCGCCTCCGTCGGGTCCACCGTTTTCCATCACGCGACAGAGGCGGGGGTTGTAGATTGTGGGCTTGAGGGGGTGCCGAGGCCATAAGCGGCCGCACCGGTTAGACTGATGTGCATGCAAGCGCAGGATGTCACGATTCGTGATCAAGAAATCAAACTCGGTCAGTTTATTAAGCTCGCCAACCTCGTAGAAACCGGCGGTGCCGCAAAAGAAGTTATCGCCGAAGGCCGCGTCACCGTCAACGGTGCCGTGGATACCCGCCGTGGCAAAACGCTTCGCGACGGCGACGTTGTCTGCATCGGCACCGCCTGCGCCCGCGTAGTCGCAGGCGCAGCAGACGACGATGACTACTTTGATGAAAAGACCGCCAACGATGACTTCGACCCAGAAGTCTGGAGGAACATGTAATGCCCGCATTTCAAGCCGAGCCAGGCATGCCCTACTGGATTGACCTGACCACCAGCGACCTGCGTAAATCCACATACTTCTACTCCCACGTACTGGGCTGGGAAATTGAAGAATTTGGTGCCGACTACCACCTTGCCCGCGTACAAGGCCTACCAGTAGCAGGTTTTATCAAACGGCCAGAAAACCATCAGCAGCCCGATACCTGGGTCACCTACTTCATGACCGACAACATCGCCGCTGATTGTGCAGAAGTAGAAAAACTAGGCGGTCGGGTACTTGCCGACCCCATGGAAGTCCGACTCGGACAGATGGCACTGGTCGTCGACAACGCCGGCGGCCTCTTCGGCCTGATCCAACCCGCCGGCGAAGATGCCTTCATTGCGGCCGGCGAACCTGGCACACCAGTGTGGCATGAGCTCACCGCCACCACGAACTACACCAAGGCAGTAGAGTTCTACCCAGCACTTTTCGGCTGGGCAACAGCCACCATGGACACCGACGGCTCCTTCGAATACACCACCGCCCAAGTAGATGGCGGTGCCATTGCGGGAATCTTCAACGCCGAAGGCCAATTCCCACCCCAAGTACCAAGCTTCTGGCAAAGCTACCTCGGCGTTGCTGAGGTAGACGCCGCCGTTGCAGCGACCGTGGAATACGGCGGCAGTGTTATCCGCGAACCATGGGACACCGAATTCGGTCGCATGGCGATCATCGCAGACTCCACCGGCGCCACCGTCACCCTATGCGAAGCACCGGAGCCAGTAGAAGAAGGCAACGAGTCCGATCCACTAGAAGGCATCGACCTCAGCCAATTCGGCCTCTAGCCGTCATGGGCACTGATTGCTCGCAGCATGTCCCGCTCAGCGATCTCACTGAGCGGGTTCTAGCAGATGTTGACACCATACCCAGCGGCGCAGTGACCACCTATGGTGACATAGCGCGCCGCGTGGGGTGTGGCGCCCGCCATGTCGGCAGCATTATGCGTCGATACGGGGCGCTGACCGCCTGGTGGCGCGTCGTGCGTGCCGACGGCACCCTAGCGGTCGCCGACCGCGCCATCGAACACTGGGACCGCGAAAATATCGCGCACAATGGAAAACGCGTGGACCTATCCCAGTGCTACTACCAGCCATAACCGGTGAATCTACGCGCTGTGTTGCGCTGCCTGATGAGCAAAAAATTCCGCCACGTCGCGCACCCGTTGACGAGCCACCTCTGGGGTAGAAACCCGATGCTCAGAGACGTATTCTTGCACCCTGACCTGCTCCGGCTCCTCAGCCCACGGGTAATGCCCTGCGATGGTATCGTTGCTAGCTACCTGCATAAGCGTTGGTGGGAACTGTGCCGCATCAGGGAAACTAATACCCCCAACAACCTCAGGTGGCAGCCCCGTGAGATCAAGATGCGGGAAAGTTAAAGCCTGAGCATCCCAAAGCGAATGCGTCAAGGTGGTCAACGCTCCACCGGAGGAGTATCCCCAGGCAAACAGCGCGGTGGGCTGTTGATTGTCACGCACCCACTGGGCGGCCGTGGTGACCGTTGCAATGACCTGTTCCAAGGTGTGCTCTGGCACCAGCGGATAATCTAGGTCCAAGAAGGTAACACCGGAGAGGTTGGCTACAGCAGCAACCTCGGGGCGCCACGCATTATCGAGCGCCACGCCCGAGCCCTTCCACCAGCCGCCTGGGTGCAAAGAAATAGCCCAAGCGCCACTGGGGTTGGCGGGGCGGATGATCTGCCCGCCAAGTTCGGGAACATCTTCGGTGGTCACGCCGTCGATAAAGGCAACACCTGGCATGGTGTGGTCGAGAGCGGAGCCAAGCATGAGCATGCACGCATGGGTGATCCGGTCGGGCAGGCGGGCGTCGAAAGTGTCGATGGCCTCCTTATCGCTGGGGTTATCCGACCACGGTGGGTTCTTCGCAGGTGCCTCATAGTGGGCGGCGATATAGGTGGAGAGCTGCTCTAATTGCTGCTCGGGGGTAAGGATGCGATCGTGGCCGCCGATGAGGAATTCTTCACGCTCGCGGCGTTCTTCTGGGCTGATATTCGATGTATCCGTCATGTTTTTCATCCTACGCGTGTTGGGGATCACCCCCGCTGCAGGACATTACCGCGCCACGTTCTCAACAAAAGGTGTAGAAACAATAAAAACATAATGGTCACAAGGGTGTGTCCGTAGCGCGAAAGGGTTAGTGCGGATCATGAGCGGTATCTCTATTATCGAAAACGCAGTTCTCAAGCCCACCAAGCGCGAGGTTGCTGAACAATGGTTGGGCTATTTTGAGCACATTGGTTCCTACCGGTTTGTTGACCCCGACGGTCAGGTAGGTATCGAGTCGCTGATTGGCTTCGACCTCGACCGCCGGCTTGTACAAATGCCGGTGACGTACCGCAGTGCCGAATTTGATGCGGAACACACATTGACCACCATGGACCACTCGGTGTTAGGCACCCGCTACGTGAGCAACGCCATGGGCGATCCGGTGGCGGTACGCGAGTACATTCGGGTGATCTTGGAGGCCGACAACGGCGCGCAGCGTTCCGACGGCAAAGTGTCGGTCCTCGACGTGCGCGGAAGCGGCAACCGCGAGGAAAAACTCACCCTCGGGGAGGTGCGCATTCTTGAGGCCACACGGCAGCGCGCGGTGGGCTACGTGCGTATCGACGCCACCCTGCGCGGCTTTGTCCTGCGTGTTCCGCATCTGCTCGTGCCAGAGAACTCCCCGCGCCTAGGGCATAACATCTCGCCGATGCGATTGAACGGCTCTGTGGTGATGTCTCCTAAAACCGTTCTCATCGCAGCGGAGCTCAGCTGGCACGATATTTAACCAAGGGCTACCAGATAGTGACTCGCTTTTCTGGGGCGATCCACATGGGGGAGTCCTCTGCCACGTCGAAGGCTTGGTAGAACTCGGCGACGTTGCCGGCAATCACATTGCAGCGGAACTCGGCAGGGGAGTGCGGATCAATGGCGAGGTACTGTGCCGCAAGCTCTGGACGAATCGCTGTGCGCCACACGCGTGCCCATGCGAGGAACAAGCGCTGCAGGCTAGTGAACTGGGTCTTTTCCAGTTCTGGGTCGGCATCTTCGACGTGGAAAGCAGCTAGTGGGGTGGAATCGAAGTCGAGGCCGTGATCGGCGAGGTAGCGTCGATAAGCGATGACTGCGATGCCCAATCCGCCGAGGTCACCGATGTTTTCACCCAAGGTAAACCGGCCATTTACACCCGCACCGCTGGGGTTGTTGTCCGCGAGCACGCTCGGAACCAAGCCCTCGAACTGCTCCACCAGACGGTCCGTCAACGCGCTGAACGCAGCACGATCCTCATCGGTCCACCAGGATTCCAGATTGCCGTGGCCGTCGTACTGCGAACCTTGGTCGTCAAAACCGTGGCCGATCTCATGGCCAATCACCGCGCCGATAGCACCAAAGTTTTCAGCCGCATCGGCATCAGGCGAATAGAACGGTGTCCGCAGGATAGCCGCAGGGAAGGTGATGTCATTGACCACGGGGTTATAAAACGCATTGACGGTTTGCGGGGTGGTAACCCACTCGTTGCGATCCGCCAACCGCCCAATTTTGTTCAGCTCATAGTCGTGGGCAAAGGCAGAACCAGCACGAACGTTATCAAGGAGGTCTGTTCCCTTGGCGCTGAACTCCAAGCCGGCGTAGCTGCGCCAAGAATCTGGATAGCCGATCTTGGCATTGAACTTGTCCAGTTTGTCCAACGCACGCTCACGAGTCTCCGGCGTCATCCACGACAACCCGCTGATGCGCTCACGGTAGGCCTCGATAAGGTAGCTGACCAGCGAAAGCATATCTTTTTTGGAGGACTCGGGGAAGTGGCGTTCCACATACAACGCACCGATTTCTTCACCCACGAAAGACTCCGCCAACCCCAAGGCGCGCTTCCAGCGGTCGCGCTGCTGTGTCGCACCAGAGAGCGTGGTACCAAAGAACTCAAAGTCGGCGCGAGAAATCTCAGGGGTGAGAACACCGGCACGAGAATGCAGGATGTGCCAGGTGGTCAGCAGTTTCCAATCATCAAGACGCTGCGGTGTCAGCAGGGATTCTAGGGCCTCAAAGTAGGAAGGCATCATGGAAATAACACGGTGCTCCGGCAGACCAGCGGCACGCAACAGGGCTGCCACCTGCGGCGGAAGCTCAGCCATCTCAGTGGGATTGAAGGTCTTTACAGCATCGCGACGCTGCACCACATCCCAATGGGCAGCAGCAATATCAGTCTCTAGTGCCAGGATCCGCGTGGCGGCGTCGATAGGCGTGGTGCCCAGCTGCTCCGGTGCAAGGAAACCCAACATCTTTTCCACGTGCTTTTGATAAGCCGCACGCGTCTGCGCATGAGCCTCCTCACGGTAATAGGCCTCATCCGGCAACGTAATACCTGACTGCATGATATAAGCCACGGACTCGTCACCAGCAGAATCCTTCGCAACCCAGAACCCCACAGGTCCGCCCACGCCCACGCGGTCCAACGCGCCCAAGGCCTGAACAAACTCCGGCACCGTAGCAACATCGATCAGTGCGAGATCCTTATCGAGGGCCGCAATACCCGCCGACTCGATGCCCTCGGTATCCATGAACGAGGCATACAACTTTCCGGCCAACGAATCAGCAGAATCCGCCACGATCGTGTGCACATCTTCTTCCGCGCGATCCCGCAAGCCATGGAAAGTGCCATCCACGCCACGATCGTCTGGAATCACATGAGAATCCAACCACGGGCCATTAACAAAACGGTAGAGGTCTGACAGGGCAAAACGGTGCTGATTATCATTCATACGCACCACTCTAGTGAGGTTATCCAACATTGGGGTAACCGCATGTCACGATGACCTAGTAGGTTGTATCTCATGTCGCATTATCAATTCCGGCCGGCGGTGACGGCCAAAACATGGAGCCTGCTCGCACTAGGAGTGATCACTGCTCTTGTGCTGCCAGCGCTTCTCAACATGGTCACCCCAGATGTGGACGCTAAGACCGTGAATGTTTCCCTAGGCTCCGAGCAGGAAAAATGGGAAATGCCCATGTTTAAAAATGACTCCTCCCGCCTGCAATGCGAAGAATCCATGTCGGATTTACTTACCCCCGCCTGGGATTGCGACGGCGCAACACTGACCTCCATGGTGGTGTGGGGCAGTAAAGACCAAGACATGACGTTACGACGCATGATGCGACTCAATTCCATGATTGACCCAGGCGATGAGGTCCCCATCTTGCACAAGGGTGGCGTGCGCATTATCAGCAGCCCTGAGAACCCCAACCAAGTCGGCCTGAGTCTAGAGCGACCCGCCGACGACGTTGAGCACACCGGCACCCTATTCGTGCTTGTCGACGGGCCCGAATTTGATAGCTACGCCGAGCTGGTGTTTAACAACCTCCGTGCTGAAGAAGCCCGCATCGCTGGTGGCGAGCACGAACCGATGACCCTAGAAGAACTCACCAAAGGGTTCGACAAAGCCCACAAGGGGGACGCACACACATGAGCACCCAACGAGCACAACCCGCATCCATCTCATGGGTGCTGTGGACCCTCATCGGTATCTCGATACCAGTCATAGTGTTTTTCACCTTCGCTAACTACTTCGCCTCTCCGATCGCGGCATTCCTTGGTGTCCTCTTCGGCCTCGTCTATTTCGCCGTAGGCACCGCACTATTTTTCTTCTCACCCATGTGGCCCACCGCCGGCTGGAAGTGGTACTTCGCGTGCATCGGCTGGGGCGCCGGTGCCTCCTTCTGCATTGTCATGCTATCTGCGGCCCCGTTTACAGATCTCACAGACAAACTGGGATGGGAAGCCATCTCCGCCTCATTCGCCGGTGCCTACCCCGAAGAGATCGCGAAGTCTCTCGGCGTGCTGCTCATCTTGTTTACCTTCTCCAAACTGACTCGCCCTTGGCACGGTTTTGTTACCGGAGCCATGATCGGATTGGGTTTCGAGGTCTTTGAAAACATCAGCTACGGCGTACTTGGGGCGATGAGCGACCCCAACACCGACATCACCGGAGCGCTATCTTCGTGGGGGATCCGCAGCATCGCAGGCCCAGGCCTGCACGTCGCCTTCACAGCCATCGCAGGCTATGGAATCGGTCTAGCGGTATTCCGCTACGGCTGGGACACCCTCCAGCGCTTCCTTGTGGGACTATGCGCACTTGGTGTGGCCTTCTGCCTGCACTTCACATGGAACTTGCAGTTTGATAGCTACGCCAAGCAAATCGCCAACTTTATCATCGTGGCGTTGATCCTCTACCCACTGATGGTGTGGCTCTGGCTGCGGTGCCATAGGCAAGCCAAAAACGATCTCGGGGTAGTGCGCATGAAGAGCCCCATTACGACCATCGCTGAGCTGCAGCGTCGCAAGCTCGCCACCACCTCTGAAGAAAGCCAGCCTCATGCGTCTTAACATCACCACGATTATCGCCGCCACCGTCACCGCCGGAGCTCTCGCGCTTTCTTCCTGTGGATCCATCGAATCCATCGAGGGCGGAAGCCACCACAACTCCGACACCATCGTGGTGGGATCGCAGGATTACTACTCCAACGAAATCATCGCAGAGATTTACTCGCAGGCCCTCGAGGCCAAGGGCTACACCGTGGACCGCCAGTTCCGAATCGGGCAACGCGAGGTCTACGTCGACGAAATCGAATCTGGGCGTATCGACGTCTTCCCCGAATACACCGGCCCACTCCTTCAACACTGGAAACCAGATACCGAAGCCCGCGAGAAAACAGAGGTGTATCAGCAGCTCAAAGAAGCATTGCCTGAGCACCTTGTAGCCCTTGATCAATCAGCGGCCACCGATCAAGATTCCTATGTGGTGACCGAGGAGTTTGCCAAAAAACACCACGTAAAGTCCATCGCTGACCTTGCCGAAGCTGCCAAAAAACAACCCCTCACACTCGGCGCCAACTCGGAGGCCCAAGACCGCCCAAACGGCCCCAAAGGGCTAGAAAAAACCTATGGGGTGTCCGTCGGCTTTACTCCCATCGAGGATTCTGGCGGACCGCTAACCGTCAAAGCACTACGCGACAACTCCATCCAGTTGGCCATCATCTACAGTGCGGACCCGTCGATAAGCACGAACCACCTGACCACCCTCGAAGACCCCAAGGGGCAATTCCTCGCCTCCCACGTGGTCACCATCGCACACGACGATGTCCCCCTCGGTGCCGCAACCGTGCTCAACAAGGTCAATGCCACACTGACAACCAAGCAACTCCGCGAACTCAACGCCCGCTCCGTCAACGAGCAACTACCCAGCTCTGTGATCGCCAAAGACTGGATCAAACAACACCTATAAAACCCGAAAAATAGGGGCAGCTAGCGCGGAACACCATGCGTGACTAGCTGCCCTGTTTGCGTGGCCACATGAGCGGCGCTCAACGTCTCAGCAATGTACAAATCGCCGCGTCCCACCAGCGTCACATCCCCCGTGGTCTGCAGTGAACCCAAACGAACGTCCTCGTCCAACGACAATCCCAACGGGCCTGACGCGGAAATAGACGCAACTTCTGGGCCACACAAAACCAGTATGACCGGCTCGGTTGTTGTCACACGAATATCTTGATTGCCCACCCTGTAAGTGCCAGGTTCTGAGATGGTTCCATCTGCGGGCGCGCTGCGCACCTCAGAGGATGCAGAGATCAAGCTAGCCGCAGTGATGTGGTCCGAATTGCGCGACGTCATCCCCGATATCCCAGCGATCACGCTGGCGCCCACCACGGCTGCAGTAATCCCGACCATGGTTAGCTTTCGCATCGGCACACCTCTTTGAAGTCTCACGGAAGATAGTTTCTAGCATGCGTCGGCAAGCTGTGGATTAGCTGTAAAGGGCTAAGGGGTTGGCTGCCAAAAAGGGGTGGGGATAAGAAAAGTGAGTAGTTCGTGCCAAATTAAATCTTTTCTTATATCTCCGACCTGCGGAAACGCTGCGGAGGTGAAAAAGTTTTGGCACGAACTACTCACTTGTGATGCAAAGGCTGGCTAGTTCTTAGTCACCTTCGTATCAATGTTCATCCGGCCTGGGTACCACAGCCCAGATCGAGTGATCGTTTCGGTGTCCACGGTGGCTACATCGGGAGCTTCGCCCTTGGAATTAGTGCGCAGCTTGTACACCTTGATAGAACCCCAGTCGCGAACCCAGTCATTCTTGGAGTAGCTCGGCAACTCGTAGCTGGAGTTGATCGTCTCAGCAATGCCGGTCACGCCACCGCCAGCGAAGTCCTGGAAGTTCATACCGCTTTGCTTACCCTTAGCATCCGCAGAAATGCGGTACTCAGGGATTTCTGCCACACCTGCATAGTGGTTGAAGGTGCGCTGGCACGGGAACTGCAGCGGTACCGCCCAGTCCAGTAGGCCTGGGGTAGAGGCAGGGAATTGGTTGGCCAAGGTGTCCATGGTGGGCACGCGTGGTGGGGTAAAGGCGATCCACTCGTCGGGGTCGAGGCTGGTGTCTTTGGCATGGATGCGGATCACGTCGGCGTCATCGGGGATGTCGCTCAGTGGGAGTCGCAGGTTGCGCCAGGTGGAGTCGATACCACTGTCGAGCAGGTCGAGCTCGCCGAGTTTTTCTGCCTTGCCGGAGGAGCCACCAGTGTTGCTGCGGCCGTATTCCAGCACGATCTTTTGGCCGTTTTCCACAATGCCGTTGACATCCTTGTGCTTGATGGATCCTGCGGCGGAGACAACAACCAGTGGGGTGTTGTCGGTGGTTTCTGGCAGCTTGAACCAGCTGGAGGTTGCCTCAGCGATTTCTTGTTTGCCATCGGTCCACGAGCCCAACACCGGTACGGTGCGGTAATCCAAGTTGAAGGGGAGTCGGGAGTGAGAACCGTTCACGCCTTGGTCGGCGCGGTGGGTTTCTTTCTTCTTCGCAGCTTCTTCTTGGTTGTCGGAGGTTGCGTCAGCTTTCGCTGCAGAGCCATCAGAGTCAGCACCCGCTGCGGTGTTGGATGCGTCGGAGTCAGCTGCGGCAGTGCCAGAACCGTCGCCGGTGCTGTTTGCTGCGCCGAGTGCTTCCGGTCGGTTTTCTGGGGTAAATGCCCACGGTGAGATGCGGTTCGGGTCGAAGCCGCGGACGTCGTCGTTAGTAAGGGAGTCGCCTAGTGTGCCGGTGAGCGGCGTGAGGAAGGACTCGTTGGTGTTTGTTTCTACGAGGACATCGTTGGCGAGGTTGCAGGTGTCACCCTTGAGCGAACGGAGGTTGCCTAAGCCGACGGAGTAATTCGGGTATTGGTCGATGAATCCCTTGGTCAATGAGGCTAGGGAGAATGCGACTGCGAAGATACTCAGGATAGCGATGGGTGCGGCTGCAAGGCCTTCGAAGTACTGCTTGCGGAAGGGGCGGTTGACCATCGTGGGGTCTTCGCCGCGGGCTTCTGCTTGTTCCTCGGCGACGTCTTTGCGGAAGGATACGAGCACACCGGCAGCCATGACGACCAGTGAGAGCAGCAACATCACGGTTGATGCTTCGATCCCGTGGAATTGGATGGTCTTGTCCCACCAAGGGATGGAGTAGCTCGAGGTGTACCACCAGCCGTTGGGGCCTGCGAGGGCGAAGGCGAACACGAAGAGGATGCCGCCGGTCAGCAGAATGCGGGCGCGTGGGGAGCGTAGCGCGATGTGCGAAAGCGCTACGGCACCTACACCAGCTAGTGCTGCGGCTATGCCGGCCCACACACCGAAGTGGTGCGTCCACTTGGTGGGGGTGAACATCATGAAGAACAAGGTGCCCACCATGACGAGCATGAGGCGCATGACGGGGCCTTTGTTGGTGCCTGGTACTTTGCCTTGGCGCAAGATGGTGGCACCGACGAGTGCTGCGGCGACAAAGGTGAAGAAGACTCCGACGCGGCGGGCGAAGGAGCCGTCGACTGTTTGCATCATGAGCACTTGGTAGCGCACGAGTTCGTTGTACCAGCTCAGGGCTGGGCCTTTGTCGCCGCGCACGTGGATGGATTCCAGCACGTTGCGCAGTGTTTGGTCACCGAAGACGGCGATAAACACGGCGGTGCCGGCGGCCATGAATGGTGCGACCATGGCCATTACGCTCACCGCGATGGAGCGTTTCGACGCCCCCGTGTTCAGGTAGGGCAGGCGTCGGTAGACGATGCGGATGAGGTAGGACAGTCCGGCGAGGACTGCGGTGACTGCCATGAGGCCGGTGGGGCCGCAGGCGAGGGTAAATGCTGCCAGCATCGTGCCTATTGCTGCTGGTAGGAGGCGTTGGGTGGCGATTGCTACCTCGAACGACAACCAAGTTAGTAGTGTGCCAGCGGCAATGATGGGTTCGGGGCGCAGGCCGTTATTGTAGGCCAGCCAGAAGGAGAGGAACACAAATGCTGTGGTCCATTGTGCGACGCGGCGCTGTGCGATTTTTTCGCCAAGGCGTGGTAGTACCTCGCGGGAGAGGACGAGCCAGATCACGATGGCGGAGATCAGTGATGGCAAGCGCATCCAAATGGAGGCGGTGGACACCTTGGACATGAGGCCGAGAAGGTCGTAGTAGGGGGCGCCGAAGGGGGATTCTGGCACACCGAACCAGCGGTAGTAGTTGGCCATGTAGTCGGAGGCCGAGGAGGCCCTGGCCATGGTGAGGATGAAGCCATCATCGGAGGTGTTAGCGCCGATGAAGTACCAGACCAGCAGGATGGCGCCCACGATGGCGTCGAGGGGCCGTGGGCGGAAGAAGCCCTTATTGAGGAAGCGGATGTCGGTGGCGCCGTCGCGACGATCGAGCATGCCGAGGGAGATCAGGGAGATCAGCAGCATGAGGCCGCCGAGCCACATGGAGGCGTATTTGGCTAGGGTCGGCGAGGAGGTAAAGCGTGAGTTGATCTCTACATGGGCGTTAAGTCCGGCGTTGAGGAGGTCAGCTGCGGCGTTGCTTTCCAGCTCGGTGTAGATGCCCATGATGATGGGACGAACGTCGCGTTCCACGGTTTCGGTGGTGGAGTCGTCGCCTTCGATGCCGGCGGTTGTTTCGTCCTCGGTTGAGGAGATCGCGATGGTGGCGTCGGCAGGCAGTTGGGCGAGTTCGCGTTTGCCCAGGTCGAGCACGAGTTCGCCGTGGGAGGTGATTTGCAGGCCGTCGTCGTTTGCGCGCACGAAGAGTCCGCGGGCACCGGCATCTTCGCTGTTGGCGGGCAGTGTGCCTAGGATGAGGTCTTGGCCTTTGCGCAGCTTATCGACGCTTGCCACTGGGATCTTCGCATCGAAAGAGATGGGCGTGTAGCTCATCAGTGGAGCGCTCACGCTGTTGAGTGAGCCGTTTTGTGGCCACGACACACTCGATTGCACCTGGTTGACGGGCATGAGTGGGGTGATGATGAACAGGACGAAGCCGATCACACCGGAAAGGATCGCCGCCCACTTTATGCCGGTGATGTTAGTGTTCATAGGCTTAGTCATGCGTCACCACCACGAATGGTCCTACTTGGGTGACAGTCCATGGGCTATTTTCTCCTTGGAATACCTCGGGGTTAAAGCGAACACCCTTGAACCATACGTTGGGGTTGCTTGGGAAGATGTCGATAGCAAGGTTGAAGTTCCAGCCGTCCTTTGAATCCGAGGAGCCTGTGGAATCGGCGCGCAGCACGAATGCATCGGGGCTACGCCATGGAACGTTCGATACGGCACGATCAAAGTCTTGGGGGTCCTTCAAGGAATCCCAGCTTTGCGACGCCCAATTCTCGATAACTGCATTGCGCTTTTCAAACTCGCCCAACGGGTTGGCATAGTGCGAGGTAAACGCCTGGAAACCGAGGTATGGGTAGTAGGTGAGGAAGTTGAACTCGTCGGTGAGCACCACGGTGTCTGCCGCCGGCTTGCCGGTCTTTTCTTGGATCACACGATCTATTTCCGCGTAGTACTGTGTAGCATCCGGTGGCAAGAAGTCAGCACGGTGACCGTCGCCATCGGTGTTGGTGTACGCGAGCTCAATGGCGTGCGCGTTACGATCTGGAATTGCCTGCGCATACTGAATACCCGCCAACGCCAAGACCACCACGCAGATCACATTGATACGCGTGGACAAGCTTGTAGAAAACTGCACAGGATAGAAGCGGTGCACCGCCACAAGGCGCAACTCGGCAAGACCGAGCACACCTGCGGTCCCCAGAATGATGGTGATAACCGAATCCAGACGGAATCCCAGCAGTGTGGTTCCGCTCAGCGCAACAGACATCGAGGCGATAACCCAGAGGTACATTACGGCCAAGCCGACGCCCATAGCGCACACATCGGGATCCATCACACGCATGATCAGGTAGATCAAGCCGATAAGGCACAGCACGCCAACAAAGCTGGTGGCAAACATTGGCAGTGGCACCACGGTGCCCTCAGATGGGAGGAAGTGAGAGGCCGCTGCAGTGCCCTCGTAATGGCCGGTAAACCGCAGCCACAAGTATGGTCCCCACACAATCGAGGCGATAGCCATCGAGGACACGCCGATAACGATGATCTGACGAATCGGCCGCCACGAACGAAGCACGAATGCGAAGAACAGGCCCGAAACCGTGACCAAGCTCAGCGCAATCACCGCAGTGTACAAGGTGTATGTGGAAGCGGAAGCGCCCAAGTACACCACAACACCCACGGTGGCCAGCTTCTGGCCTGATAGCGCACGACGACCCATCACCAGTGCTGCAGGAATGCCCATAGCAATCACACAGGCATAAGGCTCAAAAGCGCATAGTGTTAGAGCAATAGCGGTAGTAACCAGCGCAATTGCCGTAGCAACAGGCAAGCTGCCCACCAATCGCTGCCACACAGGCACCAACACACAGCCAGTGACCGCAATGCTCAACAATGCCCACGGCTGATAGATCGCCCACCCCGGGTACCCAATAAGCTGCGCAAACCGCGCACCTAACCAGAACCACGCACCTGGGTAATACGCCGGAAGATCGGCATAGTTCATATCCGGTAGCCCCTGCGTAGCCGTCAGACGGGTAAGGAACTGGGTGCGGAAGCCCTGGTCAACCGTAATGCCTTCCAAGTACAGGCGGCTAGGAGAGAGCGGCACACCAATGGCTGACATGACCAAACCAGCCGGTGCCATATGGGTCACCGCATAGGTGATCCACGTGCGCCAGCGCGGCCGCGTGGTGCCCCTCTTGTCATCTGCCATCCACCACAGTACAAAAATGCAGGTTACTAGCAGGGTAAGGAAGATACCCACGGTAGCGCCCGCCTTGGTGACCTGCGAACCACCAAACGGTGGCAGTTTGACCACCTTGAGGAGATACCACAAGCCCAAAGTACAGATGGAGCTACCAAAGATCGTGGCCACAATGGCAATCAGAGTAGCTTTTGCAGAGAGCTGATCCGGGGCGTACATCACCACGGATGTGAGCTCTGAGTCTGAAGCCTCTCCCTGGGTGGTATTCCTTTGCGCACGCACCTGCGAAGAACCCCCTGAAGGGGAGGCATGTTTACTCGGGGCAGATTCAGTCATAGATAACAGTTTGGCACATGGTCTTGACATGGCAAGCAGCGCCGACCTGGAAACGCAAAAAATGGTGCCCCTTATGACCAGATCGGAGTACTTTTCCGGTCACAAGGGGCACTACAAAGTGATGTGCGACAACCTACAAACTAGAAGGGCAGCTTGCGGAAGATTGCCTGCGGGATGAACTTGAACGCCAAGGAAACGTACTCGAACAGTGGGTGAACAAAGATGGCGCTCTTGCGGTTGAGCACAGCGTCGAACGTAGCCTTAGCCACATCCTCTTTATTCACCGTCAATGGTGCCTCGCCAGCGTCGGCGGACATCTTGGTGCGCACCTGGCCTGGGCGCACAACCACAACGTTGGCACCGGATGGGCGCAGAGCCTCACCGAGGTTGACGTAGAAGCCGTCCATGCCGGCCTTGGACGCACCATAGACAAAGTTCGAGCGACGCACACGCTGGCCAGCAACGGAGGACAGCGCCACGATGGTGCCGTGGCCCTGCTCCTTGAACTTCTCGCCTAGGAGCACACCGACGGACACTGGTGCGGTGTAGTTGGTCTGTGCCGAGGTGACAGCAGCCTTCTGGTCCTGCCAGAGCTGCTCTTGATCGCCCAGGGTGCCAAAGGCCACGATTGCGAGATCCACATCGCCTTGAGCCCATGCGAGGTCGATAACCTCGGCGTGCTTGTCAAAGTCGGTGGCATCGAAGTCGATCACGTCGACCTCCGAAGCGCCCGCAGCTTTCATCTGGGCGACGGCTGCGTCGATACGCGGGGAGTCCTGACGCGCTGCCAACGTGACATGAGCTGGGCCTTTGGCCAAAAACTCGGCGACGATGGAAAGACCGATTTCGGACGTGCCGCCCAACAGAAGAATATTTTGTGCTTGGCCTACTGCATTCAGCATGAGGAAGTAGTCCTTTCTTTTAGTGCAGCTCGAGGCGGCGGGACATATCGGACGCAAAGACACCCGTGGGGTCGATAGCGTTGCGGGTCTTCAACCAGCCTTCCATACCTGGGTACATCTTGTGGAAGTTCTCCGCAGAGGTACGGGACTCCTTAGCCAAGTACAGGCGGCCACCGAATTCCATCACGCGCTTATCCAGATCATCCAAGAAAGCGCCAAGACCAGGCTTGATGGGGAAGTCAACGCAGACGTTCCAACCAGGCATTGGGTAGGACAATGGTGCCTTGTTACCCTCACCGAACAGCTTGAACACGTTCAGTGCAGAGTAGTGGCCGGACTTCTGAATGTCCTTGACAATGTCCTTGAATGGCTCGACTGCCTCGCGTGGCACCACGAACTGGTACTGCAAGAAGCCCTTGGAGCCGTAGCCGCGGTTCCACTCACCGATGAGGTCTAGTGGCTGGTAGAACTGCGTGAGGTTTTGCACCTTGTTCTTGTAGGTTCCGGACTTGAGCCACCACAGCTCGCCGATGGCGATCATGGAGAGCTTGTTCATGGTGAAGCTTGGGAAGATATCCGGCACAGTGACCAGCTGCGGAGCATTGAACTTCAGTGGATCCTTAGCCAGCTTCGGTGCGATCTCCTCCAGCTGTGCCAAGGTGGCCAGCGAACCGCGGGAGATGGCGGCACGGCCGAGCTTTGGCTCAGGGGAGATGGCGTCGAACCATGCAGACGAGTAGGTGTAGTTGTGCTCGGAGCCATCGGAGTGGAACTCGATGGTTTCGTCGAGGTTGGCGGTTAGGTCGCCGTCGGCAATGAAGTACGCGGTTTCCGTCTTGGTCATGCGGATGCGTGCGCGTACGATAATGCCGGTCAGGCCCATGCCGCCGACGGTTGCCCAGAACAGTTCGCCGGTGGGGTCGTCTGCGGAGCCTTCTGGCTCAAGGTGCAGGATACGGCCGTCGGCAACGAGCAGTTCCATGGAGGCAACGTGGTCGCCGAAGGAACCTGCGGAGTGGTGGTTCTTGCCGTGGATGTCAGGGCCAATTGCGCCGCCGATGGTTACTTGGCGGGTACCTGGTAGAACGGGAACCCACAGGCCATAAGGCAGTGCGGCTTTCATGAGCTGGTCCAAGGTCACGCCACCGTCGACGTCGACAATCGCCGATTCTGGGTCGATGGAGTGGATCTTGTTCAGGGCTTGCATGTCTACGACGAGGCCACCGGAGTTCTGGGCGGGGTCACCGTAGGAGCGGCCCATGCCACGAGCGATCACGCCGCGCTTGAGGTGCGCTGGCTTGGAATCATTCTGCTCGGCCACCTGGCGGACTGCATCAACGATTACGTCGAGATCTGGGGTGGACAGAACCTCGGCGGTGGTTGGTGCGGTACGGCCCCAACCTGTGAGTTTCTTGGCTTCTGTGTATAGGGCTCCGGAGGCACCGTTCGAAGCTGCGGTGCTGGACGTGCCCTTGTCGGTCGTCATCGTTTTACAACGGTACCCGCTTCACGTGACATGTGACTATGACTGGGCGTGTCCGAGCGGGTGGTTTTTCTCACGTTCTGATGTGGGAACAAACATTTTCGGGGACGAACGCTACCTTATAGATCCATCATTTCGCGGATTTCGCGTGGTAGTTCCTCTTGAGAGCAGATGGTGGGGCCGTCGTACTGCTCGAGGATTTCGTAAACGCGTACTCGCGAGTTGCTGTCGAGCATGGGGATTTCTTCTGCCATGAGCAGCATCATGTCGTTGCTTAATGGCGCTGAGGTGTGTTGTGTTGCGATGGTGTCGCTTGTGACCTCTTTGGGCTGTGGTGCGGGTTGGGACTTGCGCAAAAAACCGAACATGCTGCCACTTTACTGTGAATGGGGGTGCATGTCATGGGGGTTCGCTAGTGTGTGTCCTATGACGAACCAAGCACGTATTTGCCGTCTTTCCGCCGCGTTGTCTGTCGGCCTGATTACCGCGTTGCCGGATTATGTTGCCAACAAGGCTGTTCGCTGGCTGCTTAACTCGCTGATTGCGGGCGCTGGTGTTGGTGTGGTGGCGTATGTGAACAAGCAGGACGAGGACCCCACGAACGACCTTGACGTTGTTGCCCGCGAGCTTATCGACGACTCCCAGTTCGGACCCGCAGCCACTTGGGGGCTGTTCCTCGCCGTTGTGGTGCTGCTGTTCGTGCAGCGTATCGACGCCAAACTCACCGCCGTGGTCACCGGCTGGTTGCGTCGTCGCGGCGTGCGCGCCCCACACACTGTGCTCGGTGTTCTTGCTGCGGCACTGACCTATGCGGAAGTATCAAAGTCATGATCAGCGTTATCGATGTGTTGTCAGGCCCAGCTGATAACCCCACCGTCGTCATGTGGCACGTGCACACCTCGCCCGACTATCCCACAAGCCTCATGTCCGGTGCGTGGGTGCTCGGACCAGCGGAAAGTCATGGGGTTGATAGCCTCGGCTCTCTGCTTACTAACACATGGGCGTTGCCGCTGACTCCGGCGGCCGCAGCGCTAGTGCCCGCTGGGATCCCCGTGATTTCCCTCGACGATGTGCGCGCAGCGGTAGAAGCAGGGCTAGGCGAGATCAAATCAGTGATCGCCTCGGCAAAACAAGACAACCCCAAGCTCGTCGCCCCGCGCTTTAACGCCCTGCCCACAATCAGCCCCGATGACTTCCGTGCCGCCTACCACGGCGAACCCCAAGCAGAAACCGCATGGTCTGCTGCCAGCGCGGTCGCAGCATGGATGCAAACATGGCTTGATATTGAACAACAGCGCCGCAGCCGCGCCTACCTCAAAGACGCGCTGGGATCTTCGGCGCGGTCGCTTCCGTTGCATTTGCTACCTACACGGTAAGATTCCCGCCCGTGACTACAACCAACTCGGCCGCACCACAAAGCGTGACATCCCAAGGCATTAAGTTCATCATCTCCGGTGGTATCTCCGCAGTCGTGGACTTGGGCCTTACCTACATCTGCCAGATCCTCTTCGGCTTCTCCGCCGCAGGTGGCCGCACGATTGGCTTCATCTTTGGCACGCTGACCGCCTATTTGATTAACCGCCGTTGGACTTTCCAAGCGGAGGCCTCCACCAAGCGTTTCATCCAGGTGGCTGTGCTGTACACGATCACCTACTTTGTGAACGTGGGCGGCCACGCTTTGCTGTTTGGCTTGTTCACCTCACCTGGTCTGGGGGAACGCGTGGCTTTGGTGATCGCCTTTGTGATTTCTCAAGGTGTTGCCACGGTGATCAACTTCTTCGTGCAGCGCTGGTTCATTTTCAAGTAGCCTGTGCTGCCCTGTTGGGCCTCAGTGAGTAGTTCGTGCCAAAACTTTTTCGCCTTCGCAGCGTTTCCGCAGGTCGAAGATATAAAAAATAATTTAATTTGGCACGAACTACTCACTCGGCTACTCTCCCACGGAGTATGGGGGAAATAACACAGAAAATACCGCACGCTACTCTCACCCGAAAGCTAGAGAGCGGGGAAATTATCCGTGTGACTCACGGACTGTACTGGCAGGGGGACGTCAACGTAGATGAGCTGGCGGCAGCCCTGTGCCGGCGGGGTTTGTGCTTACGGGTGTCACAGAACTGGAGCTTTTGGCTCGGCAGCCGCTCACGCTGCCGTTGCATGTTGTTGCTAATCGCAGGGTGAAATCTACTGAGTATGTGGTGATACATCGCAGTTCTGTGCGCAAGTATGCGCGTGTGGCAGATGTGCTGATTGAGCTGCCGGTTTATGCGATGCGGTGGCTTGGTAGAAGGCAGGCGATTCGGCTGGCGGAGATTGCTTATGCTGGGCGTGAGGGGCGTGCGCGGTTGGAGCGCCATGCGCAGGGTGCAGTTCCTGTGCGGGTTCGGGAGATTGTGCAGGCTTCGGTTATTGGTGCTGATAGTCCGCCTGAGCGTGATCTGGTGCGTGCGTTGCGATCTGCTGGTGTGGAGTGTGAGAGCAATGTGCGGGTGGGGGATTATCGTTGGGATATTCGTATTTGTGGCAGTGCGGTGCTTATTGAGGTGGATGGCTATGCGTATCACAATGCCGAAAATCGTGAGACTTTTCGTTTAGATCGCTGGAAGGCTAACGACGCCACCCTGCGTGGTTATTTGGTTCTGCGGTATTCGGCTGTCTGCGTGCGGGAGTCTGTGGATGTGATTGTTGATCAGGTTGTTCAGGCGGTGCAGTGTGCGCCGAAGCAGCTTCGTGATGTTGATGAGGCGAGGTGTTGGCATCGCGGAGCGTGGAAGTGGATGCCTGGATTGGCGTGGCTCTAACCACTGTTGATACGTCACCGTGAGTAGTTCGTGCCAAAACTTTTTCGCCTCCGCAGCGTTTCCGCAGGTCGGAGATATAAGAAACGATTTAATTTGGCACGAACTACTCACACCAGAGCCAAGCGCCCTAGAACTAGGGGCGTTCGAATTTCTCGGAGCGCCCGAGTTGGTGGAGTTTGAACCATTCGAGGAATCCGCGGGGGTCGCGTCGCTGGATGAGGAAGAACCAGGCGAAGCGGGCGTATTCCTGTGGGAGGAGGCGTCGCATGCCGGGTTGGTTCATGAGGTAGCCGCGGTTGCGGTAGGTGAAGTAGCGTTTGGCGTCGCTGGCGGGGTATTGGGTGTGCATGCGTCCGCCGAGGATGGGTTTGAATTCGTCAGAGCCGTCGGGGTGGAGGTATGCGGTGGTGAGGCAGGTGCCAAAGTTGAGTCCGGAGCGTACGAGGCGGCGGTGGTATTCGACTTCGTCGCCGCGGATGAATAGTCGCAGGTCAGGAACACCGATGCGTTCCATGGCGGCGGCGGAGATGAGTGCGCCGTTGAAGAGGGATGCGATGCCGGGTAGGAGGGTGTCGCTGGGGTTGTTGGGGTCGATGAGTTCGCTGCGGTAGCGTCGCCATTCGAGTCCGCGGCGTAGGGGGAATGCGAGTCGGTTGGGGTCGTCCATGTTGCAGACCACGGGGGAGACTTCGTCGAGTTGGTGGGTGACGGCTGCGTCGATAAGCGTGGCGAGTACTTGGGGCCCTTCGGGGCGGCCGTCATCGTCGGCACACCAGATGGCGTCGGCTCCGAGGGCGAGGGCGGTGAGGAATCCGTAGGCGAATCCGCCGGCGCCACCGAGGTTGGTGTGCGATGGCAGGTAGATGCCTCGGTCGCCGGCGACGCTGTGGAGGAGGTCGCGTACTGCGTCTTCGCAGCCGTTGTCGACCACGATGATCCACTTCACTGGGTGTGTTTGCGCGGCTACCACCTCGAGGGAGGCGCGGAGGAGCTCGACGCGCTTGTGGGTCACGATGACTGCGGCGATGTTATCTGAAGTGGAAAGCGGCATGGTCCTTATTGTGGCACATTGTGAGGTTTGCCCTACAACGACACAAACAGTGAGGTCAGGATAAGTGAGGATAGTGCAGGCTTACCCCATTTGTGTGTTGTTTTAGCTTAGCCCTAGCTAATTTGCTTCTTATCGCAATAAGATTCAGTTTCATGACTAAGGAAACTTCTCGCATGTCACGACGCGGCTTCATTCGCACTGCTGCCGCTTCCGTGGCCGCATTGGCACTTTCTGGCAGCCTCGTTGCATGTTCGACGGACTCAGCTAGCACCTCCGCTACCACCAGTGCAGCTAACAAAGCACTGACGGTGTTTGCTACCACTGGCTACATTGGCGACGCAGTAAAGAACATCGCCCCTGATGCCGACGTAACCATCATGGTGGGTCCTGGCGGCGATCCGCACACCTATCAGCCCACTACACAGGACATTTCTAAGATTGAGTCCTCTGATGTGGTGCTATGGTCTGGTCTGCACATGGAGGCCAAGATGTTGGATCAGCTGAAGGCGCAGGGGGATCGTCAGGCGGCTGTTGCTGAGGCGATCCCTGAGGACAAGCGTTTGGATTGGCCAGAGCCGGGCGATAATGGCGAGAAGTTGTATGACCCCCACGTGTGGAATTCCACGGAGAACTGGAAGTACGTGGTGGATGCGATTGCGAAGAAGCTGTCTGAGGTAGATAAGGATAATGCCGCTACCTATAAGGACAATGCTGAGAAGTACAAGAAGGAGATCGACGAGACTGCTGCGTATGTGAAGGAGCAGATCGATCAGATTCCGGAGCAGAAGCGTATTTTGATCACTGGTCATGATGCGTTTAGCTACTTTGGCAAGCAGTTTGGTGTGGAGATTCACGCTACGGACTTTGTGACCTCCGAGTCGGAGATGTCGCCAGCGGAGCTTGCTGAGTTGGGCAAGTTTATTGCTGAGAAGAAGATCCCTACGATTTTCCAGGACAATTTGGCTAATCCGCAGGCTATTAACTCTTTGAAGGAGACTGTGAAGGCTAAGGGGTGGAACGTGGAGATTTCCGATAAGGAGCTTTACGCTGATTCCTTGGGTGAGTCTGCACCGACGGATACTTACCTTGGTGTTTTGAAGTACAACGCTGATGCTATCCGCGAGGCTTTGGCTAAGTAATTAGCAAATTTTCTCGACCGCGCTACAACACGTTAATGTGCATGTTTTCGGTGTAGCGCGGTTCTTGTCGCACATCTGACTATTTTTTAAGAGGCGTTATGTCTGTCCCTTTGCACGCGCTGCCACCGGCTTTGGTGATGCGCAATGTGTCTGCGCGTTATGGTTCTACTGTTGCTGTGGAACGCGCTAGTGTTGTGGTTCCTGCTGGCACGGTGATGGGTTTTATTGGCCCTAATGGTGCGGGTAAGTCCTCGTTGATTAAGGCTGCGATTGATTTGATTGATCGCGATGGCGAGGTGGAGTTTTTCGGCGAGAGTTTGGCTGCGTGTCGTAACAGGGTGGGCTATATGCCGCAGAGTGCGGATGTGGATTGGGATTATCCGATCACGGTTCGCCAGGTGGTGCAGATGGGGCTGTTTCCACGGGTGGGGTGGTTTAAGCGGTTGTCGGGGGAGCATAAGGAGCTTGTCGACGCTTCCCTGGCGCGTGTTGGTATCGCGGATTTGGCTAAGCGTCATATTTCTGAGCTGTCGGGTGGGCAGCGTCGTCGTGTGTTTGTGGCGCGTATTCTTGCCCAGCAGCCGGATATTTATTTGTTGGATGAGCCGTTTGCTGGTGTGGATGCTGCCAGTGAGAAGGTGATTCGTGGTGTGTTGCATGAGCTGCGGGATGCGGGCAAGTCGGTGGTGATTGTGCACCATGATTTGTCTACTGTTGAGGAGCTGTGTGACCACGTGACGATTATTAATCGTGGGGTGTTGGCTTCTGGTCCGGTGTCTGAGGTGTTTACTCGTGAGACGGTGAACAAGGCGTTTGGTTTGGGGCTGCTATGAGCCTGATTGAGTTTTTGTCGGAGTTTTCTTTCCGTCGTGTGGTGCTGGGAACCATGTTGATTGGTTTGTGTTCGGGTGCCATGGGAACGTTTTTGTATTTGCGCAGGCAGTCGATGATGAGTGATGTGATTGGGCACTCTGCGACTCCTGGTGTGATGGGTTCGTTTTTGTTGTTTTCTACGGTTCCGGTGTTGGCGGGGTCGCAGTTGCTGGCGCAGTGGGGGATTGATGCGCGTTCGATGCCGGTGATTACGGTGGGGGCGTTGATTACGGGGTTGGCGTCGGCGTTGTTGGCGGACAAGGTGGCTGCGACGACGCGCATTGGTATTGATGCCACTATGGCGGTGATGTTGTCGCTGTTTTTGGGCGGCGGCCTGATTTTGCTGCAGATCATTCAGCGTGGGCGTTATAAGGGCAAGGGCGGCATTGATGAGTTGATGTTTGGTAATGCTGCCACGCTTACTAATTTGGATGTGCGCACGTTGGCTGTGGTGTCTGTGGTGATTTTGGGTGTGATTGTGGCGTTGTGGCGGCCGTTTACGCTGTTGGTGTTTGATCCGGTGTTGGCGCGGATGTCGGGGATGCCGCGGTGGATTAATGGTGTGTTGTTTGTGATTATCACGCTGGGCATGGTGATTGGTGTGAAGGCGGTGGGCCTGATCTTGATGATTGCGTTTGCTGTGTTCCCGCCGGCTGCTGCGCGTCAGTGGTCGCGTACGGCGTTGCAGATGGTGGTTGCGTCGGCTCTGATTGGTGGGGCGTCGGCGGTGTTGGGCACCTATATTTCGATTTCGGTGGGTAAGGTGCCCACGGGCCCGGTGATTGTGTTGGTGCTGGCTGCGACTGTGCTGGTGTCTATGGTGTTGTCGCCGCGTAGGAGTGGGGTGTCGGCATGACGTTTGCGGTGTCTGTTTCGTTGTTGGCGCTGGTGGTGGCGCTTACCGCTGCGATTCCTGGGGTGGTGTTGGTGTTGCGTCGACAAGCGATGCTTTCCGACGCCCTCTCCCACGCCGTTTTGCCGGGCATTGCGGTGGGCGCGTTGTGGACTACTAATCCGAATTCGCCTATTTTGTTGATCGGTGCGACGTTGAGTGGTGTGCTGGTCATGGCGCTCACGGAGTGGGTGCGTGGCCGCAAGCGGGTGACTGAGGATAGTGCTACGGGCCTGATTTTCCCCGCGTTTTTCGCTATCGGTGTGATTCTGATTTCCACGAAGTTTAATCGCTCGTCGATTTCTGAGCACACGGTGCTCGTGGGTGATCTCAACATTTCTGCCATGCAGCATCTGGTGGTGGGAACCATTGATTTTGGCCCGAAGAGTGCGTGGATTATTGGCGCGGTAGGCTTGCTCACGTTGGTCCTGTTGTTGGTGGCTAAGCGGCCGCTGGCGATTTCGACTTTCGATCCCGTTTTTGCGCGCACGGTGGGTATTCGCACGCGCTTGATTAACTATCTGGTGATGACGATGGTGTCGCTGACCATCGTGGTGGTCTTCGATGCTGCTGGCGCGGTGTTGGCTGTTGCGTTGATGATTGTGCCTGCTGCGACCGCATTGATGATCGCTTCTTCGGAAGGTGCCATGTTGTTGGTCACGTTGGTTGTTGCTGCGGTGAGTTCTCAGGCGGGGTTCTGGGTGGCGTATCGTCTCGACGCGGCGACCTCGCCGACGATGGCGTTTGTCGACGGCCTCATCTTCCTCGCGGTGTGGGGTATTATTCGTGCGCGTCGCCGGCTGCGGCGTTGAAAACTGCAGTTCTGCTAACTGTTGATGGGTATCTAAGTGTGTGCTTCCTAGTGCACATGACAATCGTTGCCTATAGTGGCGGTCATGGCACATCGACTAATCCGTACCGCAATCGCAGCTGTGGCTGCCACAGGTCTTGTGGCAGCAGCCGGCTGCTCCACCACCGACTCCGGCACCAGCGCTTCTGGAACTTCGAGCGCCGCCAAGAGCGACACTCTTAAGATCTTTGCTACCACCAGCTACATCGGCGACGCAGTAAAGAACATCGCCCCTGATGCAGACCTTACCGTCATGGTGGGCCCTGGTGGCGATCCACACACCTACCAGCCATCCACCGCTGACCTTGAGGCAATGCAAAACGCGGATGCCGTTATCTGGTCAGGCCTTGGCATGGAAGCCAACATGATTGACCAGCTTCGCGGGCTTGGCGACAAACAAATCGCCGTAGCCGAGCAGCTTCCTGAGTCCCAGCTGTTGCCATGGGTTGAGGAAGACGAGCACGATGACGATCACGGCGACGCTCATGAGCACGGGCACGAGGGTGAAGATGCCCACGGCCACCACCATGAGTCGCAGTGGGATCCTCACATATGGAACTCCACCGACAACTGGAAGCTCGTTGTTGATCAGATCGTCAAGAAGCTCTCTGCTGCTGATTCCGCTAACGCTGACACCTACAAGACCAATGGTGAGAAGTACAACAAGCAGATCGACGAGGCCAACGCTTATGTTCAGGCCAAGATTGACACGATTCCGCAGGATCAGCGCACCCTCGTTTCGGGTCACGACGCTTTCCGTTACTTTGGCAAGCAGTTCGGCCTAGAGGTAAAAGCCACCGACTTTGTCACCTCTGACGCTGAGCGTTCTGCAAGCGAGCTTGAGGATTTGGCTACCTTCATCGTGGAGCACCACGTCCCAGTGATCTTCCAGGACGCTTCTGCTAACCCACAGGCTGTGAAGTCCCTAGAGGAGAACGTGGCTAAGAAGGGCGGCAAGGTCAAGGTTGTGGATAAGGAGCTCTATAGTGACTCCCTTGGTGCCGACGCCCCTGCTGATACCTACATCGGTGCCCTGAAGTACAACGCGGATACCATCGCGGAGGCTTTCTCCTCGACCCGCTAGGTCGCACCGCGAGGTCGCTAAAAAATCGGTCCGGTGGGCTGGGACATCTCACGAAGAGATCCCAGCCCACCGGACCGTTTTTTCTGTTTTCTAGCGCCAGCAAGTACTACATTCTGGCTTGCAGTCTGCGTACGTGCTCGGCTGCTTCTTTTCCTTCGTAGGCTTCTACGATGTCGGCTACTGGTCCGGCTTGGCGGATGGTGCCGTGGTCGACCCAGAGTGCGGAGTCGCATAGTTGGACGAGGAAGTCGTTGGAGTGGGAGGCGAACACGAGGATGCCGGAGCGTTTGACGAGGTCGGAGAGGCGTTCGCGTGCTTTTGCCATGAAGGCGGCGTCGACGGCTCCGATGCCTTCGTCGAGAAGCAGGATTTCAGGTTCGATGGAGGTGACTACTCCAAGAGCGAGGCGGATGCGCATGCCGGTGGAGTAGGTGCGTAGTGGCATGGAGAGGTAGTCGCCGAGTTCGGTAAAATCGGCGATCTCGTCCATTTTTTGTTTCATTTGTTTGCGGGTTTGGCCGAGGAAGAGCCCGCGGATGACGATGTTTTCGTATCCAGAGATTTCGGGGTCCATGCCTACGCCGAGGTCGAACACGGGGGCGACACGGCCGCGGACGTGTGCGGATCCGCGGGTGGGTTCGTAGATTCCGGAGAGGAGTCGAAGGAGTGTGGATTTGCCGGCACCGTTGTGGCCGACGAGTCCGATGCGGTCGCCTTCGCGCAGGTGCAGGTTGACGTCGCGAAGCGCTTCGACGACGACGGTGTTGTCTTTGTTGCGTCCGATGGCGCCGCCCGCTGCTCCGAGGAATGCTTTTTTCATGGAGCGGGATTTGGCGTCGAAGATGGGGAAGTCAACGCAGGCGTTATAGGTGTCGATGGATACCATGGTGAGTTCTTCTCCTTCTTAAACCCAGTAGCTGACGCGGAATCGCCATTGGCGCATGGCAAGCATGGCGATGAAAAGCCCGATGACGGTGCAGCAGCCCACCACGATCCAGTTCAGGGGGTGGATGGGGGCGCCGATCAAGGGGGCGCGGATGACTTCCATGTAGTGGTACAGGGGGTTGATCATGGCCAGTTTGGCGCGTTCGGAGACGGCACCGCCTTGGGAGTAGAGCGTTTCGGTGGTCCACACGATGGGGGTGACGTAGAACAGGAGCTGGGTGAGTGCTTCGAGCAGCGGCGAGAAGTCGCGGTAGCGGGTGGCTACGATGCCGAAGAACATGGTGACCCATACGCCGTTGGCGATCAGTAGCGCGAGGGCGGGGATTCCGAGGAGGATGTCCCAGCCGAGCGGCCGTGGGAAGATTGCCATGAGGATGACCCAGATCACCATGTTGTGCATGAGGAAGAGGGTTTGTTTCCAGACTAGGCGGTAGACGTGGACGGAGAGCGCGGAGGGCAGCTGTTTGATCAGGCCTTCGTTAGCGATGAAGACTTCGGAGCCTTCTTTAATGCATCCCGCGATGAAGTTCCACATGATTAATCCCACAGTGACGTGGGGGAGGAATTGGGCGACGGGGATCTTGAAGAGCACGGAGTACAGCAGGCCGAGGGCGAGTGCCATCACACCGGTGGCGATGGTGATCCATAGGGGGCCGAGCACGGAGCGACGGTAGCGCTGCTTGATGTCCTGCCAACCTAGTTGGAGCCAGAGTTCCCGCTGGGAGAAGCCCCGAACGAGGTCTGCCCAGGCGGCTGCGAGTGTCTTGGATTGCGACGGCTCGTCGGCGGTGGTGTCCGTGTTGGTAATACGGGCTACCATCTCTTCGAGTGTCTCGTTGTTATGACGTTCAGCTTGTTCCTGCACAAATGTTAAGCCTAGCTGGCTTTGTGCGGGGATTGAATCTGACAGGCATACTAACTAGGTTCAATTATCAAAAGTAGAGGGAGTTTGAGTGATGGCGTTTGATGTGGCGCGCGTCCGTGGTGCGTACACCTCTATTACCGGTGGGTGGACGTATATGAATGCTCAGCAGCAGGCTCAGATCCCTGAGCGGGTGGCTGCTGCTGTGGCGCGTGGCTTTCGTAATTCGCCGATTGTGGAGGATGTGGAGCCGGCTTTTGGTTCTCATGCGCGGGAGCGACATGCTGGGCTTTTTGCTTCTGATGGGTATGAGCGTTCGGCGCGGGTGGCTATTGCGGATTTGACGGGCACTTCGGCTGATGCGGTGATCCTTGGCCCTAAGTTGGAGGTGCTGTTTTCTCAGTTTGCGGCGGCGGTGTGGCCGTTGGTGCGGCGTGGTTCGTCGGTGGTGATGGCGCATGGTTGTTCGCCGGCGATGACGGTGGGCGCAAAGACGCGGTGGGCGCAGCCGGATTTGGGTACGGGGGAGATTCCGGCGTGGCAGTTCGGTTCGCTTGTCGACGGCTCCACGCGCCTCGTGGCCCTTCGCGCTGCGGATCCCCAAGTGGGCACGATTAACCCCATCCGAGAGATCTCTGAGTACGTTCATGGGGCTTCTCGCGCATGGCTGCTTGTCGACGCCTCCTCCTTGGCCGGTCATCGTCCCATCACAATGGAGGCATTGGGTGCGGACATCGTGGCTCTCGATTGCTCTGCCTTCGGCGGCCCCCAGGTTGCTGCGCTGGCTTTCCGCGATGCCACGATGTTCCCGCGTCTCGACGCCGACCTGCTCAACAGCAGTGTTGCGCCGGGTCTTGCTGCTGGTGTGTCGGCTGCGGTGGATCACATTGCGGATTTGGATGAGTCGGTGCGTGGTACGCGTCGTAACCGTCTTATAGATAGCATTGAGTCCTCTGGCCTCTATTTGGGCCGGTTGGGTACCTATTTGGCGGATTCTTTGGACTCGTTGCCTAAGACGCACGTGTTTGGTGTGACTGGCGAGGCCGCCGCGGGTTCAGACGCCGACCGCATCCCTCATGTGACCTTTTGCATCGATGGCGTGCCGGCAGACCTGATCTATCACCGCTTACTGAGCAACCGCATCGTGGGGGCATTGTCCGCCTCCTCTCCGCTACTAGACGCCATGGGTGCCGAGGACACCCACGGCACCATCAGTTTGGCGCTGGCACCGTTTAACACCACTCACGACGTTGACCAGCTGATGCGAGTGGTCGCGAGCTTCGCCTAAACCTCGAGGACGAGCTTTCCGGTTACCTCCCCATTTTTGAGCATCTCATGGGCCCGCTGGGCCTGCTCTAGGGGGAGCGTGGCGTGGATGTGGTGCCGGATGGTGCCGTCGGCAAGCAGTGGCCACACGTTCTCGACTGTCGACGCCACAATGCGTGCCTTGTCCTCGCGGTCGCGGGCGCGCAACGCCGTCGCAGAGATCGTGCCGCGCTTGCTCAGCAGCCGCCCAATGTTCAGCTCACCCTTCACACCACCTTGCATTCCGATGGTCACCTGGTGGCCGTCCATTGCCAGTGCGCGCACGTTTTGGTCCAGATACTTCGCACCCATAATGTCCAAAATGCGATCGCACTTATTCTTCAGGACCTCCGCAAAATCCTCCTCCCGATAATTAATCAGAATGTCCGCACCCAGCTCACGGCACGTTTCCAGCTTCTCCTTCGAACCCGCCGTCACCGCCACCGTGGCACCCACATGCTTAGCCAACTGGATGGCAAAGGTGCCGATCCCGCCCGCGCCACCATGAATCAAAAACATGTGCTCGGGCTCCAAGCCGGTGAGCATCCCGATATTCGACCACACCGTGGCCGCAACCTCCACCACGGCCGCCGCCTCAGCGAAGCTGTAGCCCTCAGGAATCGGCATGAGCTGGCCCTCTGGCACCGCCACATACTCGGCGTACCCGCCGCCCGCCAGCAGACAAGCGACCTTGTCACCGACGTTGCGATTAGTGCTGCCTGCGTCGGCGATCACACCGGCGCACTCAAGCCCGATGATCTCCGATTCCCCAGGGGGAGGCGGATAGTGGCCTGCGGCCTGCAACAGGTCCGCACGGTTAACGCCGGCGGCTTTGACCTGGACGAGTACTTCGCCTGGTTGCAGGGTGGGTGTTGGTGCATCGTGGACTGCCAAGGTGGCGTCGTCTTGAACGTAAATTGCCCTCATACGCCCCCACTTTAAATAATTTCGGCAACTTCGGGTATAGTTTTTCGCGTTGGATCCGAAACTTTGTTTTTTGGGTTCTCACAACTGGAGATGTGGCAGAGCGGCCGAATGCACTGGTCTTGAAAACCAGCGATGGGAAACCATCCCAGGGTTCAAATCCCTGCGTCTCCGCAATTTAAACCCCTAGCTCTTGTGGCTAGGGGTTTTCTGCTGCGCTGGTGCCCTTTTTGCGCCTCCTCGAACTCAAGACCACGAAAACCGCAGGACGCGATTTTCTCGCCAAAATGCCGTCCTTGGGTTTTCGTGGTCTTGAATTCGAGTTCTCGGATTCGTGCTAGCGCAAGCACTACAACTACCTAGGCGAAGCTCGCGTACCATGCGGCTAGCAGACGATCGCTTTCTTCTTCGTTGGTCACGGTGATGCGGACCCCTTCGGGGAAAGCGCGCACGAGGACGTCGTGAGCTGCGAGTTTTTCGGCGATTTCGAAGGGGGTTTCGCTGCGGGATTCGGCGGGGATCCACACGAAGTTTGCTTGCGAGTGTGCGGCGCCGATGTGGTCGGCGACGCGGTCGCGTACGGCTACTACTTCTTCGGTGTGTTCCATGAGTTCGTCGAGGTTGTTCAGTGATGCGAGTGCGCCGGCTTGGCCGACGGCATTGACTCCGAAGGGGAGGGCGACTTTGTTGAGGGCGTCGATAAGCTCGTGTGGTCCGAAGGCGTAGCCCACGCGGACGCCGGCGAGTCCGAATGCTTTGGAGAAGGTGCGCAGGCCCACGAGGTTGGGGAATTCGCTGAGGATTTCGGTGGCGAAGATGGTGTCTTCGTCGCGGACGTATTCGGTGTAGGCCTCGTCAAGCGCTACGACGACATCCGCTGGCACCTTCGCCATGAACTCCAAAAACGCTTCTCGACGCACCACTGTGCCCGAAGGGTTATTCGGATTGCACACGAACACCAGCTTCGTTTTTGGGGTAATTGCTGCCGCCATCGCATCGAGATCATTAAATCCGTCACTGGTCAGCGGCACTGCCACCGGTGTTGCGCCCACTACCTGCACGAATATGGGGTATGCCTCGAAGCTGCGCCACGGGAACACCACCTCATCTCCTGGGGTGCAGGTGATCTGCACTAACTGCTGACACAACGCCGAGGAGCCGCAGCCCACGGCGATCTGCTCTACTGGGACGCCGAGATGCTCCGAAAGTGCACCGCGTAATTCAGTAACACCCATGTCTGGGTAGCGATTCGCGCCGGCGGCGGCTTCCGCCATCGCCTGGGCTGCGGACAGCAGGGGGCGATGAGTGACCTCGTTACTGGATAACTTGAGGGCGTGGTCGTTGCGCTTGCCGGGAACGTACGTCGGGATCTGGGAAAGGTCTTTGCGGATCATGCCGGCAATTGTAGCCCCGCGTGCCGTAGATAGGGGGCACTGCCTCGTGTTTTGTGCCAGCCGATGATGTTGGATAAGATGAACGACGATTCTTTTTTAGGATCGCTGGAGACGTGCCAGAGCGGCCGAATGGGGCTCCCTGCTAAGGAGTTGACTTGTTTGCGCAGGTCCGGAGGTTCAAATCCTCTCGTCTCCGCTCACTTCCACTTCGGTGGGAGCGTTTCACCGGGCCTGGTGGAACTTGCGCCCGTAGCTCAACGGATAGAGCATCTGACTACGGATCAGAAGGTTGGGGGTTCGAATCCCTCCGGGCGCACAAGTTAAACCCCAGCTCACAGAATGTGTGGGCTGGGGTTTCTTCGTGCTTGCGGTGCGCTGGCGCCCCTTTTCCCGCCTCCTCGAACTCAAGAACACAAAAACCGCAGGACGCGATTTTTTCGCCGAAATGCCGACCTTGGGTTTTCGTATTCTCGGATTCGTGTTCTTGGATTCGAGCTGGTGCACGCCCCACCCCGCACTCCAACATTGCGGGTGGGTAAACGTCGGCTTATGTCACCGATCCTTCCCGTTTATGGGGGTATCCGTGGGCGAATCTTTGCGCGCAAAGTGCCTAGTGATCGCCTTTTGGTGATGGTGGTCGCATTCATAAAGGGGTAGTCATCGGCAATGATCGCACGTTTCGGGGGTGATGGTTGTATTTTGTTCGTGTAGGCGAACTTTAGAAGTTTGCGCGCCCCTCTTATTTTCTATTGAAGGATTTCTTTTGTGAGTACACCGATTACACATGAGTCTTCGTCTCATGCTCTTGCTGAGGATGCAGAGGTCCATGGGAAGAATGAGAACCGCCGGCAGTTTACGGGTTTGTTCGCTGGTTTGATTCTTGCCGTTTTGATTTATTTGGTGTTCCCTGAGTCGTCTGTGGACATGGTTCAGGGTGTGGATCCGGATGGGGAGTATAGCTATAACGCGTTGCGTATTACTGCTGCTATTGCGGTGTTGATGGGTGCGTGGTGGATGACGGAGGCTATTCCGTTGGCTGCGACGGCGTTGGTGCCGTTGGTGGCGTTTCCTGTTCTTCAGGTGATTCCGTTTGCGAAGATTTCTGCGCCGTATGCGTCGCCGACGATTTTCCTTTTTATGGGTGGTTTTATTTTGGCGTTGGGTATGCAGCGTTGGAATTTGCATCGTCGGTTGGCGTTGAGTGTGGTGTTGTTGGTTGGTACGAAGCCTAAGCAGTTGATTGCTGGGTTTATGCTGGCTACGGGCTTTTTGTCGATGTGGGTGTCTAATACTGCGACGGCTGTTGTGATGCTTCCGATTGGTGTTTCGGTGTTGCAGTTGACTGCTGAGTCGGTGGGTGGCATGAAGGCGCAGAAGAAGTTTGCGACTGCGTTGATGTTGGCGATTGCGTATTCGGCGTCGATTGGTTCTTTGGGCACGATTATTGGTACGCCTCCGAATGCGTTGATGGTGGCCTATATGGCGGAGAATCATGACATCCATATTGGTTTTGGTACGTGGATGCTGGTTGGTGTGCCGTTGGCGATTGTTTATATGGCGATTGCTTGGTTGGTGCTGGTGTCTGTGTTTAAGCCTGAGGTGGATTCGATTCCTGGTGGCCGCGAGATGATTAAGTCGGAGTTGGCCAAGATGGGGTCGATGAAGTTCGGTGAGGCTGCTACTGCGGTGATTTTTACGGGTGCGGCGTTGTCGTGGGTGTTTGTTCCGCTGCTTATCGACGTTTTCCAGTGGAAGATTGAGATTGCGGATGCGGCTATTGGTCTGATTGCTTCGATGTTGCTGTTTATGATCCCTGCGGATCGTAAGACTGGTGTGCGTTTGATGGATTGGAAGACGGCGAATGAGTTGCCGTGGGATGTGTTGTTGCTGTTCGGCGGCGGTTTGGCATTGTCTAAGATGTTCTCTGATTCTGGCTTGTCCTTGTGGATTGGTGAGATCGCCAAGGGCCTGGGCTCGCTGCCGCTGATTCTGCTGACCGCTGCGATTGCGGCGCTGGTTTTGCTGTTGACGGAGTTCACGTCGAATACTGCGACGGCTGCGACGTTCCTGCCGATCATGGCCGGTGTGGCTGTGGGTATCGGTCTGAACGCTAATGGTGACCAGAACATTTTGTTGCTGACCATCCCAGTGGCGCTGTCGGCTACCTGTGCGTTCATGCTGCCGGTTGCGACGCCTCCGAATGCGATCGCTTACGGCTCCGGCCACGTGCGCATTGGCGACATGGTCAAGGGTGGCGTGTGGCTCAACCTGATCGGCGTGGTGCTCGTAACCCTTGCGACATACTTCCTTGCCATCCCAGTATTCAACATCGTCCTCTAGGGTGCTGACCTGCCGATTTGCCAGTTCTTGTTGTGGCAGTGTACTGTTCTAACACGTTGCACCGCAACAACAAGCTGCGCCCGTAGCTCAACGGATAGAGCATCTGACTACGGATCAGAAGGTTGGGGGTTCGAATCCCTCCGGGCGCACAGCTAAAACCCCAGCTCACAGAATGTGTGGGCTGGGGTTTCTTGTGTTTGCTGAGCGCTGGCGCCCCTTTTCCGCCCGCCCCGCCCCTTTTTTCACGCCTCCTCGAACTCAAGAACACGAAAACCGCAGGACGCGATTTTTTCGCCGAAGTGCCGCCCTTGGGTTTTCGTGTTCTTGAGTTCGAGTTCGCGGATTTTGGAGGCTAATCGGGTACGGGATGCGGCGCCCCGCTGACAGCACTATCGGTGGGAGAACTGAAGATAAGACCCAAAGTGAGTAGTTTGTGCCAAAACTTTTTGGCCGCTTCGGCATTTCCGCAGGTCGGAGATATAAGGAATGGTTTAATTTGGCACGAACTACTCACTTGCCCTCAAAAGCGTCTCACCCGAAAGAATTCCTCGCTCAACTGGTGTGGATGCGCTAAGTTTTCCTTATGAACAGCGTTCACTTCCGCCGCCACACAAGCCGCACTCGCCGTATCAGTATTTTTCTTGCTGTGTGCCTACTCACCACAGGATGCACCACAGGATGCACCATCAGCACGCCGAACACTCCGGTCTCGGAAAGCGACTCCAGCACTTCTAGTTCGCAGAGCTCCCAAGATGTTGAGCTGACGGTGGATGCTGCGTCGGGAATGGTGTCTACGAATAGTCCGCAGTTGCCTATTCATGTGCAGTGGCCGGTGTTGGAGGAGCATGGGAAGCTCTCGGAGGCAATTGCGGTGTGGGCTGAGGGGGAGGCTCGCGAGTTTATTGGGGAGTATGGGCCGCGTGAGGTGAATCCTTCGGAGTTGAATGGTTCGGGGGAGCAGGTGCGTGATGGTGATGTGGTTGCGATGCGGTTGACTCTTGAGGAGTTTGGTGGGGCGAATGCGGTGTCGGTGAGTCGGACGTTTTTTAGTTCGGGGGATCGGGTTTGGCAGGGTCCTGATGTGATTGCGCAGGATAGGCGTGTCGACGCCGCCCGCGCGGTTCTTGATCAGCTGGGTGACCGGGTGGCGTCTGGTGTGTCGGCGGATGAGGTTGCGGGGATTCCGAATTTGTTTGGGGATGTGTTGGTTGAGGGGGATGTGGTGCATGTGCGGTTGCCGCAGGCGAGTGTGTTGGCGTCGTCGGAGGGGATTGTGGAGGTTGATATTCCGTCGGCGGGGTTGTTGTCGGAGGATGGTCGTCGGTTGTTGCCGGCGTCGCAGGTTCCGGCACCTGTGGGGCCGTTGCCGCAGGTGCGGCCGGGGGCGGTGTCGCCGGTGGATTGTGCTGTGGCGAAGTGTGTGGCGTTGACGTTTGATGATGGTCCTGGGCCTTATACGTCGCAGATTTTGGATACGTTGGATTCGCATGGGGTAAAGGCGACGTTTTTTGAGATTGCGACGGCGATTCCGCGGTTCCCTGAGATTGTGCGTCGGCAGGTGGCCTCGGGCATGGAGGTTGGTAGTCATACGGTGACGCATCGTCAGTTGCCGTTGTTGTCGTTGGCAGAGCAGCAGCAAGAGGCGGATGGTGCTAGTGATCGGTTGGTGGAGGCGGGTGCGCCGCGGCCGGTGATGATGCGCCCGCCGTATGGTGCGTGGAATCAGGATACGAGGCGTTTGGGTTATTCGTTGATTTTGTGGAATGTGGATTCTGAGGATTGGAAAAATCGGGATGCGCAGGTGACTACGAATAACATCATGGCTCAGGTGCGCCCGGGGTCGATTGTGTTGATGCATGATATTCATCCGTCGACGGCTGAGGCGTTGCCGGGGATTATTGACCGCTTAAAGGAGCAGGGTTACACGCTGGTGACGGTGTCGCAGTTGTTGGGTCAGCTCACTCCTGGAGAGGTGTATTACGGTCGTTAGCTGACGGCCCATGCTAAGTGATGGAGGGCTTCTGTCAGGGTGGTATCGTCGTGGGATCCAAATCCTATGACGATCCCGTTGCTCTGGTCGGAGTCGGGGTGTTGGCTCCAGTAGTTGGAGAGCCCCTCGACGATGATTCCGCGTTGGCGGCAGCGCTGGAGGATGTCTGTTTCGGGACGGGTGCAGGTGAGTACGGCGTGGAGGCCTCCGACGATGGGGGAGAGTGTGGTTCCGGGTATGGATCCGAGGATGGAGATGACGGTGTCGCGGCGGCGGCGGTAGATGTGCCGGAGGTTTTGGGTGCGGCGCCGTAAAGCACCGGTGCTGAGGTATTGGGCGAGCGCTTCTTGGGTGATGCCACTCGCGGTATTGCCAAATATTGTGCGCAATTCAATTAAACGTGGCACTAAGCTAGGGGGTGCCACTATGTATCCGCAGGAGACTTGTGGGGAGATAACCGAAGAAAATGTGCCGAGAAGTGCAGTGCGTTGTGGGGCAAGGGCAAAAAGGGCGGGTAGTGGTTGGCCTATGTGGCGCAGTTCGGAATCAAAGTCGTCTTCGATGATCAGTCCTGC
This sequence comes from Corynebacterium diphtheriae, assembly GCF_001457455.1. Classification (NCBI taxonomy): domain Bacteria; kingdom Bacillati; phylum Actinomycetota; class Actinomycetes; order Mycobacteriales; family Corynebacteriaceae; genus Corynebacterium; species Corynebacterium diphtheriae. Next base: position 136,978 of record NZ_LN831026.1, read on the forward strand.
GGTGCGGGTGGCCCAGGTGGTCAGTTGGGTGCGTCGATAAGCGGGCAGTGAGCCGCCGTGGGGGTATTGGTGGCTGGGGGTGACCAAGATTGCGTCGAGATCAGGGAGATCGTTGGTGATTAGGCCGTTGTTGTCTGTGGGAAGGGGGACGGTGGTGGAGCCGAGTGCTTCCGGCGCTCGCCTTAAGCTGGGGTAACCCGGTGACTCCACTCCGACGCGTAAGTCCGGTCCGAGCGCGTGGAGGATCAGGGAGAAGCCTTCGCGGGCGCCGGCGGTGATGATGATGTGGTCGGGGCTTGCTACTACGGCGCGCATGCGGCGGAGGTGGTCTGCTACTTGTTCGCGCAGGTGAAGTAACCCTTGGGGTGGGGTGTGCGCGGGTGGTTGGGTGCAGGCGGTGCGCCATGCGGCACGCCAAGAAGAGTTGGCTAGGGTGGTGGTGTCTGGAAGCCCTGGGGTGAGGTCGATAGCTGGCGGTTCTGGGGGTGGCGTAGGGGAGTGTGCAGGGGGTGGTGTGGGGGTGAGATCGGGGTTAATGCAGGTGCCGGAGCCGCGCGCGGCGATGAGGAAGCCTTCGGCGAGGAGTTGTTCATAGGCGGTGACTGCGCTGCCGCGGGATATGCCTAGTTGGGTGCTCAGTGCTCGGGTGCTGGGGACGTGGTCGCCTGGTTTGAGCAGGCCACGGCCTACGAGGGTGCGGATGTGGTCGGCTATTTGGGTGGGGATGGGGTCGGTGCTGGCGTGGTTGAGAGTTATGGGGAGGTTGGTCACGAGGTCGGGGCGCATAGAAGTATTGTGATGTGCAAAAGTGGTCTATTGCAACATACTTAATTTGGATCTAGTGTTAGTCCACTTTTATAGGCTTGGATGTTCACTATGACTCAAGAAACTTTTACTGCAACTACACGTGTGAAGCGCGGCCTGGCCGACATGCTCAAGGGCGGTGTGATCATGGACGTGGTCACACCAGAACAGGCTCGCATTGCTGAGGATGCCGGTGCTTCTGCTGTGATGGCGTTGGAGCGCGTACCTGCGGATATTCGTGCGCAAGGTGGTGTGGCTCGTATGTCGGATCCTGATTTGATCGAGGGCATTGTTAATGCTGTGTCGATCCCGGTGATGGCTAAGGCTCGTATTGGCCACTTTGTGGAGGCTCAGATTTTGGAGTCTTTGGGTGTGGACTTTATCGACGAGTCCGAGGTGCTGTCGCCTGCGGATTATGTGAACCACATTGATAAGTGGAACTTCGATGTGCCTTTCGTGTGCGGTGCTACCAACTTGGGCGAGGCGTTGCGACGCATCACCGAGGGCGCAGCCATGATCCGTTCTAAGGGTGAGGCCGGCACGGGTGATGTTTCCGAGGCTGTGAAGCACCTGCGCACCATCCGTAGTGAGATCAACCGTTTGCGCAGCATGGATGAGGACCAGCTCTATGTTGCTGCTAAGGAGATTCAGGCTCCTTATGATCTTGTCCGCGAGGTTGCCGCAACCGGCAAGCTTCCTGTCACCCTCTTTGTTGCTGGTGGCGTGGCCACGCCTGCCGACGCCGCCTTGGTGATGCAGATGGGGGCCGAGGGCGTGTTCGTGGGCTCGGGCATTTTCAAGTCCGGTAACCCTGCTGCGCGTGCTGCTGCGATCGTGAAAGCCACCACTATGTATGACGATCCTGCTGCTATCGCAGAGGTGTCTCGCGGCCTAGGCGAGGCAATGGTCGGCATTAACGTTGCCGATGTTCCTGCACCTCACCGCTTGGCTGAGCGCGGATGGTAATCGGAGTACTGACCCTCCAGGGTGGGTTTGCAGAACACATTGCGATCCTAGAGTCCTTGGGTGTGGAGCACCGTCGGGTGCGCGTGCCCAATGACCTGTTGGGTCTCGACGGCCTGATTATCCCAGGTGGCGAGTCCACTGTGATGGATAAGCTGGCGCGTGCTTTCGACCTTGCGGAGCCCCTGCGTGCGGCGATCAACAATGGTCTGCCGGTGTTTGCTACCTGTGCTGGGTTGATTTACTTGGGCACGGTGGAAAATCCGGCGAAGGGCCAGCAGACGTTAGGCTGCTTGGATGTTGTGGTACGCCGTAATGCTTTTGGCCGCCAGGTGGATTCTTTTGACGCCGTAGTTGAGGTGGAAGGAATCGACGCAAACGTGGCCTTTATCCGCGCCCCCGAGGTTATTTCCTGCGGGGCGGGCGTGACGGTGACTGCGCGCGTTGGCGACCATGTGGTGGGCGTGCGCCAGGGCAAGATCCACGCCTATGCGTTCCACCCAGAATCTGCTGGTGAGGTTCGGTTACATCAGGCGTGGTTGGATTCTCTGTGAATTAAAAGAAAGGATGTCCTCGCGGTTGATTGTTCGCGAGGACATCCTTTTATTGCTTTTCTGGAGTTAGGCCAGTACTTTAGCTTTTCCTAGTTGATCGACGGATCAGGAATAGACCTAAGCCGGAAAGTATGATTACGGCCAGAGCAATTCCGCCTAGGTTCAAACCAGTGTTAGCCAGCTGGCGTTTGGTTGGTTTTTGATCCTGAGGCTTTTGCGGGTCTGCAGGCGCCGGAGGGACAGAAGAAGGCGGTGCAGGGTGTGGTGGGTTTACCACCATGGGAATTAATGGAATTAGCGGAATGAATGGGATGAGTGGAACGAACGGAAGCCACGGTATAGGTGGTGTTATATGTGGCTTTTCATACGTATTCACTGCTCGAACCACGTGAAAGGCTCCGTTTTCAGTGATCGTGAGCTTTCCATTCTTCTCGATGGAGTGCGTCCATCGCGTGCCGACGATTGATGCTTCTTTTTCTTCGATAGTGCATTCGTAGCCCGTAGGGATGGTGGTAACTTGCTCAGTTTTTCCTTCACCAATCACATGAAGAATACCTTTCACCGAAGGCGCAGATTCATCGTCTGGTTTGGAACATACATAGCTGAACTCGAATTTTTTATCTGCAGCTTTGTCTCTTTCCGTTCCTTTTAGTTTTTTAACAATTTCAAAACCGCCAAAGGTCTTCTGATAAGAGTTTGTAACAGCGACTTTTACTGTTTCAGATTGCTGAGAAATTTTGAAATTCTGGTTTTCCCACTGCTTAACCAATGTCGTGCCAGGTACTTCAGCATTGAGTTCGGTCACGGAACATTCAGTGCCAACCGGAATGTCTTGTGCTACTTCTACGGCGCCGATGCCCTTGGATACCGGAACGGTAGTTGTGCCTGAGTGGGCACCACAAGTCCAAGAAAAGTTAAAGGATTGAGGCGTGGTAATGCCGTTTTCAGCCTTCACAGTCTTTTCAATGGAGAATCCACCTACATGTTGTGTGAAGGTATTTTTTGCACTGATGACGATAGCAGGATCAGATACTCTTGGGATGGTAAAAATAGCCGAATTCTTGGTGGTTTTGATGCTTTCACCTGAAAAATCCACCGACCAGTGAGTGTTAGCCATGCTCTGTTCAACCTCAGTGACCGTGCACTCTGAACCGACTGGAATATCGGTAACGTGCGTGGTGTCGCCAGGGGTGATGCTAAGGCTTTTTTCTATTTTTACTCCGTTTGGTGGAGTGCAAACGTAACTGAATTCGTACGGTTTAGCTTCCAACTCAGCGATGTTTGCAGTTGTACCTGCGACGGTTTTTAAGATTGCAAAGCCGCCATTGACATAGTTGAAGCTGTTATTAGCTTTGACTTCAAAGTTTTTGTTTTCAGCAATGACGAATTTTCCGGATGGTGTAACTCCACCGGTCCACTCGATGCCATTGGGCACGTTGACCTCGGTTTCGCTTACAGTACATTCCGATCCTACGGGCAAATCTTCTGGTCCTTGTACAGTTTCACCACCTTTGACTTTTAATTCACCTGAGCGTTCTCCATTAGCACCACAAACGTAGTTGAATGTGTACTCAGCGTTTTTGATTTTTACGTCATCTTTCGCAGCACCATTAACTGTCTTAGTGATCGAGAAACTACCAGTTTTAGCAGTGTAGTGATTCGAAGCGATTACTTTTACAGTATCTGTTTCGTTTTTTTGTTCAGCAATTGTGATCGTTCCGTCGGCTGGAGTCAAAGTATGCGACCATGTGTAGCCATTTACCTGTGCCGAATCAGCCTCTTCTGTGATTGTGCAGTTAGTGCCGATCGGATACTGCTTTGGTGAAATGAAAGGTTCGTTAATGGACGCGAATGCAGTTTCTGCTTTATCGTTTCCGCAGGCGTAGGTAAAGGCAAATTTTTTGTCTTTCAGACTACTAATAAGGGGAGCTTCTCCGGTGATTTGCTTTTCAATGCGAAAAGGGGCTTGTTTAGGAGACGGAACCTCTGGTGGCGGGGCATCGTAGGTATTAGTGGCGATGAGATCGATGGCATATTGCCCTTGATCCATCGTTTTGAATGATACGATTTTTCCCTCTGCATTTTTTCCATTAATTTTCCATGACAAATGAGGGGACGCGGCGGCGTCAGCTCCAGAGAGAACCTCACTAACCTCACATTTCATATTTTTTTCGATGTCTGCTACTACATGCTTGTAGGTGCCATCGGGAGAGACTTCGACGTTTCCTTCTTTGACGGTCCCAGTAGTGCCGACACAACGGTATTTAAAAGTAAACGCTTTAGCATGATCAGCGGGAGGATTTCCTTCCAAAATTTTCTTTATTGTGAAACCGCCCTTTTCGCCGGTTCCATTTCCAGAATTATTTGGAATGGTTACGCTGCCTGTGTACTGCTTACCAGCAATATCAACGGTATTTTTAATCGTCTCCCCTGGAAGCGGACGTTGATCGGTATAAGTGTAGAAAGCCAAGCTGGGGGCAGAGTCAGCATATACCGCGTAAGGGAAAGTGACGGTGAGTTGATTGGGAGAGCAATCGATGCGATACCCATCATTAATTCCCCGTTCAACGCCGGAGGCATCGAGGATTTTCCCCATAAGAGGCTCGGTAGAACCTGCATGGTAGGTATAGATATTCACGCCAGAAACAGGAGGCAAAGTCGTATCAGTACATACGAATTGGAGTCCTTCTGGGGGTGTATCTGTAACCTCAAAATAATTTGCGCCATCTGAACGCTTGGTATTACCATTAATAGCCACTACCCAGTGCACTACGTAATTGGTTTTGCCGTTGACTTTTGTCTCATATAGATCGTTGAGGTAGCCGCGCTTGCCTGTTTCATGAGTGAAGCCGCCTGGACCAGCTTTGGGATAAACTCCATCGAGTCCCCCTTGGCCGCAGCCTGAGAACTGTAACAGCCCATCTGCGCTACTGTCATAACCATTCTCTGAGATTACTGATTGGTCCCAGCGTAAAGATACTTTGACACTTCCGTGCACGTTATAGTTGGTGTTCGCGTAGTTAGTCAGAGTAACCGTGAGCGTTTGGCCATCCCATACGGCATTGGCGACTTTGCTGTTCCCATCTAATAGAGGGAACTCACGGGGTGCTCCTGGGGCTAGTTGAAGTTGTCTTGGAAGAACGAAGGTGAAGGAGTCGCCCTCTTTGGCGGAATCAGGTACAGACCAAGAAAACTCTGCTTCTGCATTTTCGTTAGGGTTGATATAAGAGTTGCCTTGTACCCCTTTGCCGTTATTCCAATGGATATTATTCCAACCGCCCACACAAGTTGCACTCTGTGCAGCGCTGGTCGGAATATAAGGATTCATAAGAGAGAGTAAAAGCGCCACTATCGCTAGTAACGCAACAATAATTAATGTGCGCGACTTGGGGGGCGATCACGTTGCGACCGGCCTCCCAGCGGCGACGATATTCGAGCATGATTGCATCATTTCTATTGAGTATATTTACCTAAAAAATAATTAAGGTAAATATAACAGCGGACTGAGAAACAAAAATCAACTTATTTTAACAGAAAGGGATCAGATCTCCGTCTAACTTAACTAAAGTGTGATTAAATTATCGATAATCATTTATCGAACAAGATAATCACAGCTTCCTGTGAAGTCACTGCTCAGAGCTATTTTTTCGGGGAATTTTTGGGCAAAAAGGATCGATCATGACTAGACTTACGGTGCGACCTTATTTTACGCAACCAAGGTTTTGCTGCTGTGGTGAGAATATAGTGGGCTTAAATTGGGGCACGTGAGATATTGGATAGGGCTGATAGGTCATTTAGACACGTGCAAAGATGGGCAAAAACTATGGAATATGCCGATGGCGTTGAACATATTCAAGTTATGCTATTGCGTTGACTGATCGCGTCTCTTGTTAAGAAGTGTGCCTTTGCGTAGCCACCACGCGAGCAGGATCAGCACGAACGCGGCTGCGGCGACGATGGCCCACATCCACCATTGCCATACCACTGTGGACTCCTCGAAGACCTTTTCTTCGGAGGGGTCCATCGGTACTTGGTGTCCGCGCACCAGTAGGCGGTGGGTGTTAATGCCGTAGGGGGTGCAGGTAATAAGCGTGATGTAGTCTTTGCCGGGTTCGCGGCCAAGGTCATCGGTGTGGTCTGGGGTGACCACTTTGATCTGATCTACTTCGTATTTGAGTTTGTGGCCAGAGACTGCCACGTAGAAGGCGTCACCTTCTTTTACTTTGACTAGGTTGTCCCACAGGGTGGCGGTTTGGATACCGGTGTGTGCGGAGAGTACTGCGTGGCGGTTTTCGCCGCCGACGGGCAGGTCGGTGCCGTAGAGGTGGCCCACGCCGCGGTCGAGAGCTGAGGGGCCGGTGCCGTGGTAGATCGGCAGCTTGGACTTAATCGACGGAATCGTGATCTGGCCCATGGCGTCGGTTTCTGCCAGTTGCGACAAATACTGCAGATACTGCTGGTATTCCGGTGAGGACTCGTCGGCGTGATCGTTCCACGCATCCATCACCTGTGCGCTGACGGGACGCGATTCGTTATAGCGGTGTGCGTCTTCCCATGCGGTGTCGAGTACCTCTGGGGGTGCGGACTTCTCTAGCTTGGCGTACTCGTCCGCAGCGCGCTGCTGGCCAAAGTTATTCCATTGCGTGGCCACCACGGGGTAGAGCAGTACGCCCACGCCTACCAAGATGATGAGTACGGCGATTAGGGGGTTGCTCTTCTTTTTGTGGGATCTAACAGTTGCTGCTCGGATACTAGTAGCTGCGTGTGGCGTTGTAATGCTTTTTGCTTGCTTACGGGCCATAAGGTGAAGAACTTTCCAAGAGATGAAAGAAAAGTATGAAATACGCTGGGTTCTTCACTGTAGTTTGTTAGAAGTAGGTAGTGCAAACCTTGTGATTTCCGATTTTTTAGTAAGTCTACCCTGTGTTTGAAGAAAGTTTTTGGACCTGTTTGTTTTTCTTGAGAATAGTGATAGGTCAGATCGAACTTTAAAGAGTGGAAAATAAGAAAATTATCTTGTTTACAGCTCTTATAGGGTTGTTGTAGCTAGCAGTTGGTCGTGGCACTTGAAGAAGATTGACCCTAAAATAGGGTAATTTAAAACAACTTTGACGTATGCGAAATCTTATATTGAACGGCTAGTCTCTGACCCCATCCTCTGGCATGGGTGGCGTGAAAAACATTTAGACCAGTATTGATGTAAAAAGCTTTATGGGAAAAATCCTTATAAAAAATGCTTTTGTCGTGGAAAACAGCACTAAAGCTGAGTATGTGCTTAGGATCTTGTGAACGGAACTGCTTATAATTCCAGTCGTAGTCCGGAATCTCCTCCACTAAAAAGACTCCTTTAATCACGGGGGTACTGAGGATCTTTTACTTAAACGGAAGTGAAAGAAAACCGGATCATGCAAAATTGACGCTAAGTTGTGCGTGGCGTAGCTATGTCCAACTTACTTATCTAAGGAAAGTTCGCATGAACAAGTTCTCTCGTACGGCTCGCTCCGTTACTTTTGCCGCGATTGTCGGTTTGTCTCTTGGTGTTTCTGCCCCTGGTGCATTTGCTGAGACTGCAGGTGAAATTGCAAATAGGGCTACTAAGGGGCAGTCCACTATTACCCAAGAAACGGGTACGTTTACCGTTCACAAGCGTGCAAATCAAGATCCAAGCAATGAGAAGAAGCCCACTGGCGAAGTTGTTCCTGATGCGCCAGGTATCCCTCTAAAAGACGCTACGTTCACGCTTTATGAAATTACTAAAAATGGACGTAAAATTGACCTAAAAACCAACGAGAGTATCTTGGAAGCTTCATCGCTGGTCAAAAAGGGGTGGTCGACTTCAGATGGACAGGAGACTTACACTACAGAAGGTGGATACTCCGCTAAGAAAATCACCAGTGATGAAGCTGCGAAAAAGACCACTGGTGAAGGTACTGCCGTTTGGGATAAGTTGCCTATCGGTGCGTATCTAGTTGTGGAGACTGATGCCCCTCCAAGTTACGAAAAATCTGCGCCTTTCGTTGCGTTTGTCCCTATGACAAAAGGTAATGCGGTTCAAGACGGTGAAGCTGGAGATCTTGGCAAAGGTACTGAATGGAATTACGATGTCCATGCATACCCTAAGAACTATAAGAACGAGGCCAAAAAAGAAGTTGAAGATACAAATCAACAGGTTGGTCAAGATATCGTATTCTCAATCGTAGGTGACATTCCTAAAGTTCTAGGCGAGAAGGGACTTACGAAGTTTGAATTTGTAGATGATCTAAATGAGCAAAAGGTTACGTTCAAGGAGAACTCTGAGAAGCTAGGTGCGGGTCACCAGAATAAAGCGTACATTGAAGTTCTGGGGGGTGACGGCCAAGTGCTTACTACTTTTGGCCCTGAAAAGTATGAGCTAGAGCACGTGACCGGTACTGAAAAGCTGAATGTTCGCTTAAATGAAGATGGTTTGCGAGAGATCAACACTACGTACAAAGAGACTGCGAAGAAATTGAAGCTATCGTTCGCAGCGAGTGTTATCCAAGCAGGTGAACTCAAGAACGAAGCTACCGTTATTACGAATAACGGTAATGGTCAGGGAGACACCGAGACGAAAACAAACGAAACTGTCTCGTATTGGGCAACCGTAAAGATTGTTAAGAAAGATGGCACTGGAGAAAAAACACTTCAGGGAGCTATTTTCGCGCTATACGGCTCTAAAGACGCCGTTTGTTCAAAGGATGATCTTGTCGAAAGAAACAAGATTTCTACCGGTAGCGGAGGAGAAAAAGTCCAAAAAACCCAAGACACTTGGGAAACTAATGGCGAAGGTGTAGCGATCATTAATGGCCTACACGTGAACGATTGGGACGACAATTCGCCAGTTAGCGATGACCAGTACAGGGCTTACTGCCTAGTGGAAAAGCAAGCTCCTCAGGGATACGAGTTGTTGTCAAAGCCAATTCAGTTGGAGCTAAAAAAGACTAATGCTTCGACATTTAGCGCATCCACCACAGATAAAGCAGTTGATGTTCAAGCCACTAAGACTATTGACGTTTATGAGGCAACCGCAACAGTTAAAAACGTTGAGGATAAAACCCCTAACCTTCCAATGACCGGTGGCGCGGGTGTTGGAATCCTCGCAGCGATCGGTGCAGCAATCATCGGCGCTGGTGCATGGTTCGCACGTCGTAACTCCGCTGAATCTTAATTCAGCACCCCTAGTTAGTCGCCTCGGTGGCTAACTCACCGCGAGAAAGCGTGAAGGAAGCTCGTTTTTCGGGCTTCCTTCACCTCGCGGTCATTCCTCTTTTATCAGTACGCATTCCGCATAAAGGTTCTGCACGCCAGGCCTTGGCCTTATGGGAGACAAAGTGACACCAACGTCGACGGAGGTCGTCGAAAAGCCACAACACCGCAAGCGGGCAAAAAAGAGTAATCTTTTGCCGGCGCTTTTGGTCATTGTCGGACTCATCGTGATCATTTACCCCGTTGTGTCCACCCAGTGGAACAACTGGCAGCAAAACCGCGCAGCCGCGGAATACGCAAAACTTCAAACAAGTATCCCCGCCGAAGTCAGCGACAAAGAATGGGAAGACGCACACCGCTACAACGACGAGCGTTCCGACGGTCCCATCTTGGATCCGTGGATTGACCGCTTCGTCCCAGATAATCAAGCCTACCAAGACTATCTAGCAGTCCTGAACTCTACCGATGCGATGGGCCGTCTGATTATTCCGAGCGCGAAAACGGACCTGCCTATTTATCACGGCACCCAGGAAGACACTCTGCAACGTGGTGTCGGGCATCTCTTCGGCTCCGACTTACCCGTTGGCGGAGAAGGAACACATTCCGTCCTGACAGGGCACACCGGCCTGCCAAACGCCACACTGTTTGACAACCTCAAGGATGTAAAAGAAAATGACTCCTTCTTCATCCAGGTAGCCGGCCACAAATTGAAATACCAAGTAGATCAAATCAGAGTAGTGCTCCCAGACGAGGTGGAATCTCTCCGCTCCGAGCCTGGTAAAGACCTGATCACTTTGGTCACCTGCACCCCATACGGCATCAACACCCACCGTCTTCTCGTGCGCGGCCACCAAGTACCCATCACCGAAGAAGAAAAAACCATGCTGGATGAAACCCAAGGCGTGGTATGGCAATGGTGGATGTATGCCCTCAGCGCCGTCTTTATCATCGGCCTGATCTTGTTCGGATGGTGGCTTGCCCGCCAAGCACGACGTGCCAAGAACCAACAACTTAATCCAGAAACCCGCCACAACAACGAAGGCGAACTGTAATGAATAAGCAATTGACAACATCTCCACGGGGCTGGCGAATCGCCATACCCACTGCCAGTGCTGCGCTTGCAGTTACGCTGATGGCAACGCTGGGGCTTATGGGTGCAGAAACCACACTGCCCCAGGCACAAGCGGCTGTGACGGGCTTTTATAAACCCGCTCCACCGGCGGACACTATCGACCTTAATCGCGAGGTCACCATGGTTATTAAAATCCCTAGCGCATCCGGCAATACCGATAAAGGTGTACCAGGGTACAAGGTGACCATCACCCGACTAGAAACCGCGCCGATTAATACCAATGAGGGTTATACCAAGGCTGCGGCGTTAAGTGTTGCCGAGGCCCGCAAACTGAAGAAGTTGGAAAGCCATACTGGTGTTACCGATAGCGAAGGCAAGTATGAGTTCATCGGCCTCAAACCCGGTGCCTACTTGTTTACTGCTGAGCCGCCAGAAAGCGGCGGACGCAAACCCCAAGCTGATGTAATCATCGTTCCGATTATTGATCAAAACGGCCATTGGGATTACAACTTCACCGCAGTAGCAAAGTTCGAAGTCGAACCGGAAGTACCACCAGTGACCCCGCCACCAACGGTGACGACCACCGTGACACCACCGCCTCCTGGATCGGGGACGGAAAACCCGCCAAAGGCTAAGCAGCGGGAACCACTCCCAGTCACAGGTGCCCAAGTAATAGGAATCGTAGGAATAGCAGCAATCCTGATCAGCGCAGGATTCGCAGTACTAGTAGCTAATCGCAAGAAACAGCGCGACAAGAAAACAGAAGCATGAACGAGGTGAAAAGGACAAAGGCTGAACGATTTATTGGAATATGCGCAGCATTAGATTTTAAAATTATGTGAATTAAGAATGGATCAAACGAAAATGCGAATAAAATACACCATAAATCGAATCAGCGCAGTGCTTACAGCTCTTATTATGCTAATTGCCTATCTCGTTCAAGGCGTAGCGTTTGCTGAAGAACCAACTCTAGATAGCCCAGAGCTAGAATTGACGGATTCAAACTCTGGAGCAGAAGTTCCGATGACTGCTTTGGTTGCGGAAGACACTGATGGGGCACCGATAATGAGCGTATCTCCGGACACAGTGCTCCCTTCATTAACTCAATCTAAAACGGTAAATGACACCCCAATGCCAAGCTCCTTTATTGGAGACGCTGACCGAGGCTTGCAAATCAAAGTTGCAGTTGATAATAGCCGTCCTGTCATCGGACAGAACGTTACTTTTACTTATACGTTGACTAACACCACAAATTTAGACTTTTGGTGGCGGGACACGACGCATAAGACACCTTCAACAGTACTTTCCGATCCACTGTGCACAAATGCTATGTATGAGCCAGGATCTTTTCAGTCTTCTGCGAATCAGGTAGGCATCTTACGAGGACAAAGCGCATCGATTACCTGTACGACTAGTTTTGATAGTCTTGGCGAAAAATCAAACGTGATCACTGTCCAAGCTGGAACGCTGTGGGATCGCAATTCTAAAAAAGCTGATTTTGGGCAAGCCGGAGGGGTTATGCCCTCGATCGTAACTGTCGTTTCAACTTCAGGGACTTCCAACGCAACAAAACCGGGGACACTTTCTCTTTCAAATTTGCCAGAAGGTACGAACACGAATTTCGATGTACTAATTGCTAATAGTCCAACTTCATCGCCGACCAATACTGTGGGACCAGTAAATTCAAACGACACTCCGGCATCGTGGACTTTAGAGAAAATTGCAGACAAAGATTATGTTAAGGCCGGTGGTGAAGAAGTTACCTACACGTACAAAGTAAAAAATAATACGAATGGGAACCTTCGCTTCCGAGCCATGGAAGACGATTCCTGTTCTCCTATTAATGTGAAATCTGGTGTTAAACAAGCTACAGATGGCGATTTTATAGAGCCAAAGACTACTGCTACTTGGGAATGTAAAACATTCGTGGATTCTCCAACAACAGGTATCGTGCAAGCAGCATTTCAGAACAACAATGATATTGTGAGTTTTGCCGGTACTTCTACGTTTGTTGGTGTTAATTACCCTAGTGCTGCGCAGGGTAACGGTTATGGAATCTCAACATGTGAGGTAATTGATTTCACAACTGTAGGAAATTATAAGGAAACCGCTGGTTCTTTGGGATCAATGTATCCTGGTGCTAAACCAGTAGTGAGTAATAAGTTCCCTAGTACGGGTGCTGCTTCAAATCCCCTAGAGCCTGATCGTTTAGCACGAGCTACAACTGCCTCTGCGACATCGTCACAGCATCCAGATTGGGTTTATTTCAATCCTATTGTGGTTGGTCTAGCTGGTAAATTTGGTGATAAAGCAACTGGAATTTATCGAATTAATAAAAGTACAGGAGCGTATGAACAAGTAATTGCGGGGAGAGAAGATTCTAAGGGACAGTATTATGATATTGCGACTAATACTAATAGGTTAGCGTTTGATAACGAAGGAACTTTATGGTCGCTCGCTGTTAATGGTCATCTTTATTCTCTTCAACTCAATAGGAATGGTCTTTTAGACCCCACCATCGACTGGATAGATCACGGTGAAATTTTTATTGATGATACTTCATTTTCCAGTCTAAATGGAAAGAAGCTAAATGATCTAACATTGGGTGATATTGCATTCGATGGTACTGGCACGATGTGGATTCTAGGTTCAAGTGCTTCTGTCACTATTAATGATGATGTAATTAATGGGGCAACAGAGGATTCTTTCTTATTCTCTCTGGATACTAAGGCTCTTATTAAAGGACAATCGCCAAGTGCGAAGTTGGCATCGAAAATTTATAAAAAGGGTGCCTATGAAGATAAAAAGGGGTTCTATGGTCTAGCCTTTGGACAAGACGGTACAATGTACGCTTCTTATGATGGAGGAGAAAAAAATTCAAATAATTTGAGCAATTCCAAGAGCGTTGATGGCTCAATGTATAAGTTGGATCTCAAAACTGGTGTAGCTACGCACTTGTTTGATAGCCCCTATCTAACTGGTGTGCAGGATTTGAGCTCGTGTGCTTTTCCTCGCCCACGGCTAACGGCTGAAAAAACTGCTGTGAAGAAAACCGAAGGTGCAGATGATCAAATTACTTACACAATCAACATTGCAAACCGTGGTACTCTTGCGCTTTCTGGAGTGACCTTCCAAGATGTTTTAGATCCGAAGCTATATGAGTTGGTCAGTGCAACGGAAGACGGCGTAACGATACCTGTAGATCCGAAAAAACCTTACCAAGAGCCTACTTTGCTGCATACCTACCCTAATGTATCTAATCCAAACAGAACGAGAAACCCCGGTGTTTTGCTCCCCGGAGATACCACAAAGATCGAGCTGACTGTCAAAGTTTTGAAAACGGGGATCGTTGGTACTGATGGTAAGGTGTGTAATCAAGCTAGTGTGACGGTTGCAGGTTCGGAAGTGAAAACTGATGACCCTAGCCAAGCGGGCGGTAGTGATCCAACCTGTTTAACATATGAAAACATATCGGGAAAGCTCCGTCTGCAAAAAGCAGAGTATAATCCAACCAACCCACAGTCACCTACTCTTCTTGAGAAGTTAGGCGGTGCTGAGTTTGCAATCTACCCGGCAGGTGATCAAGGATCTATCGACTATGACCATCCTGTAAGGGATTCCATTACTTCGACTGAAGCGTTTGATATTAAGTCCGGTAATTATGCTCTTGTGGAAAAGAAATCTCCACAAGGTCTCAACCTGTTGCCTCAACCTATTCTGTTTAAAGTTGAGTACGACAAAGGTGGATTCAAAGTAACTTCAGCTTCAGCTGGATCAGGATATTTAATCCTCAGTGAGGAAAAAACAACTGATGGTACTTCTGTGATGGTTCTAACGGTTGCAGACACTCGTACTGGAACCCTGCCAAAAACTGGCGGGAACGGCGTTGGCCTACCACTTGTCGCAGGACTTGCACTGATTGCGGCCGGCTTCTTCTCTATGCGACGACGCGTATAAGACTCATGTAAGCCTAATGAAAGGGGGTTTGCCCACTTAGCGCATTACTAAGTGGGCAAACCCCCTTTTGGAGCCAATTTCACTAAAACTGTTTCCGAGATGCTTACCCAAAATGGAGACCGTTAGAAAGGATAATGATAGTGGTTCTCAAAAACTTAATGGTCTTTTGCAAGCGTTGCATTTCTGCTTCTAAGCGCTCAATCCGTTCCTTATAGTACGGCTAAGTCAAAATCATCGGATTCTGTAGGGAGCTAACCTTTTGCGATCGCAAGAGTTAGCCACAGTCGATTGCAGGCAGAAGCCAAAGCCGTAAAGCGCGGATGCGCTACGTATAGTTAACCTGAAGTTTATGCTCAAACTTTTCTGATTAGACATCACTAGAAAAGATCGCAATAGTCGTTCTTAAAAAGCTGATCGTCTTTTCCAAGCGCTTCACCTTTGCCTCTAAACGCTCGATCTGCTCCTTGTAATACGCCACATCAAATTCATGCACCTCTTCTGCTTCCAAGGCTCCCTTCTTAAACCAATTCCAAATCGAATTAGGCGAAACGCCAACCTCTTTACTTACGGCAACAGTAGAAGCCCAACGCGAACAATGGTGTTCTTTTTGATGCTTTATCATCATCATCCGAACTGCTGTTTCTTTGAATTCTGGTGAATATGTCCTTACCATTTTAGTTTTCCTTTCTTGAATAAAAACAGCAGACTACCAGCCCCTTGCTTGGGGGCTAAGCATGTTTGTGATGGCTCGGATCGATAAGAAGAGGATTATCCATTTTTCCGGAGAGTTCAAGGGTTTCTCGCCACCACTTCGTAGTATGCAGATTTCCCTCTAGAATTGCGGTGTACTTTCCTACCGGAACACCATCTTTCAACAGCGTGATTTGACTATTAAGGTCGCTGGGGTAGGTGTTAGGGTATCAACCGCTGAAGTACCAGTAGGAAATCTTAAAAAATGTTACCTCTACAACAACGTCATCATCTTCGTAGGAGATGCACATGGAGTTATGCGCCTTGATGTACTTTTTGCACGCCACATTAGATGTGGCAATTGCGCAGGATTGAGCACGTGTGTTTTCTGCCGCCAGTGATCTTGGAACAACAGGGGGCAACAAGAAACGTTAGAACTACCTTTTTCATGGGGTGGCTCCTTCTTTTATCGCGGCCAAAATCCCTACCAGTGCGAGAAGATCATTAAATGTGTGCAGATCTCGTACCGCGGTACGTCCTCGGCTATCGGTCCAAGCAATGTGTCCAGGGTTATGGAATCGTACCGCGGTTGGGGCTTGGCTTATGCGCCGCCTCCAGGCGCTGAGGGGTGCCCCAGTTATATGGTCGCTCCTGTGATATGGCATGATCGATGGCAACATTCCAGCTTGCTAGGCTTAGTGGCAATCTAGAAAGTGACTCCACATTTCCTCGCTGGAGCAACGTGGCATATTCCGAACTAAAACCCAACTGATGCACGTTGCTCAATGGTGATGCATCTGCATCAGACACCAAATAGGTTGTTCCATCAATGATGAAACCAAGAACATACATATCTGATCTGCGCATCACAAAAGATACCCGAGGTGTTGCTGGGCACTGTTGGATCGCCCACGCACTATTGCGGTACTGCGTAGCTGAGCGGAAATTATCGCTGGTGCCCACAGACCCGCGGATTATCGATGTAATACCACTAGGTTGTGCGCTCGCGGGTGGGATGGCAAACCCGAAAAGGGCAAATGCTTTCGCTGCGGCAGTAAGGCAGCACTGGATGTTGTAGTTGTATGTAACCTTCATTCTCATATATCCATATGAATAGTAACCTGCACTTTTGCCAGTAGATATTTTATTGAATATCTACTGGCAAATAGATTCTTTTACGGGGAAAAGTAAAAATGCAAGAGCATGTGACATTTAGTAATGAAGATCACATAAATTTAGAATATTTCGATCCGCGCCCCCAACCCTTCAGCCTGCTTGAGCTGGGCAATCCAACCATCAGCCCCTGGGTGGAAACGAAAAACGGGTCGATTGGAAATCTTGGTAGGGCCAACAGACTCGGAAGCATTACCCCCAGAACGTGCTTCGAAGCGCACGCGGGAGCGATAGCCGGCGTCGATAAGCTCCTCAAGGTTGGGGTGTACCTCCGTGAGGTGCGCGCGGGCGTCGTTAAGCAACGTAAGAGCCTCATCAAGAGCCCCGAGCAACGCCTGAGCGTTCGTCTCACACATAGCCCGCACCAGCGACGGGGCAGAACCCGCCACCCGCGTCGAATCGCGGAAACTACCCGCCGCCAACGAAAGCGCCAACGCGCCCCCATTATCGCCCACAATCGCCAACGCCTCCGCAAACACATGCGGCAAATGCGAAATACGGGCCACCGCCGCATCATGGGCCTCCACACGCGCAGGGATCACCTCCGCACCCACCGTGCCCGCCATATTCACCACATCAGTCCACAAACCCACCCACTGGGCATCCGCCTCCGGGGCAAAATCATACGTAACCACCCACGGGGCACGCACAAACAACTCAGGGTATGAAGCCTCCCAACCACTATTCGCCGTCCCAGCCATCGGATGACCACCCACATAACGCGACTGCAAACCACGGGACTTCACAAGGTCATACACCGCGCCCTTCACACTCACCACATCCGTAAACCCACAACTCGGCGCGTGCTCCTGCAACGCATCCAACAACGACGCAATCGCAGGCATCGGCGTAGCCAACACAATCAACGCATTATCCGCCTCAGCACGCTCGAGAGTCCGGATAAGACTAGAACTCACATCAAACCCCTCCTTTGTTGCGATACGGGCAGCAGAAGGCGAACGATTAAAACCAAACGCCGGAGCACCTTTGTGCCGCAACGCGCGCAGCAGCGAACCCCCGATCAAACCAAGGCCAAGGACACAGACAGGACGAGAAACCTCATTGATAGTCACCTGACAAGTCTTACATACCCGACTACGGTTATGCGGTATGAAGTCTAATTTTGCTGTGACCGTAGCCCGCGTCAACGCCACATGGCAAGTACGCGCCTTCAACGACGATTACTCCTCGCTGAAGCGCTCCATTGACGCCGTACGAACACTCAGAGCCGAAGGCGCAGCATTTGCCATGCTCAGCATAGAAGACGACTACTTCGTGCTCGTCCGCCCCACACCCCAAGGCGTAAAACTCCTCATCTCCGACGCCACCGCCGCCACCGAAGACGACTTCGCCGCCGGCATCCTCGACGAACTCGACGCCGACCAACCCGACCCCGAAGACACCCCCTATGCGGAGGGAGACTTCGACATCCTCGCCGACCTCGGCCTCAGCGAACAAGTCATGAGCATCATCACCGACGAAACCGACTGGTGGGCCTCCGAACAACTCCAACGCATCGCCGAAGAACTCGGATTCGACGACGAACTCGAACAAGCCCTATGACACTGCCCCCGCAGCACAGCGTGGTACGAGCCGAAGCCATGATGCGCGAAGCCATCACCCTCGCACGCACCACACCACCTGCCGACATCCCCGTCGGAGCCATCATCTACGGCCCCGACGGCACCATCCTCGGCCGCGGCACCAACCGCCGCGAAACCGACCACAACCCCCTCGGCCACGCCGAAATCATCGCCATCACCCAAGCCTGTACCCAGCGTGGCGACGGCTGGCGCCTCACCGACTGCACCCTCGCAGTCACCCTCGAACCCTGCACCATGTGCGCCGGCGCCCTCGTCGGCTCCCGAATCGGACACATCATCTTCGGAGCCTACGAACCCAAAACCGGCGCCTGCGGCTCCGCCTTCGACGTAGTCCGCGACCCCGCCGTCCTCCACACCGTGCAAGTCCGCGGCGGCATCCTCGAAACCGAATGCGCCGAACTTATGACAAACTTCTTTGAGGACTTGCGTTCTGATTTGTGAGTGGTTGGTTTGCGTTGCTGCCGCGCTATTCGCTATTCTGGTTCGCGGTAGCGTGTCCGAGCGGCCGAAGGTGTTCGCCTCGAAAGCGAATGTTGGGTAACCCCCAACCGCGGGTTCAAATCCCGCCGCTACCGCCAAGTACAAAGCCCCAGTTCTTGATTGAGCTGGGGTTTTGTTGTTGCTTAGCGGGTGGGCTGGGTTGGGCTACGGGCCAAGTGAGTAGTTCGTGCCAAAACTTTTTGGTCTCCGCGGCGTTTCCGCAGGTCGGAGATATTAGAAACGGTTTAATTTGGCACGAACTACTCATTAGGCCGAGAAATGCTGCCCAGAACCTTCAAAACGAAAGAAACGAAAGTTGAAGGGCGGTAAGAAATATGTCTCTTTCGGAGCGCACCTATTTTCCTCCCGCAGAGGAAGGAGAACTCTCAAAGGTTGAGAGCTTTCTTGCTGTTTACAAAGACCGTCATGGTACAGAGGCTCGGCCTCAGTTTTTCTTGTCTGGTTCAAACGAAGGGGAGCAAATTCCTCTCCCCAAGGAACTCTACGAGATTCTTGTGCGAACCGTTGAAGCTCTCGCTAGCGGAAAAGCAGTGACTATCCACCCCAACGATCCACTGGTCACTACTCAACAAGCGGCTGAGTTGTTAGGGGTATCGCGTCCAACAGTTGTGAAACTCATCGAGGACGGAAAACTAGAGGCCACCAAAGTTACGCGTCATCGCCGAATTAAATTAGAAGATGTGCTCCGGTATCAAGAGCGCCAAACAATTGAGCAGTTCGATTTTCTTGCGAACACTACAAGTGATGCACCAGCCTTGACCGAATCTGAGTATGTTTCAGTAAGAAAAATGCTTGCGAATAGGCGCAGGGAAAGCCGTATCGGCTAATGTTCGCCGCAGTTCTAGATACGTGTGTGCTCTGGCCATCGTTACAGCCTGACATAATCTTGACATTGGCTGCCCACCGCTTTTTCAAACCCCTATGGAGCATCGAAATATTAGAAGAACGATATAAAGCTATCGAAGCTGCTGAGTTGCTGCGCGCAGTGCTCTAATCTGCTCTCTATAAGACGGGTGAGGCGTCTCCTTCCACTTTTTGTGGGGATTCTTTTTAACCTGAAGTGCCAAAATAATGGCTGCCGCAACTAGGATGACCGTCGCGGTCTTGGCCTCATCCTAGAGGCCATGTGAGTAGTTCGTGCCAAAACTTTTTGGCTTCCGCAGCGTTTCCGCAGGTCGGAGATATTAGAAACGGTTTAATTTGGCACGAACTACTCATTCCGCCCGCGGAACCCCGCGGAACCCCGCGCCCCCGCGGAGCCCCCAAAACCAGCAAATCCTAATCAAGGTCTACACTGGAAGACTATTTCTCGTTCCCTTGTGGTTTAAGGAGATCATCGTCGTGGCCGCCTTTTTGTATCGTGTTGGCGCGTGGTCGTTTCGGGCCAAGTGGTTTGTGATTGTCACGTGGCTTATTGTGCTTGCGGCTGTGGGCGGTGCTGCCGCTGCGTTTCAAGCGGGCTTCAATGATCTATTTACGATCAATAACACTCCGGCGAAGACGGCGACGGAGATTTATCTGGAAAACTTCCCTGAGCAGCGCAATCCGTTGAAGAGTACGGGTGTGAATGTGGTGTTTAAGGCACCGGAGGGGCATACGCTGGCTGAGCCGGAGAACAAGGCTGCCGTGGATAGTGTGGTGCAGGCGATCCAAGATAATCTTGAGGGCCTGACTAATACGCAGCGTTTTGGTAATCCTGTGGATTTGAATCCGAAGTTGCAGCAGGGTGTTATCGATTTGATGACGCAGCGTGGTGTGCCGGAGGAAAACGCGCGTGCCGACGCAGCCAACTTGAGCCTGCTTACCCCCGATGAGACGATCGGGTACACCACCTTCGATATTGATGTGCCTATGCCTGCGGACGTGAGCGATGAGCAACGCCAGGCGATCACCGATGCCATGAACTTAGGCCGCGAGAAGGGCCTGACAGTTGAGGCCGGTGGTGCTGGCTTTGGTGATCCGATCGTGATCGAAGAAACTTCAGAGATCATCGGTGTGGCCATCGCGGCGATCATTTTGATCTTCACGTTTGGTTCCTTGGTGGCCGCTGGACTCCCACTGCTGATCGCAGTGATCGGTGTAGGTATTGGTTCGCTGTCGATCACACTGGCTACTGCTTGGGTATCGCTGAATAACGTCACCCCAGTGCTTGCAGTGATGTTGGGCTTGGCGGTGGGTATCGACTACTCACTGTTTATCATGTTCCGATATCGCCGCGAGCTGCTGCACATGGGTAAGGAACAAGCCGCCGGCATGGCGGTGGGCACTGCGGGATCTGCGGTGGTGTTCGCGGGCCTTACGGTGATCATCGCACTGGTTGCTTTGGCGGTGGCTAATATTCCGTTCCTCACTTACATGGGCCTTGCCGCAGCATTTACGGTGTTCATTGCGGTGCTAATTGCGTTGACGATGGTGCCGGCGCTGTTGGGGGCGTTGGAGGATAAGGCCTTTGCGGTGCGGTTGCGCCGGAAGCGGCGGACGTCGCCAGCCCGTACGTTGGGGCGCAAGTGGGTGGAGTTGGTCCACCGCGCGCCGGGTGTGGTGATTGCGGTGAGCGTCGTAACGCTGGGTGCATTGACGCTGCCTGCGCTGCAATTGCACTTGTCGTTACCCTCCGATACGCAGGCGAGTTATAGTTCTACGCAGCGCAAACAGGCTGAGATCATGGCGGAGGGGTTTGGCCCTGGTATTAATTCGCCGTTTTTGGTGGTGGCGGATGCGCATTCGGTGGATGAGAACGCGGAGATTTTGGAGCCGCTGATCCGCGCGCAGAATCCGGCGCCGGGGGAGCGCAAGCAGGCGGCGGCAAATGCGGCGTATCAGTACATTATTCAGAAGTATTCGGTTACTCCGGATGTGAAGCATGTGCAGATCGTGGGATTGTCGGAGGACGGCTTGGCGGCGCAGTTGTTGCTCACGCCGGAGTCGTCGCCAGAAGATGATGTGACCAAGCAGCTTATCGACGCCCTCCTGATCAAACAGGACGAGGTGAACAACGCGACCGGTATTCGTTCCGGTATTACGGGCCTGATCCCTGTGCAGCAGGATGTGACCAACCGTCTGGCGGGCGTGATGCCGCTGTACCTTGGCATTGTGGTGGGCCTTGCGGTGTTGTTGCTGATGATCGTGTTCCGTAGCATCTGGGTGCCGGTGGTCGCCGGCGTGGGCTTCTTGCTCTCTGTGGGCGCGGCGTTCGGCGTGACTGTGCTGTTTTGGCAAGAGGGCCTGTGGGGGCTTGTGGATACTCCCAGCCCGATCATTGCGTTTATGCCGATCTTCCTTATTGGCGTGTGCTTTGGCCTTGCTATGGACTATCAGGTGTTTTTGGTGTCGGCGATGCGGGAGCGTTTCGTGCATGGGCGTATCGACGCCACCAGCCGCTACAACGCCATCGAAGAATCGATCGTGGAGGGCTTCGCCTCAAGCGTCCGTGTGGTCACAGCTGCCGCGCTGATCATGATTGCGGTGTTTGTGGCCTTCATTGGGCAGCCGATTCCGTTTATTAAAATCTTCGGTTTTGCCCTTGGTGCCGGAGTGCTTTTCGACGCTTTCTTCATCCGTATGGCGTTCGTTCCGGCAGCAATGTTCCTTCTTGGACGGCAAACATGGTACATGCCACGTTGGCTGGATAAAGTGCTGCCACGTCTCGATGTGGAGGGTACATCGCTGGAGCTGTGATGTTATCGGTGGGCGCGCCACCCCCCCGCTCACCCCCGAAAAAGACGGCACTTCACACCAAATCTGCTCAAACGGCCGGTTTGGAAGCGATTTGGTGTGAAGTTCGGAGAGAAATCCTTCGAAATACCCCCGTTTGGTGGTGCTTCCGGTTGTAGAGTGCATTGATTGTGCGTCGGAAGATCACAAGAGCTCTGTGGCTATGAAACGGAGCGCAAGCGCCAACTACTGTTTGTTCGCCCAAAGTGTCTGTCCACGGGCAACAAGCTAGAATTTCTCTCTATGACTGACACGACTTTTGAGCTTCGCACTGAGCTGGACGACGCGCCAGGCCGCCACGGCCGTACTGGTGTAATCCATACCCCTCATGGAGACATCAACACGCCGGCGTTCATCCCTGTGGCCACCAAGGCAACGGTGAAAACCCTCACCCCGCAGCAAATTCGTGACACCGGCGCCCAGGCGATCCTCTCCAACGCCTATCACCTTTACCTGCAGCCAGGCCCCGACATTGTCGACGAAGCCGGCGGCGTGTCCTCATTCGAAAACTGGCATGGCCCCACCTACACCGACTCTGGTGGATTCCAGGTGATGAGCCTTGGTGTTGGTTTTAGAAAAGTTCTTGCTATGGATACCGCGGGGCTTGTAGAAGGCGACATCCGCGCACCTAAAAAAGACCGCTACGCGCAGGTCGATGAAGACGGCGTGGACTTCCGCAGCGTTATCGACGGCTCCCGCCACCGCTTCACCCCAGAAGTCAGCATGCAGATCCAGCATCAGCTTGGCGCCGACATCATCTTCGCTTTCGACGAACTGACCACTCTCGTGGATACCCGTCAGTACCAAGAAAGCTCCGTCGAACGCACCCACCGCTGGGCACGCCGCTGCCTCATCGAACACGACCGCCTCACTCGCGAGCGCGAAGGAAAACCACTGCAATCCCTGTGGGGTGTTGTCCAAGGCGCCCAGTACGAGGATCTGCGCAGACAAGCAATTCGTGGCCTGCTTGACTTAGACAAAGAGGCAGAAGATAACGGACGACGCGGCTTCGGTGGCTTCGGCATCGGTGGCGCATTAGAAAAGGAAAACCTAGGAACCATCGTAGGCTGGGTATGCGACGAAATCCCGCAGCATAAACCACGCCACCTACTGGGAATCAGCGAACCAGACGACCTCTTCACCGCCATCGAAGCAGGTGCCGACACCTTCGACTGTGTTGCACCGACGCGCCTCGGCCGCCGCGGCGGCGTGTACACTCTCGACGGGCGCGTGAACCTCACCGCAGCCCGCTTCAAGCGTGACTTCCGCCAAGTAGACGAGGAGTTCGGCGGCCCTATCGCCGAGTACTCCCGCGCCTACATTCACCACCTGTTCAAGGCCAAGGAATTCCTTGGTGGAACATTGTGCACAATGCATAACGTGGCCTTTATGATCCAGCTGGTAGACAACATTCGCAGCGCTATCAACAACGGCGACTTTGAGGCCTACCGCGATGAATTCCTCGGCCGCTACTACGCAAGCAAAGGAGGCCCAGCAGCAGCTGGGCGCTCCGGAGGGATGATCTACGGAGTTTAACGCATAAGCATGGGTACTTTTCAGGGAGCAGGGCGCTATGCGCCAAGTCCAAGCGGGGATCTTCACTTTGGCAACGTGCGCACCGCTGTGTTGGCATGGCTGTTTGCCCGCCACACTGGTCGTCGCTTCCTTATTCGTGTAGAAGACGTGGACACGCAGCGTTCGTCCATGGAATCTGCCGCCCGTCAGCTGGAGGACCTGCATGCGCTGGGTATGGATTGGGACGCCGCCCCCACCTACCAGCACAACAACTTTGACCGCTATGAGCAGGCGTTACGCAGCCTTCCACATTATGAGTGCTACTGCTCCCGCAAGGACATTCAAGAGGCCTCCCGCGCGCCACACACCATCCCGGGCCAGTACCCCGGCACGTGCCGAAATTTAACTGAGGTGCAGCGGGAGGAGCGTCGTCAAGCATTGGCCAAGCAGGGGAGGGTACCAGCACTGCGCTTGCGTGCCGACGTTCCCACGTGGCACGTCCGCGACTACTATGCGGGGGACGTGCTGGGCGACGTGGACGACATGATTCTGCGCCGCGGCGGCCAGCAGCCTGACTGGGCGTACAACCTTGCCGTTGTGGTCGACGATGCCGCCGACGGTATCGACCAAGTGGTTCGCGGCAACGACCTGCTGACTTCTGCGCCGCGTCAGGCCTACCTTGCGCACCTACTCGGCGTGCCGGCTCCGACCTATGTGCATGTGCCGCTGGTGCTCAACGCGGCGGGGCAGCGCCTAGCCAAGCGCGATGGTGCCGTGACCATGCGCGAGATGCCCGACATTCTGCCGCGCGTGGCTGAGTCTTTGGGGCTAAGCGCCCACACTCTGCCTGGCATGCTCGAAGAATTCGATCCCGATAGGCTCTCGCAACAACCGTGGATTTTTGCATTCCATAAGGAGGTATAAGTCTCATATAAGTGTGGAATATGCATACCTACACATACATTAGAGGGGTCTTTTATTTTGTAACCAAGGAGAAAATCCGATGGAAGATTGGGTTCCCACCCTTAGTGCTGGCCCCTTATTGGGGATCGCCGCCGCTGCGATTGCACTCATTTTGGTCCTCGTCATTGTGTTCAAGCTCCACGCTTTCCTCACACTGATCATCGTTTCCGCAGCTACCGGCCTCGCCGCCGGCATCCCACTGGAGGGCATCGTGCCCACCATGACCAAAGGCTTCGGAAGTACACTCGCCTCAGTTGCCCTCCTCGTCGGCCTCGGAGCAATGCTCGGCCGGCTTGTCGAAACCTCCGGCGGTGCAAAAAGCCTCGCCGAAACCCTCGTCGCCCGCTTCGGTGAACAACGCGCCCCCTTCGCCCTCGGCGTAGCCTCCCTGCTGATGGGTTTCCCCATCTTCTTCGACGCCGGCCTGATCGTCATGCTGCCCGTCATCTTCGCCGTGGCACGCCGACTCAACGGCCCCGTCCTGGCCTACGGCATCCCCGCCGCCGGCGCGTTCTCCGTCATGCACATCTACCTGCCACCGCACCCAGGCCCAATCTCAGCTGCAGAATTCTACAGCGCAGACATCGGCCTCGTCATGCTCCTTGGCCTAATCATCGCGATCCCTACCTGGCTGATCTCCGGCCTCTGGCTCGGTAAAACTCTCGGCCGCCGCTATCCACTGCCAGTTCCCGACATCCTAGCCGGTGGCCCCCAGGCAACCGACGTGAAAAACCCCGCCACACCAGGGCTTATCGTCTCCCTCTTGCTGCTTCCTATGTTGCTCATCTTCGGCAACACTGGCATGGGCCTTGCCACCTCCGCAGGCTGGGTAGATAAGAGCTCGAGCCTCGTGCGCGCCCTACAATTCGTGGGCAACACCCCCATTGCCTTGCTGATCTCAACCCTCGTGGCGCTGTACTTCCTCGGCATTCGTCGTGGCCAGCCCAAAGCTGACCTAGAAAAGCTTCTCGACGGTGCCCTCGGACCCATCTGCTCCGTCGTATTGATCACCGGTGCCGGCGGCATGTTCGGTGGCGTACTGCGCACCTCCGGCATCGGTGACGCCCTAGCCGACTCCATGTCCGACCTCGGTGTCCCCGTCGTCCTCGGCTGTTGGCTCGTCGCCGCCATCCTGCGCCTCGCCCAAGGCTCGGCCACCGTGGCACTGACCACCGCCGCAGCACTGATGGCACCCGCCGTCGCCGCCGGCGGCTACAGCGAATTCCAAATCGCACTCATGGTGCTGGCCTCCGCAGCCGGCTCCGTATTCGCAGGCCACGTCAACGACTCTGGCTTCTGGCTCGTCGGCCGCCTCATGGGCATGGACGTTGCCACGACCCTGCGCACCTGGACACTCAACCAGGCGCTCGTCGGAGCCGTGGGCTTTGTATTCGTTCTCGTCCTCTACGGAGTCAGCTTTGTATTCTAACTACGCTCGCTGAGCCACCTAGCTGCGGCATCAGCAATCTGAGCAGGGGAGTCGGTCACATCAAAAACGTGGCCGACTTCGTCATTTTCCAAAGGCTGCAACGTAGCAAACTGCGAATCCAACAACGACGCCGGCATAAAATGCCCCTCGCGATGATTCATACGCTCCAACAACACCTCGCGGGCCCCATGCACATGCACAAACACCACCTCAGGGCATTCCCGACGCAACACATCACGGTAGCTACGCTTCAACGCACTACAACCAATCACACCCCCAGCCGGCTGAGCCGCCAACCATTCGCCCACCTGCGCCAACCACGGCCAGCGGTCGTCGTCGTTAAGCGGAATACCACTCGCCATCTTCTCAATATTGGCCTGCGAATGAAGATCATCACCATCGCGATACTCCACCCCCAACCGCTCGGCCAACAACGTGCCCACCGTCGTCTTACCCGACCCAGACACACCCATCACAACAACCTTCACAGCCGTGCTCACAGCGCAACGACCACCTTTCCAGAAACCTGAGAATCAGCAGCCGTATCAAACGCCTCAACCACATCATCCACAGCAAACTCGTGAGTGATCACCGTATCAAAAATCGGATCACGCAACATCTCCACCGCACGATCCACCTCATCACGGAACCGGAACGTACCCCGCAACTGAACCTCCTTAGCCACCAACGGAGCCACATTCACCCCCACCTCCACATTCGGCAACATACCCACCTGCACCACAACACCACGACGACGCACCACACGAAGCGCATCACTCGTCGCCACCGCAACGCCTGCGCACTCCAACACCACATCAAACGACTCATCACCCAAACGAACCGCACGCGTATTCACACGCGTCAAACCCGCATACGCACGCTCCAGTGGGCCATCCACCACATCCGACAACGTCACCGACGCAGCCCCCTCACGAAGCGCCGCCAACGCAGCCAACTGACCAATCGGACCAGCACCCGACACCAAAACATTCTTGCCAGCCACACCGCCCGCAACATTAATTGCGTGCAATCCAACACTTAATGGCTCCGCCAGCGCGGCACGACGCAACGGCACACCATCCGGCAACACACGAACCTGATCCTTACGCACCAACAAAAACTCCTGCATAGCGCCCTGCGTATGCGGCCACGTCGATGCGCTACCCAAGTACGCGCCACCAGGCCACAAATGCGGATGCTCCTCCAAACCCGCACAACACTGCCCAAACGTCGCCGGATGCACCGTCGCCGCAGTACCATCCGCCAACGTCCCCGACATCTCATGGCCCGGCACCAACGGCTCACGCACCTCAAAAGCACCCACCGCACCATCCTGGTAATAATGCAGATCAGAGCCACAAATACCCACATACGCCACCCGAATCAACACCTCATCCGGACCCACAGCAGGAGTCGGAAGATCCGCAGTAGCCAACAAACCCTTACCCGAAATCACAGCAGCGCGCATGCCTACACCACCGCCGTCATTCCGCCGTCGACAGCCAAATTCTGCCCCGTCACAAACGACGACGCCTCACTCGCCAAGAACAACAACGGCCCCACCAGCTCACGAGGATCACCCCACCGGCCCGCCGGAGTGCGCTTACACACCCACCCCGAAAACTCCTCATCCGCCACCAACGCAGCATTCATATCCGTATCAAAATACCCAGGCGACAACGTATTCACCTGCACATTAAACGGCGACAACTCCGCAGCCAGCCCCTGCGCAAACATCGCCACACCACCCTTAGTTGCACAATACGGAGCAATCGTCGCACGCCCCAACCGCGACTGCACCGACCCCACCATCACAATCTTTCCCCGACCAGCAGCCTTCATTGCCGACGCCACCGGCCGCGTCACATGAAACACCCCCGACAAATTCACACCAACAATGTCATCCCAATCCTGATCCTCAAACACCTCAATCGGATTCCGACGCTGAATCCCCGCATTATTCACCAAAATATCAGGGGCACCAAAGCGCTCAATCACCTCCGACACCGCCGCCTCCGTCGCAGCAGCATCACGAACATCGCACGCCATGAAACCACAAGCGCCCAACTCCGCCGCCGCAGCCTCCGCACGCTGTGCATCCGAACCATGAACCACAACCCTGGCACCAGCCTCAATCAGGCCCTGTGCCAGTACTCGGCCAAGGCCGCGTGTCGAACCCGTGACCAGCGCTAACTTATCCACCACACCAAAATTAGTCATTTCTAAAGTATATGTGTGGTGGGGGAGCGCTGCGGTGTGAGATTTGTTCGGACTTGCCTGCTTGTATCCGCCTCCTCGAACTCACGAATACGAAAACCCAAGGACGGCATTTCGGCGCGAAAATCGCGTCCTGCGGTTTTCGTATTCGTGAGTTCGAGGAGGCGGAAAACATGTGCGAAAATGTGCGCGGAAACCACAGCAACCGAGCAACCGCAGCGCATCCGAACCTCAGAAAACAAAAACAACCGGCGTTCTCAGTAGAGAACACCGGTTGGTGCTTGCGGAGGATGTGGGATTTGAACCCACGAGGGTCGTGAAACCCGCACGCGTTCCAGGCGTGTGACATAGGCCGCTAGTCGAATCCTCCAGCGTATGCACGAGCATGCCGTGTTACTCCGCAAACAATACACACGCTTCCGTGGATCAAGCAAATCCGCAGGAAGATGGGGAGTGGATGGTGGTGGAATTGCTCCGCGGTGGGGGGTTCCGTTAGGCTAGGAGCAGGACTTCGCATGGCGCGTATCCCATGAACTCCCCCAGGGCAGGAATGCAGCAAGGGTCAGTGGGCTCTAGCGGGTGTGCGGAGTCCCCTTTATATTTTTGGGGGTGTCGGGGTGGTTTGGGGGTACTCATTGAGCGGTCCCTTGTCTAAAGTCGTTGGGGTATGAGGTGGGCGTCGTTAAGCGGTGCCCACGGGACCACGGACCGTAAGGATGCTTATGTCTTTGAAGGATTATGATGCCGCTCGTCTCGCGCAGGTGCGTGAGGAAGTCGCCGCGAAGTATGCGGAGTTGAAGGCTAAGAATCTGTCCTTGGATCTCACTCGCGGTAAGCCTTCCGCGGAGCAGCTGGATTTGTCCAATGATTTGCTGTCGTTGCCGGGTGGGGATTTCCGTACGAAAGATGGTGTGGATTGCCGTAACTATGGTGGCCTGCTGGGGATTGCGGATATTCGTGAGCTGTGGGCTGAGGCGTTGGGTTTGCCTGCTGATCTGGTGGTGGCGCAGGATGGTTCCAGCTTGAACATCATGTTTGATCTGATTTCTTGGTCGTACGCGTGGGGTAATAATGATTCGTCACGCCCGTGGTCGGCGGAGGAGAAGGTCAAGTGGTTGTGCCCTGTGCCGGGTTATGATCGTCATTTCACTATCACGGAGCATTTTGGTTTTGAGATGATCAATGTTCCGATGACGGATGAGGGCCCGGATATGGGGGTGGTCCGTGAGTTGGTGAAGGATCCGCAGGTGAAGGGCATGTGGGCGGTGCCGGTGTTTGCTAATCCCACGGGTGTGACGTTCTCTGAGCGGACGTGTCGTGAGCTTGCGGAGATGTCTACCGCGGCCCCTGATTTCCGTATTGTTTGGGATAATGCTTATGCGTTGCACACGCTTAGCGACGAATTTCCAATTGTGCACAATGTTATTGAATTTGCGCAGGCTGCGGGCAATCCGAACCGCTTCTGGTTCATGAGCTCTACCTCCAAGATTACCCACGCTGGTTCCGGTGTGTCCTTCTTTGCTTCCTCCAAGGAGAACATTGAGTGGTATGCCAGCCACGCTAATGTGCGCGGTATCGGCCCGAACAAGCTCAACCAGCTGGCGCATGCTCAGTTCTTTGGTGATGTGGCGGGTCTTAAGGCGCACATGCTCAAGCATGCTGCGTCGTTGGCTCCGAAGTTTGAGCGTGTGCTCGAGATTCTCGACTCGCGTCTCAGTGAGTACGGTGTGGCTAAGTGGACGAGCCCTACTGGCGGCTACTTCATTTCTGTGGACGTGGTTCCTGGTACGGCGTCGCGCGTGGTGGAGCTGGCCAAGGAGGCTGGTATTGCGTTGACTGGTGCTGGTTCTTCCTTCCCACTGCACAATGACCCTAATAATGAGAACATCCGCTTGGCGCCGTCGTTGCCACCTGTGACAGAGCTTGAGGTGGCTATGGATGGTTTTGCTACCTGTGTTCTCATGGCAGCCCTTGAGGTGTAGTGCATGAATTTTGACGAGACGGCCGTGTGGCTCGATGGCGTATTCCCTGGTGAGCTCACGATTCATTCTGCACCCGCGGAGAGTTTTCGAGTAGGCACGGTTGATCTCGGCGACGATATGCTCGCCACCACTCTCGACTTTGCGCGCGTGGACACCGGCTTGGAGACGGGTGGCCGCGACGTGCGCAGTGAGATATTCACGGTTGCACACGCGGGGGTGGGCACTGACAAGTTCGTGGAGTTGTTGCGTGCGCTTGGCACCTTGCTTTACGACGCCTCCGGCTCGCTGCCCGCACAACCTGGCCAGTTAGTCCCTGCCGTGGGGATCGAACCCTTCGATGACACCGACATCACCGTGCGGCATGGTCTTTTTGTGGTTCCTTATGTGTGGGGTGGGGAAGTGCCCCAATGTGATGAACCGGATCGGCTGACGGTGATGCTCCAGCTGGTGATGCTCACCCAAGAAGAATTCGATTACGCGGTCACCTATGGCATTCCGGAACTCCAGTCGGAGATTGCGCGAGCGGGAATCGATCTACTGGATTGGAGTCGGTAGGCTAGGGCACGTGGCTTTATATCGGAAGTATCGACCAGCGTCGTTCGCAGAGGTCGTGGGGCAAGAACAGGTAACTCAACCACTATCGGTGGCATTGGACAGTGGCCGAATCAACCACGCCTACCTTTTCTCGGGTCCACGTGGCTGCGGAAAGACGTCGTCGGCACGCATTATGGCGCGCTCC
Organism: Corynebacterium diphtheriae; assembly: GCF_001457455.1. Classification (NCBI taxonomy): domain Bacteria; kingdom Bacillati; phylum Actinomycetota; class Actinomycetes; order Mycobacteriales; family Corynebacteriaceae; genus Corynebacterium; species Corynebacterium diphtheriae. Next base: position 168,079 of record NZ_LN831026.1, read on the forward strand.
CTGAACTGCGTCGAAGGCCCCACCTCCACTCCTTGTGGCAAATGCAACTCGTGTATTTCGCTTGCCCCCAACGGGCCCGGCAACCTCGACGTTACCGAGCTCGACGCCGCAAGTAACCGCAGCGTAGATGACATGCGCGAGCTCCGTGACCGCGCCATGTATGCCCCCGCCGAATCGCGCTACCGCATTTTCATCATCGACGAGGCGCACATGATTACTCGCGACGGCGCCAACGCCCTACTCAAAATCGTCGAAGAGCCACCGGCGCACCTCATCTTTATCTTTGCCACCACCGAGCCGGAGAAAATCCTTCCCACAATCCGCTCGCGTACCCACCACTATCCCTTCCGCCTGCTGACCCCGCAATCCATGCGTGGCCTGCTGGAACGCACCGTAGCTAGCGAACACGTCGCCGTGGAAGACTCCGTCTACCCACTCGTGATCCGCGCCGGCGGCGGCTCCCCGCGCGACACCCTCTCCATACTCGACCAGCTCATCGCCGGCGCAGGCCCCGACGGCCTCGACTACAACCTCGCCCGCATGCTGCTCGGCGCCACCGATGACACCCTCATCGACACCACCATCGACGCCCTCGCCGGCAACGACAACGCCGCCCTGTTCCAAGTCGTCGACGATGCCATCGAAGCCGGCCTCGACCCCCGCCGCTTCGCCACCGACCTTCTCGACCGCTTCCGCGACCTCATGGTCCTCCAATCGGTCCCCGACGCCCTGACCCTCGGGCTTGTCGACGCCCCCACCGACCGCGGCGACATCCTCCGCGACCAAGCCACACACCTATCGGCAGGCGAAGCCGCCCGACTAGCGGCACTGGTCAATGATGGCCTCCGCGGACTTAAAGGAGCAACCTCGCCACGCCTGCTCCTCGAAATCCTCTGCGCAAAAATGCTCCTGCCCAGCGCACCACCCGCCGCAACTGCCACTGCATCTGCTGCCACTACACCTGCTGCTGCGCCGGGGCCAGCGCCCACTGAGATCCCTGCGAAATACGAGCGCCGTTCCGTCCGCTTGGCTAGGGAAGCAGCCGCACGCAAGAACGCCGAAGCACCTGCACCCGAGCCTGCTCCTGCTCCGGAACCGAAACCCGAGCCTCGTGATGGGTTTGCCACTATTCAAGAGAAGTGGGCAACGATCAGCGATGTGATCTTCAAAGCCAACTCCGTGGCAGGCATTTTGCTTAGCCAAGCCACCTTGCTGGGCTTGCGTGACGATTCCACCCTTGTGATCGGCCATAACACCGGTGCACTGGCGCATCGGATCAACGACCCACAGCATGCAGGTTCCATCGTTACTGCAATTAAGCAGGAAATTGACCTCGATGTGACCATTGAGTGCGTAGTAGGTACGGACCCCAAAGCTGCTGGTTTTAGTGAACCAGAAAACAAAAAGGTGTGGAACCCGGAGCCTAAGCCGGAGCCCAAGCCCGAGCCCAAGCCTGAACCGAAACCGGAACCTGCCCCTGCCAGCGATAATGTCTGGGGTGCGCCTGCGCCGCTCGGTGGTGGACAACCAGCTACGCCTCCGCCACCGCCGGTAGAGCGCTTTAGTCCTGCCAAGGTGACCGCACCACAACCTCCAGCTGCGCCGCAACCTGCGCAAGAAGCTCCGAAACCCCGCTGGCAGCAGGCCGCTGAACGTGGCATGCGCAAGATGGAGGAGCGCGCCAAGCGACCGTCGTTCTCCGATGGGGTGCCGCTGCCGCCCGAGCCAGAAGAGCCGGATGTGCCGCCGGACCCCTACGGCTACCCCGCAGATGAGGGGATGCCGGAACCTCAGACCCCTCAGGCTACGTCTAACTATGTAGTGGACCATGATGAGGAAGAGGAGATGGTTAGGGAAGCGGCACAGGGCGCGGGTAATCGTGACCATCGCGATGCTATGACCGTTGCCGTGGACATTCTCTCCGAAGAGTTAGGTGCTCGACAGCTTTAGGTACACTATTCGAATGACCGCCGTCGCACAGCAGGTGTGGCGGATACTAAAAAATGCGAAAGGCAGTTGAATGACTCAGCCGGATATGTCCCAGATCCTTGCACAGGCACAGCAGATGCAGGCTAAGCTGCAGGAAGCTCAGCGTGAGATCCTTGCTACCACCGTGACCGGCACCGCTGGCAATGGTCTTGTGAGCATTGACATGCAGGGTAACGGCATGGTTTCTTCCGTCACCATCGACCCTAAGGTTGTTGACGCTGACGATGTAGAAACCCTCCAGGACCTGCTTGTTGGTGCATTCGCAGAGGCTCATGAGAAGCTCGGCACCCTTGCAGAGCAGAAGATGGGCCCATTGTCTCAGGGCTTCGACGGCCTTGGTGGGATGTTCTAAGAGTTGTTCGAAGGACCTCTCCAAGACCTGATCGACGAGTTTTCTCGGCTCCCTGGTGTGGGGCCGAAGTCGGCTCAGCGCATTGCTTTCCACCTGCTCCATGTGGAACCAGCAGACATTACGCGTCTGCAAGATGCGCTGGGTGCTATTCGTGACGGTGTTACTTTCTGCCGCATTTGCTGCAATATCTCTCGCGAAGAGGTCTGCCGCATTTGTGCGGACTCTTCACGCGACCGCAGCACCATCTGTGTGGTGGAAGAACCCAAAGACATTCAGGTTATTGAACGAACCGGCGAGTACACAGGTCGCTACCATGTGCTCGGCGGCTCGCTTGACCCCCTTGCCAACATTGGCCCCCGTGAGCTCAACATTTCGCAATTGTTGCAGCGTATCGGCGGCGTGTTGCCAGACCGCGAACTTGCGGACTCCACCCCCGAGACACCGCTTTACGACGCCTCCCCAGAAGTGCGCGAGGTTATCCTCGCCACCGACCCCAACACCGAAGGCGAAGCCACAGCCTCCTACCTAGCGCGGCTGCTGCGCGACTTCCCAGACCTTGTGGTGTCACGCCTTGCCTCTGGCATGCCACTCGGCGGCGACCTGGAGTTCGTTGACGAACTTACACTGTCGCGCGCCTTGAGCGGCAGGCTGACGCTGTAGGAAACCTACGCTAGGCGCTCCTTGCGCAGCTGGTCGACGACCGGCAGATCTAAGGGGGCAAGATCAGCAAGGGCAACGCCCATCGCTTTGGCCAGCAGCAGGTCCGCAAGCTGCGGGTTGCGGGCCAAAGCTGGGCCATGCATATAGGTGCACACCACATTGCCCTGCACAGCGCCTTCATAAGACACCTGCTCATCAGATACAGAGGCGGTAGTAATACCGTGCAGATCAGTGTTGCCCACACCTCGAGTTACAGCACCCAGCGGCTGGGCATCAGGGCCTAAGATGGTGGCACCCATGTGGTTTTCAAAACCAGTCAGCGGTTCGGTGAGCTCTGCAGTAAAGCCCACTGCGGTAGGAGTGGACTGAAGTTCCCCGATGGTGCGTTTGGCTAGGGACGCAGTGGTGGCGTCGATAAGCCCTACGCCCTCGACGATCTTCCCGGAGGCGCGGAAGGAACGCCCCAACACCTGTAGACCTGCGCAAATGCCCAAAATTGGGCGGCCGAGATCAGCGGCATGGCGCAGACCCCGGTCATTGTTGAGGTGTTCTGCTGCCAAGATCTGGGCGGTGTCTTCGCCGCCGCCGAGGCAGTACAGGTCGAGACCCTCGGGAACGGCTTCGCCGAGGCGAACCGTGTGGATCTCCGCGGAGATACCACGCAGGCGGGCGCGCTGGCGCAGGACGAGGGCGTTGCCGTCGTCACCGTAGGTGCCCAACACGTCCGGCAGGATTAAACCGATGGTTAATTCGCTCATGTTAAGCCTCCTTGGTTGCGGCGGTGATGGCGCGCTTGAGATCGCGGAATGCGGTGTAGTTGGCTAGGACTTCGACGCGCCCCGCCGGGCAGGCCTTGATGGCGGCGAGGGGGTCGCGCACGAGCTCGTGGTCCACGGAGGCGTAAGTCAGGCGCACGGAGAGGTCCGTACCGCGCTCGCCGGCAGCCTTGACGGAAAGCTCTTCGAGCTCCTCGAATTTGACGTCCCAAAGCCAGGAGAGGTCCTCGCCATCAGCGACTTGGCCGTTCACGGCGATCACAAGGCCCTCGGCGGTGCGATCCACCATGGAGAGCGCTTCTTGCCAGCCGGCTGGGTTCTTGGCCAACAGCAGGTGAATTTGGTGCTCGCCAAGGGTGATGGTGGAGTAGCGGCCCGCCACATCGTCCACCGTTTCGACGGCACGCACAGCATCATCCAGCGGCACATTGAAGCAGGTCACGGCCGCAGCGATGGCTTGGGTAGCGTTGCCACGGTTGGCGTTGCCCGGCAGTGCTAGGGATAGCGGGACGGGTTCGGCATGCCCTGGGGTGAGAATGCCGTCAGGGGTGATGGTCCACGCGGGGGTGGGGCGTTGGAAGGTTTCGCCGTTCGGGAGTGGCTTGGTGGCGTACCAGTGGTCGTCTTGGCGGACGATGTGGCTGCCGGTGCGTGGGCAGGACACGGAGTCGCCGGTCCACCCGGCACCAGCTGATACCCAGACTACGTTGGGGGCGTCGTAAGCAACGGAGGTGACTAGCACGTCGTCGCAGTTGGCGATCACGGTCATGTCGGGGTGTGCGGTTACGCAGTCGCGCAGGGCACGTTCGATCTTGTTGATCTCTCCAACGCGGTCAAGCTGGTCGCGGGTGAGGTTGAGCAGGATCAGGCACTGCGGGTGGAGGCGGTCGGCTGCCGAGGGAACATGCAGCTCATCGACCTCAAGAACCACGTGGCTTGCCGATTGCCCCGCCATCAGAGCGGAGATAATGCCGGCGTCCATGTTGTCGCCACCTTCGTTGGTGGCCACGGTGTGCTGGGCGCTGACGGCGCTGGCCAGCATGCGCGTGGTGGTGGACTTGCCATTCGTGCCTGTTACGAGCGCGGTCGGACGCGTTTTAGCCAACGACTGCATGATATTCGGGTCGATTTTTTCTGCAATCAGACCACCAATCATGCCGCCGGAGCCACGGCCGGTCGCCCGCGAAGCCGTAGTGGCCACAGCGGCCGCGCCGATTGCAAGGCGAGTGCGCAAATTAAAACTCATGGCGACTAAGTCTAGTCCACTTAGGCCTCTGCTGGCTTGCCCGGCTTGACGTGTTCAACCGCGCGCAGAAATTCTTCGTCCGTCATCAGCGGAATCCCTTTGCGATCGCCGTGCATTGCCTTGCCGGTAAGATCTTCACGTTTATTGCACACAATCAAACTGGAGGCGCGGGTAATTTTCTCATTGTAGGCCAGCTCTGTGCGCACGATCGCCTGAATGATCCGGTCGGGATCCATGGTGATCTCAGGTGCCACCACAACTTCCATGCCCTGCACCAGCCCGCGCTCCTTGGTGTAGACGCCAGGGTTTTCCCACACGCGCGGCACCTCCATGGCATCCACGCGGACGTTGGATCGTTGCAGACCAAAGCGGTCCGCGCGCAGGTCCGCCGGGCTTGTCGACGCCACAACCCCCTGGGCGTGTTCCACAAAGAACATCCGCGCCACCAACAGTGTGTCTTCCCGTGTGAGCTGTGTGGTGTCCGCCTGCGCGCGCGCCACACTCGCACGAGCATCAGGTGCTTCTAGGCCCAGTTGCGTTGCGACGTTCCTAATGCGGATGTCTGCAAACGTTAATCCTAGGCGGCGTGCAGTAGCGAGCGTATCCACAATCGTGAGTGGCTTGGGAATATGCCCCACCCGCTGCCTGCGCCGATTGCGTTGCCGACTGCGACTGCGGTTAGCGCGGGCAGCATTGCTCATTGCGCGTTTCGACTCAGAAACAATGAACCCCCACACCAGCTCTGCATTGTGTACCAGCAAGGTGCGGCCATCGATAAGCCTGTCAAGAGCCTTAAGAATCTGCGAATAGCGCTTACCCTCTTTAATCTGCTCAGGCGAAAGGCCGTGCAGGTGGAAGGGGCCAGGGTTTGATTCTGGGTTGAGCACTGCGAAGAAGTGGTCGACTTCCTCGCCCTGCTCTGTGAAAGTAACGGCATCAATGGTAACGAGGCGGCTCGTCGATGGGTGAATACCGGAAGCCTGTACCGATAATGCCACATAAGGAGCCTTTTCGATCTCTGCTTTTCGAGCCGCTGCCTGCTCGGCGGCGCGCTGTGCCCGCGCCTTATCGCGCTCTTCTTGGTCCTTATTAGTCATGGGTAATAGTCTAGCTGGCGGTCTTGTGGGCATGGAAACATTCAAATCCTAGAGGTTAAATCCTTGGTCGCGGGCGATCGCGAAGGTGTGATTGCGTTTATCGGAGTCGTCTCCTGTAGCAGGATTTTTTGCGAGCACCTGACGGGTGAAACTATCTACGCGCCGGTTGGCATCCCGAAGATCGTAGTAGGTGGTCATCTCTTGGTCGTAGTCACTAAGCGCTTCCAGCCACGAGTCGGGCGCATGGTAACCATTTTCCATTGTGCGCAATGGGGTGGCCATACGTGGTTTAAGCTGCGGCTTTTGATTAGGCCAGCCCAGTGTCATGCCCACAACTGGGAAAGTGAGCTCAGGTAGTTGCAGCAGTTTGATCACAGCCGCAGCATCGTTATGGACGTTGCCGAGGAAGTTCACGCCTAAGCCCATCGATTCCGCAGCGATGCACACGTTTTGTGCCGTGAGGCAGGCATCGGTGAACCCCTGGACAAAGTTGCGGGCTGTCGCAGCACCGGCAGGGTCCGCGCCTAGCTCTTGGAGGATACCTGCGTTGCGATGGCAATCGACAATAAACAGCAGGTAGATGGGGGCACGGCCAACATATTCCTGGGCGCCGATTTCGGCTAAGCGTACCCGCAACTGGGGGTCAGTTACACGGATAATGCTGGTGCTTTGCATTCCCAACGAGGTGGCAGTCCGCCCCGCCACCGCAAACAGCTGCTCCATGATCTCCTCCGATACTTGCTCGGTGGTGAACTCACGGATAGTGCGGTGGTTAAGCTGGGTGCGAATCGTCTCGTTCATACTTGCCTTCATGCCTGCTTTAGTGCCTGCTTTCATGTCCGCCAAGTGTAAGTAGTTATTTAACTCAGCGCACGGTTGACCGCAGAAGTAATTGCTTTCAGGGAAGCGTAGGTGATGGAACCTGCGATGCCCACACCCCAGAACTTCTTGCCGTTAACCTCCGCCAAAACGTAGGCGGCAGCTTCGGCATCGTCACCTGCGGTACGGGCATGCTGCTCATATTCCTGCACCTCAACATCAATGCCCAAGGACTCCAGCGCGTTGGCATATGCGGCGATTGGGCCGTTACCGTGGCCTTCGATAGTCGTCTCAGAACCATTAACGATCAGGCGGGCGTGAATGCGAGCCTCATCGTTTTCAGTTTCTGCAGCATCAACGCTCATAGAGACTTGCTCCACAGGGCTGGTGCTATCCAAGTATTCGCGGGCGAAAATGTCCCACATGTTCTTGGAATTCACCTCGCCGCCCTCGGCATCGGTGACTTCCTGCACGATCGAAGAAAACTCGACCTGCATAGGACGAGGCAGCGCCAAACCGTGATCGGTCTTCATAATGTAAGCAACACCACCCTTGCCGGACTGCGAGTTCACACGGATCACTGCCTCGTAGTTGCGGCCCACATCCTTCGGGTCGATCGGCAGGTATGGAACCTCCCAAGTTTCTCCACGCAGCTCGTCCCAGGAGACTTCGGTGTGGGTCGCGCCGGGGTGTACTCGGGATGCCATGGCATCCAGGCCCTTGTTAACGGCATCTTGGTGGGAGCCAGAGAATGCTGTGAATACTAGGTCGCCACCATAGGGGTGGCGTTCTGGGACGCGCAGCTGGTTGCAGTATTCAACGGTGCGACGGATTTGATCGATGTCCGAGAAATCAATTTGTGGGTCCACGCCTTGGGTGAACATGTTCAGGCCAAGGGTGACCAAGCAGACGTTGCCGGTGCGTTCGCCATTGCCGAACAGGCAGCCCTCGATTCGGTCCGCGCCAGCGAGGTAGCCCAGTTCTGCTGCTGCGACACCGGTGCCGCGATCGTTGTGGGGGTGCAGAGACAAGATGATGCTGTCGCGTCGGTTGAGGTTGCGGTGCATCCATTCAATGCCATCGGCGTAAACGTTTGGGGTGATCATCTCAACTGTTGAAGGCAGGTTGATGATGATAGGGTTTTCTGGGGTTGGGTCCATGACCGCGACGACGGCATCGACGACTTCCTTGGCGTATGTCAATTCGGTTCCGGTGTAGGACTCGGGGGAGTACTCCCAGCGCCAATTGGTATCGGGGTAGTCCACTGCGATCGATTTGATCAGCTCGGCAGCATCGGTAGCCAACTTTTTAATTGCTGCTTTGTCTTTGCGGAATACTACGTCTCGCTGCAGGATCGATGTGGAGTTGTAGAAGTGCACGATCACGTTTTTCGCGCCCTCGCATGCTTCGAATGTGCGACGGATCAGGTGTTCACGTGCTTGTACGAGGACCTGGATGGTGACATCGTTCGGAATCATATTGTTCTCAATGATTTCGCGAACAAAGTCGAAGTCGGTTTGCGAGGCGGATGGGAAGCCGACTTCGATTTCCTTGTAACCCATGTTGACCAGCAGGTTAAACATGCGGCGCTTGCGCTCAGGGCTCATTGGGTCGATGAGTGCTTGGTTGCCATCACGAAGGTCTACTGCGCACCACTGTGGCGCCTTAGTGATGCGTTTTTGCGGCCAAGTGCGGTCGGGGAGATCGATGTTTTCTACTTCGACGTGAAACGGCTGGTATCGATTTACTGCCATGGAGGAATTGCGCTGAGTGTTCCATGGAGCCTGACCTGGTGCTTTATCACCACGTGGGGTGACAATGGCTGCAGGGGCGGAGATGAAAGTATCTGGGGAGGTCATTGGTAGTTTCCTTCACGTGGGTTCTTGTTGCAGCCGGCTACACTAGAACTCCGCGACGGGGAGCCGGCTGTGTGTAAGGGACGTTAAGCCTGTGACCCGCCGCGGCGAAGAAGGAGAAGATTCGCGCGATTCATGTGAAGTAGCATACATGAATCCCGTCTCATGCGCTAGGTATCCCACTATGTGGAACATGTTGTGGGGTGTGTCGTGGTTGGGGGTGGAGTGGGGTAAAAATGTACATATGATTGACGCCCGCGATTGCCTAGCACTTGATGCTGCCAAACTTTATTACGTAACAGGTTTGGGTCAGGCACAGGTCGCTAAGGAGCTGGGGATTTCTCGTCCTACAGTATCCAAGCTGCTATCGCATGCTCGTGATAAAGGATTTGTCACCATCTCCCTGAATGACCCTCGCGAGGTTGCAGGTGGGTACGTCGAAAAGCTTTGTGCTCGCTATGGGCTTGCCGATGTCCGCGTCGTACAATCCCCTGCAATGGGGCGGGGGCTGACTGGCGAGCTGGGTAATGCCGGTGCAGCGCTGCTGGAAGAGGTTGTAAAGGACGGTATGACGGTGGGTGTGTCGTGGGGTGACACGATGCTGGCCGTTTCTGAGCATCTGCGTACCTTGCCCTTGGTGGATGTAAAGGTGGTGCAACTTAAAGGCGGGCACTCGCATACTGCACGCAACACTAACGACATGGTGACGCTGACGCGCTTCTCGCGAGCTCTGAATGCGGAAATGATGATGTTGCCGCTGCCTGTCATTCTTGATAGCAAAGAAGCTAAAGAGCTGGTAGTAAAAGATCGACATATTGCGTCCATGCTGAACTTGGGGGCGCATTGTGACGTTGCTGTGTTTACAGTCGGCGCGGTAAAGCCGGAAAGTTTGCTGCTTAACTTGGGGTATTTGTCGCCTGGCGAGCAGGCTCGCTTGATGGAGCATGCGGTGGGTGATGTGTGCTCGCGCTTTTATGATGCTCAAGGCGAGGTTGCGGACCCTGATATTGATGCTCGCACAGTGGGAATATCGCTGGCAGATTTGAAGAAGCGGCCTGTACGGGTGCTGGTAGCGGGCGGTTTGGAGAAGGCGCCGGCGATTGAAGCTGCCTTGCGTACCGGTGTGGCGACCCATGTGGTGATTGATCATGCTACGGCGCAGCGCGTGGTAGAGATGGCGTAGTGAAGATGTGGCGCTGTTAATGCGGTCGAATACTAGTGCCATTTTTATTTCCCCCTGTGTTTGATTGGCTGATTTTGAGTGTAGTCATAGTGCTATAACATGCGCTAGCCCCTACTGCTACCCCTTTTTGTTCGAATGCTCTTTCGGATGTCAAGCCCCTGCGATACACTCGCAACCACCATGAACAACCAGGGGGCTACACATCATGAACACCACAGGAGAAACCACACAACCGTTCTACAGTCACTGCGACATGAACGACCCACTTTGCCGCGCCGAACGACTACGCATCCAATTCGACTACTACCGCTGGCACAGCCTACAACCCGATGACAACGACGACGTTGACACCTACACCGCAGACATCGCCACCCGCATCGGCAAAACCCAACGCTACGTCTGCGACCACCTCGACGCCATCTACTACCTCACCCAACTCCCACAACTCCACACCCTCTACCAACAACTCTGGCACCTCGACGACACCCGACTTATCACCATCACCAGAATCATCTCCGCACTACCTACCACCTACTATGACGCCATCGACACCCACCTGACACGCTGGCTCACACCCACCCAACCAGCACAAACCATCCCCAGTACCAGGGCCATTACCCGATTCCTACGCAAAACCATCACCCACCTCGGCTACCACCTCGACAACACCCGAAAACCAGAACAATACGTCTACATCTACGACGCCGGACACGGACTCGCAGGCATCGACGCCCTCATCCACGCCGGTGTCGCAGAACTACTCGAGACCACCTTGCGCAATATCAAAAAGACTCATAGCTGTGATGACTCCACAGCCCTGCAACTACTGTTGGAAGATAAAACCAGTGTGGTGATCAACCTCTATGACACCGGCACGGGGATTACCTACACCCCGCAGGGAACAGCTCTGCCTCAGGTGCCTGAGCATCCTGTTATTCGTGTGCTCGGTGACGCTGATGTGGCTGTGTCGACTGGTTATCGATTTACAGAAGCAATGCGCAGGTTTATTCAAGGACGTGATGGGGTGTGCCGTTTCCCTGGTTGTGGGGTGCCAGCACAGTGGTGCGATATTGACCATGTTGAAGAATATGATCTCGGTGGGGTTACCGGTGCGGTTAACGCTCAGTGTTTATGTCGGCATCATCACAATGTGAAAACGTCTCGTCGGGTCGATTGTGAGATTGGTGCCGGTGGTGTGGTGACGTGGCAGATCGGTGATCGTAGGGTGGTTACCACACCGGAAGGGGTGCTAGCGGGGCAAACGTTTAGGCAACGCAGAGAAAAGAAAATCAAAAAAGCGGCATAGGGGATGAGGGATGCGCGCGCGGGGTTGCTCGCGCGTGGATTCCGCATGCCTAAATTTAGTAACCGCCCAGTGGACTATGACGGCTCTTCTGGTTTTGGAGTGCATTGATTTTGTGTCGGATGTTGGCGGCGTGGATCAGGCACCACAAAATGTAGTGGTCGAGGTTACAGAAGCCTAGGGCGATGCCGCGTAGGAATTCTAGGCAGGCCGTTGATAGCTTCGACGGGCCCGTGGGATACTTTGTGGTCGAAGTAGGCGAGGGGTGTCCTTGCGGCGCTTGTTCATGGCTTTCTTGGCTGCTTGCTTGTTGGTAGTAGGTCTAGGTCTGTTGTAGCGGCGCGTAGTCGTCGTCGAAGTCAAACAGTTTTTCAAGCCGCCCACGGAGCTTGTCACCGGCTAGGCGTACAACGTGGAACGGGTCTATGACTTAGGTAGCGTTGAAAATGACTTCGCCAGCGGCGGTGGCATAGCCTTGGAAGCCGTCCATGTTGATGATGGTGACCTGATTATGGAACTTCGCTGTGATTATTCAGCCATGTTCGCAAACGCGTTAGCGCTTCTTTCTGGGACAACGTCAAAAAGCCGGGCGGGGCGGATGACGTTTCCGTCGCGTCATGTGTGTCGGTTGTGCGACCAGTGATGCTCATCAACACCGATGACCGTGACCCCCGTTGAGGTAGTGCTTGTCGTTGTAGATCACGTCGCGGACAGCGGCTAAGGTCAAGGTGTTGCAGGATCCAGTGGGTCACCTTGTTAGTGGTTTTTGGATTGTCGGGTGCGCAGGCAAGGCCCGTGTGGAAGGTCTTCTGCAAGCAGCGCTTGTTAGTGCACCGGTAGCGTGGAAGGCGCACATGAAGGCGTGTTGGGTGGTCGATGATGGGTAGATCGACTAGGCTGCGGATGACGTGGTCGCGCAATACTCTAGGCTGCCTGCATGTGGGGCATTCATTGATGGGCTCGGCTTCGATGACGATGGCATTTGGGTTGGGCTGCACGGTAGGTCCTTGGTTTTGGGGTGGATGGTTTAGATACCCTTTTCCTACAAAGCTAAGGCCCTAGTATCTTGTGCCACGCCTGACCCCTCGGCGAGCTAATCAATGCACTCTAAAACTGGAAGCACCGCTAAACGGGGGTATTTCGAAGGATTTTTCTCCGAACTTCACACCAAATCGCAAGAAAACCGGCCGTTTGACTGAATTTGGTGTGAAGTGCCGTCTTTTTCGGGGGTGAGCGGGGGTGGCGCGCCCACCAACGCCCACCAACGCCAGCCAACCCCAGCCAATCCATGGTTATGGAAAACGTCCCACTCCGCGTAGTGCCACGCCCGAACCCCCGGCGAGCTAATCAATGCACTCTAAAACCGGAAGAGCCACTATGATATAGACCATAGAACAAATGTAAAAGTGGTCGTTGACATTTGTAACCACTCGGGCTTAACCTCAAAGTATCAGATAATTCACGAGCGAGGAGATGTACGTCATGGCTGAAAAGTCAACCCCACACATCAATCCCAAGGGCGTCGATATCGCAGAAACTGTTCTGCTGCCTGGCGACCCACTGCGTGCAAAGTTTATCGCAGACACCTACCTAGAAGACGTTGTGCAGTTCAATTCGGTGCGCAACATGCTCGGCTTCACCGGTACCTACCAAGGAACCCCAGTTTCTGTGATGGGCTCCGGTATGGGTATGCCTTCCATCGGCATCTACTCCTACGAGCTCATTAACTTCTTTGATGCCCGCAACGTCATTCGTGTGGGCTCCATCGGCGCTATGCAGAAAGATATTGACCTCTACGAGATCATCGTTGCAGCATCTGCATCCACCGACTCCAACTTCCTTGAGCAGTACAACCTGCCTGGCACCTACGCCCCAACTGCATCGTGGACCCTGCTGAGGGCGTTCATGGATGAGGCAGACCGCAAGGGTAAGAAGGTTCACGTCGGCAACATTTTGTCCTCCGATGTTTTCTACAACGCTGATAATACCGTGAATGAGCGTTGGGCTCGCATGGGTGTGCTCGGTGTAGAGATGGAATCGGCAGCACTGTACTCCATCGCCGCATACGCTGGCGCAAATGCTCTGGGCGTATTTACCGTGTCGGACAACCTGTTCACCGGAGCACGCACCACGGCTGAAGAGCGCGAAAGCGCCTTCACCGACATGATGGAACTCGCACTACCATTGGCACGCGCATGACAACGCACAACGCAACCTTGAAGCCTACTGATCCGAAGGCAGCAGTGCCGGTCCTGCTGTTCAGCTTCGTTTTCTGTTTGATTGTGGACAATGGTTTTAAGACTATGACCGGCCCGATGGCAGAGGGCTTGGGCATTGACCCCAACACAGCCTCGCTGCAGGCCTCGCTTGCAGGTGTGATCATCGGCATTGGTGCGGTTGTTTATGCTGCACTCGCTGACGCCATCTCGATCCGCAAACTCATGCTCATCGGCATCGGCCTAGTGGTTGTAGGATCCGTCACCGGATTCGTGTTCTCCGGCTCGTGGCCACTTGTTCTTGCAGGTCGCCTCATTCAGACCGGTGGCCTCGCTGCAGCGGAAACGCTGTACGTGATCTACGTGACCAAGCACCTCGCAGCGGAAGACCAAAAGACCTACCTCGGCTTTTCTACCGCCGCATTCCAGTCCGGCTTGCTGGTAGGCGCACTGACCTCTGGTGCTATCTCTACCTACATCGGCTGGCGCGTGATGTTCTTGGTCCCACTGATCCTGATCGTGGCAGTGCCATTTATCCTCAAGACCGTCCCAGAAGAAGAAGCCTCCTCGTCGCACCTCGATGTTGTTGGTCTATTCCTGATCGCTATCTTTGCTACCTCGGTTATCCAGTACATGCAGGCCTTCAAGCTTTTCTGGTTGGCATTCATGCTGGTCAGCATCGTGATTTTTGTCTGGTACGTACGCAACGCCAAGAACCCAGTGGTCAACCCAGAGTTCTTCAAAAATGGTCGCTACGTATGGGCAATACTGCTCGTGCTGATCATTTACTCCACCCAGCTCGGATACATCGTGCTGCTGCCATTCGCAGCTAAAGAGTTCCACGGGCTAGACCAAGCTCAGGCATCCTATCTGATGATCCCAGGCTATATCTGTGCAGTCCTGATCGGCATTTTCTCCGGAAAGATCGGCAAGCTGATGACGTCGCGACGCACGATCTTCACCGCACTGGGCATGATCATCGTCGCCCTCGTGGTCGGCGCGCTCGCCATCCAGGTTCACGTTGCCGTGGCAATCGCCTCGATCATCCTGTTCGCATCCGGATTTGCGCTGCTCTACGCACCACTGGTGAACACTGCGCTCGCCAACATCCTGCCGGAGAAATCCGGTGTGGCCATTGGCTTCTACAACCTGACCATCAACATTGGTGTCCCACTCGGTATCGCCTACACCTTCAAGCTGATGAACCTCAACATCGGAACCAACGCCGTGATCTGGATTCTTGCCGCGATCGCTGTCGTCGGAGCCGTGATGTACTTCATCGCTGACCGCGCGCTATTTAGCCGCGAAAAGGCCGCAGGCATCGATTCCGTAGCAAACCACTAAAACATCCACCCACTTCTCAAGGAGACTCAACAAAATGACTACCCGCAACGACGTAGCCCAGATGATCGACCACACCCTGCTCAAGCCAGAGGCAACCACCGACGACTTCAAGGCACTCATCGCCGACGCCGCCCGCCTCGGCACCTACTCGGTATGCGTATCCCCATCCGCACTCCCAGTTGAGGTTCCAGAAAACCTCCACGTAGCAACTGTTGTGGGCTTCCCGTCCGGCGCCGTCAAGCCAGAGATCAAGGCTGCTGAAGCTGCCCGCACTGTTGCCGATGGTGCAGAAGAAGTCGACATGGTGATCAACATCGCCCTCGCCAAGGAAGGCAAGTTCGACGAGCTCGAGGCCGAGATCAAGGCTGTTCGCGACGCCGTCCCAGCACCAGGAATCCTCAAGGTCATCCTCGAAACCGCAGCACTGACTGACGACGAAATCGTCGCAGCATGCAAGGCCTCCGAAAACGCTGGCGCAGACTTTGTCAAGACCTCCACCGGCTTCCACCCAGCAGGTGGCGCAAGCGTTCACGCAGTGGAAATCATGCACGCAACCGTGGGCGGCCGCCTCGGAATTAAAGCCTCCGGCGGCATCCGCACTGCCAAGGATGCCCTTGCCATGATCGAAGCAGGCGCTACCCGCTTGGGTCTGTCTGCCTCCGCAGCCATTCTTGAAGAACTAGGAGAGTAGAACAATCATGAGCTACGCAGAGCTAGAGCGCACAGCCCGCGAGTGGGCGGACCACGATCCCGACCCTCGCACCAAAGAAACCATCGAGGGCTGGCTTAAAACTCACGACGAAGAATCCCTCCAGCAGGCATTCAACGGACCGCTGACTTTTGGCACCGCCGGCCTGCGAGCACGAGTGGGCGCAGGTGAATCCCAGCTCAGCCTGGCAGTCATCCTGCGCACCACCTACGGCCTAGTCAACTGGGTAAAAACCCAGCTCGGCGCAGATGCCACCCCTACGATCGTGATCGGCTGCGACGCCCGCCACGGATCCCTAGAGTTCCACCAAGCCGCAGCGGAGGTAGTCTCCGCAGCCGGCGGACGCGCCCTGCTGCTACCAGCTAAAAACCCCACCCCACTGACCGCCTTTAGTGTGAAGAAGTTTGGTGCCGATGCCGGCATCATGGTCACCGCCTCGCACAACCCGCCAGCCGACAACGGCTACAAGGTCTACCTCGGTGGACACATCGCCCAAGGCCCAGCCGAAGGCGTGCAGCTGATCAGCCCAGCTGACAAAGAAATCTCCGAGGCAATCGCAGCAGCACCGTACGCAGACGAGATCCCACGCACCACCGACAACATCGAACATGTTGACCCACGCGAGGACTACCTCACCCGCGCACTGACCCTCGCAGACAAGAAGAGCGACATCCTCATCGCCCTGACTGCCATGCATGGTGTCGGCGCAGCCTTGGGTGAAAAGGTGCTCACCGCTGCCGGATTCAACGTCTCCCTCGTACCAGAACAAGCCGAGCCAGACCCAGATTTCCCCACGGTGTCCTTCCCGAACCCAGAGGAAAAAGGTGCCCTCGACCTGGCGAAAGCACACGCCAACACCATCGGTGCAGATGTCATCATCGCCTACGACCCTGACGCGGACCGCTGTGCCGTCGCCACCCCAGACGCTAACGCCGAAGGCGGATGGCGCCAGCTCAGCGGCGACGAGACAGGTGCGGTGCTAGGTGCATACCGTGCGAGCGTCGCAAAGCCAGGCTCCATGGCCAACTCCATCGTCTCCGGCCGCCTGCTCTCCAAGATCGCCGAAGCCGCAGGGCGTACCCACGCCACCACGCTCACCGGATTCAAATGGATCGCACGCACCCCTGAACTCGTATTCGGCTACGAGGAAGCCATCGGATTCTGCTGCGACCCAGAAGCAGTCGCCGACAAAGACGGCGTTTCCGCCTCCGTGGTCGTAGCGAGCCTCGTCAGTGCCCTCAAAGCCGAAGGCCGTACCTTGGACGACGCCCTCGACGACCTGGCCCGCGAGCACGGCCTCTACCAGACCGCTCCGCTAACCTTCCGCGTCGACGATCTCTCCATCATCGC
Source organism: Corynebacterium diphtheriae (assembly GCF_001457455.1). Lineage (NCBI taxonomy): Bacteria > Bacillati > Actinomycetota > Actinomycetes > Mycobacteriales > Corynebacteriaceae > Corynebacterium > Corynebacterium diphtheriae. The sequence continues at coordinate 184,979 of NZ_LN831026.1, forward strand.
CCGCGCCATGAGCACCCTGCGCGCACAACCGCCAACGGAACTCGCAGGAGCAACCGTCACCGAGGTCACCGACCTCAACGACCCAACCCTGCCATGGGGCGCAACCGACGGCATGATGTTCATCACCGACCACAACGACCGCATCATCTGCCGCCCATCCGGCACCGAGCCAAAACTCAAGTGCTACCTCGAAGTGGTCATGCCTGTCACCGGTGACACCATCCCACGCGCTGAAGCAACCCAACGCCTCGACACTATCGCCACCGCACTGCGCACCCACCTCGGAATGTAGGAGAGAAACAACCTCCGCGTTCAGCCTTGCTACATTAGTGACAAGTATGAATAAGGTACTCACAGCACTAGCCCTCGTAGCCGCAACCACCGCGTTGCGCCTCGGGGCTTTTGCCATAGCAGGAGCAACCGCCGGAATCCCCAACGCCATCACCACCGCAGCGCTGGAATGGGACGCCGACCAATACCTCACCATCGCCCGCGACGGCTACCTCGCCAACCCCGAAACCAGCGTCGCATTCTTCCCAGGGCTGTCCATGGCCATGCGCCTGCTCAGTGCGATTACCCACCTGCCGCTAGAAGCATCGGGGCTGATCATTGTTACGATCGCCACGGTTGCTCTCGCCCTAGCGGTCATGCGGCTCGCCGAACTTATGGGAATCGCCACGCCGAGCGGACGTATCGTCGCAACGCTTGTGGTGCTTTTAGCGCCCATGTCCGGCACCTTCACTATGGTCTACACCGAGGCCCCCTTCATGGCGCTAAGCCTCTGGGCAATCGTCGCCATGATGCAAGAACGCTGGCGGCAAGCAACCCTCCTCGTCGCGCTTGCAGGGCTCGTACGCCTCACCGGAATCGACCTCGTAGCCACCTTCGCCATCGTCTTGCTGCTGGCCTCCAAACGCCACCTGCCCCTCGCCGTAATCGCAGCCCTGCCCACCGCCAGCTACCTCGCCTGGGCCTCCTGGGTCACCCGCGACGCCGGCGGCTACTTCGGCATCCAAGAAAAAGGCTGGGGCTCGGGTTTCGACGGCGGAATCAGCACCATCAACTGGATCATCCACAGCCTCCACGAACCCATCCGCCTCGGCTACATAATCAGCTCCGCCAGCATGATCATCGCCATCATTGCTCTAGTGGTTGCTTATCCGCGTCTCCCACTCGCACCCTGGCTCTTCTCGCTATTTATTGGCCTCAACGTGCTGCTCAGCGGCGGAATCATGCACTCCCGCCCGCGGCTCCTGCTACCCATGGTCCTGCTCGCTCTGCCATTTATCCGCACCTGGCCTGCGGTAATTCTGTGGTCGCTAGGAGGACTTGCCATCTCGGCCTACATGATCGTGGTATTCCCCTGGGCGATCTAAATTAGCTCCCAACACCACGCCACGACAATGCAAAAGTAGACACCACCATGGTGATCAACGCGGCCGCCATAAACGCCCAGTTCAAGCCATACACTTGGAACTGCTCACCCAACACCGCATAGCCCAAAGCAAAAGCCACAATCGGCTCCACAATGGTCATCGCCGGCAGGGAATTTTTTAGCGGCCCAGCATTAAAAGCGTACTGCTGAATCACAGTGCCCAAAATCGCACCAAACAGCAGGGAATAGCCCTGCCAAGAAAACACAAGAGTGGTGATACCGCCATGAGTCATGATGTCCACCGTGGCCTTGGAAAGAACAGCTACGTAGCCATACACGCCGCCAGTGATAGCCCCTAGGACTAGGGCGCGAGTATTAAGAGCGAGGCTGCCGGAAATAAACCACAGCGCTAGCAGAATAACAGCGCCGATTCCGAGGGCGAGAAGCCAACGATCCATAGGGGGCTGGGGGTCACCAGCGGCCGGTTTGCCCAGCACAACGAGGATAGCGACGGCCACCGTGAGCGCGCCCGCCCAGCCCATCTCGTCGCGGCTGGGGCGGCGGCCGTCGTAACGCGCGGACAGCGGAAGCGTGAACATAAGCGACAGCACAAGGATTGGTTGAACTACCAAAAGGGTGCCAAAACCGAGAGCCACCACCTGGAGCGCGTAGCCGAGCAGGGCAGTGAGGCTACCGACCCACCAGCGGAAACGAGTGACCGCTTCGAGGAGGGGAGAGCCGTCGGTTTCCTCGGCTATGCGGTGCCGGACCACGGTGCCCCATGCGATGGTGAGGGCCGAGGCGAGGGCGAACGCCATGGCGAGGAAATTGCTGTACATCGGGGTTTAGCCTATACGGTTTGCGCAGCATCATTGCTTTACGACGCTCCCTCTGCACTATTCACCCCCGAATTATATGCAGTGTTCAAAATTGACTGTAGTATAGAAATTCGTAATTTCATGGTCTTGAACGAGGGACGCACACGCTGGTTAACGCGGCGTTGTGGCGTTCCGGGAAGGGCGTAGCCCCGTGGCACTTGTAGTACAGAAATATGGAGGTTCTTCGCTAGAAAGCGCGGAACGGATCCGACGTGTCGCTGAACGGATCGTGGCCACTAAGAAGCAGAGGCACGACGTAGTCGTCGTGTGTTCTGCCATGGGGGATACCACCGATGAGCTGCTCGACCTTGCAGCACAGGTGAATCCAGTTCCGCCAGCACGCGAGATGGATATGTTGTTGACGGCTGGCGAGCGTATCTCGAATGCGTTGGTGGCCATGGCCATTGAGTCCTTCGGGGCGAAAGCGCAGTCGTTTACAGGTTCACAAGCTGGTGTGATCACCACGGAGCGCCACGGAAACGCGCGCATCGTGGACGTCACCCCAGGGCGTGTACGTGAAGCCTTGGACGAGGGCAAGATCTGTCTTGTCGCCGGATTCCAAGGTGTGAACCGCGAATCAAAGGACGTGACCACGCTGGGTCGTGGCGGTTCCGATACCACCGCAGTGGCGTTGGCAGCAGCGCTTAACGCTGATGTGTGCGAGATCTACTCGGACGTAGATGGCGTGTACACAGCGGACCCCCGCATTGTTCCTAACGCACAGAAACTGGAAAAGCTGTGTTTCGAGGAAATGCTGGAGCTTGCCGCAAGCGGTTCCAAGATTTTGGTATTGCGCAGTGTTGAGTACGCCCGCGCGTTTGGCGTGCCGCTGCGTGTTCGTTCGTCTTATAGCAATGATCCCGGCACATTGGTCGCCGGCTCGATGGAGGATATCCCTGTGGAAGAAGCAGTACTAACTGGTGTAGCGACCGACAACTCTGAAGCTAAGATCACGGTTCTGGGTATCCCAGATTCCCCAGGCAGCGCATCGGCAGTGTTCCGCGCGCTTGCCGACGCCGAAATCAACATCGACACGGTGCTGCAAAACATCTCCTCCCTCGAGGACAACCGCACCGACATTACCTTCACCTGCCCGCGTGCCGACGGCCCCCACGCCATGGAACTGCTCCGCAACCTGCAGACAAAGAACGACTGGCAGAACGTGCTTTACGACGATCAGATCGGCAAGGTTTCCCTCGTCGGCGCCGGTATGAAATCCCACCCAGGAGTCACCGCAGAGTTCTGCGAAGCGCTGCGCGACGCCGGTGTGAACATCGAACTGATCTCCACCTCCGAAATCCGCATCTCAGTACTGATCCGCGAATCGGACGTCGATGTGGCAGCCCGTGCCATCCACGAGAAGTTCGAGCTCGGTGGCGAAACCGAAGCAATTGTCTACGCTGGTACCGGACGCTAGATACATTTAAGCTACACACTTATCTACTGATAATCCGAAGGGGATACCATGACCACTGTTGCAGTTGTCGGGGCCACCGGCCAAGTCGGCCGCGTAATGCGTTCGATCTTGGAAGAGCGTGACTTCCCACTGGACACCATCCGATTCTTCGCCTCTGCGCGTTCCGCCGGAACCACCTTGCCCTACAAGGGTCAAGAGGTTGAGGTTGAAGACCTAGCTCTGCAAACCGAAGAAAGCCTCGCGGGTATCGACATCGCGTTGTTCTCCGCAGGCGGTAGTACCTCCAAGCAGTACGCACCCCTGTTCGCCGCAGCTGGCGCAACCGTGGTGGACAACTCCTCTGCGTGGCGTAAAGACGACGAAGTGCCACTCATCGTTTCTGAGGTCAACCCAGACGCAAAGAGCGACGTGGTCAAGGGCATTATTGCGAACCCCAACTGCACCACCATGGCAATCATGCCTGTAGTCAAGGCGCTTCACGACGCCGCCGGCGCGACCAAACTGCATGTCTCCTCCTACCAGGCGGTATCCGGCTCCGGACTCGCCGGTGTAGAAACCCTGATCAAGCAGGTTGCTGAGATCGGCGACCGCGCCGTAGAGCTCGTTCACGACGGCTCCCTGCTCGCACCGGAAGACCTAGGCCCCTACGTGGCACCCATCGCGTTCAACGCCCTGCCATTCGCTGGCAACCTTGTGGAAGACGGCACTGAGGAAACCGACGAAGAACAGAAGCTACGCAACGAGTCCCGCAAGATCCTCGGCCTGCCAGACCTGAAGGTTGCCGGTACTTGTGTTCGCGTGCCAGTCTTTACCGGCCACACCATGGTGGTGCACGCTGAGTTCAACAACGCCATCACCCCAGACCAGGCACGCGAAGTGCTCGGAAACGCTGCCGGTGTTGACGTTGTGGACGTTCCAACGCCACTCGCTGCTGCAGGCGTAGACAACTCCCTCGTGGGCCGTATCCGCCAGGATCAGACCGTAGACGACAACAAGGGCCTCGTCTTTGTTGTCTCCGGCGACAATCTACGCAAGGGCGCTGCACTCAACGCCATCCAGATTGCTGAGCTTTTGGTCTAAAGCTTGTAAACGGTCACAGTTTTCACACCGCCCTCCGCTTCCTGAACTGCTCCTCATTATTTGGACTGAGAAATCAGTTTCCGACTAGTGGGGAGTATTTCTTTTGAGAGTACAAAGTTCTCTGAGCCAGTTGCAGCGAGAACAGCTCGTTGCATTGTTTGACCAGGATTTAGGGTACAAGGCCGCAGCCCATCGGTTAGGAGTTGGCCCTTATCCGGTAAGAAGGCTTGAGCATCGATTCAAGCTTCATGGCAGGCTATGTCTTGTGGAGAAACCAACCAAGCAGCAGTATTCCTTCAAGGTGAAAAAGGAAATCGTCGACCAGTTCAACGCTGGCCAGTCCAACTTTCGGGGGCCAGTTCATCCCTGTGGAGGGCTGTTTTATTATGCCTTGAGGTATTGTGAATTCAATTGTGTGCCACGCAACACTATGCAAACGTTCGCATTGCAAATATGCGTCAATTCTTAAAGTTGCAGGCCTACCCCCGTTTATTTATAAAAGTACTCCGCAAAAAGAGGTATGAAATACATATCTAAAGTGCATGGTTTGCAAATGTGCGTAGTTTGTTTGTTAAATGTAAAGGTCAACGCATGTTTTTGGCTTGGCCCTAACTGAGAGACAGTCTGTCACGCTTATATGAACGTGAAAATGTGGCTATGTGAACACGCTTAGTATTTGATCGAAATATAAATCTCGATTAGGCTAAATAGATTAAATGCTACCTGCTATTCCTATGAAAAAGCTCCCTCAACGCAGGAAACAACACTCTTGAAATTGGAAAGGGCACCCATGCGCTCGCTCGCACGAAAACTTGCGACCATAGGCCTCATATTCGGCCTCACGCTTCCGTCAACAGTTTCCGCACAAGATCTTTTGAATAGTTTGACTGTGGAAGGCGAAGATCGGCTCGGCACTCCGCAACCGTGGGATGGAAGCCACTTAGATACGAGTCCAAACACTCATTTTAATGAGGGTGCTGCAGATAATGGGGCTAATGGTGTGCTGGGGTCGGAAAGTGGAGATGGAACGCCTGTAAAGCCGGAAGACGGTGTGTCTATCGTTCAGCCGGCAGCATCGCCGGTTGAAGGCGCGTTGAGTTGTAAGCCTGGTGAATTTTATGGCCTAACTACAGATACGGGAAAGTTATATAAAGCAACGATTTCCGGTAAGGAAATAACTACCCAAAGCGTGCCTGGTAAATTCTCCGAACAATGGGTACAGCAGACAAATGGCTTAGCTATCGGGTATCACGGGACCTTTGCATATGCATATGATAAACGATCTTCCGGCTCCGATCCCTATGTTGACTTAAGGATTTGGACGCCTCAAAACGGTTTTAGCGAGGTTAAAAAAATACGTTTGGGTTCTGTAAGAACGACTGGTTTTGGTGTGGCCAATTTAGTGGCTGGTGCTGCCAAATTGGAACTTGGAAATAGAGATTTTTATTTTGGTGGCTATTCGAACGACTTGGATGAGGGCGTAAAGAAAAAATATTTTAATCTGTGGAAGTATACGGAAAAGTCACAATCGACTCAGTATCTTGGCTATATCAAAACCGGAAAAGCTTCCGACCGTGCAATAAGCGCAAACGGAGACTTGGCCTTTAATGATAACGGCGATATGTATCTCCTCTTGAATGACGGAAAAGAATCACAAGTTTTTACCGTTTCTGCGGAAGATCTAGCTAGGGCTGAAAATCGAGTCGGCACGGATAGCGAAGATTTTCACACTAACGAGCACACAGAGCTGAAGGCGCAGAATGGTGGGATTCTTTCTACCGTTTCAGGGAAAACTTTGAACGGTTTTGCTTTAAATAGTGATGGTACTTTGTTGGTAGCTTCTGCTGATAGCCTTTATCAAATTGACCCTAATGTTGAAGAAATTGTTGCGCGTGGGGAGCTATCGGAATTCCTTAGTGGTGATTTGGCTTCTTGTCAAAATCCGCCAACGCTTGAATTAAAGAAAAAAAGTAAACAATCGTGCAAAACCCTCTGATCAATTTAATCTATCAATAACTCGTGTAAGCGATGATGGGAACGTAGTTACGGGTGAAGTAGATACAAAAGGTGATCAGGTGGGGGAGCAATCGGATAAAGTGGGTCCTTTGCCTGTTCGATCTGGCCGAACTTATATTCTGCGTGAAGGCAAGCCTAGGAGTAATTCTCATGGAAAAGAAACTGATATCCGTGATTATTCGGCTTCATTGACGTGTGTCAACGAAGAGGATGGTAGTGATATCGCGCTACATAAGAATAATGAGTATGAATATTCTCTAAAAATCCCAGAAATAGCATCTTCTGTAAATCATTTGGCTATTAGTTGTACTTTTGAAAATTCTGTTAGAGGCGGGGCTGTTGAATGGGAAAAATTAGGTGAAGCAGCCGATCCTAATGGTGTTAATTTTCCCTTAGGTGATACGGAATGGGAAATTATCCGTAGGGATGGTCAGCCTGATGATGTTAAGTCTTGGAAAATTAGTGATTGTGTAACTGAGCAACCCAGTTGTGGTCTTCGTAACGATGACGATGTTGTTGACGGCAATAATCAGCTAGGAAAGTTCCTAGTCAGAAATCTTCCCTTTGGAACTTATGAACTCCGTGAAACTAAAACTGGTGACGATTATAAGATTCTAGATTCCGGTATTGAATTTACGATATCTAAAGGAATTAACTCCAACTCGAATCCAGTTTCTCTGAAACCAATTCTGAATAAAAGGCATACCGGTTCTGTGGCATGGAAAAAAGTTGATTCCAGAGATCAAATGCGCCTATTAGGTGGGTCTAAGTGGAAACTAGTTTCGGAGGGTAAGGCGGACATTGAAATCGAGGACTGCGTGTCCGGTGATTGCAAAGAATTATTAGATAAAGATCCTAACCCTGGTGCATTTAAGATTGAAAATATTGGGTTGGGAACTTATACCTTGATAGAAACGAATGCACCGGAAGGCTACGCCTTAGGAGATCCAGTATCTAAAGAACTAGTATTGAGCAAAGAGCATGTTCATAAGGGCCTTGATTTAGGTACTATCTCGAACCAAGTTATTCAAGGTTCGGTCACATGGGAAAAAGCACATGCTGGTGCCCCAACTGCGCTATTAGATGGATCTGAGTGGAGCCTTGAAAAGATTGACGGTCGAGTAGAGGGCGTAGAGGATTCTAAGCAAAAGTATTCAGTAACTATCAAGGATTGTTCGTCTGATGGTAGTAACTGTGCGAAGCCAGACGATCCTTCTCTAGTTGATGTTTCTAAAGAAAAAGGAAAATTCCGCGTTGACGGACTAACAGCAGGAAAATATCGTCTCGTTGAAAGCAAAGCTCCTATCCAGTTCAAATTGAATACCACTCCATTTGAGTTCGAAATCAGGTCAAATGGTGAAGTTGTTTCTGTCGGTAGGAAAGTGATGGATTCGGAAAGTCGAACAGAAAAAATTCTGCCGATCGAAAACGAGCCGAAGAACGGCATCAAGCTCCCACTAACAGGTGGTATGGGCTCAGACATTTTCCGAATGGCAGGTGGTGTGCTCGGAATGATCGCTTTGATTGCTGGTGCTTGGTACGTGATTCGTCGTCGTGCATAAGACCTCAAACGTAAAAACTACATCTCTCTTTTAAAAGGAAATTCCCTCATGACTACTCAATCCCTCGGACGCAAATTGGTGTGCAGCCTTGGCGCTACCGCTTTGATCTTGACCTCAACTGCTGCAGTTACCCCCGCTTTTGCAGTAGACGTAGCTGCTCCTAAACCAGCTGAATACGGAAACATCGACGCCACTGCAAAAGGCAGCATCATTGTGCACAAGCACCAGAACCAGAATGCTGAGTACCCGCAGTATGCAGATCCAGAAACCGGATCATTCAACGGCGTACCAAGCGCAGGAGTCGATGGGGTTACATTCGACATCTACAAGCTCGATTATAATCTGACCACCCAACAAGGCTGGGATGAGCTTGAAAAGTTGAAAATCGACAAAGATACCGTCAAAGGGAAAAACCCTACGTCAACTCAAGTCACTAAAAATGGCGGTAAAGCAACTTTCGAAAACCTAGAGCTAGGCGCTTACCTTGTGGTGGAGCGCGACTCCTCAGGTGCTCAGGTTTCGGTTGATGGCGAAGACGTTTCTGTGATCGATCAAGCTGCGCCGTTCGTCGTGACTATCCCGTATCCCAATAACCATGAAGAACGACAAGGCAAAAAACCGAACGGTAAATGGCTCTACAATGTCAACGTCTTTCCAAAGAACTCCGTTTCTCGTATGACTAAAGACGTGGAAGATCAAGCAAAGCATGGTTTGCTATTGGGCTCTGAGGTGCGTTACCCAGTCACCGCACAAATTCCTACATTCCCAACTGGCGATAAACTCAAGTACTTCATCATCACTGACAAGATGAGCGAACACTTTGATGCTAATAGCTTGGGTGTGGACACCGTTCAGATCGGTGCGGATGGATCAGTCCCTCTTACAGAAGAGACTGATTATAAAGTAACAAAGGTCGGAAACACCGTTCATGTTGCTCTGACAAAGGCTGGCCTGACAAAAGCTGGCCAGCATCAAAAAGAGTATGTCCATGTAACCTTCAAAGGTAAATTGACCAGCGTTAGTTATGGCTCGATTGATAATGGTGCTGAGGCATACATCGCATTCACTCCTAATGATGACCCAAATGAGCCTCCAACAGTTCCTCCAGTAGCTACTCCTGAAGACCCTGAAGGTGACGTAACACTTAAGCCTTTGAACTCGCCTCGCGTAATCACCAAGTGGGGTCAAGTGACCATCTTGAAGAAGGACGCTGCTGATGGTCAGACCGGCCTCAAGGATGCCAAGTTCAAGGTTTATGCGGCGAAAGATCCTTACCCAACTGACGGAAAGTGCGTTGCGGAGAAGGGCGAGGAAGTTAAAAAGGACGGTCAAGAATACACTGTGACCACCGGTGAAGAAGGCAAAGCCGTCATTGATGGCCTCTTCGTTGCCGATTGGAAGAGTGGTCAGCCGGTAAAGGATTTCCGCTGCTATGTGCTTGAAGAGACTGAGGCGCCTGCAGGCTTTATCAAGCCTAAGGGTGATAAGGCTTTGACCCCGATTGCCGTCTACCCAGGTTCGTCGAAAGTGGACCATGAGTTCAAGATCGAAAACGTCAAGCGTGACGCTCCGAACCTACCGCTGACCGGTGGTAAGGGTGTCGCTGCGATGATGATCGCTGGTGGTTTGCTGTTGGTTGTGTCTATGGGTGCGGCTGTTGTGTTCGTGCGTCGGATGCGTCGTCAGTAGTAGTGAGTGGGCAGTAGTTAGGTAGTTGAAGATGGTGAGGGATCCGCAGGAGGAGGCGCAGCAACGCAAGCGTTGGGCGTTTTCGGGGTTGGCGTTGTTTGTGTGCCTGACCGCCCTAGCTGGGCTGCTGGTGGGGTTGTACCCGTCGGCGGCGAGCTGGATGTCGGCACGCGACCAGGCCAAACTGATTGACCGCTACGATGCGCGTATCGATAACGCCACGCCGATTAGCGCACACGAGCTGATCCAGTTGGCGCATCGCTACAACGAGCGTCTGACCTCGGGTGCATCGATCGACGCATACTCGCATGTGCCACGCGGCACCGGCGCGGAGTCCGAAGAAGGCCTGTCGTACTGGGACCAGCTGCGTGTCGACGGCAGCGAGGTGATGGCTCGACTGCGGATCCCCACCATCGACGTGGACCTACCTATCTACCACGGCACCTCCGATGAAACCCTGCTCCAAGGGGCAGGGCACTTGGCGGGTACGTCGCTACCCGCCGGCGGGCTGAACACACACTCGGTGATCACCGCGCACCGTGGTCTTGCCAGCGCAGCCATGTTCACCAACCTGGATAAGGTGAAAGACGGTGACCGCTTCACCATCGAAGTGTTCGACGAAGTGCTCACCTATGAGGTGCGAGAAACAAAGGTGGTAAGCCCCGAAGACACCGAATCCCTCGGTGTGCAAGACGGCCGCGACCTCGTCACACTAGTTACCTGCACGCCACTGGGTGTGAACACTCACCGCATTCTGGTCACCGCTGAGCGCGTGACCCCAACCCCACAATCCGACATCGACGCAGCACGCGCCGCGGCACACGTGGGATTCCCCTGGTGGGCAGTCATCCTTGGCCTCGGCATTGCCGTCCTCGCACTGTTCTTCTGGCGCTCCGGATACATGGGCACCGCGCAACCACGCGGTCGTCACACCCGCGCCGAAGACCATGAGGAGGACATGGATGCGGAATAATCGTGGGACGCTAGCCGCACTGGTCGCCATGGTCGTCTGTGCTATCGCGGGCTTGGGTATCGTGCTCTACCCTGTGGTATCCACGCAGGTAAACAACTGGGAGCAATCCCGCCTCGCGCAGTCCATCTCCGACCAAATGCAGCACGCTGATGTTGCAGTGGCAGAGGCTGCGATGGCGATGGCCCACGAATATAACGCCCATATTGGCACCGGCACATTGGAGGATCCTTGGGTGGGCTCCGATGTGACAGCATCGCCGGAATACCAGCACTACCGTGAGCAGCTGAATCAGTACCCTGCGATGGCTCAGCTGAGTATCCCCGCGATCAACGTGAACCTGCCGGTGTACCACGGCACCACCGACGATGTGCTGTTTAAAGGTGCTGGTCACCTGTTTGGTACGCACCTGCCCGTCGGCGGGGTGGGCACCCGCGCGGTCATCACTGCGCACACCGGCATGCAGCACGCCACGTTTTTTGACAACCTCCCAGACCTGAACGTCGGCGATGCGCTCTATGTGCGCACAATTGGAGAAGACCTCAAATACGTGGTCACCGGCACCGAAGTGGTACTGCCCGAAGACGTTGCTGCGCTTCGTTCCGTCGCCGACCGTGACCTGATCACCCTAGTTACTTGCACGCCCTACGGTGCCAACACCCACCGCCTGTTAGTCACCGCAGAGCGTGCACCCATGGGCCCCAGCGAACAACCCTTTGGCACCAGCAACTCCGCTTGGCAGTGGTGGATGTTCCTAGCTCTTGGTCTCGCTGGGCTGTTCGTGGTCGTTATTATCTCGTTGCTCTTGTGGGCACTGTATAAAGGAAAGAAATAAATGATTGGTTACTCGCGTGTAGTGAGTGTCGCACTCAGTAGTGCGCTATTGGCCTCAGCTTTCGTGCTCCCTGCCAGTGCCGTCGAACTGCCGTGCACAGCCGGCAGCATCGAGGTCGGAGCGCACACCAAAGAAGCGGGACAAAAGTTCACCGCATACCGTATCGATGGCATCGACCTGACCGCCGATCAAGGTTGGAAAGACGCTAAAAACCTGAGCACCGCACGGGCCGCCAAAAACCTCATCGAGCCAGGGGTAAGCGCAGAAACCAACCAGTGGGGATTCGTGCGGTTTAACGATCTGCCAGTGGGCGCCTACCTGCTGCGCTCTGAGAAGACCCGCGACTTCATTGTCACCGTGCCAATGAAGGAAAAAGACGGACTGAACTGCGAAGTCGTGGTCCGGCCTAAAGATCAGCCCAGTGGCAACGTAGAGATTCCGCGTATTGATACCCAGGTGCCGCCGAAGCACCCGCAGGTTAACACCAACAAGCCGGGTCCGCGTTCGTGGCTGGCCAGCACCGGTGCGAGCGTGTTGGGGATCGTCGCTGTGGCAGCCTTGCTGATCGCCGTGGGCGTGCTGCTCGTGCGTCGTCGTAAGTAGGCGGTTAGCCCGCTGCCTCGTTGGTGTCGGTTTCTGTGGCTGCGGCTGCGACGATGTCAGCGCGGGCGCGGGCCACGCGGGAACGAATGGTGCCGATGCGAACGTCGGCAATTTTGGCGGCCTCCTCGTAGGAGAAGCCCAAGACTTGGGTGAGGATCAGGGCTTCTCGACGCTCCGCGGGGAGGGCGTCGATAAGCATGCGAACGTCGACCCACTCCGCCCACAGGCTAGACGTGGTGCCGTCGCATTGTTCCACCTCGGCGGCGGATTTGCGGGGGCGGGCCATGTCGTGGCGGATGTTATCTACCCACACGCGTCGGGCGAGGGAGAGCAGCCATGTGCGCGCGGAGGAGCGGGCCGCAAAGCGGGGGAGTGCGCTCATGACGCGTAGGTAGGTCTCTTGGGTGAGATCGTCGGCGATGTCGGTGCCTCCGAGGTGGGCCAACAGCCTCCATACGTCGGTTTGGGTGGCGCGTATGAAGGCGGTCAAAGCGGCGCGATCGCCACAGCCAGCCTTGAGGGCTAGGGCTGTGACGTAATCATCATCACGCTCGGAGGGTTTCATGTTCATGAACTCTAGCACTCCACCTTTAGTTGTAGGTAATACCTAACAAAAAAAGTTCATTGCTAGGGTTTGCTTTTTAATGTAAGCTATTAATCGATTCACATTTGATAGGAAACCCTTAAGGAGGGACATCGTGACCAGCCCAGTCGATCCAATCCTGAACAAGGGCGAGCGCATCGAAGCAGCTCCTCACACCACCCGCGCCGGCGGACAGCCCGTCGCTAGCGAAAACATTTCCATCACCGCAGGCCCACAAGGCGCCAACGTACTCAACGACCTGCACCTGATCGAAAAGCTCGCACACTTTAACCGCGAGCGCGTCCCAGAGCGCAATCCACACGCCAAAGGTCACGGCGCATTCGGCGAACTCCACATCACCGAAGACGTATCCCAGTACACCAAGGCCAAGCTCTTCCAAAAAGGCACCGTCACTCCCATGGCCGTGCGCTTTTCTACCGTCGCCGGTGAAAAAGGCTCCCCAGACACCTGGCGCGACGTCCACGGCTTCGCACTGCGCTTTTACACCCAAGACGGCAACTACGACATCGTAGGAAACAACACCCCAACCTTCTTCCTACGCGACGCCATGAAGTTCCCCGACTTCATCCACTCCCAGAAGCGCCTCGGCTCCAGCGGCCTGCGCGATGCTGACATGCAATGGGACTTCTGGACCCGCACCCCAGAATCCGCACACCAAGTCACCTATCTCATGGGCGACCGCGGCACGCCAAAAACCAGCCGCCACCAAGACGGATTCGGCTCCCACACCTACCAGTGGATCAACGAAGACGGCCAGCCAGTGTGGGTGAAGTACCACTTTAAGACCCGCCAGGGCTGGGAAACCTTCACCGACGCAGAAGCCCAAGAAATGGCCGGCAAGAACGCTGACTACCAGCGCGAAGACCTCTACAACGCCATCGAGCGCGGCGACTTCCCCATCTGGGACGTCAAAGTCCAGATCATGCCATTCGACGAGGCCGAAACCTACCGCTGGAACCCCTTCGACCTGACCAAGACCTGGTCCCAGAAGGACTACCCGCTTATTAACGTCGGCTACTTCGTGCTCAACCGCAACCCACAGAACTTCTTCGCCCAGATCGAGCAGCTGGCCCTCGACCCAGCCAACCTCGTCCCAGGTGTTGGACTCTCCCCAGACCGCATGCTCATGGCCCGTGCCTTTGCCTACGCAGACGCACAACGCTACCGCATTGGCCCGAACTACCAGCAGCTGCCCATCAACCAGCCAGTGGTACCGGTGAACACCTACCAGCACGAAGGCCCCATGGCCTACCACTTCAACCCAGCTGACGCGCCGGTCTACACACCAAACCGTTTTGGCAAGGGTGCCGGCTACCTCGACGACGGCCAAACCTCGTCCTCCGGTGTGACCTACGGCCAAGCACAGGATCTCTACGTCAACCCAGATCCACACGGCACCGACCTGACTCGCGCAGCCTACGTCAAGCACGCAGACGATGACGACTTCATGCAAGCCGGAATCCTCTACCGCGAGGTCTTTGACGACGCAGCCAAGGAACGCTTCGTGGACAACGTGACCAATGCCATGGCAGGGGTATCCCCAGAAACCGAGGAGCGCGTCTACTGGTACTGGACCCAAGTAGACGAAAACCTCGGTGCGAAAATCCGTGAGGCATTCGCCGCTAAGAAGTAGCAGGCAGCACCCACATTTTCTCGGGGTCGCAGTGGATGAGGACTTCGTCGCCAAGCGCGGCGAAGGCAAGCTCGTCCTCCGGTGAACAATGCAACACAATGCGACCCCGAGTCGTCTCGATAGCCACCTCGTGATGATCCCCCATATAAATGTTGCGGATCACCTGCCCCGTAGCCCCCATCAAATGGCGGGCCTGCTGGCCAGTCGGGGTGGCTGTGGCGCTCGTGGGATAACCCACCATCACCATCGCGTCACCAGAACGAAGATCTGGGTGTGCCTCGACCTCCATACTCGTGCCCAAAGCTGTGATCGCTGCCGTTGCGGTGCCGAAAGAGGAGTGAGACACAGTGCCCGTCGTAGGCACAAAAATCGAAGCCCCAAGGTGACGCGCAATATCCAAACACGCAGGTTGCTCCCGCATATCCTGAGGCGAAGCGTCCTGAACAATCCGCCCATGGGAAAGAAAAATAATCCGATCGGCAATAGAAAACGCCTCGTTAATGTCATGGGTGACATAAAACGTGGTACACCCCAGCCGGCGATGCGTCCGCAAAATCTGACTCTTTAGCTGCTCAGAAGAATACGTATCCACGTGCGCCAGCGGCTCATCGAAAAACATCAACGTTGGCTGCTTAATCAGCGCGCGAGCAAGAGCAACCTTCTGCTGCTGGCCAGTCGACAACTGGTGCGGATAACGCAACGCCAAATGGTCAATACCAAGGCTCAACATCGCAACATGCGCACCAGCATCCCCCGCAAACCGGATATTATCTTCCACCGTCATATGCGGAAACAACGACGGCTGATCCATCATCATCGCAATCGGACGCTGATGCGGCGGACGGCCCGCCAACGACTCACCATCGACCTCCACAACACCTTGCGCAGGGATCAAACCAGCCAACGCCCGCAACAACGTCGACTTACCGGCCCCAGAACGCCCAAGAACCACAATGAGCTCACCAGGATCCGCCTCCAAAGAGACATCATCCAAAAGGCGCGCCCCGCGGCTGGTCACACTAAGACCCTGAATATGTATTAACGCCATGGTGCCACCTGTTTCCTAGCGAAGGCAGCCAAGCCCACGCCATTAATACTCACAACGATCGCCCCAGCAAGGGACACGATAAAAAGAGACACAGTCATGCTGATGTACAGCGCCGCCGGGTAATTGGCGGCGTCGAGAAGCGTGAAAAGCCGCAACATCAGAAGGGGAGTATCCGGCGAACTCACCCACAACAACGGCACCGCTAGTACCGACGCATTAGAAAACACCATCAAAAAGCCCAAAATCACCACATTCGTCGAACGCTGCAACACAATCGACGCCACCGCCCGCAGCGGACCAACACCCTGCAACAACGACACCATATACTCCGAACGTGACATCAACGGACCGATATAAACCATCAAAAAATACGTCATAGCCAGCGAACTCGGCAGACACGCCAACAACACCAAGCTTAACGACGCCCACGGCCCGTACACTCCCGGATGATTCAACGCAATCTGCAAACCACAACCAATCGCAGCCCCCGGCAACAACGCCAACAACGCAAACACAGCATCAACACCACGCCGGCCCAACCAACCCCACCGCAGGCCACACGAACGCCGCGCCCCCAATGCAACCGCCGACAACAACAACGAACACAACAACACCAAAAACGCCAACCCCACCGTATTGACCACCGCATTGCCCATCGGCGTCTCAGAACCATGCACAAAACCACGATAGGCCGCCACCAGCACAAATAATCCCGCAACTGCACCTAGGAAACACAACACCGCCTGCGGGGCACGCACCTGCGCACCCACCGCACGATGTGGCTGGCCGGAAGAATCGCCAGCAAAATGAAGCAACTCCACCAACGCCGGATTACTACGCAACAGCCGTGCATACACCAGCCCCGCAACGACCACCGCACCAGCCACCGGCAACGTAAGCGCCAGCGCAGTCCCCGCCTGATCGCCTTGGAACCACACCCGTGTTGCCGCCAACGACGCCCGCGGAGCCATCACATTCGGCGTTACCGGATCCGACAACGCCGCACTAAAAATAAACACTGCAAGCGCAGGGGCAAACAACACCAACCGCGGCTGATACACCGCGCGAAACAACGCCCACCCATGAAGGCCCGCCACCCGAGCCGCATCCACCTCACGCGACGACACCGAGCGCAACGCCGTGCGCTGCACAAAATATGCCAACGGGGTAAACGCCACCGTGAACGTGAACAACAACGGCCCAAGGCCCGAAAAATTACACTGCGAGCACAGGTGAATACCCGTGCGTCCCATGATCGTCTTCCAACCAGCACCGATAACAAAATGCGGGATGGTGAGCTGGAACAGCAGGATGACGTCGAGAAGCAATACTACTGTACGAGAAAACTGCGCTGCCGCCAACGCACCCACCGTGCCAATACCCACCGCCAACAAAGTTGCACACAATGCAATTGTGCTGCTGAGGATGATCGGTGCGACCGCCGCAGTGCCCGTCCCTGCCGCTTTCAATAACATGGCATAAGGAATGCCCACCGCCACCGCGGCGATCGCCACCACCGAAAAAATCCACAACCCAGTTCTCATGCCCGCTGCTCCGAAAACCAACTCATCCACCGATCACGCTCAGAATCGGCAACCGCCGGATCCACCGCAACAATGCCATGCGAATCCTTCAAACGCGTAGAAATATTGCCCACAACCAAATCGCTTGTGGGGATCTGCGGTAATCCCACCCGCCGCGCCGACGTCTGCCCCGACGGCGACAACAACCAATTCATCACCTCATACGCCGCCGACTTATTATGCCCCTGCGCCACCACACCGCCAGAAGCAATCTCAAACGACGTGCCCTCCCCAGGATAAGAAATCTCCACATCACGACCAGAACGCGTCATCTTATTCTGACAATACGGCTCATAAGAAATCGCCACCGCAGCCTCACCATGCGCCACCACATCACTCGGCGCATTACCTGAACGCGTAAACCGATCCACATTTCCCACAATCGCCGCAATCTCATCCTGCGACAACCCCGCGGCCTGCATACTCAACAACATTGCATACCCCGTACCAGACGACACCGGCGACGGAGCCGACACCCAACCCCGCAACTCAGGACGCATCAAATCCGACCACGTACGCGGAACCGGCACCCCCAACTCCGCCAACGCATCACGATCACTACACACACTCAACACCGACGCATACACCCCAAACCACCGATTCTGTGGATCCTTAAACGGCCCCTGAATCGCATCCGCCGCCGGCAAATCCACCGCCTGCAACAACCCCAATCGTGCAGCCAGCCGATAATTCTCCGAAGGCCCCCCAACCCACACATCAAACTCATGCGAACCCGTACGCAGCCGCTTCAACGCCTCCTGCGTAGGCAAGCTTACATAACGAACATTCAACCCCAACTCACGAGCAATATCACGCTTCCACTGCTCACACACCGTCACATCATTCGAACACATGATAGTCACAGCAGTCTTCGCTGGAAACAGCGTCCGATACACCGTAGCCACCGACACCATCGCCACAACACAGACAGCAAGTAACCGTAACCATTTTGATAACACTATGGTTCTCCTTCGCGTCCACGCTCAACGATAACAAAAGCGCTGGGGAATTCCTCCCCAGCGCTTCTCCTAGTCAGGAACTAAACACCCTGCTCGAGCTTCACAGCACGCTCCTGCATCAACTTCTTCTCCTCGCGCCAGATCACCTGGAAAATAACCAGAATCAAAACCGTAAAGACCAAGAACACAATGAACGTGACATTCCAACCAGCGAACTTAACCAAGAAGCCCACACCAGTCGAAGCCAAGGTTGCACCCAGCAGGTAACCGAACAAGCCCGTGAAGCCAGCAGCGGTACCAGCCACGTTACGAGGTGAAAGATCCAATGCCTGCAAACCGATCAAGCCAACAGGACCGTAGATAAAGCCACCAATAAAGGCAACGAAGATAACCATCAACCAGAACGGCGTACCCACAGGAGCCAACCAGTATGCAGCGATAGACAAACCAGCGCCCAAGGTGAACAACGAAATAGCAGCAGAACGATTGCCCTTAAACACATTGTCCGACAGCCAACCGCACAGAATCGTGCCAATAAAACCAGCCAACTCGAAAGCAGCGAAACCAGCCAGACCGCCTTTAACGCTCATGTGGTGCTGCTCAGACAAGTACGTGGTAATCCAGTGCAAAACACCATAACGCAAGGCATAAACAAACACATTCGCAATGGCCAAGAGCATAATGATGCGGCTGTGCAAAATATGCTTGAACACCAAATCCTTCGTCGAAATCTTCTCGCCCGTATCCTCCGCAACCTTCGCAGGATCGTTGCGGTAGTCGTCGATAGGCGGCAAGCCAACAGACTGAGGATTATCACGAATAAGCAAGAACGCAACCAACGCGACAACCAAAGCAACCAACGCAGGAAGCCAGTAAGCAGCACGCCAGTTCTCGCCCGTCATGCTCAAACCAATACCAACCAACACTGGCAAACCAAAAGCACCCAAGTTGTGAGAAGTGTTCCACAACGAACCCTTCCAACCGCGCTCACTAGTAGAGAACCACTGCACCACAATACGGCCACAAGGAGGGTAACCCATGCCCTGGAACCAACCATTAAGGAACATCACCGTAGCAAACACGCCCACGCTGGCCGAAACCCACGGCACAAACGCAACTACCAAGTTCATCAGCGCCGACAGCGCCAAGCCCAACGGCAAGAAATAGCGAGCATTAGAACGATCCGACACCATGGCACTAAAGAACTTAGACAGACCATAGCTGACCAACACAGCATTACCAATAATGCCGATCGCCGGCTTATCAATCGCGCCACTTTCATCAATAAGCAACGGGGCAATCGCCGAAATATTATTACGGATCAAATAAAAACCCGCATAGCCCAAGAAAATACCCATGAACACCTGCAGACGCATCCGTGGGTAGATGCGATCCACCTGCTCCGCCGGCAGCGGGGCAGCAGGGCCGGGGGCTTGCAACCAAGCAAACATAAGAGGCACTCCTTTGTGCGCAATCACTTTTATCAACTAATTGCGATTGTGCTCCGCGCTCGGTAACCATAGTGACCATAGCGGTAACAGTTGGTAACAGTGCTGTTACCAATCACAACCGAGGGGAATCACTCGTACTGAAAGACGTACCCCTGACCCCGGACCGCAAGGATAGAATCCGCAGGCAAACCTGCATTTTCTAACTTTTTGCGCAAGCGATACGCCGTCGACTTCACCATATTTCGGCCACCCTGAGTCGCCGTCGTATCCCACACCTCATTCAACAAACGCTTCACACTAACCACCTCATTCGGGTGTGAAACCAACGCCTGCAACAGCTTCCCCTCCGTAGCAGTCGTATCCACCCTACGACCACCAATCACCACCGCATGCGTCGCCGGATTCACCGACACCTCACCCGCAACAATCTCCCGCAACTCCGACTGCACCACACCACCACAACGACGCACCACCGCCTGAGCCCGCAACACCAACTCCTTCGGCGAAAACGGCTTAGCCACATAATCATCCGCGCCCGCCTCAAGCCCCTCCACCCGATTATCCGTATCACCAAGCGCAGTCAACATAATCACCGGAGTCGCAGCAACATGTCCAGCAGCACGAATCCGCTCACACAACGCATACCCCGAAGCGTCAGGAAGCATCACATCCAAAATCACCAGATCACACCGATACTCGCCAAGCAACTGCCACCCCTTTTGCGCCGAGGAAGCCGACAACACCTCCCAGCCCTCCAACTCCAAAGCATAAGAAATAATCTGAACCATCTGAGGCTCATCATCAACAACAAGAACACGAAGCCTATGCATAGTAAGTCCTAGGAAGAGTAATCAACACCGACGTTCCATGATCCGCAATAGAATCCACCAACACCGAACCACGATGCAACTGCACAATCTTCTGCGTAATCGCCATCCCCAACCCCGCACCAGACGGAACCGCAGCTGTGCTCTGGGCCTGTGTATGGGCCTGGCCGAACTGGGCAAAGGGCACAAACATATCCCGACGCTGACGCGACGTCATCCCTGGCCCATAATCCGCCACCGTCACAATCACCCCAGTAGCGCTCTCCTCAACCCCCACCACAATATCGCTATCCGAGCCCGCATAACGCGCAGCATTATTCAACACATTCCACAACGCATGCCGCAATAACTGCGCATCCCCATCAATCATCAACGGATCACCAGGATCATCCACCACAATCGGTACCTCGCTCATGGCCCGCAGCTCCTGCGCAGTACTACGCACCAGCCCCCGCACATCGCACTGCGACACCTGCAACTTCACCGAGCCACTATTGAGCTTTGCCTGCAACAAAAACGACTCCGCCACCTCAATCGCACGCGTCGAATTCGCCCCAATAGTAGCCACGAGCCGCTCACACTTGTGCGGATCCGACTCCTGGCTCAGCAACTCCGCAGCCCCCTTAATCAACGACAACGGCGTGCGAATCTCATGAGCCAAAATCTGCTCATCCGTTATCGTCGCCCCCTGATCGCAGCCGCGCCGGAGCACCACCGCAGCCGTAACCAACGACGTAGCACACGCAGACCCACACGCAGTGAGAACCAGAGCAGCAAACATACTAGATAACACTACCGTGGCCCACCCGAAATGTTTTGGTTAAAGGAAATGAGCAATTTTTGTACCCTAAGGCCGATTTTTGAAAGGCCATCCTGCGGTTTTGCAGGCTTAGGGTACAAAAATTGCTCACGACGGGGGCCACTGCCGGCCCGCTACCTACGGCTCCTGGGAAACCTCATGCAAAGCACGGCCCATCACAAAGCTGGCAACCGCCAACACCACCCACAACGCCACGATCGCCACGATCGCACGCACCAAATGGTTGATCTCAAAGCTGCCAGCACCAATATCGTGCACCAAAGTAGCAATCACGATCAAAGGAAGAGCCACGCTCGTGGCTGGGCCAAGCAGATTAGCCCTCGTCAATGCATCGGGGGCGTGCCACAGGGCGGTAGCACTGACCACGAACAGCAGTCCCGCGATGATAATCAGGACAGAAGCAATGGAGTCGTACAACATTAGCGGCGTCCTTTCGAAATAATGCGCGCAACGGACATCGTCGGCAATGCGCCGCCCACAAGACCAGCAAGCAACACAACCTCGTACGCAATGGAAGTAGGGTTACGCAGCGACCAAATCAAGTAGAACGCAATCATGCCATAAAAGCACATATCGGAAATAACAGCGCGAGTGAGCTCATCTTTGGTCTTGAGCATCAGCACAATGGCAGATAACAGCGACGCAGCAGTAAGCGCCAAGCCGATATAAATCGAAATCTCAAGCATTACTGCTCCTTCCGAATAGCAAGATGTGCAGGGTGCTCAATACGAACATTGGCCACCTTATGAGGAATATCCTTGACCGAAGGCGCCAAATGCTCCTCCATCGTGGCAATATCCGCCAACACATCCGCAGGATTATGGCCATACACGGCGTGCACTAACAAGGTGCCGTCTTCACGCAAACCAATCGACATAGTGCCAGGCGTAATCGTAATCGACGCCGCCAGCGCCGTGATCTGCCACTCCTTAGTCACCCGCAGCGGGTAATACACCACACACGGTTCCATGCTCTTATACCCATGGAACATGTCTTTAATCAGCACACCCGTGGCTACAAAGATCTGCCCGATCAGCCACACAACATACAACGGAGCATGCATAATTATTTGCCTCCCTGAAGATCAGTGGCAAGGCCAATGGGGTTATCCCCCAAGACCGCTTGGGTGTAAGCCGGCACATCCAATAAGTCGCCAGCAGCCGCACGCGTAGCGCCCACCAAAGGACCCGCGAACACGAACATAGCTAACGACGTAACCGCCAACACCGCCGCAGGGGCCAAGCGATGCCACGGCACCCGCATCGACTCCGGGACACGCTCACGGTTCATCACCGCACCCCAGAACACCTCACGCCACAACCGCAGCATGGACAAGAACGCACCAAAGCTTGCAATCACAATCACGGCGATTACCAACCAGGCCTGCCACGTAGCCTGATGAGCCACACCGACCACGATGAACACCTTGCCCCACAGGCCAGAAAATGGTGGGAAACCAACCACGGAGAACGCGCCGATCACGAACACAGCAGCAACCCACGGGTCGCGCCGGGCAATGCCGGTGAGTTTGGAGAGCAGGTCAGTGCCGTAGGTTTCTTCAATAGCGCCGGCACTCAAAATCAACGAACCAACAGTGATCATGTGGTGCAGGGCGTAGAAGATACCCGCAGCCAAAGCAGCCTGTTCGTTGCCGGAGGTAAACGCCAGCATGACCAAGATGAATGGCATGCCGTTGACCATCTGGTAGGCCAGAACGCGACGCATCGAGTTTTCAGCCAAACCGGCAAAAGCGCCGACCAGCATGGACAGAATACAGATCACGGTGATTAGCCAGATCCAGCGCTGCTCGAGGTCGAAAATCACCACGTAGATGCGGAACAGCATGTACACGGCAACCTTGGTGTGCAGGCCGGAGAACAAGCCCATCACGCTTGCCGACGTCGCCGGGTAGGAACGCGGCAACCATGTGTGAACAGGGAACACGCCAGCTTTGACAATCAGCGCGATGACCACAATGCCCATCACCACAGACACCGGACCATTGCCGCGAGCTGCCCCCGCGAGCGCCGCAATGTTGACAGCACCCACAGTGCCGTAGAGCACCGACACCGCCATGACCAGAATTGTCGACGTAGCCAAGTTGACCAGTACGAACGTCCGCCCAGCCGACAAACGTGCCCACGTGCCCGTCATAGCCATCAAACCATAAGAAGGCAACAGCATGACCTCAATGAACACGAAGAAGTTAAACAGGTCAGCGGTGAGCAATGCGCCCATCACACCGGTCAACAACATCAGTGACAGCGGAGCATAGAAGCGAGCACGAGTCTCACCCACAGCCACCGCAAACCAGTTAGACGCAAACGCCACGATCGAAGTAGTAACAATCATGATGGCACTGAACTGATCCGCTACAAAGGGGATAGCCACGCCACCGACGTACAAACCAATCGAGTGCGCAATCGTGCCATGCGTTGCGGTATAAGCAAACAGCCACGCACCAGCTAGACCCGTTAGCACCGGCACCACAACGGCGAAGCCGTCACGTACAACACGCCACGGTGCCATGACAGTGAGCGCCACCGTGAGCAGTGGGAGGCCCACAAAAAGTGGAAGTACAAAATCCATTAGTGAGTCTCCTCCTGGCGGGTTGCAGCACGCTTAGCGGCGTGCTCCAGATCCTCCACGGCTTCCGCATTGGTGGTCGAGCGGCCGAGGGTCTGCAATGGCGAGGTTTCGTCGGCGACTTCCTCCGCGAGGGTGTCGTCGGAACGCCCCAAGCCCGAAAGCGTGAGCATATACGTGGTCGTTGCCATAGCGATCACGATGGCCGTCAACACGAATGCCTGCGGCACGGGGTCCGAAGATTCGCTGATGTCGGTAAGGGAGGGGAATGCCTCGCCACGCCACTTAGGAACACCAGCGTTCAAAATGATCAAGTTCACGGCATGGCTAATCAGCGTCATACCAATCACAATGCGCAACATACCGCGCTGCAACACCATATAAGTGCCGGCAGCGGCAAGAACGGCAATAGAAAGAGAAAGAATCATGGCTTAGGCCTCCTTCGGCTGCGAGGCTTGTGCTGAGGATTTAGTTTCAGGCCAGTCGAGATCGTCGTCAGCCTGAGCCTCCACCTTCGCAGGGGAGACAAGCGGGGACTCGTCGCGAGTAAAGTTCAAACGCTCGTAGTCCATACCAGGGCGCAAATAGCTGCCCAGCGCATTAATCGCCATCGACAGCATACCCAGCACCGCCAAGTACACGCCCAAGTCGAAGATCATCGCGGTGGTCCAGTGCTCCCCAGCCCAATGGCCATGCAAAGCATAAAGGAACGAACCATGGGTAAGGCCCAAGAAACCAGAAATCAGCGCCAAAATAATACCAATCGACGTCAGATAAATCGGCGTCTTAAAAGTGAAAATGTGCTGGTCGCGAGCATGAGACAGGTAGCTGAGCATCAACGCGCCACCGGCCACCAGCGCCGCAATAAAGCCGCCACCAGGAGCATTGTGACCACGCATGAAAATAGCAAAGCTCAAAATACCCAAAATCGGAATGAGTACGCGCAGCAGCTGACGCAACGGAATTGAGTTCACATGCGACAAACCAAACGGAGCAGGGTGGGTGCCATGCGCAAACGGGTAACGCGGCATCGACGTCACCACCGCAGCAATCACCACAGCGGCCATACCCAGCACCGACAGCTCGCCCATGGTATCGAAAGCACGGAACTCCACCAGAATGGTGTTCACAACGTTATCGCCGCCAGTGATCTCCGGGCCATTGTTGAGATACCAGATCGCCAGCTCAGGGCGCTCACGGCGACCCAAAACGAACCAGCACATCAAGAACGTCACAACGCCGACAGCCACAGCCATCACCGCAGCAAAAGCTCTACGACGCCCCTTGCCAGGGTGGAAATTATCCGGCTGCTGACGAATCACCATCATCATGATGACCACCGTCAACGCCTCCACCATGAACTGCGTCAAAGCCACATCAGGCGAACCCAACATCAACATCTGAACAGTCACACCAACGCCGACCACACCAATCATGATCACCGCAGTCAAACGACGCTTCGTACGCAGCAACAACGCCGCAGCCAAAACAATAATCGCCAACGGCAACGCATCCGCCCAACGATCGGCTCCGTCGATACGCGGTGCCAACGGCACCCCATCAATACCGCCAGAAACAAGACCCTTAACCGTCACCGTGCCGCCCAAAACCACCAGCAACATAAACACGTACGCCAAGTGACGCGTCGGGCTCAGCGAATCCGCCATCGAACCCACACAACGACCAAACGCAGCAATGCCACGAACCGACAAGTTCAACAACTCATTACCACTACGCGGTGCAAGCTTACGATCCGCCAATGAATCCCAAATCCACTGACGCTTGACCACGCCAAGCACGCCAAAAACCAACACCAACATCGAGATAACAAACGGAATGGTCACCCCATGCCAAATCGCCAAATGAGTATGCGGATCATCCGCAACCTCACTCACCGCAGCAGAAACTGGAGCATCCAACCGGCTCACAAACAACGCAGCCGGAATAGACAACACACCAGGAAGCGCAGCCGGCAGCCACAACGACACCGGAGCCTCCTTGCAATCCGACATCTCACGGGAACCGTCGATAAAGCCATCGATCACCAAACGCACCGAATACGTAAACGTAAACAACGCGCCCACACCCGCAGCGACCATCAAGACCACAACGCCAGCGTTACCAATCGGAGCATGCAAGAACGCCTCCAGCATGCCCTCCTTCGAAACAAAACCAAACAACGGAGGAACCGCAGCCATAGAAGCCGCAGCAATCGCCATCGCACTAAACGTAAACGGCAACTGGCGCCACGACGAACCCAAACGAGTCAAATCACGCGTACCAGCCTGATGATCCACCACGCCAACCAGCATGAACAACGACGACTTAAACAACGCATGCGCCAACGTATGCACCACAGCAGCCGCCAACGCGAACGGAGTGCCCACACCAATAGTGGCCACAATCCAACCCAAATGCGACACCGTCGAATACGCCGTGAGCTTCTTCATATCCGTTTTCTGAATAGCAAAGAACGACGCCATCACAGCAGTGAACATACCCACCACAATGAGCAACCAGTTCCACACCGCAACATCGCTAAACACCGCGCTGAAACGCAACAGCACATAAATGCCAGCCTTCACCACAGCAGCCGCGTGCAAGAACGCCGACACCGGGGTAGCAGCAGCCATTGCCTCCGGAAGCCAGAAATGGAACGGGAACTGCGCTGACTTAGTAAACGCAGACACCGCCACCAACACAGCAACCACACCAGTCAACGCAGGCTTTTCCGCCCAGAAACCAGCATGGATAATCGCATCAATATTGGTGCTGCCAGCCTGATTCGACGCAATCGCCATAGCAACCAGCAACGTCAGGCCACCAATAAACGTCAAGATCAACGTGCGCTGCGAACCCAGCTCACCGCCCTTGCCACCCGAACGAGCGATCAACATAAACGACGCAAGAGACACCAGCTCCCACGCGATAAACAACAGCACAGCATCATTAGCAAAAACGAGCAACAGAATCGACGCCATAAACGCCGTCATAATCGTGTAAAAGCTCGTATTGCCCGCATTGTTGTGCAGATAAGAAGCGGAATAGGCAAAAACGACAGAGCCGATGCCCAGAGCCAACAGTGCAAAGAACGAGCTGAGGGCGTCGGCACGCAATGCGAACGACACATCAACGCCATCGCCCACAAAATCCGGAACCCACGTATATTCCAACGTCAAAGGAGTTCCGGCGATGATGCCAGGCAGCTCTTTACACAGCAGAACGGCGGCGACCACAAACAAGGCCGCCAGAGGCCACCCCGCCTTTCGGTCGCAAATCCGAACTGTAACAGGCGCAAGCGCAACCGCACAGGCCGCCAGCACGAGAACAATTATCAGGGTCACAGATTACTCACACCCAAGGATTCGGGGAAACATACAGTTCTGACTAAAGATAGTCAACGTTACCAACGTTACCAGTGTTGAGCGTGAACTTAATGGTCGAAAAACTTTAACCGGCTTTTCGGTGAGTCAAAAACCACAGACCTATTCCTATTAATTAAGTTGGACAACTATGAGCCGAAAAATTGTCCGACGAGCCCTCGCAGGAGCCCTGTTTTTCGTGCCGCTCATTGCCGGCACCGTCTACGCCACAACACAAAACGTAGACCCCGCGGCCACCTGGTCCGCAGCACAAGAAACCCAACAAGGAGCCCCCGCAGTCCAAGAGGACCCCTCACTCGTCGATATCCGGCGCGCAACCGGCGAAGCAGGCTCCCAAGCCAGCCTCCTGAAAAACGGCACCACCCAGCTTGTCGACGGCACCAAAGCCGCCCAAAACGGCGCAGCCCAACTCGCCGACGGCATGGTCAAACTCCAAGCAGCCACCGGACAAATGGGCAACGGCGCCACCGAAATCGCCAACGGAATCGACCAAGCAGTCGGACAATTCCAAAACGTCGAAGTCATCCGCGGACAACTACTCACCGCCATCAACCTCGCCATGAGCGACCCCAAACTCGCCGACGTCAAACCCGACCTCGAAGACTTCAAACGCCAAGTAGAAACCTTCAAAGTCGACGACAACATCACCAGCCAAATGAACAAGCTTCGCGACGGCTCCCGCGAACTCGCCAACCAACTAGCAGTACCAGGCTACGGCTTCCACGACGGAATCTACTCCGCCACCAAAGGCTCAAAAGACCTCTCAGCAGGACTCAACGACCTCTCCGGCGGCGTAGACCAAGCACTGACCGGTGTCCGCGACCTCGACAACGGCGCCAAAAAAATCGACGCCATGGCCAAAGAAAACCAAACCCGCGTAGGCAACATCCAACGCGCACTCCCCATCACCAAAGCCGGCACCCCCGAAGCACAAGAACAAGGCGTCACCCGCACACTTGCACCACTCTACGCATTCCTAATCGCAGCAGGACTCATGCTCGCAGCCACCGCCTACCTTCGCGACCGCATCTGGGGAACCATCGCCTTTATCACCCTCACACTTCTCGGCGGCGGACTGGTCTACCTACTAGGAACCGAAATCACCGCAGGAGTGGCTGCCGCAGCCGCCGGTGTCAGCGCCCTCGCCGTTGCCGGAGCAGCACTGCTCGGCACCCTTTTGACCAGCATCTTCGGGGAGCGCACCGGCCGTGGCCTCAGCGCCCTTGTGACCATTGCCCAAGTCGCAGTCGTTGGTTTCGTATGGAACTCCGCCGCCAACTCCGCCCTGAGCAGCGCCGCAAAAGCACTGGTCAACTTCATGCCGCTGCACTATCCCACCTTGGCGCTCAGCTCCATCGGTAACGCTGGCGATACCACGACCACAGCACTCGGCGTGGGCGTGACCGCAGCCTGCGCAGTGTGTGCGGCGGCCGGCGTGATGATTCTGCGCAAAAAAGAGGAGCAAACGCTGCCAACGGCGGAGTAACTTTGTAACTTTTCGCGACCTCGAACTCAAGAGTTCGAAAACCCAAGGAAGAGCTGACGTGGGTGAGATCAGCGTCCTTGGGTTTTTGTGTTCGTGGATTCGAGGAGGCGGAGAAGCGAGGGGATGAAAGTCCCCGAGTTCAGTGACTCCCAGTCAAAATGCGCCACCACATAGCCGGCATTTTGAAGCTCACGGTCGCGTTTCCGCTCCTTGAGCACTGCCCTCGGTTCGTCGTCATGGAACTTGATGTCTCCATCGATTTCTACGACAACGCTTCCGACGAGAAAGTCGGCACGACGATTATTGATCTGCACTTGCTGCTCGAATGCAATATTCGCTTCGATGAGCTTCGCTTTTGCCCACGACTCGGCGACACTTTCCGACTTGGAATCAGCCACTTGCAATACCCGACGGAATTTACGCACCCCTGGAATTCGTCCAAACTCTTCCAATTCCTGTTCCAACAAAAACGGCTGAGCATCCTCTTGACGCAAATAGGATTCCACAGCGACAAGCCCCTCTGCGAACGTTCCCCATCGGCAGAGATCTCCAATAGAGCGTTCCATTGTGGTGAAGCGAATCCCCTTATGCTCCGTGATTTTGTTTGACGGGATTCGCGCAGAGCGGTAATGAATCCACCTCTTTGTGTTGCGTGGAGCAGTTTTTGTACCTGGTAGCACCACGACCACTGGTTCTTCATATCCTAGAATTCCTAGTCTCCACAGGCGGACTGCAGACCGGCCGCAAATCACGCCAGTACGTGCTCGCTTGCCGACGGCCAGAATTCGTGCCCAATCGCGAGTCCACGGATTGAGTGCTTCCCATTCTTCCGAATCTGCCCAAAGTT
The DNA here is from genome assembly GCF_001457455.1 of Corynebacterium diphtheriae. Taxonomy (NCBI): domain Bacteria; kingdom Bacillati; phylum Actinomycetota; class Actinomycetes; order Mycobacteriales; family Corynebacteriaceae; genus Corynebacterium; species Corynebacterium diphtheriae. Next base: position 214,631 of record NZ_LN831026.1, read on the forward strand.
CAGCATGAATATTGAAATGTTTATGTTGTTGATTCGTGATCCATTGTGCGTACTCGGTATGAGACATACGCAGCGTATCAATTACTCGAATTTTGTCCCCCCAGACGTTCATACCTACACGCTAATGGCAGACTAGTGTTTTTGCCACCACAAATTCGTGACCTCGAACTCAAGAGTTCGAAAACCCAAGGCGGGTGTCGACGGGGCGGACTAGCCGTCTTGCGGTTTTTGTGTTCTTGAACTCGAGGAGGCGGTTTGCGGGATACAGAAAGACAAATTAACCGGAGCTCTCAGCTGAGAACACCGGTTAATTTGAGTTGGTCGGGATAACAGGATTTGAACCTGCGACCTCCTCGTCCCGAACGAGGCGCGCTACCAAGCTGCGCCATATCCCGAGGACACTTGGCGTGTCTTTGACCAACTGTAGTCCTTTGGCACAGCAAGTTCAAAAGCCCTAGTGAACAGGGGTTATAGAGTTCTTTCTGTCACACGGATCAGGGTGGCTGATGGCTTGCAGAAAATCCGCACTGGCGCAAACTTGGAGGTTCCCAGCCCATTGGAAACGTGCATCCACATGGAACCAAAACGGTGGAGCCCTTGGACACGCGGGCGGTCGATACCACAGTTGGTCACGAGGGCTCGTGAACCAGGTAGGCAGATTTGGCCGCCGTGGGTGTGCCCAGATAGCGAGAGCATGTATCCGTCTTGCTCAAACTTTTTTAACACGCGTGGTTCAGGGGAGTGGGTGAGCGCGATGCTGAGATCTGCGTCGGGGTTGGGTGCACCGGCGATGTCGTCGTAGTTGTCGAGGTCGTGGTGGGGGTCGTCGACACCCGTGATGGCTAGGCGTAGGAAGTCCACTTTGAATTCGTGGCGCTGTTGGTTAGCGTCGCGCCAGCCGTGTTCGATGAACGCTGCGCGCATGCCTTTCCATGGGAGTTCTACGCGACTGGGGGTGCGTTTTTTACCGAGGAGGTAGACGAATGGGTTGACCATACGGGGTGCAAAGTAGTCGTTGGTGCCAAAGACGAACACTCCTGGCCGCTTGAGCAGTGGTGAGAGTGCTTGCATGACGGCGGGGACGGCTTTGGCGTCGCTAAGGTTGTCGCCGGTGTTGACCACTAGGTCGGGGTTGAGTTTGTCGAGTTGTGCGACCCAGCGTTGCTTGGTTGTTTGGTTGGGCACCATGTGCAGGTCAGAGATGTGCAGGATGCTGAAGTGGGGGTTGCCGCGCAGGATTCCTGGTTCCAAGATGGGCAGGTCGATGGTTTTGAGTTCAAAGTTGGAGCATTCGCGGTAGCCCCACGCAAGCGTTGCTGCTCCGGTGGCGGCGGTAGCTGCGGTGAGTCCTAGCAGTGTTTTTAAAAGTCGCACCCATATCACTCTACCTTCCGAGTAGGCTGGGCAACCATGAGCGAATTGAAAAACAAAATTAGGGCGGATCTGACCACGGCCATGAAGGCTCGTGAGAAGGAGCGCACGGGTACGTTGCGTATGTTGTTGGCTGCGATTCAGACGGAGGAGACGTCTGGTTCTAAGCATGAGCTGACTGATGAGGATGTGCTCAAGGTTATTGCTCGCGAGATTAAGAAGCGTCGTGAGTCTGCGGAGGTGTATGCGGAGGCTGGGCGTTCGGAGTTGGCGGACGCTGAGACGAACGAGGCGAACATTTTGGCTGAGTACCAGCCACAGCAGCTTGACGACGACGAGTTGGCGGCGCTGGTTGCCGAGGCCGTTGCTCAGGTAAAGGCAGAGCTCGGTGAGGATGTTTCCATGAAGCAGATGGGCCAGGTTATGAAGCTGGCCACTGCGCAGGCTGCAGGTCGTGCCGATGGCAAGCGCCTATCCACGGCTGTTCGTGCGGCGCTTGCCTAATCTGCTAGAAACCAGGCAGGAGCTGTTGGAGCTGGTGAGCTAGATCGTCAAGGTCGTTCTGGCTCACCCCGGTTCCTGGGACGACCTCCTCGGTGGGGTTGGGACGTCGAGTTGTTGAGGGGGGCGTGATACGTGGGCGGGTGCCGTCGGAAATGAAAAGTTCGATCGTGCCGCCTGGTTTGAGGGGGACGGGGGCGATCACGTTGACCACGGAGCCTTTGGGGATGCCGTCTCCTGGGGCGGAGGTCATGGTGACTTTATAGCCTTTGGCGCTGAGTTCTTTGCGCACTGATTCGCCCTCGCGGCCGACATAGGAGGTGCCGAAGGATCCCGAGACGCCTCGATTGAACTTGGGGTCGTAGCTTGGCAGGTTTCCGCTGGCAGCGAGGCCGGAGCTTTGTGCTGCGGTGAACCAAGTGCGTGCGGGCTCGTCACCACCGAAGAGGGTGCCCTCGCCGCACTGTACGACAGGGGAGGTGCACAGTGGGGTGACGGTGGTGCCGTCGTTGTAGATGTAGGACGCTGCAGCGAAGTTGGAGTTAAATCCGAGGAAGGCAGCAGAGGAGTGCGATTCGGTGGTGCCGGTTTTCGCTGCTGTTGGGGCGCTAAATCCTAGGGATTTGGCAGCTTGTGCGCCGGTTCCTTTGATGGTGTCTTGGCTTAGCCCTGCGCCGAGTGCTTGGGCGATTTCTGGGTCGATGGCTTGTTCGCAGGCCGGGCGGTCGAGGAATACCTCGTTGCCTTTGGCGTCGGTAACGGTGGTGATGGGGCTTGGTTCGCACCACATGCCGTCGGAGGCGAGAGAGGCTGCAACGTTGGACAGTTCGAGGGGGTTTACGGCGGTGGGGCCGAGGGTGTAAGAGCCGAGGTTGTGCTCTTTGACGTAGTCGGCGATCGAGTTGTCTTCGTTGAAGGTGCCGGGGTTGGCGTAGCTACGTAGTCCGAGTTTGACGGAGGTGTCTACTACGTCTTTAACGCCGACTTTCTCAATCATTTGCACGAATGGTGTGTTCGGGGAGAACGCGAGGGCGTCGCGTAGCGACATTTGTGGTGCGTAGCTGCCGGAGTTTTCTACACAGTAGGTGCCGGCGCCGCAGCCCTCGGCACCGCCGTCGCCCATGCCTTTGGCCTCGTAGCGTGGTGGAACTTGGAGTTGGGTGTCCAGACCGTAGCCCTGCTGGAGGGCGACCGCGGCGGTAAAGATCTTGAACACTGAGCCGGCACCGTTGCCTACCAGGGAGGTGGGTTGCGGAAGGACGGTTTGGCCGGCGTCGAGGTCGAGGCCGTAGTCGCGTGACGACGTCATCGCGAGGATCTTACGACTGTCTTTTCCAGGCTCGACAATGTTCATCACATTGGCAACACCGAAGGTGTGCGAATTGACCTGACCTGCTGCGGCGGCGTGCGCGGCCTGCTGTACGTCGGGGTCCAACGTGGTGTTGATGGTGTAGGACCCTTGGGTGAGCTGGTCGGTGCTTAAGCCTTTTTCGCTGAGGTATTTCAGCACGTAGTCGCAGAAGAATCCGTTGTCGCCAGCGGTGATGCAGCCATTGGGTAGTCCCTGTGGTTGCTCGAGCACGCCGAGGGGTTCAGCTTTGGCCGCTGCCACGTCCTCGGGGGTGGCGTAGCCGTTGGCCGCCATAGTATCGAGCACTACGTTGCGTCGATCCATCACCGCGTCGGGGTTGGTGTAGGGATCCAAGTAGGACGAGGACTGGACAATACCTGCGAACATGGCCGACTGTGCGAGGCTGAGCTCTGGTGCACCTTTGCCAAAGTAGGTGCGGGCTGCGGCCTCGACGCCGAAGGCACCGTTGCCGAGGTGGACGAGGTTGAGGTAGCGGGTGAGGATGTCGTCTTTGCTTAATGTGGAATCGATAGTGCTAGCCATGCGCATTTCGCGCAGCTTGCGGGGAATCGATGTCTCCGTTGCGGCTGCCTGCTCCTCGGGATTGTCGGACTTGACCAAGAGGAGGAAGTTCTTCACGTACTGCTGGTCGATGGTGGAGGCTCCTTGTGCGACACCACCGGCGAAGATATTGGTCACAATGGCGCGGAGGTTGCCCTGAATATCCACACCTTTGTGTTCGTAGAAGCGGCGGTCCTCGATGGAGACGATGGCGTCTTTCATGGACTGCGGGATGGCTTCGGATGGGATTTCGAACCTGCGCTGCTTATACACCCATGCGATGGGGTTGTTGCGGTTGTCCAAAATCGTAGAAACGCCAGGTGCAGAACCATCCGTGAGGTCTTGGAGGTTGGACTGCATTGTGTCGTTTGTACGGTCGACGGCCACGCCAGCAATAGCGGCCACAGGGGTGAGTGCGAGTGCACATACCACGCCGCCGGCGACCGTTGCTAGGACGATATCTTTCAGGGAATTCCACATTGACACTCCCTTACCCTAGCTAAGGACTGCCCGTGGGGGAAGTGGAAAACTCCCCTCAAAGTGTGACTCATTCGACTTAGAAGGTTTACTGTGAATACACTAACAGCTGTAGTTATTGTGCACGTTGTAAGACGATGCAGAAAGCCACGCTGATGTGGCTCTCATTTGGTTCCCGATTAATGTCAGGAGGAGTTCATCATGACAGCTTCGTTGATGAACACAGGCAAGAAAAACCCCTTTCGAGATACTCAGCAGGGGGAGTATGGGAACGGAGATCGAAACGACTGGGTAATGCAAGCAAGCTGTCGCAACGGCGATCCTGATGCCCTCTTTGTGCGTGGTGCGGAGCAGCGTCGTGCAGCAGCAATTTGCCGCCAATGCCCCGTGATGATTCAGTGCCGTGCCGATGCCCTAGATAATAAGGTCGAATTTGGTGTGTGGGGCGGCCTCACCGAACGTCAGCGTCGTGCCATTTTGCGCAAGAATCCTCATGTAGATAGCTGGGAGCAGTTCTTCGCCCAAGGTGGCGAACTTCTCGGTATGTAGGGCGTGTGTGCGCTCACAAGATTTCGGTACAGTGGCATGCATGACTAAATGGGAATACTCGACCGTGCCACTGTTAACGCACGCAACCAAGCAGATTCTGGATACCTGGGGTGAAGACGGCTGGGAGCTCGTCAGCGTTGTACCAGGCCCAAACCCTGAAAACGTTGTCGCCTACATGAAGCGCCCGGTGGAATAACATGGGGGCGTCGATAAGCGAAAAACTCGCAGAACTTAACATCATGCTTCCTTCCGTTGCAGCGCCCGTTGCGGCTTATGTGCCTGCGGTCAAGGTGGGGAACCAAGTATGGACCTCCGGCCAGCTGCCCTTTATTGATGGCCAGCTGCCCGCAACCGGAAAAGTGGGCGCGACCGTTACCGCTGAGCAGGCGGCATCCTATGCGCGCACCGCGGCATTGAACGCGCTGGCTGCTGTTGATGCACTCGTGGGCATTGATAATGTCACGCGCGTTCTCAAAGTCACTGGCTTTGTCGCCTCTGCTACTGATTTTGGCGGCCAGCCAGCAGTCGTGAACGGCGCATCCAACCTCATTGGTGAGATCTTTGGCGAGGCCGGTGCGCATGCTCGTAGCGCGGTCGGCGTTGCGGAGCTGCCACTTGATGCCCCCGTTGAGCTGGAAATTATCGTCGAGGTAGCCAACTAACCTTCGATTTGGTTGGGGTTTCGGTCGTGTGTGCCGGCTGGAGTAGCTATGCTAAAAGCTATGGAGCATCCTGCTTACAGTCAGCTGCGGCCGGTTACCCCGTCCGCAGGAGTTGTCCTTTGCCCAAACCCTGGTTACAGCTCGCTTGAAGGCACCAACTCGTGGGTCGTTCGAGCGGAGGGGGATCGGTACAGTATTGTCATCGATCCTGGTCCTGCTGATGAAGGGCACCTCAATGTCCTTCACGGTAAAGCCGAAATCGTGGGACTTATTCTTTTGACGCACCGTCATCACGACCATGCTGACGGTGCCGAACGCTTCCGACAACTCACGGGAGCTGCTATTCGAGCGCAGCAGGCACCGTATTGCCATGGGGGAGAGGTGCTGCGCGACGGCGAAATCATTGCTATCGACGGGGTAACCCCGCAGCTAGAAGTCGTATTTACCCCAGGGCATACCAGTGACTCGGTGTGTTTCTTCGTGTGGAGTGGGGTTCCACACGAATCTACCCTTGAGGGGATTATTACTGGTGACACCATTGCTGGTCGCCACACCACCATGATCTCTGAGACCGATGGTGACCTCGGCCAGTATTTGAACACGCTGGCCCTGTTGGAAAAACGCGGTAAAGGGATTGCGCTATTGCCTGGACATGGCCCTGATGGTGACGATGTGGCAAGCTTTGCGCACTGGTATATCGAGCGACGTATGCAGCGCCTTGATCAGATCAAGGAAGCGATTGCGCAGCGCGGTGCAGATGTGCCTATCAAAGAGCTTATCGACGCAGTCTATGACGACGTGGACCCCGTTTTGCGCGGTGCCGCTGAGCAGTCCACCCGAGTAGCGCTGCGCTACCTTGCACAACAGCAATAAAATCGCACAACACGAAAGGCAGGGGCAATGCCCCTGCCTTTGTTTTTGCTGTCGTGTGGCTTAGCGAGCGCGCTTTGCTAGGTGCTCGGTATCTACAATCAACACGGACTTGCCTTCAAGGCGAATCCAGTTGCGGTGTGCGAAGGTAGCCAGAGCTTTGTTGACAGTTTCGCGGCTAGCGCCAACCAGCTGGGCGATTTCTTCCTGGGTGAGGTCGTGGTTCACGCGTAGGGCACCGCCTTCTTGGGTGCCAAAGCGGTTAGCCAGCTGCAGAAGAGTTTTAGCTACACGACCAGGAACGTCGGTGAAGATGAGGTCTGCAAGGGAGTTGTTGGTGCGGCGCAGGCGACGCGCCAACACGCGCAGCAGCTGCTCGGAGATCTCTGGGTGCTCGGCGATCCACTGGCGCAGCATCTCAGAGTTCATTGTTGCTGCGTGTACTTCGGTCACACAGACGGCCGAGGAGGTACGTGGGCCTGGGTCGAAGATGGACAGCTCGCCGAACATGTCGGATGGGCCCATCACAGTGAGTAGGTTTTCGCGGCCGTCCATGGAGTGGCGGGCCAGCTTAACTTTGCCGGATGTGATGATGTACAGGCGGTCACCGGGCTCGCCTTCTTCGAAGATCGTTGCACCGCGTGGGAAGCGGACGCTTTCCAGATCTTCGATCAGATTGTTTACGGCAATAGGATCTACGCCTTGAAAAATGCCAGCGCGGGACAGGATGTCCTGTACACCTTCCACGTCAATACTCCTCTGATAAGCCGCCTAGCAGCCTCTCCGGTCTGGTTGCTAACGCGGCGCCTAGTTGAGCCTCAACCTTTGGGTAGAAACGGAGAGATTTGTGGGTTGTGACTCATCCGGTTGTTTCCTAGATCACCATACTATGTGTTGAGTCACTTTTGCACCTCCCAAGTTGAATTATCACACTGGGTGTGAACTGGGGGTAGTGTGGGGGTGAATCAAAAGCCGTGAACTATGCGAAAGTTTGATGTGCATAGTTTTTGCGTGGCTATGGTTACCCCCGAACGTGCCGTTTCTATGATGTGTCCTATATTGCTTTTTTCGCACAATGCGATGGTTAACACATCTACTTCTGGGGAGTCGGCTCCTGTGGCGACATGATCGCCTTTTCCAAACGATCCATCCACAACAAAAAAGCTCCCAACGCAAGCGGGGCCACAATAACGAGCGCAAGAATCATAGGCATAGCCTAGCGCACTACCAACACACGTTAAGGTAGAGGATATGAGTAGACCTGACCTCGCCCAGCAGCCCACCGCACTGGCGGTCAAGCGTCGCGCACGCGCTATCAATCGGGAACTGGCCAAAGCGTATCCCGACGCCCACTGTGAGCTGGACTTTAACAATCCACTCGAACTCACCGTCGCCACGGTGCTCAGCGCCCAATGTACCGACGTACGCGTCAATCAAGTCACCCCAGCACTATTTGCCAAATACCCCACCGCAGAGGCCTACGCGAGCGCCAACGAAGCCGAACTGCAAGAAATGATCCGCCCCACCGGTTTTTATAAAGCAAAGGCCGCACATCTTATCGGCATGGGACAAAAACTGGTCACAGACTTCGGCGGTGAGATCCCACGCGATCTAGAACACCTTGTCAGCCTGCCAGGAGTAGGAAGAAAAACCGCCCATGTAGTGCGCGGTAACGCCTTTGACATCCCAGGGTTGACCGTCGATACGCACTTCGGACGACTCGTGCGACGCCTAGGGCTTACTACCCAGACAAACCCTGTGAAAGTCGAACACGAGATAGCCGATCTGATCGAAAAAAAAGAATGGACCATGTTCTCACATCGGATCATCTTCCACGGACGTCGCGTATGCCATTCCCGCACCGCTGCATGTGGAGCGTGCTTCCTTGCGCCGCGCTGCCCAAGCTACGGGGAAGTAGGACCCACAGATCCACTGCGCGCAGAAACTCTTGTCACCGGAGACAACCGCGAACACCTACTTCAGATGGCAGGTATTGGAAATGCGTAAAACAATCGTGGTGTCTGCCCTCGTCTTCGTCGCAGTCTTTGCCGCCCTCATCAGCATGATCGTGGGAAATAACAACGAACCCATGCCCGATAACCTCCAAGAGGAAACCCAAAACGTAGCATCGCGCCCAGACTGCGAGGTCAGCACTGTTGCTGGCGTACAGCTCGACTGCCTCGGCGGTAAAGCCCATATGCCCGACGGGAATCCAAAAATAACTGTGGTCAATGTGTGGGCATGGTGGTGCGAGCCATGCCGAGCCGAGCTACCCCTTTTTGATACGTTGGCGCAACGTCACCCCGAACTACGCGTGATCGGTGTGCATGCCGACACCAATGCCGCCAACGGCGCCGCACTGCTCAACGACCTCGGCGTTTCTCTGCCCTCGCTGCAAGATAATCACAATGCATTCGCCGGTACCTTAGGGCTCCCCAACGTGGTACCCATCACCGTTATCGTGAACGCGGATGGCAGCAAAGAAGCAGTTGTGCCGCGCGCGTTTAGCACCTATGAAGAACTAGAAACCGCAGTGATGGCCAAGGTGTACAAAGGATGACCGTGGATTTTCCGCAACCAGATGCCCCAGGGCACAACATCGACCTGCGGCCAGAATTCGCCCCGCGGTGGCTCTCACCCCTCGTAAGCGATGTGGCCAACGGCGTTATCTGCGATCGACTACGCCGTGTTCTCGCCCCACCGCAACGCACGGAAACTACCAAACAAGCAGCCGTGCTCATGCTGCTCGCAGGAGATCCCCTCGCACACACCGTGCCTAATGACGCCACCGTGCTTCTCACGCACCGTTCACCAACGATGCGATCGCACTCCGGCCAAATTGCCTTTCCCGGTGGCCGGATGGACCCCACCGACCATAATGTGGTCGATTGCGCACTGCGGGAAGCGTGGGAAGAAACCGGTGTGGACCGCATGAGCGTGACGCCCCTTGTTACCTTTCCCATGCTGCACATCCGTGCTACCGGATACCCCGTGCATCCCGTGCTGGGCTATTGGCACAGGCCGAGTCGCGTTGGGGTGGTAAGCCCCAACGAAGCCGACTCTGTTGCCGCAATCCCCATTGCGGAATTAGCTGATCCCAGCAACCGGCTCACCGTGGAATTTGACCGTTGGTCTGGTCCCGCGTTTCGGATCAACGACTTTATTATTTGGGGTTTTACCGGTGGACTCTTAGATGCAATGCTTTATCAAGCGGGATGGGAACAGCCGTGGGATTCGCACAAGCACTACGATCTATACGACACCCTTGCTCGTTCCCGGAACAACGAGCGTTTGACGTAATGCAGGAAGGCACGACACGACAGTGACACCCGGAATGACAGTCGACGCTGCCATCGTGATCGCGTTAGTGATCGCAATTTTTACCGGCTGGCGGCAAGGCGCAGTATCCTCCGTGCTTTCAACCCTTGGCGTTGTAGCAGGGCTTATCTGTGGCGCAGCAGCAGCTCCCTTTGTGATGGGACTGACCGAGCATGTAGCCCTGCGGTTTTTGCTAGCCCTAGGAACCGTGATTTTGTTGGTTGGCGTGGGCAACCTCGTCGGCGGAATTTTAGGAGCCCAACTTCGGGATCATTTCTTGTGGAAGAAAACCATGTGGATAGATTCCGCGATCGGTTCCGTGTTCCAGGCCCTAGCTACGCTGTTGGTGGCGTGGCTGGTATCAATTCCGCTGGCCACAGGGCTAAGTGGTGGCATATCGCAGGGGATTAAAAACTCTGAGATCTTAGGGTTTGTGGACCACGGTGCACCTTCGCAGTTGTCTGCGCTGCCGTCGAAAATCTCGGCGATGCTCAATGAGAGCGGCCTGCCGCCGCTGGTGTCGCCATTTATGGAAAAGCAGCACTCCAGCCAAGTGGAAGCGCCCGCTATCAAGGTGGCGGACACTGCGCTGGTAGAACGCCTGCGGCCCTCGGTGATCCACGTGCTGGGCGAGTCGGAAGAATGCAGCCGACGCCTGATGGGATCTGGCTTTGTTGTCGACGCCACCCACGTGATAACCAACGCCCACGTGGTAGCTGGAACCGAGCGCGTTAGCCTCGACACCGTGGTGGGCATGGTCGACGCCACCGTGGTTTATTACAACCCACAGCTCGACATCGCTGTACTCGAAGCGGAGGGGCTTAACCTGCCGGCACTACAGTGGGCGCCCGAACCTGCAGAAACTGGTGCAGACGCTATCGTGATGGGCTTCCCAGAATCCGGCCCCTTTGAGGCAGCGCCGGCACGTATCAGCGACCGCATTATCATCGCAGGCCCCGACATCTACGCTAACGGCCGCGTAGAGCGCGAATCCTACACCGCACGTGGAAGTATCCGCCAAGGCAACTCTGGCGGCCCCATGGTGGATGCTGAGGGCAACGTCATCGGTGTGGTTTTCGGCGCCTCCGTTGATGCCACAGATATTGGCTATGCCCTCACCGCCAAAGAAGTGCTCAATATGGTAGGCGATACCAGTGCGCTGCACACCCCCGTGGCCACGCAGCAGTGCGTGGTGAACTAAAGAAGTTTGAGCACCTGGGCAACAAAAGCTGCTGGGTCTTCTAGATGCGGACGCATTCGCGTGCTGGGGATACTGAACGTGTCAAAGTCCCCAGTGCAGCGTGATGCGGCACGTCGGGCGAGGTAGCGGGCGTAGGGGGTGGCGTCGACAAGCACGTGTGTTGGGGCCGTAACATGCTGCGATGCCCACTTCAGCGGCGGCACATTGACCACATAGCGTGAGGTTTTGGCTACCGCGGGGAAAGTGGAGTCAATGGACATGGCGAGGCGACGCAGCGCTAGTGTGTCCGCGAATTTAGGGCTTGCTTGGAAGCTTAACGACGTCCACCGCCGTAGGTCGCGCTCAACCCACATACCCTTCAGACGCCACAGGCGCTTACTGAGGACTCGGGGGAGTCGAAACATTGTGGTCATACTGACCGGATAGGTAAAAAGCCACGGTCTGCCGATGATGGCGCGGCGCATATCAAGGGGGTGAATCGCGCCCACGGTGGTCAACGAGGCGACGTGGCGCGGGTAGTTCGCAGCAAGCAGCCACGCAATCGCGGCACCGGAACCGCAGGCGATCACATGCGCGGACTCGTGGCCCAAAGTACGGATCGAGCCGGCGATGTCGCCGGTTGCGAGGTAGTGATCGTAGCCCGTAGGCGGCTTGTCGGAGAGGCCGTAGCCACGGAAATCAATGGCGGCAACATGAAAACCCGCCGCCGCAAGGGGGGCGAGGCATTCTTTGAAATCGAACCAGCCGCCGAAAGAATCGTGGAGTAGCACTATCAGGGGATTAGTGGGGTTGCCAGCAGTTGCCGCATGCAGGCGTACGCCACGGGTATGGAGCATGATATGGCTAAATGGCCCGTCGAGTTCCACAACGTGTGGCGAGATCGGCACCGGTGGAACCTTAGGGGAGGGGTTGCTGCGCCTAAAAAACGCCGCCATATCGGGGTAGCTCCTTCTAAATAACATAACAACGCCCCGAAAACGGAGGCGTTGTTAGATCAATGAGCGTGGGGCTTTAACTGTGCACTAGCTGTAGAGGCCGCGATTGCTTGCCTCGAGCTTTGCCTGAGCCTTACCTGGGACAAGCTTTTTCAGCTCGTTAACGGAGTTGATCGTCTCCTTTGGCTTGCTGATCTTCTTGACCTTCTTAAAACCAACCAGCGCAAGCACGCCGGCGAGAACCAGCATGAACAGGAACACGATCAAGAAGGCAGCCCAGCGGTCGATCCACAAGTTGAGCAGCTCGGCAAGGAAGAAGAAAAAGAAGAAAGAGCTGTACAAAGCGATGGTGCCGGCAACGCCGAACATGCCGCCGCCAATCACACCTTTTTTAGCTTCAACGGCAAGCTCAGTCTTAGCGAGCTCGACCTCCGCGCGGAACAAGGAGGACATTTGGGCGGTGGCATCGCTCACCAAGGAACCAATGGATCCCTTGTTGGTGGCATCTACATCGGTCAGCGGAATTGCGTTGACCTTCGCCTCGAACGCGTCATTGCCCTCGGTGAAAAAGCCCTTGTCGTTGCTCACGGGTCGGTCCCTCCAGATCATTGATTTAAAACAGTTATCCCCAATGTTGCCACGAATTTGCGCCGAGGGTGAATTTTGTGGGCCAATTGTTGCCGTTTCGTAGTCTTAGCGAGGATCATGGGCAGCTATGAATGGTTTGCTCGACCGAGAAGACATCCGTACCCTGCTCGCCGAAGCCGAGTCGACAATCGCTGCTGTACACCGTCGACCAGTAAGTTTGCGCCGAAGTGACCTCACCAGTGCTGAAGGCGTGTTCAGAGGTGCGCGCAGCAGCGCTCAGTTGACGCCACAGATCAGTGAGCAACACCATATCAGCGCCTACAGCGTGCTGGCCCCCGACCATATTGCGCGCAGCTCCACGACTTTTGTGCGTGCACCCCTCCAACTGCTCGCGCGTATCGACGTCCTCAGCGGTGGCACCGGAAGACCAGAACAGGGAAGTGCTGCATTGCAATCCTTAGCAGGCTTTATTTCAGCACGACCACATTCGGGACTTGGTACAGCCGTGGTTCATGGTGAGATCCTTGCCCGTGCCCCTTTTGGCCCACGCTCTGCGATCGTCGCACGCGTGGCTTCCCGAGTCCTTGCCTACGGTCTGGGTTTTGATCCGCGTGGGCTCTGCGTTCCCGAACCTTACCTACGTAGACACCACGAGGACTATCACAGGTGTGCTGACCACTGGGCTGACAGTGCCGATGCAGCCGCAGACTTTGTCGCTTTACATCTGCGTGCCTGGATCGCGGGTGCAGCTGAGGCGGAGTCTATCGCTGCGGCCGTTTAGAGACTTCCACCACATCACAGAGCCAACCACGGCTGCTACACCAGCTGCTACGCCGGTGGATATTTGGAGATCACGTTTAGTGGGTTTGCTAAAAAGGGCCACCGGATTTTTAAACGTATGGATTTCCCAATCGCGATCAAGAGCGACTTTTTTGAGGGCGCGGTCGGGATTGACGGCTCGCGGGTTGCCCACGGCCTCAAGCATAGGGAGGTCGGTGATGGAATCGGAGTAGGCGAAGCTGCGGTCCAGTTGATAGCCGCGCTTGTCGGTGAGCTCAAGGATGGCTTGTGCTTTAGCTGCACCTTTGCAATAGAACGGAACCTCGCCGGTGAATTTGCCGTCTACAACGGTCAGTTCTGTTGCCACTACTTGGTCGACGCCGAGCTCTGCGGCGATTGCTTCTACGAGGATCCGAGCGGATGCGGAGATGATTACTACGTCGTGGCCGGTTTCTTGATGCATGTGAATGAGGTCGCGAGCTTCGGCATAGATGGCGGGGGCGACAACACTCTGGAGAGTGTCGCTGGCGATCTCACGTACTTGTTCTTCGCTCCAGCCGGTAATGAGATGGGCGAGCTGGTTTTTGGTGTGATCCATTTGTTCGCTGGAGTAGCCAGAAAACATGTAGGTTGCTTTGGCCATGGACATCTGGAGGGCCTCGGCGGGGGTGATGAGCCCCGAGTGCATGAACTCCCGCCCGTAGGCCAACGCGGAGGATGTGGCAATGATGGTTTTATCAAGATCGAAGAAGGCCGCGATGCGGGGCTGGTGGGTATCCAGCTGGGGTGCATTCATAAAGGTCAGGGCCTCCTTGGGGTTGCTGTGTCCAGTGTTTGTGGCCACCAGTGTATGCGCTGTTGTGTCAGGGCGGTAGGTGGGGTTTCGTTGCTTGGCCTAAGAGGCTGTGCGGGGGTGTCTTAGACCCACCCATGAGGAGGTGAAAAATCGCGAATTGCTCATTTTGGTGGTCTATGCCATAATGTGAGTGCAAGGCCCCGATATACAGTGTGGCCTGCCCCGGCCCGCCCCCCTGTGGCCGGGTGGCGGTTCGCGCACACCCCCCCCGAGCGCGAACCGCCCTTAATTGTTTTATGGAGTGTTTTCCCCCAAAGTATCCTGTACTTTCTGGTGGCTTTGGCCGATAGGCGGAAGTTATCCACAGGAACACTCATTTTGTGATCTAACTCACCTTTTGGTGGTGGGTTATCCACAGGCTTTCTGGAGACGTTCTGCGCGCTGGTGTGAGAAACCGGCACACTGCGGAGCATGAACACACCACACCCCAGTGCGCCTGTCCTCGTCGCAGTAGCCAACCTCACCATTCACCCAGAAGCGCTCCACATCGTGGCCGCTACAGGGCGCGAATGTATTGACACCACAGATCCACGCGAGATTAGCCGCCATGCTCACCGCGTCGCAGCGATGCTTGTCGACGCCACCACTGCGCCACATATGGCAAGCCTTCCCCCGAATACGCGGGTCATGTACCTTGAGCCGGAACCTGGCCCTATTGATTATGAAAAGGCCATGAAAAGCGGCGCTGAGCTAGCTGTTATCGTGCCAGCTCAATCCCCAGAACTCTTAAAAGCATTAGGCAGGCGGGATGTTGCGCCGCGTGCCGGGAAATATCCCGTGATCGCCGTGATTGGGGCGGCGGGAGGTGCGGGGACGTCGACACTGTGCGCAGCGCTAGCCGCGGACTACCGCGAGGCCCTGCTGATTGATACCGAGCATTTTTCGGGTGGTATTGATCTGCTGCTGGGTAAAGAAGATGATCTAGGTATTCGTTGGGACGACGTGCCCGATAGCGGCGAGAAAGTACCCGCCTCGGAATTGCTAGCCTCGTTGCCCTGCGTGGAGCCGAATGTACGAATCCTTGCCGCTACGCGCGATAGCGTGACACGCGTAGCGGAGCAGCAGTTGCGCGGTGTTGTGGAAAGCGTGCGCGGAACATGCCCGATCATTATCGACGTGCAGCGCCACCATGTGTTGCTCGAATCGTGTGTCGATCTGGCAGATCTTGTGGTGTTGCTCGTACCGGCTGAAATCCGCTCCGTGGCCGCTGCGGCGCAATTGGTGCCATGGTTGCGACGTCGCAAAGTAGACGTGGTGGGCGTGCTGCGTGAACGGGCGTGGGCGAGCGTGGACCGCGAGGAAGTAGCCCGTGTTACCGGCGCAGACATCGTGGCGACGGTCCCGACCATCAAGGGGTTGCCGCGCGAGGTGGAGCTTGGCGGAATGGCCACAATACCGCGGGCGTTACGACGCCCCCTCGCACAACTGAGGAGTCACATCGATGGGTGACCAGCGGCAACGCATTGCAGAAGAAGTACAACGCTATGTGGCAGAGCATCCCGATGTGGCAGCGGGAACCTCGTTGGCGCAGGTGGTGCGGCGTTATGCCGGTGGTGTGATCGGTGACGTGGAGGTCCTAGAGATCTTGCGTCAAATCCGCCACGACTCTGTCGGCGTTGGCCCGCTGGAACACATACTAGCGATTCCAGGGGTAACCGACATTGTGGTCAACGGGGTTCACGGTGTGTGGTTCGATCGCGGCCGTGGTTTGGAACAAGCGGCACCATGTTTTGATGATGAGGGGGAAGTAATGCGACTGGCGACGCGGCTACTTGTGGCATCTGGGAACCGATTAGATAGCGCACAATGTTATTCCGATGGCCGCATTACACGTGACGACGGCAGCAGTCTTCGCGTCCATGCCGTCCTTTCGCCGCCATCAGAATCGGGGCCACTGATTTCTATTCGCGTGCTACGCCAAGCAGATGTGAGCATGACGGATCTTATAGCGCACAATACTTTTACAGCGAAGGTGGCACAGATTCTAGAAAACCTAGTGCGCGAACGACGCCCGTTGCTGATCGTGGGTGGAACCGGCAGTGGGAAAACCACATTGCTCAGCGCGCTGCTAGCCACCGTGGACCACGACCAGCGCATTATCTGCATCGAAGACACCCCAGAGTTACAGCCGGTGCATCCGCACGTGGTCAAGCTGATCTCAAGGTCGAGCAACACCGAAGGCCGTGGCCACATCACCATGACTGACCTGCTGCGCCAAGCGCTGCGCATGCGTCCAGACCGCATTGTTGTCGGCGAGATTCGCGGCGCAGAAGTTGTAGACCTGCTGGCGGCACTCAACACGGGCCATGATGGTTGTGCGGGCACCTTGCATGCCAACTCCTTGCGGGAAGTTCCCGCGCGTTTGGAAGCCCTTGCCGCCGTGGGTGGATTGGATAGAAACGCACTGCATTCTCAACTTGCCGCGGCACGTCCCGTGGTGATCGTCATGCGGTCGACACCGCAGGGGCGACGGTTGCATCAAATCGGTGAACTAAGCGGTACCCCAATAACGCCACATGTGATCTGGGAGGAAGCATGAGCATGTCTTTCTTCTTATGCGCGTTGGCCTGCGTTGTTCCTAGCGTGCGCTGGAAACCCATTGTGTGCAATAAAATAGTGAGCCTTGCGGCTCTCGTGTTACTGCCCATCATGCTGGTGATCTGGGAGCCGGTTATGATCGCAGCAGTTCTTATCACTGCAACGGTGATACGCACCGTAATGGGAATTCGACGCAACCGGGCAGCTCGTACCACCCAAGAAGCACTGAGCAGCGCACTTGGCATCATCGCCGGTGATCTGCGCTGCGGGCTCGGCACCTGGGATGCGCTAGCGCGGGTAGCCCAAGAACCCACAACGCATGCACCTCTTGCAACCGCGTGCGCTGCCGCTGCTCGACGTGCACGCGCTGGCGGATCAGCCGCTGACGTTCTAGCCGACTATTCTCACAGCATTGCAGGCCTCCAGCGGGTTGCTAGGGTATGGAAGCTATCAGAAACCCACGGTATTAGCGTGGTGCCTCTCGTAGAACAGCTCCACAATGAAATTGATGACCGCCTGCGGCACCGAGATCGCACCAAAGCCGCACTTCAAGGAGCACAAGCAACCGCAATTGTGCTGAGTCTCCTGCCGCTTTTTGGGCTAGGAATGGGCATCGGCCTAGGCGCACCTGTCCTAGCATTCTTGCTTAACAACGCCATAGGCCAAACCCTGCTCATCCTAGGAACAGCACTGCAATGTGCGGGACTGCTCTGGTCGCAAGCCTTAATCAAGGCGGTGGGATAATGCTATCGCTTAGCGCATTCATCCTCGCAGCAGCAATTTTCCTCACCAACCCACCACCGCGAATGAGTACCGGCACCAAGCTGGCACTGCCATCGTGGCTATCGGCACTTATGGCCTACAACCAGCGACTACGCACCCGTTGTGACTATCACGCTGCTGCAGAACAACTCGATATCTTCGTTGCCACATCGCGAGCAGGATTATCCCTTGCCCAAGCATGCGCAGCAGTGGCAGCAACCACAAGCTCTGCGGTAGACGCAGAACCATGGCGACAGGTAGCAGCCATGGCCTCCTTAGGAGTGCCCATGTCGCGGGCATGTACACCATTAGCAAACACCGAGGGGCTCGTAGCAGTCGTCGCGGTCATGCGAGCAGCAGATGCGTCGGGAGCATCGATCGCTGCCGGCTGCGATCGAATTGCTCGGTCCCTGCGCGACCATGCAGTCGACACCTACACCGCCCAAGCAGAACGCACCGGAGTGCTCATCGCTCTACCACTCACGCTGTGCTTTCTGCCCGCATTCTTCCTTCTAGGGCTTGCCCCAGTAACGATCAGCCTAGGCATGGACATCCTCTAAAAAACACCGAAAGGAACCCCATCATGTTGACCACCATTGTGACCCGTTTTCGCCTTCTCGCCAGTGACGATAGCGGCATGACTACCATCGAATATGCATTAGGGGCAGTGGCGGCTACCGCCCTTGCCGGCGCACTATACCTCGTCGCTTCCAGCGGGGCAGTTGCCGATGCACTAGAAGGCATTATTACCAACGCACTCAACAACGCGCCGGGTAAATGACCACCCTAGAAGCCGCCATCGCAGGGGCTAGCGTTATTGTTCTCACCGCCCTCATGGGTGCAGGCATCGTCACAATAGCAGCCCAGATCTCTGTTATCGACCAAGCAAACGCCGCTGCCCGCGCCCATGCCATCGGGGTAGCGTACACACCCTCGCGAGGCCACATAGACATCGACGCCACCGGCGACATAGTCACCGTGCACGCCCATGTGGGCTCCCCGCTGGGAATACGTAGCGCCGAGGCGAGTTTCCCCAAAGAGATGATGCCATGAACCTGCTCGACAACGACCATGGCAACGCAACCGTCGTGGGAGCGGGCGCAGCACTGTTTCTGAGCGCAATATTCTTTGCAATCGTTGCGCTTGCAACCCGTACAGTAGACACGCACCAAGCCCAGCTGGCAGCAGACATGACAGCCGTGGCCGCAGCATGGTCGCATGCCCAAGGCCACGACGCATGTGCGCAAGCGCGAGTCGTAGCTACAGCTCATCACGCAGAACTAGCCGAGTGCACAATCGATGGCGAGGATGTGGAACTCACCACGTCCGTGCGAGAGCAGCGCGCAACTGCACGTGCTGGGCCCCTCAGGGAGTAACACCCAACATTGTGCACATAGCCCCCAGTAACGCAATGGTACCCTCCTTGCTCAACGGATCATTGCCATTGCCACACTTAGGTGATTGCACACACGACGGGCACCCCGACTCGCACTGGCAGGAACGGATAGCCTCAAACGTGGTGGCAATCCACTCAGGGAAGCGCTCGTAACCGCAGTCGGCAAACCCTGCACCCCCTGGGTGGCCGTCGTAGACGAACACTGTGGGCAGGCCAGTATCGGGATGCTCCGCGGTTGAAACCCCGCCAATATCCCATCGGTCACACGTGGCAATAAGCGGCAACAAACCGATCGCCGCATGTTCAGCGGCATGCAGCGCGCCGGGAACGTCGGTAATGCCCAACGAGTCCAACACGAGAGGATCAACGGTGTATGCCACCGCACGAGTAACCAATGTCTGCGGTGGCATCTGCAGCGGCACCATTGCCAGCACGGACCCATCGGATGCCTTCATGGTGTAACCCACCACGCGGTCGGTAACCTCCACCACCAAGTTGGATACCCACAGGCCAGGGGCTGGATTACACACCTTATCCACCTCACCCACGATGCGAATATCAGTGGTGGAACGCGCAAACGTCTGATAATCCGGCTGATCTGGAACCGCCAACGCCACCTGGTCATCAAGCTCTTCGATAACAAAAGTCTCGCCTTGATGCAGATATACCGCGCCGGGATGGACTTGGGAGGCCGCACGTGCACTGTCAATGGTGCCCAGGAGGCGGCCATCGCTACGATCCACGATGGCAACATGGTGGCCGCTGCCGCGCAGGCTAACCAAGGAATGTGCAGGGGGCTGGCCTGGTTGTTCTACCGCAAACCATCCGGTGGGGCGGTGGCGCAGATAGCCGTCGTTGGCTAACTGCTGGGCTACCTCACGGGCGTTTAATGCGTCGATCTCGGCTTCTGTGAGCGGGGATTCTGCCGCAGCGCAATACAGATGACCACTTAAAATATGCGGATTGTGGGGGTCGAACACGATCTTTTCCATCGGTCGACCCAACAAAGCCTCGGGGTGGTGAACAAGATAAGTGTCCATGGGGTCATCGCGGGCAACCAAGGTGACCAGCGAGCCTTGGCCACGTCTGCCGGCGCGACCTGCCTGCTGCCAAAAACTAGCCACAGTGCCTGGGTAGCCGGCGGTCACCACGGCGTCGAGGCCACCAATGTCAATGCCAAGCTCCAGAGCATTAGTACTGGCCACGCCCAGCAGGGTGCCGTCGTCAAGCTTGCGTTCAAGAGCCCTACGATCCTCGGCGAGGTAGCCTGCGCGATACGCTGCGACTCGCGAAGCAAAGTCGTGGCGGCCATGATAGGCAAGCTCTTCGGCGCAGCGCAGTGCCACCACCTCAGCCTGCCTGCGCGAGCGCACGAAGGTCAACGTGCGCGCACCTGCAGCGATGAGCGTGGCCATGATGCCCGCCGACTCCGTGGACGCGGCACGACGAATCGGAGCGCCGTTTTCTCCCTCTGCACCATCGACAAACCCCGGCTCCCACAGCATGACAGTGCGCGCCCCCGTGGGGGCACCGTCCTCGGTGACGGCAACGACGGGTTGACCAATGAGCGTGCTGGCATGGGCCGCGGGATCGTTGCTGGTCGCTGATGCCAGCATGACTGTGGGAGTACTGCCGTAGCGCGCGGCGAGGCGCAGAAGTCGGCGGATGACCAGAGCTACACCAGCGCCGAAAACGCCACGGTAAGAGTGACACTCATCGATCACGATGAAGCGAAGGTGTCGGAAGAATCTGGCCCATCGCTGATGATTCGGCAAAATGCCAGCGTGCAACATGTCGGGGTTGGAAAATACGAAACGGGATTGTTCGCGGATGCCGGCGCGGGCATCGGCGGGAGTGTCGCCGTCGTAAGGCGCGGGGTGAACCCCTGCGAGGGTATCCGTGCTTCCCACAAGCGACATCACGTGGGCAAGCTGGTCAGAACCTAACGCTTTGGTGGGGGTGAGATACAGCGCGCAGGCCTGCGGATCTTGGCTCATGGCCGAGAGGATCGGCAGCAGGTAGCTCAATGATTTTCCCGACGATGTACCAGTGGCAACGACAACATTGGTGCCAGTCCACGCTAGATCGGCTGCTTGGGCTTGGTGGGAGTACAGCTGCGCGATGCCGCGACGTTCCAACTCCTGTTGTAGCTCAGGTGCTGTCCATGCAGGCCATGGCAGGTAGCGGGCGCTACGCGGCGGGATGTTTTCGATGTGCGTGCACGTGGAATTGGGGTAACGCTGTGCCACGGATTCGGCGAGTTCTTCGCCCAATTGATACCCCATAAAGGGGCTACTACTGCTCATGTGTGACCTTTGCCTCGTCCATGCTGACCTGCAACAATCTACCAGTTGAGAAAAATCCCTGTTTTTGTTTGGGAAAACGTGACACACTTGGGTCTGGTCGCCGATCTTGGCAACGGGGCGAACCCCAGCGCTAAGAGGCATTTTTACGAAGGTGATCTGCGGGTCTTTTTGCTATTAAGAAGCCTCGTCGTGTTTCCGAAGTGTGAGGATGAACGGCTCCCACTGCAATTCGGTATTCACCGATAGTTCTAGAAGTTAGGTTTTTGTTATGGCACAGGGAACTGTGAAGTGGTTCAACGCTGAAAAAGGTTTCGGCTTCATCGCTCCGGAGGACGGCTCCGCTGACGTCTTCGTCCACTACTCCGAGATCCAGGGCAACGGCTTCCGTACCCTCGAAGAGAACCAGAAGGTTGAGTTCGAGGTCGGCGAGGGTGCCAAGGGTCCTCAGGCACAGCAGGTTCGCGCTATCTAATTAGCTCGTTCCCGCTAGCTACAAGAGGTCTTAACGTCCAACATTGATTGGAGGTTAAGACCTTTTTGTCATATCTAGGGGAAAGAACATAGTGTGCGCTAAGCTTATCCTTCACTGCCTGTTGAAAAACGAATCATATTCAATAGAAAAGAGCGCCCCCCTAGGAGAACACCATGGAAGCCCCGATAGTGAGTATGCGGGACGTGACCATCGAAACGGATGGCGGCGTCCGTCTTGTCCACGTCGACGAGCTCGACATCTTTCGTGGCGACACCATTGCGATCACCGGCCGTAGCGGCTCTGGAAAAACCATGCTGCTACGAGCGTTATGCGGTGCGCACACAGCGGGCATTACTGTGCGCGGAAGCATTCAGCGTGCGCAGCGAGCAGCGTTGATTATGCAGGATTCCTTGGGGTCGCTTAATCCGCTGGTGCGTTGTGAAAAACAGGTGCGATTGATGGCAGGGGATCCACACGCGGCTCGGCAAGCGCTAGCGGACTGCGGAATCACCCCTGAACTGGCACGTCGTTATCCACTGGAGCTTTCGGGTGGGCAGCGGCAGCGCGTGGCTATTGCAGGGGCGATTGCCTCTAACCCTAAGCTTTTGCTTGCCGACGAACCCACCTCCGCACTGGATCCCGTAGCAACGCTGGCGGTGGTTGACGCACTACGAGCTTTTCAGAGTGCCACAGGTGGTGCCGTGGCGATCTCAACACACTCGATGGGGGTGGCGCGCCGCCTAGGCAGCCGACGCTTCCACGTTGCCGAGGGGAAGGTGACCCAACTATGAGCACATCTGCACTCGTCGAGTTTCACGGTGCCAGTGTGGCAGGACGCGTGACAAACCTGAGTTTTAGTGTGCGCACGGGTGACAAACTCGGTGTGATCGGCCCTTCTGGGGCTGGTAAAACCACCCTGATTTCCCTTATCACGGGCATGCTCAGCCCAGATTCCGGATCAGTGGATATCCACGCCAACGTAGTCGGCTACATTCCACAAGACCCAGGCTCATCACTGTGCCCGCGCATGACGGTGGCCGAATGCATTATCGAACCCCAAGTGATCCGGTTGCGTGGCCACGCCGATAAGGCCCGTGAGCTGCAGCGGTTACAAGAAAGTATTCCCGTCATACTCACTGCGCTGGGGCTAGAACCAGAAATCGCGCAGCGCACACCTCGGCAGCTTTCTGGTGGGCAGCGGCAGCGGGTGGCTATCGCACGGGCTTTGCTAGGAGAGCCCGAACTCGTGATCGCAGACGAGGCATTCTCGGCCCTCGACCACGACACCGCACGCCTATTGCAGGATCTGCTGTTGGGGTCGTCGTCGACAGTAATTTTCGTCTCGCACAACGTCACCGCACTGCGGGCCACCTGCGATGACCTTCTCATCATGATGGACGGCACCGTGCGCTACCACGGCCCAGCCGACAACGTAGACACCACTGACCCCGAAGTGGCCGCATTTTTGGCG
Organism: Corynebacterium diphtheriae; assembly: GCF_001457455.1. Taxonomy (NCBI): domain Bacteria; kingdom Bacillati; phylum Actinomycetota; class Actinomycetes; order Mycobacteriales; family Corynebacteriaceae; genus Corynebacterium; species Corynebacterium diphtheriae. The sequence goes on from NZ_LN831026.1 coordinate 237,596, forward strand.
GCAGCAAAGGAGCTCGCCCAGTGACGCGTGCCAAACTACCCCTCCACATCACGTTACTGCTGGTCACCCAAATGCTATTTAGCATTGGGTTTTACCTCGTCGTGCCATTCTTGGCCGTGCAACTATCCGAAAACCTAGGTGCCTCGGGCGCCATAGTGGGACTAGTGCTAGGAATTCGCACCTTTAGCCAACAGGGACTGTTCTTCTTCGGTGGTGGGTTAGCAGACAAATTTGGCGCAGGCCCCATCCTGCTGATCGGCGTAGCCATCCGAGTGATCGGGTTTCTTACCGTCGGCATGGCCGAAACCGTCACATTGATGACTCTCGGCGTGGTTCTCATCGGTTTTGCCGCAGCACTGTTCTCGCCGGCCGTGGAATCCATCTTTGCCGCCGAAGGCCACCGCCTAGAAAAACTCGGTGTGATAACCCGCGCACGCCTTTTTGCCCTCGACGCAGCCTACTCCCGCATAGGAACACTGACCGGTCCCGTGATCGGCGCAGTGCTTATCCCCCTAGGATTTGCCACCGTTTCTATCGCAGGCGCAGCCATCTTTGGCAGCATCTTTGTCATACATCTCGCGCTGCGCCGCACATGGACGGCCTCAGCGCAACAACAACGCACACACGCCCCCAGCATGGTGGCGGTATGGGGTGAGGTGATCCGCAACAAGAAGTTCGTCGTCTTCGCACTGCTGTATTCCACCTATTTGCTGGCCTACAACCAGCAATACCTCTCACTTCCGGTGGAACTGCGAAGGGCGACTGGTTCCGACGAGGCACTGGGATGGTTCTTTGCCGTCTCGGCAGTGTTCGTGATCGCCTTGCAATCTCGGGTGACGCGCTGGGCGGAACGCCAAGCAGCGACGGTGGCTCTTGGGGGTGGGTTCGGCCTTATGGCTTTGAGCTTTGCGGTGGTCGCGGTGGCGTCGATAAGCCTCGAGTTGGAGGGGTGGATCGCCTATGTGCCGGCAGCCGCCATGATGATTTTGCTGCATACAGGCATCATGATCGCCGTGCCGATCGCACGCGACCTCGTCGGCGACCTCGCAGGAAACAACAATCTTGGGTCCTATTACGGATTCCTCAACAGCTTCGGCGGGCTGGCGGTGCTACTCGGATCACTCACCGTAGGAGCAACACTCGACCACGCCGAAACCACACAACCGATGGCCGCCATCCCGTGGCTCATCATGGTTGCAGTACTCGCCGTCTCCGCAGTGGGACTGGCACAACTGAAAGAAAAACAGAAAGTAGACATCACACAATGAAGAAAAAACTCGGCCTCGCAGTAGCAACCCTCGCCGTTGCTACCACCTTGAGCGGCTGCTTCACCGACGCTGGGCAGGCTAACGACGACGCCCTGCGCGTGGCACTACAGTTCAAGCCCGTCGCAGACTTCTCGCCATACTCCGACGACGCAGTGCTCAACCTGCGCATGGGGGCCGTGGAAACCCTTGTCACCCTAGACGAGGATGGCAAACCCAAACCCGTTCTTGCCGAGAAATGGGAAATGAAAGACGACCGCACCGCAGTACTGACCCTGCGCAAGGACGTTAGCTTCCACGACGGCTCCAAACTCACCGGCGAGGTAGTAAAAAACGCCCTCGACCATGCGCTTTCTGCCGCAACTCGCCCCAAAGGCTTGGGCAAAGCCGACCTGAAGGTCGAAGCCACCGGCGAGTCCGAGGTGACCATCACCGCACCAGAAGCCGACCCGATCCTCGTGCAGCGCTTCACCGACCCAGGTGCCGCCATCTTGTCCAAGGACGCCTACGCTGGTGAAAACCCAGACCCGTTTAACCACGGCACCGGCCCCTTCAAGCTAGTGAAGAAGGAATCCGATGGTTCTGTTAGCGCCGAGGCATTTGCCGACTACTGGAACGGCACCCCAGAAACCAGCGCACTGAAGGTGTCCTTCATCGAAGACGGCGCCGCCCGCGCCAACGCCTTCCGCGCCGGGGACTTCGACGTGATCAAGGGCGTGCCAGTGGTTGCGCTACCTGAGCTTTCCGACGCCCACGTCACCGATGTTCACCTGCCACGCGCGACATTGCTGCACCTCAACGCCGAAAAGGGCGTGTTCGCGGATGCCAAGCTGCGTACCGCAGTTGCTGGGGCTATCAAGACAGATGCGATCGTGGACAAGATCTACGAGGGCAAGGCCAACAAGACCGAGGGCTCCCTGTTTAACCTTGATGCGCAGTGGGCTCAGAAGGCAAAACCGCTGGCCGGCGCACCTGCTGACGCCACCATCGGCAAGGGCAAGACCGTTCGCCTTGCCACCTGGGACTCCCGCGCTGAGCTGCCGGAAACCGCGAACCTCATCGCTGACCAGCTGCGCGCCTTGGGCTTTAACGTCGACATCACGGTCGCCGATTACGCCTCCCTAGAAAACCGGCTTCTCGACGGCTCCTTCGACGCCGTGATCGGTTCCCGCAGCTACATGATCGGTGCTGGCGACCCCGTTGCCTTCCTAGATACCGACTTCACCTGTGACGGCAGCTACAACCTGTCGCGCCTGTGCGACCCAGAGATCGACAAGAAGATTGCCGCAGCCAAGAGCGAGAAGGACCTCGATACGCGGCACAAGGATGCCGCAGCAATTGGCGCAGACGTGGTAGCCACCGGCTCCGTAGTGCCACTCGCACACGAGCAGCTGCTTGTGGTGTCCAAGGACGTGGAAGGCATTGCTGCCGACCCAATGGAACGCTCCCTGATCACCGAAAAGACCAAGAAGACCGCTAAGAAGTAAATGACTATGAGATCGCCTCGCACCCTCGCCACGGTTGTTATCGCTGTGGCAACCTATGCGCTCGCTTTGGTAGCCACCGCACTATTGCCTTGGTTTACCGGCCGCGAACCCGCTTTCGCTGTTCTTCGAGCCCGTGAGCGCGAACGCGAGGCGACTCCTGAACTTCTTCAGGCCATCCGTGAGCAATTTGATCTCCCACACACCCCGTGGGAATCAGTATCCCGCTGGTTTGCGGGAGTCGCCCGCGGTGACTTTGGCACCTCCTGGGTCAACCCCGCACAAGGTGCATGGTCCCAAGCCACACACGGCTTAGGGATCACCGCCACGCTGACCTTTGTCTCCACTGTTTTGTGTCTGATCGTGGCGTTGCTCATCGTGATGCCCCGAATCGCAGCCGCTGCCCGCGGACGACGTGGGGGAGTAGCAGCCCCCCAGCTTTTAGCAGCCCTAGCAGCGCTTCCTGACTTTGTGGTGGCCGTGATCTTGTTGTGGCTGTGTGCCCTAGTGCTGCACATCCTGCCAGTGGGCGGGTGGTCCTCGCCCGCACACATGGTGCTGCCCTCCCTAGCATTGGGAGTATGCGCCGGTGGCGTGTACGGCAGAGTGCTGCTCATCACCGCAGATTCTGCCTCCCAAAAACCGTGGGTAGAGGCATGGCGTATCAATGGCGTTGCGCACAGTCGGATCACCCGCGCACTGCTGTGGCGTAGTTTTGTCCCCACGATTCCACTGCTCACACTCTTTTTTGCTGGCACCCTTGCCAGCACTGCGGCAGTAGAAGTGACCTTTAACATCCCAGGATTCGGGCGCACTGTTGTCAATTCTGCCTTGAATGCGGATCTGCCAGTGCTGCAGGCGGCAGTATTTGTGGTGCTTGTGGTGGGCGCGTTAAGCGGAATTGTGGCAAATACGCTGCGCCGAATCATTCTGCGTCGCCTCGAAGGCGATGTGGCGGGCGTGTCGCTGAGCACCGGCACGACGGCCACCAGCGTGGTGTTTGACCGCGTGAGCCTCATTATTGCGGCGATCCCACTGGTTGCTGTTGCCGCAGGCATGATCCGCAGCGCAGCGATCAACACCGATGACCGCTTTGCCAGCTATTCGGCAGCGCACCCCTTGGGTGCCGACCAGCTAGGCCGTGACATCTGGGCACGGCTTGCCGACGGCTTCACGTACTCCATCGGCGTGGCTGTCCTCGTAACCGCGCTTTGTGCCCTCATCGGCCTGATCGCAGGACATTTAGGCAGCTGGGTGCTCCACATCGGCGACGCCCTCAATGCTTTCCCAGCGGTCCTCCTCGGCCTCATTCTTGCCGGTGCCCTAGGTCCTTCTACCACCACAGCTGCGATCGCCGTTTTGATGGTGGGGTGGATCCCGCTGGCCTCCCACTGCGCAGCGGTTGTTCAAGAAGCCCGCGCTAGTGGACACTACCGCTACGCAGCAACCATGGGTGCAAGCCGGTGGCACCTGCTGCGCCACCATGTGCTGCCATGGACCACCCCCGCCGTTATCCGGCACGCTGTGGTGCGCATTGCCCACAACGCGATCTCCCTAGCCGCGTTGGGCTACCTCGGTGTCGGAGCAAGCGTTGGCAGCCCCGATTGGGGAGTGATCTTGGAAGAATCCACTCACTACCTTGAACGTGCCCCGTGGATGGCCATTGGTCCGATGTTGTGCTTGGTGGCCCTAGGGGTTGTGGCTGCGGTGGCTACGGACAGCGTGGGGCGTCGACAAGCGTCTAGTTATCACCAGCCTGAATAATGTTGCGCAACATGGTGGGAAATATCACGGCATGGAAAGGAATAAGCGCTAGCCAGTACACTCTGCCAAGCAGTCCTTTGGGGAAATAAACCGCCCGCTGTCGAAGTTTATTGCCGTTTATGGTGAACTGTAGCCAAGCTTGCCCAGATGCTCTCATTTCTGCACGGAGAGTGAGTTGTTTTTCAGGGATGACTTCCTCGACTCGCCAAAAATCTACGCGGTCGCCAACTCGTAGTCGGTTGGGGTCGCGGCGCCCTCCTAAGCCGGGTCCGCCGATAGCTTTATCAATAACACCACGTACAAACCAGAGCAGCGGTGTGGAATACCAACCATGGTGTCCGCCGATGCCCTCAATTACTCGCCACACTTTAGCTGGTTCTGAACGAAAACTCTGTTCCTGAACGTCGCTATAAACGGTACGCCCTGTCCATTCCGGATCAGAAGGAAGATGATCTGTGGAAGAAAGATTTTTCCAGCTGCTGTCCCAACTAGACAGCACCCCCATGCTTTCTTGTTGGAGTGCGCGGCGCACTGAAGTGGGGTAGTCGGTGAGCCCACTCGGTGGATCAGGGATATAGTCGCGGATTGAACGGTTGGTGCATATGGCATCTTCCTGCATGGATTGTGCAAGCGGTTGTGCAAGGCTCAACGGAGCTGGAGTTATAGCTGCAATCCAGAGTCCGGAAAGGGTGTCGAAGGGGAGGGAGATTGGTAGGGACACAATGGTGCGGCGTAAGCCGCGGATCTTCCCATATAGTCGCAGAAGGTCCGCAAACGTGTAAGTATGCCCGCCTCCGATATCGAATTCTTCATTGATTGGTTTAGGTAGATCAGCAGCTTTGACGAGGTAATAGAGGGTGTCGCGGATACTAATAGGCTCAATTTTATTGTTGATCCATTGTGGTGCCACCATGATGGGGAGGCGTTCGGTGAGGTGGCGGATCATTTCAAATGAAGCAGAACCTGAGCCAATCAATGTAGCGGCACGGAACGTGATTGCAGGTACAGCAGTGGAGCCCAAGATGCGAGCAACGTTTTCCCGTGAACGCATGTGTGGGGATAATTTGTCGAGCTCTGTTCGAGGATGTAGGCCAGAAAGGTAGATAATTTGACGTACCCCGTTGCTGTGAGCAGCTTGGGCTACTTTGGATGCGATCTTTGATTCCAATTCCTCAAAGTTTTGAGTACCGCTCATGGAATGGACGAGATAGAAAACAGTATCTACGTCCTCAAAGAGCCGATTGACGTCTTCAGATATGCTTAAGTCTGCTTCAACGGCTTCTACTTGGTCATACCAAGGAAAGCGCTTCAAGCTTGAGAGACTGCGTGAAGTAGCACGCACATGAAAGCCAGCACTGAGTAATTCGACTACTAACCGAGCACCGACATAGCCTGATGCTCCCGTGACTACGACGCGTCGTTCGGCATGCTGGGCTTTCAGATTCAACGTTGGGGTGATGGTGGAGTTCATAATTGGACAGTGTACGTACTAAAACATGGCATGCTTCCCCCACTTGAGTACCCGAGTTGGACAAATGTGCGTAGTAGACCCGTACTATAAGGAGCCAACTGCCTTATGCGTTTTTAGTGAATTGAGGGTTTCTTCTTTTATGGCTGCTAAGACTGGGAACAAGCGTCTGGTCATCGTCGAGTCTGCGACGAAGGCCAAAAAGATCGCACCGTATCTTGGCGATGACTACATCGTCGAGGCATCGGTCGGTCATATCCGTGACCTGCCGCGGGGTGCTGCGGACGTTCCCGCTAAGTACAAAAAGGAGCCATGGGCGCGCTTAGGCGTGAACACCGACAAAGGCTTTGAGCCGTTGTACGTGGTCAGCCCAGATAAAAAGAAGAAGGTGGCCGATCTTAAAGCCAAGCTCAAGCTTGTCGACGAGCTCTTCCTAGCCACAGACCCCGACCGCGAGGGTGAAGCCATCGCTTGGCATCTGCTTGAAGTACTCAAGCCCAAGGTGCCGGTCAAGCGCATGGTGTTTAACGAGATTACTAAGCCTGCGATTCTTGCCGCTGCGCAAAACACCCGCGAGCTCGACGATAACCTCGTAGATGCCCAAGAAACACGCCGTATCCTCGACCGCCTCTACGGCTACGAGGTATCCCCAGTGCTGTGGAAGAAGGTCATGCCACGGCTGTCCGCCGGACGCGTGCAGTCCGTGGCCACCCGCGTGATCGTAGAGCGCGAGCGCGAGCGCATGGCGTTTATCTCCGCTGATTACTGGGATGTGGAGGCGGAATTCGATACCGGCAAGCCTGCACAAGATAGCAACCCAACCTCCTTTACCGGCCGTTTGACGGCTTTAGACGGCAAGCGCGTGGCTACCGGCCGTGACTTCAACGACCGTGGCGAGCTCAAAGGCGACGCGGTGGTCGTCGACAAGCAACGCGCTGAGGCCCTCGTCGAAGAGCTAACCGGCGTTGCAATGAGCGTGACCAAGGTAGAAGAAAAGCCTTATACACGCCGCCCCTACGCGCCCTTTATGACCTCAACCCTGCAACAAGAGGCCGGCCGCAAGCTGCACTACACCTCCGAACGCACCATGCGTATCGCGCAGCGCCTGTACGAAAACGGCCACATCACCTACATGCGTACCGACTCCACCACCTTGTCGGAACAAGGCCTCAAAGCCGCCCGTGAACAGGCAATTTCCCTGTACGGTGCCGACTACGTGGCAGACGCACCACGGCGCTACGACCGCAAAGTGAAAAACTCCCAAGAAGCCCACGAGGCGATCCGTCCCGCAGGTGAGCGATTTGCCACCCCAGGCGACCTCCACGGCCAACTCGACGCGGAGGAATTCAAACTCTACGAGCTGATCTGGCAGCGCACCGTGGCCTCCCAGATGGCGGACGCTAAGGGCACCTCCATGAAGGTGACCATCACCGGCAACAACGCCGAATTCTCCGCAACCGGCCGCACCATCACCTTCCCCGGTTTCTTGCGCGCCTACGTGGAAGTCAGCACGCTTGCCGACGGCCGCAACGTCGCCGACAACGCCGAGAGCCACCTGCCGCGCCTAGCTGAAGGCGACGGCGTAGAAACCAAGAACCTCGAAGCCGACGGACACTCCACCAACCCACCAGCGCGCTACACCGAAGCCAGCCTGGTCAAGAAGATGGAAGACCTCGGCATTGGTCGCCCATCAACGTATGCGTCGATCATCAAGACCATCCAAGACCGCGGCTACGTGTACTCCCGAGGCAACGCCCTGGTACCAAGCTGGGTAGCATTCGCCGTGATCGGACTGCTGGAAAAGAGCTTCGCAGCCCTCGTCGACTACGACTTCACCTCCTCCATGGAAGACGAACTCGACGAGATCGCAGCCGGCCACGAAAACGGTGCCCACTGGCTTACCGGCTTCTACTTCGGTGATGCTGAAGCCTCCGACGCCAAAGCAGAGTCAATTGCCCGCCACGGTGGACTCAAAGCCTTGGTCGGCGATAACCTCGAACAAATCGACGCCCGCCTCGTCAACTCGCTGCCACTGTTTAAAGACCAAGAAGGCCGCGACGTCAACGTACGTGTTGGCCGCTACGGTCCATACCTCGAACGACAGGTCGGCGTGAGCGAAGATGGCGAGCCAGAGTACCAGCGCGCTAACCTCTCGGATTCGACCACCCCAGACGAGCTCACCCTCGAACTGGCAGAAAAGCTCTTTGCCACCCCACAGTCCGGCCGTGAGCTGGGCCGTAACCCCAAGAACAACCGCATGATCGTGGCTAAGGAAGGCCGCTTTGGGCCCTACGTCACCGAGCTAGTCAATGACGACGAGCGCACAGAGGTAGAAGCCAAAGCCGAAGAGATCGTCGCCGCTGAACGTGAGGCAGAAGACCTCCAGCGTGCCGCCGAGGGCAAGCGCGCAAAGAACTGGGGCACCAAGACCGCAGCAGCGCAAAAAGAAAAGCGCATCGCTCAGATCATCGAGGAAACCCTCAAACCAGGTACCGCCTCGTTGTTCAAGACAATGGAGCCCTCTTCCGTCACCCTCGACGAAGCACTCCAGCTGCTGGCCCTACCACGCGAAGTTGGCGTTGACCCCAGCGACAACGAAGTGATCACCGCCCAGAATGGGCGCTACGGCCCATACCTGAAGAAGGGCAGCGACTCGCGTACCCTTGCGAGCGAGGACCAGATCTTCAGCATCACCCTCGACGAAGCACGCCGCATCTACGCGGAGCCCAAGCGTCGCGGTCGCGGAGCCACCTCACAATCGGTAATCAAGCAACTCGGTGACAACGACGTCTCCGGCAAGCCCATGTCGGTTCGCGACGGCCGCTTCGGCCCCTACGTCACCGACGGCACCACCAATGCGTCGCTACGCCGTGGCGACGACCCCACGCAGCTCACCGAAGCGCGCGCCAATGAGCTCCTCTCCGAGCGTCGCGCCAAAGAAGCTGCCGACGGTGGCTCATCGAAGAAAGCGACGAAAAAAGCCTCGAAAAAGACCACCAAGCGCGTGGCCAAAGCGGGTGCTCGCAAGAAGAAATAGCGAAATAGCAGGGGCTACGCACCCCGCCCACACCACTGAACCCAGAACATCAGTGGGGTAATGCACGCCCTGGGTCATCACCACGGCTGCAACGGCAACAATCCCAAAGACAACACCAGCAGCGGCAACACTACGCCACAGCTGGTGTTGCGCCGTTTTCGCAATCAGATACAACGTGATCACCGAGGCAGTCACAAACGCCGTATGACCACTGGGATACGACCAATCAGCAGGCGTAACCTCCGGCGGGAAACGCAACAACGCATGATCCGGCCGCGGACGCTGGAACACCACCTTCATCACAACCACCGGCGCCCAAGTAAGCGCCACTGTTAGCGCATAACACACACCCAGCCACACTTTGCGGCGCACTGCAGCAACCAACGCGGCAATAAACACAGTGGTGAACAACGAAAAACGCGGCTGGAGCCCCGCATAGAGGAACCCCACCACCGAGCCCACCGCACCTTCCTTGTGAGCATTGAAAGCTGCGGTGATGTGGGCGTCGTAAGTAAAACCACTCCCCACCACGCCGAGGATAAGGACAAACGCTAAGCCACAAGCTGCAGTCAATCGGTTCATGGGAACCCATTGTGCTCTAGTTGGATTTTTGGGGCCACGATCCCGCGATCCCGCGACCTCGAACTCAAGAACACAAAAAACCAAGGAAGAGCGGTGCGACGGGATTTTGGCGACCATGGGTTTTCGAAGTCTTGAGTTCGAGGAGGTGACAGAGGAGGTGCCGAACGCGCGGGCCGCCACCGCAGAAGAAGCAGCTCGATAGTAGGGAAATCACGACCTCGCCGATTCTGCAGGATCGGGTGCCAGAGGCGAAGGTAGTGAAGGCTTTTAGCAACATTAATTTCCGCCACTTGGGCGAGCTTGCGCGTCCGGAGCATGCCGACGCTCGCACCTCGCTGGTGATCGCCGGCGACGACGACAGCGCCATACATTCCCCAGGGTGTAAAGCCCACCTCTATCTTTAATATGGGTCCAAGACATCTAAGGGAGATCCGCCTCAAATCAACGAGGCCGATCTCCCTTGTACTAGCTGGGCTGCTTAGGCAGCTTCAGTGGACTTCGTGCGCAGCCACTTGTACAAAACAGTGACCATGATCGCGAAGACAACGAGGCCGATCCACTGGGTGGCAGCACCGAAATCGAACAGTGCTAGTGGTTCGTCCTTGCCGGATCCGCCAACGATAGCGGCGTTAAAGACACCGAAGAGGGATTCACCAACAATGGCACCGGTAGCAAGCAGGATACCCATGCGCTTGGAGGCCTCTGGGTTAGCTTGGCGTGCTGCCCACTTGTCGTAGAACAGGCCGATGAATGCGCCGATGGGGATGATCAGCGTCAGTGCGATTGGCAGGTAGATGCCCATGCCCACGGACAGTGGTGGCAGTGACCAGCCCTTGGTGCGGCGCAGGACCTCATCCAAGATGATCACGCAGACACCGATGATGGCGCCCAAGCCGATGCGGCTCCAGTCGAGGGAGTTGCCAAAGATGCCGTTGGCAACAGAGGACAGCAGTGCGGCCTGTGGGGCAGCCAGTGCGTTTTCGCCAGCGCCTGGGGCACCGACAAAGCCGAAGCCGTTCAGCATGAGCTGCAGTACAGGAGGGATGATGATCGAGCCGAACAGCACACCGATGATCAAAGCGACCTGCTGTTTCCATGGGGTTGCGGAAACCAACTGGCCGGTCTTGAGGTCCTGGAGGTTGTCGTTAGAAATGGTGGCAATACCGAAGACCACAGCGGAGGTGAACAGGGTGTAGGCCACTAGTGCTGGGGCGTTGGACTGCGACTCGTTGCCGGTGACGAACTTGATTAGCAGTGCGGAGGCCAGCACCACGATGATGCCCACGCCTGAAATTGGGGAGTTGGATGCACCAATCAGGCCGGCCATGTAGCCGCACACTGCGGCGATGATCAGGCCGATGGCGAGGACGAACACGATGCTCAAGATGATCAGCGTGCTGGTGTGGTGAGAGATCTCGGTGGCGTGAACGAACAGGTAGAGCAGTGCGCCGATAGGCAGCATGGAAGCCAAGATCGTTCCCAACACGACGGTGAATGGGATGTCGCGTTCGGTGATGTCAACGTTGTTACCTGCGGCACGGGCACGCGAGGATGCGAGGGAATCCTTGATGCCCTTTGCAATCGGGGCGATGATCTTGATCAAGGTCCAGATAGCGGCAACGGCCATGGTGCCAGCGCCCACGAAGCGAACCTCTTGGACGAAGGTGGTGCTCACGACTTCAGCGAGTTCGCCGCCGGCTGCGATGTCAGCTGCAGAGAAGTAAGGAAGCAACACGCCGTAGGAAATGATCAGACCAACGATCATGGAGATCGCAACGGTAGGGCCAACGAGGTGGCCCACACCGATCAGTGCTAGCGACAGGCTGGAGCCGAAGATTGTGCCACCAGCACCGAGTTTGAAGGTGCCGATGATTTCCGCGGTGACAGCCTTCATGGCGGCTAGGAGGGAGTATCCGGCAGAGGTAAGAGCACCCACAATGATCACGGCGAGGCCGCGCTTGTTTTCTTCGTGGTCAGTGACCTGGGAGGCGTCGTCGCCCACCTTGAGCACCTCAGCTGCGGCCACGCCTTCGGGGTAAGGCAGGTCGGAGCCGGTGACAAGGGCGCGGCGCAGCGGGATGGAGTACATCACGCCGAGGATGCCGCCGAGGGCGCAGACGAATGCGGTGGTCCAGTATGGGAAGCCGGTCCACCAGCCGACCATGATAAGACCCGGTAGGACGAAGATAATCGCGGACAGCGTTCCTGCGGCAGAGGCGATGGTCTGCACGATGTTGTTTTCTTGAATCGTGTGACCAGCGAATTTACGCAGGATTGCCATGGAGATCACGGCAGCAGGGATAGACGTGGCAAAGGTGATACCTACTTTGAGGCCCAAGTACACGTTTGCTGCGGTGAAGACCAGTGTGATCAGGCCACCGATGATGATGGCACGCAAGGTGAGTTCGCGCACAGGCGAGCTCACCTTAGGTTTGTGAATGTCGGGTTGAGACACGACGAGGATCCTCTCTCGGAACGAGGAAAAGCAATGAACTTTATTAGCGTATGTGCAGAATATTTGAAAAGAAAATTGTGACCTTTTTAAAGGGCATAGCCTTGCATGATCCATGTCATGGGAATGATGCTGAAAAACAGTCCCTGCATTTCGCGTTCCCACAATAGACCGATGGAACCGTCGGGAAGCTGGGTCATGCACTGATACACGTAGTGTCGAGGATTAAACACGCGATTGTGCTGCCAAGAGGCGCCGTCGTTAGTAGACATGCGGAGCACACCGCGCCCACGAAACGGCAACAATTGGGAGGCGTTGGCAAAGATGATGCCATCGGGGTTGGTCACGCGCAGTGCGTTGGGCTGGGAGAAGATCTCTGGAACGTTCGGGTTGAACGTGACCTGTGACCACGAGTGGCCGCCGTCGGTGCTGCGTGCATGAGCCACCGCACCGGAGGGGTGCTGGTTGCGTGCCCAGAGCAGCACGCTGCCGTCGCTTGCCTCTACCAGCGTGGATTCATACATCTCGAGGTCGGGGGATTCGCCGCGATGCCAAGTGTCGCCGTGGTCGTCGCTGTAGAGTGCGGCGGCGAAGAACTGGTCGCCTTTGGTGTAGTACATCGGGATAAGGAGTCGACCCGCATGGGTGTCGCGTTGTAGCTGGATGCCGTTTCCTGGCGAGGTGCCACAAAAGCGCATCCATTCTTCTTTGACATCTGGGGTCAGATCGCGTGGGGTGCTCCAAGTGAGGCCGTCGTCGTCGCTGGTGAGCATCCATAAGTGGCAGCTGGGGTGTTGGAAAACGATGCCTGGGGGTGCGGTGTGGGGATCGCTGAAAAACGACGCCTCCAGCTGATCCACCTCACGTGGCATGGTGCAGGTGCTGCCGTCGGCAAAGTGTCCAATGCGGTTGCCGTCTGCGTCGAAGCCGGTGCCGAAGGCGGCGTTGGGTTGGCCGATCCCTGCGGGGAATTGGTCAAGAAAGGCGAAAATACGGCCGGTAGTGTGGTCTTGGAGCAGGACGGAGTCGGTAACGCAGGCGGTGTCGGGGAGCTGCAGGATTGTGCGTGGCGGTTGCCATGTGCGGCCGCCATCCACGCTTCGGCGTAGTACGAAGTCGATGTCGTTGGGGGCGTCGTTAGCAATACTTACGCGCTTGTCGGCGCCGGCGATAATGACACCGGAATCCGTGGTTATCAGCGAGGGAATGCGGTAGCTTTGTGCCCCGTCGAGGAGGCAGTCGAATAGCGCTTGGGTGGCTATCGGTTCGACAGTGGCGAGGCGCTGGACTTGGTGATGGTTGAACACGTGGGGGTAGATCATGCCCGATTGCACCTCGCCGAAAAGGCGCACACCGCTGGCGGCAGTACCAATATGGACGGAGAGCTCGCCTGACAGGTCATTAAAGAAGGCGGCCCCTGGGCTGTGGATGAGTTGCTGGCCGTCGACGTAGATGTCGGTGGCGCCGCGCCCACATACGATGACGACGTCGTAAATCTGACCGTCATCCCAGCGCCCCGGCGCGGTGATGCGCACGTAGTCTTCGTCGTGGCATCGCACGCTGAATATGAGGGTGCCGTCAATGATTTCGAGAGTGAGGTCGCCATTGATGGTGTGCGCTTGGAATGCCACGCCACCTTGGCCGGTGCCGCGGGTTTTCATAAGTAGCCGCAGGGAGCCGTGGGTGAGGTGCGATATGCGCTGGGTGTCGCGGGTGCTGAGGTGGCTGCCGGCGAACCAGACGAGGGGTTCGGCTGCCGGTGCGAGGTTGCGCGCTTGCCGTGGGGTGGGGGCGTGGTTGAGGATTTGGTGATCGATGATGGTGAGGTCGCCGTGGGGGTTGAGAGTGAGTTCTGAGGTGTCGAACCATTCGGTTTGGGTGGTGGAAAATGCCTCGTAGCCGTCGATAAAGAGGTGGGTTCCGGTGGTGTCCACGCTGAGGCATAGGTGGTGCGGGAGGCCGTCGTCAAGCCCGTCGGGGTCTTCGGCGTCGATGCGGCGGTGGGCGGTGGTGCCTTGGATGCGTCCGTGGATGATGTTGAGGTCGAGGTGGTGGGGGATGTGGGCGAGTGGCCCGTCGCAGGTGGTGGCGAAAGTGATGGTGAGTGCGCCGGTTGTGGTGGTCATGGGGTTACTTTCAAGGGTGTTGGTCACTCTTTGGGATCAGACGTCTGACGTCTGGAGTACGCTCATAATTGTTACGATGCCACCGCACTTTTGCAAGGGGAAAACCATGAACACCACACCACTAGTCATCGGTGCCTACGCAGCACTACCCGCCACGCGCGCCGACCAAGAAACTTTCTACGATCGCCTCCACGCCGATCTTGAAGCCACCGGCCTTGAACTTCCATTCCGCGACAGCATTCACGACGACCCCGCGTGGCTCGCCAGCCAACTCGCAGGACGATTCACCGACTCCATCATCACCGCGATCCCCGGCACCATGATGCGCGTCTGGGACGGCGGCACCTTCGGCCTCGCCTCCCCAGATGACGACGGACGCAACGCCGCCATCGCCTTCACCCGCAGCATCATCGACAGCGCCCGCGCGCTTGACGACGCAGCCGGCCACCGCGTAATCGCAGGAATCCACATCCATTCCGCACCAAGCGTGACCGCCAACCGCGACCAGTTCCTCCGCTCACTTAGCGAACTACTCGAGGGCATGGACAACGACGACCCCCGCCTGATCATCGAGCACTGCGACCGCTACAACGAGGCCGTGACCGGCGAAAAGCGCTTCCTTAGCATCGAGCAAGAAATCGCCATCGCCAAAGAAACCGGCATCGGCATCACCGTGAACTGGGGGCGTTCCGCAATGGAAGCCTACGATACCCAACTGCCAGCACGGCACATCCAAGCACTCGTCGCTGAGGGCGTATTCGAAGGCGTGATGTTCTCCGGTGCCGGCGACAAAGAAAACACCTTCGGCGCTGCATGGGCCGACCTACATCTGCCACACCACGTCGACGAGCCAGCATCACTCATGGACGATGACCGCATCGCAGAATGCCTCAGCGCCGCAGGCGGGGCACAGAAATACCACGGTGCCAAGATCCAAGCCGCCGCGGAAGCCGACGTGGCAACACGAGTAACCATGCTCGGCCACATCACGCGACACCTCCGCTAACTAATTAGGAACGATCCGCCAACGTTGGGCGAATAGGCCGTGCAAGCTGTGTCATCAAAGAACGACCACGCAACTCCACGGACTTCATCATCGTCCACCGTGCCTGCTCCGCCTCGTTGGCGCGCTGCAACGTAGCAGAGTTGGTGAGCACGCGACCAGGGGTGTTCTTGGCGATCTCCGTCAGACGCGCCGCAGTATTCACAGCGTCACCGATCACCGTGTACTCAAAGCGATCATGACCACCGATGTGACCGGCCACTACGTGACCAGAGGCAACACCAATACCGGCCTCAAGGCGTAAGCCCATGAGCTCCTGACGCAGCTCGCGGGCGGCGGTGAGGGCGTGGCCGGTGGCGTCGGAAAGCGTGACTGGCGCACCAAAAACAGCCAGCGCAGCATCGCCTTGGAACTTATTAATAATGCCCTTGTTGCGGTGCACAACCTCCACCACATGCTCAAAGAAACGATTGAGCTCCTCCACAACCTCTTCTGGATCATGGTTGACGGCGAACGTGGTCGAACCAATCACGTCAACGAACACAACGGCAACCTCACGATCCTCGCCGCCTAGTTGCGGGCGCTCCTCTAAAGCGCGCCGGGCAACCTCTACACCCACATAGCGGCCGAAAATATCGCGCACACGCTGGCGCTCCTTCAAACCACGCATCATCTCATTGAAGCCGGCCTGAAGCACACCGATCTCGGAGCCGTCGTAAATGTCCACCTGGACACCCGAATCCCCGCGACGCACCCGATTGATCGCCCCCTGCAGCTCCAAAATCGGATCCACCACACTCATGATCGAAAGGGTAGTACCCAAAAATCCGGTAATTAGCGCGGACATAGCCAACGCAATGACCGCAGGCATAATGTCGCTGACATTATCTGTAAACATGCCTAAGTGGTGGCCCATCACCATCAACAAAATGCCAATGATCGGCACCGCGCTAGTCAACGCCCACGTGAGCCGCAGACGCGAAGTAATCGGCGGCTCCAACGTGGAATCCTCAAAACGACGAGCCAGCGCCGTTGCTGCCACCGGCCGCACCAACCGCTGCGCCTCCAAGTAGGTGAGCACCACGATCACAGCACCACTAAGCGTCGAAGCCACCGCAATGGCCAATGCCAAGCGTGGCGAAGTCTGCCCAGCGGCAATCGCCAACACCACAATGCCCAGCGCCCACACCACGCTGCACAACGCCGCCTGGTAGATCGGGATACGCATCACCAAATTACGAACCATGTTTGGATCATGCGTATCCGGATGGCGCTGCCAGTCCAACACCGGACGAAACAACAAAAAGGTGACCGCGCCACCAAAAATAACCGCCAGGATCAAATAACCAATGCCCAGATCAGGTAGGTAGCTGGCTTCATCGGTGAACTGGTCAAACTCTGGCAGCGGCACCAAGTACTTCAGGAACAACATGACCCCCACCGCGCCCAACACATTGGAGCCCAATACCGTGGTTGCGTATAACGGCCACGAAGTCTTAAACAGCCACTTGAAGGCGCGCCATAGTTTGGTCATGCCCACTACTTTAACGGTCGGCTACTACAAGCGATACTCTATTGAAGTAATGAGCACGGAAATAACTGGGTCGGACATCTTTGCGCAGATGGGCGTGAGCGAACACATCGCCCCCATATTGCGAACCGCCGCGCGCGCCGCACGCAACCACGACATCGGCAGCGCCATGACACACGCATGGCTATTTACCGGCCCACCCGGGTCAGGGCGCTCCGTCGCGGCCGTCGCATTCGCCGCCGCCCTCGAATGCACAGACCCCACCATGGTCGGTTGCGGGCGCTGCGAACAATGCCGCGCCGTGCTTCACGACGCCCACGGCGACGTCCTCCACATCGTCCCACGAGAACTTTCCATCCCCGTCGAAATGATGCGTGACGACGTCGTCGAACCCGCCGCAAAACGACCCACCGTCGGACAATGGCGAGTAGTCATCCTCGACAACGCCGACCGCCTCACCCCCGAATCCGCCAACGCCCTGCTCAAAACCGTCGAAGAGCCCCCAGCACACACCGTCATCATCCTCTGCGCACCCTCCACCGACCCCACCGACATCATCCCCACACTCCGCTCCCGCAGCCGCCACCTCTACGTCCCCCAACCCTCCATCGACGAAGCCGTAGCAGTACTCACCCGCGACGGAGCCATCCCCGAACCCGCAGCACGCCTAGCAGCAGCCACAACCGGTGGACACATCGGACGCGCACGCTGGCTAGCCACCAACAAAGACGCCCAAATGCGACGCTCCGCAGTGCTCAACATCGCAGAACTCGTCTTCCACGGCGACCAAGCCTTCCGCGCCGGCGGCAGCCTAGTGAAACAAATAACAAAACAAGCAGAAGCCCAGCTCAAAGAAGAAAACGAAGAAGAAATCGACAAACTCCGCAACGCCCTCGGCATGGGATCCCGCGGCAAAGGAGTACACAAAGCCCTCCGCGGAGCCGACTCCGCCATCCGCGACCTCGAAGCACTACAAAAGAAACGCAAAACCCGCTTCGTCCGCGACCACCTCGACATGGCACTCGTCGACCTCTCCGGAATCTACCGCGACGCCATCATGACCCACACCCACGCCACAGTCGGACTGATCCACCCCGACCTCAGCGGCCTATCCGCCGAACTCGCCCAACGCGTCCCCCTAGCCGGACTCGTTGCCTGCCTCGACGCCATCACCATCTGCCGCGAACAAATCCCGAACAACGTGCGCCCCGAAGCCGCCTTCGACGCCATGCTCGGACGCATCCGAATCGCCTGCGGAGCCACCTAACCGGCGCAGCACCCCGCTCATGCTCTGCGGTTTTCATATTTTGGCAACCCATACGGTATAGTTGTCGCCGGATAACACACCCATACGTTTTATCCGTGCCGCCTTAGCTCAGTCGGTAGAGCGCTTCACTCGTAATGAAAAGGTCGCGAGTTCGATTCTCGCAGGCGGCTCCACAAAACCCCAGCTAGAATATGGTTTCTAGCTGGGTTTTCCTTTTGCTTCACAACTGCTGCATGTTGCATGTTGTCGCAGGTGATTGCGTCCCGTAGCGAACAGAAAGCGAACAAATAGCGAACAGATTTTGCAAAAAATGACATAAGAACCATGGAGGAACAATCCCAAAACATCTATTTAATTCATGCATGAACGGGTTATCATATTGACAGACAGAGAGGAGTGATCGAGATGCTGCTATATGAAGATACACGAATGCGCGCAGTTGAAATTCTCAGATCACTCCCAATCGGAAACTCAGGAGTCTCCGGACTAGTACAGCTAGCTGCAACCCTTGGAGCCTCAGTCGAATTCCGCCCCTCGATCCCACCATTTCCGGAGTCGTTGTCAAAGAAGATGAACAAAACCCAAAAATATACATCAACTCAAATGAGCCAGAAGTTCGACAACGCTTCACACTCGCCCACGAAATAGGCCATCTAGTCGAACGCGAACACCTGGGAAAAGACGTCGAATACTCATTCATTGATTACCGAAACAACGGTAAATGTGACCTGCACGAATTTTATGCTGATGAATTCGCCGGATCATTGCTAATGCCAGCACGCGAATTCTCAAAAATTCTAGATAAAAAGGCGAATTTGCTACCGCAATCCACTTCGGAGTCTCGCAACCAGCAGTAAAAAACGCGCAGAACGCCTCAAAAAGAACCCAGATACAACGTGCCAGATGTAAAACCCCAGGATTCAGCGGAAGAAAGCAATTTCGACAAGCCCCCAGCAAAAGCCGCTAAAGAAAATAAAGATATCGACCCCGCCACAAAAAGGGCAATTGAAAAACCCGAACACCCCAGTGCCACTCCAAGCCGAAAAGACATAGATAGCAAATTCCAATCACCCGCGTTTTATACGTCACTGACCCGGTGGCACCCAAGAATCGCGTACTTCCAATTCCTAAGCGGCAATAACTTTCCTGCAGAATGGAGCCCAGACAAACGCTTCAAAAACTGCATTGAACAACACCTATCTCTATATAAGGTTTGCTATTGGAACGATCTAATCATGATGTGTTCCATCCTCACCCTAATGGGAATAATCGCCACCCTCATCGCATGCAAAACAATCATCTAAAAACTAAATAACCTGTAACTCACACTCAACACGCCTACGCTCACGCAACGCTAACCTCTCACGCTCACGCTGCAAATGAGCACTCATCGCGCCGGGAACGGAATCTAGTCCGGTTTCCCACAAGTGTGCGTAGGTGTCAAGGGTCGTGGCAGCACTTGCGTGTCCAAGCATAAGTTGAACGGTTTTCACGTCAGCACCGGCTGCAATCGCCAATGATGCTGCTGTGTGTCGTAGCTCGTAGGTTGTCAGGCCTGATATGTGTGCATGAGTGCAGATGGTTGCCCACTGCCTGCGCCATTTTGTGGATGTCCACACATGGCCGGTTTCATCGGTGAGGAGCCAGTCATGTGGTTGTTTTCCTTCTGCTTGGTCGTCGAGATCGAAAAGGAGGTCACCACCGATGGGGACGCCGCGGTGGTTTCTGGTTTTTGTTTCATCGGGGTTTCCGAGATCGTCGACGTCACGACGGATGGACAGCCTACCGCGCATGGGGTCGAGGTCTTTGACTTTCAATCCTTTTGCTTCCCTTGGGCGAAGACCGGTGAATAACAAAACGTTGCGCATGAGTGCTACTTCGTTCATGGGTATTGCAGCTGCTAAAAGGCGGTCGATTCCTCGGATGGTGAGGTAGCGGCGTTCTGCTTTTCCTTGGCGGGGGATATCGGTGCAACGGATTTTGTTTTTGTTAATGATGTCGAGTTCTTCGGCTTGGTCGAGGAGTGCTTTGATGACGATTCCGATTTTGCGTTGCGAGCCGGAGCCGATCACACGGGGTTGGTTATGCTTGCTGCTTTTGGTGGTGGTGACGGTAGGGATCTAGGCTGCTATTTTTGCTCATTCAATTTTCCAACATGCGGTGTTTCCGAAGACGGGTTGGATGTGTTTCCACGCAGCAATGTAACCAGCTTTGGTGCTTTCTGTGCGTCCTTGTTTTGACGCGATCCATACATCCCACATGTCTTGGAGTGTGACATCGAGTTTGTCTTTAGTAATCTAGGTGCCATCGGCTTGGCCAACGGATGCGCGTGCGATGTGAAGTTCAGCTTCGTCTTTGGTGTGGCATGAGGTGGTGACGTGTTTGCCGTTTTTTACCCAGACAGCTTGCCAGCGTTTGCCTTTTCCCCATCGAGCAGAGCGTATTCTTTTGGTTCTCGATGTTGCGTTGGGGTTGGGTTTTGTCCAGAGGTCGCGCACGAATGCCATGGGGTGGACTTCTTCCTTGTCGGGGATAAACTGTTTAGAATTTCCGAATAGTTCAATCCCTGCTCAGCTCCCTTTCACATCTTCTGCCAAGTTGAGTGTGAAAGGGAGTTTCTTAGTTATCGGAAATTCCGACCAACCCCGCTAGGTTGAGATGAGGATATACATTGCGGTGTTGTTGTGTTGGCTAGTCAATCGAGTGGTCACCTCGATTGAGTGCTTTGACTTCTGCTTCAACTGCTTTCATATCCATCGTGTTTACCTCTGCATCGAAGCGTAGCTGGTAAGCGTCTCACTCTGCCTGCGCCTTTGCGATTGCCTGCTTATGGCTTCGCTTCCCAAAACCATGGAGGACATGGCGCTCATTAAAGACAAGCCATGCGTCTGTCTTCTTCATCCAGTCATCTAACAGGAGAGTCTTTTTCCTCTCTGCTTGATCTTCGGCGTAGTTGAGGAAGTTCTTGGCTATACTCATATCGCCCTTGTGCGGCTGTTCACCAGTCCAGTTGGTTAAGCCCGCGTTCGGCTTTGTGTGGTCTGCACGCAGACAGATAAGTTCCGCAGCGGTATTTCCATGGGTTGCGAAGTGAAGCCGGTTTTGGATTCCTGCGAAGAAATTTTTGACCTCTTTATAGGATTTGATTTCTTCATAGTCGGCACTGGTAGCAGCAATGACGTCGCAGATTTTGCGGAAGAATTGACGCTCGGAAATCCGTGATCTCACGGATCCGCTCAAACAACTCGTCAAAGTGCGTATCTACTCCATCATTCTTCGGACGCTGATCATCTAGCGCGAAACCTTTGGTGAGGTATTCGCTAAGGACTTCTGTAGCCCATTTGCGGAATTGCGTCCCGCGCACGCCTCGGACTTGGTACCCAACCGCGAGGATCATATTTATGTTGTAGTGATTGATAGAACGATCCTGACCTTGCTGTTGTAAAAGTTTTTTACATTTGGTTTGGTCCAGTTCTCCATGGGAAAATTGGGTGACATGAAAATTACTTTTAAGAAAATTTGTTAAACATTGTTCAAAAAGATGTTATGTTTAAATCGTCGTGATGATCATGAATTTCATTTAGTGGAGGGGGTGATGTGTCATGCGGAAGTTTATTGCTGGCGCTGCATCATTTTTAGTCTTGGCAGGGGCATCTGGAATGGCTCATGCTGTAACTTCTGAACAAGTGCCTAATGAGGTGGTGACGAATGGGACTGTTGATCAACGGCGGGTGTCGTCGTTGGAATTGTCTCGTGAACCTAATGAACGGCGTGATCAATTACTGAATGAAGGATTTTTAAAAGAAGCTGAACAAGAATTTCCTGGATATACTATAGAAACATATCGTAACACCAGTAATGGAGTTACCGTTGAGTACGATGTGGTTGCTTGGAATGATGATTTAACCACGGTAACTCCATATATCAATTTTGAATGGAATTGGGGTCCACGTATTTATATTACCGGTGCTGAGTTTTGGTCTCTCGGTTCTTCAGGGTTTGCTGGTGCAGTTTGTTCACGTTTTGCAGGATGGAAGGCGGGGGCAGCGTGTTCTGCTGTTGCTTCGGCGGCTTGGAATAAAATAGCCTCTAGACATGCAATTCTTTCTGATCAAACCTGTTACGATTTAAGCCAATTTATAAACATTGGCTGGAAGCGTGCTCCGCAAGAAAAGTGTGCATAATTCAAAATGAAAAAGATTGATTCACTCTCGATGAGGAATTCCAGGCTGGCGCCGGTAGTCTGCGTTATCCTTGTGTTTTTTTCTTCTGTCTACACTATCTTTTGCCATGGGTTTTTTGCATTTGATGCAGTGGTTTTTATTGTTGTAGCGGTAGTGCTGGCGCGTCGTCTTGGAAAAACGAAAAATAAGGAGAGTGAATCAGCGATTGGGATCATTGCAGTTGGTTCTGTAGTGCATGTTCTTAATCTGGCACATATGATTGATTTACCAGCGTTTGGATTAGGACTCATTATTGCTGGGGCGGTTGTATTATTTGTTGCTGATTATCTATAGCAAACTGAGGCTGGGGGTTTGGAGTCCTCCGGTTGTGCGATTAAGCCCCAGTCCACAGTATATGTGGGTTGGGGTTTTGCATTGCTGGATATTTGTGGGTCGGTATTTACTTGTTTTGGTGCGCCGAAAAGCTTGTCTTCTGTGTAGCAGAAGAGACGGTCGACTAAGTGCGCAATTTCGCCGAAGGAGCTGACAAGAAAAGAGGCTCAGGGGTGTTCAATGCTTAAAAGCGAACAGACAGCGAACAATATAGGTATATATGCAGGTAGGGGTCATTTTCTTTTCTACTCATAAGAGAACTATCCAGTTTACTGATTGCTGCGATGGCCTTGTTCCAAGATTCTGCTGGTATACGCGCTGTAAGTCGTGGAACCTGAATACGACCAGCTATTTGCTCTACAGGACTTAGCTGCCAAGGAAATGGAAGCGAATCGAACCAAAAGCCATGATCGATAGACCAGATCTCGTAATCATTATTAGTATCGTAGAGAAACTGAAGATCCTCCTGAACATTGCACAGTGCCCACAGTGCGATGAGCTTAGGAATCTCATTGTGATTGCTGTCATCGAGAACATGATGAATAGCAGCCGGATCAGTCTCAAGGACCGCACCTTCGAGATTAAGGGAACCGAACAATGGCGTGCCATCTAGAGAATACCTGCGAGTAGCATCTCCGACACGGTATCCAACAAACGTTTCTGGAACATGGATTACTGCCCATTGACGAACACGCGCACCGATGCGTTTGCCAATCTCACTAGCAACGACCTCATTGATCGTTGATTCCCGCCCATGATCATTAATAAACCGTTTGCATCAGTAAACATTGCCGTCACTTGCGTGTGCTGGGAAAGGCCTTGTCTCTGGTTCAGTAAGCAAACACGATTGAGCCGTAATTCGCCCTCGTGTATAAAGATCCATCCGCATACTCAACATTTGTGGGGGAACACCAAGCTCAGCAGCTATCGCAGGCGCAATTCATTCATTAGCCCGCCGCTCGATCATTGTGATCCCCATTTTGTTGGAGAGTGATTCAAGTGCTGCTTCCACAGGATTCATTTGATCTCCTAGATGTAGTTCTCTTCTAATGGATCGGCGGCTTTTGCTCTGCGGTTTTTCGATCTCAGCATCGATGCCGTCGAGGATGGAATTGTAACTGGAGGCTTGGGTTCTAGTGGTGGTTGCAACACCGAGATTGAAAGGATGTTTCAACGGTGCTGTATGAGTATGCGGGTGTTGTTTACCCGCCCCGTTCAAAAATGTGTGCTGCTCGGCGTGAGCATTATGTAGAGCTTTTGCGTCAGGGACTGAATTTTACGCAAGCAGCCAAAGTAGTGGGCGTTTCCAAACGTACCGGGAAAGTATGGCGTAATGGACGTGACTGCTCGAGCGGGCGTAACGAAAAGGCTAGCGTTGCCTGGTACTGTGCAAAAATGGAGATCCCTGAAAATGCTGGACCGTACTATCTAGGCCTGCAAGAACGAATCATTATCGCTGATAGGCTTCATGCAGGTAAAAGTATTCGCGCGATTGCCGGAGAGTTAAGCAGGGCACCGTCAACAATCAGCCGCGAGGTAAATAAACATCGTAGCCCAATAACAGGGGACTATCAGCCATATCACGCTGACCAGCAAGTAATACAAGCCAGGAAAAGACCTAAGCCAGCCAAGATTAACCGCAGTGCGCTATTGTTTCAACTGGTGGAGGACGGGTTAAAGAAACACTGGAGCCCGGAGCAAATTAGCGGGTGGCTGAAGAAAAACTATCCTGATAACCCGGCAATGAATATGTGTGTAGAAACCATTTACCAAGCGATGTATGTTCATGCCCGTGGACAGTTAAAGCTAGAGGTTAAAAAGATGCTGCGTACAGGGCGTAGCAGGCGTAAACCGCATAAACAACCCCAGCAGCGCACACCCCGTTTTAAAGACCCCATGGCAATGATTGCTTGCCGCCCGGCACAGGTCGATGAACGGATCATTCCAGGACACTGGGAAGGGGATTTGATATGCGGTGCCGGCAATAAGTCCGCGATTGGCACGTTGGTAGAGCGTACAACCCAGTTCACAATTTTGCTACATCTTCCTAATCACCATGATGCCGGCAGCGTTCAAGAAGCGATCGTGAAAAAGATGCAAGGACTTCCAAAACTACTACGTAACTCCCTTACCTAGGATCAGGGGTCTGAAATGGCGCTGCACAAGAACATCTCTACTCCTTAGATATGGATGTTTTCTTCTGCGATCCTCATTGTCCTTGGCAACGAGGCACAAACGAGAACACCAATGGTTTACTACGACAGTACTTCCCAAAAGCTACCGATTTATCCCAGTACCCAGAAGACTATCTTGACGCAGTCGCAGAAGAGTTAAACGATCGACCACGCAAGACGTTAGAATACGATAAACCCAGCGAGCGGATCCTCAAGCTGCTTGCCTAAAACCATCAACCGTTGCAACCACCCCTAGAACCCGCCGGCGAGAAGAATGTGCGCCGCATCGAACCACTGACGGCCTCGGAAGATTTCTCCGTGCTTGCCGACGCCTTCGGCACACTGTACTGCTTCTGGCTACTGGGTGGGGCGCCAGAAGGTGTGAGCATCCCGAACCACAGCCCGAAATTCGCGCCGGTTCTGCAGCCGACTCTAGAAACCGGCACCAGGGCGTTGGTCTCGGCAGCGTGTGAGTATTTGCGCTGATCACCGGGTTGATTGGCGGTGGCGTCGGCAAGCATAGACAGACTTAAAGTCGTCGTGGACCTTACTCCCGCGTGAGTACGCGCAATGCGGCATCGTTAATGAAAATGCGCTGACGGCCTCGCTTAGTTTCACTCAACACCCCAATATCAACCAGATGATTAAGCCACGTTGTGGCCGTTTGTCTTTTCACTAGTCCGCTGTCTTCCACATCCTGAATGCGTAGGTACGGGCGCACCATCGTGATTTCAGACATTTCTTTAGCCGGACTAATAATGCCCGCATCGCGGATAACAGCCGTGATCTCATCTTGTACCTGACGTAAGTCCGCGATCATAGTAGCGGCGTCGGTGGCTGCAATCTCCACGCCGCGGATCATAAACAAAAGCCAATCTTCCCAAGCAGATTCCGTTGTCACTCGGTTCAAGCAACGATAATATTGCGCCTTGTTCTCCACGATATAGCCGGATAAATAAAGCACAGGGAACGGAAGCAGGGCTTCTTGCAGCAGATACAGCACATTGAGGATACGCCCTGTGCGTCCGTTACCGTCGGTAAACGGGTGGATGGCTTCGAACTGATAATGCAACAGAGCCATCTTTACCAAAGAATCAACGTCATGCTCGCTATAGATATAGCGCTCCCAACGCGATAAGTGCTGCTCAATCACTTCTCGCCCTTCAGGTGGAGTGTAGATGCGCTGTTGCGTATGCGGGTTACCGATGAATGTTCCAGGGTAAGAGCGAAACGGCGCAATGTGCGGTTCATCGCTTTGCAAAGTTCCGCAGACTATTTGCGTGGTCTTGGCAGATAGTGGCCGTTGACCGATCGATTCCAAGCCCGCATGCAAGGCGGCGTTATAACGCAGAGCTTCTTTAGTTGCCGGGGTCGGCTCTGCGTCAACGTTCCAGGCAGCGCGGAAAAGCTCATCGTTTGTGGTTACGATGTTTTCGATTTCTGTAGACGCGCGTGCTTCGCGCAACGGAATCGTGGAAGTAAGAATCTCCGGATTGGGAATAAGCTGGCAAGCGGTGCGTAGCTCAGCAAGCTTTTCTTTTGCAGCAATAATCGCTTTGAGCACCGGAACGGTTTCGACGACTTGGGCAGGGGGCAGAGGTGGAAGCTCGTTGAAAGGACGGTTGGGGTCGAACGTGGTGCTGCTCATGTCGAAAGAATAAACATATTGGTGAGTAATGTCGATTTTTGGGCGAAAAATCGACATTAAACATCTCTAATGTCGATTGCGTAAACATATCGGGGGCGCGCTCGTCGCCGGGGAGCCGACCGCTGAGCAGTTGCTGCCCGCTGTGGGTTGCCACCCGTCGACACAGCCCACAGCAGCCGATACGGTGAGAGCATGTTGTTTGATTCTCTGCCGCGCCCGAGTGAGCGCATCGCGCCGGGCGTAGCGCACCTGCCGGGCTGGTTGGGCGTCGACAAGCAAGCGGAGCTAGTGCGCGAGATCCGCGAGATCGCCCGCACATACGCGGATACTCCGATGGCGATGCTGCGCCCGACGCTAAAATCCGGCGGGCAAATGAGCGTGTATCAGCTGCATTTAGGCAGGTACTGGCATTATCCGAGTTACCGGTACGTCGACAAGATTGCGGATACCACCGTCCCGCCAGTGCCAGACAGCCTAGCTGCGTTGGCGCCGGCAGCGTTGCGCGCAGCAGCGGAGGTTGCCGAAGAACTAGCCCCGTGGGTAGAGGCCTTCGTGACAGAGATGGTGCTGGTCAACTACTATCCGCCGGGTTCCGGGATGGGCATGCACGTCGATGAATTTGAGGAATCGCGGGCGCCGGTCATTTCAGTATCGATTGGCGACGAAGCACTGTTTCGGATGGGACACACCGAATCACGCACCCAACCCTGGGACGATGTGACTCTGTGCTCCGGCGACTTGGTGGTTTTCGGTGGGCCGAAGCGTTTTGCTTATCACGGGGTGGTGCGCGTGAATGATGCCACGCTTCCCGACGGCTGCGGGCTGGAACAAGGCAGGATTAACATCACGATCCGGCAGGTTTCTGCGGCGCCGAACGTACAGGGGCGTTAAACAGGGATTTGCTCAAAGATTGCCTAGGGAACCGTGAATGCAGACTTGCTAAGAAGACGACAGACCCAGGCTGGAGCCACCGCCACCAGCACCGCTACGGTCTACGTGGTTGCTGGGACTGTTGATTCTTGGAATTCGGGTTCTCGGGCTTGGCGGCGGTGGTCTGCGCAATCCAATCGCCTAGCCCATGCAGCGAAGCAAACAGCGAGAAACGCCCACCACCTTGAGGAGCCTTAAACGAGGTCACCCCAGCAACCTCACCGTTGACAAAAAGCGGCCCGCCGGAATCGCCACGCCCGGCTTTAGCCTCGTCCAAATACTGCACGATGAATGCACCATGCTGGTTGCCCTGCGGCCGAACTCCGGAAGAAGTTTTACCAACCGCAGCGCGGGCATACTGCAGCGTCTCGCCGGTGCCAGCACCCCAGCCGTACACGCGTCCCTGCTCACCAAAGCTCACCGGTGCGCGGCGAACCGCGCGGACCAGACGCTGCGGCAGCGCATCGGTGACATGCACCAACGCCACATCGCCGTGCGGTGCCCACACTGCGTAATCCGAGGTGAACGTATTTTCTTCCCGTTGTTGCTGCTCGCGGGTGGTGCCAACATAGACCGGCCGCTGCAAATTGGGCACCTCGACGCAATGCTGGGCGGTCAGCACCCACTGAGAAGCAACCACGGTGCCAGTACAACTAGCCACTTGAACCACGCCTTCGGCAGCGGTATCGTCCTCAGGGGAGACGGGCGTGCCATTTGTCAGTGCGGTGGCTGTTGCCGCACCAAGAACACCGCTGGTACCCGCAATACCCAGCAAGCTTGCTGCAGCAAGAGTAACAATTTTCCGCATTACACATCCTTGCAATCTTGTGGAACCACACGCTTGTTGGAGCCCTGCGTTCTCGCGCGGCGGAACGGTGATTCACTAATACGACTGACTTTTTCCGTTCGGATCATAGCACCAACGGTGGGTAATGGGCACACCATAAGCAATATACGGTTCCCCGTGCGGTAGCACGTGAGCTACCTACTCCCGCTCCGCAAGACAATCGAGAAGCTATGTGGGTGCTGTAGTGTCTGGTCGGGCATGCGGACGAAATCTTGGAGGATTTCCTGTATGACTAATGTGCGATACACGGATGCCCAAATGTCCCTTAAGCCATCAAAAAGCTAGCGACCACCAATGGTGGTCGCTAGCTAAAGGTGTAGGCAAGTCTTCTGAAATTACCGTTGATTTCCACTCATATTATTCCTCAAGCGGTAAATGTCAGCGGCTAACCCTGAGGCGATAAGCATAGCGCTGGCTGCAAGAAAATTTCGGCTAAAAAGCACGACGATTCCCGCAATTGCCATAATCACTGAAGATATGAGGTATAGTTTATTTACATCCATTCACGCCTCCGCTTTTACTGTATCTTATATTTACATCCATTCACGCCTCCGCTTTTACTGTATCTTAGTTGAAACAGTATTCAGAAACCCCGGCCACGCCGATTAGTTCAGCACCTAAGTCACGAAGCGCTCCTCCGGTCTGTTGAATGCTGGGCCAGTTGAATCCCTTTTGTGCTAGCTGAGAAACAGCAGCTTTTACACCACCTAAAGCTTTGATGGCTTTCTTAATTTTGATGATCTTTGCGACGGGCAGCAAGGTCGATCCAATTGCCCACAAAATGGCCCCTGCACATGCTACTTCAGTAGCGATATAGGGCACAATCTCTTTGGAAGCTAGATTTTCTTGAACCCATTCGGCTGTGGCTTCGTCACCTTCAGCAAGTACTTCGTCTGGAATGGAGTCAATTGCAGTTAGCAGCTGTTCAACTTCATCATCGGGAATCCCGAGACTTGAAGTTGCCCCTAAGGTCTGAGGCACTGATGACATAGATGACTGGGCATTTGCGGGAGATTCAACTGCAGATAGAATCAACGCCATGCTGAGCGGAATAGAGAGAAGCCCGAATTTCTTCATGATCTCTCATTTCATAAAGTGATCTACCGTTTATTGGTGGCCATTTCCATTGGCCAATCATAAGAGTACTGGCTGAGTCTAAGCCTCGCGACAGGTAGATGATTTTATGTGACCGCTTCAGAAAAACGCTAAGATAGTTAACCTGATATTCATTTCAAAGTAACCTTTTATATACCTATTCTTAATGTTTAGTTAACACTCTATGCCTTTTTAAGTGACACGTGACTTCTTAGATATGTCTGTATTTACGTCGTGAGTGGCGTACCACCGTATGAACGTACAGCTGTACCGGCGCGCTAGTCGATCTTCGGTGCCGTTAGTGCCTGTTCTCCGCGTCCTCGGTGCGCGTCTCGCCCCGTGCTGCCGTCGGTGCCCCGCTTCTCCGTCTCGGTGCCGGATTGATCTTTTTCTTCCCCTCTTTGCCCTCCGTGACCCCCTGGCCGTGGCCACGCACTGAAGTGCCCCGAGTTTTGTTCCTAGGCATTTGCCTTGATTTTTATTATTCCCTGTTGCGGGTTCTGCTTCCAAAATTCGGTTTCCACTTCAACTGGGGTGCGGTACCCCAAGCTTTGGTGAAGCCTCGTCTGGTTCCACCATGACATCCACTCGAGCGTCGCGATTTCTACCTCGACAACGTCATCCCACCTGCGAGTGTGGATCAGCTCGTTCTTGTGAGGGGCCGTTAACGTTTTCAGCCAGAGCATTGTCATAGCAGTCGCCTACTGTCCCAGTAGAAGCGGCAATCCCGTGCTCAGCCAAGCGCTCGTTGTAGACGATGCTCACATACTGCTTGGATTCAATCGGTGGTTGCAACACTGTTGTTTTGAATTGATTGTAGTTGTTCATTGAAGACTTCGGCTGGGGTTCGAAATCCAAGGACTTTTCTTGGTCTGTTGTTGAGCGTGTAGGCGATGGCGGCGAGGTCTTGGGCTGTCCATCGAGACAGGTCGGTACCCTTGGGAAAGTACTGGCGTAGGAGTCCGTTGCTGTTCTCATTCGTGGGACGTTGCCATGGCGAGTGTGGGTCCGCGAAGAACACTTTCGTGCCCGTGGCTAGAGTGAAAGCGGCATGGTCAGCGAGCTCGGTTCCGCGGTCCCAGGTCAACGTTTGACGCAGTTGTAACGGTAGATCTTTCATCACGGTTTGTAGGGCGGTGTTCATCGCTTCAGCACCGTACCCACCCAAGGCAGGTCCGTTCTTCGTCCTTGGTTGTTCACCCCAGCCGTCCAACCGGGGCAGGTGCACCAGCAGGATCGACCGGCTGTAGCGTTCGACCACGGTCCCGATCGCTGACCTGCCGGTACCGATGATCAAGTCTCCTTCCCAATGCCCGGGCACCGCCCGATCCGAGGCTTCCGGGGGCCGGTTAGAGATGACAACATCGGCGGTGACATGACCTTTAGGCTTGCTCTTGGACCGGGCGCGGGGTTTACGCAGGGCCCGCCCAGTCCGCAGTGCGGCCACGAGTTCACGCTTCAGCGCCCCGCGCCCCTCAATATAGAGCGCCTGGTAGATCGCTTCATGGGAGATTCTCATACTCTCATCATCAGGGAAGTCGATCCTTAACCGCTGCGATATCTGCTCCGGGCTCCACGCGGTCAACCACCGTCGGTCTGCCCTGTGAGGTTTGCTCCGGCCCTTCCACGCAGGCGTATCAGGCCCCGCCATGACGACCCCGTTTTCATCTCGGACCGTCCCAGCAAGACGCTCCTGAACATAGTCTTGCAGGCGCGGATTATCCACGAGTTTTGCTTGTTTGGGACGCTTAGCGGCTTCCTGAGCTTTCCACTGGGCCACCCCTACCCGATAAATCTGCTTGCCACCACGGGTGGCAGCATTACGCCGTAGCTCACGAGAAATCGTCGCCGGATTGCGGCCAATCCGTCGAGCGATCTCACGCACACCCGTCTGTTTCTCCCACAGGATCGCGATTTCCTCTCGTTCAGCAAACGATAGATACCGCCCCGAGGGCTCGTCCAAAGCTAACGGTCTCATTCCACCAGCATGACGGAACCACCTCGTTCCCACCGGTACGGACACCCCCACCTGAAGGGCGGCCTGCGCAGTGGTGATTCCCGTCGCGATCAGACCCCAGAACTGGCGTTGCACCGCCCGTGACGGAACCGGCCTACCCGGGGAACGCATCGCAGGCCGCAACGCCCGATCCGCACGCCACTGACGCCGCACCCCCACCGGCATATCACTGGTCTTCTTACTCCAGTCCTTGGTAGCCACCTTCTCACACCTCCATGCTCAGGGTGTTGCGACAACCAATTGAATCCACCCTGTCAGCCGTGGTCTGAGTGGTGAATCAAGCCCGTTGTTTCCTTGGCGCACACAATGGCCTGGTTTAGTGCTTGCAGTAGCAAGGCTTGAAGTGCGCATCGAATCAGACAGCACCCACCCGATGATCCTCCAAGAGTACACATCGGTTACGAACGCGGTGTACACGAACCCTTGTCTTGGTGCGCACATAAGTAATGTCGGCCACCCACAACCGATTGGGGGCCAGGGCCTTAAACTCACGATTGACCAAGTCAGGGCGAAGATCTGGGTCCTTGGGTTTGCGCGTTGTGATTGGCGCTCCGCCTTTGCCTTTGCCAGTAACTCCTGCAAGGCGCATGAGGCGGGCTGTGTGCTCACGTCCAATGTCGATTCCCTCGCGGCGAAGGGCGTGCCACATCTTGCGGATGCCGTACACACCGTAATTTTCGGAAATGCACATCACGAATATGCCCTACAAGGGCGGCGTCGCGAAGACTACGGGCACTTAAGTCCCGAGCCTTGGATTGGCGGTACCCACGCAAGCTAAGAAAACCGCCTTCACGGTGGATGTTTAACGTCTGGCAGATGAGCAAGGCAGAGAAACGATTCCAATACTCATCGATGAATCGGAATCATTTCTTAACGTTTTAGGCCTGGTCGTGAGGCGAAAAAAGCTGAGGCGGCTTTCAACAACTCGTTGGTGTCGCGAAGCTGATGGTTTTCTCGACGCAGCTTGGCGCCTCTGCCACAAGGTCCTCAGGCAACCGTTCAGTAAAACGTCCTTCACGTCGAGCGGGCTTGCGCCCATTGCCTCGCCGTGTGCCACGAGGCGCACTACACGGTCTTTGGCATCTTGGTCAAATTTTCCTTGGCATGTTCGAAGATTTTCCCATCTACTCAAACGGAACAAAACCTGGGGCACTTCAATACCCAAGTCATAGACCCCGTTCCACGTTGTACGCCTAGCCGGTGACAAGCCCCGTGGGAGGCTTGAAAAACTGTTTGACTTCGACAACGACTACGCACCATTACAACAGACCTAGTACTACTACCAACAAGCAAGCAGCCAACAAAGCCATGAGCACGCTTATTGACCCGCTTGTTGGCATGAAAGACACCCAGGATCGCTAAGATCGCGTAGCTAGGCAAGCCCATGAACAAGCGCCGTAAGGACATCCTCGCCTACATCCGACACACAATCAATGCATTCTAAAACCGGAAGCACCACTAAACGGGGGTATTTCGAAGGATTTTTCTCGGCACTTCACACCAAATCGCTTCCAAACCGGCCGTTTGAGCAGATTTGGTGTGAAGTGCCGTCTTTTCGGGGGTGAGCGGGGGTGGCGCGCCCACCAACGCCCACCAACGCCAGCCAATCCCAGCCAAGCCAGCCACGCCCGAACCCCAGCGAACTAATCAATGCACTCTAAAACCAGAAGAGCCGTTTAAGAATTGCCGCTAACCAATAAAGCCGAGGATCTAGGGCCTCGGCTTTTTCTTATGCGGTGGGTTGGGAAAACCCTGGCAGCATGCGCGGCATTACTTTGCCGGTGGCGTTGCGGGGGAGCTCGTCGATGAAGTGCACATCGCGGGGGATGGAGTGGTCGGCAAGCTTGTTGCGTACCCAGTCGCGGACGGCGTCTTCGGTCAGCGCCTCGCCTGCGGCGGTGGGGCTTTTGACGATCCACACGGCGATTCGGGCGAAGGTTTCATCGTCGTCCACACCACTGGCGTAGAGGTCTTGGATACCTGGCATGGGTTCGAGGACTTCTTCTACGGACCGTGGGAAGACGTTTTCGCCGCCGACGATGATCATGTCGTCAGTGCGGCCGAGCACGTACAGTAGGCCGCGTTCGTCGAGGTAGCCGCGGTCGCCGATCTGGACGAGTTCGCCGACGCGCTTAATGGGGATGCGGGGGTCGGTGTAGCCGTTAAGGGTGGTGTTGTTGTAGCAGAAGATTCGGCCGACGGTTCCGGCGGGAACGGGCTGGTCGTTGTCGTCGAGAATGCGCACGGTGGTGCCTTCGCAGATCTTGCCGGCAACGGTGGGGTTTTTGGCTACTTCTTCCATGTTGGCGATGGCTGCTGCGGAGATCTCGGTGCTGCCGTAGAGGTTGCACAGGATTTTGCCAAAGCGGTTGTGGACGGCATCGACGAGCCATGGGGATAGGGCGTGGCCGGAGGAGAAGATGAATTCGAGGCTGGAGCAGTCGATGTCTTCTTGGCCTTCGACTTCGAAGAAGCGTTTGAGGAAGATCGGGGAGGAGATCATCGCATGGATTTTGAAGCGTTCGACGTCGCGAAGCGTGCGTTCGGGGTCGAAGATTCGGCGGGTGACCACGGTGCAGCGCATCGCGAAGCTCAGGTTCAAGATTCCCCAACCCCAAGTGTGGAACACCGATGCGGTGAGCTGGACGTTCATGTTGGTGCGGAACGGAATCTCGCTGAGTACAGCGCCCAGGATTGTGGGGGCTTTAGGCTCGTTGCGCATGACGCCCTTGGGGATGCCGGTGGTGCCGGAGGACATGAGCACAATGGCGCCGTGTTGAGGGAAAACGGGTAGTTTTCCGCTGGTGTGCGTTGCGACGATCTCCTCTAGGTCGAGGCATTCCGCAGCGCGGGGGTGCGGTTCGGCTTCGCGGTGGGCCACGATCACGGGGATCTGGATGTCTTCGGGGAGGCGTGGCAGGAATTCTTCGTCGATGACGAGCAGGTTGATGCCGTCGCGGCGGATGCAGCCGTCGAGTTGTTCGCGGGAGGATCCGATGTTGAGCAGGTAGATGGAGGCGCCTGCGTAGCCTTTGGCGGTGAGCGGGTAGATGCTGCCGCGGCCGTTGCGGGCCATCACGCCGATGCGGAGGTCCTTGCTATTGAGCTGGTAAAAGTAGCGGGCTAGGGCGCGGGAGTTGTCGCGTAGTTCTTGGTAGGTGAGGCGGCCGTCGTCGTCGATAAGTGCGATGCGGTTGGGGCACACGCGGGCTGCTTGTTCTACTTCACGTGCGGTGGTGAAGCGATATCGTGCCATGGTGGCTGGAGTGCTCAGCGCTGCGAGGGGGTTGCCCTCGGTGCTGAGGAGCCCTGATGCGGCGATCGTGGGCATGTGGCGTGCCATCGACGTCAGCGTTGTCAGCAGTGGCGCAATCTGGGGCATGTAAGGAAAACTCCTATAAAAGACAATTTGTATGACATAGCGGTTTATATGCAGAAGTGACCCCGATGTTACGCTCCATTTGATAACATCTTTAACTTTGGTAACAACTTTCAAGTAGAAAACTTTCTTATGCGATTACTAACAGCCTTCTGTGCCACGCTCCTCGGACTCCTTGCGGCACCACCCACACACGCAGGTATCGCACACGATAACGCCGTTATCTTCGGCGACTCCATCGTCGCTGACCCGCTGGTATCAGAAGTAATCGCCGGCCGCCTGAGCAGCCAACCACACTGCCCACATTCACCGATCAGCTACGCCGAAATCGCGGCGAAACGCCTAGGCCTTGAGTCCCGCAACTTCTCCTGCGCCGGTGCCCAAGTTCACATGGGCGGACCATTTTTAAAAACCTCGTTTATCGCCCAGATCGACACCGCCATCGCCACCGGAGCCCTTGATACCCACACCCGGCGCGTCTGGATCACCCAGGGGTTTAACGATGCCTGGAGTGGGCACCCCGCGGCGCAGGTGGTTGCCACTATGAATGAGGCGATCGGCCGGATCCGCGCGTATGCCCCGAATGCCCGTATTCAGATTGTGGGGTATCCGCAGATCACCCATCAGGGCCAGCTTTGTTTGGTGCGGCTGCCAGGTCAGCCTGCGTGGCCGATTGCTGCGGCGGTGATCGCCGCGTGGGAGGATCAGGCCTTATTTATTCAGCGCGAGGTGGCTGCGGCTACTGGCAGTGAGCTTATCGACGTCCGCTCCGCGACTGCGGATCATTCCATGTGCGCACCCGATGAGCAGCGTTACATTTCCAGTGTGGTGGATGTTGCGGGTGCGCCTACGCATCTGCCTGCTCATGTGAATGAGCGCGGGCATCAGGCCATTGCGGATTTTATTGTGCGTATGAGGTAGTCCCCGTAGCCGGATTTTTTGAGTGGCTGGGCGAGTGCTTCTAGCTGGGTGTCGGTGATAAGGCCTGCTTTCCATGCGGCTACTTCTGGGGATCCGATGATAACGCCGGTGCGTTTTTGCAGTACTTCTACGTAGGAGGCGGCTTCGCTCATGGAGTCGATGGTTCCGGTGTCGAGCCATACGTCGCCACGTTCGAGTTTGCGCACATGGAGCTTGCCTTGCTGCAGGTATGCATCGTTAATGGCGGTGATTTCTAGCTCGCCGCGTGCGCTGGGTGTGATTGTTTCCGCGATGCGGACGACGTTGTTGTCGTAGAAGTACAGTCCCACCACCGCGTAGTTGGAGCGTGGGTGCTGGGGTTTTTCTTCGATGGACAATGCGGTTCCTGTGGCATCAAAGGTGACCACACCATAGCGACTGGGGTCGGATACCTCATAGGCGAACACGGTGCCGCCGTCAGGACTATGGCACCCCTTGAGTGCTTGACCAAGGGCGGGGCCGTCAAAGATGTTGTCGCCTAGGGCTAGAGCAACGCTGTCATTGCCAATGAAATCGCGGCCGATAATAAATGCCTGCGCTAGGCCATCAGGGCGGGGTTGCACTGCGTAGGAAAGCTCGATGCCCCAGGAGGAGCCGTCGCCAAGCAGGCGTTGAAACGCCGCTTGGTCCTCAGGGGTGGTGATGATCAAGATCTCGCGAATACCCGCTTGGATCAACGTGGTCAGCGGGTAGTAGATCATTGGCTTGTCGTAGATCGGCATAAGCTGCTTAGAAATCCCCAACGTAATGGGATGCAAACGAGTGCCAGAACCGCCGGCGAGAATGATGCCCTTCATGGATCCTAAGCCTACTTGGTGCCCAAGTAATCCCGCACAGCATCCCGCCATGGGCGCGGTTGAAAACCCGTGGCCACAATCTTGTCCAAGTTGAACGTCGACTCCGTGGGGCGCTTGGCCAACGGGCCTGTGTGGGCCTCGTACTCGGCTGTGGTAACAGATGTGACCGCCTCACCGGATACCCCACAGTGTTCAAATACTGCGCGGGCAAGATCATCGCGGCCGACCACATCGCCAGAATTAGAAAGGTTGTACACACCATAATCTGCGCCGCTGCGCAGCAAATGCACAATACCCGCCGCCAAATCCGCAGCATGGGTAGGCCGACCACGCTGGTCGCTAATCACATTGGGGCGAATCCCGCGCTGCGCCAACGAACGCATGGTTTCCACAAAGTTGCCACCTTGGCCAAAGACCCACGACGTACGCACCACATAGTGTTTCGGTGTCACAGCGGCCGTAATATCACCCGCAGCCTTCGAGGCCCCATACACCGACAGCGGCGACGGCGCTTCCGTCTCCTCATGCACGGACGTGGTGCCGTCGAAAATGAAATCCGTCGACACATGCACCAACGTCAGATTATTCTCCGTAGCAATCTGGGCCAGCCTTGCTGGGGCAACAGCATTGACCTCCCATGCGCGAGCACGATCATCTTCTGCCGCATCCACATTGTTATAGGCCGCGCAGTTAATAATCGCCTCATACTGGCGCCACGGGCGCTGCGGTGGGTTAACCACATCGAAATCCGCATGCGAACACAACTCGGCATCCGGCAACAACTCGGCTAGCGCACGCCCCAACTGGCCATGGGCGCCGGTGATGAGAATGCGACGCGGTGGCATCGGGGTGGCCTCGGCAAGCTGGGGGTGACAACGATCCTTATCTGAAATCTCCGTGGGAGGAAGCGGCCAATCAATCATGTCCAGATTCACCGCCGTATACGTAGCGTCCGGCGACCAATGGTCGTTGACCAAATAGGTGTAACTTGTGTTGTCTACTAGTGCTTGAAAGCCATTGGCCACCCCACGCGGCACAAACACCGCAGTATGAGGGGTAATGGTGCAGGTGACTACCTCGCCGAAGGTGTCAGAACCCTCGCGCAGGTCGCACCACGCACCAAACACCTCACCATGAGCCACCGACACGAACTTATCCCATGGCTCGGCGTGCAAACCACGCGTTACGCCCCGCTCAGCGTTAAAAGAAATGTTGTTTTGCACCGGCTGGAAATCCGGCAAGCCCGCCGCCACCATCTTTTCCCGCTGCCAGTTCTCCTTGAACCATCCACGGTTATCGCCATGAACGTCGAGGTCGACAATAACAACACCGGCAATGGCAGTGGGGCGAACCTGCATAATCTATCCCTTCAATCAAACGCTATCTGCGCACAACTTTAATGCCCTTGGGCTAGATAACGCTGCTCTACCGCGGCCTTTTGGGGCTCCCACCAGTCGCGGTGCATGCGATACCACTCGATAGTCTGCAGTAAGCCCTCACGCATGCCGGTATCGGTATCGGTAAAACGTGGCTGCCAGCCGAGCTCTGCACGCAAGGTGGAAGAATCCATGGCATAGCGCATATCGTGGCCAGGGCGGTCTGCAACGTGTTCAAAACCGTCCGCACCCATGAGTTCACAGATCAGTGTGATAACGGTTTTGTTGTTCACATGATCATTGTCTGCACCGATGATATAGGTCTGGCCGATGCGACCGCTTTCTAGAATCCGGATCACGGCATCATTGTGGTCATCCACATGGATCCAGTCGCGCACCTGCTCGCCTGTACCGTACAACTTAGGCGTGAGCCCACTTAAAATGTTGGTGATCTGGCGTGGAATAAACTTCTCAATGTGCTGGTAAGGACCATAATTATTGGAACAATGAGAAATAGTTGCACGCAATCCAAATGAACGAACCCACGCGCGTACCAGATGATCCGACCCGGCCTTCGTTGCCGAATACGGCGACGACGGATTATACGGCGTGTGCTCGGTAAAACGATTCGGATCATCCAACTCCAAGTCACCAAAAACCTCATCCGTAGACACATGATGGAAGCGCACATCATGGCGACGCGCAGCCTCCAACAACGTAAACGTACCCACCACATTGGTCTGAACAAACGGCGACGGATCCACCAAAGAATTATCGTTATGCGACTCCGCGGCAAAGTGCACCACCACATCCGAGTCAGCCACCAAGCGATCCACCAACGCTGCATCACAAATATCGCCCACAACCAAAGTGGCATCACAGCCATCCAAATTTGCGGCGTTGCCGGCATACGTCAGCTTATCTAGTACCGTGACCCGATACTCCGGACGGGTAGCAAGAACACGCCTGACAAAATTCGAACCAATAAAACCGGCGCCGCCGGTGACCAGCATACGTTTCACAGCCATCGATGTTACCGTGGGCACTCCGGCAACGCAGTCTCATACAACCACGCATGCCACAACGCATCCAGCTGCGCCGAAGAATCCACTTCCTTGAGCAACTCACGACGCAAATCCACCGGCTCCACAACGCAATGCCGACCCGCCGCAACATAACGTGCAATGGCGCGGAAGAAAGCTGCGCTGCCAAGCAGCGTGCGAAGCGCATGCAACGTCAACGCACCACGCTTATACACACGATCATCAAACATATCGCGCGCACCAGGGGCTGCCACCACAATATCTGCAGGAAGCTGCGCTAAACGTTCATAATGCTGGGACGCCGTCACCGCCGCCGGAATCCCCGCCGAATGCTCAAACCACAACCACTCCGCATAACACGCAAAGCCCTCATTCAGCCAAATATCATCCCACTGCGCAAGACCCAAAGAATTACCAAACCACTGATGCGCCAACTCATGGGCAATCAGCCGTTCCCACTGCTTGGTACCCCCAGCATGATTTGCACCAAAAATAGACAACCCCTGAGCCTCTAACGGAATCTCAAGATCATCCTCGGTTACAACCACCGAATACTGGTCAAAAGGGTAGGGGCCAAACAACTGAGAAAACAGCTCTAGCATCGCAGCCTGGTCGGAAAAATCATGGCGCACCCCAGCCGCTAACGCCGGCGGAGCATACGCGATTACGGGAACCTCACCTGCGGCACCAAGCTCATAGCGCTCATATTGCCCAACCTGCACTGTTGCCAAATAGCTCGCCATCGGATGCTGCGTTTGATAGCGCCACTGTGTGCGCGAACCATGCCTCGTGGTGCCCAACAACTCGCCATTAGCCACCACCGTGTA
The DNA here is from genome assembly GCF_001457455.1 of Corynebacterium diphtheriae. Classification (NCBI taxonomy): domain Bacteria; kingdom Bacillati; phylum Actinomycetota; class Actinomycetes; order Mycobacteriales; family Corynebacteriaceae; genus Corynebacterium; species Corynebacterium diphtheriae. Next base: position 277,224 of record NZ_LN831026.1, read on the forward strand.
CGGCGAATCGCACGTAATGCTCATGGTGTACAGCGCCTTTTCATCGGGAGTGTCATCACACGGCAACCACGAACGCGCACCATTAGGCTGGCTGGCCACCAAGGAACCGTTGCTCAGCTCCTCCCAGCCGATCAACCCCCAAGTGCTCCGAATCGGGCGCGGATTACCAGAATAGGTCACGGTGATCTTAAATTCCTGGTCCACGGGGATCTCTTCGCTAAAAGAAATCCGCAGCTTATGGTTGCTGTGTCGGAACTTCTGCACCTTCACAGCCACCGCCGACGTACCCTGTGCTGTCACCGACTTCACCGTCAACGCGTCGGAAAGATCCAGCGTAAGGCTGCGTAGTGGCTGATAATTATCCATCGAGAGCGTGACCACAGCCTTCAAACGATTCGGCGCAACCACATAGTCCAAGGAGACGTCGTAATGCCGCACGTGAAACCCTAAGTTGAAGTCCACCTGCGTATAGGAGTCCCGCGTACCAGGAATGGGTGTAGAGCGAAGCCGGTTCACCGTACGCCTCCCAATGCGTCAAGCAGCCACATATAAATCATGGCCTCCGACGCCGCCACCTGCGCATTATCCGCAGCGCCGGCATGGCCGCCCTCCGAATTCTCCCAATAGTCCACAGCCTGCCCAGCAACCTCCAAAGCACGGGCAAACAAACGTGCATGAGCGGGGTGGACACGATCATCGCGTGTCGACGTAGTCACCAACGCCGGCGGATACACCACCTGCGCACGAGCTGCCACATGGTGCAACGGCGAATAACTTTCCAATACCGCCCGCTCCGCCGGATCATCTGGATCCCCATACTCCGCCATCCACGACGCACCCGCCGACCACGTGTGATACCGCAACATGTCCGTCAGCGGCACCTGAATCACCGCAGCATCAATCGCCTCCGGATAACGCGTTAACGCCACCGACGTGAGCAACCCACCATTGGAACCGCCGCGCACCGCAATCTGCGAGGCATACCCGCGCTGCCGCAGATCCTCTAAAACCGCTTGATGGTCCTCATAAACCTTCACGCGATGACGCCGAATCACACTTTCATGCCAGTGCGGACCGAACTCGCCACCACCGCGCAAATTAGGTTGTACAAAATAGTTTCCCTTGCTCAGCCACGCCCGACCGCGTATCGACGAATACCCAGGCACCAGCGAAACCTCAAAGCCGCCATAGCCGCCCACCAACGTAGGACGCGGGCCTTGAGAAAAATCTCCCACGATAAAATACGGAATCTTGGTGCCATCTGCCGACGTTGCCCAATGCTGCCTCGTCTCCATACGAGAAGCATCAAATAGCGCAGGTGCCTGCTTGACCACCTCAGGAGTAGTGTGTTGGCCAAGCTCAACGCGATACAACGTATCGGGTTGCGTAAACGACGATGCCCCCAACCACAGCTCATCAGATTCCGAATCCGCCGCCACCACACGCGCGGTAACCATATCGCCGACATTGATGCGTCGCGACTCCGACCTCGGAGCCCCGCGATCAACAACCTCAATCCGGCTGGTCACATCCTCCAAAATCGTGAGCACCACATAGGAGGCCGTCAACGTAAGATCCTGCACACTTGATTGCGGCGTAGGACTAAACACCGTGAAGAAATCCCTGCGACCCGCCAAGAAATCCTCAAACAAAATAGCGCCCACACCACCAGAAGCAATACCGGCGTACTCCTCACGTGGCAGTACATACATCCACTCACGATGGACTACCACCGTGCAATCCTCCGGCACCTCAATAATCTGCAGATGACCATCATGCTGAATAAACGTCCGCGAACGATAAAAATCCAACGCCCGACGCACAAACAACCGCTCAAAACCAGGGACAGTCTCCGCCCACGCAGACACCACCAAATCCGAGCTAAGACCGCAGAAAAACTCCTCAGCCTCAGCAAGATTCGTGCCACGCCGCCACACATGAACCCGCGCCGGATAGCCCGACTCCGTCAAACTGCCGGCCCCCATATCCGTTCCTACCAGCACAGTATCGCGATCCACCCAGCACACCTGAGTCTTGGCCTCCGGAACCGTAAACGCGTGATCTCCAACAAAACTGCCACTATCAAGATCAAACTCGCGGATTTCCACCGCGTCGGCGCCACCACGGCTCAACCTAATCAACGCACGATCAAAATGATGCGGACGAACATGAGCGCCCTTCCATACCCAACTTTCTTCCTCAGAAGCAGCAAGGCGGTCGACGTCGATAAGCACCTGCCATTGCGGGGAATCGCTGGTAAAACTCTCCAACGTAGTACGTCGCCACACCCCACGGGGGTGGTCGCGATCCCGCCAAAAGTTATACAGATATTCGCCCCGCCTCGTCACATAAGGAATACGCGCGTCCGTATCCAACGCCTCATGAATACTGCGCTGGAGTGCATCGTTGCTCCACCTCTCCTGCGTAGCCTGCGACCACTCGCGCGCCCACTCAAGAGCGGCGGGGGAATCGATCAGCTCTAGCTCCTCAACAGGGGGGTGGTGCATCGCCGGCGTGTCCTTTCCTTGGGGTAATAAAAAACCTCGCTGATAACGCACTCAAAGCGTATCAGCGAGGAAGTAAAGCGAAGAGATTTACTTGTTAAAAGCCATGTTGAACAGCTCCCACGAAGCAACCATGTCCTCTTCCCAGTAGCCCCACGAGTGGGTGCCAGTGTTACGGAAATTGAAGGTAGCTGGGATGTTCAGCGAATCCATCTTCACCTTGAGGTCGTGGGTACACAGGTTGGTGCCAGCCTCGATGATGCCGCCCTCAGTAGCGGTAATCAGGTTGGTAGCAAAGATGGTAGCAGGGTTGTTGCCAGCAAGACGAGGGCTAGAAGGCAGATCGTACTTGCCGACGGTGCCCGAGTTGTTGGACACATACACCTCAGTGCCGCGCAGACGCTCAGCGTTGATCAGAGCATCGTTGTAACGGTTGACCTCGCTGCCCTGTGGGCCCCACATCTGCTCAGGGGTAGCGCCACCGCGCTCCAAGGTCAGGCGCAGGAAGTGGTAGGTCAGCGGGCTGGAGGTTGCAGCACAACCGGAGAAGGAACCAGTAGCGTCGTAGAAGCCCTGTGCGTGCTCAGCCAGCACCAAAGCGCTGGTAGCAGACATGGACAAGCCGGCAATAGCGCGCTTGTTGGAAGCACCGAGGTGGCGCTCGATTGGTCCTGGGAGCTCCTTGGTTAAGAAGGTTTCCCAGTTCTGCTTGCCGCCGAGTGAAGGCGCCTCAGACACCCAGTCGGTGTAGTAGGAGAACTTACCGGCCATAGGGATAACAACGTTGACGTTTTTATCGCGGTAGAAGTCCAAAGCCTTGGTCTGCATGACCCAGTTAGCCTTACCCTCGCCACCATCGCCACCGTTGAGCAGGTAGATGGTAGGACGGCCTGGGTTAGCTGCCTTCAAAACAACCAAGGGCACATCGCGGTTCATGGAAGGGGAGTGAGCCCACATTTCCACGACACGGTCGCCGGTGGCCTTCTCGCGCCAAGCAGGATTCAGGCCTGGGGTTGCACCTTCATGGACAGTGGCAGGAGCAACCTGACCACGAACAGTGTCTGGGTTGAGGTTAGCTGCTTGTGCGGGGGCTACCATTGCGCCGACTACGGATGTAGCAGCAATGGAAAGCACCGCGAGAGAACGACGGAACTTCATTGAAACTTTTAAGACTTCCTGTGTGATTAAAGGGGCGATCTGTGCGACGAGCACTTAGTAGAGTCATCGCTTTCTAAGAAGAAAATGTTAACAGCTTGGTAGAAAAGAAGATAGAAGGAGTAAGGCATGTGCCCTGCTCTGTGACGAGATGCTCAGTTAGCGTAAAGTCACGGGATTAAACTGTGGTTTGATTGTGTAACATCGCAGTGGAATGTATTTACCTAAGTTAAATAAGGAGTCCCCTTCCCATGGATCAGATTATCCTCGCAATCTCCAGCGTTTTCGGTGCTCTTAGCAACTCTGGATCTTCCGGACTGAGCTTTGTTTTCCACTTTTTGGGATTCTTCTGATAGATCAGAACACCAATGGCCTACCCCGAAAGCCACGCTTCGGGGTAGGCCATCTTTTTGTTTAATTTGAGCAGAGGGCACGACAATTTGATGTGATGCACGTATCCTAGGAAACTGTGACTGAACATTATGACGTAGTAGTACTCGGTGCAGGCCCTGGTGGCTATGTCGCCGCCATCCGCGCAGCCCAGCTTGGCAAGAAGGTTGCAGTCGTTGAAAAGCAGTACTGGGGAGGTGTCTGCCTCAACGTCGGTTGTATCCCTTCCAAGGCGCTTCTGAAAAACGCTGAGGTAGCACACATCTTTAACCATGAGGCAAAGACCTTCGGCATTAGTGGCGACGTGTCCTTTGACTTCGGTGCTGCTCATAAGCGCTCCCGCCAGGTATCTTCCGGAATCGTCAAGGGTGTCCACTACTTGATGAAGAAGAACAAGATCACCGAAATCGACGGCCTCGGCTCCTTTAAAGACGCCAAGACCATCGAGATCACCGAGGGTAACGACGCCGGCAAGGTAGTTACTTTCGATGACTGCATTATCGCCACCGGTTCCGTCGTGCGTTCCCTGCCTGGTGTGACCATCGGCGGTAACATCGTTTCCTTCGAAGAGCAGATCCTCAAGGAAGAAGCACCAAAGTCCATGGTGATCGTGGGCGCCGGCGCTATCGGTATGGAGTTTGCTTACGTTCTCGCTAACTACGGCGTAGACATCACCATCGTGGAATTCATGGACCGCGTACTGCCTAACGAGGATGCAGACGTATCCAAGGAGATCGCAAAGCAGTACAAGAAGCTCGGCGTGAAACTGCTGACCGGTTACAAGACCACCGCCATCACCGATAACGGCGACAACGTCACCGTCGAGGTGGAGTCCAAGGACGGCTCCAAGAAAGACAGCCTCACCGTTGAGCGCTGCATGGTGTCCATCGGATTCGCACCACGTGTTGAAGGCTACGGCCTCGAAAACACCGGTGTGAAGCTCACCGAGCGCGGCGCTATCGAAATCGATGACTTCATGCGCACCAACGTCGACCACATTTACGCAATTGGCGACGTCACCGCGAAATTGCAGCTGGCACACGTTGCAGAAGCACAGGGCGTTGTTGCCGCCGAGGTTATCGCCGGTGCTGAAACCCAAGAGCTGGGCGACTACATGATGATGCCACGCGCTACCTTCTGTAACCCACAGGTTGCCTCCTTCGGCTACACCGAAGAGCAGGCGAAGGCAAAATTCGAAGGCCGCGAGATCAAGACCGCCACCTTCCCATTCTCTGCCAACGGCAAGGCAGCCGGCCTCGCTGAAACTGCAGGCTTTGTCAAGATTGTTGCAGACGCAGAATTTGGCGAGATCGTCGGTGCGCACATGGTTGGCGCAAACGTTTCCGAACTGCTGCCAGAACTCACCTTGGCACAGCGTTTCGACCTCACCTGTGAAGAAATCGGACGCAACGTTCATACGCACCCAACCCTGTCTGAGGCAATGAAGGAAGCCGCAGAAGGAATCATGGGTCACATGATCAACCTCTAAAAAACCATGAGGATGCTCCTCGTTGCCGCATCTGGCAGCGGGGAGCGCCGGCGTATTATGGGGCCTATGGCTCATACCCCTAAGTGCCCCGTGCGGTATGGGGAACCCTGCACGGCATGCCAACCTGGAACCTCGGGGCCAAACGACTGCCAATTAGTTCAATTGGTGCGCGAAGACCCAGAGCTTAAACAGCTGATGGTCGAGATGATTAATAAGGCGCGACTTGGGAAGCATGGGGATCAATGCTGAGCAAAGTATTCACCGCGGGGAAAGCTCGCTGAGGGCAATTTGTTCGCGAACATACGCGGCAACCAGCGCCGATGGGGACCGCATTGCTAAAGCCGTCGAAATCTAGCCCAGCAGTATAAACGGTACGATGCGCGTGACGGGATTCGCAGCCAAGACCAATAGAAAAGATCTTTCCTGGCTCGCTAAACCGCCCTTGATGGTGGCGAACCGTGCGTGCAATCCAAAGATAACTACGGCCATCAGGCATCTCAGAAAGCTGCCGCATGATCGTGCCTGGGCTGCTAAACGCCTCATACACATTCCACAAGGGGCACGTGCCTCCCGAATGTGTGAAATGAAAACCAGTGGCCGATTGCCGCTTGGAGATATTACCGGCCCGATCCACGCGGACAAACGTAAACGGGATGCCTTTGAGTTGAGGGCGCTGCAAGGTTGAAAGCCGATGGCAGACCGTCTCATACCCCAGCCCAAACACTTGGCAGAGGTATTCGATGTCGTAACCGCATTTTTCCGCCTGCTGGTGGAACATGCCATAAGGCAACATCACCGCCGCAGCAAAGTAGGAGGCGATGCCACGAAGCGCTAATCGACGCGCCTCCTCTGATTGGAAATGTCCATCGGCAACAAGTGCATGCATCTGTTCGCCAGCTTCGAGATACCCCAGCTCTGCGGCAAGCCTAAATGCGCGCTGGCCAGCAATAAGGCGAGTCGACAGCGTAAGTTGGCGAGAAACATTGTCAAACTTATGCAACGTGGCGCCGAGGTCAACCCCGGGGATGATCTTTACATCATGGTCTTCTTGCAGGCGTTGGGTCAGTGCTGCTTCGTTGGCTCGAATATTAAAAGTAGTAATGCCTAGCTCTGTGGCAATGCGTTCGGCGATCCGATCTAGTTCGTCGAGGTAATTGTGGTGAGAGTAAAAGAAGTCGCGCACCTCATCGTGAGGCATGGATAACACCGCCAGTGGATTGGGAGTATCTAATCCGCTGAGACGACGTTTGTCGGTAACCGCATCAAGGTTGTCGCGAAGGCGTCGATAGCGACGATGCATCTCCACCATGGCGCGAGCAGCTTCGGGGTGGTGGTCTACGAGGGTGGACAGCTCGGTGACGTCGATAGGCTGCGGGCAGACTTCCTTGTCGAACATGACGTCGTGAAGCTCGGCGATGAGGCGTGAGGAATCGTCGCGCGAAAAGAAGGTGGCGTCCACCCCGAATGAGGCTGTTATTTTCCGCAGCACTTGTGGGGTAAGTGGTCGGACGTCGTGTTCGATCTGGTTGATATAGCTGGCTGAGATCCCGAGAAGCTCGGCAAGCGCGGCTTGGGTGAGGTCGCGTTCTTTGCGCAGCTGGCGCAGGCGTGAACCCACATAAGTCATACCCATGGGTTTCTACACTACGTGAGCTGCGCCATGGTGGATGATTATTCAAAAATCGACTGTGGTGCGCAGTACACAACTGTCACTTCTACTGTGGTGTGGGAAAAATAAGAGAAAAGAGCAAATATGTCGCTGGCCTTGTGGTTTTCTCTGAATCACCCTAAGAGGCTTGTCTAAAGATCACCCATTCGTATGACGCCGAAAGGGTGGGGAGGAAGGATAGTGTACAAAATCACTAAAAAGTTGGATGACCGCTCCCTGTCGCCTCACGCTTTTGAAAAAGTGCCGGTAGATGTAGCAATTTTCAGTCACTCCAGAAGCCGCTTTTAGGTCAGGGTACCCTAAACTGCAGGTAGAATGATGTTTTTTACTGGGTGACCTAATTCACAATGGGTGTTTGTAAGTGGTTTATAGGCGAGTTCGGGTCGTAAAGTTATAGCGACACTGGAGGTGCCATGACTGTAAATAACATCGACCGTGACGCAATCGCTCACGGCAAAATCACTGAAAAGCCGCTGCGTGAGCGGCCACAGTTCCCAACCTGGGCTCTGAAGCTCGGCATGGCCGTTACTGGCCTAATCTTTGCCTTCTTCGTCGTATTCCACATGGTTGGAAACCTGAAGATCTTCCTGCCGTTCTACGAAGACGGCACGCATCCAATCGACATCTACGGCGAGTGGCTGCGCAACCTGCTCTACCCGCTGCTTCCACACGGTGTATTCCTGTGGATCTTCCGCTTGGTCCTACTTGCTTGCATCGTGATCCACATCTACGGCGCATTCGCACTGACCGCGCGCTCCCATCAGTCCCGCGGCAAGTTCCGTCGCACCAACCTGATGGGTGGCATGAACTCCTTCACCACCCGCACCATGCTGGTCACCGGCATCGTGCTGCTAGCGTTCATCATCTTCCACATCTTGGATCTCACCGTAGGTGCTGCTCCTGCAGCTTCTGATGCCTTCGAGCACGGTGCTATCTATGCGAACATGGTCGCAGGCTTTAGCCGTTGGCCAGTCACCATCTTCTACGTGATTGCCATGGTGACCTTGTTCATGCACCTGTCGCATGGTATCTGGCTTGCTACCAGCGACCTTGGTATTACTGGCAAGCGCTGGCGTGCGGTCATGCTGTTCTTGGCATACCTCGTCCCAGCAATTGTCATGATCGGCAACATCGCTATTCCGCTGTCCATCGCACTTGGCTTGGTCGGCTAGGGGAGAAGGTAAATAACAATGAGCATTAACTCTGACACCACTGTTAGCACCGACTTCACCCAACCAGCATCCATCGTTGATGGTGTGAAGCTCGGCAGCATCCTCGAGTCTCATGAGCCTAAGGGCGTTCCCACCAAGGACATGTGGGAGTACCAAAAGAACCACATGAACCTCGTGTCGCCTTTGAACCGTCGTAAGTTCCGCGTCCTCGTGGTCGGCACCGGCCTGTCCGGTGGCGGCGCTGCGGCTGCTCTCGGCGAGCTCGGCTACGACGTCAAGGTGTTCACCTACCACGACGCACCACGTCGTGCACACTCCGTCGCTGCACAGGGTGGCGTCAACGCTGCTCGCGGCAAGAAGGTGGACAACGACGGTGCATACCGCCACGTCAAAGACACCGTTAAGGGCGGCGACTACCGCTGCCGTGAGTCCGACTGCTGGCGCTTGGCATACGAGTCCGTCCGCGTGATCGACCACATGAACGCCATCGGTGCACCATTCGCTCGCGAATACGGCGGAACCCTGGCAACCCGTTCCTTCGGTGGCGTGCAGGTTTCCCGCACCTACTACACCCGTGGTCAAACAGGTCAGCAGCTGCAGCTGGCTGGTGCTGCTGCTCTGCAGCGCCAGATCGGCTTGGGCACCGTGGAGATCTTCACCCACAATGACCTAGCAGACTTGGTTCTCACCGAGAAGGACGGCAAGAAGCGCTGTGAAGGTGTGGTTATGCGTAACCTCATCACCGGCGAGCTCACCGCTCACACCGGCCACGCAGTGATCTTGGCAACCGGTGGCTACGGCAACGTATTCCACATGTCCACCTTGGCTAAGAACTCCAACGCATCCGCAATGATGCGTGCATACGATCACGGTGCATATCTCGCATCGCCATCGTTCATTCAGTTCCACCCAACCGGTCTTCCTGTGAACTCCGAGTGGCAGTCCAAGACCATCTTGATGTCCGAGTCTTTGCGTAACGACGGCCGCATCTGGTCGCCACTGGAACCAAAGGACGACCGCGACCCGAACACCATCCCTGAGGAAGAGCGCGACTACTTCCTGGAGCGTCGTTACCCAGCATTCGGTAACTTGGTTCCTCGCGACGTTGCATCTCGTGCAATCTCTCAGCAGATCAACAAGGGCCTCGGCGTTGGACCTCTGCACAACTCCGCTTACCTGGACTTCCGCGATGCCATCGGCCGCCTCGGTGAAGATACCATCCGTGAGCGTTACTCCAACCTCTTCCAGATGTACGAAGAGGCCACTGGTGAGAACCCATACAAGGCACCAATGCGTATTGCTCCTACCTGCCACTTCACTATGGGTGGCCTGTGGACCGACTTCAATGAGATGACCTCCATTGACGGCCTGTTCGCAGCAGGTGAGTGCTCATGGACCTACCACGGTGCTAACCGCCTGGGTGCAAACTCCCTCCTGTCTGCTTCTGTTGACGGCTGGTTCACCCTGCCGTTCACCATCCCTAACTACTTGGCAAACCACCTCGGTGAGCCACGTTTGGCTGAGGATTCTGCAGAGGCACAGGAAGCTGTTAACCGCGCCAAAGCACGCATTGACAAGCTGATGAACATCAAGGGCAATGATCCTCACGGCCCTGAGTTCTTCCACCGCCAGCTGGGCGAGATCCTCTACTTCTCTTGTGGCGTTGCCCGCAACGTTGAGGATCTCAAGACCGGTATTCAGAAGATCCGCGCTCTGCGCAAGGAATTCTGGGCAAACCTGCGTATCACCGGCGCTGCCGATGAGATGAACCAGGTTCTTGAGTACGCATCCCGCGTTGCTGACTACATCGACTTGGGCGAGCTCATGTGCGTCGACGCACTTGACCGCGATGAGTCCTGTGGTGCCCACTTCCGTGACGATCACCTCTCCGAAGAGGGCGAGGCAGAGCGTGACGACGACAACTGGTGCTTCGTTTCCGCATGGGAGCCAGGTGCAGTCGAGGGCGAGTTCATTCGCCACGCTGAACCACTCACATTCGAAGCGATCCCGCTGATGACAAGGAATTACAAGTAATGAAACTCCATCTTGAAATCTGGCGTCAGGCCGGTCCAAACAGCGAAGGTCACTTCGAGCCCATCGACGTCAACGACGCCGTTCCTCAAATGTCGGTCCTCGAGCTTCTCGACCACGTCAACACTGGCCTGATTGAGGAAGGCAAAGAGCCTTTCGTATTCGCCTCCGACTGCCGCGAAGGCATCTGTGGTACCTGTGGCCTTTTGGTCAACGGTCGCCCACATGGACTGGACAAGAACAAGCCTTCTTGCCAGCAGCGCCTCGACCACGTCCCAGACGGATCGACCCTGAAGATCGAGCCACTGCGCTCCGCAGCTTACCCAGTGGTCAAGGACCTCTTGGTAGACCGCTCCGCACTGGACCGCGTCTTGGAAAAGGGCGGCTTCGTTTCCATCAACGCCGGCACCGCTCCTGATGCAGACACCCTGCACCAGAACCACGAGTCTGCCGAGTTGGCTCTCGACCACGCAGCCTGCATCGGCTGTGGTGCTTGTGTGGCTGCTTGCCCTAACGGCGCAGCTCACTTGTTCACCGGTGCAAAGCTGATCCACCTCTCCCTGATGCCTTTGGGCAAGGAAGAGCGCGGCAAGCGTGCACGCAAGATGGTCGACGAGCTGGAGACAAACTTCGGGCACTGCTCCCTCTACGGTGAGTGCGCGGATGTTTGCCCTGCAGGTATCCCACTGTCCGCAGTTGCTGCAATCAACAAGGAACGTGCTCGTGCGTTCTTCCGTGGCAAGGACGACTAATTACCACTGATTACCGTAAGGTAATACTCTAGTAAACAGACGTTCTTCTACTCGGGTACATAGAAAGGCAAGCACAATGTCCCATTCCCTAGATGCGACGCAAGAGTCGGGTAACTACCCGGTCTTCGAGGGTCGTATGCACTACATCGACGGTTATGATCCATCGAGCCTGTGGGCACCGCACTCCTCCCTCCAGCGTACGAGCACGTGGGTAGGTATGGGCGCAATTCTTGCCGCATTGGCAGGCTTGGGTACCTTGATCTTCGGTTTGGCATCCAGCACTGTGGGAAGCCAGGAAGCTTGGTCTACCTACGCTCTGATCGGCGGAGTCATCGCAGCAGTATTACTGATCGGTGGGTTTGGCTTGATCCACATGGGGCGCGCTGCTTACCGTCAGTACCGTGCAGAAACTGGTCGCGTGAACTAATCACGTCAGGCACCTCCGCGTAATCGGTGGAGTCATCACACAAGTGGTGGCTCCGCCGATTTTGCATCTGTAGGGTAGAAAAATATGAGTAACTGGAACAAAATTGCGTGGGTTCTTATTACCGTGATCGCGGTAATAATTGGTATCCGCTACATCGCCATGGGGCTGGCGCTGATCTAGCGTGGGATAATAGTCGGCATGGGTACACATAGTGCAGAGCTAGACCGCCGACGAACACTGCGAAACCACAAGGCATTTGCCACGGGGTTGTTATTAGTCGCTGCAGTGATCTTTTTAAGCTGTCAGTGGTACACGGCGCACACCGATCCCACACCCGTATGGGTGGGGTTTGTGCGTGCTGCTGCGGAGGCCGGCATGGTCGGTGGCCTTGCCGACTGGTTCGCTGTCACAGCGCTATTCCGGTACCCGTTGGGGCTCAAGATTCCGCACACAGCGTTGGTTCGCAATAAAAAGGATCAGGTAGGCGAGAGCCTCAGCTCTTTTGTGAGCGAGAACTTCCTTAATCCGACGTTGATTACGCAGAAGGTTCGCCAAGCCCAGGTTCCTACCGTATTGGCCGATTGGTTGGTGCAGCCAGATAACGCCAAGCGGGTGTCCCAAGAAGCTGGCACCTTTGTTGCCAAAGTGGTGCGTGCTTTGGATCCGCAGGACGCTGAGACGGTGATCAATGCGGCCTTGCTGGATAAGTTGGCGCAGCCGGAGTGGGGGCCGCATGTGGGCAAAACGTTGCAGCAGCTTATCGACGAAGGCCTCACCGATCCGATTGTGGATCAGCTGGCCGGCTGGATGCATAAGAAAGCCACAACGAGTGAGGCGCTGATTATCCGAATTTTGGATGAGCGGGCACCGTCGTGGGCACCGCGTTTTATTAACGACATCGTAGGCGAGCGTGTCTACCGTGAGCTCGTGCAGTGGACCGCTGCCGTGGATCGCGATAAAAACCATGAGGCGCGTCATGCGATCCGGCGTTTCCTTGAGAAATTCGCGGTGGATCTGCAAGAAGATCCGGTGATGATCCAAAAGGTCGAAGAGATCAAACATGACATCATGGGTTCAGCGCCGGTGCGCAACGCAGCCGCGTCGATTTGGGCATCCACGTCTTCTGCGATTCTTGCTGCGGTGGCGGATCCGGAGTCGATTATTCGCACCAAGATCGCAGAATATGCGATGGCTTGGGGCGAACGGATTCATAACGATGAGCAGATCCGCACCGAATTGGATCGCCGTATTACTGGTGCCGCAGAATTTTTGGCGGAGAACTACGCGGACCAGATCACGTCGATTATTGGTGAGACAATCGAGCGCTGGGACGCTGACGAGGCCAGCGACAAGATTGAGCTGATGGTGGGCAAGGATCTGCAGTACATTCGCCTTAATGGCACGGTGGTAGGTGCATTAGCTGGCCTTGCCATTTACACTGTGTCCTATCTGTTGTTTGGACTATAAATAAGGCGCAGGATGATCAGCTTCGGAATCTTGACAATTGTGTATTGGCTTATTGCCGTCTGTGGGGTAGTAGGAGCAGTACTCGTCGCGGCGACGCGCGCAGATGCTTTTGAAGCCGCAGATCGGCAAAACAAGTGGGTTTGGACGGCATTGCTGGGCGGTTCTGCCTTGGCACTATTTTCCGGCTTCCCATTTTTATCGTGGATCGGCATCGTCATCATTGGCCTGTACTGGTTTGATGTGCGCCCACAGATTACAAACATCCTCAACGGCAACTACGGCTGGTAGAGCGCTGTGATTCCTATAGTCAGTGGCCCCGAGGCGAGCGTGGATAAAGCGCGTGAACTCGCTGTCGGCGGTGAGGGCGTATGCGTTCCGCCAACATTATTAACTGCCCTTGGTCAGGTGCCAGGCCCTGTGGTGTCGTGGGCGGGCTATCCCACCGGCCAGCACCACAGCCTGATCAAGGCCTCAGAGGCGCGTCTAGCGGTGCAATGCGGTGCCGGCATGGTGCTCGTGGTTCCTGACCCCGCAGCGGTTGTCGCTGGCACCAGCACGGCGTTGATTACGGAGCTGGTTACTACTCGTGAGGCGGTGCCGCATCCTGCATCGCTGGCGTTGGTCCTCGATACGGATCTGTTTGCCGCTGATGTTATTGCGCGTACTGCCGAGCACGCGCAAGCAGCTGGTTTTGACGCGGTGGTAGTGAAAAAAGAAACCCCGCAGTTAGCCTTGCCCACCTATGTGTGGGATGAGGCCAATGCGGGGCTGTTGGTGCGCTAGTTTTCTAGCTCGGCGAGGTTGACGTTGTTGCCGTTGAGCGTGAGGTTCATACCACCATCAATAACATCAACGTTGCTGATCGTCATGTTGTGGAGGCTATCGCCTGCTTGCTTGCTGAGCTGCTGGGTAAGCGCATCGGATACCGACTGGGGGAGATCGAATCCGAGGAGGTTAGCGTTGACGGCCTCGAAACCAAGGCTGCCGTTGTCTACTACAGGCTTGAGCTGTAGCGATGCGGCACCGTTGGTGAACTCGATGGTGACGGTTTTTTCCGCGGGCTGAGTGGTCACGGCAGTCACTTTCACAATCGATTGCAGCAGCGAGCCAAGGTCGAGCTCACCCGCGGCGGGTTTAGGGGCCGTGTTCTCTGCGAGGCCATTTTGCATGGCGGCCAGCAGGTATGCGTCGCTAAGCGTGGTTTCTAGCTGGAGTTGCTCGGCGATAGGGGCGTCGCTGTTGTGAATATCAAGATTTTTCATTGTGATGTGCGAGCGTGGGGATTCGCCCATCTCTGGGGTATCAATGGTCACGCTCGGTAGGTTCTTCGTGGCGATGCCCACGAGCAGCGGCGAGGCGCCGAAGCTTATCGACGCCTCCGGCGATGTCGACTCCTTGAGTTGTTGAGACATCATCGCCCTGAGGCCGAATTCTGCTACGGCGAGCAGGATGACGACGATCAGGGCGACGATGAGTGAAACTTTTCCGACGCGAGAACCTTTTGTTGTAGTCACGTCGGCCATTGTAGCTAGTAGACGGTCAAACCGCGGGAGCGGAAAGTCTCCTTAGCAAACTCCACGGATTCCGGTGTTGGTGGTTTTGTGTCCTCGAGCTCGTAATTCAAGCCGAGTTCGTGCCACTTATCGGCACCCATGTTGTGGAAAGGCAGCACCTCAACGCGTTCGACGTTGTCTTTCCACTGGGCGACGATGTCTGCCACGTTGTTGATGTTTTCTGGTGCATCAGACACACCAGGTACCAGCACGAAGCGGATCCACACAGGTTTGCCAATCGCATTGAGGCGATTGCCAAAGTCAATGGTGGGTTGTAGCTCGCGGCCGCCGGAAACACGATGGTAGGTTTCCTCATCGCCGGATTTGACGTCGAGAAGCACGAGGTCGATGTTTTCTAGGTCCTCGTCCGTGAGCCGTGCCCCGAGATACCCTGAGGTGTCGATGGTGGTGTGGATACCGGCATCATGTACCTCTTTGAGTACGCGGCGCGTAAAGGCGATTTGGAACAGTGGCTCACCGCCGGAGATGGTCAATCCGCCGCCGGAGGCCTTAAACACGTTGCGATAGCGTTTGATCTTTTTCACGATCGATTCGACGCGCTCTACTGTGCCTTCTTTCATCCCCATGGTGTCGGGGTTGTGGCAGTAAAGGCATCGTAGTGGGCATCCGGACATGAACATGGTCATGCGGGTACCAGGACCATCAACAGCGGTGACAAGCTCCCAGGAGTGCACAAGGCCGACGTCGCCAGTGCGGCGGGCCTCGATGAGCTCTTTGTGGGTGACGTCTTCCAGATCGAGGTCGAGGCCTCCGATGCCGGCTGCGGTTCCGCGGTGGCGCGGCCCGTCAGAGCGTTCAACCGTCACTGTGGAGTTAATACCATCAGCCATATCAGAGGGATTCCTTTCGCTTCATTAGGGCAAAAATATACCACCTGCCCGTGTACAGGCAGGTGGTGGCGTTACATCTTACGCAGAGTGGTGGAACGTACGGGAAAGAACGTCCAGCTGCTGCTCACGGGTGAGCTTGACAAAGTTGACGGCGTAGCCGGAAACACGAACGGTGAGGTTCGGGTACTTGTCAGGGTTCTCCATGGCATCCTCGAGGGTCTTCTGGTCGAGGACGTTGATGTTTGCGTGGTAAAGGCCAGCGTTGGCGTTGTTCTCGTCGCGCTTTGCCTTCATCTCGGTCATGCGCTCTTCAAAGGTCTTAGAAGACATTGTGTTCTCCGAATTCTGTGATGATCAATAGATGGGGAGGAAAAGTGGATTACTCTTCGTCCATGATGAAGCCAGCATCGAGGATGCCGACCAAGTTCTTAATCTGCTCGTCCGAGGTACGGCCCAGACCAGATGGGGTGATGGTGTTGGTCAGGGAAATGCCGTCGAGGGCGTCCTGGTAATCCAGCTTACCGACGGACAGCATCGAGGCCACCATACCATGGGTGTCTGCACCGTTTTCTGGGTTAGCACCTGGGCTAAATGGGGTACCTGCCTTGTGGCCGGATGGGAATGCACCGGTTGCCTTGCCGTAGACAACGTTCGAGGTAATCGTGAGCACCGACTGCGTTGGGATTGCGTCGCGGTACATTGGGATTTCCTTGATCTTGGACATCACGGTGTGGACGATGGTTGCGGCGATGTCGTCGGCGCGGTCGTCGTCGTTACCGTAGCGAGGGAAGTCGCCTTCCGTCTTGTAGTCCACAATCAGACCAGTCTCATCGCGCACTGGGGTGACCTTGGCGTACTTGATAGCCGAGAGGGAGTCTGCAACGATAGCCAGACCTGCGATGCCGCAGCCCATGGTGCGGATGATCTCGGAGTCGTGCAGTGCCATCTCGACTGCCTCGTAGGCGTAGCGGTCGTGGCAGAAGTGGATGATGTTGAGTGCTTCCACGTAGGTGCCAACAACCCAGTCGAGCATGTGCTCGTACTTCTCCCAGACCTCGTCGAAGTCCAGTGGGCCGTCGCCCTTGATGGGCTCGAACAGGCCAGGCTCGGTGATCTGCTTGCCGGAAACCTCGTCGCGGCCACCGTTGATGGCGTAGAGCAGGGACTTAGCGGAGTTCACACGTGCACCGAAGAACTGCATCTGCTTGCCCACGGCCATGGGGGACACACAGCAGGCAATTGCGGCGTCGTCGCCCCACTGGTTACGGATCTGCTCGTCGGATTCGTACTGAATCGAGGAGGTTTCGATGGAGATTGCAGCGCAGAAGTCTTTGTAGCCTTCTGGAAGTGCTGGATCCCAGAAAATGGTGATGTTTGGCTCTGGTGCTGGGCCGAGGTTACGCAGAGTCTGCAGCAGACGGAAGGAGGTCTTGGTGACCATGGTGCGGCCGTCGTCAGAGAAGCCAGCGTCGGACCAGGTTGCCCAGTATGGGTCACCGGAGAAGATCTGATCGTAGTCGATGGTGCGCAGGAAGCGGACGATACGCAGCTTGATCACGAGGGCGTCGATGATTTCCTGAGCCTCATCCTCGGTGATGATGCCAGCGGCAAGATCGCGCTCGAAGTAAATGTCGAGGAATGCGGATAGACGGCCGATGGACATTGCAGCGCCGTCCTGTGACTTCACGGAAGCCAAGTATGCGAAGTAGGTCCACTGGACTGCTTCTTTTGCCGTGGTGGCTGGGCCCGAGATGTCGAAGCCGTAGAAGGAAGCCATGGTCTTGAGCTTCTGCAGGGCCTTGATCTGCTCGGAGTGCTCCTCGCGGAAACGTGCCCAGTGCTCGGAGAAGTTCTCAGCTGCGACGGAGTCTTTAGCCTGTTTCTTCTCGGCGATGAGGTAGTCCACACCGTAGAGGGCTACACGACGGTAGTCGCCGATGATGCGGCCACGGCCATAAGCATCGGGAAGACCGGTGATGATGTGGGAAGAACGTGCGGCACGGATACGAGGGGTGTAGATGTCAAACACGGCCTCGTTGTGGGTCTTGCGGTACTTGGTGAAGATGTTCTTGACATCTTCGTTTGGCTCTTTGCCGGCTTCCTTGATAGCGGTTTCCACCATACGCCAGCCGCCGAAAGGCATCATGGCGCGCTTGAGTGGGACGTCGGTCTGCAGGCCAACGATTACGTCGTCGTCTTCGGAAATGTAACCCGCTGGGAAAGCATCAATGTCAGCTGGGGTGTGGGTGTCTACATCAAAAACACGCTTCTTACGCTCGACGGAGAGGTAGTTCTTCTCGAGGTGGTCCCAGACGCGAAGAGTCTTTTCGGTTGGGCCAGCGAGGAAGCTAGCGTCGTCCTCGTAAGGGGTGTAGTTGCGTTGGATGAAATCACGGACGTCGATTCCCTCTTTCCAAGGTCCTTCGACGAAACCTTCCCATGCTGAGTGGGTGCTCTCTTGTTGGGCGGTGGTCATATTATATGAGCCCTTCCTTATCGAGTCATCTGCATCAGCGGCCTCGGTATCGGCCACCTGCGGTTCACTTGGTGGCAGATCCATCGTTACTGGCTCGCCACGAACACTCACTACTGTAGTAAGTAGGGGGCTAGGCCACATAAGTGGGAAAGGGTGAGTTATCTCATATGAAAATTGCCCGAAATAGGAGTAAAGAATTTTGCCCGCGATACACACGGACACCTTCAGATCTTAATAAATAAAAAACGCTGGTAGAAGGGGAAATATGTGAATTAGATTGCTTTACGGTGTGACATTCGTCGAAGTGAAAAGCAATAAAACGGGCGTACTGTTTAAATTAGGTTTGGCTGTCTAAGAAGTTGGATCGACGATCGACCACGGCACCGTGAGCTGATTATCGCGCACCGGACGGCGAATAATGCTCATCGGAATTCCCATATCCATAAGCATCGCGCGGGCCGCCCGCCACCGAATGCGAGGGCCATACGACGCCCACGGGGCGCAGCGATCCCACGCTTCATCGGCACGAAGCAACACATCATGAATTTTTTCGCCCGCAACATTGCGGTGGATCAAAATCTTAGGCAACCGCTCCGCAATATCGGAGGGGCGCTCTACATCAAATGGATCCCAGCACAGCGTCAGCGACTGCGGGCCAGCATGATCCAACAACACCCACGTTGACCGCCGCCCCAACTCATCACAGGTGCCTTCCACAAAAAATCCGCCAGGTTGTAGGCGCGAGGTCACCATCTCCCAAGCATCCACGACTTGGTCCACATCATATTGGCGCAGCACGTTAAAAGCGCGCACTAAGGTGGGCTGGTAATCCGCTAATTCAAACCCCCCAAGTTCAAAGGTCACACCATCGCGCGGCGGCAGGACCCGTTCTGGGTCTATTTCTAAGCCGGTGACGCGGACGTCGTCACGCATGGTGCGCAACCAACGAGCCCACTCGACCGTGGTGGTAAAACTTGCCCCGTATCCCACGTCAAGAGCGATAGGGGCGTTGGTGCGGCGCAGCGCCTGCTGGATCAGCGGATGGTGAGCCATCCAGCGGTCACAACGCCGGAGGCGATTAAACCCAGTGGTCCCCCGAGTAATCACACCAATGGGACGATCATGCCCAAAAGTGGCGCGCAAATTATGGGCATGATCAGCCATGGAAACCCCGCGAAATTAGAGGTTCTCGGAGATCCACTTCGAGGTCAGATCGCCCTCGTTCTGGAACAAATCAGCCAATGCCTGGCCGACCTTAGGCTCGATAGCAGCACCCATCAGTGGGATGTTGACTGTGATCTCGTTGGCGTAGGACAGCGTAGTGGTGTTGCCCAAGCCGTTCATAGAGATCTCACCCTTGAAGTCCACAGGGGTGCCCTTTACGTCTGCGGTGTAGCTCAGTGGTGCGCTGGTGCCGTTAAGGCCACCGACGGTTACTACGCGCTTGACCTTGAGTGCCTGGCTGATCATGGCGCGGATAGCCTCAGGAAGTAGCTCTTGAGGGAGCACCTCGAAAAGGGTTGCAACAGCGCCACCGTTAGCTTCGGTGAACTCGTGTACCTCGCCTGGTTCTGGGCTGAGGTTTTTCACAATGAAGTCCCAATATGCCGGATTGGTCAAGGCTGCGTGCACCTTTTCCACTGGCTGATTGATAGTTACGGTGTTTTCACTTCGCGTTGTCATGCATACAGACTACCTTTAATGAGGTGCTGGAAAAATCACTGAACCACATTTTCGACGGAATCCGCCCCCAGATCGAGGCGATCGACGACGCCGCCTTTGTGGCGGTCACCTTAGCCGAATTGACCACCCTCCACCTCGGCGGAACCCCCATGGCGGCGGTTCGCTGCAGGTCACAGCAGTCTGTGGTTGAGGTTGTTCGGCTTCTCGATGCCCACCAGATCCCACTACTCATCGTAGGTGGTGGCTCCAACCTCGTGATCGCTGACGGCGAAATCCCTCTCGTTGCTGTGATTCTCGACTGTGACGATATTTCTGTGAACCTCGACACCGGACGCGTAGTAGCCGAAGCAGGTGCCGTATGGGACGACGTCGTACGCCTGTGCGTTGATGCCGGTCTCGGCGGCATTGAGTGCCTTTCTGGAATTCCTGGCTCGGCGGGAGCTACCCCTGTACAAAACGTGGGCGCCTATGGTGCAGAGATCTCCGATGTGTTGGTCAGCGTAACCCTCTTGGAACGTGCAACAGGGGAGGTTATGGAAGTTCCTGCGGCCGACTTAGAGCTGGCGTATCGCTATTCCAACCTCAAATTCACCGGCCGTGGCGTGGTACTGGGCATTACGCTACAGCTGCATACGGATGGCATGTCTGCGCCGCTGCGCTTTGGGGAGCTTGCTCGGGTGCTAGGCCATGAGGGACCACATCCTGCAGTGCAGGTGCGCGAGGCTGTACTTGGCCTGCGTGCTGGCAAGGGCATGGTCTACAACGAGGCGGATCACGACACGTGGTCGGCCGGATCCTTCTTTACCAACCCCATCGTCCCAGAATCGGTCGGGGATCACGTGCGTAGCGTTGTCGGCGACGAGTCGATGCCATGCTTTGCTGCGGGCGAGGGCATGGTCAAACTATCTGCTGCATGGTTGATTGACCGCGCCGGATTTGCCAAAGGCCACCAAGGCCCTGGCGGGCGGGTGAGCTTGTCTACTAAGCACACGCTGGCACTGACCAATAGAGGAAACGCCACCACGGATGATCTCGTCGCACTTGCGCGCGAGGTCCGTGGCGGCGTGATGGATGCCTTCGGGGTGCTACTTGAGCCCGAACCGGTATGGGTTGGGGTGTCTATTTAGCCCAAGATGCACTGAGCAAGAAGCATGTCGAGGCGTCGTACGTCGAGATCTCGGCCGATTCGCCGCTTACTTTTCTCCGAGGCGTTCGAGGAGGGTCTGCTGCACTTCGCGGCGGCGGACCTTACCGAGTTGGTCTTTGTTGAGTGCTTCAAAGTGGTAGAAGGTGCGTGGCACTTTGTATCGGGTGAGCAGCTTGCGGCAGTGAGTTTTGAGGCCTTCTGGGTCCAAGGCTGCACCGTCTTTGAGCACGATGCAGGCTACCACGTCCTCGGAGCCGTCTTTGCGTGGGCGGCCGACTACGGCTGCGTCGTCAACGTCTGGGTGGGCGATCAGGGCTTCTTCGACCTCGGCGGGGTAGACGTTAAATCCGCCGGTGATGATGATTTCCTTGATGCGGCTTACTAGGCGGATAAAACCGTCTTCTTCCATAACACCCATGTCGCCGGTGCGGAACCAATCACCGTGGAAGGTGGCTGCGGTTGCTTCTGGTTTGTTGAGGTAGCCTTGGAAAATCTGTGGTCCGCGGGCGAGAACTTCGCCGGCTTCGCCGTCGGGCATTGTCTCGTCGAGGTTGTCTGGGTTGGCAATGCGGATTTCGGTGTCGGGGAACGGTACGCCGATGTAGCCGGGGCGGCGGTTGCCATTCATGGGGTTACCGCACAGAACTGGGGAGGTTTCGGTCAGGCCGTAGCCTTCCACCAGCAGGCCGCCGGTGAGGTTTTCCCAGTCTTCGACGGTGCGTACTGGCAGGGTGGAGGCACCGGAGAAGGAGTTGCGGATGCCTTTGATTTCCACGCCCTTGGCGGTGGCTTCTGCCACGATCTTTTCGTAGAGGGTGGGCACACCTGGCAGCCACGTGGGGGTGTGGTTTTTCATGATCTTCATGATCAGTGGGATCTGCGGTGCTGGTAGCAGGACCATTTCTGCGCCAACGAAGACACCGAGGGTACCGACCATGGTCATGCCGTAGGCGTGGAACATGGGAAGGGCTGCGAGGAAACGCTCGGGTTGGTCGCCCAGTCCTGGTACCCACGCCTTGCCCATGAAGCAGTTGGACACCAAGTTGCCGTGGGAGAGCAGCGCGCCCTTCGGCGTTCCGGTGGTGCCGGAGGTGTACAGGATTAGGGCGATGTCGTCTCTGGTGACCTTGGGGAATTCGGTGCGTTTACCGTTGCCGCCGATAGCATTGCCGATCAGGGTGGACCATGGGACGGTGTTGTCGGCAAACGCGGTGAGTTGTTCGCGCTTTGCGGCGATGGGTGGGATCGGTATGCGCAGCGCTAGTTGTTGGATGCGTGGCATGGCCTCTGTCATGTTGACGGAGATGATCGTCTCAAGCGAGGTGGTGTCGCGCAGTTTCTCTAGGGTGGAGGCTGCTTTGTCCCATGCGATGGCGACGCGTGCGCCGTGATCTTGGAAGAGGCCTTCGAGCTCGTGTGCGGTGTAGAGCGGGTTGTGCTCTACGACGGTGGCGCCGAGCAGCTGGATGGCGTAGAACGCGGCGATGTGCTGCGGGCAGTTGGGCAATACGATGGCGACGCGGTCGCCTGGGCGGATACCAAAGGCTTTAAGGCCTGCTGCGGCTGCGCGTACTTGGGCATCGAGCTCTGCATAGGTTTGGGTGCGTCCGAAGAAGTAGGTCGCGGGCTTGTCGGCGTTAACGGCAAGGTTGTTGTCGTAGATGTCTACCAGCGTGGTGTCGCCGTAGTCGAGGGATGCTGGTGTCCAGTCGCCATAGTGTTGCAACCATGCTTTGTCGTCGAATGCACCCATGTCTGGCCTTTCGTTTTAGGGGTAAAAATAGTTTTGATGTCGATATTGTAGCGGAAGAGCGTTATTTCTTTGATGCTAGAGCTTCTTGTACATCTTTACGGCGCACCTTGCCCAGCTGGTCTTTCGGCAATTCTTCGAAGTGGTAGAAGGTGCGTGGCACTTTGTAGCGGGTGAGATTTTCCCGACAATATGCCTTCAAACCCTCGGGGTCGAGGGCGGCACCCGCGGCAAGCGTGATGGCCGCAACCACGGACTCGGAGCCGTCGCCACGCGGAAGGCCTACGACGGTAGCGTCCGTAATATCTGGGTGATTGCGCAAAACCTCTTCCACCTCGGCGGGGTAGACGTTAAACCCACCGGTGATGATGACTTCCTTGATACGGGCCACCAGGCGGATAAAGCCGTCTTCCTCCATAATTCCCACGTCGCCGGTGCGATACCACTGTCCGTGGAAGCTCTTCGCCGTCGCCTCGGGGTTGTTCAGGTAACCGCTGAACACCTGTGGCCCACGCACCAGGACTTCGCCTTCTTGCCCGTCGGGCATTGTCTCGTCGAGGTTGTCTGGGTGGGCAATGCGGATTTCGGTGTCGGGGAACGGTACGCCAACATAGCCTGGGCGGCGGTCGGTGGTCATGGGATTGCCCACAATGATGGGGGAGGTTTCGGTCAAACCGTAGCCTTCGACGAGCAAACCACCGGTGAGTGCTTCCCAGCGTGCGACGGTTTCCACAGGCAGGCTCGACGCACCAGAAAATGAGTTGCGCACACCGGAGATGGAGATTCCGTCGCGTTCTGCGGCTTCCACAATCTTTTGATAGAGCGTGGGAACGCCAGGTACCCATGTAGGGGTGTGCTTCTTCATGATCTTCATGATCAGCGGAATTTGTGGTGCTGGCAGAAGTACCAGTTCGCCGCCTACGTAGAACGCCAGGTTGAGAACGATGGTTACACCATAGGCGTGGAACATAGGCAGCGCTGCGAGGAGGCGTTCGTCTTGGTCGCCAATCCCTTTCACCCACGCCTTACCTTGCATGATGTTGGCAAAGAGGTTGCCGTGCGACAGCTGTGCACCTTTTGGTGTACCGGTGGTACCGGAGGTGTAGAGGATCAGGGCGATGGATTTCTTGGTCACCTCGGGGCAGGGGACGATGTCGTCGCCATTGCCACCGAGTGCGGACCCCACCAGGATTTCCCATGGGATGGTGTTGGGTGCGGATGCGGTCAGTGCGTCGCGCTTCTTCCGAATCATCGGAATAGGTAGGCGCAGTAGTGCCTGTTGCACGGCGGGCATGGCGGTCATCATGTTGACCGACACGATGGTTTCTAGCGGTGTATTACGGCGGAGTTTCTCCAGCGTATCGGCCGCTTTGTCCCACACGATAGCCACGCGTGCGCCATGGTCTTGGAAGGGGGCTTCCAGCTCGTGTGCGGTGTAGAGCGGGTTGTGCTCGACCACGGTGGCTCCGAGCATGAGTACCGCCCAGTAAGCCACGATGTGCTGTGGGCAGTTGGGAAGGGCAATGGCCACGCGGTCGCCGCTGCGTACGCCTAGTGCGCGCAGGCCGGCGGCAGCGGTGCGTACCTGTTTGTCGAGGTCACCATAGGAGGTTTGACGGCCAAAGAAGTAGGTGGCCGGTTTGTCCTTGTTCAGGGCGAGGTTGTTCGAGTAGACGTCGAGAAGCGTCGTGTCACCATAATCTAGGCTATGCGGCGTCCAATCGGGGTAATAGTGAAGCCACTTTTTTGTCTCGTATGCCGACATGAGTTCCCTTCGATCCTCGCAAATAAACGTAAATACGAGCATATACTCATGTTTCGCTTGGTTGGGTAATAACGGCGCCTAGAATGATGACTATGCGCATTGCCATGATCTCTATGCACACCTCGCCCCTGCAGCAACCAGGCAGCGGAGACGCAGGTGGAATGAACGTCTACATCATTTCCATCGCCCGCGAACTTGCACGTCGCGGCGTAGACGTAGACATTTACACCCGTGCCACTCGCCCCAGCCAAGGCGACGTTGTAGAGGTGGAGTCGGGGCTGCGCGTGATCAACATTGTGGCCGGCCCCTATGAGGGCCTGAGCAAAGAAGAACTCCCCACCCAGCTCGCAGCTTTCGCAGGTGGCGTGGTGCAGTTCGCCAAGTGTCACCACATGCGTTACGACGTCATCCATTCCCACTACTGGCTTTCCGGCCAAGTCGGCTGGCTACTGCGCGACCTGTGGAACATCCCACTCGTACACACCGCGCACACCCTTGCGGCGGTAAAAAATGCGCACCGCAGCGCAGGGGATACCGAAGAATCAGAGGCTAGGCGTATTTGTGAGCAACAGCTTGTAGATAACGCTGACATCCTCGTGGTGAACACCCCCGAGGAAACCAACGACCTTGTGCGCCACTATGACGCCAACCCCGATTCGGTGGCTGTGATCGCGCCGGGTGCCAATGTGGAACTTTTTACTCCTGGTACGCAGCGCAATACGGAACAGTCGCGGCGGTGCTTGGGTATTCCGTTGCACACCAAGGTGGTGGCTTTTGTGGGAAGGTTGCAACAGTTTAAGGGCCCTGAGGTGTTGTTGCGTGCAGTGGCGGAGATGTTGGAGCGGGATCCGGATCGCGATATGCGTGTGATTATGTGTGGTGGGCCGTCGGGTGCTGCTGCCACGGTGGAGCATTACATTGAGTTGACGCGCAGTTTGGGTATTGCGCATCGGGTGCGGTTTTTGGATCCGCGTCCGCCGGAGGAGCTGGTGAGTGTGTATCAGGCGGCTGATGTGGTGGCGGTGCCCTCGTATAACGAGTCGTTTGGGCTGGTTGCGATGGAAGCGCAGGCTAGTGGTACTCCGGTGGTGGCTGCGCGTGTTGGCGGCTTGCCTATTGCGGTGGTGGATGGTGAGACGGGCGTGCTTGTCGACGGCCACGATCCCATAATGTGGGCGGATGCGCTGGAGCAATTGCTTGACGACGACCCCACGCGTCAGCAGATGGGTGTGGCTGCGGTGGAGCATGCGGCGAACTTTACGTGGGCTGCGGCTGCGGAGAAGTTGGAGTCGGTGTATGGCGATGCGGCGATGTTGGATGTTGCGCAGTGCCATGACCGCTACGCCGCGGGTTCCGATCGGGCATAAGTGTAAATAATCCCACATTTTGCTCGCGTTGCTGCGATTCGTGGCAAACTTGACAAGTATGACTACTGGAAAACTGATTCTTCTTCGTCACGGACAAAGCGAATGGAACGCTTCCAACCAATTCACCGGCTGGGTGGACGTCAACCTCACCGAAAAGGGCGAGGCAGAGGCTAAGCGCGGCGGCGAACTGCTCAAGGCTCAGGGGGTCCTGCCAAGCGTGGTTTACACCTCTTTGCTGCGCCGTGCTATCCGCACCGCCAACATTGCTCTGAACGCTGCTGATCGCCATTGGATCCCAGTTGTTCGCGATTGGCGCCTCAACGAGCGCCACTACGGTGCGCTGCAGGGCCTGAACAAGGCTGAGACTAAGGAAAAGTACGGCGACGAGCAGTTCATGGCATGGCGTCGTTCTTATGGCACCCCACCACCAGAGCTTGAGGATTCCAGCGAGTTCTCCCAGGCAAACGATCCTCGTTATGCCAACCTTGACGTGGTTCCTCGCACCGAGTGCTTGAAGGACGTTGTTGAGCGTTTCGTTCCTTACTTCAAGGAAGAGATCCTGCCACGTGTGCAGAACGGTGAGACTGTTTTGATCGCTGCACACGGTAACTCCCTGCGTGCATTGGTCAAGCACCTAGACAACATCTCTGATGCAGACATCGCTGAGCTCAACATTCCTACCGGTATTCCACTGGTTTATGAGCTCGACGAGGCTGGCACGGTGCTCAACCCAGGTGGCACCTACCTTGACCCAGAAGCTGCTGCTGCCGGTGCTGCCGCAGTTGCTGCTCAGGGCGCTAAGTAGTAGCGAGGCACGTGTACGTCGTTATCGCATTTGTGTTGGGCGTGGTCCTTTCGGGCCTCGCCCTACCTGCGTTGAAATGGGTGCGCGGCCGTAGTTATCGAACGGCGAAAAAGGGGGATAATAAGGTCACCACTGTGAGCCAGATGCTGCATTTGACGGTGCAGGGCTCGCCCACGGGTATGGCGGTGATCGACGCTACGGGGGCCGTTTTATTGTCTAATGTACGTTCCCACGAGATGGGGATTGTGCATGAGCGCACGCTTAATCCGGATATTTGGGAGCTTGCGCAAGAAGCTTATAAAGACCAAGAGACTCATGCGATTGAGCTGGTGATCGACGAGCGGCGTAATCGCATTACGTCGGTGCGTGCGGTGGTTAAGCCACTGACGCTTGTCGACGACCGCTACGTGGTCATTTACAGCACGGATGAGTCGGAAAACCAGCGTATGGAAGCGGCACGTCGTGACTTTGTGGCTAACGTGTCCCATGAGCTGAAAACTCCTGTGGGTGGCATGGCGTTGCTGGCGGAGGCCATCACGGAGGCCTCTGATGATCAAGAGCAGGTGAAATATTTTGGTAATCGCCTGTACAAAGAGGCCCACCGTCTTGCCGACATGATTAATGAGCTCATCTCGTTATCCAAGCTGCAAGGTGCTGAGGCGTTGCCGGATCTAGAGCCGGTGAGTGTGGATCGTGTGATCGACGAGGCACTGGCACGCAATGTGTTGGCCGCCGATAATGCGGGCATTGAACTCAACCGTGGCAAACCATGCAATGCGATGGTGATGGGGGATATGACGCTGCTGGTCACGGCGGTGTCCAACCTGATTAGCAACGCTATTAATTATTCGCCACAGGGAATGCCCATTTCGGTGGCAACCAAGATTTCGCGGGATGGCCGTGTTCTTATCCGAGTGATCGATAATGGCATTGGCATTTCAATGGAGAATCAAAAACGAGTGTTTGAGCGCTTCTTCCGTGTAGATAAAGCGCGGTCGCGTTCTACAGGTGGTACGGGATTAGGGCTTGCGATTGTCAAGCATGTGGCAGCTAATCACGGTGGCGATGTCACGCTGTGGTCGCGTCCTGGAACCGGTTCCACGTTTACGATCGAGCTTCCGATCTATCATGAAACTGACACGGGTCGCCGAAAGGATTAGAACTGATGACCTCTATCTTGTTGGTTGAAGACGAAGAGTCGCTAGCCGATCCCCTCGCGTTCTTGTTGCGCAAGGAAGGCTTTGATGTAGTAATCGCCGGTGATGGCCCCAGCGCCTTGGTGGAGTTTGATCGCAACGCCATCGATATTGTGCTGCTTGACCTCATGCTTCCTGGTATGTCGGGTACGGATGTGTGCAAGCGCCTGCGAGCAGTATCCTCAGTCCCCGTGATCATGGTGACGGCACGGGACTCGGAGATCGACAAGGTGGTAGGCCTAGAACTCGGTGCCGACGACTATGTGACCAAACCATATTCTTCCCGGGAGCTCATTGCCCGAATCCGTGCCGTGCTGCGTCGCGGCGGGGAGACAATCGAAGAATCGGATGAGATCCTCGGCAGCGGCCGAATCCACATGGATGTAGAACGCCACACCGTGACCGTCGACGGCGAAGAGATCTCCATGCCGCTAAAAGAATTCGACCTGTTGGAATACCTCATGCGCAACTCGGGGCGCGTGCTCGCCCGTGGCCAGCTCATCGATCGCGTGTGGGGTGCCGACTACGTAGGGGATACCAAAACCTTGGATGTGCACATTAAACGCCTGCGCTCCAAGATCGAACCAGAACCCTCCGCGCCATGCCACGTGATTACTGTGCGCGGTCTGGGCTACAAGTACGAAGACTAGCTGGGTGCGGGGCTAGCGGGATACCTGCTTTTTGGCGCGCCGCGCAGTGTTGCGCCAACACCTCGTAGGAGGCATCGCCCATCAGCGCCCGCAGCTCCGCCTCGTGGGTGATCCACATGGGCTTATCAGAGGTATGGCAGTGGGGGTCGGTGGTGCAATACCAATCAAAGTCCTCGCCACCATTTCCCCAGCCACGACGATCGTATTCGGTAATAGTGGTGCGAAGAATCTCCACACCATCGGCGCGATCCTCATAAGCCTCAAGGCGACGAAGCGGCAGTTGCCAACACACCTCAGGTTTAACCACGGTGAGATCTTCGCCTGCGTCGAGAGCCCACTGGTGGATCGCACACCCAGGGTTTTTGCGGTTGGCAAAGATACAGGCGCCGTCGACAAGCGTGGTTTTCAGCGCCGGTTCGGGTTTTCCCTCCTCGTCATCGAGTTCATCCCACACCAGCCACGGCTCAATCTGCGTGGGGTCTGGGTCGGCAAGGTAGGCGTCGACACCCGCGGGGCGCAGCTCCCAATAGTGTGCCGGCATCTTTTCCACGGCGGCATAAAGCTGATCGCGGTCTTCCTCATCGGAAAGAAACGCCCCATGCACACAGCACCCCACAGTCGGCTGTGCGGCATCAATGCCGTGGCATGCCGACGTGCCAAACGCACACCGGTAGGAGGACTCCAGCCACGTCAAATCAATAGAAAACTGGTGGAGGGGATCCTCCGGATTGGTAAATTCATACCATTGACGTGGGAAATCGGGGGGAAGCTCGTCGCCGCGGCGAATAGATGTGGCAGCGGGGGACATCGCAGGAAAACCGAGATACTTCACGTGTTTAGGCTATACCGTCTAACCTAAAGGGCGTGAGATTAGGTGTATTGGACGTTGGCAGTAACACGGTTCATCTTGTGGCGGTGAATGCGTCACAAGGTGGGCGCCCCCGCTCCGGCGCGTTGGTCGCTGAGGCGGCGATGCGTGCGCTTAACATTGAGCAGTTAGAGATTTGCCCGTGGGCTTTGCGCGAGGGAGTCATACTTCGACGCACGGAACAGGGTATTGTGCCAGAAGAAACCTCAAAAGGAGATGAGTAGGAGACATGAGCGAGAAACAACTCACCGTTGCGGAGCTGCTGGCACGTTCCGGCAAAGCTGAAGCAACCTCCGAAACTCCACGTCGTCGTCGCCGTAACCTTGAGGAAGGCGGTGTTTCGGTCGCTGAGCTGACGGGCAATATCCCCAAGGTGAAGGCGAAGCCAGCTGAGCCTAAGCACTCCAATGAGCCCATCGATACGCCAAGCACCGAGGAAACCATCGTGCTGAGCGTGGTGGATGAGGACGATCCGGTGCGGTTGACCACCGATAGCTTCCCTGCTGTTCAGACTGAAGTTCCGGCTGCTGAGCTGGAAGAAGAACCTGAAGAGGTCGTCGAGGAAGAAGTCGACGATGAGGAAGAATTCTGGGAAGACGACGAGCCGGTTTCCGTCGCTAGTGTTGTAGGTCTTGCTTTGGTAGGCATCATCGTTGGTGTGGGAATCTTCCTTGGCTTTGGCTACCTGTGGGATAACTACTCCCGCAAGGTCGTAGGCCTGTTGGCGTTGGCGGTTATTGCTGCCATGATCACAGTTGCTCATGTTCTGCGTACGGAAAGCGATCGCCGCAGCATGATGTTGGCTGGTTGCGCTGGCGTGGCCGTTACTTTTGTGCCCATGTTGGTTTCTTAAACTGGTTGCCCACTGTGAGGGCTTCGTGGCAGAGTGTTCGCCATGACTTCAATCGCAGTAATTGGTGGCGGCAAGATTGGCGAGGCATTGATTTCGGGCCTCGTGGCAAGTGGCATGAGTCCAAAAGATATTCATGTGACTAATCGCAACGCTGAGCGTGCTCGGGACCTCAAGGAACGCTATGGCGTATTGACCTTCCTAGAAAATGTTGCCGCTGTTGACGACGTAGACATGGTGTTTTTGTGTGTGAAGCCGCAGCAGGTCATTCCCGTTGTGGAAGAAATCGCAGACGTTGTAGATAACAACACCAGCACCACTATCGTGTCGATGGCCGCTGGCGTGACCAACGCCATGATCGAGGAGAGCCTTGCTGCAGGTTCCCCTGTTATCCGTGTGATGCCTAATACTCCTATGTTGGTGGGTAAGGGCATGTCCGTGGTGGCTCCTGGGCGTTATGCCGATGAGGACACGGTGGCGTCGTTAACGCAGCTGTTGGAGGCTGTGGGCAGCGTGGAGGTCATCGAGGAATCGAGCATGGACGCGGTGGTGGCGTTGTCGGGTTCTTCTCCTGCGTATCTCTTTTTGATGGTTGAGGCGCTTATCGACGCCGGCGTGTTCCTTGGCCTACCACGTGATAAGGCGAAAAACTTGGCTGTTTCTTCCTTTGCTGGCGCTGCCACGATGTTGGAGCAAACGGGTGAGGAGCCAGCAGTATTGCGTGCAAATGTGAGCTCGCCTGGCGGTACTACGATTGCTGCTATTCGGGAGTTTGAGGAAAGCGGTTTGCGTGCTGCGGTCTATCGTGCGGCGACTGCTGCGGCGACACGCAACAGTTCTTTGGGCTAGGGGGCATGTACCCCTCTTTCTTTAACCTCTACTTGAAGGTTGCATTGTGTTGTTTTTCCAGCAAACCCCTGTGGCCTGTGGTTTTTAGATGATATCGACGGGACGTATGTGATTAGAGTTGATTAACTTTATCCAGAGTGTCTCGTTGGGTCGCACCTGTCACATGATTCACGCTAAGCTGATTTGAGCACGTGCGTGATCGTTCTGCGGGAGGGGAAGCCTGCAGCGCGCGACTTGTTGAAGGGTTAGGTAAATATGGCTAGAGAAGATAATGGCTCATTCCTCACAGTTGCTGAGGTTGCGGAGATCATGCGCGTTTCTAAAATGACCGTGTACCGCTTGGTTCACTCCGGTGAGTTGCCTGCTGTGCGCGTAGGACGTAGCTTCCGTGTGCATGAAAAGGCTGTGAATGAGTACCTCGATTCCTCCTACTACAACGTGGGTTAAGGCGTTGAGTCCGTAACATTTTTGGTGTTGATTTTGGTCAGTAGTGGGACGCTCGGTATGCTTGTTAGCATTCGTGTCAGAATCGAGCCCCAACCTGCGGGCGGATGTGCACTTCGGCCGCGCGAAAGACCGTGGGGCTTCTGACAGGGAAGTACGTACACCAATCTATGAAGCGAGGGAAACCGTTATGGGTTCTGTCATCAAGAAGCGCCGCAAGCGCATGTCCAAGAAGAAGCACCGCAAGTTGCTGCGCCGCACCCGTGTTCAGCGTAGAAAACTCGGTAAGTAAGCCTCTTGGCTCTTTTTCCGCCCAAGGAATGTTATTTCCTTGGGCGGTTTTGTATTCTGCGAAGAGCGTTTAGGAAAGGATGTACTTCATGCAGAAGTCAGCGCGTCGCAGTCTTATTGCGATTCTCGCCATTGTTGTGTTGATTGTGGTGGCGGGAGGTGTGTATATGCTCGGCAATAAGTCGGCAGGCACTCAAGCCGAAAAAACAGCGACTGATTTGCCACCTGGTTTTAGCGGTAAGGCGGGTTCGGCGAATGCAACACCTGGCACGAAGGGCCTCGATGGTCCTAGGCCGCTTGCCGACGGTTCCTTCGATGCGACAATTTTTGGTCCTGCTAAAGAACTCAAGTCGGCTGATGACATCCTCAATGTGCACCGTCGTAACGCCAAAGATCCCTTTGCCGTGGGTGCGGTCGATGCGCCACTGGTGATTACGGAATTCTCTGACTTCGAGTGCCCCTTCTGTGCCCGCTGGTCTAACCAGACCGAGCCAATGCTGATGGAAGAGTATGTGTCCAAGGGTTTGGTGCGTATCGAGTGGAATGATCTGCCCGTCAATGGTGAACATGCGCTGGCTGCGGCGAAGGCGGGACGTGCCGCTGCTGCTCAGGGCAAGTTTGACGAGTTCCGCAAGGCGCTATTTGAGGCTTCTCGTAACGTGAGCGGTCACCCGAATAACACCTTGAAGGATTTTGAGAGGTTTGCTCGCAACGCGGGTGTGAAAGACATGGAGCGCTTCTCACGGGAGGCGCAAGATTCCACCTACGACGATGTGTTGGCCAAGGCCGCTGATTATGCCCACGGATTGGGCGTGAGCGGTACTCCAGCATTTGTGGTGGGCACGCAGTATATTTCTGGTGCCCAGCCCACGGAGGAATTTATCAAGGTGATTGAGTCGGAGCTGAAGAAGTCTCCTACCTTCTCCACGCCTTCCAGCCACCAAAACTAAAGGCGGCAGTAACGAGGGCGGGGATACCAAAC
Organism: Corynebacterium diphtheriae; assembly: GCF_001457455.1. Classification (NCBI taxonomy): domain Bacteria; kingdom Bacillati; phylum Actinomycetota; class Actinomycetes; order Mycobacteriales; family Corynebacteriaceae; genus Corynebacterium; species Corynebacterium diphtheriae. The sequence goes on from NZ_LN831026.1 coordinate 309,807, forward strand.
GTACGAATGGCCTTGCGCAGGCTGCGGTAGTCGCGAACTGCCCAGCCGTGTTGCTTGGCCACTTTTGCTAGCGGGCGATCGGGGTTAATAGCCACAGCTGTTCCTACCATCGACAACATGGGGACGTCGTTGATGGAGTCTGAGTAGGCGGTGCAGCGGCTTAAATCAAGGCGTTCGATGGTTGCGAGCGCGGCCACGGCGTGGAGTTTGCCGGGCCCGTGCAGGATGTCGCCGACGAGGCGGCCGGTAAACACGCCGTCTTTGACCTCGGCGACGGTGCCGAGCGCGCCGGTAAAACCAAGCCGTTTGGCAAGGGCTTGGGCAAGTTGCACGGGGGTGGCACTGACAAGCCATACTTGTTGGCCGTCGGCAATGTGCTGGTCAGCCAGTTGTTTGGTGCCAGGCCAGAGCTTTTCGCTCATATTGTTATCGACGATCTCCTCGCACAGGGCTACGAGCTCGTCGACACGCCGGCCTTTAATGAACTCGAGGGCTTGCTGGCGGCCTTCGGCGACGTCGTGAGCATTTTCGTTGCCGGTGACCCGAAATTTAATCTGCTTCCATGCAACGGGCAGTATTTCGTTGAGCTTAAAGTACTTTTTCTTGGCCAATCCCATGGCAAAAACAACGAGCGACGACCCCTGAATCAACGTGTTGTCGATGTCAAAGAACGCGGCTGCCCCAATGTCTTGGGGGATTTCGGGGTTGGCTGTTGTGACATGCTGGGCGCCGGCGGCTTCGAAGGAGCCGGACACAGAGTCGAGCCCTGAGGTGTATTCGTCGAGTTTGATGCCAAAGAGTTCGCTGGCGGCGAGTTCTGCGGCGGCTTCGCCGGCTTCGCGCTGCGTGCGGGCGTCGATAGGCGGGAGGGCGTGTTCCTCGAAGAACCGGCGTAGGTTGCCACGGGAAGTGGACCAGCTGGCCAAGAATTCTTGGGGGGTCTGATGCCAGTGGGGTTCTGGGATGGACTGACTCACAGTGCCGTTCACGCCTTTCTAGGGGGTATTCTTCTCACCATCGTAGTGGTGATAACTGTGAAGAGGTGGATATGCACAAGGTTGAGTTGATGGTGCGTAGCACGTGCGGTTCCTGTGCGCGGGTAGCAGCTCAGATACGTCCGGTGGTGGCTGCTGCTGGTGCGGAGCTTGTTATCGTCGATGTGGATTCGGATTCGGGGTTGGCCTCGGAGTTTGGTGATCGGGTGCCGGTGGTGGTGATCGACGATGAGGAATTTTCCTGTTGGGAAGTGGATAATGAGGAATTGGCTGCGGAGCTGGCTCAATAGCGGGAGTTAGCCAAGGCTTTGTTGTGCAATTGGTCACTATAGGCCAGAGTGTTTAATGATCAATCATTCTTATGGTTGATATTGTGGTGAGGGTAAGCGAGCGGAAAGGTGAGCGCGTGAGTGTTCTAGTGGTGGGTATGTCGCATAGGTCGGCACCCGTTGCACTTCTAGAAAAGCTCAGCATGGACGATGGGGTGCGGACAAACACCGTTTCCGACTTGGTGGCACGCCCATCGCTGGCCGAGGCGATGATCGTATCGACCTGTAACCGGCTTGAAGTCTATGCCATGACGTCGAGTTTCCATACCGGCGTCAACGATGTGGTGGAGGTCCTCCACGACATGAGTGGTGTGGACATGGAGGAGCTGCGCGGTTATCTCTATGTGCGCTATGCGGATGCGGCAGCCGAGCACATGATGGAAGTCACCTCTGGTTTAGACTCCATGGTGGTTGGCGAGCAACAGATTATCGGCCAGGTGCGCACCGCCTACCACAGTGCGACTGAGGCTGGCACGGTCGGCCCAGCGCTGCATGGTTTGGTGCAGGCGTCGTTGCATACGGGCAAGCGCGTGCACACGGAAACGGATATTGATGACGCCGGTGCTTCAATGGTGTCGTTTGCCTGCGATGAGGCGTTGGCTCAGATGTCTGCCACGAACTTTGCAGGCTGCCGTGCGCTGGTGCTGGGCGCTGGTGCGATGGCGTCGTTGGCGGCTACGCATTTGGGTCGACTTGGCATTGAGCACATTACGGTGGCTAACCGCACGTTCGAGCGTGCCCAACGCCTTGCGGATCATGCCGTGGAGGCTGGTGTTGCAGCTTCTGCTATCGAGTTTGAGCGTCGCATGGACGTGCTGTGCGACGTCGACGTGGTGGTGTCGGCTACGGGCGCGAACACCTTTACCATCGAGGCTGCCAACATTCCTGCAGCTCATGGCGATTTAATGATGATTGATCTTTCTCTGCCGCGTGATATTAGTGATGATGTTGCCGAGGTTCCTGGCGTGCACTTGGTCAATATTGAAAAACTTCGTGACGTGGCTTCTTCTGGGGAAGCGAAGGACCATGCAGCGCAGCGCATTGTGGCCGAGGAGCTAGAGGCCTACACGTCTGCCCAGCGGATTCGGGATGTTGCGCCTGCGGTTGCGGCGTTGCGACGCCACGCTTCTAGTCTGATCGATTCGGAATTAGCGCGGTTGTCTACCCGAGTGCCAAGTATGGACGAAGACGACTTCTCAGAGGTACAGCGCACTGTTCGCCGTGTGGTGGATAAGTTGCTGCATCAGCCGACGGTTCGAGTCAAAGAATTGGCGGCGCAATCAGGCACGGTGTCCTACGACACGGCCATTCAAGAGCTTTTTGGGCTTGCGGTCGAGGCAACACCTGTTGCTGTGAATGTGGATGAACTGCCGGAAAGGATTAACAAGCGATGACGTTGAAGATCGGCACCCGTGGAAGCCTGTTGGCTACCACGCAGTCGGGCCATGTTCGCGATGACCTGCGCCCCTATGAGGCAGAGCTGGTGATCGTGACTACTCATGGTGACGTGAACATGGCTCCGGTGGAGCGCATTGGTGTTGGCGTGTTTACCCAGGCTCTGCGCGAGGAGTTGCACACGGGTGGCTGCGATATTGCAGTGCATTCGTTTAAGGATCTTCCTACTGAGTTGGATCCGCGGTTTCATTTGGTTGTTCCCAAGCGTGCCGATTTCCGTGATTGTTTGATCGCCCGTGATGGCTTGTCGTTGGCTGATCTTCCTGCTGGTGCGTTGATTGGCACGGGTGCTCCGCGTCGTATTTCGCAGATCAAGGCGTTGCGCCCTGATGTTGAGTGCGTGCCATTGCGCGGCAATATTGATACCCGTATGGGCAAGGTAACCAGCGGTGAGCTCGACGCTGTGGTGTTGGCATATGCCGGTCTTACCCGTGTGGGGCGTGGGGATGAGGCTACGCAGGTTTTTGATCCGCAGGACTTCTTGCCGGCACCAGCTCAGGGTGCGTTGGCGGTGGAGTGCCGAGCAGATGATGCGTATGCCCGCGAGGCGATTGATTCTATCTGCGACGAGCAAGCACAGGTGTGCGCTGTTACTGAGCGTGTAGTTCTTAATCGCCTTGAGGCGGGATGCACGGCTCCGGTGGCTGCGCATGCAACGCTTAACGACGGCACGCTGACGTTGACCGCAGCGGTGATTGCTTTGGATGGTTCGAAGGTGGTTCGTCGTGAACTATCTGCGCCAGTAGCGGAGAATGTCGCGTTGGCGGAGGAGCTTACACGTGCTTTGATTGCTGATGGTGCTGCGACCATCTTGGGATAATTCTGTAACTTCAATTATGGTTATGGTTTTAGTTTCCTTCTATCGGCAGCACGCCTAGAAATGCGATTAATCATGAAGCCCGAGCACTCAACGCGAGGACGTGTCATCTTCGTCGGCGCCGGTCCCGGCAACCCAGATCTTTTGACGGTTCGAGCCCGCGAGGTGCTGGGCTCCACAGCCAATGCGGTGGTGGATTCCACTGTTGGCGTAGGTATCCGTGCAGTTATTGCTGAGCATCTTGAGGTGCCGCAGGCCAAGCTTGATGCAGCTGAAGCTGAGTATGAGCGCATGTGTGCGGCTGCGAAGCGTCGTAAGCCTCCGCGTCCCGAGGCCCCCACCGCCGCGGAAATCATTGAGGTGTCCGCTGCGGCGAGCGTCGATGAGGTGATGGCGGTGCTGTTGCCGTTGCTAGACGAAGGTGATGTGATTCGCTTGGTGCAGGGAAATCCGTTGGCGGATTCTCGCACGCTCGATGAGATCACGGCTGTTACTCAGGTGGGCGCGGATTTCCAGATTGTGCCAGGTATGTCGTTGCCGGCTGCGGTTCCTGCTTTCGCGGGTATTACGTTGGGCGATTCTTATACCAAGACTACGGTGAGTGAAGATACTAACTGGGATCAGTTGGCAACCGCCCCGCTGCCGTTGATTTTGCAGGCGAGTAAAGACGACTTGCTGACTATCGCTACGGAGCTGAAGGATCGCAAACTTCCGGCGGGCACTCCGGTGACGGTGACGATGAATGGCACGACGCGTTTGCAGCGCAGCTTTGACGTGACGCTTAAAACTATGAAGTCGCTGGTCAAACAGGAGCTCGATGGCACCCTTGTGGTCACAGTGGGTGTATCGGATCGCAGTACATTTTCTTGGTGGGAAAGCCGCGCGTTGTTTGGCTGGCGGGTGTTGGTTCCCCGTGCGAAGGATCAAGCTGGTCCGATGAGCAGCCGAATCGCCGCTTATGGTGCTATTGCCCAAGAGGTTCCCACTATTTCTGTGGAGCCGCCGCGTAATCCGGCGCAGTTGGAGCGTGCGATTAAGGGCATTGTGGAGGGGCGCTACCAGTGGGTGGTGTTTACCAGCGTGAATGCTGTTAAGGCGGTGCGTGAGAAGATCGTGTCGTTTGGTTTGGATTCTCGCGCGTTCGCGGGGGTGCATATCGCTGCGGTGGGGGCTAAGACTGCGGCGGCGATTCGTGAGTTTGGCATTACTCCTGAGCTAATTCCGCCACGTAAGGAGCATAATGCTGCGGGTATGGTGTCGGTTTTCCCTAATTATGTGGAGGGCTTGGACCCGGTAGGTCGGGTGTTGCTGCCGCGGGCTGATATTGCCACTGATGTGCTGGTTGATGGTTTGGTCAACCTTGGCTGGGAAGTTGATGATGTAGTGGCGTATCGTACGGTGCGTGCCGCGCCGCCGAGTGCGGAAGTCCGCGACATGATTAAGTCCGGCGATTTTGATGCGGTGTGTTTTACCTCTGCGTCGACGGTGCGCAATTTGGTGGGTATTGCGGGTAAGCCGCATGCGCGCACGATCATTGCATGTATTGGGCCGATGACCGCCGCGGAGGCAGAGAAGCAAGGGCTGCGTGTCGACGTCATCCCCGAGGTGGCTAACGTTGCGGCTCTTGTGGATGCGCTCGCGGAGCATGTGGAGAAACTGCGTGCTGCGGGTGAGTTGCCGCCGCCGCGTAAGAAGCGTCGGGCCCGTCGCAAATCTAAGGAAGGTGCTGTATGAATCTAGATCTTATTCGTCGTCCTCGTCGGTTGCGTTCGACTCCGGTGATGCGTGAATTCGTTGCGGAAACCACGCTGCGTCCGGCTGATCTTATTTTGCCGATGTTTATTGCCGATGGCATTGATAAGCCTCGGGAGATTGAGTCGATGCCAGGTGTGTGCCAGCACACCATGGAATCCCTTATAGAGGCTGTCCGTGAGGCGATCTCGGTGGGTATTCGCTGCGTGGATCTTTTCGGTGTGCCACTGGATTCCGATAAGGATGCCACTGGTTCACAAGCGTGGGATCCCGAGGGCATTTTGAACCGCGGTGTGCGTGCGCTTCGTCAGGAGTTCGGTGATCAGGTGCTCATCACGGCGGATACCTGCCTTGACGAGTTCACCGATCATGGGCACTGTGGCATTTTGACCACGGATCGCTTTGGCGCCACCATTGTGGATAACGATCCAACGGTTGAGTTGTATCAGAAGATGGCGGTTGCTCAGGCTGAAGCGGGTGCTCATATTGTGAGCCCGTCGGGCATGATGGACGGCCAGATTTTAGCTATCCGTGAGGCTCTCGACGCCGCAGGGTTCCACGATGTTGCGATCATGGCGTATTCCGCTAAATATGCGTCGGCGTTTTATGGTCCTTTCCGTGACGCAGTGGGCTCCTCTTTGCAGGGTGATCGTCGTGCCTACCAGCAAGATCCTGCTAATCTCCGTGAGTCGATCCTCGAAGTCGATCTGGACATTGAGGAAGGCGCGGATTTTGTTATGGTCAAACCTGCTATGCCGTACTTGGATGTGCTTGCTGAGGTAGCGTCTACGTCGTCGGTTCCGGTGGCGGCTTACCAGGTTTCTGGCGAGTATGCGATGTTGCATGCGGCTGCTGCGAACGGCTGGTTGGATCTGGATCGGGTGATGATGGAGTCTCTGATTTCTATTAAACGTGCCGGTGCGGATCAAATCCTGACATACTTTGCTGTAGAAGCAGCACGAAAACTTTAAGGGAGCGCGTCGAGTGACAACTCAACCCGAGGCCGTGCGTTGGGCCGCCGCATCGTGGTGGACGGCGCTGGCGATTAACGCAGTTCATCAGATTATTGGTGGCGTTATTGCATTTTTTAACCGTGGTCAGTTGATGGCGGAATTGGAAAAGCGGATGAATGGGCAGGCGGTTCCGGAGATGGCGGCGTCGATAGGCGTTGTTATGTCGGTGCTGTTTTTGCTTGGGTTCCTTGGGTTGTTTGCGTGGTTTGTTGCTGCGTTTCGCCAGGGTGGGCGGTTTGCGCAGCTGTGTCGCAAGACGATGACGTTTGTGTCAATATATTTGGGCATTAGCGTGATTACGGTGTTTGCGATTGTGCCCACTTCTTTGTCGATTCCGCAGGGCTGGTTTTTGGCTGATGGTTGTTTGTCCATTGCTTGTGGCGTGGCGGCGATCATTGGTTTGATCTTTGCGCAGAAGAAGGAGTCGCTGGAGTGGGGTGTGGTCCGTGACTGATTCGCCGCTTGACGACGCCATCCAAGAGGCCAAATCCGCTGCGCAAAAGGCGGGATTTGATACCGAAACTTTTGCCGCTGTGCAGTCGAAGGAGGGGCGTACTTCTTTCGCCTTTGAATTGGAGGGGTTAGGTAGTGCCTCTTCGGTTTCGGAGTTGGAAGAAGCGATCGAGCAGATCGAAGGAGTGGATGCCAAGATCGTTTATCCTTCGGCGATGGCGTGGATTAGCGCCAGTCGCACGTTGGATCCGACGCTCATTGTGGATGCTTTTCAGCAGCATGGCGTGACGGCTACGTTGACGGATTCTTCGCTGCGTCGTCGATTGGCGTGGACGGATGTGGAGGAGGGGCGGTATCGCCGCGCGCGTGCTCGACGCTTTGGTTCGCGTGTCGACGAAGAATCGCGTCGCTTCGAAATTGCTCGTCGCGAAGGGTTTTTGCATAAGCGTGATGAGACAACCCGGGTGGTGGAAACCACGGAGGTGTTGTTCACTGCGCGTTCGTTGATGACTAAAGCTCGCCTTTTTACTTCTATTGCCTGCACGATTCCTGTTTTAGCGGTGAGCTTTTGGCGGGAACTGCAGTTTGATTATTGGCAGTGGGCACTGGCAGCGCTGTCGCTTCCTGTGGTGCTCTATGGTGCGTGGCCGTTTCACCGTGCCACGATTGGTGGTGCGCGCAGGGGAATGTCGGCTCTGGATAGTGCCTCCTCCGTTGCCATTTTGATGGCGTGGGGTTGGTCTATCGTAATGATGCTGTTTTCTTCGGTGGGCGATCCTACGTACCGTGCGCAGCCGAAGTGGATTGCGATTGACCCCACGAAGTTTGTTTCGGGTGCACTGTTTTTCGATGTTGCATGCGGCATGACCGTGATCTTGTTGGCGGGACGTATCTTGGTGCGTCGTGCGCGTTCGGATCTTTTGGAAGATTTGAAACGTTATCGCCCGAATCCGTCGTCAACAGTGACGGTGGTGGGAAAGAACCGTAAGACGGGTGAGGTTCGTAAGGAAGAAGTTGCGATCCAGAAGCTCAACGTGGGTGATGATATCCTCATTGCTCCTTATGCGTTGATCCCTGCCGACGGCTATGTTGTTGGTGGCGCTTCTACGATCGATGGCACTGCTTTGGGAATTGGCCGATTGAAGGCCAAGGTCAACGACCATGTTTATGCTGGTTGTGTCAATGGTTCTAATACGCTGAAGATTCGTGTGCTTCAAACTGGTCACCGCACATGGTTTGCGGGCATTACGCGGTGGGTGTCGCAGGCAAGTGTGCATCAAAACCATGCGGATGCGGTGGCAACGAGGGCGGCGTCGATGTTGGTGCCTGTCTCTTTTGTTATTGCGGCTACGGATTTTGCGTTGTGGGCGCTGATTACTAATAACCTAAACCAAGCTTTTGCTACCGCGCTGGCGGTATTGGGGTGTGTTTCTCCGGTGGCTCTGGCTACCTCGGCTTCTCTGGCTATGCGTAAGAGCATTGAAGACGCCGCCCGTCAGGGTGTGTTGATCCAAAGTGGTGAGACGTTGCGTGTGATCGATACTGTCGACACAGTAATTTTCAACCGAGTGGGTGCGTTGTCTAAGGCAGGCATGTCGGTAGAAAAGGTCACGGCAGACCGCGGTGAAAATCCAGATTTGGTGCTGCGTGTTGCAGGCGCGTTGGCTATGGAAAGCGATCACCCCGTATCCCGGGCGTTGGTGCGTGCGGCTCGTGAGGCTCGCGATGCTTCGACTGATGATTCGATCCCCGGCTGGATTGACGTGACGCATTCGGAAATCGATGAGGAAGGTAGTTTCCGCGGTTTTGTGGAACTTCCTGTTGGTGATGAGGCGCGCTCTGTGGAAGCAGTGTTGTGGCGTCCTCGCAGCCTATCGGCACTTGATGGTCGTCTTGCTGCTGCCGCGGAGTCGGGTAGTTCTCCGTTGGTGGTGCGCTGGAAGAACAAGGATCGTGGTGTTATCACCTTGTTTAATGCGGTTAAAGATGATGCCGTGGACGCGGTGGATGATCTGGAAGCTCAAGGCATCGAGACGATGATGCTGAGCCGTGATACCTATCCGGTGGCGCGTCGATACGGCGATAGCGTGGGTGTTTCTCACGTGTTGGCTGGCATTCAGCCTGGTCAAAAGCCGCAGACCGTTCGTTCTGTGCGCAACCACGGTGCCACGATTGCGGTGGTGGGAGATGATTCCATTAATGATTGTTTCCGCGTGGCTAATGTAGGCATTTTGATTGATGCGATGTCGAAGAGCTCGGCAGCTATTGAGCACCCTGTTGCTAATGTCATCATGCTCAAAAATGATGTTGCGCCTATCCCACGCTTGTTCACCTTTGCGCGTCGACTCAATCGTCGTATTCGCTCAAACTTGGGTTTTGCGTGGGTATATAACGTGGCGGCGATTGTTGCCGCTATTTCTGGGGTGTTGCACCCGATGATCGCAAGCTTGTTTATGTTGGGTGCGACCATCGTGATTGAGGTGCGTTCTACGTGGACGAGGAATTTGTAAGCTGAAGCGTTGGTCCGTATGACAGCCTGCGGTGGAGCCATTCGAATGGCCCTCGCAGGTTTTTCTTTTCTAGTAGGCAGGCCAGCAGCAGTGTGATCAACCAGATACCGAAGGCGTAGACAAGAATGCCAGCTGCCGATGCCTTAATCCCCAATGTGAATCCCAAAAATAGTGGGTAGCACAGGATCGACTGCATGAGGTAACCACTCATGGAACGCTTACCTAGGGCCGCAAACGGGGTGAGCCATGATGGTTTGATCTTGTCGACGCTCAGCGCGCAGATTGCTAGAATCCCTGGGCCGGAGAGCTGTCCGATCGAGAAGTTGAGGATTGTGAAGGTATCGGCTTGGGTAAGGCCCCATGGAATGCCGATTCCGATAATGATGGCGATTGCGATGCCGGACCAAATGTAAAGCTCGGTGCGGTGTTGGTGGACGTCTGCTAGTACGCCGCGCCTAGCCCAGCTGTAGCCGATGAGCATGATAGGCAGATAGAGCATTGCTTGGAGCGGGAACATGACGAGGCTTGAAATAAGTACAGCTATGCTTGTGCCGTAATACTCTAGGGCTGTATCGGATGCCATGCCTGCATCGCTGGTCAAGATTTGTGCTGCGGTGGGGAATGCCATCAGGAGTGCTGCGAAGATACCCGTAAGACCGAACAAAATGTAGGCGATCAGTCGAATGGTTGCGTCTTTAAGGGGCAGCATGGTGGCGATGATGACGGCAGCAAGGCCGTAGAAAGTCATGATGTCGCCAAAGAAGAGCAGGAGGCAGTGGATCACGCCGAACATGGTGAGAAACAGGTAGCGTTTGATCAGCGCACCGCGGGCTTGGGACAAACTGAAGTGTTTGCGGATCATGCTGATGGTGATCAAACCGACGCCGAATCCGAGCAACGTGGAGAACATAGGTAGTCCGCGGTTATGGACGAACATAGCGGAGAATAGTACTGCGATTTTATCGAGCGTGGAGTTTACTTGGCCGAAAATTCCTACTCCCATCCATGCTGAGGGGATGTTCGCCATTGCGATACCAAGGAGGGCGAGGCCGCGGGCTACGTCGGGGGCCATCATGCGGGGTCGTTTTTGATCCATGGGTTAGATACTAAGGCATCCAAGTAGGTACGCCTTGCTTTCATATCATCCAAAAGTTGGGCATGATGGTGAGCATGCCCAATCCTATTCTTGACGCCGCGGCGGGTGTGACTCCGCACCGCCGCCCTGTTTGGTTCATGCGCCAGGCTGGACGTTCCTTGCCCGAGTACCGTGAGATTCGTGAGGGGGTCAGCATGTTGGACAGTTGCTTCCGCCCCGACATGCTGGCGGAAATCACGTTGCAGCCGGTGCGACGCCACGATGTGGATGCTGCGATTTTGTTCTCTGACATTGTGGTGCCGCTTAAAGCTGCAGGTGTTCGTGTAGAGATCGTCCCTGGCCGTGGCCCGGTCATGGATCATCCGTTGCTTACTCGCCAAGATATTGAGAACCTGCCCATTCTGGACCACGATGTCCACGAGGTTGCTGAAGGCATTGGCATCATTCGCGAGGAGCTGAACGACGCGCAAACGCTGATTGGTTTTGCTGGTGCGCCCTTTACGTTGGCGAGCTACTTGGTTGAAGGTGGCCCGAGTAAGAACCATGAGAAGACTAAGTCGCTGATGCACCAAGACCCTGAGTCGTGGCATCTACTGATGCAGCGTTTGGTTCCTACTATTGTGCAGTTTTTGCGTACTCAGATTGATGCCGGTGTGCAGGCTATGCAGTTGTTTGATTCGTGGGCTGGCTTTTTGTCTGAGCGGGATTATCGTGAGTTTGTGCTGCCCTATTCTATGGAGATCCTTGCGCAGGTTGGCGATGTTCCTCGTATTCACTTTGGTGTGGGCACTGGGGAGTTGCTGACGGCGATGAGTGAGGCTGGTAGCGAAGTGGTGGGCGTCGATTGGCGGGTGCCGCTTGATGTGGCTGCGCAGCGGATGGTGTCGCCGAAGGTGCTGCAGGGTAATTTGGATCCGGCTATTTTGTTTGCTGGTGAGGATGTTATGCGTCGTGAGATCGCTCGTATTTGTGCGGAGGCGGATCGTGCGATTGCTGCGGGTCATGCAACTGGCCATATTTTTAATCTTGGACATGGCGTTTTGCCGAATACTGATCCTGATGCGATTACTCGTGCTGTCGAGATAATCCATACTTTCTAGAGAAGGACTTTCAACGTGCGTATTGCAATCATTGGTGCGGGGCTTGCGGGTTTGACTGCGGCGTATGGTCTTCGTGACCATGATGTTTCGGTTTTCGAGGCGACTGACCGTATTGGTGGCAAGCTGCATACGGTTGCGTTTCAGTCTGGCCCTACGGATATGGGTGCGGAGGCGTATTTGGCGTTTCGTGAGGATACGACGGCCTTTTTTAAGGAGTTAGGTCTTGAGGTTGTGTCGCCTTCGGGGTTGCCGTCGTTGTTGTATGTCAATGGTGAGTTGCATCCGATGCCGATGAATACGGTGATGGGGATTCCAGGCTCGTCGAAGGGTTTGGAAAAGTTGGTGAGCGCGGAGACTGCCGCGCGTATCGACGCCGAATCTGATTCCATGGACTGGCCCCAGGAGGTGACTCTGGGGGAGGTTTTGCGTGAGCGCTTTGGCGACGACCTCGTGGATCACGTGGTGTCGGCGTTGCAGGGTGGCGTGTATTCCTCTACTTCTGATGATCTTTCGTTGCGGGACACGGTTCCGCAGTTGGCGCGTGCGTTGGATCGTCTGAAAGAAGAAGGCAAGCCAGTCACAATTACCGCTGCGGTGCAGTCGATTATGGCTGATCGTGAGAAGCGTAATAAGGCCCGTGGTTATAAGCCGAGTGTGTTTGCGGCTTTCCCTGGTGGTTATGCGGAGCTGTATGAGGCGCTGGCGGAGAAGTCGGGTGCGAAGATCCACATTGATGCCTTTATTACTGGCATTCAGTGGAAGGATGGGTTCACGCTGACGGGTGCTGAGGGAACCTTTGACAAGGTGATTGTGGCGGTTCCAGCTCCGACGGCGGCGATGTTGTTGAAGTCTGTGGCACCGGAGGCGTCGGCGTTGCTGAAAAACATCAAGTTGGCGAGCTCTGCGGTGGTGGGTATGAAGTTCGATTCCGCGGAGGGGCTGCCGGATAATTCGGGCATTTTGGTTGCGACGGATGCAGAGGTTACTGCGAAGGCGTTTACATTTTCTTCGAAGAAGTGGCCGCATTTGGGGCAGCGTGGTGGCGCGTTGGTGCGTGCGTCGTTTGGCCGTTTTGGTGATGATGCCATTGCGCGTGCCGACGAAGACCTGCTGGTGGATACCGCACTTGATGATCTTCAGACTGTTACGGGTTTTGATGGCCGTGCGGCTGGGCTGTCGGAGATATATGTGCAGCGCTGGTTCGGTGGCTTGCCGGTGTACGGGCCAGGGCATAGCGATCTTGTGGCTGCGATTAAGGACGCACTGCCAGAGGGTATTTATGCCACTGGCGCTTGGGCCGATGGCGTGGGTGTTCCTGCGGTGATTGATTCTGCAACTAAGGTGGCAAAGCTACTGGAAGATCACTGAGACGTGGCCGGCGTCGATAAGCGTTGTGATCTTCATGTCGGATAGGATGGTCGGCATGACTTCTACGCAACGATCTCAGGAACTTTTCGCGCGCGCTCAGCAGTTCACTCCCGGTGGTGTGAATTCCCCTGTGCGCGCTTTCGGCTCAGTGGGCGGCCACGCCCGTTTCATTCATTCGGCGAAGGGGTCCAAGCTTTACGACGTAGACGGCAACGAGTACGTCGATTTGGTCTGTTCGTGGGGCCCAATGTTGTTGGGTAACGCGCACCCAGAGATTGTTGAGGCTGTGCAGAAGGCCGCAACCAACGGTTTGTCTTTCGGTGCTCCGACGGAGGCCGAGGTCAAGATCGCGGAGATGATTGTGGATCGTACTTCTGTGGAGGAAGTGCGCATGGTCAATTCTGGCACTGAGGCTACGATGTCGGCGGTGCGGTTGGCTCGTGGCTTTACTGGTCGCCCGAAGATCATCAAGTTTGATGGCTGCTACCACGGCCATGTGGATGCGTTGTTGGCTTCGGCGGGTTCGGGCGTTGCGACGTTCGCGTTGCCGGATTCCCCTGGTGTGACGGGCGCGTCGGCTGCCGATACCATCGTGGTTCCTTATAACGATATTGAGGCAGTCCGTGCCGCTTTTGAGGCGCATCCTGATCAGATCGCTTGTGTGATTGCCGAGGCCGCCGCCGGAAACATGGGCACGGTGGCACCGCAGGATAACTTCAATGTCAAGCTCAAAGAGGTAGCGCATGAGCATGGTGCGCTGCTGATTTTGGATGAGGTGATGACGGGCTTCCGTACCTCTTATAACGGCTGGTATGGCGTCGATGGTGTTGCAGGTGACCTCACCACGTTTGGCAAGGTGATTTCCGGTGGTCTTCCTGCTGCTGCTTTTGGTGGTCGCGCGGATATTATGCGCTACCTTGCCCCTGAGGGTCCTGTGTACCAGGCGGGTACGTTGTCGGGCAATCCGGTGGCGATGGCGGCTGGTATGAAGTCGTTGGAGCTTGCTACGCCTGAGGTGTATGACACGGTGCGTGCTAATGCGGACCGCTTGGCTGGGTTGTTGCATGAGGCTTTGGATCGTGAGGGTGTTGCGCACCATATTCAGCGTGCTGCCACGATGTTGTCGGTTCGTTTCGCTGAGGGCGAGGGCCACAACTTTGATGATATGAAGGCTGCGGATACGTTCCGGTTCCCTGCGTTTTTCCATGCGCTGTTGGATAACGGAATTTATGCGTCACCTAGTGTTTTTGAGACGTGGTTTGTCTCTGCGGCGTTGACCGACGATGATTTTGACAAGATCGAAAAGGCGCTTCGCCCCGCAGCTCAAGCCGCAGGAAAGGCAAAATGACAACTACTATTGTTCACCTCGTCCGCCACGGAGAGGTTCATAATCCTGAGCGTATTTTGTACGGCCGGATCCCTGATTATCACTTGTCCTCACGTGGCCGCAGCATGGCGGCGCGCACGGCGGCGTCGTTTGCTGGGCATGACGTGGTGGCGTTGTATTCCTCTCCTTTGGAGCGCGCCCAGGAAACGGCGCAGCCATTCGCGGAAACTCTGGGCCTCGACGTGCGTATCGACGATCGCCTGTTGGAGGCGGGTAACCAATTCGAAGGCCTGCGTGTTAAGGGTTTTCGCTCCCAACTGTGGAATCCAGTTCGCTGGCCGCTCATGGTCAATCCGTTGCTGCCAAGCTGGGGTGAGCACTATGAGGACATTGCTGAGCGCATGATGGATGCGATTTGGGACATCCGCGAGGAGGCCGAAGGCCACGAGGCGATCATCGTGAGCCACCAGCTTCCTATCGTGTGCGTTCAGCGCCACGTTCAGGGCAAGTTTTTGGCGCATAATCCAGCAGTTCGCCAGTGTGATTTGGCCAGCGTCAGCTCGTTGGTGTTCCGTGGCCGCGATGTTGTCGACTACATCTACACCGAACCAGCGCAGGAGATTTAGATGAAAAAACTCGTGTGCGTGCTTGCTGCTGCCATGCTGCTTTCTGCGTGTGGTTCAGCAGGTCAGGATGCGGTAGCTGTGGGCGGAACATTCCAGTTCCATTCGCCTGGTGGCAAGACGGAAATCTTTTACGATGAGGGCGAGCGTGCCCCTGTGAGCGAGATCCGTGGCGAGGGTCTTACCTCCGATCCCGTATCCTTGGCCGATTACAAGGACAAGATTGTGGTGCTCAATGCGTGGGGGCAGTGGTGTGCTCCGTGCCGTAGCGAGTCGGATGATCTCCAAGAAGTACACGAGTATCTGGGAGACAAGGGCACTGTTGTGGGTATCAATGTGCGCGATTACAGCAAGAACATTGCCCAAGACTTTGTCAAAGATAACGGCATCACCTATCCCAGCATTTACGATCCACCGTTTAAAACCGCAGCTCAGCTGGGTGGCGTGCCCGCTTCTGTTGTTCCTACTACCATCGTTTTGGATAAACAGCACCGCCCAGCGGCAGTGTTTCTCCGTGAGGTAACTGCCCAGGATCTGATCAAGGTTATTGATTCTCTCTCATGAATATTCTCGCTAGTGGACTAGGGGAAAGCGTCGCAGATGTCGCTTCCTCTGGTCCTCTCCTTTTAGGTATTTTGGCCGCTGCATTGGCAGGTTTTGTTTCCTTCGCGAGTCCTTGCGTCATCCCGCTTGTTCCTGGTTACATGTCCTATCTTGCAGGCGTTGTGGGCGCAGAAGTCGAGCTCAGTGAGACTGGCCCTCGGGTGCGCACTCGTCGATGGCGAGTTGTTGGTGCGGCTTTATTGTTCGTCCTTGGGTTCACGGTGGTATTTACTTTGGCCACGGCCACTGTTTTTGGTGCGATTAGTGCTCTGACATTAAATGCTGGCACTTTGATGCGTATCGGCGGTGTGGTCACTATCGTCATGGGACTTGTGTTCATGGGTGCGGTTCCGATGTTGCAGGAAGAGCACCGTTTTTCTCCTCGTCGGTGGTCGACAATTCTGGGTGCCCCGCTTCTGGGGGGAGTTTTCGCTTTGGGCTGGACTCCATGTTTGGGGCCTACGCTCGCCGCAATTATTTCTGTTTCCGCAGGTACTGAGGGTATGACCGCGTTGCGAGGTGTGCTGCTCATTATTGGTTATTGCGTGGGTTTGGGCATTCCTTTCCTTATTGTTGCGTTGGGTTCTGCTCGCGTGATGATGGGTCTGCGTAAGTATTCCCGCATTATTCAAATCATCGGTGGTTGTGCGTTGGTTTTGGTGGGGCTGGCGTTGGTGTCTGGGCAGTGGGCTCATTTTGTTAACTGGGTACGTCAATGGACCGTCGAGTACGGTGCCACGTTGATTTAAGAGGAATCATGGTGCGTTATTTAAAAAAGGCTTGGAATTGGCTGACCAGTATGCGTACGGCTCTTGCCCTGTTATTCATTTTGGCGGTTGCCGCTATCCCTGGGGCTTTGTTGCCTCAGCGGTCGCTCAATGAGTCAAAAGTTATTGAGTACATTCAAAACAACGGCAAGATTGCGGAGATCTACGACAAGCTTCAGCTTTTCGACGTTTTCAGCTCGACGTGGTTCAACGCTATCTTCGGGTTGCTGTTTCTTTCGCTTATTGGCTGTATCATTCCGCGTTCGTGGGATCACTACAAAGCTATGAAGACGCAGCCGGTCCGAGCACCTAAAAACTTGGATCGCTTGCCAATGCACGGGGTGGGGAGCGTCGATAAGCCTATCGACGAAATCGACATCCGTAGCCACTTCAAAGGCTGGCACGTGGCGGAATACTCCGCGGACCAGGACCGTGCTGGCGCTGTTTCGTTTTCCGCTGAGCGCGGCTATCTGCGTGAGTTTTTCAACCTGACTTTTCACCTCGGCTTGGTGGGAATGCTGGCTGCCATCGCGGTGGGCAAGATGTTCTCCTATGAGGGGCAAGTCATTATTGTTACTGGCGATGAAAAGAGCACCGAGTTCTGTAACACGGCTACCGCTAACTATGATTCTTTCCGCGCCGGGCCGGTTTTCGATGGCACTGGGTTGAATCCGTTTTGTTTTGTGGCGCATGATTTTACGGCTGATTATTTGCCGAATGGTCAAGCTAAGATGTTTAGCTCGAATGTGTCGTATGCGCAGGGTGATCGAATTTTCGATGATGTTTCTACGTGGGATGACTATTCGCTGCGTGTGAATCATCCGCTGCGTATTGCTGGCGACCGCGTGTATTTGCAGGGGCATGGTTATGCGCCGACGTTTAGCATTCAGTGGCCTAATGGTGAAAAGCGTACGCAGACTGTGCAGTGGCAGCCAACGGATCCGACTTTCTTCTTGTCTGATGGCGTGGTGCGTTTTGATCCACCGGCGGGTATGTATGACTCGGTTTATGACCGTCGCCAGCACCAGCTTGCTATTCAGGGTCTTTTTGCCCCGACTGCTTCGTGGGAGGGGGAGAACCATGAATTATTAACGTCGCGGTTCCCTGCGATGACGGATCCGGCCGTTGCTATCGACATTTACCGTGGTGACAATGGCCTTGATTCCGGTAAGGGGCAGAATCTCTTCAAGTTGGATACCTCACTTGTGCATTCGGGACAGTTGCAGCGTTTGGAGCGGGTTAACCTCACAAAGGGGGAGTCGGTCACACTTGATGATGGCACCGTTGTGACATTTGAGGGTGCTGAGGAGTTTGCGAATTATCAGATCAGTCATGATCCCACGCAGGTATGGACTCTTTTGTTCTCGATTATTACTTTGGGCTCGCTTGCAGGTTCCTTGGTGATTAAGCGTCGTCGTATTTGGGTGCGTTTGCGTCCGGTAAGCCCATCGGTTACCCAAATTGAGACGGGTGGTTTGGCGCGTACCGACCGTGCAGGTTGGGGCGAGGAATATGACAGAATTCACCGTGAAATTCTCGGATTGCCGGATCCAGAGTATTCTGATCCGGAGCTAGGGAGATAAGAGGTGCTATGAACGTCAACTCGAACCTTGCGCAGCTATCAGATATGGCTTTCGCATCGAGCTTCGTTATTTACTTCATCGCGTTGGTGTTATCCATCGTGTACTACATGAAGGTTAAGGGAATCATTGATCAGCGCCGTGAAGGCCTAGAGCCCTCCACGGCATCGGCGGATAAGTTCGCTGGTATGACGCAGATGATTGCGTGGCTTGGTGTTTTTGTCCACATTGCTTCCGTGGTGTTGCGTGGTTTGTCGGCGAGCCGATTCCCTTTCGGAAACCTCTATGAGTACATCTTGGTGATCAGCGTGTTTGCCGTTGCTGTGGCTGCTGGTTTCTTGCAGCGCCATGAGCTTCGGGTTATGTGGCCGTGGGTGCTTACCCCAGTGTTGGCCTTGTTGTTTTACGGCGGTACTAAGCTGTATGCGGATTCCGCTCCGGTGGTTCCTGCTTTGCAGTCCTTCTGGTTCCCGATTCACGTATCGACGGTTTCCATTGGCGCGTCGATTGGTTTGATTTCTGGGGTGGCGTCCTTGTTGTATCTGCTGCGTATGAGCAAGAACAAGCGTCTTACGGCTTTAACGTCGCCGTTGCCTTCTGCTAAGACGTTGGATGCGATTGCTTACCGTACGGCCATTGTGACTGTGCCAGTTTTTGGTTTGGGTATTGTTCTTGGTGCTATTTGGGCGGAGAGTGCGTGGGGTCGTTTCTGGGGTTGGGACCCTAAGGAGACTGTCGCGTTTATTACTTGGATTTTGTATGCGGCTTATCTGCATGCTCGTGCTACCGCAGGGTGGCGTGACACCAAGGCCGCATGGATCAATATCGTGGCATTGTTAACCATGGTGTTTAACTTGTTCTTTATTAATATTGTGGTGTCAGGCCTGCACTCTTATGCTGGCCTGAATTAGAGCGTCCGGATGAGCTCGTGTACGCGGGCGAACTCGTCGTTGACTATCTCGTAATATGCCCATTTGCCACGTTTGTGGCGGGTGACGAGGTTGGCATCGGCGAGTTTTTTCATGTGGTGTGTGACCGTGGGCGCCGAGACGGCAAGTGCCTCTGAGAGATCGACACAGCAGAGTCGTTCGGGATTTTCTGCTACCAAGTAAAGCAGTTGGAGGCGCGTTGGATCTGAGAGCACCTTAAAAAGGGCGGCCGCCTTAACGGATTGCATACATGAACTATATAGGCAAGGTTAGGCTAAGTAAAACGGCTATTCTTGCTCTTTATCTCGTTTTCTTTTCTTGTATTGTTCGAGCTCGAGCTTCCACAGGAAATCCTCATCATCGTCAGGCCCTTTGATTTGTGGCGGTTCGGGGGATTTCCAGGTTTTGGGCCCGAAAGCTTTCCATAGCAGTACGATTGCTGCGATAAGAACAAGGAGAATAATGAGTCGGCCCATGGTTTCCTTTTCCGGTAGGGTCTTGTGGGTGGATGAAATAAAAAAGCCTGTCATAGACCCTACCGTGAAGTCTGAGGCACGAAAGGCTGTAGTCGTTTATGGTCTTGCACGGTTTATTCTCTTTGTTGTGCTTACCGCGGTTATTCAATTAATGGCGGTGGCTATTCAGGCGCCTGTGCCACTGTTGATTTCGGCTACGTTAGCACTGATCGTTGCTATGCCGCTATCTGTTTTCCTTTTTAAGGGTGTTCGGGTTCGCGCCACTCAGGCTGTGGCTTTGTGGAGTGAGCAGCGCAAGGCGGAAAAGGATTGGGTTAAGCGAGAATTATCAAACCGATAGTGGTCAGTAGTGACCATGCCAGCATGGCTTTTCCGGTGGTGCCAAGGACGGGGATGAGATCCTTTCCTGTGGCACCATTTTTTACGGGCTGTGCAGCTTTGACCGCTAGGGGGAGTGCGAGTAAACCTAGCGATCCCCAAGAGAAAAACGATATGGAAGCGAGAAACGGCAAGGTGATGAGCACGTAATACAGAATGCGGGTTGTGGGATCGCCGAGTCGGACGGCAAGGGTGATCTTGCCGGATTCTTTGTCTGTGGGGATATCGCGCAGGTTGTTTACTAGGTTTACTCCTGCGGACATTGCGCCGATCGCAACCGAGCAGGCGAATCCTGTGTATGTGACGTGCCCAAGCTGGGTGAATTGTGTGCCCATGATTGCGACTAGGCCGAAGAAAATGAAGACGGCAACCTCGCCAAGTCCGCGGTATCCGTATGGATTTTTTCCGCCGGTGTAGAACCATGCTCCCGCGACGCATAGGAGGCCGATTGCTATGAGCCACCATGCGCTGGTGAGGGATAGGGCAATTCCTGCGATGCCGGCGAATCCGAAGGCGATAAATGCTGCGCGTTTTACTGCTGCCGGCTCGGCAAGTCCGGATCCGGTGAGGCGGAGGGGACCGGTGCGGTCGTCATCCGTGCCGCGGATGCCGTCGGAGTAATCGTTGGCGTAGTTGACCCCGATGATGAGGGCCCAGGCCACGATGAGTGCGAGTAAGGCTTTCCACCATACGATTCCGGCCCCGGCTGCACCGGTTCCCACGATGACGGGCGCGAAGGCGTTTGCCCAAGTGTGTGGGCGAGCGCCTTCTTTCCAATCGGCAAAGGTTGCTTGAGACATGTTGTCTATTCTTCCATTGCGTTTCTTGTGTGGTTAATTTATAGTTGGATAGTAACGAACAATTGTTCGAACCCGCAAGTGGGGGTAGATGTTAGGGCCGGGTGCTATGGTGCCTGTATATAGTGATTTTAAGGGGGAAATATGGCTTTTTATCGTTGTTGCGATATTGGGGACGAGTTCGCTTGTGAAGAAATATTGCTCAATCAGTTCGAATATCAAAGATGGCTTCGTGTGCAACCTCATCCAGACGATGATGTCACTGCTTATTGCTCAGCGTTGGGTGCGCGCATTGATAAAACGGAGCACTTTGTACTCCGGCGTATCGACGCAATCTCTACACTGCTAGAGCTTAAAGGGCTGCATAAGCTGTTTCTTCAGTTGTGGCATCTTGATATGCCGCGCCTGATGGCCATTGCTCAGGCATTAGGCGGGGTACGCAAGGAACACTGGCCAGATATTGATGCGGTATTGGTCAAGATGTTGACTCCTACTCGTGATCGGCAACATTTGCCCGGTCCGAGAAGGATTGTCAATGTGATCCGCCAGCTCCTTGTAGAGCTGGAGCAGGCCCACGTAGTAGAGGAAAAAGAAGTGCGTGCGATGTTTTATGACGCAGGCACGGGCAAAACTGGATTAGATATTGTGCTTTCGGATGCTTCTGCTGAGGTGATTCGTGAAAGTATCGCGGAGACAAAGCGGGTGCATTCCTGCGATGATGAAGCTGCGCTGGTCATTTTGGCTACGGGTGGCGGTGTCCGCATTAAGTTATTCCAGCCAAAGATGAGTGACGCGGTTTATACCCTTAGTGGTGCTCGCGTGCCCGATTCCATTGCGGTGGGGCTTGAAAAGAAATACCACGATATTGATAAAGCGGAGCAAGCATCGACCAACGCCTACGCGTTCCCAGCAACTATGCGTGATTACATCCAAGCACGCGATGGGCATTGTCGGTTCCCAGGTTGTATGGTTCCTGCTTCGCACTGCGATATAGACCATATCGAGGAGTATGACGCAGGAGGAAGGACCACTCCCAACAACGCCCAATGCTTATGCCGGCACCATCACAACCTCAAAACGTCCAAAGCCGTGGATTGTGTCTCCGCGAATGGAATCGCGGTGGACTGGATCATGGCTGATGGCACGGAAGTGACAACAGCTGCAGAGGGGGTGATGTTTGGGCAGAGTTTTGCTCAGCGGGTGGAGGCGCGGACTAAGCGCCGCGATGCGAAATTGAAGTATCGAACATCTTGAGTACTGCTTGGCGGTTTACTTTGCCAGGCCCAATGAGTGGCAACTGGTCTACACGGCGGATGTCTTTGGGCAATTGCCAGCGCGGCAGGTCATCAAGAGCGGTGATGATCTCGGTGGGATGGGCGCTTCCTTCGTATGCGGCTACGATGGCTTGCCCCAAGCGTCGATCTGGTACGCCCACAACGCATACTCCTGAAACACCGCGGACGCTCAGGATTTGCTGTTCGAGAATTTCGGGATGGATTTTTAGTCCACCTGAGTCGATGATCGTATCCACACGTCCAGTAACAGTGAGCACGCCGTCAGTGATTGTGCCGGTGTCGGAGGTGATGAACCAGTCTCCGAATTCTTCACCGTTGCGGTATCCGCGCGCCACCATTGGTCCGCCGAGGTGGATTCGTTCGCCGACAACGCGAACTTTGGCACCGGGGATGGGGCGACCGTTATATACGCAGCCACCGGAAGTTTCGGAGGAACCGTAGGTTGTTACAACGTTGATCCCGAGTTCTTTCGCGGCGCGGAGGTCGTCGGCACGCAAGGGTGCTCCGCCCACAAGGATCGCGGCGAAACGTCGTAACGATTCAATACCTTCGAGGGTGTCCATGGCTTTGAGCAACTGCATGGGGGTCAACGATGTGTAGGTTGTGTCGTCCAAAGTGTTGGCGATGCGTGCGAATTCGGAAATGTTGAACCCGTGGGAGACATCGAGAATAAGGGGGTCGTACCCAGCAATTAGTGATCGAATAAGTACCTGGATTCCGGCAATGTGGTAGCCAGGCATAGCGAGTAGCCACTGTGCTTCTCCGCCGAGGTACTGGTGGGTAGCGTCGGCGGATGAGACAAGGTTGGCGGCGGTTAGAAGTGCGCCTTTGGGTGTGCCTGTGGAGCCGGAGGTGGCTACGACGAGAGCGATGTCGTCGTCGATGGGCTGTCCGGCTTTCAGGGTGCGGCTAAGCAGCTGGTCGTTGGGCGGTACCGGCAGGTAGCAGCGTTCGCCAGCTATCGCGGCCTCGAGCTCATCGAGGATCTCATTGGGATGTGCGGGGACGATGAGGGGTTCGAGGATCATGCTGAAAATTTTAGAAGTAATAAGGGAAGCGTGACCAATCGGGGTCGCGTTTTTCAAGGAAGGAGTCGCGGCCTTCTACGGCCTCGTCGGTCATGTAGGCCAATCGGGTGGCCTCGCCTGCGAAGACTTGCTGTCCCATGAGTCCGTCGTCGGTGAGGTTGAAGGCAAATTTCAGCATGCGTTGCGCGGTAGGGGATTTGCCGTTGATTTCGCGTCCGACCTGGATGGCTTCGTCTTCGAGATCGGCATGGTCAACGACGATGTTGACGGCACCCATCCGTTGCATAGTTTCGGCATCGTAGGTGCGGCCTAGGAAGAAAATTTCGCGGGCGAATTTCTGGCCCACCATTTTGGCGAGGTACGCGGAGCCATATCCAGCGTCGAAGGATCCGACATCGGCGTCGGTCTGCTTAAATTTGGCGTGTTCGCGAGACGCGATGGTCATGTCGCAAACGACGTGAAGGGAGTGTCCGCCGCCTGCGGCCCAACCGTTGACTACTGCGATGACTACCTTGGGCATGGTGCGAATCAGGCGTTGTACTTCGAGAATGTGGAGGCGGCCGGCTTGTGCGGGGTCGCCTTCGTACTGGTAGCCTGCACGTCCGCGGATGCGTTGGTCGCCGCCGGAGCAAAATGCCCAGCCGCCGTCTTTGGGTGAGGGGCCGTTGCCGGTAAGGAGCACGGTGCCTACGTCGGAGGTTTGGCGGGCGTGATCGAGTGCGCGGTAGAGCTCGTCCACGGTGTGCGGGCGAAAAGCGTTGCGTACTTCGGGGCGGTCGAAGGCGATGCGGACGATGCCTTCTTCGCTGTGGCGGTGGTACGTGATGTCGGTGAGGTTGTCAAAGCCTTCGACTGGCTTCCAAAGTTCTGGATTCATAAGGGTGACTATAGTCGCCCCTATGGACGAAATTCTCGAACGTGCTCATGTGGTTGCTCTCCCCATGCGGGTGAAGTTTCGCGGCATAATGGTCCGCGAGGCGGTGCTTTTCGACGGCCCCAAGGGGTGGGGGGAGTTCTCGCCGTTTGTGGAATACGGTGTGCAGGAAGCGGCGCAGTGGCTGCGGTGCGGTTTGGAGATGGCGTTTCAAGGG
Source organism: Corynebacterium diphtheriae (assembly GCF_001457455.1). Lineage (NCBI taxonomy): Bacteria > Bacillati > Actinomycetota > Actinomycetes > Mycobacteriales > Corynebacteriaceae > Corynebacterium > Corynebacterium diphtheriae. The sequence continues at coordinate 333,589 of NZ_LN831026.1, forward strand.
CCACCTCCGATGATTCGCGATACCGTGGAGGTCAATGCAACTATTCCAGCGGTTTCTCCAGATCAGGTCCCTGAAATTCTTGCCCGTTACCCGGGGTGCACAACGGTCAAGGTGAAAGTCGCGGAAGGCGATGATGCCGCACGCGTTGCTATGGTGCGGGAGGTGCTGCCTGATGCGCGCATCCGTGTGGACGCCAATCGCGGTTGGACGGTAGATCAGGCCGTGGCGGCGTCGAAACGCTTGGGGGAGCTGGAATACATGGAGCAACCCTGTGCAAGCGTTGCGGAGTTGGCGGAGCTGCGGCGGCGAATTTCGGTGCCGATCGCTGCGGATGAGTCGATTCGTAGGGTCAGTGATCCCTACGAGGTGGCGCGGCTCCATGCGGCGGATGTTGCAGTGGTAAAGGCTGCCCCGCTAGGTGGCCCGCGCAATATTGTGGATATTGCCAAGTTTTATCAGCAGCGCGGCTTGAACCTTACTGTGGCGAGCGCCCTAGACACTGGCGTGGGGATGAATGCCGGTATAGCTGTGGCCGCGGCTATCGACTCCAATCCGGCGGGGCTTGCTACGCAGCGACTTTTCGTCGAGGATGTGACCGAGCCACGTACGATCGTGGACGGTAAGATGTCGGCGGAGATGCTGGCCCCTGATCCGGCGCGCTTGGCGGAATTCGAGGTCACTGGCCCGCGCCGGGATTGGTGGCTGGAGCGGGTTCGGGGCGCGTTAGAATGTCTGCATGACTTCATCCCCTGAGCTTGCCCGCGCAGTCGCAGCGACCCTTGCCCGCCACGTCACTGACGTTGTTATTTGTCCTGGGTCGCGGAATTCTCCGCTGTCTTTGGAACTAATTGCTCGCGATGATATTCGTGTGCACACGCGTATCGATGAACGCTCGGCGGCGTTTTTGGCTCTCGGACTTGCACGTTCTAGCAAGCGTCACGTTGCTGTGGTGACTACCTCTGGTACCGCTGTGGCTAACTGTGCTCCTGCGATGGTTGAGGCGGCGTATTCTCATACTCCGTTGATTATGGTGTCGGCGGATCGTCCTGAGCGCCTGCATGGTACGGGGGCAAATCAGACGATTGAGCAGCGTGGCATTTTTAATGTGGTGGACACGGATCATGTGGTTGATGTTGCTGACCTTAACTCCATTTCCTTTGCGCGCAATGTAATCCATATTAATGTTGCATTGGATGTGCCACTTGTGGATGTGTTGCCTGAAGTAGGTGATCCAGTGGAGTGCGTTCGTGAAGTGATTGAGGTTGATCATGGCGAAGTTGTACTCAATCTAAATCAAAGAATTCTCGTGGTAGCTGGCGATGAGGCGTGGGAAGTTCCTGGATTGGAGGATGTTCCTACGATTGCAGAACCATCGGCTCCGGCGCCGTATCATCCGGTACATCCGCTGGCGGCTCAAATCTTTGCGCACAAGGAAATTAAACCCGAACATATTGTGGTGGTGGGGCACCCTACGCTGCACCGTGCGGTGCTGTCATTGTTGGCCGATGTTCCGGTAACGGTGCTGACTAAGACCGATACAATCACTGGCAATCCCCAAGCGGTAGGCAGTCGCGTGAAGGTGACGGGGGAGCTAGATAAGCGTTGGTTGCAGATCTGTGAGGATGCATCGACGCTGTGTGCGGATCGGGTAAAGGAAGTGCTGGAGGGGCATGGTTTTACTGGCCTGCATGTTGCGGCTGCGGTTGCAGACACGATGGCTGTGGGCGACACACTATTTTTGGGTGCGTCAAATCCGGTTCGCGATGCCTCCTTGGTGGGAATGCCACTGGGCGGGGTAGATATTTTCGCAGCTCGTGGGGCTGCGGGTATCGACGGCACCGTGTCGCAGGCGGTCGGCGTGGCGCTGGATGTGCAGCACCGTGACGCGACGGCAATTCGTGCTGATCGCACGGTGGCGCTGATGGGTGATGTGACATTCTTGCATGATGTTGGTGGCTTGTTGGGGGCACGTCCAGAGAATCTGACTATCGTGGTGGCAAACGATGATGGCTGCGGCATTTTTGAAACACTTGAGATTGGGGCTCCAGAGTTCCGCCCCAGTTTTGAACAGGCCTTTGGTACTCCGCATGGTGTGCACATTGAGGCAATTGCGCAGGCCTATGGGGTGAACTACCTGCGTGCGGAAACACTGCCGGAGTTGATTGAGGCGTTGATTGATACGACGGATAGTGCCGGATTCAATATTATTGAGGCTGTGACTACGCGTTCGACGCGTCGCGATATTGATAAGGCTCTCACGCTGTGAAACGCCGCCTCCATCAACTTGTCCTAGCTTTGTATGCGGCAGCCGTCTTGGGATGCGCCAGCATGGTTATTGGTCCTGCGATCAATGACTATCACATTGCGCGCAATTCAGGTCGAGTTCTTGCAAAAGTGCTGGATGTGGGTACTTTCCGCACGACGGTTGAGTACCAAGACGAGGACAATATGTATCACTCTCCCAAGGGTGGATTAATGTATCCCACCGGTCTTGGACGCGGACAACGCGTGTGGGTGAACTACAGCAAGGACAATCCTGACTTGGTCAAGGTGGAGGGTCGCGCTTGGACGCTGGCGATCATCCCAGCATTGAGTATTTGGGTTGTTGCAAGCCTCATCTTTGCTGGTTTGTGGTGGATCGTGGGCCGGCTGTGAAAGTCGCTATTGTCACGGAGTCCTATCTTCCCAATATCAATGGGGTGACTAACTCCGTGCTGCGGATCGAGGAATACGCCAAAGCACATGGGCATGAGGTATTGGTCATTGCGCCGCGCATATGCGTCAATGTGATTCGTACCTTGCCTATCGGCCTGCCGGTGGGCGTCGAAAAGCGACTTCGGGCGTTTGATCCTGACATGATTCACTTAGCGTCGCCCTATGCTTTTGCCGCGCGGGCGGCGTTTATTGCTCAGAAAATGGCGGTGCCTTGTGTGGCCGTCTATCAAACCGATGTGGCTGCCTACCAGCAGCATTATCACCTTACGTGGTTAAAAAACGCGCATTGGTCGTGGATGAGGGCGTTCCATAACCGCGCGGCCTTGACATTGGCGCCGTCAACACCGGCGAAAGAGCAACTGGAAAACCACGGAATCAAAAACGTACAGCTCTGGGGTAGAGGCGTTGACACTGAGCTTTTTCATCCGCGTCCAAAAAATAACCCCAAAAAAGTGGTGGGCTACGTGGGCCGGCTCGCACCTGAAAAGTCGGTGCACCGCCTAGCAGCGCTTAACCACCGCGACGACCTTGAGGTGGTCATTGTGGGCGATGGCATCCTGCGAGAGCAATTAGAGCGCGCGATGCCGAATGCTCGATTTTTAGGTCAGTTGCGGGGAGAGGCACTGGCCTGCGAATACGCGCGTTTCGACGTCTTCGTCCACACTGGGGATCACGAGACTTTCGGTCAAACCATCCAAGAAGCCCATGCCAGCGGTGTGCCGGTTGTGGCACCGCGCTCTGGTGGGCCGATTGATTTGATAACACCTGCCAACGGGATATTTATTACCGAAGGCATAGAACAGGCCGTTGATTATGTGCTTGCGCATGACTTTGATCCGCGGTCGACAGTGGTGACGTGGGAGACTGTCTGCAACCAGCTCTTCGCCCATTATCGTGATGTTGTTACACTGGACAACCGTGGCAAAGGCATCATTGGATAAGAAGCCCCTCGACGTTGCAAAAATGTTCGACGGCGTGGGCAAGAACTACGACATCACCAATACGGTGTTGAGTTTTGGGCGCGATAAAAAGTGGCGGGAAAAGACCCGTGAGCGTCTCCAGCTCAAAGCGGGTGAACGCGTGCTCGACCTTGCGGCAGGAACAGCGGTGTCTACCGTGGAACTCACCCGATCTGGTGCATGGGTAGTTGCGTGCGATTTCTCCCAAGGCATGCTGGCAGCCGGTAAGGATCGCAATGTTCCCAAGGTTGTGGGCGACGGCATGAAGCTGCCCTTTGCTGACAACTCCTTTGACGCTGTCACCATTTCTTATGGTTTGCGCAACGTTCATGATTTCCGTATGGCTTTGCGCGAGATGGCGCGAGTAACCAAGCCTGGTGGTCGTATTACTATCGCGGAGTTTTCCACCCCGAACCTGCCTGGTTTTAAAACCATCTACAAGGAATATCTAACTAAGCTACTGCCATTAATCGCCAAGGTTGTAGGCACCAACCCAGAGGCTTATGAGTATTTGGCGGAATCGATCCGCGCATGGCCGGAGCGAGAAGAACTCGCCGCGGCCATCAATGAAAACGGCTGGCACGATGCCGGCTGGCAAAATCTCAGCCTCGGCATCGTGGCTCTTCACTCGGCTGTTAAGCCTTCCTAACAGTCTCGCGGATAAATTCTGCGGACTTATGCAGCTGCTCTAGCTCCCATTCGTTGAGCTGGGGCAGCATTTTGCGTCCAGCACCTTCGTGGGTGATCTCGGTGGGGACGGAGAGCGAAACATCCTCGAGGCCGTACTCGCCGTGGAGTGGGGTACAGATGGGGTGTACAGCGCGCTCGTTGAGTAGTACGCACTTGGCTAGCTCGTTGGCCGAGCGAGCTACGCCAGCATTGGTCCAGCCCTTTGATAGGAGGACGTCGTAAGCCGCGCGAACGACCTTTTCTTGCATCTCTGGGGCAGTTGGTAGTGGCTTTCCGTGCCAAGCTTCTAGCTCCTCCCAGCGCAGGCCTTGGACGTTGACCTGGGAGAGGATCGGTACGGAGGTAGAGCCGTGTTCGCCCATCATGTAGCCGGTAACGGACTTGGGATCAATGCCCAGCTCAGTGCCGATGATGTAGCGTAGGCGTGCGGAGTCCAGCATGGTGCCCGTGCCAAAGACCTTGGGGTAACCGAACTCGGTGGCTGCGATATGAACCATTGCGTCCAGCGGATTGGTAATCAAAATGAGTACCGGTGGATTCTCGCCGACATTCGCGGTGATATTTGTCATTACATCGCGGATAACTGCGCCGCTGATCTGTGCGAGTTCAGAGCGGTCTGGCATACGGGTCGGATCGTTAGGGTCTGGGACGATCGATTCGCCGGCTGCGCAGATAATAACGTCGGCATCGGCGCAGTCTGCGTAGGTGCCCTCGTGGCAGTAGGTGTTGGTGGTTCCCGGAACGCCGGTGGCTTGAGCTAGGTCAACAGCCTCGCCGAGCGCTACTCCTGGTTTTGTGTCGATTGTGGCAATTTCTGCATACAACCCCGATGCCATGGCGTAGCTCAGTACGTATGAACCCACATGGCCGAGGCCTATCACTACTAGCTTGTTCATGCCGTCGAGCTTAGTCCCACAATGGGGACCCGCCACGGATTTTTGTCACACCCCAACCGGCTGCTCGCCATGCGCGGGCCACGATGTCTTTGTCTTCCTCGGTGACCAAGTTGCCCATGAGTCGTGCCGCAGAAGCCATCAATGGGGTGCGCAAGGCGATAGGTCCGGTGAGCGGAAGGAACTGGGGGTAGGTGAGTAGGCGTGCTGCGGTGCGTGCCAAGAGGAATGCCTCACCATAGGTTTCTCGCAAAATGTGTGGCCACTCCAAGGGGTTATCAAGGTGAGCTACGGCCAAGGCTGCGGTTTCGAGGCCGTAGTCGATGCCTTCACCGTTGAGAGGGTTCACGCAAGCGGCAGCATCGCCGATGAGCATCCAGTTAGGTCCTGCGATGGTGCTGACTGCGCCGCCCATGGGTAACAATGCTGAAGCCACCCGTTGGGGGGTGCCAAATTCCCAGTCTGTCTGCTGGCTGGCGTAGTGACGCAACAGTTTCTTGGTATTGATTTTCGCTGGTCGCTTATCGGTGGACAGCGCGCCGCAACCCACATTGGCGGTGCCGTCGCCAAGCGGGAAGATCCATCCGTAGCCGGGCAAGGTGGTGGAGTCGTCGCGAAGCTCGAGGTGCGAATGCATCCATGGCTCAGTGCTGCGTGGTGTGGTGCAATAGGAGCGCGCCGCGATACCGTACACCTCGCCGCGGTGCCATGTGCGTCCCAGCAGTTTTCCAAACGTGGAACGGACACCATCGGCCACGATGACGCTTCGCGGCTTGACGACGCGCCCATCGGACATGGTGACACTGCGAATCGCGGAATCAATCTCTACTTCAGAGGCAGTAGCCGTCCACGTCGTTGCGTGCTGTGCTGCCATTTCCCACAACATGGCATCGAATTCCATGCGCGGCATCGCGGAGCTTACTTGGCCAAAGTGTGATTCCGGCCATGGGACGGTGACCGAACCGCCAAAACCATGCAGTTTCAGGCCGAAGGAGCGATAACGAGAGGTCACATCCACCCCAAGTGCCTCTAGTTGATGTACTGCGCGAGGCGTTAAGCCATCTCCGCAGGTCTTGTCGCGGGGGAAGGGCTGGGCGTCGATAAGCAATACCGAATAACCTGCTTTAGCTGCATGGATAGCCGCCGCCGAGCCGGCTGGGCCACCGCCGACCACCAGAACATCAACCGAAAAAGGGGAATTACTCACGCGCCCCATTGTGGCATGTATGTGTAGAAGTACGAGTATTTCGACTACGGTTAGGGGGTTAGCTGAACACGAGACAAAGGTAGTTGAGGAATGGGCAACGGTACGCGAGTTGATCTCGGCGAGCAAAACCTCAATGAGGAGATTGCGGCCGGAATGATCCGCGTCGAGGATCTCTTACGGGAAGAACTTTCCAAAGGAGAAGATTTTCTCGTAGAAAAGGTCATGCACCTAGCGGAGGCAGGCGGGAAACGATTCCGCCCGATGTTTGCGCTGCTGGCATCGCAGTATGGCTCGCAGCCAATGAGCGAGAACGTTATCAAAGCTGCGGTGGTGGTGGAAATGACCCACCTCGCCACGTTGTATCACGACGACGTGATGGATGAGGCCGACAAACGCCGTGGCGTTGATAGCGCCAACTTCAGGTGGAACAACTCTGTCGCTATCTTGGCTGGAGACATCCTCCTCGCGCACGTGGCACGCCTCATGGCCGACCTTGGTGTAGAAACCGTGGCGCACTTCTCGGAGACGTTCGCAGAACTGGTCACCGGTCAGATGCGTGAAACCATCGGTGCCCGCGATGGTGATCCCATCGAGCACTACCTTAACGTGATCAATGAAAAGACTGGCGTATTGATTGCTTCCGCTGGATTCTTGGGCTCTATGCATGCGGGAGCCTCAGCCGAACATGTAGAGGCATTGCGTGCCTACGGCCGAGCCATCGGCATGGTTTTCCAGATCGTGGACGACATCATCGACATCTTCTCCGATACCACCGATTCTGGTAAGACCCCTGGCACCGATCTTCGCGAGGGCGTGTTCACCCTCCCTGTGCTCTATGCGCTGAGCGAAGACACCGCCGTTGGAGAAGAACTACGCTCCATACTCACCGGCCCGCTTACCGACGACGCCACCGTCGCGCACACCCTCGACCTCCTTGCCCGTTCCACAGGTCGCGAACGCGCGCTTGCCGACGTCCACCGCTATCTCGAAGAAGCCGAGCGCCAATTGGCTCTCTTGCCACAGAATTCCACCACGGATGCCCTTCGTAGTCTCGCGCACTATACCGTGAAACGAGTCGGATAACCTGCTGATTTGCTGTTTGGCTAGGGTGCTGTGCTAAATTTTATCAAGCACGCCAGGTTGCCCGAGCGGCCAAAGGGAGCGGACTGTAAATCCGTCGGCATTGCCTACAGAAGTTCGAATCTTCTACCTGGCACAGTGCAAACCCCGTCACTTTTCAAGTGGCGGGGTTTTTCTTTGATTCTAGGGTTCACGGATTAATGCATATAAAAACGTTCAAAAACATGTTTTGAACTGGGGATTTGTGTTTAAACAATGATTCGGGTTAATCTTTTGGAGGCTTCAACGGAGCGGGTCAGAAAAACTGACACAATCTAAAGAGGCTGTGCCCCCTTAGCTCAGTCGGCAGAGCGTTTCCATGGTAAGGAAAAGGTCGACAGTTCGATTCTGTCAGGGGGCTCTGTTCTTTTATCCGGGGTTTACCGGATAAAGGAGTGGGGCGGTGTAGCTCAGTGGTAGAGCAAACGACTCATAATCGTTGTGTCGAGAGTTCAATTCTCTCCATCGCTACTATCTTTCAGAAATGAAAGAGGCGCCTAGGGGCGTAGTTCAATTGGTAGAGCAACGGTCTCCAAAACCGTAGGTTGCAGGTTCAAGTCCTGTCGCCCCTGCAAAATGAAAGCGCTGAGCACTTACGTGTTCAGCGCTTTTTGCTTAATCGCTATTCTGATATAGTTTCTACGTCGTACCAATTTTCAACATCAAGGAGAGCTGTGAGCGATCAACAGCCACGCCCAACGGGTAAGCGCCAGCTTGCTGGTGTTAGCACTACGTCCACCGCTTCCTACGAGGCGAAGAAAGTCGCCCCAACGGGTGGCGATGATGAGCGTAACGGGAACAAGGTTGTTTCTTTCGTCCCTGAAGTAGCTTCAGAGATGAAGAAGGTTATTTGGCCCACCGCGCAGCAGATGATGAGCTACACGTTGATCGTGTTTGCTTTCCTAATCTTGGTTACAGCGTTGGTTGCAGGAGTAGACTTCCTTGCCGGCCTCGGAGTTGAGAAGGTGCTTACTAAGTAGGTAAGCTACTAAAAAAGGTTTTATATCCCGCAGATCCTCGGATCGGCGGGATAATTTATTGGGTAGACTTCTGGAAAAACGAGGAGAATGACGGATGAGCGAAGAAAACAGCTTTGCAGAAGCCTTTGATGAGGCCGTACAGAACACGATTTCCGCTGAGGCTGAAGAGTTCACCGCTGACGGTGAACTCGAAGTTGTGGAGGAAACTGCCCAAGAGGCAGATCTCACCGGCGGCGAGAAGAATGAAGACGCTGAGTACAAGGCGCGTCTGCGCAAGTACACCCGTGAGCTCAAGAAGCTCCCAGGTGCTTGGTACATCATTCAGTGCTATTCGGGATACGAGAACAAGGTAAAGACCAACCTTGATATGCGCGCCCAGACCCTCGAGGTTGAAGATTCCATCTTCGATGTCGTTGTTCCTATCGAGCAGGCAATCGAGCTTCGCGACGGAAAGCGCAAGCTGGTTAAGCGCAAGCTGCTGCCGGGCTACGTTTTGGTTCGTATGGACATCAACGATCGCTCATGGTCCGTTGTTCGCGACACCCCAGGTGTGACCAGCTTCGTTGGCAACGAGGGCAACGCCACCCCAGTGAAGCACCGTGACGTCGCTAAGTTCCTCATGCCTCAGGAGGCTACCGAGTCTGAGGCTGTTAACGCTGAGGGTGAGAAGGTCGTCGCTATGCCAACCGATTCCACCAAGCCAAAGACCGCTGTGGACTTCGAGGTTGGCGAGGCTGTCACCATTTTGTCCGGTGCTTTTGCCTCTGTTTCCGCAACCATTTCGGGCATTGACCACGAGAACGCAAAGATTCAGGCACTGGTATCGATCTTTGGCCGCGAAACCCCAGTTGAATTGGCCTTCGATCAGGTTGAGAAGATCAGCTAACATCCTGTAGTGTTGTTGCTCGCGTGTTTTCTCACGCGTATTCATACATTTCCCGGTGGCCGAGTTACGTTTAGGGGCTCGGCATCCGGACAGTCACATAAGCTCCATCGCTTATAGGGCTGTTAACAAGGAAGAGGTAATTCGATGGCTCCGAAGAAGAAGGTCACCGGCCTTATCAAGCTGCAGATTCAGGCTGGACAGGCAAACCCTGCTCCTCCAGTCGGCCCAGCTCTTGGTGCTCACGGCGTGAACATCATGGAGTTCTGCAAGGCTTACAACGCTGCGACTGAGAACCAGCGCGGCAACGTGGTCCCAGTTGAGATCACTGTGTACGAAGACCGCTCCTTCGACTTCAAGTTGAAGACCCCACCTGCTGCTAAGCTGCTGCTGAAGGCTGCTGGCCTGCAGAAGGGTTCCGGTGTTCCTCACACCCAAAAGGTCGGCTCCGTGACCATGGATCAGGTCAAGGAAATCGCACAGACCAAGATGGAAGACCTCAACGCTAACGACATTGAGAACGCTGCACGCATCATCGCTGGTACCGCACGTTCCATGGGTATCGAGGTTAAGTAATCTCTCCCTGTGGCAGGGCCGGCTCCGGCCCGCACACCACACATCCACTACTTTTAAGGATTAATTATGGGCAATAAATCAAAGGCTTATAAAGCTGCTGCTGAGAAAATTGACAAGGGTCGTCTATACACGCCTCTGAAGGCTGCTGAGCTGGTCAAGGAGACTTCCTCCAAGAACTGCGACGCAACCGTTGATGTTGCTATCCGCTTGGGCGTTGACCCACGCAAGGCTGACCAATTGGTCCGCGGAACCGTCTCCTTGCCAAACGGCACCGGTAAGTCCGTTCGTGTTGCTGTTTTCGCAGAAGGCGAAAAGGCTACTGAGGCACAGGCTGCAGGTGCAGACATCGTTGGCACCACCGAGCTTATTGAGCAGATCACCGCTGGTACCATCGAGTTTGACGTTGCTATCGCTACCCCAGATCAGATGGCTAAAGTTGGCCGCGTTGCTCGCGTCTTGGGCCCACGTGGTCTTATGCCTAACCCTAAGACCGGTACTGTTACCAACGACGTTGCTAAGGCTATTGCCGAGGTTAAGGGCGGTAAGATCTCTTTCCGCGTTGACAAGGCTTCCAACTTGCACGCAATTATTGGTAAAGCATCCTTCGATGCTGAAAAGCTTGCTGAGAACTACGGCGCTCTCCTTGATGAGGTCAATCGCATCAAGCCTTCTTCCGCCAAGGGCATCTATGTCAAGAAAGTAACGCTTACTTCCACTTTCGGACCTGGCGTTCCAGTGGATCCTTCTATCCAGAAGAACTACACCCAAGCTTAAAGATTTTTCCCCCTGAGCTGCAGAGCTTGGGGGGATTTTTCTATGATTTGCACTGTTATGGAATCGGTGATAGGGTTCCTCAAAGAAGTTTGAATGATTTCAAGTTTCACCGAAGACCGTCGGTCAGCCATTAGGGCTCGAAGGATTCCCACGCGGAACGGCCCACGCAGGAGACACTGAAGAGTTCACAATCCTTTCGGATTATGTGCGCCTCGTGCTCTTGCACGAGGCTTTTTTGTTGGCTGATTGCTTTCATTGAAGTCTCGGCGGATCAGACAATAAAAGATATACATGAGGAAGGAGGCGAAGTAATGGCAAATCCAAAGAACACCGAGTCCCTCGCAGAGCTGAAGAACCGCTTTGCAGACATTGACTCTGTATTCGTCACGGAATACCGTGGCTTGACCGTTGCTCAAATCACTGAGCTGCGTCGTGCTCTGGGTTCTGATGTCCAGTACTCCGTCGCCAAGAACACCCTGATCAAGCTTGCCGCTAAGGAAGCTGGCATCGAAGGCCTTGATGATATCCTCACCGGTCCAACCGCTGTTGCCTTCATTAAGGGCGAGGCTGTTGATGCCGCTAAGGCTATGAAGAAGTTCGCTTCTGAAAACAAGGCATTCGTTATCAAGGGTGGCTACATGGATGGCAACGCTCTGAGCGCAGCTCAGGTCGATGCTATTGCCGAGCTTGACAACCGCGAGACCACTCTCGCAAAGCTTGCCGGCGCCATGAAGGGCAACTTGGCAAAGGCCGCTGGCCTATTCAACGCTCCAGCTTCTCAGGTTGCACGCCTCGGCGCTGCACTCCAGGAGAAGAAGGAAGCGTAAAGCTCCACAACTTCACTAAATTTTTACCGAAAGGAACACCATTATGGCTAAGCTCACCAAGGACGAGCTCATTGAGGCTTTCAAGGAAATGACCCTGATCGAACTCTCCGAGTTCGTTAAGGAATTCGAAGAGGTCTTCGAGGTTACCGCTGCTGCTCCAGTTGCTGTTGCTGCTGCAGGTGCTGCTCCAGCTGCTGCTGAAGAAGAGAAGACCGAGTTCGATGTTGTTCTCGAGGACGCAGGCGCTAAGAAGATCGGCGTTATTAAGGCTGTTCGCGAGCTCGTCTCCGGCCTGGGCCTGAAGGAAGCTAAGGAGCTCGTTGAGGGTGCTCCTAAGGCTATCCTCGAGGGTGCTAACAAGGACGACGCTGAGGCTGCAAAGGCTAAGCTCGAAGAGGCTGGTGCAAAGGTTACCCTTAAGTAATCTTTTGATTAAGCTCCCGTTCCACTCTGTGGGCGGGAGTTTTTTCGTACCCCCAATAATGAAAATGATTGTGATGTGCACTAATATGCTTAGAGTTGATTTCATGCATATTGGAGGCAGGTTACGTGGTCAGGGTGCGCTCACTTCTAGCGGTACTTGCGGTAGCAACGCTGAGTGCCTGCGCTGCTCCTGTAGAACAGCATCATCGCACTGAGGTAGTAGCAACCACTCCGATAGTTGCTGATTTAGTCCGTCACGTAGCAGGGGAGCGTGCAGAGGTAACCGCCCTTATGCCGCCAGGAGTTGATCCCCACACATATGAGCCCCGACTGCGTGCGGTACGCGACATCGCCAATGCTGATATAGCTTTTACCAACGGGCTGTTGTTGGAACCCCACAGCCTATCTACCACTATTGAAGAAGCATTGCCGGACAATGCTCCGATGGTTCCGCTGGCGGAGCAAGTGACCTCCTATGGCGGAAAACTCAAACCCCTAGTGGAAAATATTGCCCTCGACACCGTGTGGCTGGGCATGCGCATTGTGGGTAAAGCAGACTCCGAAGTCGAGATCGTTACAGAAAAGATTGATGGCCCCGAGGATTCCAAAGCAACGGCCTACATTACCTCTACCTTTGGTGTCCCAGAACTTGTCTTTGATGAGGAAGGTGACAACTACTTCCTGCCTGCCGACGCCCACACTCACGTCTCATGGTCGTTTAGCAAGCCTGGAATGTATCATCTCACCTTCGCAGCGAAGGTGAAAGGGAAGCTCGTCGCACGCAATACCATCAATGTTGCCGTGGGTGTGGATGCCCCCAACGACGTGCTGGATGAAGGGCACGTTGATATTGCTGTAGATCTGGCGCACAAAAACATTATGCTGCGCGGCGATAGCCCCGATGGCACCAACATTGCCTATGACTACGATCCAGCAACCACCACGATTAGTGTTCCTAACAGCACGCTGCAACAGATACCTGCGCAGTATCGTTTCATGGGTCGTCCAGGTGATGAGGTGTACCTGTTGCCCCAAGCGGTGCTCGGTAAGCACGTTCATGGTGAGGTAGACCCGCATGTGTGGCACAACATGGCTAATGCGCGGGCCATGGTGGAAGCAATCCGCGACAAACTCAGTGAGGTCGATCCAGCGGGCGCACAAATTTATAGCGCCAATGCAGCTGCGTATATCGCTGAGATCGATCGCGTTAATAACGAAGTGCGCATGATCTTAGACACCATTCCGAAAAAGAATCGGCATTTGGTGACTACTCACGACGGATACTCCTACCTCGGGGATGCTTACGGATTAAGTATCGCTGGGTTTGTCAGCCCCAATCCGTCAGTGGAGCCGTCGCCACGCGACATTATTGCGTTGACGCGCACCTTGGAAAACCTCCATGTGCCCGCGGTGTTCATCGAACCGCAACTGGCACTACGCGCCAACCACCTCACTGTTACCGCCGACAAACTCGGAATACAGGTATGCCGCATCTACGGTGACTCCCTCGACGACGAGGTTCCCACATATCTCGACTTTATGAAGTACAACGCGCATTCCCTCGCGCGGTGTCTCGGACAATCGGAAGGAAAATAAATGAAACGTATCGCCGCCGCTGTCTGCGCTGCTTCTTTGCTCATCGCGCAGCCAGCATATGCCCAGCAGGATCCCGCCTTGCAGCAGCAGGTTTCCGAGACGGAAAGGATTGCGCCAGCAGGGGAGAAGGTTGTTATCGACCACGGGCACATCGATATCGGAGCGATCGAGGTCGATGGCGACTTCGATCTCCTAGCTCGTGATGACACAGAAGCGCATCCCGTATGGCGACACCTCGACGATATGGTGTTTAAAGTATCCGATGCCGCATTGCAAACCTTGCCAGAAGACAGCACCTTCGAATTCACAGGTGCGAAAGCCGGCGACAAAGTTTACGTGGTGCCACAGTCACAAATTTCGGGTGTGCCATGGATCGGCTGGAACTCCCAGGCACCTAGCATCCAAAAAGTGACTGATCGCGGAGTAACTCTCGAGTTGGCAGGCTACCAAGGCCCTGGTCACTTTAGCTTGTTCCTGCAGGCAGGTGGCGTACAAAAACCCCAGGTGATTTGGGATGCTGATGAAAAAGGCGCGCAGCCAATGTGGGTGGAACTGAACACTCATACCCATGCCAACTGGGTGTTTACTGAGCCAGGCGTGCATCAGGTTGCCGTTCGTTTGAAGCTGCCTCGCACAGATGGCACCGAGGTGGAAACCACTCGTGTACTGCGGTTTGCTGTTGGTGATGCCAGTGTCGCAGAAGCACAAAAGGCTACTTTTGATGGGGAGATGACTGCGTCGGAAAGCGGTGAAGAGCAGGCGAAGGGTAGCACAAATATTGGCTTGATCGCAGGCGGCGTGGTCGCTGTGATCGTCGTGATTGCTGGCGCTGCGGTGTTTATGAGCCGGCAGTCGGCACGTCGTCGCGCTGAGGCAAAGAACGTGGCCAATGGCTAAGGTTTTGCAATGTAGTGACCTCCGAGTGTCGCTGAGCGGACGCGAGGTGGTCAAAGGGATCAATTTCAGCGTAGATGCTGGCGAATTTCTAGGACTGCTGGGGCCCAACGGTGCAGGTAAAACGACACTGATGCGGGCGATACTCGGGCTGATCCCCAGCCAAGGAAACATACACATAGATGGTCGCATTGGGTATGTGCCACAGCGTCACGAGTTCGCGTGGGACTATCCCATCGACGTTTATCACACCGTGCTCAATGGTCGTGCCGGCATGATCGGATGGTTGCGCCGCCCTAAGGTTGCCGACTTCGCGGCTGTCGACGCCGCCCTCGAGCAGGTTCGGCTGACGCACTTGGCCGATCGCCCCATCGGGGAACTATCGGGTGGACAGCGCCAACGCGTGCTTGTTGCTAGGGCGCTCGCCACAAAACCCCAATTGCTGCTTTTCGACGAACCCTTCACGGGCTTAGACAATCCCAGCACGGAATTGCTCCTTGGCCTTTTTGAGGAACTCGCCCAAGCGGGGAATGCCATCATGATGTCGACGCACAACCTGCCAGAAGCAATGGCCGCCTGTCACAGGGTGCTGTTGTTCAACGGGGAAGTGGTGGCAACGGGTGTGCCGTCGCAAATGTTGGATGCACAACCGTGGAAAACCACGTTCCGTGTGGAAGATGGATCCCCCTTGTTGGCGTCGTTAGGCATAGGAAAGGCAAACTGAGGTGCTCACACCGATTGAATTTTTCCAAGATCTGGGCAACCCTGCGCTGGCCTTTTTGCCTAAAGCATTGCTGGTCGCGGTGTTGTCTTCCATCGTCTGCGGCGTGGTGGGCACGCATGTTGTGCTCCGCGGCATGGCCTTTATCGGCGACGCCGTATCACACGCCGTCTTTCCCGGTCTTGCCGTGGCATTCGCCCTACAGATTTCTGTGCTTGCTGGTGGCGCGGTCGCTGGTGTGATCGTAGCCGTCCTTATCGCGGCATTTAGCCAGCGAAGGCGGCTCAAAGAAGACTCGATTATTGGTATCTTCTTCGCCGCGGCGTTTGCGCTTGGCCTGATTATCATTTCGCGGGTGGAAGGTTATACGGCGTCGTTAACCAGTTTCCTGTTCGGTTCTATTACCGGTGTTCCGGATTCCGACGTGGTGATTGCGGCGATCGTCGGCAGCATTATCGTGCTCGTGCTCATCGTGCTAACTCCGCAGCTTGTGGCGGTGTCCTTGGATCGTGAAACCGCGCGCACCATGGGCATGCCAGTGCTGCTTCTCGACCTCGTCCTCTACCTCGCGGTGACCGCAGCCGTGGTCATTTCGATCCGAACGATCGGTAATATCCTCGTGCTGGCGCTGCTGATTACTCCCGCTGCGACGGCACGCATGCTTACAGACAAATTGAGTACCATGATGTGGCTGTCGGCGTTAGTTGGAGCTATTGGTTCGATCTTGGGGGTCTATTTATCTTGGGCTTTGGATTATCCCACAGGCGCAACTATGGTATTGGTTATCTTTTTCATTTTCCTTTGGTCTTGGATGCAATCATTGGGAACGATCAAAACTAAAAAGAAGGACTACTACCATCATGGCTAAGGTCACCAAAGTCACGTCGATGCTGTGCTGTCTAGCAATAGCATCTTTGAGTATGTTGCCAGTTTCAGCTAGTGAAAGTGCAGATCTCGACGCAACTGGACATAAAAAGGGGGAACCAGCATTTGGTGTGACAATTCCCAAAGAAACAACATACCGTGGCGCTGATGGCAAAGAAGTTGCGCATCCATGCGTCGATCGTAAAATTGGTTATCAGGGGCATTTTGATGCTCTTTACGGTACCTACAACTATCCTGTCAAAGATCCTGAGTCAGGCTCGCCCAAGCTGGAACTCATGGCTGTTGACGGCCAGCAGGTAGTGCCGCAAGAGTCTTTATGTTTTCGCCTTCCTCCAGATGCTGGAAAAGACGGTGAAGAACTATCGCGGATACGAATTCCAGATGACGAAGAATTTAGCTTCTTGGGCGAACCTGGCGATATTGTATGGTACGCACCCCAGAACATTCCGTTCGCAAACGATCATCGCCCTATTTGGGCAGGCATAGGGGCTTTTGATCCCCACCATGAGCCTAAAGGCAAGGACTCAATACCGGCGCATCTCGATAAAAACATGTATTTTGAGTTGACAAAATTTTCTGGTCCCGGTGACGTCAATGTATTTTTCAAAAATAATTCTCGGAAAGAAGTCGAGCGGATTTTCTCAAGTAACGACGAAGAGTTAAAAACCATTGAATATGAAATGGGTTCACATGGGCATTTCAACTGGACTTTTTCTAAGCCTGGTATCTACGAACTTACGTGGAAAGCCTATGTAAAAAACGGACCTTTCACTATAAAATCAGAGTCTGTACGTCAAATATGGTTAGTTGGATCCGATGAGGAAGTGGGGCTTCCGGAAGGAACCACTACAAATCTCAATAAGATTACTAAGCCGCTTGACAAAGATGCGACTAACGAACCACCGACGGATCCTAGTGAAAAGAAAAAGCCTCAACGGCCAGAGAAAGGCCACTCAGAGACACCGTCACGTAGTGCACTTGACGATTCTATAGAACGTGCTTGGAAGCTTACTGGAACTCCAAAAACTATTATCAACGATGGGCACATGGATTTAGCTCTAACTCGACCTGATAAAGAGTTTGTAACAGTAATTAATCGCGAAGGTGAGAAATACTCAAGTGGAGATGTGACGCTAACGGTTCCAGATTCTGGTGGTGATCAAGGTGGTCCCCTCGTAAAGACCAATAGCTGGAAAGATCGTATCGAAGCACAAATCTCTGGTTCGTTGCCTGACCAAGCGTGGGTGCTTCCCGAGTCACAGGATCACAAGCTTCCATGGGTTGGATTCTCAAATGAGGATTTGCCATCAGACGCACTTCTAGCAGGCTCCAAGATGACTGTATCTCTGAAAAAGGTCGAACTGCCCCACGATGGCCGGATGATTAGCTGGCATAACGGCATATCTGGAATAGATTTGCTGACAGATACCGACGATCTATCGAAGAATCTGAAGTATGGACTCCACGCGCACGACCATCAGTCCATGCTTTTCACCAAAGAGGGCGCGTATGGTCTTGAGTACTCCTTTGATATCACCACAGCATCTGGAAAACAAGAATCTTATCCTCTGCATATTTCCTATCTAGTTGGCGATGCGACTATAGCTCGAGCCAAAGAAATTTTGGCTGGTGAAAAACTTGGCGGTTCCGTGAAAAAGAAACCTCAAGAAAAAGAATCCAAGAAACCGGCATCAGTCCAAAACAAGAGCGGAAAACACAATAAAGATACTGTTGGTTCTGAATCGGCGCGGAAGCGCCAGCAGCTCGCCGCAACAAGTGGCTCGGATACAAACGGTATCTATTCATTCCATGACGGTGATGTTCAAGATGAAGCGGTAACTACCGCTGCTGAATGGCAAGAACTAGATACTTGGTGGACTCAGCTTTCTGCTTTGCTCGGAATTTTGGGCATAGTGGGTGCTTTTGTTTTGTTCCGTAAAAGTATGCGAAATAACTAAACTTAAGTAGAGGTATTGTGAAAAAGTTCGTATATAAGCTATCTGCGCTTGGTCTGGTACTAGGGATATCGATTAGCACTCCAGCAGCATGGGCGCAATCCCTAGTTTTAGAAACTGGGCACATAGATGCATTCAACGTAACGGCAGAAGACGGTGGATTAAAGCTCACTCTTAAAGAAGACGCTACTGGTCAGCATGTCCTTCATGATCCTCAGGATGTCATACTGAAAGTCAAGCAAGAAGCTATGAATGAGGACGTAGCCAAGGTAGCTGAGATTGGCAAATCTGGATACCTATTGCCAATGGCTCAAGACGCTGGGCTAATTTGGCCCGGATGGGATACACAAGGGGTTCGCGAAGGAGGCTTCAGCGCAATCGATATTAACTTCAATAAGGTGTCAGGTCCTGGTGAAGTTTATATGTTTAAAACTGGCTCTTTTGGAAGAACAGAAAGCCTGCTTGCAGGCGGTAATTACGAGGTGACCAGCGGCTCCTCGATCCACCAAGACCCACCATCTCACGTTCACACCAACTGGGTTTTCACTGAACCTGGTACATACACTATGTGCGTACAAGCTACAGGCAATGGATCTTCTTCCAACGTTGGAAAATACGTATGGCAAGTGGGTGATGGCGGTCCCAATAATGTTGCTGATTGCGAAGGCAATGCGGCTCCAGTTGCTGCACCAGCCTCAAAGGGAAAGTCGGCGCCTGCAACCTCTACAAAGAAGGCTGCGTCGACGGCTAAGAAACAGCTTCCTGATACAGGCCCCAACTTTATGACGCTTTCCTTCATCGTTCTTGGTCTCGGGTTAATGGTATTCGGTGCCGGAATGGTTCGTTTGGTGCGTGCAGGACAGTCTGGGAAATAAGTTCGTGAAAAAATTTATCGCTTTAACGGTGATGCTGGCCTTCGGAATCACTCCGCAGGCATGGGCTGATCCCGCCACGCTTGATGATGTCACCGTGGTCAACACATGGGCTGACCGCACAGGGGATCAACATCCCCTTGCTGTCATTCGCGGTGGGGTGGTCACACTCAGCGATAAAAACAGCATTGTTCAAGAAACCGATACTGAACTGATCGAGCACACCTCTGCCGAGTTCGTGGTTGTAGTTCCCGACGCTGCCAAAACCAAAGACCAGCACTGGTCACTGCCGGCAGCTGGGGAACCGGAGGACTTGGTGCGCGATAAAATGACGCGCCTCGTATTTGAGACTTCAGAAGAAAATGCTCACGCACGCCTTGGAAAAATGAGTGGTCCTGGCACCATGAAATTTGACAAGCCAGTGGACATGGCAGCACCTGGAAGCTACGCCCAAGGGGTGGAATTTGAAAAGCCCGGCCTGTATGTCGCAGAGATCATCTTGAACAACCACTCGACAGTGTGGAAATTCTATGTCGGTGATGCGCCTGCACGATTAGACTATGCGGGAATCAAACGCGGGCTTGCCGACGTCCAACAAAGCCTACGAGAGTTGACCAAGGAAATAGAGCAGGCTTCCACACCTCCTAGCGTTGTGGAAACCGAGGAACCTGAAGCTGCAGAGCCGGCTCCTGTAATACCGCAGGAGAAGCCGCAGTCGCATTCCAAACCGCAGCAAAAACCGTCGCAAAAACCGCAGCAAAAACCGTCGCAAAAACCCAAAGAAAAGAAAGTAAAAGAGAAAAAAGAGCCAAAAGAAGACAAGAAACCAGAGCGTAAACCTGCCCCCAAGTCGGAGCGGGAGAGTACAACGCATGCGAAAAAAGCGGAAGAGCAAGATGTTCGTACCGCAGCGGAAGCAATACGCAAGCGCGGCTGGTGGTCTGGTTTTCTGCTTGGGCTAGGTGCTATGGCCATGGTGGGCGGCATCGTGTTCTTTAGTCAAGCCAAAAACATGAAGAAGCAGCAAGGTAAGATCTGAGTCTATGCTTCCCACGACTCGAATCCTGTCCGTGCTACTACTCGGCTTAGGCGTTGGTCTGGTAGCCGTGGGAATTTTAGCCCCGCGATGGGTCAATACTGATGCTCGGTTGCCGCTCGACCTATCGCAGACCACTTTTACCCTCGTAGATGATCATGCACGTACACGGCTTATCAACGATGGGCGTGTGCTCGATGCAGGGGTTGTGCGCCAGTGGCACATGGATATTTTGCCGCCCACCGATGCCGATACCGCAACAGTGCGCATTGGAGTAACTGATGTGCGGAAGAGCCGACAGACAGACGTCGATCGCCTCATTCAGGCTTCCGTGTGGACGTACCCCCTCGACCGGCTCAGTGGCGAAGCACTAGCGCCTGCGACTGTGAGCGCGCAACTGGGAAGCCCCACCGAAAGCGTTCCGGTTGACGGTGCCTGGTTGAAGTTTCCTAGCGATGCCCAGCAGACCACCTATGAGGTATTCGATCCAACTCTTCGAAGCACAACGCCTGCCGTCTTTTCCGAGGAGATCGATCGGGGCGGTCGGACAATTTATCGGTATAGCCAAGAGATAAAACCGACCAATGTGGCTGAGAAATACGCCTCGGTTTTCAACACGACGCAAAAAGATGAAAACAGGCTCTACCTGTATCATTCCGGAAATCGGCAGTGGTATGTGGACCAAATTTCGGGGCTTGTGGTTGACGTGGAAGAAAATATCGAGGATTATTTCGGTGATGCCGATGGCACGCGTCGTGAAGATGCGTTGATATTCCATGGGCGAATGAGCGAGGATAACAAAGCGGCGCTCTTTGAGCAGGCGTCCGCAGTCTCCGATGGCTCCGTGGCTCGAGTGCTCTACCGCGTGGCGCTCGCCGCTGGGGCGGTGCTGAGCGTCGTTGGTCTGATGGGCGCGTTTCGCCGTCGTCCAGTTGCTTTACATTAGGGCACTTATGCTATAAGCTAGGTCGTTGCGCTGGAGCCTAAATCCAGTTAGCATGTCGACCTTGATCAGTACGGTGTAAAAAACCAATTTGACAAGGTCATTCCGTGCTATCTGGGTATGAGAGCTCCTCTGCAGACCGAATGCTCAATTACCAGCGGAAATGGTGGTCAATATTGCGGGGCCACCGCCGCGTGAGGTGCTGGAAGGACCCATCTTGGCAGTCTCCCGCCAGACCAAGGCCAACATCCCTGGGGCCCCCGAACGCAAGTCGTTCGCAAAGATTACGGAACCAATCGAGGTTCCGGGGCTTCTCGATATTCAGCTCAACTCCTTTGCTTGGTTGATTGGTACGCCTGAGTGGCGCGCCCGCCAGCAAGAAGAGCTGGGCGACTCGGTTCGCGTAACAAGCGGACTTGAAGACATCTTGGAGGAGCTATCTCCTATCCAGGATTATTCCGGAAATATGTCGCTGTCTCTTTCTGAGCCTCGCTTTGAGGACATGAAGAACACTATTGATGAGTGCAAAGACAAAGACATCAACTACTCCGCGCCACTGTATGTGACCGCAGAGTTCATCAACAACGAAACCCAAGAGATCAAATCGCAGACCGTATTCATCGGCGACTTCCCGATGATGACGGACAAGGGCACGTTCATTGTGAACGGTACCGAGCGTGTTGTTGTCTCTCAGCTGGTTCGTTCTCCTGGCGTGTACTTTGATCAGACGATCGATAAGTCCACCGAGCGTCCACTGCACTCCGTGAAGGTCATTCCTTCCCGCGGTGCATGGCTCGAGTTCGACGTGGATAAGCGTGACACCGTTGGTGTGCGTATCGACCGCAAGCGTCGTCAGCCTGTGACCGTCTTGCTCAAGGCCCTTGGTTGGACCACTGAGCAGATCACGGAGCGCTTCGGCTTCTCTGAGATCATGATGTCCACCCTCGAGTCCGACGGTGTATCTAACACCGACGAGGCTTTGCTGGAAATCTACCGCAAGCAGCGTCCAGGTGAGCAGCCTACCCGCGACTTGGCACAGTCCCTGCTGGACAACTCTTTCTTCCGTGCAAAGCGCTACGACCTAGCAAAGGTGGGCCGCTACAAGGTCAACCGCAAGCTGGGCTTGGGTGGCGACAACGAGGGCCTCATGACCCTCACTGAAGAAGACATCGCAACCACCTTGGAGTACTTGGTACGCCTGCACGCAGGTGAAACCACCATGACGTCGCCAACCGGCGAGGTCATCCCAGTGGAAACCGATGACATCGACCACTTTGGTAACCGTCGTCTGCGTACCGTCGGCGAGCTGATCCAAAACCAGGTCCGTGTGGGACTTTCTCGCATGGAGCGCGTTGTTCGCGAGCGCATGACCACTCAGGATGCTGAGTCGATCACCCCTACCTCGCTGATCAACGTTCGCCCTGTTTCTGCCGCCATCCGCGAGTTCTTCGGAACCTCGCAGCTGTCGCAGTTCATGGACCAGAACAACTCTTTGTCCGGTCTGACCCACAAGCGTCGTCTCTCCGCACTGGGCCCAGGCGGCCTGTCGCGTGAGCGCGCCGGCATTGAGGTCCGAGACGTTCACGCTTCTCACTACGGCCGTATGTGCCCAATTGAGACTCCGGAAGGTCCAAACATTGGTCTGATCGGTTCGCTTGCGTCCTACGCTCGCGTCAACGCCTTCGGCTTCATCGAAACGCCATACCGCAAGGTAGAAAACGGCGTTCTGACTGACCAGATCGACTACCTGACCGCTGATGAGGAAGATCGCTTCGTCGTCGCGCAGGCAAACGTCGAGCATGACGCTGACGGCAAAATCACCGCAGACAGCGTAACCGTGCGTGTGAAGAACGGCGACATCCAGGTCGTCGCACCGGAATCCGTCGATTACCTCGACGTTTCGCCACGTCAGATGGTTTCCGTGGCAACCGCCATGATTCCATTCCTCGAGCACGACGACGCTAACCGTGCCTTGATGGGTGCGAACATGCAGCGTCAGGCTGTCCCACTCGTGCGTTCTGAGGCACCATTCGTTGGCACCGGTATGGAGCGCGCAGCTGCCTACGATGCTGGTGACTTGATCATCAACAAGAAGGGCGGCGTGGTTGAAAACGTCTCCGCAGACATCATCACCGTGATGGCTGACGACGGAACCCGCGAAACCTACATCCTGCGTAAGTTCGAGCGCACCAACCAGGGCACCTGCTACAACCAGACGCCGCTGGTAAACATCGGCGATCGTGTTGAGGCCGGTCAGGTTCTCGCCGACGGCCCAGGTACGCACAACGGCGAAATGTCCCTCGGACGCAACCTCCTCGTAGCTTTCATGCCATGGGAAGGCCACAACTACGAGGACGCTATTATCCTGAACCAGCGCGTGGTCGAAGAGGATATCCTCACCTCGATCCACATCGAAGAACATGAGATCGATGCTCGCGACACCAAGCTGGGACCTGAGGAAATCACCCGCGAGATCCCGAACGTTTCCGAAGACGTGCTCAAGGATCTCGACGAGCGCGGTATCGTTCGCATCGGTGCGGACGTTCGCGACGGCGACATCCTCGTCGGTAAGGTCACCCCGAAGGGTGAAACCGAGCTGACCCCTGAAGAGCGTCTGCTTCGTGCCATCTTCGGCGAGAAGGCACGCGAAGTCCGCGACACCTCCATGAAAGTACCTCACGGTGAAACCGGTAAGGTCATCGGCGTTCGCCGCTTCTCGCGTGACGACGATGACGATCTCGCACCAGGCGTCAACGAGATGATTCGCGTCTACGTTGCCCAAAAGCGCAAGATCCAAGACGGCGACAAGCTCGCTGGTCGCCACGGCAACAAGGGTGTCGTGGGCAAGATCCTGCCTCAGGAAGATATGCCATTCATGCCAGACGGCACCCCAGTGGACATCATCCTGAACACCCACGGTGTGCCTCGTCGTATGAACATCGGCCAGGTGCTCGAGGTTCACTTGGGCTGGTTGGCCGCTGCCGGTTGGAAGATCGACACCGAAGACCCAGCAAACGCTGAATTGCTCAAGACCCTCCCAGAGGATCTCTACGACTTCCCAGCTGGTTCACTGACCGCAACCCCAGTGTTCGACGGTGCTACCAACGAGGAAATCGCAGGTCTGTTGGGCAATTCTCGTCCAAACCGCGACGGCGATGTCATGGTCGACGAAAACGGCAAGGCTACGCTGTTCGACGGCCGCTCCGGCGAACCATTCCCATACCCAGTGTCTGTTGGCTACATGTACATCCTGAAGCTGCACCACTTGGTTGATGAGAAGATCCACGCACGTTCCACCGGTCCTTACTCCATGATTACCCAGCAGCCACTGGGCGGTAAGGCACAGTTCGGTGGTCAGCGCTTCGGCGAGATGGAGGTGTGGGCAATGCAGGCATACGGCGCTGCCTACACCCTGCAGGAACTCCTGACCATCAAGTCTGACGACGTGGTTGGCCGCGTCAAGGTGTACGAGGCCATTGTGAAGGGCGAAAATATTCCGGATCCTGGTATCCCAGAGTCCTTCAAGGTGCTCCTAAAAGAGCTCCAGTCGCTGTGCTTGAACGTGGAGGTTCTCTCCGCAGACGGCACCCCGATGGAGTTGTCTGGATCGGATGACGACGAGTTCGATCAGGCCGGTGCCTCCTTGGGCATCAACCTGTCGCGCGACGAGCGTTCCGACGCAGACATCGCCTAACGCCAGGCAAGAAACTACAGAATCAGCACTAAACGAAAGGGAGTTACGTGATCGACGTCAACTTCTTCGACGAGCTTCGAATCGGCCTGGCCACTGCCGACGACATCCGCCGTTGGTCCAAGGGCGAGGTTAAGAAGCCGGAGACCATTAACTACCGCACCCTGAAGCCAGAAAAGGACGGCCTTTTCTGCGAGCGCATCTTCGGTCCAACCCGTGACTGGGAGTGTGCCTGCGGTAAGTACAAGCGTGTCCGCTACAAGGGCATCATCTGTGAGCGCTGTGGCGTTGAGGTGACCAAGTCTAAGGTTCGCCGTGAGCGCATGGGCCACATTGAGTTGGCTGCACCAGTGACTCACATCTGGTACTTCAAGGGTGTTCCATCCCGCTTGGGCTACCTGCTGGACTTGGCTCCAAAGGATCTTGAGCGCATCATCTACTTCGCAGCTAACATCATCACCAGTGTTGATGATGAGGCTCGCCACGCTGACCAGACCACTTTGGAAGCAGAAATGCTTCTGGAGAAGAAGGACGTCGAGGCGGACATGGAGTCCGAAATCGCCGAGCGTGCCGCCAAGCTGGAAGAAGACCTTGCAGAACTCGAAGCAGCCGGCGCTAAAGCCGACGCTCGCAACAAGGTCAAGAAGGCTGCCGAGAAGGAAATGCAGCACATCCGCGAGCGCGCGGAGCGTGAGATCGACCGCCTTGAGGAGATCTGGCAGACCTTCATCAAGCTTGCTCCTAAGCAGATGATCATCGATGAGACCATCTACGAAGAGCTTGTGGACCGCTACGAGGATTACTTCACCGGCGGCATGGGCGCAGAGGCTATCCAGACCCTGATCCGCAACTTCGATCTTGACGCCGAGGCTGAGGAACTACGCGAGATCATCAACAACGGCAAGGGCCAGAAGAAGATGCGTGCCCTGAAGCGTCTGAAGGTTGTTGCAGCCTTCCAGCGTTCAGGTAACGACCCAGCTGGCATGGTTTTGGATTGCATTCCTGTGATCCCACCAGAGCTTCGCCCCATGGTGCAGCTCGACGGTGGCCGCTTTGCAACCTCCGACCTCAACGACCTATACCGTCGTGTGATCAACCGCAACAACCGCCTCAAGCGCATGATTGAACTCGGTGCCCCTGAGATCATCGTGAACAACGAGAAGCGCATGTTGCAGGAATCCGTGGACGCGTTGTTCGACAACGGCCGCCGCGGTCGTCCAGTCACCGGTCCTGGTAACCGTCCACTGAAGTCCCTGTCTGACTTGCTCAAGGGCAAGCAGGGCCGCTTCCGTCAGAACTTGCTGGGTAAGCGTGTCGACTACTCCGGTCGTTCCGTTATTATCGTTGGTCCTCAGCTCAAGCTCCACGAGTGTGGTCTGCCTAAACTGATGGCTCTCGAGCTGTTCAAGCCGTTCGTGATGAAGCGCCTCGTGGAAAACGACTACGCGCAGAACATCAAGTCGGCAAAGCGCATGGTGGAACGCCAGCGTCCAGAGGTGTGGGACGTCCTCGAAGAGGCAATTTCCGAGCACCCAGTGATGCTCAACCGTGCACCTACCCTGCACCGCCTGGGTATTCAGGCATTCGAGCCAAAGCTTGTCGAGGGTAAAGCAATTCAGCTGCACCCATTGGCATGTGAAGCCTTCAACGCCGACTTCGACGGTGACCAGATGGCAGTCCACCTGCCACTGTCCGCTGAGGCTCAGGCAGAAGCTCGCATCCTCATGCTGGCCTCGAACAACATTCTTTCCCCTGCATCGGGTAAGCCACTTGCCATGCCACGTCTGGACATGGTGACCGGCCTGTACTACCTGACCATGGACAAGGACGAAAACGAGATCGGTGGCCAGGGCGCATACGCTCCAGCAACCGAAGAAGGACCAGCACAGGGCGTGTACTCGTCTTATGCTGAGGCCATCATGGCTCGTGACCGCGGCGTTCTTGGCCTGCAGGCTAAGATCAAGGTGCGTATTTCTCACCTGCGTCCACCAGTAGACATCGAGGCTGAGCAGTTCCCAGAGGGCTGGAACAAGGGCGATGTTTGGTTGGCAGACACCACCTTGGGTCGCATCATGTTCAACGAACTGCTGCCTTGGAACTACCCATACCTTGAAGGTGTGATGGTTCGTAAGGGTGGCGGCACCGGCAAGATCATGCTCGGTGACGTGATTAACGACCTCGCAGCAACCTACCCAATGATCACTGTTGCTCAGACGATGGACAAGATGAAGGATGCCGGTTTCTACTGGGCAACCCGTTCTGGCGTGACCATCACCATGTCTGACGTGCTCGTTCTTCCTAACAAGGAAGAAATCCTTGACCGCTACGAGGCCGAGGCACGCAAGATTGAGCGCAAGTACTGGGAGCAGGGTGCTCTGACCGAGCGCGAGCGTTACGACCGCCTCGTTGAGCTGTGGAAGGACGCTACCGACGAGGTTGGTAACGCCGTCGAGAAGCTCTACCCAGACGACAACCCAATTCCAATGATCGTGAAGTCGGGTGCTGCCGGTAACATGCGTCAGATCTGGACGCTTGCTGGTATGAAGGGCATGGTTGTGAACTCGAAGGGTGACTACATCACCCGCCCGATTAAGACCTCCTTCCGTGAAGGCCTGTCGGTTCTCGAGTACTTCAACAACTCCCACGGTTCCCGTAAGGGTCTGGCCGATACCGCTCTGCGTACCGCAGACTCCGGTTACCTCACCCGTCGTCTCGTCGACGTGGCACAGGACGTTATCGTCCGCGAAGACGACTGTGGCACCAAGCAGGGCATTCGTGTTCCTGTAGCCGTTGAAGTCAAGGACGCTGAGGGCAACGTGACCGGTTACACCGGACACAGCCTGATCGAAACCTCCGTGGCCGGTCGTGTGGCAGCTACCGCAGTCAAGGACGCCGAAGGCAACGTCATGGTCGAGCCAGGTGAGAACCTGACCGATCAGCTTATCGACGAGCTCATCGCCGCTGGAGTCAAGGAAGTCAAGGTCCGCTCGGTCTTGACTTGCCAGACCCCAACCGGTGTGTGCGCAAAGTGCTACGGCAAGTCCATGGCAACCGGCAAGCTGGTCGACATCGGAGAAGCAGTCGGTATTGTGGCTGCACAGTCGATTGGTGAGCCTGGTACCCAGCTGACAATGCGTACGTTCCACCAGGGTGGTGTCGGTGGCGACATTACCGGTGGTCTGCCTCGTGTCCAGGAGCTCTTCGAGGCTCGTGTTCCTAAGAACCGTGCACCGATCGCTTCTGTCGCAGGTACCGTCCACCTTGATGACGAAGGCAACTTCTACACCCTGACCATCAACCCAGACGATGGATCTGACGTTGTGGTCTACGAGAAGCTGTCGAAGCGTCAGGGCTTGGCAACTGTCCGCGTTCCAATGGAATCCAACCCAGGTGCCATGATCGAGCGCACCTTGGCCGAGGGTGACCATGTTGAGATTGGCGACCGCCTGCTGCGCGGCCCTGCCGATCCACATGATGTACTCGAGGTTCTGGGTCGCCGTGGTGTTGAGCAGCACCTTGTCGACGAGGTGCAGGACGTCTACCGTGCCCAGGGTGTGGCTATTCACGATAAGCACATCGAAATCATCATTCGACAGATGCTGCGTCGCGGAACCGTCATCGAGTCTGGTTCCACCGAGTTCCTCCCAGGTACGCTGGTGGATCTGTCCGAGGCTAAAGCTGCAAACGCTGAGGCATTGGCAAACGGTGGCCAGCCAGCAGAGCTTCGCTCCGAGATCATGGGTATCACCAAGGCTTCCTTGGCAACCGAGTCGTGGCTATCCGCCGCATCGTTCCAGGAAACCACTCGTGTGCTTACCGACGCCGCTATCAACAAGCGCTCCGACAAGCTGATCGGCCTGAAGGAGAACGTGATCATCGGTAAGCTGATCCCAGCTGGTACCGGTATCTCTCGTTACCGCAACATCTCCGTGAAGCCAACGGAGGCTGCACGAAATGCCGCATACTCGATCCCAACATATGGTGATTCGATCTACGGTGATGATGGCTACGGTGAGTTCACCGGAGCTTCGGTTCCACTGGATGAGGCATACGACCTCTAAAACCGGCCGAACCCGCAATTTCGGTCTGTTGTAGAAGCGCCGCCTAGTTTTTCTAGGCGGCGCTTCTTTTTATAAGTTGAACAGTTGTGAATAAGCAGAAAAATATGCTGTGGTTTAGTATCCTGCCAGCAATAGCGGTTATTGATCTGTTTTACCCCTAGGTATATGTTTATACGGTTATAGGCAACCTGTGGAAATAGGTAAACCTGCTGGTCAAACCCTGTGGGATGCTTTGGCAATGTTAGTCGAGTCTTTTCTCGGCTTGTTCACACTGAGGGCGCGCCTTCAAGACTGGCGGTGATACCGTTTTGACTAACTCTTATGCATAGCATCAAATATGTTTGTTGGTGTTGTGTGATGGAGAATTTGACCTGTGTTTCCTTCTTTTAGTACCACAACACGGTCAGCTGATGCTGCAATATCCAGATCATGTGTGACCATAACTAGAGAAGTTCTCTTGGTGACCGTTTCTTGAAGTAGTTTTAGGATAATTGCGCTGGTTGTAACGTCTAGTGCTCCGGTCGGTTCGTCGGCAAAGAGTATCTGGGGAGATCTGACAAGAGAACGTGCGATAGCTACGCGTTGCTGTTGTCCTCCGGATAATTGGTTTGGATACTTATTGCCAGCTCCTGACAGCCCCACTTTTTCAAGAACTGAGTCGATTTCGCGTTTTTTGGGGTTTCGGCCAGCAAGCTTTGAAGGAAGCCGGATGTTGTCGGCGACCGTCAGGGAGCTAATGAGGTTTAAGTCTTGAAAGATGAAACTTGCGTGATTTCTCCTGATCTCAGCGACTTTTCGTGGCGAGGTGGCGGTGATTTTCTGATTGGCTAGGTAGATAGATCCTTCATCGGGTGCGAGTAATCCACTTAAGCAGTACAGTAATGTAGATTTTCCTGAACCAGATTTTCCGACAATTGCAACAGATTCTCCAGGTAAAATAGTGAGATCAATTCCCTTGAGAACTGTTACTTTCTGACTACCTTTACCGAAGCTTTTCTTCACTCCGGTGGCTGTGATGAGTGTTGGCATTATTTACTCCCCAGTACGACGGTTATGGATTCTTTTCGGAAACCTGTGCTTGTCACGGTAAGCAGCATGAGCAGTGTGAGTGACATGCCAAATGTGATAACCCCGGTAGCCGCCCAACTTGGTAATGAAACTTGTGCGGAGGGAATTGGTCCCGATGAAAAAGCAGCGACCATTGCAAGTTCGTTAGCGATGATTATGAAATAAGCGCAGAATAGTGAGATAAACGCATAAACGACGGTCTCAAACAGTGCTTTTGTATAAGCTGCGCTCCGAGTGGAACCGGACACAATCAAGAGTGCATTATCTTGCTCTCTGTTTGAGGCCGTCGCAAAGACGATTGATGATGCCGATACGCATGCCGCAATGATAGGACCTGCGAGTAATAATGCCATTTGCTCAGGTGGGGCAGAGACGGAGCTAGAAGCCCCGCTAACTGTTTCGAGAATATCTTTAAGTTTCGATACCCACGATGTCATTACCCCAACAGCGGAGGCTGCGAGACTAATTGGCATGACAAGCGCTTTAGTTAGTGCAGGGCGCGCGGAGGCTTCCCTAGCGGCTAGAAAAAAGGAAACTTTGCCAGGACATAGTTGAATTAGTGCGACAAGTGCACGGATTAAGAATGGGCCAAGGAATGCAAAAACAAGACAAAGTAGTATGCCCATGCCTGGGTAGATTGTGACGAAATCACCGATTTCCTGAGGATCGGTAAGTTCGGTTCGGTTTCCAATCGCAGAATAGATTGCGATGATTCCAACGAGGAACGCCACCCCGAGCGTAGTTGTGAATATGTAGCCTTTGACTGAACCGCGCTTTGTCTCGAAAGATGAGGAGGCTTTAACGCCAGTAATAAGATCACCGCGTACAATTTTTCGAGATGAGCTAATTCCAGCCAAAATGCTAACGATGACGGTAATGGCTATGCCGATAGAAATGGCGGGAGCTGGGATATTGTGCTCGAGAACGCTACTGTAAGGGAGCCCACTGTGTCCTACGAAGCTTGCGTAGCTTGGCCAGATTATGATCGTGATTATCGTACCGACCACAGCTGATGCGGCGGTAACTAACACTACTTCCGTGAAGAGGATTGCAAGTGCTGTGGGAGGTAGAAGCCCAGCTATTTGCCAAAGCGCAACTTCACGTTGCTGTAAGCGAATACATGTGTCTACAACTAAGTGGAATGAAGCGAGGCCTGTAAGTACACTGAACGCGAGTGCAACTCCTCCCATGCTTATATATGCCTGCTGGGCATCTCCAGATACGGCAGCGCCGGCAACTATGAGGGCGACATTGAGGGTGAGAACGACCGAAAGGGCGATGGAAGAAACAAGTAGAGCGATCCATGACGCTATTCCCTTACGTACGGAGTTTAAAGCGATTTTGAAGATCATATGTGTGCCTCCGTTAAGATGTCGCAAATCAGCCAAATGATTCGCGCGGTATATATAACCGCAACACCATAGCTGATAATAATAATGGCTCGTACTAAGAGTGAGTTATCTTTGAATGATTTTGCTTCCCTTTGGTTGACTAGGACTAGCAGAGACTTAAAACCATCCGAGTTAAGTATGGGGATACAGTTATAAGCCATAGCAATGGCATACCAAGAAAACACGAACAGCCAATCTCTCTCTAAGAGGTCTGCCCAGAGCATTCCAAAAGCTATAACGGTAATGATTGCGTTGGTAACGATCCCGATAGAATGAACAACGTAGCGATCCGTGCGAACGAGAAGGTGGGAGTCGTTCATTCTCACGTAAAAAGCGGGAAATACTCCGTAATTAAGCTTAAATCCAACCTTATCTGGAGATCTTCCCATCAGCCTGAATACTGCATAGTGGCCAGCCTCGTGAATGGCTATCTGGCAGGAGGCGTAGCCAATGAGTATCGCAAAATTGTGCCAGCCCAGTTGTGATAAGTCCACCTGATGCGCTCCCCAAATGCCTAATGCAGTAGAGGATACAATGAGGGAAATCGAAAGCAGTAAATAAACTGTAAAAACTGGTTTGCTCACAATAGGTGAGGTTTCTGTAAAAGGAAGGTTTTTGCCTGCGGAGAGAGGCGCCTGAACGATCCTTTTTGTAGACAGATCTTTAATGACTAGAACATTTCCTTCTTTAAGTATCTCGAAAGAATCGTTTTTGTATCTTTGAGTCATGGGCTTATTTCGAGATACTTGTGTATTCGTTTGAAACGATAGACACTACAGCTTTCAGCGTGTGTGGATTTGAGAAGAGGATTTGGCACATTTCACATGCGTCGACATAACTGCGGTCAATGTAGGAAATATCCAGAACCCTTTCTTCGATGCATCGCTCAAAGAGCCATTTGAAACCTTTTTGTCGGATCGCGGCAAAAAGAAGATTTCTCTCGATACTGGAAACTGCGCGTTCTACGGGAAGATCTTCTGCCTTTCCAAAGGTGAGACCTGTGGTAAAGACCGTGGGGGAGCAACAAGGATAGACTTTGCCGTCGTAGTGGTAGGTGGGTTCAAAACCCGGACAGGTTAGATTGTCTTCTATACGATGGCGGCGAATGATTGATTCTTCAGGGTATTGTTCCGCTGCTCCCACTCGTTGAATGGGGAACTTAATCACTTTGACTCCCATGAGCGATTCTCCAAGCGCCGCTAGAATCCTATCGGAAGAGAAGTTTTTAGATACCGCAACATTAATTGCGATTGGTACCCTCACACTCAAGTTGGCATCGAGGATATTTTTGACTTTCTCTACCTTGAGGAGATCTTGATGGAAATCATCGAAGCTGATCTTTAGAGCGCAAAGACCTGCTTCTTTTAGCTCAAAAAGTGTTTCCTCAGCTCGTTTCTTATTTTGTCCCCAGAACCCATTAGTTACTAAGGTTGCGGCTTTCCCATAGGATTTAGCAACGCGAAGTACTTCCAGTACTAAAGGTTTACGCAAGAGAGCTTCCCCGCCGCTCAATGAAATTGTGTCGATAGCGGGGGTTTCACAACCTTCCTTAACGATTCGAAGAATCTGTTCATCTGTGAGATGTTCCTCGGCCTGAGGGGTGGAAGAAAAACAACAGTGTCCGCATCTAATGTTGCATTTCCTGTCAATAACTATGCCAAGGGCTACCATGTTGCGCCTAATTCACTCAAAGTGGAGATTACTAAAAAGGGGAAGGAAGGGATGGATACTTTCCATTCCCTCCCTTGTGTGTCGGAATTACCAGTGCAGGATGGTTCCTCCGGTAACGAAATAGCCCAAATCGTCCTGATCTGCGAGATCAATGACGGCATCATTCTGGATGAGGGAGTTGATAGAATCCATTACGGCTCCTTGTGAGATGAGATGAAACTGAGAGTAGGAAACAATCCTATTCTGCGTCAGTTTTGACTCGGCGAGTCGTTAATCAGATTAATACAAACGCTTGTCGTTTTTGTTTAAATCGCAAATTTGTTGCTTCCTGAGAGTGGGAAATTTTTGGTGGAACTCAAGTAAGGCTAGCTGTTAAGTTGATTCATGCACTACAAGCATGAGAATTATTCATGAGGGAGAAGTTTTCTATACAAGTTTTTCGTTCGAGTATGTTTTTGAACGCTGTCTAATTCCACCTATTTGGGTGTGTTTTGGCAAGAAAATATTTTCCTGTCTTGAGTGTTACCTTTCTAACAATTTAGCTTTATAGCTTTATCTATTTCTAGGTATGTAGTATTAGATGGATTTTTGGTAGTTGGTTACCTTCTTTATGGTCTCTGTGCTCCCACTGTTTCTGCTGCTTCTGCGTTGGCACCCGATAAAATTGCACAACCAAGACTGAAGTGCCCCAGGTTTTGTTCCGTTTGGGTAGATGGGAAAATCTTCGAACATGCCTAGAAAATTTGACCAGGAAGCGAAGGGCCGCGTTGTCCGCCTCGTGGAAGATCGCATCCTGGCGGAGAATATTTCCATGCAGGCAGCGTGCAAGTTCGTGGCTCCAAAGCTTGGAGTTTCGTGGCACACGGCGAGGCAATGGACGCAAGCCCGCTCGGCGTGAGGGGCGCGTTACTGAACGGTTGCCTGAGGACCTTGCTGCACCTTGTAAGCCCACCGTCACGCGCCACTAACGCATACGGGTCTACCGGTCGATAAAAATCGCCCAGTACGCGTGTCTATCATGCACGTGCTGGGCGACTTTCGCTTTCAGTGTGATGTCCTCTTTTAGGATGCTGCAAGCTTTTGGGCGCGCTGGTAAGACACTCCGAGGACTGTTCCCATACCTCACACGGTCATTCCAGCGTTTCGCATTGCAACAGCGAGGTCACTTCTTCGCGTTCTTTTTTCGGCGCGAGCTTTCATTTCCGCAAGGCCCGGTGGGAGAACAACATCAACAATAATGTTGAGTTCGTCTGGGGCTAGGTCTGCCTGGTAGGCCAGTGCTTCGCGCATCTCGTCGGCAGCATTAGCCAGCCGCTTAGTTTGGGGCACTGCCCCTAGTTCGGCATATTCGAGCACCCATACTCTGCTGGTTCCGCGTTCTGCGGTTACTGTGTATGTCGTGGTCATTACCTCCACCAGCCTTTCCCTAATTCTTGGGCGTATTGGTCGACAAACTTCTTGACTGTCACATCGTCAATCTCACGGTTCCTACCCGATAAGCGTCATGGCGCGATAGGACGATTTCCTCAAATTCAAGACCGCGCCGCTTGGCTTCCGCTAGCTATTCGTATAGCGTCACGGAGTACTCCTGCTGCTTGCAGCTGCCGCGCATGCTGCGACATATTGGCAAGCTCGTGGGCTTCACGCTCGCGGATGGCGGCAAGCTGGTCGCGGGTAGCTTGAGCTTTCTGTTCCATCTCACCAACAAGGTCAAGATGAACACTAGCTGTTTCCGGTGAATCGGTAAGCTCCGGGAAAAGGGCGAGAGCGTCACGGATTTCTTCTTGAATCTGGTCAAGACGACGCGCCTGAACGATAACGCCAGGGTCTTCGACAAGCTGGGCAACCCACCAGTTCTCGCCGCGCTCAACACAGGCAGTAAACGTATTCATGTCCTACTGTTCCATTCCGATTTGCTTGTAGATTTTACGAGCCATGAGATTGTCAATCTCCTTGTGGCGCCCCACGGTGGTGTACTTAAGTAGACATGGTGACCTACGTTGGCTAGAGCAACGGCGCAGGCATTGAGGGTGAAGGGACTATAAAATATCCTCGCGTGCACGCGGTTATGCAAGCTAAGCGAGTATGGCTTCCTCCAGGAACTCCTCACGGCTCCAATATGCGGGGTCAAACCATCCAATTGTTTCACCCACCTCAATAGCTACAAAAACGTCGGGAAGCAAAACATAGGAGTCCCGTTTTACTACTTCGAGCCCCTTATCTTCCAATGCTCGCGCGACCCGCTCAAGACTAGTCATCCAACCTTCACCGGGCTGGCAGTTAAGGTCTACGCCGTAGAAGGTATCCGTAATCGGTAATTCCATGTACTTCATCTCAACCGTGATACAGATACCATCCTCGACGCAGCATACGATCTTCCGGCCAGGGTCACCGGGCTCTAAAGCCTCGATATCAACCCACCCTTCAAACTCCTCCACATAGGTATCAGCACCCAATTCAGACTGATAACACGCCTCGGTAGCCTGAGCAACCGTCATACCGGGTTTGACTGGCAACGGGCAGGAACTTTCAATCTTCATTTTCTGCGTCTTCCTTTTCGTTGGTTGTTTCATCCATCAGGTTATGGCGATCCTGTCGCGTAGGTTAATACGTGCAGTTACATGCCAGAGGTTTATTCGCTAGCCCAGCAAATAGCGGCAACTTTGCCGAATTGGTACGACAATGCGATCACTCTATTTTCATGGTGAATGTTAATGCCGTCCCTGTCGTGGACGAACTCAATGCTCAAATCCTTCAAAGCTTTCACAAACTTTCGATTTGGTAACGACAACGGGATATCAAGGAAGCTGTCCGCTTCTTTCACATCTAAAATCTCGATGGACGAAATCAATCCGTCACATTCAGAACCCTGAATGGTGTAGTTGTTTTCGCCGATAGTACATTCTCCAAGAATTTTTCCTGTGGTCGACATTTCGAGAAACGAAATGTCGCGATAGCGGTAGTTAGACAGAAGGCTTTCATAGTATGAAATCGGAGCGACCTGCTGCAGCGGTGCTGGAACTTCAAACGTAAATTTCATTCTCCACATCTTCCTTAAGTACATCACCACGCAATGATTGCGGTGGCAGTCATGCTGATCACCCAAAGTATCTGCTCTGCTGGGTGACTAAGTTTTTCTCCCAAGGCCCCATTGGAACGGTTATGGCGTTGGGGTACGAACCTAGGCGAGTCTCGCTGCGACTAGCATGAGCGTGTGGCAACTTTTCGCTTTCTGACCCCAAGTTTTTGGATACAGCTTGTTATCCAGACGATTGTAGCGTTCGTATCGTTGAGATTTATTAGCGCTACTGGGCTCGTAGGTAATTTTAATATCTCACCAACATGGCAGACAGTGTTGTACATCTGCTCATATGTGGGAATCGCGTTGACCTATGTGGGGCTCTTGCTCCAACGCTGGAAGCCGGTCAGTGGCGTGACCACGGTAACCGTCGGATTGGTGTTTATAAGCCTCTCGCTTACGTATAACTTTTTAGCGGGATATGTGGCTGTTTGTTATGAGGCGTGGTTTATTTCTGCACGCATCATGAGGCATCGTTCTCGTTGGCTCACCGCCTTGTTCGTAGGCAGTTTTGGCTCTATTGCTTTTAATCTGCTGTTTCCCATCCTGTTTTTCAACGTATTGGAAACAGGGGGAGCTGTTGGGATCAAAGAGATTATCCAGGAGCCACAAACGTGGTTATTTGTCGCGATAGTGGTCACGCTGGTGGTGGTGTCTATCGCGTTGTTTTGGCAGCTGGGGTTATCCACTAAGCGGAAAGCTGATGAGCTGCGGGATTTGCGTGCGCGCGCGGAGCTGGCAGCGGTATCTGAACGCAACCGCATTGCGCGCGAGATGCATGACATTGTTGCCCATTCGCTCACGGTTGTTATTGCACAGGCAGATGGTGGCCGGTTTGCAGGTAAGGATAATCCGCAACAAGCACTCGCAGCTTTGGAGACGATCTCTTCGGTGGGTAGGGAGGCGCTTTCTCAGATGCGTGGGTTGTTGAGCGTGTTGCGGGAAACAGATGATCGTGACGTGACTGCAGCACCTGGTATTGAAAGTGTGGGCACGCTTATCCACGAGGCACAGCTTGCTGGGTTAGATATTCACTATGAGGTGGTGGGGGAGCCGCAGGCGTTGGATGAATCGCGAAGCCTGAGCGTATTTCGTATTGTGCAGGAGTGCCTGACTAACGTGCTCAAGCACGCGGGTACAACGCGTGCGTGGGTAGTAATGGACTGGAGTGACCCGAGCGTGGTGCGGATCAAAGTAGACAATGAAGCGGGGGAAGCGCTGGTGGATACGCAGTCCACTGGAAAAGGGCTTGTTGGTGTGCGGGAGCGTGCGTTGATTCATGGTGGTCGGGCGCGGTGGGGAGCGTCGATAAGCTACGTTGGGGGATGGTATGTTGAAGCGGAAATTCCGGTGAAAGGCTAAAACGGTGATCACTGTAGGGTTAGTGGATGACCAGCAGCTAGTGCGGGCTGGGTTTCGTATGGTGTTGGATTCGCAAAGCGATATCACCGTGGCGTGGGAAGCCAACGACGGCAAAGAAGCACTAGAAAACGCCGCAAATACGCCGGTAGACGTGATTTTGATGGATGTGCAAATGCCGGTGATGGATGGCCTCGAAGCCACCAAACGGATCGTGGCAACCAACACCGATACCCGCATTATTGTGTTGACCACCTTTGACAGCGAAAACTATGTGGTCGGGGCCGTAGAACACGGTGCCTCAGGATTCCTCCTAAAAGACACCGCCCCCGAAGACCTCATAGCAGCGGTGCGTACTGTGGGAGAGCAAAGCGCTGTGATTAGCCCAGCCGCTACCGCCGTACTGTTTAAGAGCATGCGCGGCCACGCACCGCAAACCGACCTGGTGGCAACCCCAGGCGGCGATATCAACGCAGGGCTGATTGACCCACTTACCCCGCGTGAACAGGAAATTCTGCTGCTTATTGCATTGGGCAAGTCCAATACCGAGATCGCCGAAGAACTGTTCATCTCGTTGCCCACGGTAAAAACCCACGTGAGCAAGGTGCTATCCAAAACTGGTTCCCGAGACCGAGTCCATGCGGTGCTGTTTGCTTTTAGCAGGGGATTGGTAGCGCCCAACCAACTGCTGACTCATACCCAGGGCTGATATTCCGAGGTTCCGACTGTGGTCTGATGTTTTCGCCTCCTGTGGTCGCGATGATAGACATCATGATCACAGTCCAAGACCTCGGAAAAACTTACGGTAAGAAAACCGCCATCGCTGGCCTGAACTTTCATGTGCCAGACGGCCAAGTCACCGGCTTCCTCGGCCCCAACGGCTCCGGAAAATCCACCACCATGCGTTGCATGTTGGGATTGGATACCCCCACAGAAGGCCGCGTGACCTTCAAGTCCAAGTCCTACAACGATGAGTTCGCGCGCTTGAGCAATAAGCCCAGCGTCGCTGGCGCTATTCTCGACGCCGGCTGGTTCACCCCAGCACGGTCCGGCCGCAGCCACTTGCGCGTTATCGCCCGCGGCGCTGGCATTAGCGACGCTCGCGTGGAGGAATGCCTCGACTACGTAGGCATGCGCGAAGCAGCGCACCAAAAAGTAGGCGGCTACTCCCTTGGTATGAAGCAGCGCATTGGTGTTGCAGCAGCACTATTGGGCAACCCGCAGCACCTGATCTTGGACGAGCCGGTCAACGGCCTCGACCCAGAAGGCGTGAGCTGGATGCGTAACACTATCCGCGATTTAGCAAGCCAGGGCCGCAGCGTGCTGGTGTCCTCCCACCTGTTGTCCGAAATGCAGCAGACCGCGGACCGACTCGTGGTGATCGGCAAGGGCAAGATGATCGGCGAGTACACGATGAGCGAGTTCTTGGCTGATGGCACCTCGGTGCTCGTGGAATCTCCACAGGCAGCACAGCTTTGCGACGCCCTGAAAAACCGTGGTCTTGCCGCCGCAGTACAGGACACCCAGGTGGTCATTGCGTTGGAGAATGCTGACGACGACCCCGCGGTGCGCGCCCAAGTGGCAGCGCTTGCTCTCGAATACGGTATCGCGGTAACCCGACTAGAAACCCGCCAAGAAAACCTAGAGCAGCGGTTCCTTGCAGCAACGCAAAGTGTCCAAGAATACCGAACCTCCAACGCCGGCAACTAATTAGGAAAGAACTCATACCCATGTTTTTTAACGCTTTAAAATCCGAGTGGACCAAACTGATGAGCCTGCGCAGTACGGCGGTGTATTTCATCTTGATCACCGGTGCCCTCTATGGGCCCATGGTGCTGCTGGTGGGCCTTGCTGATACATCTTCGGGTGTTGATTGGAGTTCGTTGCTGGTGGGCTGGGGCATCGCAGTAGCAATTTCGACTGCTTTTGCCGGTGCCAGTGTTGCCGGTGAACTAGACGATCACATGCACGCGCATGCTTATCTCACCCAGAATTCCCGAAGCACCTGGGTCGCCGCAAAATCCGTGGTGTACACCGTTTTCTTGGCTATTACTTTTGCCATCGGCATTGGTCTGGCGGTAGCAGTTGCCCAAGTATTCCCCGACAGCAGTTTTAGCGGCGGGGAAACCACGGACCTGTTCATAGCGTTATTCTATGCCATTATTTTTGGTAGCTTTGCTTTCGCTATCGGCATGCTCACACGCAGTAAGGTTGCGGCGGTGGCTCTTCCACTGGCGTGGATGCTGGTGATAGATCAGCTCATTCCCTTGGCAGCATCCAAGATTGAGGCAGCAACATTCTTGTGGCTGCTGAGCCCTCGTCCTCGCAGCGGCCAGTTGGCTGATACGATTGCTGGAACGGTGGAAACCGGAATGGAGCATGGTTTTGAGCTCGGACAGATTCAGCCCGATTGGTTCAACGTTGCTGTGATTGCGGGCTGGGTGGTTGTTGCTACGGTGTCTGTTTTTGCGGTCAACCGTGTTCGCGATGTCCGTTAAGGTACAATCCGCTGGGTGAAGCAGACTGCGCAGACACATGTCTTTATAGTGGGCGCGCTGGGAATCACCATGACGTACCTGGCGCTTACGGGGCGGATCAATAATTATCTTCAACCAGGTTTTCGCCCCGTCAGTTTGGCAACTGGCCTCGTGTTGGTTGCCCTTGCGCTGTGGAGCGCAGTACGCCCGAATAGTTTTTCTTCTCGGCGCACATCGTGGTTCCTTTTGGTTCCGGTGTGCGTCGTTGCTGTGTTTGCGCCAGCGGCTTTGGGGGCGGCAACGCTTAATAGCAGTGGGGTGACCCGTGTGGTGGGAAATAATCTTGACGATCTCGCGTTGCCCAAACTTGCCAAAGATCAACTCAATCCGATGACGATGGAGGAGCTCATCACTAGATTTCTGCGCAGTGACTCCGCCACTTTTGACGGCACAGTGGTTGAGGTGGAAGGGTTTGCCTCGGCTGCTGCGGATGGCACGTGGCGGTTAAGCCGTTACAAGATCTACTGTTGTGCCGCCGATGCGATGGCTTACACCGCAACATTGGAGACGTCGACAAGCATGCGTAGCGACCAGTGGTATCGCGTGCGTGGTGTTGTGCGCGTCTCGTCCGCGCATAACCCGCAATTCCCCGTGATTGAGGTAGACAAGCTAGAGGCGATTGATACCCCCACGGAGCCATACCTATGAAAAAAGTTGTGATCGGGTGGGCCGGAATTATCGCCGCGTTAGTTCTGGGGCCGATTATTCAGCTCAAAGGGCAGGCGGAAGCGTGGTCGCAGATCAGTACCGCCATTGTGTTGCAAGCGGTACCGTTTCTGGTGCTCGGCGTTATCATTTCGGCTGTTATCGAAGTATTTGTACCCCAAACCGCTTTTCGACGCCTCCCACGCAACGAAAAAGCCGCAGTCCCCATCGCCGCTGCCTCCGGCTTCTTACTACCTGCCTGCGAGTGCGCCTCCGTACCCGTCACGCAATCACTCGTCCATAGAGGAGTACCCCCTGCGGCCGCACTAGCATTTTTACTAGCAAGCCCCGCAATCAATCCCGTGGTTCTGGTCTCCACCGCTGTCGCATTCGGCGGCGACCCCCGCATGATGATCGCACGTCTATGCGCCAGCCTGATCGCGGCCATCATCGTCGGCTGGGTATGGATCAGCGCCCGACTCGACATCACCTTAGACTCCGAGCACACCCACTGCCACGGACACGGCAACACTTGGGATCGATTCCGAGAATCCTGCATGCACGATCTGCTCAATGCAGGCGGGTTCCTCGTCATCGGAGCAATGCTAGCGGCAGTCATGAAAGTCCTCATCCCCGTAGAGGTAATCACCGCCGTAGGTGCCCGACCACTCATTGCCTGTCTCATCATGGCAACCTTGGCCATCGTAGTATCCCTGTGCTCAGAAGCAGACGCCTTCGTAGCCGCATCACTGACCATGATGCCCGCCACCGCCCAACTAGTATTTCTGGTGGTAGGCCCCATGGTCGACGTCAAACTCATCGCCATGCAACAAGGCGCATGGGGGCGCGGCTTTGTCGCCCGATTCGTACCGCTGACACTGCTTGTTGCCATCACCGTAGCCATCGGCGTAGGCAGTATCAGCTTCGGCGATATCTAAAAACGGGCCTGCTGCACCACCAACTCATGGCCCTGAGCAGCCACCATGACCTCCAACTCCCGCAGATTCTGCTCGATCACACTACCTGGCCACAACGTGGTCCGAGTCTGAACCTCGATACCCACGGCATCAATGATCGCCAAACTCTCCCAACAAGACTGCGCGACCCGCGGCGAACATCCCGTAATCTCATGCATGTGCCGCGGCAAGGCCTTAATATCTAAGCCAATCCAATCGGGACGCGACTCCGGTTGTGACACCAAAGTAGCCAAGCGCTTCGGCGCATAACCACAGGTATGCAACCCGACAGGCAGGCCCAGCTCGTGGATCCGACAGATAGCCTCGGCAAGACCCGCTACCGCGGTAGGCTCGCCGCCGGAGATCACCACGGCGTCGATAAGCCCTATCCGACGCCGCGCCAAATCCACCAGATCATCCACGCCCACCGCGCCGGGTGCGAACTCCTGTAGCTGGGCATTATGGCAATACACGCAGCGCAACGGGCACCCCTGTGTAAACGCAGTGATCGTTAGCTTGCCAGGCCAATCAGTCGCAGAAAACGGAATAATTCCGGCGATGGGCAGATCAGATAAGTGCTTCGGCAAAGTAGGTGCGCTCATGGAACTCGCCCTTCTTTCCGGTATTAAAACTTTGTACCGGGCGGAAATAACCCATCACGCGCGTCCACATCTCCGTCGTAGCACCACAGTGCAGGCACTCAGGGTGCTCGCCAGAAATATAGCCGTGATCTGGGCAAATAGAAAACGTTGGGGTGATCGTGATGTACGGCAGATGGAAGTTGGTTAACGCGCGACGAACGAGAGCCGCACAAGCCTTACCATCGCTCATCGCAGCGCCCATATAAAGGTGCAACACCGTGCCGCCGGTGTACTTCGACTGCAAATCCTCCTGTAAAGCGAGGGCCTCGAAAGGATCCGGGGTGTGCGAAACTGGTAGTTGCGAAGAGTTGGTGTAGTAGGGCTCCTCCGGCGTGCCGGCGTGCAACATATCGGGGTAACGCTTGAGATCTTCTTTAGCCAATCGGTAGGTCGTGCCTTCGGCTGGGGTTGCCTCAAGGTTAAACAGGTGGCCGGTGCGCTCCTGTGCTTGCACGAGGCGGGCATTGATGTGGTCGAGAAGTCGCGCGACCTGGGCATGGCCTTGCGGATCGGTGAGATTGTAGGCGTCGTGAGTGAAATTTCTGATCATCTCATTGCAGCCGTTAACGCCGATCGTGGAAAAATGGTTGTCCAAGCTAGGTAGCCAGCGAGCGCTATAAGGGTAGAGGCCTTGCTTCATATGCGTTGCGACGAAATCCCGGCGGCGCTCAAGAGTATCGATTCCCAACTCGATGAGCTCATCTACTGCGCCCAGCAGGGCTTGTTCATCACCGGCATAGAGGTAGCCCAAACGTGCGCAGTTGAGTGTGACTACGCCGATGGAACCAGTCAATTCCGCCGAACCGAACAACCCATTGCCGCGTTTGAGCAACTCGCGAAGATCAAGCTGCAAACGGCAACACATGGAACGAATCATTCCGGGGTCCAGATCGGAGTTAATGAAATTCTGGAAGTAGGGCAGACCGTACTTCGCGGTCATGGTGAACAAGGCTTCCGTGTTAGGGGAGTCCCAATCGAAGTCCTTGGTGATGTTGTAGGTCGGGATAGGGAACGTAAACGGCCGGCCATCGGCATCGCCTGCCGACATCACCTGAATGAATGCGCGGTTGATCAGGTCCATTTCTTCTTGGAGCTCGCCGTAGGTGAAGTCCACAGGTTCTTCGCCGATAAACGGCACCGAGTCCTTAAGATCGGCTGGGCAGGTCCAGTCAAAGGTCAGGTTGGTAAAAGGTGTCTGAGTGCCCCAGCGCGATGGAACGTTTAGATTGAAAATGAACTCCTGCATGTCTTGGACGATCTCGTCGTACGTGAGGTTATCCAGTCGTACAAATGGTGCCATGTAGGTGTCAAAGGAGCTGAATGCCTGTGCGCCTGCCCATTCGTTTTGGAGGGTTCCCAAGAAATTAACAATCTGGCCGCATGCAGAGGAGAAGTGCTTGGGCGGCCGAGAGGAGATCGTGCCAGGTACGCCACCGAAGCCTTCTTCAAGGAGTTGGCGTAGGGACCAGCCGGCGCAGTATCCGGAGAGCATATCGAGGTCGTGGATGTGGATAGAGCCTTCACGGTGAGCGGCACTTGCTGCTGAGCTAAATACTTGGTCGAGCCAGTAATTAGCCGTGATTTTTCCAGCGGCGTTGAGGATCATTCCGCCCAAGGAATAGTCCTGGTTGGCGTTGGCATTGACGCGCCAATCGGCGCGAGAAAGGTACTCGTCGATAGTCGTTCGACTATTAATTTGGGAATCACTCATATGGAACAACTTAAGCCTTGAGGTGCCCGAAAAACTACAAGATATAGTTGTGTAACAACTCACTAAATCAATATGTAGTGGTGCTTGTGTGAGAATGTGCTGGCAAAAGTGCCCACATATTGTGGCAGTGACATTGATCGGCGTGTAAAAAAGAACTCATGGCTCATCCACTTTTCATTGCTGTAGATGACAGTATTCTCGACGAACTTCGCATCAAAGACGACGAGCTTTTAGAGCAGCTTTTTAGCGGCGCTCTTGGCGATCCTGTGACTATCGGATCGGCTTGGGTAGACGTGGAGGAGCAACTACGTACAGCCGGATTCCGTGGTTATGCAGTTCGTGGCTGTGAAGTTATCGTGGGCGACCCGATGGCAGGATTAGTACCCTCGGAACGCGTTGAGGAGATGCTGGATTCTCTAGCTAGCCTATCGGGTGAAGCGGTTGAGGTGCTCACTGATCTTTATCGCAGTGCACGAGCTGCTAGTCAAGGCGTTGTGATTATTTCGGAGTAATTTTTAAGTTGACTCAGGCTGCCTTAGTTGGTAGGGTGGCCAACAGTCCCACATGTTTGATGCGTGGGAGCCTTACGTTTTGCCTAGTAGATTCTTGCCGATTGGTGATTATCAAGAAGCGTTAAGGAAATGCACGGAAGAGGCCCCGGAAAGAGCCCCTTTTTTGGTTTGTCCGGACTCTTTTGTGCACTACTAGGCGCGAACAAAAGCGAAAATTTTTTAAA
The DNA here is from genome assembly GCF_001457455.1 of Corynebacterium diphtheriae. Lineage (NCBI taxonomy): Bacteria > Bacillati > Actinomycetota > Actinomycetes > Mycobacteriales > Corynebacteriaceae > Corynebacterium > Corynebacterium diphtheriae. The sequence goes on from NZ_LN831026.1 coordinate 378,083, forward strand.
GCACCACCTCGGTGGAGCTTTGGAAAAGTTACCGAAATAGAAAGACGGTTATGCCCACTATTCAGCAGCTGGTCCGCAAGGGCCGCCACGATAAGACTGCCAAGGTTGCAACCGCAGCCCTGAAGGGTTCCCCGCAGCGTCGTGGCGTGTGCACCCGTGTGTACACCACTACCCCTAAGAAGCCTAACTCTGCACTGCGTAAGGTCGCCCGTGTGCGCCTTACCTCCGGCATCGAGGTTTCCGCTTACATCCCAGGTGAGGGCCACAACCTCCAGGAGCACTCCATGGTGCTCGTTCGCGGTGGTCGTGTTAAGGACCTCCCAGGTGTTCGTTACAAGATCATCCGTGGCGCACTGGATACCCAGGGCGTTAAGGATCGTAAGCAGGCACGTTCCCGCTACGGCGCAAAGAAGGAGAAGTAATCAATGCGTAAGAATGCAGCTCCAAAGCGTCCGATCGTTAAAGACCCAGTTTACGGCTCTGAGGTTGTTACCCAGCTGGTAAACAAGGTTCTCTTGGATGGCAAGAAGTCCACCGCTGAGCGTATCGTCTACGGTGCTCTTGACAAGTGCAAGGAAAAGACCGGCACCGATCCAGTCCTGACCTTGGAGAAGGCTCTCGGCAACATCAAGCCAGACCTCGAGGTTCGTTCCCGCCGCGTCGGTGGCGCAACCTACCAGGTTCCAGTTGAGGTTCGTCCAGCACGTGCTAACACCCTCGCTCTTCGTTGGTTGGTTACCTTTACCCGCCAGCGTCGTGAGAACACCATGATCGAGCGCCTCGCTAACGAGATTCTCGATGCAGCTAACGGCCTTGGTGCATCCGTTAAGCGTCGCGAGGATACCCACAAGATGGCTGAAGCAAACCGCGCGTTTGCTCACTACCGCTGGTAATCCACATGCGCATTCCGGCCCAACCTTCCTGGCACGGCTTCGCTGCTTGTGCGCGAAGTTACCATTATTGTTACAGGTAGTTGGGCCTTTGCCATATAGCCCCACGGGGATATATGGCAGAAGCACACCTCGATTTTTGCCAGCAATGCTGAGAAATTTCCTCGGATTTGGCAGAATTGAACAGGAACTATCCATGCAGTGAGTGAGGAAACAAAAGTTTGCTCACTCCGGCTACATAAGTTAGGGACAACTGTGGCACAAGAAGTGCTTAAGGATCTGAACAAGGTCCGCAACATCGGCATCATGGCCCACATTGACGCCGGTAAGACCACCACCACCGAGCGTATCCTCTTCTACACCGGTATTAACCGTAAGGTCGGCGAGACCCACGACGGTGCCTCCACCACCGACTGGATGGAGCAGGAGAAAGAACGCGGTATCACCATTACCTCCGCTGCTGTTACCTGTTTCTGGAACGGCAACCAGGTCAACATCATCGATACCCCAGGCCACGTTGACTTCACCGTTGAGGTTGAGCGCTCCCTTCGCGTTCTCGACGGCGCAGTCGCAGTGTTCGACGGTAAAGAGGGCGTTGAGCCTCAGTCCGAGCAGGTGTGGCGTCAGGCTGCTAAGTACGACGTTCCACGTATCTGCTTCGTGAACAAGATGGACAAGCTCGGTGCAGACTTCTACTTCACCGTTCAGACCATCATCGACCGCCTCGGCGCAAAGCCATTGGTCATGCAGCTGCCAATCGGCGCTGAAGATGACTTCGACGGTGTTGTTGACCTTCTCGAGATGAAGGCCATCACCTGGCGCGGCAAGGTCGAGACCGGTGCAGAGCCAGTTATCGAAGAGATCCCAGCTGACTTGGCTGACAAGGCTGCTGAGTACCGCGAGAAGCTCGTTGAAACCGTTGCTGAGTCCGACGAAGCTCTCATGGAGAAGTACTTCGGTGGCGAAGAGCTCACCATCGAAGAGCTCAAGGCTGGCATCCGTAAGCTGACCGTTAACTCCGAGGTCTACCCAGTTCTCTGTGGTACCGCTTACCGCAACAAGGGCGTTCAGCCACTGCTCGATGCTGTCATCGACTACCTGCCAACCCCACTGGATATCGGAGAGGTCCACGGCCACAAGGTCGGCGACGAGACCGTTGACTTGGTCCGTAAGCCATCCGTTGATGAGCCTTTCTCCGCTCTTGCCTTCAAGATCGCAGCTCACCCATTCTTCGGTAAGCTGACCTTCGTCCGCGTTTACTCCGGCATCGTTGAGCCAGGTGCTCAGGTTGCTAACTCCACCAAGGGTAAGAACGAGCGCATCGGTAAGCTCTTCCAGATGCACGCCAACAAGGAGAACCCTGTTGACGAAGCACGCGCTGGTAACATCTACGCGTTCATCGGCCTGAAGGACACCACCACCGGTGATACCCTCTGCGATAAGAACGACCAGATCATCCTCGAGTCCATGGACTTCCCGGACCCAGTGATCAAGGTTTCCATCGAGCCAAAAACCAAGTCTGACCAGGAGAAGCTCGGCACCGCTATTCAGAAGCTTTCTGAAGAGGACCCAACCTTCACCGTTGAGCTCGACGAAGAGTCCGGCCAGACTGTTATCGGCGGCATGGGCGAGCTCCACCTCGACGTTCTTGTTGACCGCATGAAGCGCGAATTCAAGGTTGAGGCAAACGTTGGTAACCCACAGGTTGCATACCGTGAGACCATCCGTAAGCCTGTCGAGAAGCTCGAATACACCCACAAGAAGCAGACTGGTGGTTCCGGTCAGTTCGCTAAGGTCATCATCGGCATCGAGCCTTACGCTCCAGAAGCTGAGACCTTGGAAGAGGGCGAGTCCGCAACCTACAAGTTCGAGAACGCCGTCACCGGTGGTCGCGTGCCAAAGGAATACATCCCATCCGTCGACGCTGGTATCCAGGATGCTATGCAGTACGGTTACCTCGCAGGCTTCCCATTGGTGAACATCAAGGCAACCCTGATCGATGGCGCCTACCACGAGGTTGACTCCTCTGAAATGGCCTTCAAGCTCGCTGGTTCCCAAGCGCTGAAGGAAGCCGTCGCAAAGGCAAAGCCAGTTCTTCTCGAGCCACTGATGGCCGTTGAGGTTATCACCCCTGAGGAGTACATGGGCGACGTTATCGGCGACATCAACTCCCGCCGTGGCCAGGTCTCCGCAATGGATGACCGCGCTGGCGCAAAGGTTGTTAAGGCTAAGGTTCCACTGTCCGAGATGTTCGGCTACGTGGGCGACCTGCGTTCCCGTACCCAGGGCCGTGCAAACTACACCATGATCTTCGACTCCTACGCTGAGGTTCCTACCAACGTGGCAGCTGAGATCGTGGCAGAGCGCAACGGCACTGCCTAACAACTAGCCTCTCGCTTATCTCCCTATGCAAAATTTCTAGTCAGTTACAGGGCATAGGGGGAGCGTAGGCGGGGGTAGCGGCTTGCTGAGCACTTCCTCTACATCAAAGGGAATGTTGAGCCGGCCGTTACCCTGTACGATCCCATCTGGTTTCTTCGGTGGTTTGATAAATACCCCGTTGTGACCCTAGGATCATGTAACTGGCACAATGTAAATAGCTGTACTGCCAGGCTGCCGAATTAGCAGTCAGAAATGTACAGCACTGTCAACTCGTGGCTGCGAAATCGTAGCCACCACGAAGTCCAGGAGGACACACAGTGGCAAAGGCTAAGTTCGAGCGTACCAAGCCGCACGTCAACATCGGCACCATCGGTCACGTTGACCACGGTAAGACCACCACCACCGCTGCTATCACCAAGGTTTTGGCAGACGCTTACCCAGAGCTGAACGAAGCTTTCGCTTTCGATGCCATCGATAAGGCACCGGAAGAGAAAGAGCGTGGTATTACCATCAACATCTCCCACGTGGAGTACCAGACCGAGAAGCGCCACTACGCACACGTTGACGCTCCAGGTCACGCTGACTACATCAAGAACATGATCACCGGTGCTGCTCAGATGGACGGCGCAATCCTCGTTGTTGCTGCCACCGACGGCCCAATGCCTCAGACCCGTGAGCACGTTCTGCTCGCTCGCCAGGTCGGCGTTCCTTACATCCTCGTTGCTCTGAACAAGTGCGACATGGTTGATGATGAGGAAATCATCGAGCTCGTCGAGATGGAGATCCGTGAGCTGCTCGCTGAGCAGGATTACGACGAAGAGGCTCCAATCATCCACATCTCCGCACTGAAGGCTCTTGAGGGCGACGAGAAGTGGACCCAGTCCATCATCGACCTCATGCAGGCTTGCGATGATTCCATCCCAGACCCAGAGCGTGAGACCGACAAGCCATTCCTCATGCCTATCGAGGACATCTTCACCATCACCGGCCGCGGTACCGTTGTTACCGGCCGTGTTGAGCGTGGCTCCCTGAAGGTCAACGAGGACGTCGAGATCATCGGTATCCGCGAGAAGGCTACCACCACCACCGTTACCGGTATCGAGATGTTCCGTAAGCTTCTCGACTACACCGAGGCTGGCGACAACTGTGGTCTGCTTCTCCGTGGCGTTAAGCGCGAAGACGTTGAGCGTGGCCAGGTTGTTGTTAAGCCAGGCGCTTACACCCCTCACACCGAGTTCGAGGGCTCTGTCTACGTTCTGTCCAAGGACGAGGGTGGCCGCCACACCCCATTCTTCGACAACTACCGCCCACAGTTCTACTTCCGCACCACCGACGTTACCGGTGTTGTGAAGCTTCCTGAGGGCACCGAGATGGTCATGCCTGGCGACAACGTCGACATGTCCGTCACCCTGATCCAGCCTGTCGCTATGGATGAGGGCCTGCGCTTCGCTATCCGCGAGGGCTCCCGCACCGTCGGCGCTGGTCGCGTTACCAAGATCATCAAGTAATGATCAACTGCGCCTAGGCGCATAGAATTGCCGCTTCCCCACAAAGGGGAGGCGGCTTTTCTCGTATTATCGAACCTATGCTAAATCCCTACTTTCGCGACGTGATGCTCGAACAACTAACAATCGATCCCTGGCGCATCCCCGTCGTAGTGCTTTCCGCAGTGGGAACCTACATTGGCTTTTTAGCACTGGTTAAAATTTTTGGCACCCGAGTACTCGCAAAAATGACCGCTTTTGACGCAGTTGTCCTTGTCATGTTTGGGGCAGTAGCAGGCCGTGTTACCATCGGACACCCACCAACCCTTGCAGCCGGGCTCATTGGACTTTCAACCCTCATGCTGCTTGAAGCGATCTTTGGACAAATCCGGAGATTCTCGAGGTTCCAACACACCCTGAACGGCCGATCGCACGTAGTCATGGCACATGGAGAAATCATCACTGAGCAGCTGCGAAAAACGCGCCTATCTTATAGTGACGTACGACTGGCAGTGCGCAGAGCTGGTCTTGCCAGTTTGAGCCAAGTTCAGTGCATGATCCTCGAGCCCACAGGAGACCTATCGGTTATTAGAGAAGGCGTGTCGATGGATCCGGAATTACTTAAGAATGTTGCGGGTGTGGAATATATCTACCCATAGTTTCCGGTGAGGACTAACTACCTGCGGAAATTTTTAAAAAAACTTAGCAATAGTGTTGCAAAGTCGTTTTATACGTGTTTTAATAATCAAGTTGCTTTGACAGGTCGCGGTTAAGCGAGCTGGCGCAGCAACCATGACACCTTCATGGTGTGGGTTCAGAAATGGACCACACGTTAAGGATCCTTGAGGCCAAGGCGTTAAGCCTGTTCAACCTTGAGGGCCGGAGTTTGAAGGGGCATGGCAAATAAACAGCGGCAGTATACGTAAGGGTCTCGCTTATCGTGAGATAAAGTCCCTTCCGGCTTGACACTACGGGTCTTGTACCCCGTCAGGATGTTTACGGCGTTTGTTATGTGCCATCGTCCTATGAACTCCACCAAGTCGATAAGACAGTCAAGTTAAGAACTGGCGTTGCGCCCAGGTCCCCAAAGATCCGGACAACGTTATAGAGAAATATTGAAGCGATTCCCACCAATCCAAGGATGTGGGACAAGCGAGGAAGAGGATAAGCGTGGCGGGACAAAAGATCCGCATTCGGCTGAAGGCCTACGATCACGAGGCGATCGACGCTTCTGCAAAGAAGATTGTCGAGACGGTCACCCGTACCGGCGCTCGTGTTGTTGGTCCAGTGCCGTTGCCCACCGAAAAGAACGTATACGCCGTTATTCGTTCTCCCCATAAGTACAAGGATTCTCGCGAGCACTTCGAGATGCGCACGCACAAGCGCCTGATCGACATCCTCGACCCGACGCCGAAGACGGTTGACGCACTTATGCGCATCGACCTTCCGGCCAGCGTCGACGTGAATATTCAGTGATCGACGAAATTTTTGGCAGCGGAGAATAACTAATGAGTGAAACTGAGATCAAGGGCATTCTGGGCACCAAGCTCGGCATGACTCAGATCTTCGACGAGGACAACCGCGTAATTCCGGTTACCGTCGTTGAAGCTGGTCCATGTGTCGTAACCCAGATTCGCACCGTAGAGACCGATGGCTACAACGCTATCCAGATCGCATACGGCGAAATCGACCCACGCAAGGCTAACAAGCCAGCTGCGGGTCACTTTAAGAAAGCAGGCGTTACCCCCCGCCGTCACGTAGCAGAGATTCGTATGGACGATGTCTCCGGCTACGAGCTCGGCCAGGACGTGACCGTTGAGATCTTCGAAGGTATCAACTTCGTTGACGTCACCGGCACCACCAAGGGTAAGGGCTACGCCGGCGCTATGAAGCGCCACGGCTTCGCTGGCCAGGGCGCTGCCCACGGTAACCAGGCTGCACACCGCCGCGTCGGTGGCATCGGTGCCTGCGCTACCCCAGGTCGTGTCTTCAAAGGCACCCGTATGGCAGGCCGCATGGGTAGTGACCGCGTCACCACCCAGAACCTCAAGGTTCAAAAGATCGACGCAGATGCCAACCTCATCCTGATCAAGGGCGCTATCCCAGGCGTTCGCGGTGGCATCGTAACCGTTAAGACCGCAGTGAAGGGCGGTGCACACGCATGACCAATCTGAAGTTGGACGTCCTCACCGCTGAGGGCAAGACCGATGGTCAGGTCGAGCTGCCAGCAGAGATCTTCGATCGCGAAGCATCTGTGGCACTCCTCCACCAGGTCGTCAACGCACAGCTCGCTGCAAAGCGTCAGGGAACCCACTCGGCTAAGACCCGTGCAGAGGTTTCCGGTGGCGGACGTAAGCCGTTCCGCCAGAAGGGCACCGGTCGCGCACGTCAGGGCTCGATCCGCGCTCCTCACTTCACCGGTGGTGGTATTTCGCACGGCCCTAAGCCACGCGATTACAGCCAGCGCACCCCTAAGAAGATGATCAAGGCCGCTTTGTTCGGTGCTCTCACCGACCGTGCACGTCACGAGCGTATCCACGTCATCTCTGAATTGGTTGCTGGTCAGACCCCATCCACCAAGTCCGCACGCTCCTTCATCGAGCGCATCACGGATCGTCGCAACGTTCTTCTCGTTGTCGGCCGTGAGGACGTAACCGCACAGAAGAGTGCTCGTAACCTGCCAGGCGTACACATCCTGTTCGCTGACCAGTTGAACACCTACGACGTTCTGTACTCGGACGACGTTGTGTTCTCCGTCGAGGCTCTGAACACCTTCATTAACCGCGCTTCCGGTGCGGCTCAGGAGGAGAAGTAATGGCTAAGATCGCAGACCCCCGTGACATCATTCTCGCCCCGGTCGTCTCTGAGAAGTCTTATGGCCTGATGGAGCAGAACACCTACGCGTTCTTCGTTGCTCCAACTGCTAACAAGACAGAGATCAAGATCGCCATCGAGCAGATCTTCGGCGTTAAGGTTGACTCCGTTAACACCGCTAACCGTGCAGGCAAGCGCAAGCGCTCCCGCACCGGTTACGGCGTTCGTAAGGCAACCAAGCGCGCCTACGTGACGCTTCGAGAGGGCAGCGACGCTATCGACATCTTCGGCGGAAACGCCGCGTAAGGGTCGAGGTAAGGACACATTATGGCTATTCGTAAGTACAAGCCGACAACCCCGGGTCGCCGCCAGAGCTCCGTTTCCATGTTCGAGGAGATCACTCGCTCGACTCCGGAAAAGTCTTTGGTACGCCCCCTTCCTAAGAAGGGTGGCCGTAACGTACACGGCCACATCACCGTTCGCCACAAGGGTGGTGGACACAAACGCCAGTACCGTCTGATCGACTTCCGTCGTAACGACAAGGACGGCATCCCAGCCAAGGTCGCACACATCGAGTACGACCCAAACCGTACCGCTAACATCGCGCTGCTCCACTACGTGGACGGCGAGAAGCGCTACATCATCGCTCCTAAGGGCCTCCAGCAGGGTCAGATGATTGAGTCCGGTGTTAACGCAGACATCAAGGTTGGCAACAACCTCCCACTGCGTAGCATCCCTGCCGGTACCACCATCCACTGCGTAGAGCTCAAGCCAGGTGCAGGTGCAAAGTTGGCTCGTTCCGCTGGTGCTTCCATCCAGTTGCTCGGTAAGGCTGGCAAGTACGCGGTTCTGCGTATGCCTTCCTCCGAAATCCGCCGCGTCGACATCCGCTGCCGCGCAACCGTTGGTGAGGTCGGCAACGCTGACCAGATCAACATCCGTTGGGGCAAGGCTGGCCGTATGCGCTGGAAGGGCGTTCGCCCAACCGTCCGTGGTGTCGTTATGAACCCGGTCGACCACCCACACGGTGGTGGTGAAGGTAAGACCTCTGGTGGTCGTCATCCTGTTTCCCCATGGGGCAAGAAGGAAGGCCGCACCCGTAACCCTAACCGTTACAGCAACAACATGATCGTGCAGCGCCGCCGCACGAACAAGAGCAAGAAGCGCTAAGAGGAGGAAAACTTAGATGCCACGCAGCCTAAAGAAGGGCCCGTTCGTCGATGAGCACCTCCTCAACAAGGTCGACGCTCAGAACGAAAAGGGCACCAAGCAGGTCATCAAGACCTGGTCCCGCCGTTCCACCATTCTCCCAGACTTCATTGGACACACCTTCGCCGTTCACGACGGTCGCAAGCACGTTCCAGTGTTCGTGGACGACTCCATGGTCGGCCACAAGCTTGGTGAGTTTGCTCCAACCAAGACCTTCAAGGGTCACATCAAGGACGACAAGAAGGGACGTCGATAAGCGATGAGTGAAGCAATCACCTCCGCACGCGCAACCGCGCGCTTCGTCCGTGTCTCCCCAATGAAGGCACGTCGCGTGATCGATTTGGTCCGCGGCAAGTCCGTTGAGGAAGCACTCGCAATTCTGAAGTACGCCCCACAGGCAGCTTCCGAGCCAGTAGCAAAGGTTGTAGCTTCCGCTGCAGCTAACGCCGAAAACAACTTCGGCTTGGATCGCCGCTCCCTGGTTGTCTCCGAGGCATTCGCCGACGAGGGCCCAACCATGCGTCGTTTCAGTCCACGCGCTCAGGGTCGTGCTTTCCAGATCCGCAAGCGCACCAGCCACATCACCATCGTGGTTGAGAGCCAGAAGGAAGGGGCCAAGTAGTGGGCCAGAAAATCCATCCTCACGGCCTACGTCTGGGCATTACTTCCGACTGGAAGTCCCACTGGTACGCCGACAAGAACTACGCTGAGTACCTCGCTGAAGACATCCGTGTTCGTGAGTACTTGGTAAAGACCCTCGACCGTGCAGGTATCGCCGATGTTGTCATCGAGCGCACCCGCGAGCGCGTTCGCGTCGACATTCACACCGCCCGCCCGGGCATCGTGATCGGCCGCCGCGGCTCTGAGGCTGACCGCCTCCGCACCTCGCTGGAGAAGCTCACCGGCAAGCAGGTCGCCCTCAACATCCTCGAGGTCAAGAACATTGATGCAAACGCTCAGCTGGTGGCACAGTCCATCGCCGAGCAGCTGACCAACCGTGTGGCATTCCGCCGTGCAATGCGCAAGGCAATCCAGGGCGCTATGCGTCAGCCACAGGTCAAGGGCATCAAGGTTGTGTGCTCCGGTCGTCTTGGCGGTGCCGAGATGTCCCGCACCGAGCGCTACCACGAGGGTCGCGTTCCACTTCACACCCTCCGCGCCGAGATCGACTACGGCACCTACGAGGCTCACACCACCTTCGGCCGCATTGGCGTTAAGGTGTGGATCTACAAGGGTGATGTCGTCGGTGGTCGTCGTGAGAGCGAGATCAACGCACCAGCAGAGCGTCGCGGCCGCGGCGACCGCAACGGACGTCCACGTCGTGGCGGTCAGCGTCGTCAGCGCTCTGAGCAGAAGCAGGAGGGCTAAGAAATGCTTATCCCTAAGCGCGTAAAGTACCGTCGTCAGCACCGCCCTCACCGTAGCGGCGTTTCTAAGGGCGGTAACCGCATCACTTTCGGTGACTACGGCATCCAGGCTCTCGAGCCTGCCTACATCACCAACCGTCAGATCGAATCTGCACGTATTGCCATTAACCGCCACGTCAAGCGTGGTGGCAAAGTGTGGATCAACATCTTCCCGGACCGTCCATTGACCCAGAAGCCACTCGGCGTTCGTATGGGTTCCGGTAAGGGTCCAGTTGAGAAGTGGGTTGCCAACGTCAAGCCAGGTCGCATCCTCTTCGAGATGAGCTTCCCTAACGAGGAAGTTGCTCTTGAAGCACTGCGTCGTGCAGGCCAGAAGCTCCCTTGCAAGGTTCGTATCGTTAAGAAGGAGGACCAGTTCTAATGGCTAACGGTACCCCCGCACACGAGCTTCGCGAGCTGAACGCCGAGGAGCTTAAGACCCGTCTGACCGAGGCTAAGGAAGAGCTGTTCAACCTGCGATTCCAGGCCGCAACCGGTCAGTTGACCAACAATCGCCGCCTTCGCACGGTCAAGCGCGACATCGCCCGCATCTACACGGTTATTCGCGAGCGTGAGCTGGGCCTGTCCGAGGTTCCGGGAGCTGAGGCTTAAACATGAGTGAGGCAAACGTGAACAAAAAGGAAAAGGGCGCACGCAAGGTCCGCACCGGCTACGTGGTTTCTGACAAGATGCAGAAGACCATCGTCGTCGAGCTCGAGGACCGCAAGTCCCACGCAAAGTACGGCAAGACCATTCGTACCAACTCGAAGGTCAAGGCTCACGATGAGAAGGAAATCGCCGGCATCGGTGACCTCGTTCGCATCGAAGAGACCCGCCCACTGTCTAAGGACAAGCACTTCCGTCTCGTCGAGATCGTGGAGAAGGCAAAGTAATTTGCTGCTCTACTGTCACTGAGACAGAAAAGAACCCCCAGACCTGCCTTTATGGTGAGTCTGGGGGTTTTGCTATGCCGCAAAATTCTATTTAATGAACAATGTTATACTTTTGGAATCTAGATTGATTCCCTCACCTCGCTTTTTAAATACAAGGACAAGGCGCGCACGTGGTTAAAAAAAATTGTTATCCCCGCATCGATTGCGGCACTGGTAGCACTCGGCGGCGGGGCTACTTACTTTCTCACAGCAGGATCCAGTGATCCGGTGGTTGGAGCTAGCGACTACGCAGTGGTGGAAAAGAAGGAAGTCTCACAGTCGATTAACCTTTCTGGCACACTTGGCCCTAAGCGTGATGTGGTGTTGGCTTCCAAGCTGACTGGCCCAGTGGAGGCCTTGAACGTGAAGGTGGGGGACCGTATCGAGACAGGCCAGGTGTTGGCCCAGATCAATACGGATAATGAGCGTGGTGAGCTGAACGCTAACTATGCGCAGCAGGCTCAGAATTATGCGCAGTCGATGGCAGCTGTGGAGCAGGCCCAGTTGCAGTACCAACAGACATGGGATGCGTTGCATCAAGGCCTCAATGGTGAGGTTAACGGCGCTGAGAATGCGTTGCATGCTGCAGATCATGAGTATGCGGAGGCAAAGAAGCTTTTTGAGGATTCGCTGCATAACCGTAACGCAGGTATTGATGACGCTCTTAAGGCGCAGGCGAATGCTGTGAACTCTGCGCGCGATGGTGTAGAAACCGCATCTCTGGATGCGGTGCGTGCAAGTTTCAATGCTCTCGGTACTGCGCTGAATGGTGCATCAGAGGATGCTACGGATACGGCCCAGAAGCTGCAGCAGCAGCAAGCTTCCAAGTTGAACACACAGGCTATTGAGCAGGGGATTGCGGCCGTCGATAGTGTTAATCGCGCCCGCCAAGCGTGGGATGCGTTGAACCGCGAGCAGAAGAACTACGAAGACGCATTGGTCAAGGTGGATCAGTCATTGGCGACGCAGCAGCGTGCGGTGGCAAAGGCTTTCGCTGCGCGTAACGACGCCGCCCGCGGCCTCGAAACAGCACGTTTGCAGGCGAACAACCAGTTAGCTACTCAAAGCCAGGCCGTGGATCAGGCGATTCGGGCAGCGGATGCGGGTAACGCGGTTGCAGCGGTGTCGAACCGAAAGTTGGAGCTTTCTATCGGTGAGGCGTCGGTACGAGCTCCGATTCGTGGCGTGGTGACATCTGTGACTGGTCAAGTAGGCAAGCCTGTAGAAGGTGCGTTGCTGACCATCGCGGACGATACAGACATGCTGGTGCGTGGCACGGTGTCGGAGGCAGACGTTGCGAAAATCAAGGTAGGCAACGAGGTAACTTTTACCACTCCGGCTACCGGAACTAAACAGTTCAAAGGCCGCGTGAGTGCGGTATCGACCGCTGCAGAATCTAACGCTGGGGAACCGGAGAAAAAAACCAAGAAGGCTCAGTTCCCGATCGAGATCACGGTATCTGGTGACCGCGACGGCCTGCTGTTGGGTGGCTCCGGCAAAGCCAAGATTGTGACCGCTAAATCAAAGCCTGGACTAGCTGTTCCGAAGGAAGCCGTGTTTGAAGAAGACGGCACCTCTTATGTGCTTGCCATCGACGGTTCTGACGAGGGCACGAAGGTTCTTAAGAAAGTGGCAGTGACTGTTGGTAAGGGCAATGACTTTGAGACCACTGTGGAATCGAAGGATCTCAAGGCTCAAGACCTCGTGATTAAGGCTCCTGACCTGTATAAGAATTATGAGGGCGTTTCGGTGTCCGTCGATAAGCGCTAGTGCGGAGGTCAGTGCAATGGCAGAGCAACTGATCAAGATGCGCGGGATTGTTAAGCGCTTTAACATCGGGCAACCTGGCGAATTGCAGGTGCTGCATGGCTGCGATTTCGACGTCACGGAAGGTGAATTTGTTTCCGTGGTGGGTACGTCTGGCTCGGGTAAATCCACGTTGATGAATATCGTGGGGCTTCTCGACCGCCCAACCGCCGGCAGCTACCTTTTTAACGGCGTGAATGTGCTGGAAAGCAACGACGATGAGCTTTCGCGCTACCGCAGTAAGAGTATTGGATTTGTGTTTCAGAACTTCAACCTCATCGGGCGTATCGACGCCCTGAAAAACGTTGAGCTGCCCATGATGTACGCCGGTGTGAACCGTAAAGAACGGCAAACACGGGCGGAGGAGCTTTTGGAGCTTGTCGGTATGGCCGATCGTATGCGCCACCAGCCCAATGAGCTTTCCGGTGGACAAAAGCAACGTGTTGCCATCGCGCGCGCATTAGCGAACGACCCGCACCTTGTGCTTGCCGACGAACCCACCGGTGCCCTTGATACTGCCACCGGCAGGGTAGTGATGGACCTGTTTCATACGCTTAATCAAGAACATGGGAAGACCATTGTGTTTATTACCCACAACCCCGAGCTAGCTGCCGAAACTACTCGGGTAGCTACTATGCGTGACGGCATGTTTGTTGACGAAGATATCTTTCACTTTCATACGACGGGGCAACAATGAGCGTTCTTGAATCAGTTTCTTTAGCCCTTGGAAGCCTTCGCACCAACAAGATGCGATCAGCTCTGACACTGCTGGGCGTGATTATCGGCATCGCCTCAGTCATTGCCATCTTGACGCTAGGACATGCGCTGAAAACCCAAACCACAAGCGGTTTGGAAGGCATTGGCATCAACGACTACAACGCTGACGTTCGTGAGCGAACCCCTGAAGGCGAACCCGAACCAGAAGGCTTTAATTTTGGCCCACCTGTAACCGAACCCGATGCTCTGATCACACCAGAGATGATCGATGACCTCCGCTCGCAATTTGGGCCGGATATCTCCGAGATACAAGTCGGTGGATATGGCGGAACACCAGCAACTGCAAGCACCGACCTTGATGCAAATAAAGAGCTCAAGGGCGTTGTCCGAGGAATCAACGTGGACTACCAACGCACCAAAAGCGTGAAAATCGGATGGGGAAGAGAAATCACCGATGAGGACATCGACGGTGACCGTCCAGTGGCTGTTGTTCCTGAAAAGCTTGCGACTTCATTCTACGGTAGCGATCCCGCAGCAGCGCTGGGCAACAGCGTGACAATAGAAACTGACTTTGGTACTGCAGATTTTCAGATCGTGGGAGTGACAAAGAAGCCCGAAGAAAAAGGCGGTCTTTTAAGTTTTTCTGATAATGAAGTAGAAATTCTTGTACCTTACCCTTCCGAAGCTAAGGTCGCAGAGATCTCGGGTGTATTCCCTGGGATTAGTATTCGGCTTGCTAGCCCCACAGGAGGTTCGCAAACAGAACGTAATGAGCATGATGCTCAAGTGAAAAAGCGACTACAGGCATTTTTTGATGAGCGTTACCAAGACAATAAAGACTATAAGGTCAAGGTGACAGATCAGAAGCAGGACTTAGCATCGGTGAATAAGATTTTGACGTCGATTAGCGCGGCTATTGCGGCAATCGGTGGAATCTCACTGCTGGTTGGTGGTATTGGCGTTATGAACATCATGCTGATTACCGTGACCGAACGCACCAGAGAAATTGGTGTGCGTAAAGCCTTGGGTGCTACGCGCCGCGACATCCGCCTGCAGTTCGTTGTTGAGGCCATGATCGTGTGCCTGATGGGTGGCTTGCTGGGCGTGATATTCGGTGGGGCAGTAGGCATGCTCGGTGCGAAATTGATGGGAGAATTTGTCTTCCCACCACTAAGCGGCATTGTTATTTCGTTGGTGTTCTCCTTGGCCATTGGCCTGTTCTTTGGTTCTTACCCCGCAGGCAAAGCTGCCAAGCTCAACCCTATTGAGGCTCTTCGCTACGAATAGTTGAGAAGCGGGGTGGGGTTGTGGTTAAATGTTCAGGTTGCCTGCATTGGTCGATCGTTAGTGTGTTAGTTTCCGGACACAGCGATCGAAACCCCTCGACAATCGTTCGTTGAAGAGTGCTGGCCTCATGTACATAGACCGCGTGTGTCAGTTCGGAAATCTGCCACACATTCGATCCAGGTCAGGAGACCCATAGTGATTCAGCAGGAATCGCGTCTGCGGGTTGCCGATAACACCGGTGCACGAGAGATTCTGTGCATCCGCGTTCTCGGTGGCTCCACCCGACGTTTTGCTGGCATTGGCGACGTCATCGTCGCTACCGTCAAGGAAGCTACCCCAGGTGGCAACGTTAAGGCTGGCGAAGTCGTTAAGGCTGTTATCGTCCGTGCAAAGAAGGAAACCCGTCGTCCAGACGGTTCCTACATCAAGTTCGATGAAAACGCTGCTGTTTTGATCAAGAACGACAACGAGCCACGTGGTACCCGTATCTTCGGCCCAGTTGCTCGCGAGCTTCGTGACAAGAAGTTCATGAAGATCGTTTCTCTCGCACCGGAGGTGATCTAGTTATGAAGATCCACAAGGGCGATATGGTTCTCGTGATCTCCGGCCCAGACAAGGGTGCTAAGGGTAAAGTCATTCAGGCTTTCCCTAAGACCGAAAAGGTCTTGGTTGAGGGCGTTAACCGCATCAAGAAGCACGTTGCTAACTCTGCTCCAGAGCGCGGCGCTGAGTCTGGCGGAATCGTCACCCAGGAAGCTCCAATCCACGTTTCTAACGTCATGGTTTTGGACTCCGACGGCAATCCGACCCGCGTTGGCTACCGCTTCGATGAGAACGGCAAGAAGGTCCGTATCTCGCGTCGTAACGGGAAGGACATCTAATCATGAGCGAGAACTACACTCCACGTCTGAAGACCCGCTACCGCGAAGAGATCCGCACCAAGCTCAACGATGAGTTCTCCTACGAGAACGTCATGCAGATCCCTGGTGTTGTCAAGGTTGTTGTCAACATGGGTGTCGGCGACGCTGCTCGTGACTCCAAGCTGATCAACGGCGCACTTGAGGACCTCACCTTGATCACCGGTCAGAAGCCAGAGCTTCGCCGTGCCAAGAAGTCCATCGCTAACTTCAAGCTCCGTGAAGGCATGCCAATCGGTGCTCGCGTTACCCTTCGTGGCGACCGCATGTGGGAGTTCCTGGATCGTTTGCTGACCGTCGCACTGCCACGTATTCGTGACTTCCGTGGCCTGTCTGACCAGCAGTTCGATGGTCACGGTAACTACACGTTCGGCCTCTCCGAGCAAACCATGTTCTACGAAATCGACGTTGACAAGATCGATCGCCCACGCGGTATGGACATCACCGTCGTTACCACCGCTACCAACAACGAGGAAGGCCGCGCATTGCTTCGCGAGCTCGGCTTCCCATTCAAGAAGGCTGACGCCTAATTAGTTCGTAGCAGTAACGTGAAACCCCCTTCTTCGGAAGGGGGTTTTCTCGTACTCAGACGGTGTGGCGCTGCTACTTGTACCTAGTTTTCTGTTTCATGGCGCAGGAATACGCACGGGGGGTACCCAACACGGGTACATAGGCTAGGGGGTATCAAATACCTGCAAAACTTCCGTGATTTGCATGTATTTTGCGCTGTTATTTCCACTAAATGGAGTGCTGAATTTAATTAGTTATTAAAACTGTCAATTAATTGATAGTCGAAATTGGTGACCTAAATCTACAGCTTCAATCGCGCTATAGAAATTATTATTATGAATTACGATGTATTGAATAAATATGGAAAGGAAAAGTAAATGGCGCTTGAACTGTAGTTATAGGGTTTATAAGTTATTAAAAGTGACCTAACGCGATTCATAAAAAGCAAAGTGATTCTAATTACACTGCGAACTAAGGCTTTCAAGTTTCCCATAGCGTGAGAAATCAGTTACGCTCGCTTATGTAATGCCAAGGACATTGAGACTCGGTTTGTAATCTGTATCACTGGCTTTTCGAAAGTGATATTTATATGCATTCTTCACCGCTTTAGCGGGGGTGAAAAGTTGCTTACAATGTGGGTTTATGTTGGAAATGGTGGGGTGAACTGCCGTTTTCTAGTCAAGGTCGTTGGTTTGTGCTTCGAGAGAGAACGGAAGAACTATCGTGTCTCAGATTGTTTCCCACTCAGCATCTGCTGGGGTCCGCGATGGTGTAGCACCATCAGAATCACCTGCCTCATCTAGCGCGCCTTCTTGGCGTAAAACCGACACCGTATGGAGCTTGAGCCTCTTCGGCACAGCCATCGGTGCGGGCGTATTGTTCCTCCCCATCAACGCCGGTATCGGCGGAATCATCCCCATGCTCGTCATGGCCGTCGTTGCGTACCCGATGGCCCACTGGGCACACCGAGGTCTTACTCGTTTCATCCTTTCAGCATCCAAGGAAGACGCAGACCTAACGGACGTCGTCGATGAGCACTTCGGCCACAAGGCCGGCGCATTCATCACCGTCTTGTACTTTTTGTCGGTCTACCCGATCTTGTTGGTCTACTCAGTTACTATCACCAACACCGTGAACTCCTTCTTGGAAAACCAGCTGGGAATCACCCCGCTGCCACGCTGGTTGATGTCGCTCATCTTGGTCGGCGGACTTATCTTCGTAGTCAGCCTCGGTCGCACGGTGATCGTCAAGGCCATGTCGGTTTTGGTATTCCCCTTCATCGCCATCTTGGTTGTGCTCTCTGTTTACTTGATCCCTAAGTGGAACACCGCACTATTCCAGACCTTCGACCTGCGCACTTCAGCTGAGGCTTCCGGTCATAGCATCTGGGTTACCCTGCTGCTTCTCGTCCCAGTGATGGTCTTCTCCTTCAACCACTCACCAATCATTTCCTCTTTCGCCCAAGAAAAGCGTGCTGAGTACGGTCAGTGGGCTGACTACAAGACCGGTCGCATTCTTAGCGCCGCCCAGATCTTGATGGTCGTTGTGGTTATGTTCTTTGTGTTCTCTTGCGCATTGAGCTTGTCGCCAGCCGACCTCGCTGCTGCTAAAGAACAAAACATCACCATCTTGTCCTACTTGGCTAATCACTTTGATAACCCTGTGATTCAGTGGGCTGCTCCCATTATTGCCATGATCGCTGTGGCAAAGTCCTTCCTTGGCCACTACCTCGGTGCTGCTGAAGGTTTCCAAGGCTTGATTGCTTCGGGTGCTGCTTCTAAGGGCAAGACTGTTGATACTCAAAGCCGTGCGCTGGTGCTGGGCACTCTCGCCTTCATGCTGATCTCTTCGTGGCTGGTGGCATGGCTGAACCCATCCATCCTCGGAATGATCGAGACGATGTGTGGTCCTACAATCGCCATCCTGCTCTTCCTGATGCCTATGTACGCCATCCATAAGGTTCCGGCATTGGCTAAGTACCGTGGTCGTATTTCGAACTACTTGGTCTTCGGCATGGGCCTGTTGGCACTATGCACCATCGTCTACAGCATCATCCAGGCTTTCTAGAGTTCGGGTTAAGGAGCGTACATCATGTTCATCAGCTGCTTCGATATGTTCAAGATTGGTATCGGCCCATCGAGCTCTCACACGCTTGGCCCTATGAAGGCTGGCAAGGCGTTCGTCGATACGCTTGAAGAGCGTGACCTGCTTGATCGAGTCACCCGCGTGCGTGCCGACGTCTACGGCTCACTGTCGCTGACCGGCATCGGCCACGCGACCGACAAGGCCATCATCATGGGCTTGGCAGGATTCGAGCCAGAAACCGTGGACATCGACGCCATGCCAGGATTCCTCGAAATCGTCGCCTCCTTGCAACGCCTTGCACTAGCAGGCGGGAAGAAGACGGTGGACTTCAGCCGAACCGAAGGCATCGTCTTCCACAACACCTGCCTGCAACTGCACGAAAACGGCATGACCATCACCGCATTTGAAGGCGACGAGGTCTTGTTGATCAAGGCATATTTCTCCATCGGCGGCGGCTTTATCGTCGATAAAGAGCACTTTGGCCTACCTGTCGAAGACACCGCCGTAGTACCTTTCCCTTACAACACCGCCGAGGAAGTGCTCGCACACTGCGATCGCGAGGGGATGAGCATTCCAGAGTTCGCATGGCGCAATGAGGTTGCGGCAAACGGTGAAGAAGCCGTGCGCGAACACCTAGCTAAGGTATGGAAAGTCATGCAAAGCGGCATCGAGCGTGGTTCCTCAGCAGAAGGAATCCTGCCAGGTGACCTACGAGTACCACGCCGTGCCAAGGCACTTCGTGAGCGCCTCGAAGCCACCAGCGAAAATGAACCGCTACGCATGATGAGCTGGCTTAACATGTTCGCCATGGCCGTCAACGAGGAAAATGCCTCCGGTGGCCGTGTAGTGACCTCGCCTACAAACGGTGCCTGCGGCGTTCTTCCTGCTGTGTTGTCCTACTGGGATCGATTGGTCAAACCAGTTGGTGAGCAAGACGTGATTGACTACCTGCTGACCTGCGGCGTGGTGGGCGCTTTGTACAAGAAGAACGCCTCCATCTCAGGTGCTGAGGTCGGTTGCCAAGGTGAGGTCGGCGTGGCCTGCTCAATGGCAGCGGCTGGTATTGCACAACTCATGGGAGCAACTCCTGCGCAGGCTTTCGCCGCAGCGGAGATCGCCATGGAACATAATTTGGGTCTTACCTGTGATCCAGTGTGCGGCCAAGTCCAAGTTCCTTGCATCGAACGCAATGCAATTGCTGCTGTGACCTCGGTTAATGCGGCAAATATGTCGCTACAGCGTGGTTCTACCCCTACCGTGTCGCTGGATCAGGTTATCCAGACGATGTACCAAACCGGTAAGGATATGGACTCCAAATACCGTGAGACGTCCCTTGGTGGCCTCGCTAAAGTCTTAATGCCACGACTTATGCCGTGTAGCTGATAAATCCCCTGCTGCCGATTGCCTCATCATGAGGTGGTCGGCAGTTTTCCCATATCCCACTTTCAAGGAGTATTCCTTATGATTTCACGCAGAAGTTTCCTCGGCGCATGCGCTCTTGCTTCAGTGGCAGGTGCGGTGCAGGCATGCAGCAACAAAGCCGGCAGCGCAGGTGCGCGTAACGACGCCTCCGGTCACCTCATCGTGCTCGGCACCGGTGGCACGATCGCATGCACCAACGTCGATGGAGCACTGGTGCCCACCGTCTCCGGAGAAGAACTCGTCGTAGGAGTATACGACACCTTCGACAAAGACAAACTCAGCATCGATGTCCGCCAAGTATCTCAGCTCGACTCCTCGGCAATGACTCTCAAAGACACCGACATGATTATCACCGAGGTGCTCAAAGCCGTAAAAGAAGACGGCGTGACCGGTGTGATCGTCACCCACGGCACCGACTCCATGGAAGAATCAGCCATCGCCGTAGACACCTTCCTCGACTCCGACGTACCCGTCGTATTCACCGGCTCCATGCTGCCTTTCGACGACCCCAAAACCGATGGCCCAGCCAACCTCTTGCTCGCAGTTCGCACCGCTACCGCCCCCGAAAACCGCGGCAAAGGCGCGTTTATTGCCTTCGGTGAAAAGACACTTCGTGCCCGTGGCGCCTACAAATCCAACGCCAATAGCGTGGACGGATTTGATAGCAACGCCGACAACGAGCTCACCCGTCCTGCAGCATTGGCCTACAAACCCCTAGAACACCAGCGCGTTGACATCATCGCCGCCTACCCAGGCGCACCTCGCGCGCTTGTCGACGCCTCCCTCGCCAGCGGCGCCAAAGCCCTGGTCATCGAAGGCATGGGTGCCGGCAACGTAGGCGGTGACATCGCCCTCGCTATCTCCGACGCCTTGGACAAGAAAATCCCCGTAGTGATGTCCACGCGTGTCGACGCCGGCCGCGTCGAAGGCACCTACGGCGGTGCCGGCGGTGGCGCAACACTTGCCGCCAAAGGCGTGATTGGTGCAGACATCCTGCGCGCCGGACAGTCACGAATCCTACTGGCCTGCGCATTAGCAACGAAGACAGACCCCGCAGCTCTATTTTAATCGGTGTTAGAGAGCATCCAACGGTTATATCCGCCAGCTAAGCTCATCAAATTGGTCGTTCCAGCACGGGTAAGCAAAATACCAGCCCGTGCTGAACGTACTCCAGCGGCACAATATAATACTGCTCCAGACGGCACTAATGCCTGTGCTGCATCGATGTCCTTTTCTATCAGCGACAGTGGAACAATCTGGGCACCGGGAATAACACCAAGAGCAGTTTCCGCAGGCTCACGGACGTCGATAAGCGCGCTAAACGACGCTTCGGATAACGACGATATTTCAGTCACCGCTGGCATATGGCGTGGGATAGATTCTTTGACGGCCCGTTTCACATCTGGATTAGCCGTGATCGGTATATATTCCCATCTGCCAGTTAAACCATCGAAGTACCCAATGGAGCCAACGAGGGGAGTACCAATATCAGCGATCAACTTGATCGCTTCCAACGCCATTGCGGAACCAATGGTGCCAACAAGAGGTCCCAAAACTCCTGCTTCCGCACAATTAGGGACATCTCCTGGAAGTGGTGGTTGAGGAAACACATCCTCGTAAATAGGGCCGGATAGTGCATTAAAGACACTCATCTGAGCGTCGAAACCAAGAATTGACCCCCACACATGTGGAATACCTAAACGCACGGCAGTGCTGCTGACCACATAGCGAGTATCAAAATTATCAGAACCGTCGACAATAACATCGACATCGCGACACACATCTATACAGCTTGGCCACGAAAACCGACTATTGATCGCAGTTACCTCACACTCAGGGTTGAGATCCTTTAAACGTAAAGCTGCAGATTCAACCTTCGGGCGTCCTACAGAACCACTGGAATGAAGAATTTGCCTTTGTAAATTAGAAAGATCCACAACATCGTCGTCGACAATAGTCAGACGGCCTACCCCAGCTGCTGCAAGGTAAAGCGCGACTGGTGAACCTAAGCCACCTGCTCCTACACATAACACATGGGCATTGCTTAACGACTGCTGTCCCTGGATCCCAAACCCCGCTAAGGAAACTTGTCGCGAGTATCGTGGGTTATCTGCTACTAACATCAGACCCCGACCCACTGGGTAGATCCATCCGCCATAAGCTGTTCCTTCCAAATAGGGACGTGGGCTTTGACTGCATCAGCGATAGCACTTGCCGCAGAAAAAGCTGCTTGTCGATGCGCTGCAGCTGCAATAACAATGAACGCAGCCTCACCCACCTGCAATTTGCCAACTCGATGTGCCGCCCACACACGTGCATCAGGATGATTTTTAATCTGCTCTGCTAAGACTTTATGCAGTTCAGCTTCTGCAGTGGGATGGGCAGAATACGTCAAGTGTTTTACTCGTTGGCCGCCGTCATGATCGCGCACGATTCCATCAAACGTGACCACCGCCCCCATAGCGTCGGTAAAAACTTGTGAGCGGGCGTTGTGTACCAATGCTTCCAATGGTTCCTCAGTGATAAAACCGTCAATAATCTTGCCCACTTGTGCTTGAACATAATCAGGGTCGGGGCCGGAATGAGAACAACAGTGATGGTGCTGTTGAGATTCGTGATGAGTGGGATTGCCTGCGACGAGGTTCATGATATGAGAAATAAGCGGGTCAAGCACCGCAACCCCGTCTCGACATCCACCTCGTGATCCCGGAAGAGTCATAACAAAGGTTTTATCTGCATGAATTCCGGCGACACAACGGCTTACAACCGCAGTATCAATAGACTCAAGACCCTTATTCCA
Organism: Corynebacterium diphtheriae; assembly: GCF_001457455.1. Lineage (NCBI taxonomy): Bacteria > Bacillati > Actinomycetota > Actinomycetes > Mycobacteriales > Corynebacteriaceae > Corynebacterium > Corynebacterium diphtheriae. Next base: position 400,744 of record NZ_LN831026.1, read on the forward strand.
AAACGCTTGAGCAATGCCCGGCAACATTGTGTCGATATACGGCAACACTGCTTCCACTGTGCGGTCATCAGAGGTAATCCCCGTGCCACCAGTAGTCAGCAGCACATCGGGAAGGTTTTCCGATTGAGCAAAGATCTTTGCAACAGCCGCAGCGATGTCAGCATCAGCAACGACGATTGGCTCGGGGGTGGAAAAACCACGTTCTTGGAGCCATGTTCTTAAAAGCGGCCCAGAAGTATCCTCATATTCACCTGCGGCAGCGCGTGTAGAGGCAACAAGGACAAGACCCCGTAAGTTCTGAGTGGATGAGTGTGAATGAGACATAACAGATTCCTTGAAACATAAATTCTGTGTGCTTTGCGATTAGCCCGATACTGAAACATTAAGGCACACTGGAGTAATGGAAATACATTATTATGCTGTGGCACGAGCAGCCCGAGGCGAAGAGATTGATAATGTTGATATTGCTCAATATCCAGACATGAAAACGCTCGCTGATCTAGTTGGATATTTAACGCGACAATATGGAGAATTGTGCGCTGGTGGAGTTAACTTAGGGTACGTTCTCCAACGTTCCACCTTTCTCACAGATGGCCAATCCGCGCATCATGACACGAATATCCGTAAAACGCAACGCGTAGACATTCTCCCACCTTTTGCTGGTGGATAACACCCGAGATGATATCGAATACAAAGTCATGATTCTACAATTTTTATAGCCATGGTTTTTATGCTACAAAATACAGTTTGATTCACCGCTAAATCTAAAGACCGCGCAGAAATAGTGGTCAGCGGAACCCGTATTTTAGCCGCATTCTCCACGGCGAGGGTTACCACAGTAACCGCACCATGCGAGGTCATGCCCAAAATTGTGGACACAAAATGATTCTGCGCAGAAGAGACAGCATCCGGTTGATTCCGTGTTGTAAGAGTGACAGCATCAGGGGAGAACAGCGCCTTAGCCTCAGCGTGAACGTTGATCTTTGCGGAAGTAACCCCTTGTAGCGTAATCGTGCCTATGGCCAAGGTCGCAATGGTGTTGTCTACTGCTAAAACCTGCCCTGATATCACATTAACCCCAGCAAATTCAGCAACAAACTCATGAGCAGGTTCTGCTAAAACCTTATCGGTCGGACCAGCCGCGATCGCTATGCCTTGATCCACAACAACGATAGTGCTGGCGATCGCTGATACATCAAATGGATCATGGGATACTACTAAACACGTACGATCATGTGCAGCTGCTTGCAAAAAGCTACGCCACATATGTGCTTGTGCGATATCAATAGCTGCCAAGGGCTCATCAAGTAATAAGACTCGTGGGCGTGCTGCGAGGGCTCGTACCAGACCTACCTGGGCAGCTTGGCCACCGGAGAGATTGCAACAACGTACCGACCCCAATCGGCGCAGACCCGCAGCAGTAAGCAGCTCCATAGCATGATGACGATCGCGAGTAGCCATAGTTACAGCCCCCAAGACCGTGGACTGTGGAGGCAAACTCGGCGACTGCGTCAACATCACGATAGATCGTTTCTGCGGCGACATATCAGACAATACTGTGGTGCCCTCTGAGAGCTCTGCTCCTTGAAGTTTTCCAGAGATCAAACCTAAAAGAGTGGTTTTACCTGATCCGTTGGGACCGATAATCGCCGTTGTTTCTTGAGGTTGGAAAGAAACCGTGGTTCGGTTGGTTTTTAGCAACAGAGGCGAGGACAAACTCGTCGAAGGGCGACTTAGTTCTCGTAATCGTGGAATGTCGATGGGATCAATAGCCACGAGATCAGGTGACTTTTTACGCGTAGTAAAAAGAAATGTGCAGCACACTGATATTAATAGTGCACCCAGTGCACACAATATGAGAATTGCGGCGAGAGCATAGGCTGCCTCAGGGTTTATTTCGCGTTCTAAATAGATCCCGATCGGCATCGTACGAGTTGTCCCAGGAAGCGACCCTGCGAAAGTTAGGGTAGTACCGAATTCCCCTAAAGATCGTGCGTAGGCTAAACCCGCTCCGGTACTGATAGCAGGGATTAATGTTGGGAAGATAATCTTGCGTATGATCTCAAAATAGGACATCCCGATACTGGTAGCTGAATATATAACTTCCTTATTTAACTGGCGAAATGCCGAATCTACAGCGACCACCACAAAAGGTAATGAAATAAAAACGTGGGACGCTACGACTCCGGAAAATGTAAACGCAAATTCGATATTGAATATCTCTAAAACTGGTGCAAAAATCCCTCGTCTGCCAATAGCTGCTGATAATGCTAAACCAGCGACAACAGGGGGTAAGGCTAGAGGCAAGAAAACTAGAAGACGAATAACCGTACCGCCACGTTTAAAACCGGATATTGCCAATGCCAAGGGCACGCCCACGGAAACAGAAATAATCGTCGACCATATGGCGGAGCTCAATGAGATTGCCAACAACTGTTGAGTATCAGGTAACCGGAGTAATCGAGGGATGTCTGTGATGTTAATGCGATACCAGATGGATACTAGCGGCACGATAATGATGGCTACGCCGATTACTGCGAGAACAAGTATGGGTGCGGGCATTTTGATTACCGCAGAATGTGGATTAGTAATTGTCTTGTTCATCTGGTCCTATTTTTCATTTCATGGCGATATGTGGATGCATTATCAGCCAACGGAATAAGAGGGTGCGTGGTGAGTGTAGCGACTGACTACCTAACGCTATGGTGCTCTACGCATATAAAAAGGAGTAATGCATGACGAGCCCCGTATGCATTACTCCTTTTGCCCAAAGGTTAGTTTTAAGCGCCTGTCCAACCTGCTTCATCAGTAGGCTGATGCTTATCGTGCTGGACTGGAGACCACGCTACGTGTTGTTTGGAAGGTTGCGTGGTGATATCGCGAGAACGATAGACAACGTACGGACGGTTGACATAACCAACCGGCGCCGAGAACGCGTGAACTAGACGAGTAAAAGGCCATACAGCTAGCAGTGTGAAACCGGAAAGCACGTGTACTTTAAACTGCCATGGAACATCCACCATCAGATCCGGTAGGGGATTGAAAATAAACAGCTGACGTAACCATGGAGAGATCGTTTCACGATAATCGTAGCCGTGAGGGCCACCGAATACCTGCGTAGAAACAGTTGCGATGAATCCAGACAAAATTGCTAGTGTAAGGAGAATATACATCGCCTTATCTGATTTAGTCGTGGAAAGATACACCGTCCGGTTACGCACCCTGCGGTAGATCAAGCCGAGAAGACCTAACACAGCAGCGATTCCTGCAATAGCACCTGGGATGGTGGCAATGAGGTGGTAGGCATGGTCATTAATTCCGATGGCGCGAGTCCATGATTTTGGAAAAGCTAGCCCCATAATGTGTCCCACAATGACGAACATCATTCCGTAATGGAATAGTGGGGATGACAGTCGAAGTAACGTGGACTCGTAAATTTGAGTTGATCGTGTGGTCCACCCAAATTGATCGGTTCGCCACCGCCATGAGATTCCGACGGCGAAAGCTGCGATGGCAAGCCATGGGAAAGCAACCCATAAAAACATGTCGTAGCTATGCATGTGATTTTATCCTTAAACGTTGGTAGCTAACGGGAATGGCAGTGGTGTTTCAATACCGATTAGTTCCGTAGGTGGGCCCGAGGTGATCAGATCGACGAAGTTTGCTCGCGTCTGCTCATCAATCTCGGGGAGTGCAGCACAGACCGCTTGAATAATCGATGCGTACACTGAACCCGAATGCTCAAGAGCAACCCGCAATACTTCAATCCCATCGCGGTGCGCCGCTAGCATATCGGTCGCTACTTGATGAGCTTTGCCTGCAGCTTTGGCTGCAACCTCGAGAACAACACAGAGATGGTCAGGCAGTTCCTCACGATCCAAGAAAAAGCCTAGGGTCTCTAGTGCTTCTTGGAAAGCCAAGATAGCCGCACCCCGTTGCCGAGTGTCCCCGACAGCATAGTAAGAAAGATACAGTGAGCAGCGACGCCGTTGATCAAAACACTCCACGTAGTGCTCCTCCATACCACGCTGGTTGAGAGCACCAGCGTGGGTGAGGAAAGAATCGAATAATGGCTTTATCGATGAAGGCAGCGATGCACATTCATCTGCGACCGCACGGCAAATGCTGTCCCATCGCTCATCTGGGTAGTCCAGCAGCAGGGAAGCAGCCATGAAAACTGTCCGTCGCTGTTCATCTGACATAACTACCCGATGAGTAGGAGTAGGCACGACACCGGTGTGAGTACGCATGCCTTAACTCTTTCGCGGAGGGAACATGGCGGAAGGGCGACTATCAACATCCCATGAGAGAAGTGAAACCTTTCCACCAGCCGAATGAGCAGCTTCTTCATGGCAAGCCGAGGGTGCCCCAACGCCAAGATTATGGAATTCCTCAATGGATTTTGCCGGATTGATTCCCGAAAAATCAGGCAGTGATGCGATTCCTCGTGGTGTTTCCGGAGAAGCCGTTGGAATAACGTAGCGATCGTCGTATTTAGCTACACCCAGCAGATGGTAGAGGTTTTTGATCTCTGCACCCGTTAGGCCGACTGCGGCCGGGATCTCTTCGTTAGCATCGCGCCCCAAAGAGATGTCTCTCATATAAGAACGCATAGCTGCAAGCTTACGAAGCACTTTTTCTACTGGAACAGTATCGCCCGCTGTGAAAAGACCTGCTAGGTAATCTAGCGGAATGCGCATAGTCGAGATGGCGGTTAACAAAATCTTGTGGTCTTCACCGTCATTACCAGTTGCGGTTACTCGATCAACCACTGGGCTGAGTGGCGGAATGTACCACACCATGGGAAGCGTCCGGTATTCGGGGTGCAACGGCAGCGCAACCTCATAACGCGCAATGAGATCCCAGATAGGAGAATTCTGAGCAGCCTCAATCCATGCGTGTGGAATATTTTCCTTCATGGCAGCTTCAATGACCTGCGGATCATGAGGGTCTAGCAGGAGATCCTTCTGTGCTGCGTACAAGTTCTTCACGTCTGGGGTTTGAGCAGCGCTGGCGACTTTATCTGCGTCGTAGAGCAGTACGCCCAAGTAACGCATACGGCCGACGCAAGTTTCGGAGCAGACCGTAGGCTGACCGACCTCAATACGTGGGTAGCACAGGGTACATTTTTCGGCTTTGCCTGTTTTGTGGTTGAAGTAGACCTTCTTGTAGGGGCAACCTGACACACACATGCGCCAACCGCGGCAGCGATCCTGGTCGACTAGGACGATGCCGTCTTCAGTGCGCTTGTACATTGCACCTGAGGGGCACGACGATACGCATGTGGGGTTGAGGCAGTGCTCGCAGATGCGGGGGAGATAGAACATGAAGGCATCTTCGATCTCCTTTTTAACCTCGAGGTTCATCTGCTTGAGGACTGGGTCATCATCAAGTGTTTCATGCGATCCACCGAGGTTATCGTCCCAGTTGGAAGACCAAGAGATGGTGTCAATAGGCTTGCCATCTAGTTGTGAGATTGGGCGAGCCGTTGGCTGAGTCTTTTGTCCTGCGGGAGTAGAGAGAAGCTTTTCGTACTCGTATGTCCACGGCTCGTAGTAATCCTGAATCGTTGGCAGCTTAGGATTGTGAAAGAGCAAACCCAACTTCTTGAGGCGACCGCCTGCACGAGGCTTCAGCTTTCCCTTCTTATCGAGGGTCCAACCGCCTTCCCACTTATCTTGGTTTTCCCAGCCGTAGGGGTAACCCACACCAGGGCGAGTTTCCACGTTGTTAAACCAAATGTATTCGGTGCCTTCTCGGTTGGTCCATGCTTGTTTGCATGTCACTGAGCAGGTGTGACAACCGATACATTTGTCTAGGTTCATGATCATTGCGATCTGTGCCATGACCTTCATTAGTACTGAACCTCCTGAGAACGACGGCGAATACGAGTGACCTCATCACGGTTGTTGCCGGTAGGTCCGATGTAATTGAAGTGGTAGGTCAGCTGGCCGTAACCACCTGCGATGTGCACAGGTTTGATGGTGATTCGTGTCAATGAGTTGTGCGTACCACCGCGACGACCAGTTTTTTCGTTAAGAGGGGTGCCTGCGGTGCGCTCTTGGGCATGATTCATAAAGACCGTGCCTTCTGGGATTCGGTGCGAGACAATCGCACGCGCAGAGACCACGCCGTTACGGTTGTAGGCTTCGATCCACTCGTTATCTTTAACCCCGATTTTCTCGGCGTCTTTATCCGACATCCAAATCACTTGGCCGCCGCGAGAGACGGACAACACGTGAAGGTTATCGAAGTACTGAGAGTGAATTGACCACTTGTTGTGAGTGGTGAGGTATCGAACGGTTACTTCAGGATCGCCGTTTTCTCCGTTGACGAGCTCACCTGGTCGTGTTTCACCGTTGAGGTGTAAGCGGTCTAGTGGCGGACGGAATACCGGTAGCGACTCACCATAATCCATGAACCAGTCATGATCGATGTAATAGTGCATGCGACCTGTCAAAGTATGGAATGGCTTATCGTGCTCGATGTTGATCGAAAACGCTGTATAGCGTCGTCCATTGCGCTTATCAGCAGTCCATTCCGGTGAGGTGAGTACCTCAGCGGGGCGTTCTTTAATGTCATCCCATGAGATGCGTGCATCCCTGTTCGGCTCACCGAGAACCGAAAGATCCTTACCAGTCCTCTTTGACAGGAATTTGAATCCTTCGGCAGCTACCTCGCCATTGGACACACCTGACATGTGCAAGATGGCAGAGATCACCTTGGTAGCAGTATCTAGTCGTGGGCGCGGGCCTATCGACGTTTCCTCGACACCGTTCATCGCAGCAATTTCTTCAACCTGCTTGGACACGTTGAATTTTGTTCCGTGCACGGCTGTTCCCGCAGATGCGGATAGTGGTCCAAGGTGCATCCATTTTTCGTAGATCTTGGAATAATCACGCTCAACGACAGCGAGTTTTGGCATGGTGACGCCTGGTACATAGCCGGTCTTATCGATATCGGGGACGATACCGTTGACCATGGTCATCTCGTCAGGAGAATCATGGTGGCTAGGTGTGGTTACCACGTCATGCTGAACGCCAAGCCAGGTAGCTGCAAGTTCTGAGAACCGGTGTGAGAGGTCCCGGAAAACTTCGAAATCTGTACGAGCCTCCCAAGGCGGGTTAATTGCAGCATTAAACGAATGCAGATAAGGGTGCATGTCGGTAGAAGACATGTCATTCTTCTCATACCATGTTGCAGCTGGCAAAATGATGTCCGATACCAAAGTGGTAGAGGTATTGCGGAAATCGGTGGTGAGCATCAAGTCGAGTTTGCCGTGAGGAGCATCGCGCCACGTAATGCTTTGAGGTCGAGAACCTTCCTTGAGTTCTTCTGCGGAAGCATCGGAATCCACACCCAAAAGATGTCGGAGGAAGAATTCGGTGCCTTTAGCAGAGGATCCCATCAAATTGGTACGCCAGTTGAGGAGAATACGAGGCCAGTTTTCAGGTGCTGACGGGTCTTCGTAAGCAAACTTCATCTCGCCGGATTCGAGCTGGTCCGCAACATAATCGGATACCTCTTTGCCTGCTGCCTTGGCTTCGTCGGCAAGCAAAAGCGGATTGCGGTTGAACTGCGGATAGGAAGGCATCCAACCACGTTTCATCGATTCCACCATGGTGTCCGAGAGCATCTTGTCACCAATCACATTGCGAGATGCGAGAGGGGAACCCAATCGAGACGCATGTGAGTTGTCATAACGCCACTGTTCAGTACCGAAGTAGAAGAAGCCAGTAGTGATCATCTGGCGAGGTGGGCGTACCCAGTCTGTGGCCATGGCGTATTGCTGCCATCCGTTCATAGGACGGAGCTTTTCCTGACCCACATAGTGAGCCCAGCCGCCACCGTTAACACCTTGTGTACCGCACATACTCGTCAGTGCTAGGAAAGTACGGTAGATATTGTCTGCGTGGAAGTAGTGGTTCACACCGGCGCCCATAAGAATCTGGGACCGACCACGAGAATCTGCAGCGCTTTGCGCAAACTCACGGCCTACACGAATAGCCGCAGCCATCGGCACACCAGTGATAGCTTCTTGCCATGCTGGAGTACCCACCTCTGAAGCATCCTCGTAGGATGCTGGCCATGATCCTGGCAGCTGGAGCTCTTCGCGGTTGACACCGTAGTGAGCCAGCATGATATCAAACACGGTGGTGACAAGCTTGCCATCAACGTTACGTACTGGCACACCACGATGAACCACACCTGCACCGATTGGTCCAGAACCATTGATGTCTTCTGGTGAGGCATCAAGATCAAAGCGGGGGAATAGGACCTCTGCAGTTGTGAATTGATCGGTGTCTGCGATCGACATGACCGGATCTACACCGTCGAGAGATAGGTTCCACTTACCTTCTCCGGCCTCGCCCCAGTGGTCAGCCACAGTGCCACCAGGATCGATCACGCGCCCATCACGTTCCATCATCAGATAACGGTGCGTTGCATTCTCAGAAGTATTGAGTGCCGGCTCAGAGACATTCGAAGCAGTGAGAAACTTACCAGGGGTATAAGTACCGTCTTCTCGTCGATCCAGAGTGATCAGGAACCCAGAGTCGGTGAACTTACGCATGTAATCCAAAAAGTAAGGCTCTTGTTTACCTACGTGGAATTCTTTAAGAATGACATGGCCCATAGCGAATGCGAGGGCAGCGTCGGTGCCTGGCTCAATACGAAGCCATTCATCAGCAAACTTGGTGTTATCCGCAAAATCAGGGGAAACGGTAACGATTTTGGTTCCCTTGTAACGCACCTCAGCCATAAAGTGAGCGTCTGGTGTACGGGTCACAGGGATATTAGATCCCCACATCATCAAATAGGCTGAGTTAAACCAGTCACCGGATTCAGGGACATCTGTTTGATCGCCGAAGGTTTGTGGAGATGCTGGTGGGAGGTCTGCGTACCAGTCGTAGAACGATAGTGCTACGCCGCCGATGTTCTGCAAGAATCGTGTGCCGGCGCCATAAGAGACTTGGGACATCGCAGGGATAACCGTAAAACCGGCAATGCGATCAGGTCCGTACTGCCGAATGGTATAAACATGGGCTGCGGAAGCCATCTCGATGGCTTCTTCATAAGGAATACGGATGAGCCCGCCCTTACCGCGCTGAGATATGTAAGCTTCGCGTTTTTCGGGAGTCTCTTGTATCTCTTTCCACGCCAGTACTGGGTCGCCAAGACGCGCTTTGGCCTCGCGGTACATGTCGACCAAAACGCCTCGAGCGTAAGGGTAGCGCACGCGAGTAGGCGAGTAAGTGTACCAAGAAAATGAAGCTCCACGGGGACAACCGCGTGGTTCATAATCAGGCATGTCTGGAGCTGTTGTGGGGTAATCAACGGCCTGAGACTCCCATGTGATCACTCCGTCTTTTACGTAGACTTTCCACGAGCAAGAACCGGTGCAGTTGACGCCGTGGGTAGAGCGAACCATTTTGTCGAAAGCCCAGCGGTTACGGTAGAAAACGTCTGCTTGGCGACCACCCTTAAGGAAGATTTGTTGTCCTTCCTTGCCGGTTTCTCCTCTGCGCACGTAGCTGCCAAGATTAAAGAGGGGATTAACTGAGTTCTGGTCAGTCATCTGTATTCCTTATTTTCTATGGGTGAGAATGAAAAATGTTTAACCAGGGAAAGGCGCATTCGGGCGTGCGTAGAAGACCCAAGTTAGAACTGCACAAAGTGCGAAGAATACGACACAGCCCCAATAAAAGACTGGAGCTCCGAATGAGGAAACCAAAACACCTACGACGAATGGGCCGAATGCTGCGATAGCGGCGGTCCAGCCAATCACTCCGCCTGCTTGACGACGGGGGAAAATCATAGGCATCTGTTTAAAGGTTCCAGCATTCCCCAAACCAGTAAAGAAGAACATCGTGAGCATAGCTGCGAGGAAATACCAGAACTGGCTAGGATCTGTGGGGTGGAGGAACAACGCAGCTACAGCAGTAGAAACTGCCATACCAATGCAGGAAATAAGCGTCCATACTGCACCGCCGAAGCGGTCGCATAGCGGACCCCAAGCAGCGCGGACCGCTGCAGAAATGAGTGGGCCAAGGAAGGCGAAGGTGGCGCCCTTAGGCAAGTCTTCTACAGCGAATGTTTCTGCGAGAGAAGAGTTAACGCCGTAAATATTGTTGACCATCAACGCGAATTGGGCGGCAAAGCCGGAGAATGCACCGAATGTTGCGAGGTAAATCAGCGTCATGACCCATGTGTTGGAGTTGCCAAAAATATCCATTTGCTGGCGGAAATTTGCTTTGACGGGAACATCCTTTAAGTAAATCCACGCAAGGACACCGGCAAGAATTGTCCAAGGAACCATGAAGATAGCAGGTGTATGAACAAATATCTCGCTACCGTCGGTACGTAATTGTGGATTGACGCTGACTCCCCAAAGAGACAGGCCCATGAGCAGCGGTGCGACAAGTTGGATGAAAGAAACACCGAAGTTACCGATTCCGGCTTGTAAACCGAGAGCGGTTCCTGACTTAGCTTTGGGGAAGAAGTAACCGGTCGATGGCATGTAACCGGAGAAGATACCGCCGCCTAAACCGCCAGCGACCGAGAGAACCAGCATCCACCAGTATGGAGTATTGGGGTTAATGACAGCGAAGAACCATCCCAGCATAGGTAGCGCTAGGATGAAGGAAGAGAAGGTCACCATTTTTCTTGTTCCGATGATCGGAGGCAAGAACATAAAGGCTAGGCGGGAAAAACCAGCTGATAAGCCAGATGCTGATGACAGCCAGTAGAGTTGCGATTTTGAGAAGTTAAAGCCAATTTGATTGAGCTGAGGCGCGATGGCCGAAACCAAGTACCACGTCGCAAAACCAATGAATAGAGAATAAGTGGTGATCGCTAGTGTGCGCCACGCAATTTTTGAGTCCCAAGAGTTTGAATCTTCTGGATTCCAGTTTGTAAGAACGCGCCCAGAAATATTGGCGGTTGCCATAAGTTTTTTCTTTCTCGTCGTGATAACACGAGACTTGGATTACATATTAAGGTGTGCAGTGTCTCCGGCTACAGATATGTCTGCATGAAATGATAGTTACATATATGTGATCAAAAATAAAAACTCTATAACGTCAGTTGAGGTGATTATTTCCTGATTTTTTTTCGGAAAAATCAATAACCGCAGGTAACTGAAAGGAGCGTCAGGTGACAGGTTGCAAGTGTATGGATATGGTTTCTGTCACAGTGTGCGGGTTAAGTAAAGAAAAGTGTGTCTGCTCGGCGTGGCGGGCATAAGGAGGTGGGGGCTAGCCGACGGTGCCTTTTTTGATTCCAACGCTGTGACTGTACTCGGTTGAGATAGCGTTGTCATAGAAAGCTCGTCGGCCTGTTTCCTGGTCTGCTTTGTTCTCGTCTGGTTGGGTGAGAGCTGTGACTTTGGCGAGTGCGCCCATTCCCACAGTTTGCCTTGGGATGTTGTTCCGGTTTGTAGATGGTTTTCTCATTTAGGAAGTCGTTGAAGAGGTGCTTTGTCGGCCTTGGTTCGTGGCCTGGAGGTGGTTAGGTGTCTAATGCGACGTTGTGGGTGAACGGTGCATCGTTGGATGGTGGCCAGCAGTTTTGTGTAGTCGGTGGTGCAGAGTGTGCCTAGTGGTTTCTTTAGTAGTGGTGTTGTTCTTCTTCACCGAAAAACACCACCACGGATGCATAGCGCAGTGGTGGCATGAAACTCGGTATTGAGTGGGGTTTTCCTGCGGTGATCATGGGATCGGGACACACTTTTCTTTACTTAACCCCAGTATATTGTGATACTGGATATGTGACTGGCCACACACTCATATGTGAGTGTGTGGCCAGTCATTGAGATTAAATTCCTAATGTTGATAAACCTTCTTGGAATTCTCGTCGGTGTGTGAATCTACCTCCGGACGTATCCGAAGAATAGAGAAATGCATCCATAATGCAGATCCAACAACCAAAACAAAGAGAACGATAAAAGGACTCGTGGACCACCCAGTCCATGCCTTTGTATAAGCAAAAAGTGGAGGAAGGAAGAAGCCGCCTAAGCCGCCGAGCATTCCTACTAGTCCGCCTACCGCCCCTACGTCGTGAGGGAAATATTCTGGAATATGCTTGTAAACAGCAGCTTTGCCGATGCCCATTGCGCACCCAAGTACAAAAATCAACAGGGTAAAGAAATAAATGTTGATAAAGCTCTGGGGGAGGATCAACAACCCAGAAACCGCTGCCATCACAGCAAACGTTTTATACATTGCGCGTCGTGCACCATATTTATCAGCAAACCAGCCGCCGACTGGGCGAAGAAGTGAAGCTGGGAAGATAAAGATTGCGGTAAGCAAGCCTGCGACAGCCAACGTCGCCTCGTAGTTCGAAATATAGTACTTAGGCAACGTTGCAGATAAAGCCACATAGGCACCGAACATCACGACGTAATAGAGGCTAAAACGCCAGACGCGAATTTGCTTCAAAGGTGTCAGCATATCCGCCAATGTTCGATGAGATGCAGATATGCGATCAGTACGAGGAGTGCAGAGCATCATCAAGACAGCGATGATCAGCAGCAGCACGCTGTAAATGATAGGAATGAGGCGCCAACCAGCAGGAATGAAGCCAAGATACGTTGCCCCAGCTGTGCTAGCGATAATGACAGGACCAATAAACTTTGTGACGGACGCACCAACGTTACCGGCGCCGAACACACCCAAGGCGAGGCCCTGTTTGTTCTTAGGGTACCATGCTGAGGTCCATGCTGCGCCAGCAGTAAAGGAGTTGCCACAAAAACCTACGAGGAAGGCTAGGCAGAGGATCATGGTGTAATTCTGGGCAAAAGCTACACCAAGAGAGGCGAGTGCGGAAAAGAGCGTAATTCCCAGCATGACTTTTCGGCCGCCGATTTTATCGGCGAGGATGCCAGCAGGAAGTCGCCACATGGAACCATTTAAGATAGCCACCGCTAGTACCCATGACAGTTGAGTATCGCTGAGGTTGAATTCCTTTTGGATAGGTGTGCCCAAGATTCCGAACATGAGCCATACAGCGAACATCATCGTAAAAGATAATGTTGAGAAAATGAGAACAGATTTTGATCCCATTGGTAAACGCTGACTGTGAGGCGTTGTAGCGGGATCATGAAGGGGATTGTGACTCATGGTGTACTTTCCGAATGAGATTCTTTTGCCGAGTGTTCAAAGAAACGTGCATAGTGTGCAAAAGATAGGGGGTTGGCGTGGGTCACAAACAAAGTCAAGTAGCCGTAGACCTTAGGATGATTTTAACTATGTTGAGTGGTCAAACGAAATTTATGCACCATTAAACCTATGTGATTTATCTATCACGCGAACCTTGAGAAGAAAGGACCACCTATGTCTTCATGTGCTATCACAGCGGCTTTTATTGTCGTATCGGATCGAATTTTTACCTCCCAACGACCCAATAAAGCATCGGCGTTGCTGCACACCCTAGTAAATTCTCCTGCTGCGTCATACCCAATGGACGTCGTGATGGATGAGGTGATTCCAGAAGGATATACCAGTGTGGTGAACGCACTCACCCGTGCGATTGAATCCGGCGCCCACGTCATTATCACTGTCGGTGGAACTGGGATAAGAACTAAGAATCAAACCCCAGAAGCTTCCGCTGAGTTTATTCAGACTCGATTTGAGGGACTTGAACAACAAATCGTGGTTCGTGGGAGTCAGAATACCCCACTGGCTGGTCTTTCTCGTGGACTCGTAGGAGTAACCAGTAGAGACGAACAAGCTGCTTTGATTATTAACGCGCCAAGTTCTCAAGGTGGAATCAAAGATACTTGGTCGGTCATTGGTCCCGTAATCCCCAATATCTTTGAAGGGCTACGGGCTACTGAAGACTAATGCTGCCAAGTTCTTGTAACTCGGCGGGAGTATCGTAGTCACGCGTAGCAATACCCACCGGTACTCCAAGAGAGCACAGCGAAGGCGTACGTAGTAGCGCCTTCGCAGCTTGATCTCTAGGTGAATCAAAGGCAGCCAAACAGCGACGTAGCGCAGCGTTCCTCCATATCGTGAGAAGCGGTTGAATATGCCCCTTGTATAGCCCATAAGCCACATCGACGTCGGGGTTATTGTTGAGTACTGAAACTAACTGCGGGCACTCTTTCGGACTCAAGGGGGCATCGACTGCCACAATGCCGATATAACCCGATGCGCACGATAGGGAGTCCACTCCTGCAGCAATCCCTGCTACTGGGCCACCAAAAGCTGGATACTCGGATACTTGACGAATATGGTGGGGCAGAGTGAGATCAGCACCAGAAACAACGATCGGCTCATAACCTATTGTCTGCACTTCACGAATGCACATGTCGATAAGCCGTTCGTCATTGACCCTAACTTGAGCTTTGTCACTTCCCATACGGCGGCTATGTCCGCCGGCAAGAATGATGATGGAAACCGCAGGTTTGTCAGAGTTCGCGAGACCAATCACCTGATCGGCCTCCTGACTTAGCCACGATGCCGCACTTTCCGATATAGGCACTACGATCGACCCCCTTCACCATGTCGATGATGGTCAAAGCTGCGACAGTAACTGCTGTTAACGCTTCCATTTCTACTCCAGTACGGTCTGCCGTACGCACCGTTGCCTCCAAAGCAACCCGGTTGTTTTCGATTGCAATGTTCACTTCACAACCATGGACCCCAATGGTATGAGCTAAGGGAAGTAACTGAGGAACTTGCTTTGCTGCAGAAATACCAGCAATACGTGCGCACGCTAGTACATCCCCTTTGGGAACGGTTCCAGAAATCAAAGCCTCGAGGATTGCCTGCGAGCAAATGACCTCACCTTGAGCTGTTGCACTTCGGACAGTGGGCTGTTTCTGAGTGACATCAACCATATAAGCGGTTCCGGCATCATTAAGGTGAGTAAACATATTTTCTCCTAGAAATTAAGTGGAATAATTTTCGGTCCTTGATCAGAAGCTACAGGGACATGAATGAAGGCATTAACACCTGCGAGCGAACCAACGAAATGTGAAGCGTAGGGAACTGGAGTGACGGAAGCACTTTTGTGTAAATCGAAAATAGCCGGCACAAAAATGTCTCTATCCTGAGCGAGCGGAAGTGTCCCTGTGATTGGAGCCTGAAACGACGTGAGAGGCTGCGGTTGCATCCCAGATAATGTCTGAATGACAGGTCGAGCGAACAAATGGAATGACACGAAAGAACTCACCGGATTTCCAGGTAGGCAAATTACGATGGCATTGCCCACAGTCCCTCTACCTTGAGGTTTACCGGGTTTCATCAACACTTTTCCGAACCACATAGAAGAGGTTTCTTGAGTGCGATCACTGGAAAGCGATTCTTTAACGACGTCAAAAGCACCTGCTGAGATTCCGCCACTGGTAATGATGAGATCTGAAGTAGCAGCAGCCTCTGCTACCGCGAGGGAGAACGCGTCCGGATCATCAGAGACCCTTAACACGCGCGCTGTGGCAAGGCGAGTGTCGTTAACCATGTGAGCCAACATTGATGAGTTGGAATCCGGAATCTGAGACTCATCTAACGTATCAGAGCAGGTGGGATCAGTTAATTCGTTACCCGTAGCAATGACGGTCACCCGTACCGTTGGGAAAACCTCTACTTCGTGGACACCTCCCGATATCAAGGCTGCCAGCGTGCCTGCGTCGATAAGCGAATGCGCGGAAGCAATGCGATCACCGACCCCAACGTTTTCTCCACGGTAACGAATATTTTCCTCTTCGGAAGGCACCGAGCTGTCAATCGTGACGTACTGCGGGCATTCTATAGGGCCGGCAGGTATATCAGTCTTTTCCACCGGTACGACGGTCAAACCGGAACCGATGATGGCTGAACCAGTCATGATTCTCACAGCATGCCCAGCTGGCACCTCGACTGGAGGTGCACCAGCAGGAACATCACCTGCCACAGGCAATGTCCAAGGACCAGAGCCACGAAGATCCTGGGTGTGAACTAGAAAACCATCCATTGCCGAGTTATTCATCGGTGGAATCGGGAGTTGAGCTTCAACGTCTGAAGCTAAAACAGGGAGAGTAGCTACGGTATTACAGTCTTGCACGCGGAACTTTTGAGTACGTCGACGCGTTACTGCAGTAGTCGCTAGCTCGATACATGCATCACGGTGCTCTGTAGGGGTGATCATCATCATGAGTCCTTAGTGAGAAGCTAATTAACCGCCGATAGCAGACATCGTGCGTGTAGGTTGGATGAAGTCTGTCTGGTTAATTCCATGACCGCGTTTTTTATCCCAAGCATTCAGCCGCCACGCCGCCACAATATCATCGTCAGTTGCACCATGACGCATGAGATCACGTAACGAGACTTCCTCGTTGGCGAACAAACAATTGCGTACCGCACCGTCGGCCGTCAAACGAGTGCGATCACAGCCAGCACAGAACGGCTTTGTTACCGCGGCAATCACACCGATGTGCCCATGGAAATCATCGTAGGATGCCTTCCACAGCTCTGCCGGTGCATGGCCGCGTGGTTGTGAGGACGCCGTGAGCGATATTTCTTTAGATAAAGCGCCGATAATGTCTTCGGCAGTGATCATTTCTTTTTTATCCCAATTGCGACCTGCACCAATGGGCATTTGCTCGATGAAACGTAGCTGGAGTCCACGCGATAAACAGAACTTGGCAAGAGGAACAATCTCATCTTCGTTAATACCTGGCATAATCACCGTGTTGATCTTGATGGGCGAAATACCGCTCGCAATGGCAGCATCTATTCCTGCTAAGACACTGTCTAGTCGATCTCGCCTGCTAAGTGAGAAATATGTTTGAGGATGTAAAGAATCCAAGGAAATGTTGATTCGATCAAGTCCTGCTTCGACTAATGCGTGCATCCGCTTATCTAGTCCAAGACCATTGGTCGTTAGTGCGATACTAGGACGCGATCCATCAGAAGCTGTTAAAGAACTGGTGGCAGAAATAATGTCTTCCAAGGACTTCCGTAACAATGGCTCGCCGCCAGTAAAACGAATGGAACGCACACTAAGTCGAGTCACAGCGATAGTAACTAGCCGAATGACCTCGTCATCTGTCAATACATCTGGGGTTGGCATCCAATGCAAGCCCTCTTCTGGCATGCAATAAGTACACCGGAGATTACATTTATCCGTGAGTGATACACGCAGATCAGTGGCTTGACGTCCGAATTCATCTACAAGTTCATAAGAAGGAAGTTGTACGGAAGGAACGGCCGAGCGAGGGCTGGGATTATGCGCAGAAAGCATGAAGATATCAACCTAGCATTTCGTGATTCACTCAGAACGTAGTAAACAAGACTAAAACGACTCTAACAGCAGGGGGACGGATTCGGTTAAAATGTTGTAGATAAGAAGCTACTGTAGAGCGATAAAACCATGATCTCGCCATATCGGTGCCATATTCTTGGAGGCCAAAAGCTCAGTGATACGGCGAGCCTCGTCGGGGTGCTCTGAATGAGTTACTACTGCTGCATATAGAGTGTTAGCATAACTATCCGATTCTGGGATGTCTACTATTGTCACCGAATCCTTAGCAGCAATTGCATCCGTACGGTACACCCACCCTGCGTCTGCTTCACCTGAGACGACCTTGCCCAAAACATCAGACACTGAATTTTCTAGAGATACCGGCGACAATGAGAGATGGTTAGCACGTAGAAGCTCCTGGCTAATCTTCCCGCAGGGCACTTGTTTATCACAGAGCACAACTTTGGCGTCGTCGATGTTGTGAATACTCGTGATACCTGCACGGTTCTGTTTTGGAACGACCATCACCATATGGTTGCGGGCAATAGCAATGGGGTCGCTGACGCTCCCTTGAGCAACAGCTGCATCCATACTGCGTTGATCAGCTGAAATAAAAACATCACCCGGTGCCTGATCGTGCAGCTGCTGGACGAGCGTTGATGAGCCAGCGTTGACAAAATCGAGCATCACATTCAGATTCTCATCTTTGATCAATGCTGCGAGATCATCATTGATCACCCGAGAAGACGCTGCTCCAAAGATATGGACGTGAGTCTGGTCAGTGGATCGGGGTGCAGGTGAGCAACCTGTTGCCAGTGCTATGCAACACATAGCGGCAGTGATTCGCAAGAATTTCATGAATTTACTCCTAGTGATATGAGGAAGCGGGGGCTTATGGGCGGAAGAGAATAACAGACACTGCGGTCGGACAAGAATCCGCAGGTATCCGAGCTAATGCGTTGGTACGAATTATGATACTAATCAAAATGCGAAGCAAAGGGGGGCAGCGGTAATTTGAGCATGCGGCGTGAGACTCAAAAACACCGGTACAAAATTTTCCCGTGCCCCAGATGCTGGGAGGCCACTATGATCTTCGACCTGAAGAGCATCCCACGAGGACGAGGACGTGGGAAGACTGGCGAGCTCACTGGATTTCCAGGGAGGCACAGAATGGTCGTCGAGTCGATCTGTGCGCAGCCTTGTGGCTTTCCTAGTTGCATAGAAACGTGGCCGAAACAAAGGGAGTCATCCGCTGCTATTGAGTATGAAGAAAGTATCTCTTTGACAACATCAAGGCGTTTTTGATGTGGTAGAGCTCGTGGTAAAAATAATGACATCTCGACCAGACAACTGCTCCTAGGAGCATCTTTCGGACCCATGGCCTTAGTAGATTCCACGACTTCGTAGGTGTCGGTGCGTTTCGACCATTCTTCCAGGTCATCATCGCTCATCGTGACCATGTGCGGGGCTTTCTTCAACCGGTCGGCGACGATGTAGTCAATGCCAGCAGCATCGAGTGCATCCAAGTTCCTAGCCGATAACATCGCAGCGTCTGCAACCACAGTAAGGCCCTGTAGATCGTGGGCGTGTTGGTACGTGGGCATCATCGGGATAAGCGTGGTGGTCTCTGCCGTACGCCCGTGGAAGAAGTCGATGTGGAGTGGGAAACCATTGTTGTCGGTGACTAGGCCAACAATGATCTGTGGGTCAACGCGGCGTTTTTTACGCATCCCGATTGCGCGGAGCTCGTCTTCCTTCGGGGTTTCGAAATACAGTGTCGTCACGTCATAGAGGACCATAGTCACGTGGTGGTGCTGGCGAACATAGGCGTGACATTGACGGGAAGTGTGCTGGTAGTAGTCGTGTTCGATGCACCTTTTAAAGCTGTTGTAGACCGTGTTGTAGTGCATCGGCACCCGTCCTAATTCGCCGATGATGCGGGGATCACTGATTTCATCAAACCCAAGCTTGCGGTAAACACCGTCAAGGACATCCCAGACAAGGCATGCTGGTCAGGCAACAACCTGGGGACTGCGAGCAGCCGGTGAACTAGAATGTGCCCTAGAACTATCGGTAGTCGATGCACCTGTAGTGGTGAAATCGAGGGCGCTTTGGTCTGAGTTAGCCGTGTTGTGATAGTTGCTGATATCCCCCATACGTGGACGAGACCGTGCCGGTGGTTCAACACCGATATCCAATGTTAGCTGGGCATGTGTATCAAGGAAATCTTCGGCTTGGTCGATGAGATGATCCAACGACAAGCCATTGTGGGCGGTACCGAAGTGTTTGAGAACTTCGATCCTGCCGGCCCTGTCTACCACGGCCTTAGTCCGTGAAAACGCCCCTTCCAGCACAGCATAACCCTAGGCCATAGTGCTACGACTGAGAAAACCTCGGATTTGTTGTGAAAGTCAGGTCGCATGGCTGACTCGCGGAGTGAGGCGTTTGCGCTACATCGGCACCGTCAAAAACGATGCTTGGCTTCATCTGAGAGCCACCGAGCTAAACCTCAACCGGCTCCTAGCCTTAGGACTAACCCGCACCCAGACCGGATGCGATATCCCTAACCCGAAACGGGCCTTGTCCCGAACAAATGCCGGAATAAGACCCATCCCAACCAATTCTTCAGCAGTCTCCTAGGGCTCTTGCCAAAGAGCCGCTACCACAAAAACTGTGGTCACCCTATGGTTTTTCTATCGTTGCTGGTATCGGGTGAGCCATGTCGGATTTGTTCCAGTTTGGCTTTGAGCTCGTCAGAGCCAGCGTCGATAAGCCGTTGAAACATCTGGGAGTTCTTTTCCTTGTTCCTGGCGTCTCGGACTTCTTTGCGCTGCTCCCTTTCCCAAAAGCGTTGTGCCACGACGAGCCCATTGGGAAAACAACGAGAATGCATCGATGTGGCGTTTGACCAGATGATTGAATTTTCTGTTGGCTTAGCACGATTGAAAATGTCGCGGCCGACATCGACGGCCCACGAAAAGTCTGAATACTCAGCGAAATGATAATCCGTCAATCGTCCGAGTAGAGCACACGTCCAATCCGCGAGCTGCACGGTGTTGTAGAGATGGCTCTCAGTTTGGAGGGGCACTTCGATAATGCTTTTGTTTGTCGAGTTGTTACGCGTGTAAATCGTGGCGCCCAAAGTCGCAACGGCGCGTTCGCGGTTATCCGTATCTGTTGCGTCCATGATGACAAGCATCTTCTCGTTACGATCGTGAGCAATCGTTCCTAGTCGGTTGATTGCTTGGATCAAGCAGTGGCTTTCTCGGTCCTGCGACGTCTCGTGGGTTTCGCTTACGGGACCGACCGGCTTCTGCTGTCCGTAAAAGAAGAGTTGCCCCTCGAGCTTCCCGAGTTTGCCATAGATGCGGCGCAGAGCCGGCACCATCTCGTCCTCATAGTTTCGGAAATTATTGGACGTGAGAAGCGCGGAACCCTTCTTTTCCCACTGATCTGCAGGAACTTCTGATCGCGACAGCTCCCAGGCGAGGAGATTTTCCTTAATATATTTGAAGTAGCCGCCCATCTTGCGGACGTTCTCAGCAGGCAAAATGTATCCTGCGTAGCCAAAACAAGGATGGGTGTTGAACTTCGGATGAGCGTGGCGGATGTAGGGGCCTTGGTGTCCAAATTCGTCGAGATAAGCAATAAGTATGAGCGTCCTCGTGATATGCTCAGTGGCCAAATCACTTAAAGCGATTTGGCCACCGGAATTAGCGCGAAACGTGTGTTGCAACGCCGCCACTCGTTTATGATCTTACCGGGGTTTGACCTCGGAAGCAAGCGTCCCGTTTCAAGAGGGTTGAGCTAGCCCGAGTTTGATAGAGGGTAGGAAGTAACGGAAGGATGTTTCCTATGCTAGCTAAGAAGAAGTACCCCTGACTTTCACAATTTGGTTTAGTCCGCGAGTTTCGGCTTAAGCCTCAAGGATTGTGGCGATGAGGCTCGCGGTTTCTTCGTTGATCTCGGGTGGGATGTCATAGCAGTGTGTGCCGGTGCCGGTATCAACGGCGGCGTGGCACAGACTTTTAAGACGCTCCACTAGTTTCGGCGCGGTCACACCACTTGTGAGGTATATGTGGTTTGGCATGGCTAAAGCCGCCATCACAACCGTCACGTGAGCACGGATAGCGTCGTGCGTATGGTGGAAGATTGGTCGCGTCCGCAAATCGGGTTTGAACTGCTCCCCTTTAGTTGGACTGAGAAATCAGACACCGACTAATAGGGGGTGTTTCTTTTGAGCACACGAAGTTCTCTGTCAGAGGAACAACGAGAACAGCTCGTTGGCCTATGTGAGCAAGACTTGGGTTTTACGGCTGCGGCACGTCGGATTGGGGTCCGGCGCGCCCCAGTTCGTAGTCTGTACCATCACCGACTTCTCCATGGCAGGCTATGTCTTGTGGAGAAACTTCGGGCGGAAAATGCCTACCTAAAAAAATTGCGGGACTTGAAAAACCAACGGCGAGGCTAAAGACCAAAGTCATCGTCATCCTCACATCAGAGCATCGACTCGATGATCTATTAGAAGCAGCAGGCTTAGCAAGGTCGACGTACTTCTACCACCAGCAACGCCTAGACTAGCCAGACGTACATGCCGAGCTTAAGGGACGTCATCACGGCTGTATTTGAAGATGAAGCACTACTGTGGCTACCGTCGGGTCCACAGTGAACTTGCGTCAACGAGGTTGGGAGATAAACCACAAGCTCGTCTACAAACTCTTGGACTGCAACGTCACGCCAGAACAACCCAACACAGTATGTGTTAGTGATGTCACCGAGTTTTTAGGTGGCTGGCATCAAGGGTTTATCTTTCATAGATCATGGATTTAAGCGACCGGAGTATTCTGGCACACGAGTTGTCGACATCCCCGTCAACGAAGTTGATGTCTACTTCGTTAAAGAATGCGATCACGTGGCATAAACATGGCAAAGGATTGATGGTGCACACTGACCAAGGGTTCTAGTACCAGCATTCCAGTTGGCGTTAGTTAATTGAGTCTATTGGTGGTGTGCAGTCGATGTCGCGTGAGGTCAACTGTTACGACAACGTGGTGATGAAAGAACTTCTTCGGTCATCTCAAGACCGAAATGTACTACGGCGAGTACTTCGCCAGTGTTGATGAGTTTTATAGGGTCGTAGATGATTACATCTTCTGGTATAACAGCGCACGGCTTCAACAACGGTTCAAGGGCCTGACCATCTAGAATTAAACCAGTCCAACTTCCGGGGGCTAGTTCATGATGTGAGGTCCTTGCTTTTCTACAACTTATAATTCAAGCCAAACTACGAAGCTAGCTTTCTTTGCGACGCTTTAATACCAAAACTAATCCAAGAAGCATCAACAACGATGCAGCGAGAACCAGTCCCATAACGCTTGCACCAGTTGCTGCGAGCATTTTCTTTTCGGGCACCGCTTTATTCGATGTCTCTTTTGGTACTTCAGATTTAGCAGCAGTCGGCGTTTGAGACTCTGGTGAGTGCGCACTAATCGAGGAAGATCCCGCAATGATCGGCAAAAGGGCAACTCCGACCCCGATTACTGCAGCGGGAACAAGAATCTTCCACCAAGCATCCTCGTTTTCGTGGCGGGGTGAATTTCCTTGCATCATCAATCGCATGTAGAAATCGCGCACATCGTGTAGGCGCACACGCAGCACTAATAGCCCGAAAGAAGAACAAGAAAGCATAAAGGAGGCGAACCGCGATGATGACCCATAACAATCAGCCGCTAGGACGCCTCTTTAAGCAACTCTTCTAACAGGCTGACTTGACCATTTCCCGGGAAAGCGGCCCTGCTTATCTCGGACGTTGGTGCGAGCCGCGCGACCCGCGCACAACTCACAAGTCAGCCGCCCAAGCAGGCCCTTTCTCACGAACTGCGTTACGCAAACGCAGAGAAAGGCTCTCTTATGCGCCTGCACAACTTCGCCTCCATTGTTGAAGACAAGACGGTGGCGCAGGCACAACTCGTCGCTGACCTGCCCTTCGTCTACCCACACGTGGCGCTCATGCCTGATGCCCACTTTGGCAAAGGCTCTTCGGTCGGCACCGTCTTCGGCACGCTGCGCGCCGTCATCCCGGCGGCTGTCGGCGTGGACATCGGCTGCGGCATGATCGCCGTGCGGACCCACCTCACGCACGCGGATATCCAGGACTTCGCTCTCGAGGACCTGCGCACCGCGGTCGAAGATTCCATTCCGCTCTCGCCCGGAAACTACAACGGCTGGATCATGGACCCGCGCACCGAGGCCCGCACACGCGAGCTCGCGCAGTTGGCCCAGGACACCGGCGTGGATCTCGGCCACTCCAAAAACTGGCGTCAGCAGCTGGGCAGCTTGGGCGGCGGCAACCACTTCATCGAGCTGTGTCTCGACGAAGATGACCGCGTCTGGCTGTTTCTGCATTCTGGCTCGCGCGGCGTGGGTAACAAGATTGCACAGAAGCACATCAAGGCCGCGCAGCGCCACTGCGAGAAGCACTGGATCCAGCTCGCGGACAAGGACCTGGCCTACCTCGTCGAGGGTACGCCCGAGTTCGACTCCTACATTGCGGATCTCCACTGGGCACAGCACTTTGCGCTGCTCAACCGCGATGAGATGATGGACCGCTTCCTCGACTGCGTCGCCACCTGGTCCGGCGCGGATCGCGAGACCCTCGAGCTCGAGCGCATCAACTGCCACCACAACTACACCCAGCGTGAGAACCACTACGGTAAGAACGTGTGGCTCACACGCAAGGGCGCCATCAAGGCGGACGAAGGCAACCGCGGCCTCATCCCCGGCTCGATGGGCACCGCTAGCTACGTCGTGGAAGGCAAGGGCTACGCGCCGGGCCTCAAGTCTGCGCCGCACGGCGCCGGCCGCGTCATGTCTCGCACCCAGGCCAAGGCCCGCTTCACCGAGGCGGATCTTGCCGCACGCATGGAAGGCATCGTCTATCGTTCCGGCGCCGAGTTCGTCGATGAGATTCCGGACGCCTACAAGGACATCGACCGCGTGATGGCCGATGCCGCCCAGCTCGTCGAGGTCAAGCACACCCTGCGCCAGATCCTCAACGTCAAGGGCACCTAACCTGCGCCATGATGGGACCGTCACTTTTAGTGGCGGTCCCTTGTGAGCTTTGCGACGCCCCCTCCTGCAGCGTCGCACCAGCACGACGCTTTGCCTTATGCAAGGAAACGAAGTGCGTGACCACTATTGGTTACTGCTTATTTATCGCGAAGGGCTGGAACTGCTCGGCCGGTCGGAGGGGAAAGTCGAGTATTAAACTGCGT
Organism: Corynebacterium diphtheriae; assembly: GCF_001457455.1. Classification (NCBI taxonomy): domain Bacteria; kingdom Bacillati; phylum Actinomycetota; class Actinomycetes; order Mycobacteriales; family Corynebacteriaceae; genus Corynebacterium; species Corynebacterium diphtheriae. The sequence continues at coordinate 425,241 of NZ_LN831026.1, forward strand.
CGAGGCGAGTTGGCGTTCAGCATCGTCGACCAACATGAAAACGTCGTCAGCGAAGTAACCGAGAAGCCCGCCCACACCGATTACTTTCTTACGTAGAATGCCAGCGTCGGTGAGTGAATCGAGAGCATCTCGGGCCGTGCTTGTCGATGAAATCCCCAGTTCGGACTTCACGATGGGCACCGTGACCAAAGGCATTGCAGGAAGCTTCTTGAGCAGTTGGAACTCCGTCGAATTCGATTTCAATGCGCGCGTGCTTCCTTGCGCAGTGCGGTGGTGATTGACCTTGTCCATCCATTCTGCTTCTAGGGCGGCGACGCTATCCGCAAGTTCAGCTGCTTTGGTAGTGGCGACTTGTGCAGCCTCGACGAAGAAAGAGATCCATGCCAGCACGTCACCCTCGCGGAATTTCGTGAGTCCGTCGACGTAACGGTCACCGAGCGTTGCCAGAACCATACTGACGGGGAGAATCGCAGCATCGGTGAGCCCTCTGCGTTGCAAAAGCGCGTGAATCATGGCTCGCCCCACGCGTCCATTCCCATCCGGGAATGGGTGGATGGTCTCGAACTGTGCATGAACGAGCGCTGCTTGAACAAGCGCGGCGTGGTCTGCCCCGTTGAAGTATTCAATGAGATCGTCGAGGAGTCTTGGGACTTGTGCAGGAGGCGGGGGGACAAAAGCCGCATCGAGGGGGTGATAGTCAGACCCGCCAATCCAGTTTTGAGTAGTACGTACTCCTTGTAAAGGCTTTTCTGCAACGAGCGCAGTCTGCATTGCAACAATGTCATCCAGGACCAGCTCGTCTTTGTAAGCCAAGTCCGTATTGATGGTGTCGAGGATGGCGACATTGCGGGCGACAGCTGTTGCGGATTCTTTGAAACCCCGAATTTCGGAATCTGATTCACGCGCGAGGATCGCCATGGCCACTTTGTCGGAGTTGGGAGCGATTCCCTCGATCCGGGAGGAAGCGACGGCCTCAGAACGGAGCAGGAGTCGCGCAACTCCTTCAAGGGAGTGGGTATTGTCTCTCCTCCCAAGATTGTGAATCTCCCGCTCGATGCATTGGGGATAAGACTTATCCCGGTAGATTGATATCTTAGTTTACTGGGATAGCTGTTATCCCGGTGGACTGCGAGCGCAATGCGCCAGATAACTCTTATCGTGAGTCACTGCTTTGTTAAAGACTATTGGAAACAGAACGATGCTTCGTAAGACACTGGATGAGCGGAAAAGATTAACGGAGTTCCAGTAACCGGTAAGATGCTTCAATGCTTTGCTGACGGGGCAGAAGCCGGATATAACCTCGAAGTCTTGCGTAAACGGGGACGACTGATTGCTAAAGGATATTCTTCTTTGTGGTCGGCACCAGACTTGGAACAGGAAGGCTCCGAGAATCCGGCATTACGCCAAGTAAGCCTTGTTATGCTTATCGAAGGTTTGTCTGTGGTTGCCCTTGATCGTGGTCTTGCCCAGTTGAGCTGCAAATATTGGTAAATGGGTAATGGGAATAGAGGCGGCACAATGGCAAAGTTGAACCTGCGCGCAGTCGAGGAACGAACGTCGAAACTAGGCGGCCGTGCCGAATATGATCGCGAGTTCTTGTTCGATTTGCTTGAGGCCTATGGCCGCGCCAAATCCTCAATTACGCGACTGCGGTCGGGCAATCTCGATGTCGCGCAGGATCCATCGCGAGAAGTAGCGCAGAAGAACGTTGTTTACTTCCATGAATCAGAGCCGGGGCAGGCTTTCGATGATCTTGTTCGGTTGTCGACTGCGGCTCACGTCACTCGGTACGCTCCGCGCTTCGTCATCGCCACGGATTACTCAGAGCTTGTTGCGCTTGATATGAAGACCTAGGAGAATCTCAAGACTCCGATTGGTCAGATTGATCAGCACTTCACGTTCTTCCTTCCGTGGGCGGGCATGGAGAAGGTCCAGTATGTCAGCGATTCGCATGCTGATGTCCGTGCCGCAGAGAAGATGGGCAAGCTCTTCGATGAGCTTCTCGAGGCAAATCCGAACCTTGCAGACGGAAAGGCTGGCGTTCACAGTCTTAACGTATTCTTTACTCGTCTTTTATTCTGCTTCTTTGCGGAAGATACCGGCGTCTTTGCACCGGACGTGTTTACGACTGCAATTGGTTCGCAGACTCAGGCCGATGGCAGCGATATGCGTGATTTCCTCATCGCAATTTTCCATGCATTAGATACTGCTAATGCCGGCGATAAGCCTGCCAATTTGAGGGACTTCCCATATGTCAATGGTCGCTTATTTAGCGAAACAGCTGACATATCTGTTCCAAAATTCACAGGAAAGGCTCGCCAGCACCTGATTGAGCTCGGTACTTTGAACTGGAAAGATATCAACCCGGACATTTTTGGTTCGATGTTCCAAGCGGTTGTTACCCCTGGCCAACGCTCGGACATGGGGCAGCATTACACCTCGGTGCCAAATATCCTGAAAACTATTGAGCCGCTGTTCCTTGATGAACTTAAAGAAGAATTTGATGCAGCCTTCGATAGTGTTAAGCGCCTGAACAAACTTTATGATCGTATCGCAAGTATCAAAGTGTTCGATCCGGCTTGTGGATCCGGAAATTTCCTTGTTATTGCCTATAAAGAGTTGTGCCGGTTGGAGCATTCGATTCTTGAGCGAATGGCAGTCCTTGACCAAAAGTACAGCGTGCTTTGGTCTGACTCGCGTATAAATATTGAAAATTTTTACGGTATCGAAATCGATGACTTTGCTGTTGAGATTGCAATCCTTTCGATGTGGATTGCTAAGCATCAAATGAATACTGAATTCTGGAAGAAATTTGGTAACTCTATTCCATTGATTCCTCTTAAAGAGACTGACCGAATTAGATCAGGGAACGCTGCGCGTCTCGATTGGGGTTCGGTATGCCCCAACAATGGAACAGACGAAATCTATGTGATTGGTAACCCCCGTACGGAGGAGCTAAGAAGCTGTCGGAAGGGCAGAGGGAAGATTATTCATACGTATTTGGGGGACGGCCGTACTCAAAAAATTTGGACTACATTGCGCTTTGGTTTGTGAAGGGGGCAGACTATCTGGCCAACTCTCGTGCTTCACTTGCATTTGTTTCTACAAATTCTGTAGTCCAGGGTGAGCATGTTTGCCTTGATGTTCCCCATGATCTTCGAACTGGGGATTGAAATCGGATATGCCTATACATCATTCAAATGGGAAAATAACGCGAAGTTTAACGCGGGTGTGACGGTTGTTGTTGTTGGTTTTAGAAACAGAAGTAATCGGAAAAAATACCTTTATAAGGAAGGTGTACGGCAAGAAGTAGGACACTTGAATGGATATTTGTCGGCGGCTCCTGATGTTTTTGTTGAGCGGCGTAAGAAGCCGTTTGGTGATCTCCCGCAAATGTCTTTTGGCAGCATGCCGAGGGATGGGGGACATCTTTCTTTAACGTCGGCGGAGCGAGACTTGATTCTGGGTGAGCATCCTGAAGCGGAACAATTTGTGAAACGATTTGTTGGATCTGCTGAATTTATTAATAGTATTGAGCGATATTGCTTCTGGATATCGGAATCCAAACAAGAGGAAGCATGCGCAATTTCCTTTATCAAGCAGCGGCTCGAGCAAGTTGCCGCGTTTCGCTTGACTAGTAAAGCACCATCAACGGTGAAGTATGCGCAACGCCCTGGGGAGTTTGTGCAGCGGGCTTATAAGCCGACCAATTCAATTATTGTGCCTAGGGTCTCTTCAGAACGTCGTGAATACATTCCAATCGGATATCTTGGGCCAGATACGGTGATTTCAGACGCTGCATTTGCCGTTTACGATGCAGAACCCTGGCTGTTTGCGCTGCTTACGTCGAAGATGCACATGGTTTGGGTCCGAGCCGTTGGCGGCAAGATGAAGACTGACTACCGATATTCCAATACGATCGTGTACAACAACTTTCCTGTTCCGGAGTTATCGATCCGAACGAAGGCGGACCTTACAACGGCGCGCTCTCCGAGTGCTCGATGTTCGTGAGTACCACAGTGAATTCAAGCTTGCCGAACTTTATGACCCAGATAAAATGCCGGATAATCTACGGCAAGCGCATGCTGAGGTGGACGATGCCGTCGATAAGCTCTACTCCGCTCGCCCGTTCGAAAGTGATGAGGCTCGATTGTCGATGCTCTTTGCTATGTATAAAGAGGCAGTTGAAGTGGAAGAAGCTGTGGGAGCGAAAGTTAAGCGGAAGAAGTGAGCGCGAAGAGCTTTAGTCAGGCGGTAGAAAACGTTGTCACCGTTGAATATGCACAGTCGGGTACGTCAGTTAACACTGATGGAATGGGTATGCGCGAGATGCAGCGCCGCGTCTTTGAAGAGCGCGCAGCCCAGTATCTGCAGATTAAGGCGCCGCCGGCATCCGGAAAGTCGCGTGCTCTGATGTTTGTGTCGTTGGATAAGTTGTTCAATCAGGGGCGTAAGAAGATAATCGTTGCCGTGCCGGAGCGCTCCATTGGTGCATCGTTCGCTAGTACAAAGCTGATGGCGAACGGGGTCTTCGCGGATTAGGAAGTCGAGGATTATAACAATCTGTGCACACTGGGAGCCTCGGCAAGTAAGGTCGATGCATTTATCAAGTTTTTGCAAGGGCCTGATCCGATTCTGGTGTGTACACATGCGACCCTGCGCTTTGCTCCTAGAACCCAAGTTGTAGTTGATAAACCAAAACCCTCCCTTGCTTATCGTGAGAGTGACAAGTAGGGAGGGAAAAGGATTTTTAGAGGACCTCGGTGGCCTTCAGAATCTCAGCGATTGCATCGCGGGATGGGGCGTCGTCGATAGGTGCCAAAGGCATGGACATCAGGTTCGAGGAGAAAATACCCATGAGTTCGAGGGCGGTCTTGAAGGACCCGACACCTGCTGCTGGGCCAACCTTGCCGATAGGCTGGAAGACGATCTCAAACAGGGCAGCGAGGCGTTCTTGTTCCTTCTGGACGGTAGCCCAGTCGCCGGCCTCCGCAGCCTTCCACATGCGGACGTAGCCGGCGGGATCGACGTTGCCAAGACCTGGGACACAGCCGTCGGCACCTGCGATGAATGCGCCGTCGACTACTGCCTCGTGGCCGGTGAGCAAGGTTAGTGGGGAACCTGCCTTCTTGTTCAGCATGACAAGGCGACGGAAGGAGACGTCGTCGCCAGAGGAATCCTTAACGCCTGCCAGAACCCCCTCAGAGCCCAACTTGACCAGCAGCTCAGGGGAGAGCTTAGTGTGTACGCACACTGGGATATCGTAAGCGATGACAGGAAGAGACGTTGCTGCAGCTACCGCGCGGAAGTGAGCCTCTACCTCTGCAGGTCCGCAGATGGCGTAGAAGGGGGCGGTGGCAACGATGGCGTCTACACCTGCTTCTTCAGCAGCCTTGATGTGGCCGAGCATGCGGTTGACCTGCATATCGATCACACCGGCGTAGACAGGCACACGACCAGCTGCGATACGGACAATTTCGCGGATGACAGTTGCGCGGTCTTCGTCAGACAAGAAGGCAACCTCGCCGGAAGAACCCAGAGCGAACAGGCCGTCAACACCACCAGCAATGAGGTGCTCAACGAGGCGCTCGAGAGCTTCGAAATCGATGCTGCGATCGGACTTCATGGGGGTGAGTACTGGTGGGATGATGCCCTTAACGATGGAAGACATGATAGGAAAAATCCTTTCAACAAAAGCGTAAGTTTTAGAGGAATGACGGGGTAGCTGCGAGCAACGTGCGAGTGTAATCCGTCTTAGGGGCGGCAAAGAGCTGCTCAGTGGGTTGTTCTTCCAAAATCTCACCTTTATACATAACGCACATGCGGTCTGAAATGTAGCGGACGGTGTTGATGTCGTGAGAGATGAAGACCAAGCCGAGGCCAAGCTCGGTGCGTAGGTCAGAGAGCAGGTTGAGCACCTGGGCGCGAACGGAGACGTCCAATGCGGAGGTGGGCTCGTCGGCGATGATGAGATCAGGTTCGAGCGCTAACGCACGAGCGATAGCAACACGCTGGCGCTGACCACCAGAAATCTGACGAGGCAAAACGTCGAGCGCCGATTGCGGCAAACCAACGAGGCTTAACAACACCTGCACGCGGGTAAGGCGTTCTGCCTCGGTGCCGATCTTGTGCACGCGCAGCGGATCAAGGAGCTGTTCCTTCACCGTCATACGAGGGTTCAAAGCAGTAGCTGGATCCTGGAACACCACGGAGATCGCACGGCCGAGTTCCTTGCGCTGATGGCCGCTGCCGGTCATCTTGGTTCCATTGAAGAATACTTCGCCGCTGGTTGGCTTTTGCAAACCAACCATCACGCGGGCCAACGTGGACTTACCGCAGCCGGATTCGCCCACAATGCCGACGACCTCGCCACGATCGACGTGGAAGTTCACGTTCTTGTTGGCGTGAACCGTATCGGGGCGAAACAGTTTGCCGGTACGAGTCTTGTGAATAACGTTGACGTCTTTGAGCTCAATTAGGGGGGCATCGGAGCTGCGTCCGGTGAGACGTTCTCGAGACTGTTTCACATGGTTCGACATGATGACTATTCTCCTTTGCTCTGCATCGCTGCTAGGAGCTCATCGGTAGCAGCCCAGCGGTGGGTGGACGTTCCGTCGATAGCACGCATGACTGGCTTCTGGTTGAGACCAAGCTGTGGGTGGCTAGAACGTGGTGCGAAGCGGTCGCCTGCAACAAACTCGCGAGGGCTTGGAACTGTACCAGGCACCTGGTAGAGGCGAGATGCGCCGGATTCAATGGACAACACAGCGCCGAGGAGGCCGCGGGTGTATTCGTGGTGTGGATCGGCAAGAAGCTCGCGGGTATGACCCTGCTCGACAACCTGACCTGCGTACATGACGGTGATCTTGTGCGCGAGCTTAGCAACCAGTGCTAGGTCGTGGCTGACGAAGATCATGGAGAAGCCGAGTTTTTCACGTAGCTCGTTGAGCAGGTCCACCACTTGGTGCTGCACGGTGACGTCGAGAGCCGTGGTGGGCTCGTCGGCAATGAGCAAGCGAGGGTTGCGGGTCAACGCCATAGCGATAAGCACGCGCTGGCGCTGGCCACCGGAAAGCTCGTGAGGGTAAGACTTCAAGGTACGAACTGGATCCAAGCCCACGAGCTCCATAAGCTCTTCTGCAGTGCGCTTGCCGCCGCGGCGAATCAGCTGGTTGAGCTGAGTGCTAATCAGCATTGAGGGGTTCAAGGAGCTCAAAGCATCTTGGTAGATCATGGCCATGTCGTGGCCGCGCAGTGCGTTGCGCTCGTCAGCGGACATTTCCAGCAGGTTCTTGCCGCCGTAGAGAATCTCACCGGTGATAACAGCGGTTGGAGGCAACAGACCCATGATGGTCATAGCGATCAAGGACTTACCACAGCCGGACTCGCCAACCAGACCCATGGTTTCGCCTGGCGATACCGTGAAGTTGACCTTGTCCACGATCTTGACATCGCCGTGGGCATTAGGGAACGCAATGCTGAGGTCTTTGACCACGATCAGAGGTTCTTCGCCACGGGTGTAATTGAGGCGACGATCCTCCGACATTTCCGCATCATGCAGCTTAGCCAGCGAGGTGTTCAAAGCCTTGGCTGCTTCTTCCTCAGTGGTATGACCCAAGGTGTTGCGCTTGTCGATCGTAGGATCGTTGTCGGAAACAGCTGCGGTGCGCTTGATACGAGGCGAAGCCATGGCATCGGTCAGGCCCTCGGACAGAATGTTCAAAGCGAGCACTGTCAGCAGAATCATCAAACCTGGGAAGAACGTAGGCCACCATGCACCGGAGAGCAGAAGCTGCTTGCCGTCGGCCAAGATGTTGCCCCATGAAGGCTCTGGTGGCTTCACACCAGCGTTAATGAAGGACAAGGAAGCTTCGAAGACGATGGCGTCTGCAACCAGCACGGTAGCGAACACGGCGATAGGAGCAATTGTATTGCGTGCAACGTGCTTGAGGAGGATGTGAGGAATACGAGCGCCCATCACCTTGGCGGCAGCAACGTAGTCTTCGCCAAACTCGCTCAAGATATTAGCGCGAACCACACGAGACAACTGTGGGACGTACAGGAAGCCGATGGCAAACACCAGCACAGGAAGCGAGGTGCCAAAAACTGCGACGAACACGGCTGCCAAAGCGATGCCTGGGAAGGACATAATGATGTCCAAAATGCGCATCAAAACTTCGGAGACAACCTTGCCGCCAGTAGCAGCAACGGAGCCCAGAACAGCGGCAGCCGCGAGAGCTGCTGCGGTAGCGCACAAGCCGATGACGAGTGAGGAACGGGCGCCGAAGGCGACACGAGCGAAAATGTCACGACCGATGGCGTCAGTACCGAACCAGTGCTCACCACTTGGTGGCTGAACTGGGGTAGAAGAGGCGAGAGGGTCATAGCTGGAGATCAATGGCGCAAAGATTGCCATTGCAGCGATGAGAGCGAGGAAGATCAAAGCGATCTTAGAGGCTACAGGCAGGGACCTTAGGCCGGTAAAGCGGTGGCCGGCTTTGGTTTCGAGGTTTTCTGTCAGGTTGCGTCGCATTAGATGCTCCTGATGCGTGGGTTGACGAGCACGTACAGCATGTCAACGATGATGTTAATGATGATGAAGGCCACGGCCACGGTAAGTGTGACGCCCTGGACGAGGAAGACGTCGTTACGCGTCACACCGTCGAGGATCAGCTGACCCATAGCCTGGATGTTGAAGATGATCTCGATGATCACGGCACCACCCATGAGGTAACCGACGCGAAGGCCGAGAACCGTAATAGGGGTAATCAAAGCATTGCGCAAAACATTTCGAGAAATAACTTCTGACTTCGGAATACCCGAACCGATAGCGGTACGGACATAGTCTTTGTCGAGTTCTTCCACCATGGCGGTACGCACAACACGAGTCAACGAACCGGCAACAGGAACGCCGAGCGCGAATGCTGGAAGGAAGATGTTGTTGAAGTAGATCTGAGGGTTTTCCGTCATCTTGGTCCAGCCGGTAACAAGGGCCGGGAATAGGCCCCACGCGCCGGGGATCGTACCCAGCCACTGGATGAGCAAGATAGCCAACCAGAAGGAGGGGGTAGCAAGTGCTGCGATGGAGACGATACGGATGACCTGGTCAGGCCAGCGATCGCGGTACAGTGCAGCGATAACGCCGAAGACGAGGGCGAAGACAACTGCGATGAGCAGGCCCCACATAGTCAGCTGCAAGGTGATAGGGAATGCGCGGGCTACAACGTCGGTGACGGGGGTGTTACCAGTGGTGGTACCCAAGTCGCCGTGCAACATGTCGCCGAGGAAGTGGAAATAACGGACAAGGAGGGGATCGTTAAGGCCGTGGGATTCCCGATACTCTTCGAGAGCTTCAAGCGATGCCGTCTCTCCGAGCGCCAAACGCGCTGGGTCGGCTGGGCTGAAGGACATGATGAAGAATACGAGGAACGTCACACCGAGAATCATGATCGGCAACGCGACGAGGCGCCTACCAATCAGACGGAGAAGGTTAGACATGTGCGTAATCCTGACTATCGGAACTGTTATCTACAGCTAAAACCGCTGAACCACGTACATTGCGTGCAACCAATTGAGGGGGTTGGAATATCTTATTCAGCGCTTGCTGGACGAAAAATGTTTGCCGGTGGCTGTGCTATTTATGCCACCGGCAAAGAGATAAAAGGTGGCGGGGTTCCCCCTAGGACCCGCTCTAGGCGATGTGTGGAAAAAGATTGGGAGCTAGGGGGAAGATTGAGTGCTACTGAGTGGTGCCAACACCCGAGAAGCTCAGGCCGGTCAGGGAGATCGGCTTGAAGTCAACCAGCGTGCTTGCATCCCACGCGGTTGGAGCCTTGCGGTGTAACAGTGGGTAGAGAGGAACGTTCTCGGAGATGATGTCGAGAGCCTCGTGCCACTTGTTCTTCTGCTCGGACTCGCTGGTAGCCGCAAGGCCTGCGTCGAGAACCTCCTGAAGCTTGGTGTAAGCCTCGGTACCCTTCCAGTGCATACGGGTGTCGGTCCAGGTGTCTCCGGAGTACCACCAGCGCATGAGCAGGTCAGGGTCGGTGCCGAATACAGATGGGTCGCCAGGTGCGATCACAACGTCGTAAGCCTCTGGCTTGCCGTCGATGGTGTTGTACACATCCGAAGACTTCTTCTCGGTGAAGTCGACCTGAATACCCAAGGCGGTCAGGGATTCCTGGATCAATGGGGTGCACTTCTTAACCCAGTCGTGGTCGGTGCACAGCATGCGCAGCTTGGTCAGGCCAGTCTCCTTGAACAAAGCCTTTGCCTTTTCTGCATCGTGCGAGTAAACAACCTTGGCCTCGTGGTACTGAGGGTGCTCCTTGTGGAGGAAGGAGGTAGGTGCGGTTGCTTGGCCGAGCAGAGCGGTCTTGATGACCTTGTCCATGTCGATGCCGTAGAGGAATGCTTGGCGGTTCTTCAAGTCGCTGAATGGGTTGGACTTGTCGTTGTTGAACATTGCGAACAGCAAGCCGAAGCCCTGAACGGATTCCACAGTGTGGGTGCCCTTGAGCTGATCGATGGAGAGGTAAGGAACCGAGTCGATAGCCTGAACGGACTTGGACTGCAAAGCATTGGTACGGGTCGAAGCGTCTGGGATGATCTGCCAGACCATGTTCTTTGCGCGAGCTGGCTTAGGGCCGTTGTAGTCCTCGAAGCGCTCGAACTTCACGGTCTTAGAGGTACCGCCGTTGTCGGTCATCTTGTAAGGGCCGGAACCGATTGGGTTAGCGGAGAATGCGTCAACGTCCTTCTCAACAGCTGCCTTAGGAACGATCTTGACCACAGCAAGGCGGCTCGCAAAAACGCCAGTCTCGGTGGAGAGCTTGAAGACGACAGTCTTGTCGTCCTTCTTCTCAACACTGGTGATGAATGGAATGAAGGAGGCGTACAGACTCTTGTTGGCCTTATCTAATACGCGCTCGAAGGAGAAGACAACGTCATCGGCGGTGACTGCGCTGCCATCGTGGAACTTGGCGCCGTCGCGAAGCGTGACCTCTACCTCGGTGCCGGAAGCCTTTGGCATTTCCTTAGCCAAAGCTGCGTAAGTTTCGCCCGTGGCTGGGTCGATTTCGGTCAGACCCTCGAGGGTATGCCAGTTAGCAGCAACTGTCAGGGCTGCGGTGGTAGACATTGGGTCGTAACCATTGGTGCCCAACTCGTAAGAGATTGCTGCGTTAATGGTGCCATCATTATTGGCAGATCCGGCTGCTGCTTGGCTGCCGGATGCGGAAGAACCGCTGTTATCGGGGGCACACGCCGAGAGGGTGGCGGCGAAGCCTGCTGCGAGTCCGACTGCGCCGGAGATCTTAAAGAAATCGCGGCGAGAGTAGCGGCGCTGTGAATCCATGCTCATAGGAGTTTCCTTTCCCAAGTGAGGAATTAGCATCGAGAGTCGATCTACAAAGCATCCTACATCAGACGTCTGATGTCAGGGGTGAAAATGTGTTAACATCACACCTGAAAGCCACGGATCGCGCTTTCTCAACCCCCATTCCATTGCGGTTCGGCATGTCCAAGCACAGCGGTGACATGGAGAAATGGGAGGCCAACGGTCTGCGACACAGCACTTTTGAAAGTGATTCTCACCGATTACTAGGGGTAAACATCACAAAAGCCCCCCAAAACCAGTGATTTATCTCTCCTCAAAGTCAGCAACAAAGTACCCCTGTACGGAACCAAGGAGTCACCGTGAAGGACCATTCTGGGACCAGCTTCGGCAAAAACCCCACCGTCTTAGCTATCGAAAACTACATACGCGAAAACGGACTCACACCAGGAGACGTACTCCCCTCAGAGGCCGCAATCTGCGAGCACCTGAGCGTATCCCGCTCCTCAGTACGAGAAGCAATGAGGACACTCGCCTCCCTTGACGTGGTAGAAATCCGCCACGGACACGGCACCTACGTCGGAAAAATGTCCATGGCCCCACTCGTCAACGGCATGGTTCTCAGGTTGACACTCAACGAAAAATCCGCGATCGAAAACCTCCAACACGTAGTAGGCATGCGCATCGCCCTCGACCGCAGCAACGCCCAAGAACTCGCCGCCTATTACAAAGGGCGCGAAACCCCTAAGCTCGACCAAATCGTGGAAGAAATGAAAATCCAGTTTGAGCGCGGAGAATCCTTCGAACGCCAAGACTTCCTCTTCCACCAACTACTCAACAACCATCTCTCCAACCCACTCATGCAGGAATTCTCCATGGCACTGTGGGAAATTCACACCCGCGTCGTGCCACGGCTAGGACTACCCAACCCAGAAGACATCTCCAACACCGTCCAAGCACACGCACACATGGTAGAAGCACTGCGCGCAGGAGACGTCGACAAGCTGCTAGAAACCATCGACGAGCACTATCAGCCACTGCTCAGCATCCTAGAAAAGAACCGACAATACGTCGAACAAACAGCGCACGCAGCCGAATCATAGAAAGGCACCCCCACCTATGACACACGCACTCGGTGTCGACATCGGCGGTACCAAAATCGCAGTCGGAATCGTAGACACCACCGACCCCACCACCGTAATCAGCCGACACATCGTACCCACACCCGACAACGACGTGATCGACCACGTACGCGACGCGATCGCCCACATCATCACCCCAGAAGTAACCAGCATTGGCATCGGCGCGCCGGGTGTTATCGACGAAACCACAGGCGTAGTCGTCTCCTCCGGTCCCACCATGCAAGGCTGGGCTGGCACACGCATCGCGGATACTATCGCCGCGGAATTTTCGCTACCCGTCGCCGTGCATAACGACGTCCGCGTCATGGGGCTCGGCGAATCCATCTACGGCGCCGGACGCGACTACACCAACGTACTCTTTGTCAGCCTTGGGACCGGTGTCGGCGGCGCCATTGTTCGCGACGGGCGCCTCGTAGCATCCCCGCACCACACTGCAGGCGAACTACGGGCACTCATCGGCAGGCTTCCCGACGGCCGCGCAGACCTCCTAGAAAACTTCGCCGCAGGACCCGGCTTGGCACAAAGATTCGGTGAACGCTACCCCGAACACGCAGGCCGTGACCTGCGATTCATCATGGAGCTCTACCATGCAGGAGACATCCACGCCCGCGACTACATCACCGCAACACTTGCAGCAGCTGGCGAAACCATCGCAGGATTCGCCAGCGCCATCGACGTAGACGCCATCATCATCGGCGGCGGAGTAGGCAACATCGGCGACGCCATCATCAAACCATTTGCCCACGGATTCGCAGCCCATGCCATTCCACCGCTGGGCACGATCCCCATCCGGCAAGCACAACTTGGCACCGACGCGCCGATCGTCGGCGCAGCACACCTTGGCTACAGCGCCATCGAATAACACGCAATAACTATTGAAGGAGAAAACCATGGACCGTAACGAATTTATTGGCCAAGTACGTGGCAGCCTGATCGTCTCAGCACAAGCCCCAACAGGCCACCCACTGCGCGACACCCGCACCATCGCCTTCCTGGCAAAAGCTGCAGAATACGGTGGATCCACCGCCATTCGCTGCGGCGGCTACGGCGGACTCGACGACATCGCCGCAGTACGCGAAGCCGTATCCCTGCCTGTCATTGGCCTCACCAAAGAAGGCGACACCGGCGTGTACATCACCCCCACCGTTGCCTCCGCAGTAGCAGTAGCACAAGCAGGTGCAGACGTAGTTGCTATCGACGCCACCCTGCGCCCCCGCCAAGACGGATCCACCTTCAAAGAACAAGTAGATGCCGTTCATGCCGAAGGAAAACTCGCCATGGCTGACATCGCTACCGCCGAAGAAGCCGTCCAAGCACACCGCGACGGTGCCGACATCATTTCCACCACATTGGCCGGATACACCGAGCACCGCGAAAAGACTCACGGCCCCGACATCGAGCTCATCAAGGAAATCCGCGAGCTTCTAGGCGATGAGGTCTTCCTGATCGGCGAAGGCCGCTTCCACAGCCCAGAGCACGTCAAGCAAGGATTCGCTGCAGGTGTCGATGCCGTTATCGTCGGCACCGCGATCACCGACACCGCGTGGGTTACCACCCAGTTTGCCAACGCAGCCCGCGGAAACTAACACCCCCACACATCACAACCAAGGAGTACCAAGGAATGAAACAGATCATTGGTGACCTGGTCACTCCAGCCGGTGTTCTACCGCACCATCGGATAGACATCGACTCTAACGGAATGATCGCAGCGATCACACCAGCACCAGAAGTAGATAACCCACCCCTCGTGCTGCCAGGTCTTGCCGACATCCACAATCACGGTGGAGCAGGGGAGTCCTTCCCCAACTCCGACTACGACGGATGCGTGATCGCCGCACGCCACCACCGCGCACATGGCTCGACCACGCTGCTTGCGTCGACAGTATCCATGCCCGAGCACACCCTACTGCCGCAACTATCCCTCCTAGCGGATCTTGCCGACGCCGGTGAAATCGACGGAATCCACGCCGAAGGCCCCTTTGTTAACCCGTGCCGCTGCGGCGCACAAGACCCAGAAGCGATCATCCTAGGCGACCCAGAACTGTTCAAGAAAATGATCAGAGCGGCACGCGGCTGGCTCAAATCCATGACCTTCGCCCCCGAAACCGCACACGCCAAGGAAATCATCGACCTCTGCGCCGAAAACAACATCATCGTCTCCCTCGGACACACCGACGCAGACTTCTCAGTCACCGAACAAGCCCTGTCCTACGCAGTAGCAGCCGGTGCAACTGTGACCGCAACGCACCTATTTAATGCAATGCCAGCAATACACCACCGTGACCCCGGTGCAGCCGCAGCGCTTATCGACGCCGCAGCTCGAGGCAACGCCCACGTAGAACTAGTCGCCGATGGCATCCACCTCGATGACCACACAGTGCGCATGGTCATCGACTCCGTAGGTGCGGATCGAGTGAGCTTTGTCTCCGACGCGATGGGCGCAGCAGGAAAAGAAGACGGGGACTACGTTCTCGGAGCCCTCGCCGTCACCGTGAAAGACTCCGTCGCACGACTGACCACCACCGACGGCAGCGAAGGCGCTATCGCAGGCGGCACCTCACGTGTGATCGACCAAGTACGCCGACACGTCGCCGCAGGATTCCCCATAGAAGACGTAGTCAAAGCCGCAACCGAAGGAACCCGAATCCTCGGATTACACGACCGCGGGGCCATCGAAGTAGGAAAACGCGCAGACCTTGTCCTATGCAGCGGCGACTTCCATGTCGACCACGTGCTCATCAAAGGCGAGGATATCTAAGGCCACAAGCCTCCTCAAAGGAAAGAGAAAAACATGGAGATCGTAATCACCCCCACCAAGGACGACGCCGCTCGTATCGCCGCCGACATCCTAGAAGAATACGCACGTGAAGGAAAGACCCTGGGTCTTGCTACCGGATCTACTCCGCTAGGCACCTACCAAGAGCTCATTCGTCGCCACAATGAGGAAGGCTTGTCGTTTGCCGAATGCCAAGCATTTACTCTCGACGAATACGTCGGATTGCCTCGCGAACACGAACAAAGCTACTACAGCACCATTCGACGGGAATTTACTTCGCATATCGATATCCCAGACGAGAAGGTGTTCAACCCTGACGGCACCGCAGAACACCCAGGACAAGCAGCACAGGAATACGATCGCCTGATCGTAGAAAAAGGCGGTGTTGACATTCAGATTCTTGGTATCGGAACCGATGGTCACATTGCTTTTAACGAGCCAACCTCGTCTATGGCAAGCCGTACGCGTATCAAGACGCTGCACCCAGACACGGTACGCGATAATTCTCGATTCTTTGATGGCGACGAATCACAAGTTCCACACCACGTGATGACCCAAGGAATCGGTACCATCCGCGAGGCCCGACACCTGCTGATGCTCTGCTTTGGCGAGAATAAAGCAGATGCAGTCAAAGCAATGGTGGAAGGGCCAGTCGCCGCCGTGTGCCCAGCATCTGTTTTGCAGCTGCACGAGCATGCCACTGTGATTGTTGATGAGGCAGCGGCAGCAAAACTTGAGCACACTCAGTACTACCGCTATGCGCTAGAGAATAAGCCAGACTGGCAACGCTTCTAATCGCATAGAATAAGGAGCGCTCCTGAACTGCTCCCCATAATCCGGACTGAGAAATCAGAAACCAAATTGTGGGGAGTTTTTCTATGCATCCACGCAGCAAGCTGCCAATGTCGAACGCTGCAATCATGAGCGAGAGCACTGTGGACAGCGTGCCCAAAATATTCGACAACGAAAAGCCGCCTGCGGATGATCCTGATTCGGAAGTGTTCGAATCTTCAGAACCTTCATGTTTATTCTTGAGCTTTTCCAAAGCAGACTCATCGCTGGATTCCTTCACCGCTGGTGGCTTGTTGGAATCGACAAGTTTGACCAAGGAGTAGACCTCACTCGTGTCATCGCTCTTGTTGTAGTGCGGCTCAATGATGGCGCCATGGGGGTGGGGTTAGTTCTGATGTGGACCGCTTTGACGTGTAAAAAATATTTTGACTGATTTCTTGTGATTTGCTTTTTTGATGTGTAACCTCTTTCTTTGGTCTTGTGGGTAACTACATCTAGGCCACCATGTAAATTTTCAAACCTACTTTGTTGTAGGCCCCTCGCCTTATGCGACCGCGTGAATAACAGGCAGCGAGCACCTCAGCTACTGAGCTAGGGGAGCGCTAGTGGCCCTCAAGAGCGCGGTTAACGCCGTTAAAGGTGGGTAGGAACCGCAACGAGAAAGGCGCCAGGTCACTTCTATGACCATGACTGATCCAATCGCCGACATGCTGTCGCGCGTGCGCAATGCTAACAATGCGCACCACGATGCAGTGTCGATGCCTTCTTCTAAGCTCAAGGCAAACATCGCCGAGATTCTGAAGTCTGAAGGCTACATTGCTGACTACAAGGTTGAGGACGCAAAGGTTGGCAAGACCTTGACCCTCGACCTCAAGTACGGCCCAAACCGTCAGCGTTCCATCGAGGGCGTTCGTCGTGTTTCTAAGCCAGGTCTGCGTGTGTATGCAAAGTCCACCAACCTGCCACAGGTCCTCGGCGGCTTGGGCGTGGCCATCATCTCCACGTCCCAGGGTCTGCTGACCGATCGTCAGGCTACCGAGAAGGGTGTAGGCGGAGAAGTTCTCGCCTACGTCTGGTAAGGGAGGAGACGAAACATGTCACGTGTAGGTAAGGCACCTATCGCAATTCCATCCGGCGTTGACGTAAAGATCGACGGCCAGCATGTTGAGGTCAAGGGTCCTAAGGGCACCTTGGATCTCACCATCCCAGAGCCAATCGTCGCTTCTATTGAAGACGGCCAGATCAGCGTCGTTCGTCCGGACGATCACCGCAAGAACCGTTCTTTGCATGGTCTTTCCCGCTCGCTCGTTAACAACATGGTTGTTGGCGTTACCGAGGGTTACACCATCAAGATGGAGATCTTCGGCGTTGGTTACCGTGTTGCTCTGAAGGGCAAGAACCTTGAGTTCTCTCTCGGTTACTCCCACCCAGTGCTGATCGAGGCACCAGAAGGCATCACGTTCGCCGTTGATGGCAACACCAAGTTGTCTGTCTCCGGTATCGACAAGCAGAAGGTCGGACAGATCGCCGCCATTATCCGTCGTCTGCGTAAGGATGATCCTTACAAGGGCAAGGGTATTCGCTACGAAGGCGAGCAGATCCGTCGCAAGGTCGGAAAGACGGGTAAGTAAGCATGAGCAACACCGAAAACAACAACGCAAAGCGTCTTCCAGTGGGCAAGGATATCTCCACCCGCCGTCGTATCGCTCGCGCACGCCGTCACGACCGTATCCGCAAGAACCTGCGTGGCACCGCCGAGACCCCACGTCTCGTCGTGCACCGCTCTTCTCGCCACATGCATGTTCAGGTTATCGACGACATCGCTGGTCGTACCCTGGCTGCTGCTTCCACCTTGGAAGCAGAAGTACGCGCACTTGAGGGCGATAAGAAGGCTAAGGGTGCAAAGGTCGGTCAGCTGATCGCCGAGCGCGCACAGGCTGCTGGCATCACCGCTATCGTCTTCGACCGCGGTGGCTACAAGTACCACGGCCGTATTGCAGCTTTGGCTGATGCAGCTCGCGAAGGCGGTCTGAAGTTCTAATGACTGCTATCTCCATGAACCTCAACGGAAGGATTGCGTAATGCCGGGACGTGAACGGCGTGACGGCGGACGCTCCGCCGACGACAACCAGAAGAAGAACGACCGCCGCGGCGGTCGCCGCGATGATCGTCGCAACCAGCAGCAGGACGAGCGCTCTCAGTACATCGAGCGCGTCGTGACCATCAACCGTGTGTCCAAGGTCGTGAAGGGTGGTCGTCGCTTCAGCTTCACCGCTCTCGTGATCGTTGGCGACGGCAAGGGAATGGTCGGTGTTGGTTACGGCAAGGCCAAGGAAGTTCCAGCTGCAATCCAAAAGGGTGCAGAAGAAGCTCGTAAGAACTTCTTCCGCGTTCCAATGGTTGCTGGCACCATTACTCACCCAGTTCAGGGCGAGGCTGCAGCCGGCATCGTTATGATGCGCCCAGCTGCTCCTGGTACCGGTGTTATCGCTGGTGGTGCTGCACGTCCAGTCCTCGAATGCGCAGGCGTTCAGGACATTCTGTGCAAGTCTCTTGGCTCCGACAACGCCATCAACGTGGTCCACGCCACCGTTGCTGGCCTGAAGCAGCTCAACCGCCCAGAAGAGGTCGCCGCACGTCGTGGCAAGACCTTGGAGGAAGTTGCTCCAGCTCGTATGCTGCGCGCTCGCGCAGGACAGGAGGCTTAAACCATGGCCCTGAAGATTACCCAGCACAAGGGTTTGGTTGGTGCTAACCCAAAGCAGCGTAAGAACATGGCTGCTCTTGGCCTGAAGCACATCAACCACTCCGTAGTACACCAGGACACCCCAGTCGTTCGCGGCATGGTCAATGTGGTCCGCCACATGGTGTCTGTTGAAGAAGTGGCAGGGGAGTAATAATGAGCGAACCAATTAAGCTCCACGACCTGCGCCCAGCAAAGGGTGCAAACAAGCCAAAGACCCGCGTTGGCCGCGGTGAGGCTTCCAAGGGTAAGACCGCAGGTCGCGGTACCAAGGGCACCAAGGCTCGCAAGCAGGTTTCCGCTGCTTTCGAGGGTGGTCAAATGCCGCTGCACATGCGTCTGCCAAAGCTCAAGGGATTCAAGAACCCTGCAAAGGTCTACTACCAGGTCGTCAACGTTTCCGACCTCGAGAAGGCTTTCCCACAGGGTGGCGACATTGCTGTAGCTGACATCGTTGCAAAGGGCCTCGTTCGCCCTAAGCAGCCAGTCAAGGTTCTTGGTAATGGCGAGATCAGCGTCAAGCTGAACGTCACTGCAACCAAGTTCTCCAAGTCTGCAGTTGAGAAGATCGAAGCCGCTGGCGGCTCCGTGACCGAGGCTTAATTTTAAGCTTCACCGAGCTGGTAGTTACTCACTATGAGTAGCTGCCAGCTTTTCTTGTATATAAACCACAATGCCAAGATGTGCTCGGGATAACAAAATTAAAGAAATGTAAGCTGCGACCTTTATTATCGAAGGGTTGGTTTAACCCCGCTATCGCTATGAGAGGTAAACACCCTAGTGGCAACGCACAATCCGACCCTAAACGACAAAATCTTTGGGTCCGTGGCTAAAAAAGAAGCCCTGCTGAAAACAAATTTCCTCCGATACTTCACCCGCTGCATCCTCGCCGGTGTTTATCTGACCCTCGGAACCGCATTCTCCGCACAGGTTGGCCAAAAAGTAGAAAACCTAGCCCCAGGACTCGGCTCGGTCACCTTCGCAATGTTCTTCTTCGTAGGACTCGCCACCATCGTGATCCTCAACGCAGAACTCGTGACCAGCAACATGATGTACATGTCCTATGGCGTAGTCGGTAAAAAGATCCCATGGCACAAAGCAGCCCTCATGCTCATCGTCTGCGTCATCGGCAACTTAGTCGGTGCCGTAATCATCGGCTACCTGCTCGGACAATCGACAGCCTACAGCGGATTGACCCCAGAATCATTCGTCTCTGTCACGCTCGACCACAAATTAGAAAAGCACTCCATGGGACTCTTCGTAGAAGCAATGCTGGCCAATTTCGTGGTCAACATGGCCATCGTGGGCTGCGCGCTGATTAAAGACATCGCCGGAAAACTTATCTGGCTGATGTTCGTCATCGGCATGTTTGTAGGCCTTGGCCTCGAACACGTAGTAGCCAACTTTAGCCTCGTCACCCTCGTAGGCTTTGGTTCAGAAGCACATAGTGAATACTTCACCGCCGGCTACATCCTGCACAACTGGGGCATCGACTTCTTCGGCAACCTCGTTGGCGGCGGACTATGCATCGGCGGCGTATATGCATGGCTGAATCGCGGCAGCGAAAACTACCGCGATTAATTACATATCTACAGCTCCTGCGTAGAGCTTGAAGGTAGCATCGCCCAGTGCTCCAATGAGCGTGATGCCCGCACGGTGGGCGTCGGCAATCGCGGAAGTAACCGCAGGCGCCGACGAAACCACAGTGCTACAACCACACAGCCGAGCAATCTCAACCACGGTGGCGTCGATAAGCCCTGTGGTGGCAAAAATGACGGCGTTATCATGACCTTCGGACATCATCGCCACACCCAGAACTTTCCAGCCTGCTTGATGAGCCGTGAGACACTCCCGAACAACAATCTCGGCACCATCAGAGCCGAAAATTCCAGCAGCATGCGTTGCCGCTGTTTTGCGCCTAAGGTCAGCCTGCTTAAGCAACCTACGATATGCCGACTGGATCTGCTCCGGCGTGCACCTAAGCGTTGATGTTTGTACAGGTTCTGGGGAATCCTCGACAGGGATGATGTCAATATCCATCCGGTTATAAGGATTTACCCCCGCTACCGATCCCGCACAATAACATGCTTGAGAAACCTGCTGTGCTGAAACAATCACCCCTTGTTGCCGCAGCATGCCGTGGATAAGTTCCACATCGTGCCCGCGGACGCGATCAACGGTGGTGTACGGGGTGGCGTCGATAAGCACGCTCAGCTGCTCATCGTTTAACACAGTGCGCTGGCGTGTGCCATGCTGCCACTGATCGTCTTCGCAAAAGAATGAATCAACAGCGGTCAGCGAAGTTATACGTGCCATGAGTCTCCTTCACGCAGCAGCCAAGCAGCACTATTAGCTGCAACAACATCGTGGCATTCCTCTGTAGACAACGCGATGTGCCAGCTTTCGGGGACTGCGACATCCTGGTCAAAAGCGACGATCAGCATCACGTCACAACGTCCATCATCAGAATTGATGTACGCCAAACAATCCTGCTTCAACCACACAGGAGACAGCCGACCTCGGCCAAAGTTCAAGGACTTTCGGACCTGCAGCATGCGCCTAAAAAGCATAAGATCGGAATGAGGATCCGACTCTTGAGACGACACTGCCCGATTCTCCCAGCCCTCTGGCTGCGGCAACCAAGTTTGTCCAGTGGGGGAAAACCCAAGGCCTGGGCGTTGCGACGTCCACGGCAGGGGGATGCGGCAGCCATCACGGCCGGCTTCGCGGTGCTCGGTGCGGAAATACGTGGGATCCTGGCGCAGGGCGTCGTCAAGCGTGGTGTGCTCTGGCAGATTAAGTTCCTCGCCCTGATAGATGTACACCGAACCTGGCAACGAATACATCAGCATATGCGCAGCGCGGGCGCGACGCGCACCGAGGTCAGCGTCGGGTTGCTCGTCGGTAGCGCGGATACCGTTAGGGCGCGCACCTGGGGTACTAAGTCCCAAGCGTGACGACGCGCGAACAACGTCATGGTTCGACATCACCCAGGTCGCCGGCGACCCCGTAGGAGCAAGAGCCTCCAAGGACGTATGAATAACACGCCCAAGATCCTCGGAACACCATGGACAGATGAGGAAATCAAAATTAAACGCTTGGTTCATCTCATCCGGCTGAACATAATGAGCAATATCAGTTGTCGCATCAACCCAAGCCTCAGCAACCAAGGCGCGATTACCTGGGTATTCATCCAGAACCGTGCGCCAATGGCGGTAGATCTGATGGACTTCTTCACGGTTCCACATCGGTGGTGGCGGAAC
The DNA here is from genome assembly GCF_001457455.1 of Corynebacterium diphtheriae. Taxonomy (NCBI): domain Bacteria; kingdom Bacillati; phylum Actinomycetota; class Actinomycetes; order Mycobacteriales; family Corynebacteriaceae; genus Corynebacterium; species Corynebacterium diphtheriae. Next base: position 447,292 of record NZ_LN831026.1, read on the forward strand.
GTCCTCGGGGCTGTCGTGCCCACCTTCAACCATTGTCCAGTGGAACTGCCAGTCGGGCAGCTTTGGGTCCTTGGCAAGGCCATGGGCTACATCAACGCGGAAACCATCGACTCCGCGATCAAGCCAAAAACGAAGAATGCTATCAAAAAACTCGACCACATCGTTGTTCGACCAATTAAGATCCGGCTGTGAAGAGTCAAATAAGTGCAGGTACCACGAGGTATCGTGCTCCCACGGGGAACCGGGGGCGTCGTCACGCGCACATACCTGAGTCCATGCGCTCCCGCCGAAAATAGACAACCAATCGTTAGGAGGCTCGCAGCCTTGCGGCCCCTTGCCCTCGCGGAACCAATAATGATTGCGCTCCGGAGAACTAGGCCCCGCTTGTAATGCTTCACGAAACCACACGTGCTGATCGGAAGTGTGATTAGGAACGAGATCGAAAATCACCCGCAGGCCACGGTCATGAGCCTCAGAAATAAGCTCCTCCGCATCGGCGTTGGAACCGAACAGCGGATCAACGCTGAAATAATCAGCAACATCATAACCGCCATCACGCTGCGGAGAAGTGTAAAACGGTGATAACCAGATGGCGTCTACGCCAAGGTCGCGAACATAATCCAACCGAGAGGTGATTCCCCGAAGCGTTCCCATAGGTCCACCCGACGAAGCGAAGGACTTGGGGTAAATTTGGTAAATGGCAGCGTCACGCCACCAAGCATGGGGGTCTCTAGTATCCATAGACAACATTGTTACACGGACAAGATGACACCAGAAGTAGGACCCAACTCAACCACGCTGTGATCTGAGAGATCGGGATATGTCACATCACCACAACGGAAAAGCTCATGTGCTTGGGGCTGCTGAAGCTCGACGCGTATCGGCTTATTACCTGCATTGAGGGCAATAAGCACATTGTCGCCACCATGATGAGTACGGCGATACACCATAACCTTGGGGTGCTTCTTTAGGAGAGAAAGATCAAACTCTAGATCAGCAAAGCCATCTAAAGCTGGCAGCTGAGAACGCAACTGAATGAGCTTTTGTACGTGATGGAACAACGAATCCGCACGCTCACGCTGCTGCGCCACATTCTGGGATGTATCAGTCATGGGGAGGTACAGGGGAGCGTCGCCAAGCGAAAAACCGCCGTTAGGCAACTGGGAATCCCAGCACATGGGGGTGCGCGACCCCGTGCGCGCATAGCCGCCCTCCTTCGTAGGGATCTCCGCATAGGGAAGCCCAATTTCATCCCCGTAATAAATGAAAGGAAGGCCAGGCATAGTGAGCTGGAACAAGAAGAACAACGCGCGTTCTTGTTCATTTAGGCGTGGTGCAAGACGCGGGCAGTCATGGTTACCGCTGATAAAACTAAACAGCCCTGCCTCATGGGTGTGCTCCCATTGCGGCAAATACATATCGAGAAACTCTTGGGCACCCGTAGCGGAATCAGAGTTAAAGAAACTTGCATCATTGCGCCGCTCCAGTGGCGTATCCGTGTTACGTGCCAAAAGGTTGTAACCATTGCCGCGCCAATCGAGGTAAAAGTCAGCGTCAAAGCCCGCCTCAAACGCTTGAGTAGGCGTGCCCCACTCCGAGACAAAGATGGCATTAGGAAACTCGGCGCGAACTTGGCTCAACATAGACTGCCAAATACCAATCGTGGCCCGCTTTGAGGTGCCGTCGTTTTTCACAAGCGAATCCGCCATATCCACGCGGAAACCATCGGCACCCTGCGATAACCAGTACTTCATAATCTCAACCATCGCGTCTTGGTTTGCCCGCGGGCCAGGGGCATCTATTGGCTGGTGCCATGGCTGGGTTAATTCTGCGAAACCATAATTGAGTGCAGGTTGAGATTTGAAGAAATTAATAATGTACGCACCGTTGCGGGGGTGTTCGCCGCCAATAAAAGCTAGCCCCTCACCACCCTCAAATGCGTGCGAAGTCCAAATATAGCGGTCATCAAAATCTGTGTATTCACTAGCAGCACTTTGTTGAAACCAGGGGTGTTGTTCGCTGGTGTGGCCAGGAACCAGATCCAAGATAATGGCAATTCCGCGGGAATGCGCTTGGTGGAAAAGCTCCACCAAATCCTCATGGGTGCCGTACCGAGAAGCCACCTTTGTGTAGTCGCGCACATCGTAGCCGCCGTCTTTAAAAGGTGAATCAAAGCACGCGTTGAGCCAGATTCCGGTGATGCCAAGGTCGCTGAGATAGTCGAGTCGCGAGATGATTCCACGGAAATCTCCGATGCCGTCTTTATTGGAATCGGCAAAGCTAGGAGGGTAAATCTGATAGAACGTTCCCGAGCTTAGCGTGGTGCGAGTTGGAAGGCTTTTCGACGTCATGCTCTCTATCGTACTGAGCTCACGCGAGGTGTTTTTCGGTGTGAGGTATGAGGTTATTACCAGTGGGGTAGTGGGGGTAGTGGTGTGGGGATAAAAATATCTGCGAATTGGTTCATTTCTAGCTAAGGCTCTGTTAATATCCATCGGAAGTAGGGGATGCGGCTGCACTATATCGTTGCAGTTCGGGTGCACTCGTTGCGCTAAAAGTGCGATTTTCAGGTAGTAAAATGAAATTCCAGTGCAGTGTGTGACTTAGGTAACTCTATAAAAATTTGTCGGTCTTAGTCACACAATATTAAGCTTACAGCTTGAATGGTGATTACCACCTAGCTTGAAACGTATCCGTGCTGGTCAACGGATTGGGCTAGGGGCTTTTGGCTAAACCATAAGTCTTTTTTCTAACTGTAAAGGCGGTGTCGTGGATATGGTCCACACCAAGAAAATTCTCAGCGTAGTTGCTGCATCTACCCTGGTCCTCGCAGGCTGTTCCAGCGAGTCCGACTCCAGCAATAAAGCTTCCGGTTCTGGCGCCTCCAACGAGGCAACTTTGACCGTTTGGGGTCCTCAGGAAGATCAGGATGGCGCTGACGGATGGCTCCAGTCAGTTCAGAAGGAATTCGAAAAGGCTCATCCTGATTACAAGATCACCTGGAAGAATTCGGTTGTTTCTGCAGCAGATGCAGGCAAGACGGTGAACCAAGATCCAAGTGCCGCAGCTGATGTATACGTATATGCCAATGACCAGCTAGGTTCGTTGCTCGATTCTGGTGCGGTTGGTGAGTTGTCAGATGATGGTATGAAGCAGCTCAAGGAACAAGCTGAAGACACGATGGCCGCTACTGTGACCGGCCAAGACGGTAAGGCATACGGTCTACCGATTGAGCCAAACACTTGGTTCATGTACTACAACAAGTCTAAGCTCAGCGCTGACGACGTCAAGTCTTTCGACACCATGCTGGAGAAAGCAAAGGTCTCTTTCCCAATCTCTAACTCTTGGTACTTCCCAGCTTTCTATGCTGGTGCAGGAGCGAAGTTCTTCGGTGATGACGGACTTAAAGCAGACGCAGGCATCGATTTGGGTGCGAAGGCTGGCGATGTAACCAAGTACCTCGCAAACGTTGTTCGTAATCCTAATTTTGTTAATGATGCTGATGGTTCCGGTATTGGCGGTATGAAGAACGGCTCTGTTGATGTTGTGTTCTCTGGTTCATGGGATGCAAACAACGTCAAAGAAGCTCTCGGCGATAACTATGCTGTGGCATCTTTGCCTACCTTCAAACTTGATGGCAAAGATGTTCAGATGAAGGCTTTCTCTGGTTCTAAAGCAATTGGCTACAACCCCAACACTAAGAACCCAAAGATCGCTTCTGAGTTCGCAGCATTCTTGGCTTCTTCTCAGTCTCAGAAATCCCATTTTGAAAAGAACGGCGTTATCCCAGCAGATAAAACTCTCTCTACAGATGCAACTATTACCGCTGATCCAGTAGCTGGTGCACTGTTCGAGACAGTAGCAAAAGCTTCTATCCTGCAGCCAACTATCAAGAAGATGTCTGATTTCTGGGAGCCAGCAGAAAACTTTGGTAAAGGACTTGCCAATCGAGAGGTTGCACCTGAAAATGCTGCCCAAAAGACGGAAACTTGGGCGTCCACTCTGAAGTAGTAACTCTGGTTTTTCCAGAAACGTATGACGCTTTGTCATACGAGCCATCTAGATCGTGAGCCCAGTCCTAGTGCTGGGCTCACGGCATATACAGCCACAGGAAGGAAGTGCGGGCTCATGAAAGCTGCGAGCCAACACGGTGGTTTAAAACTGAAAACAAAAAAGACTCAGAAACGCGAAGATGCTCCTAGCCCTTATTCAATGTCGAAGGCGTGGAATAGTGGCGACGGTATTACCAAAGCTTCGTTACTGGTTTTTGGTTTAGGCAACCTACTGCGCAAGCAGTTCGCTAAAGGCATTGCGTTTCTTCTCATTGAGATCGCTGCTGTTGTTTTCTTTGCAACCAAGGGCGTAAAAGCTCTGAAAGAACTTCCCGGTTTAGGTACCGGTGAATCAGAACGGGTCAAAGTTGACGGCTTCTGGGTCTACCAGAAGAGTGAGCCTTCGGTCGTTTTGCTCCTCGATGGTGTCGCCGTTGTTTTCCTGCTCATCGTTGTCCTTTGGCTTGCCACGCTCGCTATGCGTAGCGCGTACAAAGCCCAGACTTTTGTCGAACAACGCGGTAAAGCTCGTAGTCTAAAAGAAGATTTGTATGCTCTCACCGATGAAGACGCGCCTATCTTATTAATGACACTTCCTACCGCTGGAATTATCATCTTCACGATATTGCCGCTTATCTTTATGATCAGCATGGCATTTACAAGTTATGACTCTGGGCATGTTCAAAAATTTGACTGGGTAGGTTTAGAAAACTTTGCCAAAGTTTTTGCTAATGATGGTGGTGAAGTAAACCTTAAGTTGTTCACGAGTGTGCTGGTGTGGACGCTGACGTGGGCATTCTTCGCCACCTTTTTGAACTACTTCATCGGTATGTTCTTGGCTATGCTCATCGAGCGTAAAACCACTTATGGCAAGGCGTTCTGGCGTGCAATTTTCTCGCTCTCTGTTGCTGTTCCGCAGTTCGTTACTCTGCTGGTTCTTCGTTCTATGTTGCAGCCAGAGGGCATTATCAACCGCATGCTGCTCGATGCTGGTTTGATTGATCATGGTTTGCCATTCTTTACCGACGCAACATGGGCCCGTGTCACCGTTATCGTGATCAACCTGTGGATCGGTATTCCGTACACCATCATGCAGGTCACCGGTATTTTGCAGAACATCCCAGGCGAGCTCTATGAGGCAGCGCGTCTCGACGGCGCAACATGGTGGCAGACCTACCGAAACGTGACTCTGCCGTACATGTTCTTCGTGATGACCCCATACCTCATCACAACGTTCACTGCGAACGTGAACAACTTCAACGTGATCTACCTTCTCTCGCGTGGCGACCCATCACCGATCGGTGCTTCCGCAGGTAAGACAGACCTTTTGATTACATGGCTGTACAAGCTCACTGTCGACCGCGGTGACTACAACGTCGGTGCAGTGATCGGTATCCTCACCTTCATTGTCTTGTCTGTCGTCGCCTTGATCACGTACCGCCGAAGCGGTTCGTACCGTAACGAGGAAGGATTCCAGTGATGAGCACTCATAAAGTTGCAATCAAAGGTAGCCAACGACGCATCCGTCGTCTGACAGACATTGCTGTTCACCTTTTCCTCTCCATCCTCGCAATCCTGTGGGTAATCCCGATCATCTGGGTGGTAGCCGAGAGCTTTAACAAAAACAGCGCTCCCTACACCTCGACGTTCTTCCCCGAGGAATACGGCTTTGATAACTACATCAAACTCTTTACTGATCACTCGGTGCTGAACTTCCCCAAGATGTTCATGAACACCTTGATCATTGCGTGCTTTACCTGTGTTATCAGTGTGGTCTTTGTTCTGTTCGTCTCGTACTCCTTGAGCCGTCTGCGCTTCCGCTTCCGCAAGGTGTACATGAACATCGCCCTCGTCTTGGGAATGTTCCCAGGCATCATGGCCGTTGTTGCAATTTACTTCATCTTGAAGGCTGTGGGTCTTACCCAAGGTTGGACCACCAACCTTGCTCTGATCATCGTGTACTCGGCTGGTGCCGGCATGGGCTTCTATGTGATGAAGGGCTTCATGGATACCATCCCGATCTCCCTCGACGAAGCAGCGCTTCTCGACGGCTGCACGAGGTGGCAGGTCTTTACCAAGATCATCCTTCCGATCTCCAAGCCAATGATCGTGTATCAATCCATCGTGGCTTTCCTGACCCCATGGCTCGACTTCGTTCTTGCTAAGGCCATCGCCCGCACTCAGGAGAACTACACCGTTTCCCTTGGTTTGTGGAAGATGCTAGAGAAGGAATACATCTACGACTGGTTTGCTCGATTCGCTGCGGGTGCTGTCTGCGTTTCCATTCCGATTACAATTCTGTTTATCGTGATGCAGCGGTACTACCAAGAATCCATGGCAGGCTCTGTCAAGGGATAAAAACTAGCTTCATCAACGCCGTACTTGGCTTCTACCTAGAAGTCCTCGGGTACGGCGTTGTTGTGTGAAAAAGGCGTGATTAGGTGGAAACGAAACGTAAAGGCTTAAGCCTGACAGCGCTTGCAGCCATAGCATTGGTGCTGCTGGCATTAGGAATGCTGGGCAATGTTATTGTGCAACCCACACATGATGGCTATCTGGATGCCAGTTTGGGGAAGCTCACAGTGGGCATGCTCTTAGAAACCGTATCGTGGGCTGCAGCACCTATTGTTTGTTGGCTCCTAGTCGTACTTATCAAACGCGGGGTGCCTTTTATCGGAGTAGGTATTCTCGTCATCGCTGTCGTAAGCGAGGTGCCCCATGACGTACTAACGCACCAAACATTGTGGACGGCTGAGTCTCAAAACCCTGCGTGGGCGTTGCTCATATCGTGGATTGTTATACAGGCTTTCCAACGGTTGCCGCAGTCCCGGCTTCGGATTCTGCTGGCGGTTGCAGTTGTTATTGCAGCCTTGATCTGGATTTTTGGTTTTAGCCTTGGAACACGGTTAGGTGTTATTCCGTTAGGTTTTGGATACTTAGCTTTTACATTGGTGTTTTATGCGTTGTGGGGTTCGGAAAACCGTATGATGTTTAGCGCTGGTGGCGTGGGAGCAGCCATGTTTATCACGCCTGCGCTGGGCGTGGTGGTGTTGCACTATCGACGTTCCCTTACCGAAACGCTTGATCCGCTACCGCAGCTGGGGCTTGCGGTGGCTTATCCAGTACTTTTGGCGGTAGCGGCGGCGCTCAGTGCTGTTATTTAGCTGACGTTGTTGTCTAACACGTGTTTTTCATCGGGGCGGTTGGGCAAGATTGTCTGAATATAGGCTTGCGTGGCCTCGTGGAGGGGGACTTCGTGGCCGCATTCCTCTGAGAGATACCACCGGTGTTCCACAATCTCATGAAATAGCTGTGCCGGTTGCAGGCGTGACGCGAATTCTGCGGGGATGGAGGCAAGCGTGGGCTCAAAAACATTGGTGAGCCACTCGTGTGCCACCTGGTTGAGCGGAATGTGCTCTTTGTGATTAACCGCGCGATATGTCTCAATCGCGTTGATAATTCTGCGGGCTTGGCGTTCTTGAACATCCAGCCCGGTCATCCGCATGAGGGCGCGGTGATGGTGGCCTGCGTCAACAACGCGGGGACGCATCTGCAGCATTTCGGTGCCTTCTACTTGGGCGGGCTTGAGCTTTAATTCGCTGACATCAAATCCGAGGTCGTTGAGACGCTCAATGCGTTGTTGTACTCGCCAAGCTTCGGAGGCATTGATGGTTTGTTCACCGGTGAGTTCTTCCCATAACAGCTCGTATTTTTCGGCGATGCGGTTTCCTACTTCGATGGCGTCGACATCGCTGGGGAGAAGTCCGCCTGCTTGTAGATCCATAAGTTCGCCGATGATGTTGACGCGGGCGATTTCTACGTCGTAAAGCCGGCGTTGTTCGCTCAGCTGTGGCTGTAAATCGCCGGTTTCTGCGTCGACGAGGTAGCCGGAAAAAGCGTCGGCGTCACGACGGAACAAAGTGTTGGACAGGCTGACATCACCCCAGAAGAAGTTGAGGAGGTGTAAGCGTACGAGCAGCAGGGCGATGGAGTCGATCATGCGGGTGGCTGTTTCGGGGCGCATGGAGCGAGACACACTCGTTTGAGAAAACACAGCGCGATAGGGGAGCGAAAAGCTCAAATGCTCTGTGACTAGTGCGGGGGTGAGTGGCTGACCGGTGGCGTCGACACGCCCTGTGATTACGGCAAGTGGTTGAACGGAGGGGGCTCCGAGTCGATTGAGGTCGCGCAGCATTTTGTACTCGTGGTAGGCGGCTTTTTGCCCGATTTCTTTAATGGCAAAAACGTGGCCATCAACGTTGACAAAGCGCACGGTATGGCGAGAGATACCGCGTGGCAGGCTGGCGAGTACGTCATCAGGCCAGTCTTCAAGCGGAACGCTCCAAGGCAGTTGCAGTAAAGCTGGGGCGATAGTTCCGTTGGTGATCTGCATCGACGGTTGCGGAGTAAACACCAAAACCTCCAAGGATGGTATGGGGAAATAAGGAAAGAGGCGGTGTCCAGACACCCTAGCAGTCTGGGCTAGGGCAGTGCTGAGACACCGCCTATGAATGCGGGGAGTGAGCTACTACTCAGGCAGGCGATCGCCGGTTGCCTTGGAGAAGTTGTGCTGTGCGCCCTCACGGATGCGGACGTGAACAACCGAACCAATAGGTGGAGCAGCGTGAGGTGCGGTACGGATGATGATCTGGTCGGTGGAGACATCATCTGGGTTAGCGTCCGTGCCGGAGCCGAGTTCGCCGCCACCAACGAGCTTGCCGTACATGAAGGCATCGGAACCGAGCTCTTCGACAAGGTGGAGTTTTACCGGAATGGTGTTCGGGGTTCCTTCTGGGACGATCTCGAGCGCCTCTGGGCGGAAGCCAATCACGATCTGGCCGTTGTCGGCTGGGGTGATGGCGTCGAGGGTTGCGTCGCTCAGTGGTACGCGGGCATTGCCGAGCACTGCGTGGTTGCCTTCGACGGTGAAGGTGCCCAAGTTCATGGCGGGGGAGCCAATGAAGCCAGCGACGAACTCATTTGCTGGCCGATCGTAGAGCTCGCGTGGGGTGCCCACTTGCTGGAGCTTGCCAAAGTTGAGAACGGCGATGCGGTCGCCCATGGTCAGTGCTTCCGTCTGGTCGTGGGTGACGTACAAGGTGGTCACGCCGAGCTTGCGCTGCAGCGCTGCAATCTGTGTACGGGTTTGAACACGAAGCTTTGCGTCCAAGTTAGATAGTGGCTCATCCATGAGGAAGACCTCTGGTTTACGCACGATAGCGCGGCCCATGGCAACACGCTGGCGTTGACCACCGGACAGTGCCTTTGGCTTGCGATCAAGGAACGCGGTGAGATCCAAGGTGCGTGCGGCCTCTTCGACACGACGATCGATCTCTTCCTTGGGGCGCTTATCAATCTTGAGTGCAAAGCCCATGTTCTCGCGCACTGTCATGTGGGGGTACAGGGCGTAGTTCTGAAACACCATAGCGATGTCGCGGTCGCGTGGTGGCATGTCGGTAACGTCGCGCTCCCCAATCAAAATGCGACCGTCGTTGACCTCTTCTAGGCCAGCGAGCATGCGCAGGGTGGTGGACTTACCGCAGCCGGAAGGTCCGACGAGAACCAAAAATTCGCCGTCTGCTATGTCAAGGGTGAATTTGTCTACCGATGGGGTAGTAGCGCCTGGGTAGATGCGCGTTGCGGCATCAAAGGTTACTGAAGCCATGAGTGGCAACTCCATTCTTTATCGGCAGGTACGTGCCGAACGATCCGAGTAGAAGAAATAAAGTGCGCGCTACGAGAACCGCGGCTTGGAAAAGAGCCGTTGTTCTGGGTACTTGCGTCAGTGACATAGTACGCGATAAAACGTGAGATTTTACGGAACTAACCCCGTGAGAGGTCTATATCTCATTTATTGTGCAATTCTTTTTAGGATTTTATCAGATAACTAGGTTAGGGCTGCCTAAAAGTCGTGGGTGGGGTAACTAGTGAACTGTGTAATGCAGTGGTAGGGTAGACCGGTCAAATATATCCAGCCACGGTTTTAGCGGGTGGGTGGTTGCGTTACGACGTTCCTATGCTTGGCTTTTGCGGTTTTTCTTCGCGTAGGCGGGCGGAATATCGAATGTGGCTTCACATTTTCTAAGGCTTAGGGCATACGTTTACACACATCTCCTATCGCTTTGGGGGTGGTAGGAGAACCAGGAGGCTAAGTGTCTGCGATTTTTCAGGCATTCCGAGATGCGGATCTTCGCAAGAAGATTCTGATCACCATCGCGTTGATCATCTTGTACCGAATCGGTGCGCAGATCCCGTCTCCGGGTGTTGATTACGCGTCGATTAGCGGTCGGCTTCGTGAGTTGACGTCGGACTCTTCGAGCGTCTACTCACTGATTAACCTGTTTTCGGGCGGAGCCCTGCTGCAGCTGTCGATCTTTGCTATCGGTGTGATGCCATACATTACGGCGTCGATCATCGTGCAGCTGCTAACGGTTGTGATCCCTAAGTTTGAGGAACTCAAAAAAGAGGGGCAATCCGGCCAAGCAAAGATGGATCAGTACACGCGTTACCTCACCTTGGGTCTTGCGCTGCTGCAGTCCTCGGGCATCGTTGCTCTTGCTGACCGTGAGCAGCTGTTGGGCAGTGGTGTTTCGGTGCTGAAGGAAGATCGTAACCTGTGGACCTTGGTCATGCTGGTGTTGGTCATGTCCGCTGGCGCCATCTTGGTGATGTGGCTCGGTGAGATCATCACTGAGCGCGGTATCGGTAACGGCATGTCCCTACTGATCTTCGCGGGTATCGCAACTCGCATTCCTTCTGATGGCGCCAACATCTTGAGTTCTTCTGGCGGCGTTGTGTTCGCTGTGGTTCTTGTTGCTGTGATCGTCTTGGTCGTGGGCGTGGTCTTCGTTGAGCAAGGCCAGCGCCGTATCCCAGTGCAGTACGCAAAGCGCATGGTGGGACGTCGTCAGTACGGTGGCTCTTCTACCTACCTGCCTCTTAAGGTCAACCAGGCCGGCGTTATCCCCGTGATCTTCGCATCCTCTTTGATCTACATGCCAGTGCTGATCACGCAGATCATCAACTCCGGCTCCCACGAAGTTTCCGATAACTGGTGGCAGCGCAACGTTATTCAATACCTGCAAACGCCATCCTCATGGCAGTACATCGTGTTGTACTTTGCGCTTATCATCTTCTTCTCTTACTTCTACGTTTCTGTGCAATATGACCCCAATGAGCAAGCGGACAACATGAAGAAGTACGGTGGTTTCATTCCAGGAATCCGCCCAGGCCGTCCTACGGCGGAGTATCTTGGATATGTGATGAACCGACTCCTGTTCGTCGGTGCGCTGTATCTTGGCATCATCGCTGTTTTGCCTAACATCGCTCTCGACTTGGGCGTTGGGGCAAGCTCTGCTGGATCAACACCATTCGGCGGTACTGCAATTTTGATTATGGTTTCCGTGGCTTTGACAACCGTCAAGCAGATCGAAAGCCAGCTACTGCAAAGCAACTACGAAGGACTTCTTAAATAATGCGACTCGTACTTCTTGGACCTCCCGGTGCTGGCAAAGGCACCCAAGCGGCTATCCTCTCCGAAAAGCTGCGCATTCCTCACATCTCTACCGGTGACCTATTCCGTGCCAACATTGGCGAGGGCACCCCACTGGGTAAGGAAGCAAAATCTTATATTGATGCCGGCAAGCTTGTGCCTACCGACGTCACCGCGCGCATGGTGAAGGCTCGCCTCCAAGAAGACGACGCAGAGGTTGGATTCCTTCTTGACGGCTTCCCACGCACTGTTGAGCAGGCTGAGATCCTCAAGGAAATGCTGGAAGGATTCGGCGTTGAGCTCAACGGTGTTATTAACTACGAAGTCGCTGAAGATGTAGTGGTTGAGCGCATGCTTGCTCGTGGCCGTGCGGACGACAATGAAGACACCATCCGCACCCGTTTGCAGGTTTACCGCGACGAAACCGCACCACTTATCCGCCACTATGGTGACGACATCATCACCATCAATGCAGAGGGCAGCATCGAGGACATCAATGCTCGCACCCTCGGAGCACTGGGCAAGTAATCTAGCTCTTATATAGCTCCACATATCGTTGAAATCCGAGGCGTTTTCCGTGACACCACACAGGGGAACGATCCTCGGATTTTTTATGAACACAACAGAAAGAAAACACAGCCATGGGCTTTAGGTCTAAGCGAAAAGTAATCCCAGCAAAAACACCAGGTGAGCTCGACGCCATGCAGGCAGCAGGTGAAATCGTCGGCGAGGCACTCCAAGCGGTGCGCGCCGCGGCAGCCGTTGGAGTAAGCACCCTTGAGCTCGACGCTATCGCCGAGCAGACCATCCGTGATCGTGGAGCAATCCCGACCTTCAAAGGCTACGGCGGATTCCCAGGCTCTATCTGCGCCTCGGTCAACGACGTTATCGTGCACGGAATCCCCAACAAAGAAACCATCCTCAAAGAGGGCGACCTAGTTTCCATCGACTGCGGTGCCACCTTGGATGGTTGGGTTGGCGACTCCGCATGGACATTCGGTATTGGCACCATTACCGACGACGTGCGCGCACTGAACGAGGCCACCGAGTGGGTTCTCTATGAAGGCATGAAGGCAATGATCCCCGGTAACAGGCTTACCGACGTCTCCCACGCCCTAGAGATGGCCACCCGCGCAGCGGAAAAGAAATTCAACGTACAACTCGGCATTGTTGACGGCTACGGTGGCCACGGAATCGGCCACGAAATGCACGAAGAGCCCTACCTAGCAAACGAGGGCAAAGGCGGCCGCGGCCCCATGATCCAAGAAGGATCGGTACTAGCCATCGAGCCCATGCTGACCCTCGGATCCGTAGATTCCATCGTGCTTGCCGACGAATGGACCGTAGTTACCGACGATAACTCTTGGTCCTCACACTGGGAGCATACGGTTGCGGCAACCAACGATGGTCCTAGGATTTTGACTCCGCGAAAGTAATAAAACTTTCGGATAGCTAATCGGTGGTTGGTTGTGGTAATACACAATCGACCACCAATTTCTTTTCGGTATGGGGGTACGGGGTGGGGGCTATTTACTTTCATTAAGGTCTAATCTTTACCGTTATGTAATGTTGTGGAACACAATTTTGTTCATTTTGTGACCTCTAGCGGGAATCTCGCTACGCTAAAACTCAATGGTGCGCGACCCATTGGACATGTGAATTTCGGGACGTGCTCCGATCTCCCCTCAAATCCCTCATGAGCAATCTCTATCTATAGGACATCAGACGTCTGATGTCGGATGGTGGGTGTTGTTCCTCCCTGAAAGGTTGGCCTGTGTATTCCTCAAACCGAACCTATAGCCGGGCGATTCTCGGCCTCAGTGCAGTATTAACACTTTCATTCACATCGCTTGTCGCGCCAGTGAATGCAGAAGAGCCCGAGACTGTTGTGCCTGCTACCGCAGAACTGGAAGGAGAAGTGGCTGCGACGTTGCCGAGTGCTGAAACAGGGCTCTTTGATGCAGCGCCGCCAAAGCCTGTTGCCCGCGGGGCGGCTGGAGACCTGCAATTGCCAGCAGTGAATGAAAAAGAAGTTTTTGAAGAGGGGCGAGTGATCCGAGCTCCGGAGCCTGACCAGAGCCGATGCTATCGAATTCCGGCGTTGGTAACAGCGAAGAATGGTGATCTTCTTCTTGCTTTTGATAATCGGTATGGCGGTGGAGATGGCGCTAAGACTTGGTGTAGGGATGCGCCCTATGAGAATATGAAGCGAATTAACAGGCAGAATATGCAAACCGATATACAGTTGTATCGCTCTGTTGATAATGGACAATCTTTTGAAGATTTTGGATATATAGCTCAGGGGACAGCTGACGTAAGGGAGTTGTCCTATACGGATCCTGCATTGGTTACTGATAGAACAACTGGAAAAATTTTTGCTTTCTTTGTTCGGGCGTACGACTATCGTGTGGGTCAATCTTCGGCAGGTTTTAATGAGGGGGACGTTGAGGCCGAGATTCAAAAACGTGATGTGCAAGATACGGTTGTGGTGGAATCTTTGGATGGGGGGCAGACTTGGGGGAATATGCGTCTTCTTAGTGCATTAACTGCAAAAGTTAGTAGCATTTCTACGGGGGATACTATTTTTGATGGACGCGGTAGATTCGTAACATCGGGTGCGGGTATTCAGTTGCAATATGGGGAGCACGCTGGAAGGTTGATAGTTCCGATATCGGTGGATATTGATCCGAAGGATTCGGCCAAGTTTATTAATCTGGCCATCTATTCCGATGATCATGGACAGACATGGCAGGCAGGTATAGGAACTGCTGGTGGAGCAGGATTTTCGGGCGATGAAAGTAAAATAGTCGAGTTATCTGATGGTCGCTTGATGATGAGCTCGAAAGATAATGATAAACCTCGCTGGGTCTCCTATTCTGAAGACCAAGGTGAGAATTGGTCTACGCCTAAGCGTAAAATAATTGCACCTCCACAGCATCCGGAAAAGCACAACACGGGAATAAATGTGGGGCTGATTCGGGCTTATCCTAATGCTCCGGAAAATAGTGCCGCGGCGCGAGTACTGCTGTATTCCGCTCCTATAGATCAGCGTTATTCTCATAAGCATACTGAGGATGGTCGTAATAATGGCTGGGTCATGGGATCTTGTGATGATGGAAAGACATGGTCCTTTGGTCGCCAAATTGAAAAGAACCGTTTCCAGTATTCAAGCATGACAGTTATGTCTGATGGCAACATCGGCATGGTGTACGAGAGTGGAGACTTTAGTACCGGAATGAACCTGAAATTTGCCAAGTTCAACATGGCATGGCTAGGTGCGGATTGTCTCAGCAATGAGGCGTTGGGTCTGACCGGCGATATTGATAAGGAAATTGTCGAGGCGCAAGAAAAAGCAGCTGAAGCAACCAAGGAAGCTCAAGAAGCTGCAGAGAAAGTTCAAAAGCTAACTGAAGAGTTGGCTGCTGCTCGTAAAGAAAATGACGAGCTCAAGAATCAGGTAAAGGGATCCAAAGAAGCTGTTGGAGATCTTGCGAATGAGGTTGAGGATCTAGCTGACAAGGTATTTAAGCTGGAGACCGCCGTCACGGAAGCAAAAGAGAAAGCTACTGTGGCTGAAAAAGCAGCATCCGACGCTGTCACTCAGCTACAAAAAGCTGAGTCGATTGCGGAAGAGCAAAAGGCTAAGGCTGAATCTGCAGCCGCAGAAGCTCAAGCATTGCGCGAAAAGCTGGAGAGACTTGAAGGAAGCATTCTTACTGTCAAGGAGAATCCAGAAGCAGAAGAAATCGCAGACCTTTCAAGCACCGCGAAGGATGCTGCTGATGCAGCTCGTCGCGCTGCTACGGATGCAAACGGTGCACTTTCTGGCCAAAAGCAAGATGAAGAAAAGCCTGCTATGGGCTTGATGGGAATCTTGAAAGTGCTTGCGGGCATCATTCCGCTGGTAGCGATCATTGCGACTATATTCCAAACATTCCGTTTGCCTTTTAACATTCCTGGAATGAGGTAGGTAAATATTTATCAAGTGGGGTAGGTCGTTTATTACTGGCTTATCCCACTTCATCTGCTGCAAGTGATATGCGACATGCCGACGGTGGTAAGTTTTCTCATATTTTTAATGAGCGTGACTATAGTTACTCTTATGTCCTATAAGCCTCGTCACGCAAAGCCGTCGGCAACGCGCCGTCGTGTTACTGCGGTTATCGGCGCAACGGCCACCTCGACCGCGTTGCTTACCGCACAGCCGGCCACTGCTTCTGCAGCGCCGTTAAGCTCTGGTTCCTCCGCTACCAGCTCCATTAATGATCAGCTGCAAACAATTGGGCAGCAGACTCGTGATGGTGCATGGAACCTGCGCAATGCCCTTATCTCGCAGGCTGATGTGCTCCCCATTGAGGTAGCAGCGCCAATTAAAAACGGTATCGACGCCACCGTTAACCTGTTTTTCCCAGGACTAATCCAAGAGCGCACCTTTGTTGCGCCTCCACCTGCACCGGCGCCTGCGCCAGCTGCTCCTGCGTTTGATCGTGGATCCTGCCCACCGGCAGCACGTGCATGCATCGATCTTGCCCAGCAGCGTGCGTGGCTCCAGCAAGATGGTCGTGTGGTTTATGGTGCGGTGCCGATCTCTTCGGGTCGTCCAGGTTGGGAAACACCTCGAGGTGTTTTCCATGTGAACCGCAAGGTCAAGGATGAAATCTCGCGTGAGTTTAACAATGCCCCGATGCCATACTCGGTGTATTTCACAAACAACGGTATTGCATTCCACCAAGACAATCCGAATGTGATGTCGCACGGATGTATTCACCTGTGGCACAACGATGCGGTGACGTTCTTTAACACACTGCAGTATGGCGATATGGTGTACGTTTACTAGATTCTCATATTGCTTTCTCCCCGCTTACTACCTCGTAATATCCCGAAAGGATTGAGGTAGGGAAGCGGGGAGTTTTGCGTTTGTCTTAGGTGGGGGTGTAAGAGACTTTGCAAATTTTTTAAGAAACGCTTGAAATATCTAGATCTACGCGGTAATGTTTTCGTTTGGTGTATTGCCAAATGGCACGTGCGCCTACGAGACCTCATGTTCTTGTTGTGGGGACTCAGTAAAAGTAGCGAACGAAGCGACACTAATGGTAGCTCGCATGTGTGTGAGGTGCCTGACGGTGTCAGGAATGTGGAGGATATGGCTAAGGAAGGCGCAATCGAGGTCGAGGGTCGTATTATCGAGCCTTTGCCGAATGCAATGTTCCGAGTCGAACTCGATAACGGACACAAAGTACTTGCTCACATCAGTGGCAAGATGCGTCAGCACTACATTCGTATCCTCCCTGAGGATCGCGTAGTTGTTGAGCTGTCTCCATACGACCTCACCCGCGGTCGCATCGTATACCGCTACAAGTAAGTCGTACTTACACAATTCAGAAGCCTCCATGCTTCACTGACGTTTCTGCGTCACCCACACCTTTGGCTGCGGTGGCCGAAGCCTCATTTGTGTGCCCCATCGTCCGGCTCCGACCGGGCAAAGTGGCAAGTGATGAGGACGAGCATGGAGAAAACCACCGTAACAACCGGAAAGGTACTGCCCTTATGGCACGTCTCGCTGGAGTTGACCTTCCGCGCAATAAGCGCATGGAGGTTGCACTCACTTACATTTACGGCATCGGCCCAGCCCGTGCCGCTCAGCTGCTCGAGGAGACCGGCATCTCCCCAGATCTGCGCACCGACAACCTCACCGACGAGCAGGTTTCTGCTCTTCGTGACGTTATCGAAGCAACCTGGAAGGTAGAGGGTGACCTCCGCCGTCAGGTTCAAGCCGACATCCGTCGCAAGATTGAAATCGGCTGCTACCAGGGCCTGCGCCACCGTCGTGGTCTGCCAGTCCGTGGCCAGCGCACCAAGACCAACGCTCGTACGCGTAAGGGTCCTAAGAAGACGATCGCCGGAAAGAAGAAGTAATTCATGCCTCCAAAGACTCGCAGCACTGCACGTCGCTCTGGTCGTCGTGTAGTTAAGAAGAACGTGGCTCAGGGCCACGCTTACATCAAGTCCACCTTCAACAACACCATCGTTTCCATCACGGATCCTTCCGGTGCTGTTATCGCATGGGCATCCTCTGGCCACGTTGGCTTCAAGGGTTCCCGTAAGTCCACCCCATTCGCTGCACAGCTTGCTGCTGAGAACGCTGCTCGCAAGGCAATGGATCACGGCATGAAGAAGGTCGACGTATTCGTTAAGGGCCCAGGCTCTGGACGTGAGACCGCTATTCGTTCCCTCCAGGCTGCTGGCCTCGAGGTCACCTCGATCTCCGATGTCACTCCTCAGCCATTCAACGGCTGCCGCCCACCAAAGCGTCGTCGCGTTTAATAGGAAAGGAAAGGTAACTTACTATGGCTCGTTATACCGGCCCAGCAACCCGTAAGTCCCGCCGCCTCCGCGTCGACCTCGTCGGCGGAGACATGGCATTCGAGCGTCGCCCATACCCTCCAGGACAGGCTGGTCGTGCTCGCATCAAGGAGTCCGAGTACCTCTTGCAGCTCCAGGAGAAGCAGAAGGCTCGTTTCACCTACGGTGTTCTCGAGAAGCAGTTCCGCCGTTACTACGCAGAGGCTAACCGTCTGCCAGGTAAGACCGGTGACAACCTTGTCATCCTGCTCGAGTCCCGTCTGGACAACGTAGTGTACCGTGCAGGTCTCGCACGTACCCGTCGTCAGGCTCGTCAGCTTGTTTCCCACGGTCACTTCACCGTGAACGGTAAGAAGATCAACGTTCCTTCCTACCGCGTCTCCCAGTACGACATCATCGACGTTCGCGAGAAGTCTCAGAAGATGATCTGGTTCGAAGAGGCTCAGGAGAACCTGCTTGACGCTGTTGTACCTGCATGGTTGCAGGTCGTTCCGTCCACCCTGCGCATCCTCGTGCACCAGCTGCCCGAGCGCGCTCAGATCGACGTTCCGCTGCAAGAGCAGCTCATCGTCGAGCTTTACTCGAAGTAATTTTTACAATTCTTCACCCTCTATCCATCCTTTCCGCCTACAGACGTCAAATAGCGGTCGTCACTTACAGGAGAGTACTTCATGCTCATTTCTCAGCGCCCAACCCTTACCGAGGAATGCGTCGATTCCGCTCGCTCGCGCTTCGTTATCGAGCCACTTGAGCCTGGCTTCGGCTACACCCTAGGTAATTCGCTGCGTCGTACCCTGCTTTCGTCCATCCCAGGCGCAGCAGTGACCAGCATCAAGATTGATGGTGTGCTCCACGAGTTCACCACCATCAACGGTGTGAAGGAAGATGTCTCCGACATCATCTTGAACATCAAGGGCCTTGTGCTTTCTTCTGACTCCGATGAGCCAGTTGTTATGTACCTGCGCAAGGAAGGCGCTGGCGTTATTACTGCTGGTGACATCGAGCCACCAGCAGGCGTGGAGATTCACAACCCGGATCTGCACCTCGCAACCCTTAATGAGCAGGGGCGTCTGGACATCGAGATGATTGTTGAGCGTGGCCGTGGCTACGTTCCAGCAACTCTTTACTCCGGCCCAGCTGAAATCGGCCGTATCCCAGTCGACCAGATTTACTCCCCAGTATTAAAGGTCAGCTACAAGGTTGAAGCTACTCGTGTTGAGCAGCGCACCGACTTTGACAAGCTGATCATCGACGTGGAAACCAAGAACTCTATGGCTCCACGTGACGCACTCGCGTCTGCAGGCAAGACCCTTGTTGAGCTGTTCGGCCTCGCACGCGAGCTGAACACCGCAGCCGAAGGCATCGAGATCGGACCTTCTCCACAGGAGACCGAGTACATCGCTGCTTACGGCATGCCAATCGAGGATCTGAACTTCTCTGTTCGTTCCTACAACTGCCTGAAGCGCCAAGAAATCCACACGGTCGGTGAGCTCGCAGAGTGCACCGAATCCGATCTGCTGGATATCCGCAACTTCGGCCAGAAGTCGATCAACGAAGTAAAGATCAAGCTCGCTGGCTTGGGTTTGACCCTCAAGGATGCTCCAGAGGACTTCGATCCAACTCAGCTCGATGGCTATGACGCTGCAACCGGCGACTACATCGACACGGATCCTGAAGAAACCGAGTAAAAAGCCACTAAGACCAGCACAGTGGCACCGTCACAATCGCTGGTCTAGCGCTCAATAAACCTGTATACGAGGAGTACACCATGCCTACCCCTAAGAAGGGCGCCCGTCTCGGCGGTTCCGCGAGCCACCAGAAGAAGATTCTGGCTAACCTCGCTTCTCAGCTGATCGAGCACGAGGCAATCAAGACCACCGACGCCAAGGCAAAGCTTCTGCGCCCATACGTGGAAAAGCTAATCACCAAGGCTAAGGGCGGCTCCGTTGCAGATCGTCGCAACGTTGCTAAGTTCATCACCAACAAAGAGATCGTCGCAAAGCTCTTCAACGAGCTGGCTCCAAAGTTTGAAAACCGTGAGGGTGGCTACACCCGCATCATCAAGCTGGAGAACCGCAAGGGCGACAACGCTCCAATGAGCCAGATCTCCCTCGTTCTCGAGGAGACTGTCTCCGCAGAAGCTACCCGTGCCGCACGCGCTGCTGCTTCCAAGAAGGCTGAAGAGCCTGCAGAAGCTGTAGAAGCAGAAGCACCAGCTGCTGACGAGGCAGAAGAGAAGTAAATTCTCTTATGGAGCGCACCAAATGCGCCCCATAGCCTACAACCGCACCACACAAATTCCCCGCACGCGAGGGACACGTGGTGCGGTTTTTCGTTGCTGCTAGCATTAATCGCTATGACTAACGGCACGGTACGCATCCGCCTCGACCTCGCATACGACGGCACCGACTTCCACGGCTGGGCGCGACAAGGCGACTCAGATCTACGCACCGTACAAAAAATAATCGAAGACACCCTTAAACTCGTCCTCCAACGCCCCATCGACCTCACCGTCGCAGGACGCACCGACGCAGGCGTACACGCCACCGGACAAGTAGCACACTTCGACGTCGACCCAGCAGCCCTAGAAACCCGCAGTATTGCAGGCGACCCCGCCAGGTTGATACGTCGATTAGCACGATTGATGCCAGCCGATGTTCGTATTCACAATATGAGCTTCGTACCAGCAGAATTCGACGCCCGATTCTCAGCACTACGCCGGCGTTACATCTACCGCGTCACCACCCACCCCAGAGGCGCACTACCCACCCGCGCACGCGACACCGCCCACTGGCCACGCAGCGTCGATATTTCTGCAATGCAGGCCGCCGCCGACGCATTGATCGGCATGCATGACTTTGCAGCGTTTTGCAAGTATCGCGAAGGCGCTAGCACCATCCGCGACCTACAAGAATTCACCTGGCATGACGTTTCAACTCCGCAAGAGCCCCAGCTCTACGAAGCCCACGTCACCGCCGATGCCTTCTGCTGGTCGATGGTTCGCTCCCTTGTCGGAGCATGCCTAGTCGTGGGGGAGGGCAAGCGTGCTGATGGTTTCACCGAACACCTTCTCGGAGAAACCAAGCGCTCATCCTCAATCCCCGTAGCAGCGGCGTGCGGTCTCAGTTTGGTCGGCGTCGATTACCCCAGCGACGATCAATTAGGTGCACGTGCTGAGCAAGCACGTGCCTATCGGACCCACGATGAATTGCCTTCCCTATAAAAATTGCGTTATCTGGGAACCTTCCTAGGTGTTGATTACGTCTAAACACATGGGGGAAGTTCACACATCGGCTATCTCCTTGCTCATCGCAGTGCGACCGAGCAGACACCAGAATGTGTTGAATAAGGAGACGTAGTCCGCAGTGACAAATAATCAACGCCCAGCACGCGGTATTAGTCCAGCAAGCAAAGCGCAAGTTTCAGGGTACAAATTTCTCCAACGACGCGCCGAGCTAGGCCTTTTGCTTGGCGACGTCCGCATGTTGCACGATCCCATTGCAAAACTACGAAGAGGCCTACTTTTTGGCCTCAGTGCTGCGGTGTTGTTAGGCGTGGGATCAGGTGCGCTAGCTGTGTTTAGCCCCGCCGCCGACCCCGGCGATGCGCCGATCATGCGTAGCGACAGCGGTGATCTTTTCGTACGCGTAGACCAGCAGATTCACCCCGTAGCAAATCTTGCCTCCGCACGACTGGTTGCCGGCGAGCCCGCACAACCAGTAAAAGCATCCGATTCAGTATTGGCCCGTGAACACATTGGGGTTCCCATCGGCATCCCCGACGCGCCACGCATTGTTCCCGAGAAATCCCAAGAACAACCCGCATGGCATGTGTGCCACTGGGACGACGCCGTGGAAGTAACACAAGTACACGATCCACATCAGCGGGACTTTCCTGCAGTAGCGGACAATACTGCACTTGTCGCGGCGACACCGTTTGTGGAATACCTCATTGTGGATTCGACACGCTACCTGCTGCCTCCGGCGGACTCACCAGAAGGACGTAGTATTCGCAGGCGAATTGGGATGACAGAATCAACAGTGCGGTGGCGCCCACCCGCGGAAGTAATATCGCTGATACCAGAAGGGCCACCCATAGCACTTCCGGCCCCAGAATCAGAGATTCTGCATAGCGGTAAAAGTTCATGGCTCAACATCAATGCCCACGTGGTGGAGCTTTCTGACCTACATTTAGCCATCCTCAATGATCTCGGATGGCGCGCTAGCCACGTACCACCAACGGCGATCAACGACCTACCCGACTCGCAGGAACCACTGCGGCTTCCCGAGCGGAAATACACTTTTGAGGAGGCAGCCCTTCCACCTCTGTGCATTGGATTTATATGGCAAGACGACCACGACACCCAACCCCGTTGGGATCTTAAGGTGTTTCAACGGGATAAAGACGCAGAAAACCTTGCGGTAGAGCTTTCTGGAGATTCACCGGCTACGCATTATGCAGGTACAGGAATGTCTCAAGCGGTAGATACCGGTAGCGGATGGCATGTTGTTTCTGAGCACGGGCAACGCCATACACTGATGACACAAGAAAATGCCCACATCCTAGGGTTTAAGGAATTCTACCGAGTGCCGTGGGAAGTTGTGGGATTGCTTCCTGAAGGCAGCGCATTGACAGCCGAGGCGGCGCTCGCGCCACTGTACTAGCGTGGTGTATAAGTAGGGAAGACCAATTGGTTATCCAATTGTTATCAAACCAGCCACTGCGCACACATGCGACTGGCACCTAACGCGGAAAGGAACTTAGCAGCAATCATGAGTTCCATGCGCGATTCTGTAGCAGACCATCTCGAACGGTTGAATCGACACCACGAGAACCTTAAACACACCCGATACGGCTTTATCGTTCGCCCTCTTGTTCTTACCTTGGGGTGGATCGTTGTTGTCGTGGGTATTATCACCATCCCGTTCCCAGGGCCTGGCTGGCTCACCGTTTTTATTGGTATCGCTATTTTGTCACTAGAGCTGCACTGGGCCAGCAACCTTCTTGCTTGGGGAGTGCGGCTCTATGACAGATTTTTCAGCTGGTATCACGTGCAGTCGACCCGTATGCGCTACAGCCTCATCGCCGCAACCATTGCCGCCTGCTGGATCGTCGGTGGTGGCATTGCCATCGTAATGTGGAAATGTGGCATGCTAGGGATTTTGAACCCCATCTTTACTCCCGTTTTTTCTTAGCACGTTTATGCTGGATGACCTCAGTAAGAATCAGAACAACGAGTCCCCAAAAAATCACTTCAACTGCGTGCTCACGGATGAATTTTTGACGGTGCAGCGGCTTGACCTTCACCTGGTGATGCGTGCGAGGCGCAGGAAATTCCATTGTGAGTGCATGGACTGGGTTGATTTTTCCCACGGTGGGATCTGAGCTCATCAAAATTCTTTGCCGAATGTGCTCTGGGCTTTCAGCGGGGAAACGCTGCTTTATCAATGCAGCAACACCTGAAACATAGGGGGCCGCAAAACTGGTTCCTTGGAAGGGATACACGCTGCGGTGGTTGAGAGTGCCTCCGGAGATACCAGGATGGTCGTGAGCTAGAGCCGCTGGAACATAACCTAACGCACTGACTAATGGGAAAGGCGAAGGCATAGAGTAATCCGCGAAATGATACGGATCCTTTAATGCACCGACCGTTAACACAGTGGGGTAGTGCGCCGGAAAAACGCGAGCGCCATGAACACAATCATCTGTGCTACCGGTGGCATTGCCCGCTGCAGATACCACCACAATGCCCGATTCTTCAGCGCGCCGGAGGGCCTCAACGAGTACAGCATCATCAACTGCATGATCGCTAGCAACACAGGAGACAACGGAAATATTAATGATCTGAGCATGCTGATCGATGGCGGTATGTATCGCATGAGCCAAAGAAGCCACAGTGCCTGAAGCTACAGTATTGCTGGTTTGCTGAATAGAAATAAGCTGGGATTCCGGAGCAACACCGAGGACTGGGTCGGGTCCAGGTTGACCAGCGATAATACTTGCCACAACTGTGCCGTGGGCATCACAATCGTGCAGACCTCCCGTGGGGGTGTAACTGCCGCTTAGGTAGCTGCCGCCGTCGATAAGCCTCGGTAGGCGTGGATGCGGTGAAATGCCTGTATCGATAACCGCAACAGTGACCCCACGGCCAGTAGCAATACGATGCAGCTCAGGCAGAACCTGCCATTGATCTGATGCGGATTGTTGCTTGCCCGATAGCGGCGCACTAACGGCACAGCGTTGTTGAGCGCTAACTGATTCAGGGAACGCACAACACCACGCTGCGGCGAGGACAATGGCAATAATTCCAGCGGTCTTCATCCGACTATCGTCCTAACCCAACCCACGAATCAATGAGAAAATACCCATAAGGTGTACAGCTAGCGGAACAATCGCAGCAACTGCCAACGATTCCACACGATGGAGCCACTGGGTGGTAGTGGGCGCAACACTGCTTAACTTATGCACCCAAACCGGAGCACTAATCGTGCTACCTGCGGCAAGGATGCTCACCACGATCCACGGCCACGCAACCAGATCAAGAGCACCATTAGTAGCGGCGATCATTCCGAGCATTCCAGCTGTCCACAACGCCCACGTGCTATAAGCATCAGGACAACGATGCGCATGGAAAACACACACAATCGTGGTAAATGTGCACAGTGCTACGCAATAACCAGAAACAGAGGGACTGACCGCAAGATACGCCATCGCAAAAGCTAACGAGAGAGCAGAACCTACATACATTCCTTGAAAAATCGCACTGGCTTTTTGCGCCTTGAACGTCATGTCCGAAGGGGATTCGACCTTGTCGCTGACCGTGAGATCTTGGCCAGTATTAGGCAACCTCGGGATAGACATAGCAGAAACACGTAAAGCAAGCGACGGGCCAGCAACAATGACCGCTACCGCACAAAGAATGACACCAGAAGCGGCTCCATTAAACCAACCGTGTACATCAAACTCGCGATCGCGATGCAGCCACCCAGCAGGGGCACTCGCGAAAGAACACACCACGACAGTAACAATGCCGCTTAACCAATGAGCTATCGGCCAAAGAGACACCCGCGCGGCCACCATGATTCCTGCTAAAACCACAATTGCAACTGTTCCCGCTGCTAGCACCGTATGAACAATGCTCAGCGACGTAGCGTGTGATACAGCGGTGAAGGAATCGCCGAGCAAAAAGAAGAACACGCTGGACCATGTGGCCAACAACCAAGGAACCAAGAGCAAAGGGCGCGTGGTGATCACAAAAGCGATACTCAGTAGGGCTGCGATAGCACCCCAGCGCGCTGATAATGGCACTGAATCCACGGGGAGCCGAAGCCCCAGTAACACGATTACTAGCGCACCAGCCATTGCAGCACATTCGGTGGTGCCACGGGCTGCAGCGTTGCTGCGACCACAATGCGCAAGTGCCTCTGCGGAATCGCGGATTACCGGGGCTGCTTGCGGTCTATGGGGACGAATAATCATGCTACTGCCGTGAGACAACTGAAGCGTATGTACTGGCGTGTACATGTCGTAAGGTAAGCCAGCTGGGCTGATCACCTGCCACACAGGAGCTTCCGGATCAATGAGTGGCTGTTCGGAAACTTGTTGAGCTAAGCCCAAAACTTCGGGGACTATCTCGGAAAATGTTGACTGCGACGGAACAGAAATATCTACCTCAGCCAGCGAATCGTGACCGCCATTGGATGTGTCTATCTGGAACCGCAGTCGGACGTCGTGAAGCATGGATTGCACATTTACCCCCTCAAATGTCGGTACCCCCTACCGATCTAGACCCATCATGGCCTATGATTCAGAACATGTCTAGCCTCAAGGGGGAATTGGGGGAGACGAACACGGGGCACAAGGGGGAATACGTTGAGCACAACAGCGACATCGTCATGGCAGGAAATACCACCAATTAGCTTGGCGGAACGCGAGCCGGCGCCACCGCTACCACAGGGGTCACTGACACCAGAAAAAGTTCCCGATGCGATCAAACCGGAGCCGGTGTCGTTGCTGCGAATACTGATGCCAGTCATCATGATTACCGTGGTCATCGCCATGGTTGGGCTCATGGTGATCTCTGGTGGATCCCTTAACCCCATGATGTTGATTTTCCCGCTGATGATGGGAATGTCGCTTTTGATGATGATGTCGCCAACACATGGTGAAGACGTCAACGAAATGCGTCGAGTCTACCTGCGACATTTGATCGCCTTACGTGATACCGCGTTGCACTATGGGGAGCAGCAGCGACAACATCAGTGCTACCGCAACCCGCCACCGCATTATCTCGTGCAATGGGTAGAAACCCTCCGGTTATGGGAACGCCAATCACAAGACTCCGACGCATTAGAAGTACGTATTGGCGTGGGCCCCACCTTGTTGTGCACACCTATCGAGATGAAAAATCCTGGAGCACCTGAGGACCTTGATCCGGTATGTGCCGTGAGTTTGAGATCCACGATTCGTGCGGTGCGAACTGTGCACGAGGTGCCAATTAGTGTGCAGTTGCAAGCGTTTCCCTTTGTGATAGTGACAGGGGATCGCGCACACGACTTAGTGCGAGCAATTATCGCCCAGTTATGCTTTCACCACGGCCCTGAATGCGTGGGGATTACAGTTGCCACTACTGGTGCGGATCAGCCTAGATGGTGGAAGTGGCTACCACACACCAAAGACCCACAGTCGGCGCGATTCGAAGTGCTCATAGTAGATTTCACCGTGGCGCATCCTGAGCAACACGATGCGTTGATCACGCAGATTCTCCAGTCCAGCGCTACCACAGTGATTATTCTGGGCGAACCTGATTCGCATGCGCCTCAGCGCAGCGACTTTATGAGCATCATGCGGGAGTCTGGTTTTCAACTAGATGCAGGTACCAATCTTGTAGCAGTAACGGAGTCGGGGCGGGAAATACTCGGCAAGTCAGATACGTTGAGTCAAGTGGCTGCGGAGCATTTTGCCCGAAGTCTTACTGGGAAAATTCGGCCGCAGCACCAAGTGGCTACCATCTCAGACTTGAGATTCTTGTTAGGACTGGGAATTCCTACCCCAGATACTGTTTCTGTGCGTTGGGAGGAACGCGGCGCGCAACGACTAACAGTTCCGTTAGGGCTAACCGATGCCGGTACCGCGATGATGCTTGACATCAAGGAATCCGCCCACGGTGGTGTGGGGCCACATGGGCTATGTGTAGGGGCGACAGGTAGCGGAAAATCTGAGCTACTTAGGACACTTGTGGTCGCGATGGCAGCAACGCATAGCCCCCAAAGTGTGAATTTCGTGTTAGTGGATTTCAAAGGTGGGGCCACGTTTTTGGGTCTTGATGCACTTCCTCATACATCGGCGGTGATTACTAACCTCGAAGACGAGGCAGTGTTGGTGGAACGCATGCATGATGCGATTTCAGGAGAGATGAATAGGCGCCAAGAGTTGCTGCGACAGGCCGGTAATTTTATCAATGTGGGGGAGTTTAACCAGGCTAGTTCGCAGGGGCAGATAGCGCACGATCCGATTCCTGCGCTATTTATCGTCCTTGACGAGTTTTCCGAGTTGCTAGGTCAGCATCCAGATTTTGCGGATCTTTTTGTTGCCGTGGGCCGCCTAGGGCGATCACTGCATATTCACTTGTTGCTTGCTAGCCAGCGACTAGAAGAAGGCCGATTGCGTGGCCTCGATTCGCACTTAAGTTACCGGATCGGTTTGAAAACATTTTCCGCGGCAGAATCTCGGCAGGTGTTAGGAATTCCCGATGCCTACGAAATCCCTAATCAGCCAGGTACCGGATTTATTAAAACTGGAGCCGATACGATTGTGAAGTTTCGCGCGTCATATGTTTCTGGACCCATGAAACAAGCCCGCGGCATCAGCGCCACTGGGAGCACGACAGTGCGACCCTGGAACGGGTGGGAAGACGAACACAGCGACACAGAATCTATCACCAACGAAGCACCCTCGATGCCGTTACCCACGCTTGTCGACGCAGTGGTCACCGCCGCCCAACAGCGAGCAACAGAACTTGGACTCAATGCCCATAAAATCTGGCTTCCACCGCTTCCCAACACACTCGAAATATCTGAAGTACCAGCGGCAACGCCGGGACAGTTAACTGCACATGTCGGCTTAATTGATCGCCCATACCGGCAACGCCAAGACCCATTAGCGATGAGCTTTGAAGGACATAATGGGCATGCAGCCATATGCGGTGGACCTCAAACAGGAAAAACAGCAGCATTGCGCACGATCGTTACTGCACTCGCTGCGGGAAACCACACCGGTGCCGTGAGGTTCTATATAGCTGATCTCTCAGGTCAAGGCCTAGCACAGCTTCAAACATTGCCACACGTAGCAGGAATTGCTTCGCGCCACGAATCCGAAAAACTTGGGCGCATGGTGGACGACATCCTGCACCTCATCGATCACCCCGAGCAACGCCACACGTTTTTCATCATCGATGGCTGGCACATTGTTGCACAAGAACACGAACACCTAGTGGAATCGTTTAATCGTATTGCTGCAGATGGACTAGCAGCCAACATCCATCTGATCATCACTACTCCACGGTGGACTACCCTGCGACCAGCGATCAGGGACCTCATCACCCAACGCCTTGAACTTAAACTCGGCGAGGCCCTCGATTCCCTCATCGATAGAAAAGCCCAAAGCAAACTACCCACACGCCCAGGTGTTGGATTGACACCAACCAAAGAACACATGATGCTGGCACGCAGCAGCAACCAAGACATCGCACATGTGGCGCAACTATGCAGCAACCAACCGCAGGTACCGCAGCTTAAACTCCTGCCGACCGCTGTGGAATTACACGAATTAGCGTCGTTAAGCGAAAAAGAACACACAACCGGAATACGGCTAGGAATTCACGGGCGCGATTTAACAACCTTTACATGGGATACAAAAACCAGTAACCACCTGCTTATTTTCGGATCACAAGGCTGCGGCAAAAGCACAACCGTGGCAACTATTTTGGCCGGTATCTGCGAACGCGGCCCCGAAACAGCTCGATGCGTGGTCATTGACCATAGACGAGCACACCTAGGAACCATCGACCCCACCATGCTTGCCGCATACTCCGCGAGCACCACCGCGACCGAACAAACCTTGGCAAGCACCGTGATCACTCTTGAAAGTCGACTCCCAGGACCTGAAATCACACCCAGACAACTCAAACAACGCTCATGGTGGACCGGCCCAGACATCTTTCTTGTCATCGACGATGCAGACTTAGTCCCAGAGCCACTATGGCACCGATTAGTCGAACTCATCCCGCACTCAAGAGACATAGGTCTACACATCGTTGCCGCTCGAAAAATTGGTGGCAGCCAGCGGGCACTCTACCAGTCGCTTTACTCGGCAATTAAAGACCAATCACCCATGGTGCTCGTCATGGACGGCGAACGCGACGATGGGCCACTATTCGGAATCCGGCCACAACGCCTCATACCAGGACGCGCCATCGCAGTGATCCGTGGCAGCAACCAAGGACAATGCCATATTGCACAAAACATCCCAGAAATAGCCAGCTAAAGCATAAAAGCAGCTGCCCTCATCAAACTAGAGAACAACAGGGGAGAAAAAAGGGGGAAATAACGTGCCGTACCAACGAACACCAACAGACCTCACGCTGACAGTTTTAGATACCGCCACAATCTACGAAGGTCCCACAACAGTTTATCGCTATGACCTCCCAGGACACGGTATTACTGAAGGCTGGGCAACAGATGCAGTTGTCGACCAGATACGAGAACTACTGAACACATCGTGGCCCAAGTGCGTCATTGAAATTGACGCACAACCAAGCATCATCGAACTTCTGGAACAACCACTTAGTGATCACGGCGTTCGCATTCGTCGCAGGAAAGAACAACACAAAAAAGAAAACAACATCGCTGACCACACCGAGGACATCACCAAACCCATTAGTGCCTTACGCCGAGCATTAAACGCGCAAGAACAAACGCGCCGGGGACGACACCAAAAAATATCGAGGCGCATTGAGCCGCTCTATATTGCGATGGCGTTGGTGATCTGCATAGTGGGGGCAGTGGCATGGTGGTCAACAGATGCGGCTTTGAACAGCGATGATACCAAGGTTGCGGTAGGAGAATCGAAGGCGTCTGAAAAGGCAGCAGCATCGGCGACTGCCTCTGCGCCTATCCATCTTGCAGGTGACATGATCGCTGAACACGAACGAATCCGTGTGACATTGCCACGGGGATACGTACTGGCGTTAAAACCAAACGATCCCAGTACCGTGGTAGCTACAGGGCCAGACCCCGAGCTTAGAATCTTGCTTTCAGCTGAACCTATCGATGCCGCAGACCCACCGTTGATTCATCAAGAAATAAGCAACACTATTGACCTTGATCCTGCGCTATCTCTACGTGAAGACCGATTAGCTAAAAATGTTCCGGTGCTGGCGTATCAGGAAACCCCAGACGATGGTTCTACCATCGCATGGTGGGCGTGGGTAGAAAATAAGCACCTGTTTTCCGTGGGGTGTCATAGCAAGACTGCGCAAAAAGTCGCGCATAAAGCAGCGTGTCGGAAAGCCGCTGAAACAGTGCATATCAAGCAGTGATCAGGGGGAGAAATGGGGGTAGTAACACGGGGATGAGAAAAAGTTTTGGAAAACACGGAACCGCTGAGGGTCGTCATTACGTCAAAACTTAGTGACAGGGCCAAAAGGTTTTGTCACTTCAATCGTTGGGGGATCCGACGATGCCGCTGACGCTACAGCTGCATACGGCATCACGATCGGACACATATTTAGGGAGGGACACATGTCTCAAGGTTTTAAGACCGAAGCAGACGTCATGCGCAATACCGCTCACCGCGTTGACGACACAAACCAGGAAGTAAGCGCGGAACTATCTCGACTGCGCTCCATCGTGGATGGAGTTCGCGCGTCTTGGGAAGGCACCGCACAAGTAAGTTTTGACAACCTGATGCAGCGATGGGATGCCTCCGCCAAGGGGCTTCAAGATGCCCTGCAGTCCATCTCGGACAACATTCGTGGCAACGCCACCTCGTTTGAAAACGTCGAAGCAGATAACCAATCCGCATTCTCTGCAGTAGGCGGCCAAGGGCTCGCGCTGTAAATAGCCGATCGAACACTCATACATCCACTCCAAGGAGAACATCAATGGAAAAGATTAAATATGGCTTTGGTGAAATCGAAGCAGCCGCATCGGACATCCAATCCACGTCCGGTCGTATCAACTCCCTGCTAGAAGATCTCAAAGCGCACATCCGGCCCATGGCTGCAGCATGGGAAGGCGAATCAGCACAAGCCTATAACGAGGCACAACAGCAGTGGGACAGCTCCGCTGCGGAACTCAACACCATCTTGTCTACGATTTCCAACACTGTTCGTCAAGGCAATGATCGCATGAGTGAGGTGAACCGTATGGCCGCTGCTTCGTGGAGCTAACTTCACACATTGCGTGCGTAGACAACTAGGCAACCTCGTCGAAGTATTCACGGAACCGACAGAATATATAAGGCAGACACACCGACACGAGAAAAGCGGTGGGCAGTTGCGTATCGACGGGGCACAGGTTGTAACTACGCACAGTGGGGGAATCGCGCAATGAATTGATTGTGCCGATGCTCATTGCCCGCACCGTTATATTGGGCTTAACGGTGCGGGCAATTTTTTGAGAAATTTTTAAAAGATTTTTGCATAACTACTTGTGATAACGCAGGGTAGTGCCGTAAAGTTGGCGGTCTGTGTGCTTGAAGGCTTTCTTTGGAAAGCAGTCAGACATGATCGGGTCACCACCGGCCGCCGTTCATGCTTCTTCTTCGGGTATCGCCTGGCTGGCAGTTCTAGACAGACTTAAAAGGAGTCATCAGTGTCTACTTACCACCCAAAGAGCGGTGACATCACCCGCAAGTGGTACGTCATCGACGCCACTGACGTGGTTCTGGGTCGTCTTGCTACCCACGCAGCTGACTTGTTGCGCGGCAAGGGCAAGCCTCAGTTTGCACCGAACGTTGACTGCGGCGATCACGTTATCGTGATCAATGCTGACAAGGTTCACGTTTCCTCCAACAAGCGCGAGCGTGAGATGCGCTACCGTCACTCTGGCTACCCAGGTGGTCTGAAGACCATGACCTTGGGTCGTTCCCTAGAGGTTCACCCAGAGCGCGTGGTTGAGGAGTCGATTCGTGGCATGATGCCACACAACCGTCTTTCCCGCGCTTCTGTGAAGAAGCTGCGCGTGTTCGCAGGTTCTGAGCACCCATACGCTGCTCAGAAGCCAGAGACCTACGAGTTCAAGCAGGTGGCCCAGTGAGTGATCAGAACGTAACCGAGAACTTCGAAGCAGACGCAGCTGACATCGCTGCTGCAGCTGCAGCTACCGAAGAGTTCACCAACACCATTGGTGATGTCGTTGCACCTGAGGCTGAGGTTGAGACCGCAGCTCCAGTTCTGCACGAAGGCCCAATCCAGACCGTTGGTCGCCGTAAGCGCGCTATCGTGCGTGTTCGCATGGTTGAAGGCTCCGGCCAGTTCACCTGCAACGGCCGCACCCTTGAGGAGTACTTCCCTAACAAGCTGCACCAGCAGCTCATCAAGGCTCCTCTCGCCCTGATCGACCGCGATGGTCAGTTCGATATCCAGGCAACGCTGACCGGTGGTGGCCCAACCGGCCAGGCCGGCGCATTCCGCCTCGCTATCGCTCGTGCACTCAACGTGTACAACCCAGCAGATCGCGCAGCCCTGAAGAAGGCTGGCTTCCTGACCCGAGACGCTCGTGCAGTCGAGCGCAAGAAGGCAGGTCTGCACAAGGCACGTCGTGCACCTCAGTACTCCAAGCGTTAATCTATCGCTTTATGTACAGGCAAGCCGCTTCACCACAATGCTGGTGGGGCGGCTTTCGCCATGTAAGAACGTGCAGGAGGTGTTCTAAGGCAGCGCTGGGAAGCGTCGATAAGCATGCCTGCGCGGGGAGTATAAGGTTTAGAGCTTCGGACATGCATAATGGAGGGCATGACTCGACTTTTTGGTACTGATGGTGTTCGTGGTTTGGCCAACCGGAAATTGACGGCGTTGCTCGCTCTGAAATTAGGCGCGTCAGCAGCGGAAGTGTTGACCAAAGACAACAGGAGCACGAGTCGTCGTCCGGTGGCAGTAGTGGGCCGTGACCCCCGCGTATCCGGCGAAATGCTGGCCGCCGCACTGTCTGCAGGCATGGCCAGCCGTGGCGTGGACGTTTTGCGTGTTGGCGTGCTGCCCACGCCTGCAGTGGCTTATCTGACGGACTTCTACGGTGCTGATATGGGTGTGGTGATTTCTGCGAGCCACAACCCTATGCCAGATAACGGAATCAAGTTCTTTTCTAAAGGCGGGCACAAGCTACCCGATTCGGTCGAGGACGAGATCGAAAAGGTTATGGAAACCATCCCAGATGGCGGTCCGACCGGACACGGTATTGGTCGTGTGATTGAAGAGGCTGTCGATGCCCAAGAAACGTACCTCAAGCATCTCAAAGGTGCGGTACCGCGCAGCCTCGAGGGCATTACAGTAGTGGTGGACTGCGCTAATGGTGCAGCTAGTGAGGTTGCCCCACTAGCTTATGCTGCCGCGGGCGCCAAGGTTATTCCAATCCACAATCACCCCAATGCGTACAACATCAACGATTCTTGCGGCTCAACGCATATCGACCAAGTACAAGCCGCCGTGCTCGAGCATGGTGCTGATCTGGGACTTGCTCATGATGGCGACGCGGATCGCTGCCTGGCGGTAGATGCTGAAGGCAACGTGGTTGATGGCGACCAAATCATGGCGATCTTGGCCCTTGCTATGAAAGAAAACGGTGAGCTGCACAAGTCCACGCTGGTAGCTACTGTGATGAGCAACCTTGGTCTACGGTTGGCTATGAAAGAATCCGGCATTGAATTGCGCACTACAAAAGTGGGTGACCGCTATGTTCTTGAAGAACTCAACGCTGGTGGCTTTAGCCTCGGTGGCGAGCAATCTGGCCACATTGTGCTGCCAGACCACGGTACGACCGGTGACGGCACATTGACAGGGCTGTCTCTTATGTCGCGTATGGCAGAAACTGGTTTGTCGTTGAAGGTATTGGCCTCTGCGATGACTGTGCTGCCACAAGTGCTGATCAACGTTCCAGTTTCAGATAAGACCATTATCCAAACGCACCCTGATGTTGTTGCGGCGATGGAACGCGCTAGTGACGAGCTGGGCGAGGGCGGTCGCGTACTGCTGCGCCCATCCGGTACAGAAGAACTGTTCCGTGTGATGGTTGAGGCCCCAAGTAAGGAGACGGCTCGTCGGATAGCCGCAGATCTGGCTTCGGTGGTGGCCAAGATTTAATACCTCCCCCTAATAGGGGAGTAGGGAACCGTAGGCCTCCTTGATTACGTCCAAACATTGTGAAGGCACAACGTGATGTGACCGTATAACAAGGGGGTTTTCTCATGCACGGAATAACCATTGATTCTGGTCGTGCGCTAGACATGCTGGCGTCGATGATTGAAGAAGCAGAGCAGCAATACCAAGCGCATATCCGCGAAACACCGCACTATGAGCCAACATCAGCGGGGGAGGGGTTTGTTGCCTACGGGGAGTCGATCAATTCGCTGTTTCAGTTGCTCCACCAGCGCAATGCTCAGCGTCTAGAGCTGATCAAGCTGGGACTAGAGGATGCTCGCCAGCGGGTTCATGATCTCGCCAATACTGATACCGAGTTTGCGGCGCGACTAGGGGCTGTGGAATGACACCCGATGTTACAGGATATGGGCGGGCAGTATCGGACCTTCACGCTGCCTCAGCCGGATTGTATTCTGGGCCCGCAATCACCCAAGAAGCTTTAGCAAAGGCGGCAGGAACAACGAAGGGGCTGCGTACGGATGCCCTGCGCAACACCGCACAGGCCATGGTGGGTGGTAGCAGTACGGCGTTTGTGACCGACAAGTTTTGGGGCTCGCTCATCAAGATTTTGGCCCAAATTGCCACGTCATTTATCGCTAGTGGTTTGTTGTCACTGGCGGAGCGCTGGCTTGGTGGTAGCGACGATGCCGATAACATTCAGGTGCAATCCCATCAAGCATCCGATGCGATCGATTGCGTGGACCAAGAAGCTACTACCAACATCGCCACGGTGATTAGTCAGTTGACCGCGATGATCGGGCAGCTAGTAGCAACCTTGGCGGGTATTGACAAAAAGGAAAACCCAGAGGCCTTTGCCGAATGCGTCAGCGCCGGTGCACGAGCCATTGATTCCGCAGGTAAAACGATTAAACAAACATGCGAAAACCGAGACAAGGCCATCGAACAGTGCTTTTCGACGCTCACTCACCGCACCGAGGAAAAATGCAGCGTCCAAGACCCACCACCGCCACCAGCCTGTACCGGTGGCGCTTCTGGCGGGGCACCTGTGCCAGCACCCGCAACCCAGCCTGCCGGCGTAGTAGCACCACCAGCGCCACCTGCAGCCGGAGGCCGTAGCAGCGGCGGCGGTGGGGCAACTGACATCCTTGGTGCAGTAGGTTCACTTATCAGTGGTCTATGCAAAGACAGCACCACCACAGCGGCCACAACAGAAGCCGCTACCCAGACTACGACTGAAACCGTCGAGAAAACCTGCGAGAAGGCTAATGAGAAAAACACACGTGTGGCCACCACCACGAGCGTGACTGAAACCTGCCTTGAGAAGGAAGAATCAGAAGTAGTGGTGGCCGATTGTAAGCCAGAGACAAAGTCGTGTGAACAGACATGTATAGCATCAGGTGTTATCGGTGCAGTAGGGCTAGGTATCGCAGTTCTTGGGATAGGGGCGCTTATTCACTGCATAACAGAATCTATGGGCGCATTCGAGTGCGTGCCACCACCGCCAACCCCCGATGTACCTCCACCACCTGCTCCTGCGCCGCCACCGGTAATTGACAATGTTCCGGAGCCACCGCCACCACCTAAACAGATTCCAGGGATGGTTCCAGCCGCTGCACCGGTTCCACCGCCACCAGCGCCTGAGCCACCTGCTCCTGCACCGCTGTCATCGCACATTAACGTGAAGAAAGCGGGGTCATGGTAATGGCCTATTCCAGTGACAAAGCGCAGCAACAGATCAACTCCTATGCGGAATTCGTGGAGTCTTTTAGACAAACAACGGCAAAGCGGATGGCTGAGTTTGAACAAGAGCTTGCCGATGCGCAGAAGAAAGCACACGAAGCCGCAAAGAAGAAACGCGAACTCCCCGCACGGGCATCCGTTGCGGCAGAGATAGGGGCGTCGATACGCCCGCGGAGCACGCGTGGAAAAGTACGGGGAGTCCTACGGAAAGTCTGACCTAAAGCGACGTAGCGGTTAGCTCTTGAACAGCGTGAGCTTGGAATCACCAGTCAAACTTGCGCGTTCTTGCAGCTCTTCGCCCCAATAAGAGTGCACCTTCTTACCGGTAGCGTCGGCCTCGGAAAAACCGGAGTATTTCTTCTGGTCGGCAAGCTGGTGCAAAAGGAAACCAGTAACTACGCCGCGAATACGCTCACGGGCTGCAGTATTTGTGCCACCCAAGCCGGTGACACGCTTGAACAAAGTGTTTTCTGTGAGTGTTTGGTGTGACGCACGGTCGATCTCACGGTATGCAACAGGGCCCTTCCATTCGAGCGCCAACTTTGCTGCGTTACCGAAATCAAACATCGCGTTTTCTTCCGTTCCTAACACCAAGCCTGCAGCTTCTACGTTACGGGCAGCAACATCAGCAGAAGGCGAGACTTGCGATGGATAAATAGCCGCAACAGCCGCGATCTGGGGGCGATCCGCTGCAGCCAGCACCGCAGCACCAGCGCCCATGCCGTGGCCCACAATGCCTAAACGACCGGGAGCGACAGAGATATTGCCAGCGCCAAGTTTTACCCCTGTGAGCACCTGCAATGAGGTCTCGATATCAGCGGCAAAGCCACGGTGATTTGGCGAAATGCCCTTTTCCGTGTTCGGTGCTGCCACAACGATTCCCCACGATGCTAAGTGGCGAAGCGTTGCGTGATAACGAGAAATATCCTGCATCCAGTCGTGAGCGAACACGACAGCCGGAAGACCGTTGCCCTCTGCAGGGGTATAAATTTTTCCCGGTAAACCCACGTAGTCAAGATCGCCGACGAGCACGCGGTGCGGACCGCGCTTGGAAAGATTGGACAAATGTTTAGTCAGATTTTCAGCCACGATAGTCAAGGATAGTGGAAACCACGGGGCTAAGTGGCCGAAGAATAAGGCTTGGAGCTGTGATAGTTAGCGAATTCTTGCCAGGTGGCCGGTGCAGTTGTGAGGAAAACCGGAAAGAAAAGGGGGAGCCGCTGCAGCATGAAAAGATAGCAGTGGCATGATAGGACGTTATGAACCTGCTCGAAACTCGCATCTCGTGCGACGCCATTGCTGCGAACACGCGACGTTTAAAAGACATGGTTGCTCCCGCTCAGCTCATGTGTGTAGTAAAAGCTGACGGCTACAATCACGGTGCCCCAGAAGTTGCTACTGTGATGGCGCGTAACGGTGCCGACCAATTTGGTGTGGCAACGCTTGCGGAAGCACATCAGCTACGAGACGCGGGTATCACTCTCCCCATCCTGTGCTGGATCTGGTCACCCGAGCAGGACTTTTCCGCCGCCATTGACCGTGACATCGACTTAGCCGCCGTCAGCATGGATCACGTTCGTGCACTGATCGCAGAGGCTGTGCGTCGTCCCGCAGGTACCCGAGTGCGGGTGACCGTGAAAATTGACACGGAACTTCACCGATCTGGAATTGACGAAGCAAACTGGACAGAAGCCTTTGAGCTTCTTCATGCTTGCCCCCAAGTCAACGTCACGGGCGTATTTAGTCACTTGGCATGCGCAGACGACTTGGAATCGGACTACACCGACCACCAAGCAGAAGTATTCCGTAGGGCGATTGCTGCAGGTAGACGCGTAGGACTTGACCTTTCTGTTAATCATCTAGCGGCATCACCAGCAACACTAACCCGCCCCGACTTGCACTTTGACATGGTCCGGCCTGGGCTTGCCCTCTATGGTCACGAGCCGATAGCAGGGCTCGACCATGGGCTGCGCGAAGCCATGACATGGATTGGTTCAGTAACAGTGGTCAAACCCATCGCGGCAGGCCAAGGAACCAGCTACAACATGACATGGCATGCGCCCGCAGATGGCTACCTCTGCGTGGTGCCGGTGGGCTATGCGGACGGATTACCGCGCAACGTACAAGGACATTTAGAAGTAACGATCGCCGGCACGCGCTACCCACAAGTAGGGCGCGTTTGTATGGACCAGATTGTGGTATTCCTTGGCGATAATTCCCGCGGCGTTGCCCCTGGTGATAAGGCAATTATTTTTGGCCCACGTGAAACCCAAGCGATGACCGCCACGGAGCTGGCCTGCGCTACGGGAACCATCAACTATGAAATCTTGTGCCGCCCGACCGGACGAAGCCATAGAACCTATAGTGATCTTGACGCCGTTGCGCCCACGCACCCTACTGAAAGCTGATACCCCATGGATACCACCTTTGCTCGTAGCGGAAACATACGACTCGAAACCGCCGCAGAAACCCAAGCCTTCGCCGAAGAACTTGGCAGCCACCTCGAAGCAGGAGACGTGATTATTCTCGACGGCCCCCTCGGCGCAGGTAAAACCACCTTCACCCAAGGGTTAGCCCGCGGACTCAACGTCAAAGGCCGCGTTACCTCGCCAACCTTCGTGATCGCTCGCGAACACAAGTCACTAAGCGGTGGACCATCGCTTGTACACGTCGACGCATACCGCCTTATCGACGACGCCGCCGGTGCCACCGATCCCATCGGTGCACTCGATTCTCTAGACCTAGAAACTGAGCTAGAAGATGCCGTTGTAGTCGCCGAATGGGGTGGGGGACTAGTCGAACAGATTACTGATAGCTACCTGCTCATCACCTTTGATCGGACCACAGCGCATATCGACGACCCCGATTCGGAGGCCAGAATTGTGACGTGGAAAGTTATCGAACCCTAAAAGAGATCTACGTCGGTAACATCCTATCGACGTGAAATCATCCAGCCGGCAGTTTCCGGCAGTTTACTGAAAACATATCAACATTCATGCCGTGAACTGCCGATATCACCTGCGACAGGGGCGTCGAAACGCCTCGGCGGGCCAGCCGAAAGAATTGATTTTCCTGCAGTTTCTAAGCACAATCATGTGCAGATACGTGTCCCTCAACGCAACAGGGGCCGGACGTTTCCTCATCGTTCGTCTCACAGGAGAACTCCAATTCATATCCTCGAATTTCTCGCAGCTCAGCCCCTGCTGACGCTCGCGCTCATTCTG
Organism: Corynebacterium diphtheriae; assembly: GCF_001457455.1. NCBI lineage: Bacteria > Bacillati > Actinomycetota > Actinomycetes > Mycobacteriales > Corynebacteriaceae > Corynebacterium > Corynebacterium diphtheriae. The sequence goes on from NZ_LN831026.1 coordinate 486,541, forward strand.
GCCGTCGGCCTGCTTATCGGCAAGATCCGATTCTTCGGAATCTCACTCGGTGCCGCCGCTGTCCTCTTCGTAGCCCTCGCGCTATCCACCGTGGACCCAGCCCTCCAACTGCCACCACTGGTCTATCAGCTTGGCCTCGCTATGTTCGTGTACGCCATCGGTCTGTCTGCCGGCTCTGAATTCTTCGCCGAATTCCGCCACCGCGGTTGGAAACTCACCCTGTTCATGATCGGCCTGCTCATGCTCATGATGGCCGTCGCATACGGCATCATCAAGCTATTTGGCCTCGACGAAATCATCGGTGCCGGCATGTTCGCCGGTGCACTCTCATCAACCCCCGGCATGGCCGCCATGGTCGAAATGCTGGAAGGAATCGACGAGTCTGTCGCATCAGAACCAGTCGTGGGGTACTCGCTGGCATACCCAGGTGCTGTGATCGGATCGATTCTTGTTGCAGCCATTGGTGCGAAGTTGATGAAGATCAACCATGCCGCCGACGCTGCCGAAGAAGGCTTGGTGTCGGATCCGCTGGAGTGGACAGGTGTGCGCATCGGCCCAGGAATCAACGGTACGATCGCCCAGCTGCCAACTCTTGCCGGTGAGGAAATCATCGCTACTCGCGTGGTGCACTCCAAGACTTTCCACTCTCTTGCTGCGCCGAATGATCGTCTGCACGAGGGCATGGTGTTGGTGATTCATGGCACCCCTGATGCGCTTGAGCGTGCTATCGCCAAGGTAGGTAAGCAGCAGGATGTACCGATTGAAGATACCGATTTGGTGTACTCACGGTTCACGGTGTCGTCGAAAGCTGTTGTCGGCCGCAAGATTTCGGACCTCGACACGGTTCGTTCCGGCTTCATTATTTCCCGCTTGCGTCGTGGCGACGCCGATGTTGTGCCCGAGCCTGACGACGTGCTGCACTACTCTGACCGTGTGCGCGTGATCGCCCCCGCTAACCGCATGAGCGAAGTGCGTCGCTTCCTCGGCGACTCTGAACGCTCGCTTGCCGACGTCGACCTCATGCCATTCGCATTCGGCCTTGTCATCGGTCTAGCTATTGGTGTTATCCCGATCCCGCTGCCAGGCGGAAACACCTTGTCTTTGGGCTTCGGTGGTGGTCCCATCGTCGCAGGCCTGATCCTCGGCGCGCTCAACCGCACCGGCCCGATCCACTGGCAGATGCCTTATCACGCAAGCCGCACGATCAGCACCTTCGGTCTGGCCATCTTCCTCGCCGGCGTGGGAACGTCCGCTGGCGTGGGCTTCCGCCAAGCGCTCACGGACCCTGCCTCGCTCACCGTCATCGCCGGCGGCTTCATCGTGACGATCACCTCTGCACTCGTGTGTGCTTTGGTCTGCATGCCGCTATTCAAACTGAAATGGGATGAAGCAATGGGCGTGGCAGCAGGATGTACCACCAACCCCGCCATCATCTCCTACCTCAACGGACAAACCGGCACTGAGCTGGCCACACGTGGGTACGCCACCGTGTATCCCACGGCCATGATCGGCAAAATTATTGCCAGCCAGATGCTACTGTTGGCACTGATCGCTTAATCGAAATAAGCGCTCGTTTGTACCCAAGATCCCAGCTTGCCTCGCACCAACCATCGCGGGGAAGCTGGGATTTTCGGTTCGTGCGTAGTACTGTGCTTAAAGCTCACTGAATCTCCAGAGGAATTCATACAAACGGAGGAAAACCCATGAACAAAACAGCCAAAGGCCTGCTCGCCGCACTATTGATCGTCTTTACCGCTGCTGTGGGCGCAATGATTGCCTCCGCGCACGCAGCGGTGGGAACAACAAACACCGAAGGCAAACTCGAAACCGTGCTCTCCCGCATGAGCAACAACGGCCTGCGCATTACCGCATTATCGCTTGCCGACGTCTACGGCTCCGACTGGGTCGCCGCAGCCATGATCTGCCCAGGCGAAGATGAAAAATCCATCAAGGACAACTACGGAGTTGATCCAGCACAACTTCACCTCAAAGGCACCAAAGTGCCTGACGACGTCAACTACATCGTGATGGCCAACAAAGAAGGCGGTTTCACCTTCGAACAATTCGACCGTGCGGAAGTAGACGTATGCTCCACCCCTGTGCAAGGCGGCTTTGATACCCGCCAGCTCGTGCCGTTTATCAAGCAGGAAAACGGTGGCTGGGCCATCGCCTCATAAAACTTTCTGCACCAAATCGGCACCGCGCAACAAGCACGCCTAGCGCAAGCGACTACGCTTACTAGGCGTGCTTGTTCTTGCTATAGATACCTCCACCCCAGACCTTATTGTCGGTTTAGTACGGAAAGAATCGACGATTCTTTCCGTACTAGCCCAAAGAATTTATGAAGATTCCCGCCAACACAATGAGTTGCTTACACCGACTGTTGTGGAACTGTTGGCGGAATCGGGACACGAGTTCTTGGATATCGAAGCCATTGTTGTTGGCTGCGGTCCGGGGCCGTTTACTGGTCTGCGTGTGGGAATGGTGACCGCTGCTGCGATGGGTCATGCGCTTGACGTTCCGGTGTATGGCGTGTCCACGCATGATGCGATTGCTACGCAGTTGACGGGTTCGGTGCTGGTGGCCACGGATGCGCGTCGCAAAGAAGTGTATTGGACTGCTTACCGCGATGGGGAGCGTGTGGCCGGCCCAGATGTGATTTCTCCGAAGGAATTGTCGATTCTTTCCGGAACATCGGTGATTTCGGTGCCGAAGAAGCTGGAGGCGTCGTTGCCGGAGGCGGCTGTGAGGATTAAGACGGTGGATTTGCGGCCGTTGCCGGAGTGTTTGGTTGCGGTGGCGGATTTTGGTGTGGAGCCTGGTCCGTTGGAGCCGTTGTATTTGAGGCGTCCGGATGCGAAGGAGCCTGCGGCGAAGCCTAAGTCGCCTGCGATTCCGGATGTGGAGTTGTAAGTGGCTGTGGAGTTGCGGTTGTTGCGTCGTGAGGATGCGGCGCGGTGTGCGGAGCTGGAGCAGTTGTTATTTTCAGAGGAGAATCCGTGGTCTGAGGCGGATTTTGTTGCGGAGATGGCGCAGCCTCATACGTTTTATGTGGGTGTGGACGTTGATGGTGAGGTTGTGGCGTATGGCGGGCTTGCGATGTTGGGTCCTGCGGATGATCCGGAGTTTGAGGTTCATACGGTTGGTGCGGATCCGCGGTGGCAGCGTCGTGGGTTCGGCCGGTTGGTGATGGATAATTTTGTCCATGTTGCAGATACTGCTGGTGGCCCGATTTTTTTGGAGGTTCGTACGACGAATGTGCCGGCGATTGCGTTGTATGAGTCGTTGGGGTTTGAGCACCAGGGTGTGCGGAAGAATTATTATCAGCCGTCGGGTGCGGATGCTTTTGTGATGGTTCGTCCTGCTGGTTGTGGGGTTGAGTTGAGTGAAGGTGAGGATGCGTAAATGATTGTTCTTGGTATTGAGTCGTCGTGTGATGAGACGGGTGTGGGGATTATTGATTTGGCCGATGATGGCACGATGACGATTGTGGGGGATGCGGTGGCGTCGTCGATGGAGCAGCATGCGCGTTTTGGTGGTGTGGTTCCGGAGATTGCGTCGCGTGCTCATTTGGAGTCGATGATTCCGGTGATGAAGGAGGCATTGGCACAGGCGGGGGTGGAGCGTCCGGATGCGGTGGCTGCGACGGTGGGCCCTGGGTTGGCTGGTGCGTTGTTGGTGGGGGCGTCGGCTGCTAAGGCGTATGCGGCTGCGTGGGGTGTTCCGTTTTATGGTGTGAATCATTTGGGTGGCCATGTGGCGGTGGCGAATTTGGAGGGGGAGGAGTTGCCGCATTCGATTGCGTTGTTGGTGTCGGGTGGGCATACGCAGATTCTTGAGGTTCAGGCGGTGGGCAAGCCGATGCGGGAGTTGGGTTCGACGCTTGACGACGCCGCCGGCGAGGCTTATGACAAGGTGGCACGGCTGCTTGGGTTGGGCTACCCAGGCGGGCCGGTTGTGGATAAGCTTGCTGCTCGCGGTAATCGTAAGGCGATTCGTTTCCCGCGTGGCCTTTCGCGTGCCGACGATCTGCGTGGTGAGCATCGCTATGATTTCTCGTTTTCGGGTGTGAAAACGTCGGTGGCTCGCTACGTGGAGTCGGCGGAGCGCGAGGGCCGTGTGATTTCTGTGGAGGATGTGTGTGCGTCGTTCCAGGAGGCTGTGGTGGATGTGTTGACGTCGAAGGCCATCATGGCGTGTAAAGATACGGGTGCTTCGGTGCTGTTGCTTGGTGGCGGTGTGGCGGCGAATTCGCGATTGCGGGAGTTGGCGGCGGCGCGATGCCAAAGTGCGAGCATTGAGTTGCGGGTGCCGAGCTTTAAGTTATGCACGGATAATGGCGTGATGATTGCTGCGGTGGCGTCTCAGTTGATTCATGAGGGTGCGCAGCCTTCGGGCTTGTCGGTGGGAACGGATACTTCTTTGGAAGTGGAAATCCCGTTGGTGCATTCGCTGTAGGCGTACGGTGTTGAGAGCTGGCACTCTCAGGGGTAGAGTGCCAGTAGGTTGTAACTCACACAGTTGTTCACCCGCGACGACGGCTGTGCTGGATTTCCCACAACCGGCACAAAGAGAAACTTCATGTAACGGAGGTATATCGTGGCTAACGTCAATATCAAGCCTTTGGAGGACCGCGTCCTCGTTCAGATCAGCGAAGCTGAGACCACCACCGCTTCTGGTTTGGTGATTCCAGATTCTGCTAAGGAGAAGCCACAGGAAGGCGTCGTCGTCGCTGCAGGCCCAGGCCGCTTCGATGGTGATGACCGCGTTCCTATGGACATCAAGGAGGGCGACACCGTTGTGTTCTCCAAGTACGGCGGAACCGAGTTGAAGTACAACGGCGAAGAGTACTTGCTGCTCAACGCTCGCGACGTTCTCGCCATCATCGAGAAGTAAGGCAGCCCCCGTATGGCAAAGCTGATTGCATTTAATCAAGAAGCACGCGAAGGCATCCTCAAGGGTGTCGACGCACTGGCCAACGCAGTCAAGGTGACCTTGGGGCCTCGTGGCCGCAACGTTGTGTTGCAAAAAGCCTTTGGTAGCCCAACCGTGACTAACGACGGTGTGACCATTGCGCGCGAGATCGATCTCAGCGATCCTTTTGAAAACCTTGGCGCACAGCTGGTGAAGTCCGTTGCAGTCAAGACCAACGACATCGCTGGCGACGGCACCACCACCGCAACCCTGCTCGCTCAGGCTGTTGTGACCGAGGGTCTGCGCAACGTTGCTGCAGGTGCTAACCCTATCGAGCTCAACCGCGGTATCGCTGCTGGTTCCGAGTTCGTAGTAGGAAAGCTGCGCGAGCGTGCAACCGATGTTTCTTCGGCTGCAGACATCGCTAACGTTGCTACCGTTTCTTCGCGTGACCCAGAGGTCGGCGACATGGTGGCAGCAGCGATGGAAAAAGTGGGCAAAGACGGTGTGGTCACTGTGGAGGAGTCGCAATCCATCGAGTCATACCTCGATGTCACCGAGGGTGTGTCCTTCGATAAAGGCTTCCTGTCCCCATACTTCATCACCGACACTGACACCCAGCACGCAGTGCTCGAACAGCCAGCTATCCTGCTGGTCCGCAACAAGATTTCCTCTCTGCCAGACTTCCTTCCAGTGTTGGAAAAGGCTCTTGAGGCAAGCAAGCCAATCTTGATCATTGCGGAAGATGTCGAAGGTGAGCCACTGCAGACACTCGTCGTCAACTCGATCCGTAAGACCCTGCGTGCGGTTGCTGTGAAGGCTCCGTACTTTGGTGAGCGTCGTAAAGCGTTCATGGACGACCTCGCTGTGGTAACCGGTGCTACCGTCATCGACCCAGAGGTCGGCGTAAACCTCAACGAAGCAGGCGCTGAGGTATTTGGTACCGCTCGCCGCGTGACCGTCACCAAGGATGAGACGATCATCGTCGATGGTGCTGGTACCGCCGAGGCTGTAGAAAACCGTCGTGCACAAATCCGCCGTGAGATCGAAAACACCGATTCCGCATGGGATCGCGAAAAAGCTGAGGAGCGCCTAGCTAAGCTCTCCGGCGGTGTTGCCGTGATCAAGGTGGGCGCTGCAACGGAGACTGAGGTTTCCGAGCGTAAGCTGCGCGTCGAAGACGCCATCAACGCTGCTCGTGCCGCCGCACAAGAAGGCGTTATCGCTGGTGGCGGTTCTGCGCTGGTGCAGATCTCCAAGGAGCTGCGCGAGTACGCCCAGGAATTTGAGGGTGATGCAAAGATCGGCGTCATCGCATTGGCTAACGCTTTGGCAAAGCCTACGTACTGGATCGCAGACAACGCAGGTCTCGACGGCGCTGTCGTCGTGTCAAAGGTATCCGAGCTTCCTAACGGTGAAGGCTTTAACGCTGCCACCTTGGAGTACAGCAACCTGATCGAGCAGGGCATTATTGATCCTGTGAAGGTCACTCACTCGGCAGTGGTGAACGCCACCTCCGTGGCACGCATGGTTCTTACCACCGAAGCATCGGTAGTAGAAAAGCCAGCTGCACCAGCTCCTGAGGCTGGTCACCACCACCATCACCACCACTAAAAACGGTGGAGTAGCAGGGGGTATGCACTCACATGCCGGTGCGTGAGAAACGCTTAAACAGCGTCTTCTCCCACCGGCATGTGGTGTTTTAAGGAAAACTAACACTTATCCAGTAGATTTTTAAAATGATTATGTGCTCGATAGGCTTCGACCAAGGGTGCACATAAGTTTCTCCAAAAAGAAAGGCGCGAAGACCAGTGAACGAAGAGGTGAGGGAGCTAGAACGACTAGTTCCTGCTGCTGCAGCGGGCGATAAGACCGCCCTTCAGCGCATCATCTCTATCGTGTATCCGCAGGTGCTTCGCTATGCGCGCACTCGCCTGAGTGGTGGACGGCATCCCACCCCAGAAGATGTAGCTCAAGAAATTTGTCTTGCCGTAGCTACTTCTATTGCCAAATTTGTGGATCAGGGAAAGCCCTTCATGGCGTTCGTGTATGGCATTGCCTCCAACAAAGTGGCTGACGCACACCGCCTGTATTCTCGTGATCTTTCTAACCCCACAGACGAGGTGCCGGAAACAGAGATCGATAACGACACTCCGGAGTCATTTGCCCTGCTAGCGGCGGGAAGTAACAGAGTGCAGCAACTTCTCGATCTACTAGGTGACAAGCCACGCGAAATCCTCACCCTGAGGGTCTTTGTGGGGTTATCGGCTGAGGAAACAGCCGAGATTGTAGGAAGTACGCCGGGCGCGGTGCGTGTCGCGCAACACCGTGCGCTGGCAACGTTGCGTAAGGCAATAGAGCAGGAGACTGGGGAATGACCAAACACCGTTGGGATGGCGCCGATGGGCACGCCTCTCAGCCGATTGATGAGCTGTGGAACGATGACGCGTTTCTTACTCAGCTTTCTCGGGGGATCGATCCTTCGCATGGCGAAGACCACCTAGCCCAGCTTTTTCTTGCCGAGCGCGAGCGTATCAATTCTGAGATTCCTGCAGCTCCAACGCTTGCTTCCCTAGGGATTGCAACGGGAGTAACAAGCATCTCGAACAAGTACGATGATGCCCCCACGAATACATTCCCAGTCGTGGACGATAACGTTGTAGCAGATGAGCCGGAAGAAGCAACTGTTATTGCGTTGCCGCGCCGACGCTGGGGTAATTCCTTTGCTCATGGCCTTGTTGGTGCGGCAGCTGCAACCTTGCTGATTGCTGGTAGTGGATCGTTGATTTACAACGCTGACGAAGGGTCGTCGCTGTATCCGATAAGCCAGAAAATGTTTGGTAACTCTGCTACTTCTAAGGCCACAGTTGTAGAACTTGCTTCCAAGTTAGAGCAAGCTCAACAGCTTACAGATCGTGGCGACGGCCACGGTGCTCGGTTAGCTTTAGACCAGGCGCATGATCTTTTGCAAAAGTTAGCAGAGCCGGAGCAGTCTCAAGCTGCAAAGAAGCTCAATGATGCGGAAGCGTCTTTAGCGCCGTCAACACAAGCACCAGTGGCTCCGGAACCATCGGCACCACCGTCGCCAACGGTGACTCAAACGGTTACCAGTACGGTGACCACTACCGTGGCGCCGTCATCGGAAACGCCGTCAACAGGGGCGTCGAAGAGTTCAACTGAGCCAACGCCATCGCCTACGACCGAGGCGCCTGTGTCCCCAGCACCTCGGGCACCACTGTTCGGTGGCGACCTCGATTCGTTAGAGCCACTGCAGTAGATAGCAAAAGAGCTGGCAGGAAGATTATTTCTTTCCTGCCAGCTCTTTTGCTATGCGGGGGCGCAGTCTTTAGAAAAAGCGCATGCGCGGGGCTTCTAAACCATCGAGGTATCCCAAGCAGTAATCCCAAGGAACATAAGCATGTGGGTTGGGATTCACACTAGGCTCATGTACGGGGGCGAGCTCACCGGCGAGGGTGGCTCGCATATTGGCAGCCATGATGTCCCAGTCGTAGTAATGATCCTCGCCGCAGTCCTCGCAGAGGAAAAAGATTCCATTAATTCCACGGGGCTCTAAGGCCTCTTTAAAGCGCTTGACCAGCTCAAGGTCTTCTCTGATGTGTTGACGTTCAGCCTCGGTAAGGGGAGGGGCTTGTTCGTCGTCTTCGATAAACGACGCCGGATCATTGGGATCGTCGGCGAAAGGATCGCGGGGCATTTGCCAATCAAAGTTCACGTGTCCCACCCTATTGCCCCGCTAGTGTGTGGGGCAACCGTCGCCTAAGTGGTTATAACTTATTCTCCAATTATGTGTATAGGGGCTAATCTAGGAACATCGTGTACACGCGATAACCTAAGGCAGCCCAAAACGTATTTTCTCAGGAGTAAATGCATGACGCAGCAGCGCGTTTCCACTGGTGGCGACGACCCCAACAAGGTAGCCCTCGTGGGATTGACTTTCGATGACGTACTTCTACTTCCGGACGCTTCTGAGGTAATCCCAAGCGAGGTGTCCACCTGCACTCAGCTGACCCGAAATATCTCCTTGAACATCCCAGTTGTTTCCGCAGCTATGGACACCGTGACTGAATCCCGCATGGCTATCGCTATGGCGCGCGAAGGTGGCATGGGTATCTTGCACCGTAACCTCTCCATTGAGGAGCAGGCTGCTCACGTTGAGACGGTCAAGCGCTCTGAGTCTGGAATGGTCACTGACCCAGTAACCTGTAGCCCAGACATGAGCATCGCCGAAGTAGATGCGCTGTGCGCACGCTTTCGCATTTCTGGTATTCCGGTTGTGGATTCTGAAGGAAAACTTCTCGGTATTTGTACCAACCGCGACATGCGCTTTGAGCAGAACTTCGACCGCAAGGTTTCTGAAGTTATGACTCCTATGCCCTTGGTCGTCGCTGAGGAAGGCGTGACCAAGGAACAAGCACTCAGCCTTCTGAGTACCAACAAGGTTGAGAAGCTGCCTATCGTCGATAAGCAAGGCAAACTCGTCGGTCTGATCACGGTGAAAGACTTCGTCAAGACCGAGCAGTACCCGAACGCCTCCAAGGACGCTACTGGCCGCCTCCTGGTTGGCGCAGGCATTGGTGTCGGCGAAGAATCGTGGACTCGTGCCGGATCGCTTGTCGACGCCGGTGTGGACGTCCTCGTCGTCGATTCCGCGCACGCACACTCCAAGGGCGTGCTGGACATGGTTTCGCGCGTCAAGAAAGAATGGGGCGATCGTATCGACGTAATCGGTGGTAACCTCGCAACCCGTTCTGCAGCCAAGGCCATGATCGAAGCCGGCGCTGACGCCATCAAGGTTGGCATTGGACCAGGCTCCATCTGCACCACCCGCGTCGTAGCAGGCGTTGGTGCACCACAGATCACCGCCATCATGGAGGCCTCCGTTCCCGCACACGCAGCAGGTGTACCGATCATCGCTGACGGTGGTATGCAGTTCTCCGGCGATATCGCCAAGGCCCTCGCCGCCGGTGCATCCACCGTCATGCTCGGCTCCATGCTGGCTGGTACCGCAGAGGCCCCAGGCGACATCGTGGTTGTCGGTGGCAAGCAGTACAAGCGCTACCGTGGCATGGGATCCATGGGTGCTATGCAAGGCCGCGGCCTATCTGGTGAGAAGCGTTCCTATTCCAAGGATCGCTATTTCCAAGCAGACGTAAGGAGCGAAGACAAGCTGGTTCCGGAAGGAATCGAAGGCCGCGTACCATTCCGTGGCTCCATCGATGCCATCACCCATCAACTCGTCGGCGGCCTGCGCGCTGCCATGGGATACACCGGTTCGGCTACGATTAATGACTTGTGGAACGCACGCTTCGTTCAAATCACCTCTGCTGGTTTGAAGGAATCACATCCTCACCACATTCAGCAGACCGTCGAAGCACCTAACTACCACTAAACCGGAAAATCTGAAAGGTCTTCTTTCATGCGTGATTACGTCGAAATCGGAATGGGTCGCGAGGCCCGCCGTACCTACCACCTCGACAGCGTTGCTATCGTGCCATCACGACGCACCCGCTCGTCCAAGGACGTAGACACCACCTGGCACATCGATGCCTACACCTTCGACATCCCGTTCATGTCACACCCCACCGATGCTCTGGCAACACCAGACTTCGTGATCGAGATGGACAGGCAGGGTGGACTCGGCGTGATCAACGCGGAAGGCCTCTGGGGTCGCCACGCTGACCTCGACGCAGCAATCCAAGAAGTCATCACCGCCTACGGCGACGACGAACTCGACCTCGGATCATGCAACCGTGCCACCAAAAAGCTCCAAGAACTCCATGCTGCTGCACTCGACACCGACCTTCTCGTCGAGCGCATCGCACAAGTTCGCTCATCGGGCGCAACCGTTGCAGTACGTGTATCGCCACAGCATTGCCACGAACTTGCTCCCATCCTGATCAAAGCAGGTGCTGAGCTCCTCATCGTGCAGGGCACCATCATCTCCGCTGAGCACGTGGAAACAAACGGTGAACCACTCAACCTCAAGGAATTCATCGGCTCCATTGATGTTCCAGTCATCGCCGGTGGTGTTAACGACTACACCACGGCACTGCATCTCATGCGCGCCGGTGCCGTAGGCATCATTGCCGGCGGTGGGCAAAATACTAACGATTGTGCGCTAGGAATCGACGATTCTCTCGCAACAATCATCGCCGACGTTGCTGCCGCGCGCCGGGATTACTTGGATGAAACCGGTGGACGCTACGTGCACGTGATCGCAGACGGTCAAATCTTCACCTCCGGTGACGCTGTCAAGGCGATTGCATGTGGTGCCGACGCTGTGATCTTGGGTGAGCCACTAGCTCGTGCTGCCGAAGCTGGCGGCAAGGGACTGTACTGGCCATCTGCCGCGGCACACCCTCGATTCCCTCGTGGCGTGGTCGGCACCGCTGGTGTCATGCCGAAAACTGAGCAAGTGAGCTTGGAAGTGTTGCTGCACGGCCCATCTACGAATGTGTTCGGCGAAGAGAATTTCGTCGGCGGCCTCAAACGTGCGATGGCTAAGTGCGGCTACACGGACTTGAAGAGCTTCCAAAAAGTGGATCTGACAGTTCAGTTCTAACTGCCGTTAACGGTTTGCTACAACGCGCACACTGCCAACATGAGGCGGGGTGCGCGTTTTGTTTCGATTAGATATCGATGGGGCTAACCCCATTCCCCTGATAGTTAGGGTTGTGTTACCTTGGGAAGCTATGCATGTAAATCCATTAATCTCTGTTGCGCGTTCTAAAGCCTCGGCTTTGTTCGCAGCACTCGCGCTGGTTCTCGTCGTCACGCTAACCCTTGCTGGATGTTCCTCTGACAAGTCAGGGGAGACGACCGCAGAGGCGAAAAAAGACCCATCGAGTATCCGCGTCGTGGCCTTGGACTGGCGCTATGAGGAAATCCTTCATGCATTGGGTATCACCCCAGTAGGCATTGTGGAGATCGGCAAGTCCAAGGAGCCTCAGACACTAAAAGGCAAGCTCGAGGGTGTGACGTCGGTAGGCCAAGCAAAGCAGCCAAACTTGGAAGTCATCCAGTCGCTAGAACCTGACCTAATTCTGGCAAGCCCTACTCGCCAAGCAGCGATCATGGATCAGCTCAAAGAGATCGCTCCCACCCACGCCTACGGTGATACCTCCTACACCGAAGTTCTAGACGCCATGGATGACATTGCCACCAAGGTAGGTGCGGAAGACAAAGCTAAGGAAGTTCGTACCCGTATCGAGTCCAAGGTTGCCCAAGCGAAAAACAAAGTAGAGCCAGGTACCCGCACTGCGCTGATTGGTTGGTCCAAGAACACCCTCTACACTTGGGTGAAAGATTCCTTTGCCGGATCTTTGCTCACCGCTGCTGGTTATGACTACGGCTACGACGGCGAGAAGTCTGCCATTGAATCGAAGACCGACGTTGCAGAGCTCACCGGCGACAAACTGCCAGAGATGAAGCTTGACGTGATGTACCTCTACAACGACATCGAGGGATTCCGTTCTAGCCCTTATGCAGATGTTGTGTCTAACATCGTCGACGTTGAGCAAGATACGTGGTCACGTTCGCGTGGCCCGCTGGCTGCAGAAGTCATGCTCGATCAGATCATCAACTCTTAAAAACACTGACTATTTGTTAACTGTAGGTTTATGAAATCCCGTGCTGTATTGGCGAGCCTGTTTGCCTGCGGGATAGTTGTTGTGGCTATCGTATGGTGGCGCATATCTGGGGTATCGGCACCAGCCGATGCCCCTCAGCTATTCCCAGAATTGCTCAGTCTTGCCCGCGATCGTCTTCTCGCCGCCCTTATCGTTGGAGCATGCCTAGGTGTTGGCGGCGTCCTGCTGCGTACCGCCACCTCTAATCCATTAGCGGATCCCCACATCACTGGAGTCAACGCCGGAGCCGCGTTTGGTGCAGTAGCTTCGAGCTTTATCACCGGTTCTGCTACCGGTGCCTATCTATTGCCTGGGGCGCTCATCGGTGGGGCCTTGGCCGCAGGTTTTACCATCTCGTTGAGCGTGCGTGGTGCCGGACCTGAACTCAGTGGCGCCCATGCAGTGCAAAAAATGGTGCTGCTGGGTATTGCTGTCTCGGCAGTATTTAGTGCCTTGACCGCCATCTTTTTGGTTCTCGATGAAGCACAATTGACTACCATTTTGGCGTGGCTTAATGGTCGCCTCGCCGGTGTGCGTATGGGCGATCTGTGGCCAGCGTTGTGTGCTTTCGTGATGCTGTTTCCGGTACTTGTTGCTGGGGGAAGAGCTTTCGATTCTCTTGGGACAGGAGACGCCGTCAGTCGCGCGATTGGTGCGCATCCGGCGCGGGTACGGACCTTGGCGATCGTTGCCTCAGTGGTGCTAACCGCGACATGTGTAGCTGCTGCTGGCCCTATTGGTTTTTTGGGTTTGCTGGCTGCGGTAGTGGCACAACGTATCGCGGGGCGAGCGCATCGACGTAGCCTCGTGGTCGCTGCAGCCGTTGGCGCCACCACACTGCTAGTCGCCGATACTGTCGGGCAAACATTGTGGGCTCCTGCGGAAACGCCCGTGGGAATCTTGACAGGTATTGCAGGCGTGCCGCTATTGCTGTGGGGGATTCGTTCGCTGGGGTCGGGAACGAAGAGGCAGGGTAAGTAATGGCGCAGAAAAAGACATTTGTTATCGCTCTTGTTGTGAGTACTGCTTGCTTGGTGTTGGCATGCTTGTTGGGCATGGCTATTGGGGCGGTGCAAAAATCTTTGCCCGAGGTTGTTGCTGGGCTCATCAGTGGCGAAAGCTTGTATTGGCGCTACCGCATGCCGCGCATCGTGGTGGGAGTACTAGCGGGTGTTGGTATGGCGGTATCAGGCAGTTTGCTGCAGACGTCGTTACGCAACCCGCTTGCGGCCCCCGATACGCTGGGGATCACGGCCGGTGGTGGGCTCGCTGCCGTAGTGGCGTTGCTTGGCTTCGGGCAGCTGTCGCCGCTTGCGCTCACCCCGATCGCCTTTGCGGGATCGCTGCTCGGTGCCGTGGTGGTTTTGCTGGCAGCAGGGAAGTCGATCTTCGATCCGGCACGGTTGGCGCTGACAGGTGTTGCCGTGTCTGTTGGGCTTGCCGCCGTCACCCAACTGTTGCTGGTACGCGTTGCCCCTGAAGCGGGTGCGGCGATGACGTGGCTTAAAGGCTCGCTTTATGCCAGAACGATGGCCGATGCGATGACAGTTGCACCCGTAGTTATCATCGGATGCGTTGTAGCTTTAATCGGTGCAAAGCACTTTAATGCATTAGCGCTTGACGACGCGATGATGACGAGCATTGGTGTGCGTAGTCGGGCCTTGCGGTTAGTGGCACTGGGCGTAGCCATCGCATGTGGCTCTGCTGCCGTGGCTGCGGCAGGCGTGCTCGGATTCGTCGGATTGATTATTCCGCATGCCGCGAAGTTACTGGTAGGGCAGGCCTTATCGCGCCAAATTCCTGTGGCTGCGGTGGCGGGTGCTGCGCTAGTGGTTGCTACCGATGCGGTTGGCCGATGGGCATTCGCGCCAACAGAAATCCCAGTAGGCGCGCTCATCGCGATCGTTGGTGCGCCGTACTTTATTTACTTAGTTCATCGCGTGACAAGTGTGAAGAGGAAATAAAACATGGACCGTAATTCCACAGCAACAATGCCGCAACAGTCCTTGGGCTGTACGTCGATGTCTGCAGGGTACGGGGCAGAATTGATTGTTCGAGATGTTTCGCTCGACGTTCCAGCGGGCAAGATTACCGCGTTGATCGGGCCAAACGGTAGCGGAAAGTCGACCCTGCTGAAGGTGCTTGGCAGGCAGCTGCGTGCAGAAAGCGGCCAGGTGACGTTGGATGGCCGAGTTATTGCGGATTTTGGTGCGCGGGAGTTCGCACGGAATCTTGCATTCCTTCCGCAACAGCCGGTGGTCCCAGACGGCATGACGGTGCGTGAGCTTATTTCTTTTGGACGCTATCCATATTCGGGCGCGTTTGCGTCGTTAAGTGCGGCAGATCATGCTGCCATTGAGCGGGCTGCTGCGGCGACGAGTATCACTGAGTTTTTGGACGTCGATGCCATGGCATTGTCCGGTGGGCAGAAACAACGCATGTGGATCGCGGTCACGCTGGCGCAAGAAACCGGAATTTTGCTTCTCGACGAACCCACGACCTTCCTTGATCCTGCGCATCAATTGGCGATTCTTGATCTGGTTCATGAGCTGAATCAGCAAGGCCGCACGATTGTGATGGTGTTGCATGATATGGCGCATGCGGCAAAGTATTCCGACCATGTGGTGGTGATGAAAAATGGGGAAGTTTTGCAGCAAGGGCCAACGCAGTCAACGTTGGATTCTGGGCTGATTGAGCAGGCTTTTGGTATTTCTACCATGATGGTGACCGATCCAGAGACGAATCGCCAACTTCCGATTGCCTATGGCATCAAACGATAGTTTAGGGTAGCTTCGCCTAATGTGTTAGAAAATGGTTATATATCCCAGAGTAATTGTGAATCCGACATCCGCGGTCGCCTCCTAGCCGCACTCATCGACGAACACCTGATCACCCCTGAGACACACCACAAACTCACCAACACCACAACCCCGCCAGCCGACCTGCTTCGTCAACTAGCGCAGGACAACCAGCTGACCATCACGCCCACCAACCTCGAACGTGCCTGCGCCGAAATCGCCGACAGCGTGGTGGGTCTCCACCGCGCACGCACCGCTATCACACAACGCTGGGAACAAGCGCTGAATGCACAAACCGCAACCAATACGTCCCAGACTCCCTACAGCGACCTCATCCAAGCCCTGCGACAGCGTTGTCGACTAGAAGACCGCGGATCGTCTGCCATGTTGGCACGCTGCGAACAACTCGTCTGCGACGGGCATCCTGCACATCCTGCGGCTAAGACTTCGTTAGGAATCGGCGATTCTTTCCTACACGTCCTCCCAGAACAAACAGAAACGATCCAGCTACGCTTCGTCGCCGTCGACACCGACCATGCCGTCGTCGTAGGAGGACACCCAGTAGAAACCATCAGTGAAGCCATGCCGCTATTGGGCGCGCGACTAAACGCTGAGCTAGAGCGTCGTGAATTACACCATCACAGCGTGATCCCCGTGCACCCATTCCAATGGGACAACGTGATTAACAGCGAATTTGCTGAAGAAATCGCCTCTGGAACGATCGTGCTCCTCGAAACGACCGCCACCGCAGAACCCCTCATGTCCGTGCGCACACTGCGTGTCAGCGACGCTACTGGTTCCATGCACATCAAAGTGGCGCTCGAAATCCAGCTCACCGGCGCAGTGCGAGGAGTATCAGCAGGAGCCGTCGCAGCGCCCGCCATCGCCAGCATTATCGACGACGCCTGCACCCTCGACGCCGGGTTCATTCCCCGAACCGACATCGACCAACCAGCATTTAGCGTTGCCTATGACCGCAGCGCCATCCGCTGGAATGCCGACAGCGGAATCCGCGCCCACTGTTTTGGCGCCGTGCTTCGCGACGACCCGACAGGAAAAGCAGATGACGAGATCGCGATGCCCGTCGCAACGCTGCTAGCACGCAACCCACTCACCGGCGCCACCATCGCAGCAGACCTCATCGACGAACTCAGCCACCGCCACAACCGCCACCGCGACGACATCGCCACCGACTGGTTTACCGCACTCGGAAAGCTCCTATTCGTCCCAGCCGTAGCCCTCATCGCACGATGGGGAATAGCGCTCGAACCACACCCCCAAAACACCATCATCATTCTTCGCGACGGCATGCCCCACCGCATCGTCGTCCGTGACCTAGGCGGCTGTCGACTCTGGGCAAACGGACCCCTTGCCGCGCACCCCATCGTCGACAAGCTGCGCGCCACCGCACTGATAGAAAACGACCTCATTCGACTCATCGACAAAGTCTTCTATCCACTCGTAGCCAACCTACACCGCAACCTCATCACAGCCGCTGCTATAACCAAACCAGCCCAGCAGCGCATTAACCTCGCACTCTCAACACACATCGCCCGAGAATATTGGCGTACCACCGCCTCCCACCTGCACCCAGCCGACACGGTCGCCATCGTCTTCCAACGCATCTTGGGGCCCGTTTTGCCAGTTAAACGAGTCCTCGGCATGCGGCTATCGGGAGCTGTCACCGAACAAGAATATGTAGCAGACATCAACCCTTTCGAAAACCTCGAATTACTCACACCAGAGTCCCTCCGCGCCGCATGCGCACCATACTCCGATTGGGCCCACGAAACCTTAGCGACCCGACTCCACGATGCTGCTGTTAGGGAAGGAATCGACGATTCCTTCCCAACCCTTCGAGACGACATCGCCAATGCGGAGGAAAACCTAGCCCTCGTTCGTGCCCAAGTCACCTCCCGTGTGAACACCCCAGAAAGCTACTGGGATCTTCTCAAGGGCCTACCACCGCACGCAGCCATGATTGCCGCCGACTCCTACGCCATCAGCGGTCACAACGTACACCCCCTCGCAAAACTACGGCGCGGATTCAGCATCGAAGAATCCGCAGCCTACGGGCCCGAAGCTGGCATGAGTACCGACCTGCGTCTGGTGGGCGTCGATAAGCGAATGATCGACACCTCCACCACAGCCGACTGTGTCCAACTGATCGCCCACCACTTCCCACACCACATCGCATACGCGCGTACTCACCTGCACGAACAGGGACTCGACGCAGATTCCTACGCCATCATCCCCGTGCACCCCTGGCAACTAGAACATGTCATCCGCGAAGCATTTGCCGAGGACATTGCTGACCACACGATGGTGCCGATTCCCAATATCGCCATCGCCGCACATCCCACCATCTCGTTGCGCACCTTAGTTCCACATGCACCTACCCCCAGCGGGACTCGACCCTTTATCAAATGCGCTGTCGATGTCACGTTGACCTCCACACGACGCTCGATCTCCCAAGACAGCGCACTCGGTACGCCCCGAGTTGCCGGCCTAGTTGCCACCGCATTGGAACAACTTCGTAGAGAAACCAATGTGCAACCGCGCGCAGTGGTGGTCCCAGAATTGAGCGGATTAGCCCTTAGCCGCGATGAAAGGTCGGAAGGAATCGACGATTCCTTCCGAAAAACACGCCAAAGAGGGCTCTCGGTGCTCCTGCGTGACGACGCCACAGCGTATCTCGCGCCGGGTGAAATCGCGGTAAGTGCGTGTGCTTTGCGCGGGCATGAAGGTGTGGTTCCAAGTCCGCTGCGCGATATTAATGAGGAGTTTTTCGACGACTATGTGTACGACCTGATGTCGACAGTCCTCGGACTCATGATGGTGAAAGGCATTGCGTTAGAGCAGCACCTGCAAAATACGCTGGTGCGCATTGACCTCAGCGGTAAGACACCGGTGTATCGCGGCATAATGCTGCGCGACTTTTCGGGCTTGCGGGCGTGGGCTCCTCGGCTACAGCAGTGGGCCAGTGATCAGGTTTTTGAACCCGGCGCGATCACGTTGACTGATGACCATGAGGAGTTTGTGAATAAGGGCTTTTATGCGTCGGTGTTTGGCAACCTTGATGGCATTGTCGACGAATATTCCCAGGCACGGGGTGTGGATGCGCAGAGTTTGTGGG
The DNA here is from genome assembly GCF_001457455.1 of Corynebacterium diphtheriae. Taxonomy (NCBI): domain Bacteria; kingdom Bacillati; phylum Actinomycetota; class Actinomycetes; order Mycobacteriales; family Corynebacteriaceae; genus Corynebacterium; species Corynebacterium diphtheriae. The sequence goes on from NZ_LN831026.1 coordinate 505,038, forward strand.
AGCGGGTGCATGTGCAGATCAATCGGTTTGTGCAGGAAGCTGCGGGGATGTTGCCGGCTGTGGATATGGAGTGGATGCGGCGAGAAACGATCCGGCGTAAGGGGTTTGTGTCGATGAGTTTGCAGGGGTCTAGTGCGGATATTTATGTAGAGGAGCGTAATCCGTTGGCGGCTAATCCTGCGTGGGCCTAGGCGTATAGATCGGGGGAGGATAAGGAAGGAGCTGTGAGGATGCGTTCAGCGATTCGGCTCATGGTGGGCCAGGCGCTGGTGTCTCGTATTTCTGCTGCTGCTGAGTTGGTGGCGTTAAATTGGTGGGTTTTTCACGCTACGGGGTCGTCGGCGATGGTGGGTGCTGTGACGTTGGCGCGGCTTGTTCCGCTCGCGGTGGCGGGCCCGTGGTTGGGGGCACGTGCAGATCGTGTGGAGCCGACTCGGTTGCTGGCGGTGGTGTTGTCAGTGGGTGCCGTGATGACGGTTCTGATGGCGTGCGTGATGTATGTGCAGGGTGAGGGGGCGTCGATACGCGGGGTGTGGATGGTGGTTGTTGCGGTGGCGGTGCGTGCTGCGGTGACGTCGGCTGAGCCGGCTATTCGTAATGCGACGGTTGCTGCGATGAGTGGTTCGGGTGAGTTGATGTCGGCGATGGCGTCGTTGTCGTTGGTGATCACATTGTCGCTGGTTGTTGGCCCTGCGCTTGCCGGCGTGTTGATGGCGGCGGGCGGTTCGGCGCTGGTGGTGGCGTTGTGTGGGGCAGGGTATGCGGTGGCGGCGGTGTCGTCGTTGGCGTTGCCTCGCGTATCGACGCCTCCTGCGGCTGCGCCGTCTTCGTCAGCTGCAACCCCGTGGCGTACAGCTATTCGTGTGGTCGGTGATCACCCACGGCTAGGTGCGCAGCTTGTGATCGCTGCAGGTCCCATGTTGTGTGTCTTTCCCTATACTGCGATGATGCCGGTGATCGCACATACGTTGTTTGCTGATGATGCGCAGCGGGGCATTGCCATCCTTTCCGCTGCTGGTGGCGTGGGCGCAGTGATCGGTGCGGTGTTGATGAAGAAAGTTTTAGCCACCCCGCCTGCAGTGTTGGCGGTGGGGGCTGCGATTGCGTTGACGCTTCCTACTGTTTTTCTTGCGGTGGTCGCGGCGTTACCGAAGATGATTATTTTAGGTGCAGTCTGTGTGTGTCTTTTGGGATTCGTTGGGCAGTTGTATCGCACCTCGAACCGCACAGCAACGCTGCTGCTGGCACCCGATGAACACAAGGGACTTTTCGCTGGGATTTCTCAAACTGATCGCGTTCTTATTCCGGCTGGCGCATTCCTGCTTGGTTTTGTTGCTGACCATTGGGGAGTCGTCGTCATGGCTGCAGTGATGGCTGTGGGCAACGCAGTACTTATTTTGCCTGCGCTTTTCCTTATTGCTCGAAATAAGAACGTGGCTAGTTCTGATGTATTAGATTGATGGTCATGATAGTGGCAGCAGTGACGGTGATCGTGGTGTTAGCACTGCCTGGGTACTTGTGGGCCATGGTGCGCGTTCCTCGGAATGCTCGCCGGCAGCTAGCAAGCGACATGGCATGGGGCATTGTTGTCGGACTTGTGAACTGGATCCTCACCATGAGCTGGGGAAATTCTTCGCAGTATTCGCCGATACAGGTAGCAATATCGGGTGCGCTGATGGTCGCGTGGGCAGTGTGGTGCACGTGGCGGTGGGCGTCGATACTCATGCGTGCTGTTCCAGCGACGTGGGGTGCGATCGCTGGTTACGCCGGCGGCTGGTCCGGAATGGCAATGCCTTCCGATGCGACCGGCCTATGGACTGTTGGCTTAGTGTTCTTGATCCTTGGAATGACCGCAGGGCTGAGCCTAGTGGTTCTTATTGTTGCCGTGCTGAAGTTACTCGTTGCGCGTGCGCGCCAGTAGCGTATCGACGCGCTGTTCTAGTCGCTGCTGCACCTGCGGCCATTCCTCACGAATCACACTGAAATAGTCCACGCGGAAAGAATCGTCGATTCTTTCCGGTCTTAGTGTCACGTCGTGAAATATGCTCCTTAGTTTATGCTAGGTCGTCTCGTTGAGCGTGACAGAAACTTTTGGCGTGTTTTTCCGGTTCGCATTAATTGTGGTTCCCGCGCTGGCGGTGATGACGAGCGCCATGGCGATCACGCTGATGGTACTGATGGGTTGGTGGAGTAGTAGCCAGCCGAAGAAGCCTGCGAAGACGGGTTCGAGGGAGCAGAGGATTCCGAATATGGCGGAGGGGAGACGTCGTAACGCGGCCATTTCGAAGGAGTAGGGAATTAGGGAGGCGAGGATTGCGGTGCCGATGGCAAGCGCGATGAGGTGGGAGCTTGTGAAAAAGAGGGGAAGGTTGACGGCGCCGAGGGGGAGTGGAATCAGGCTGCCGATGAGCATGCCGAGAGCGAGTCCTCCGCTGCCGGGGATGAGTCTGCCGACTTTGGCGCTGGCGAGGATGTACATGCCCCAGAAGAATCCGGCGATGAGGACGAAGGCGACTCCGATGGGGTCTAGGTTTCCGGTGCCGAAGAGGCTTTCCCAGCCGAAGAGGCTGATGCCTGCACTGTCGTTGGACCGCAGCCTCGAGCATTGCCCGCAGTTGCAGCACTTGCTCTTGCTGGAGTCGCGTGGTGTGCTAAGGGGGCGTTGTCAAGTCTCGTTCCTTCAGCGTTGCAAGCAATGGTGCATCAAGCTAATTCGAACGTTCCGCCACCTGATCGGGTTTTGAATGCTATCTTCGGCTGCGCTGGAGGCCCTGTATTGGGTGCGCTTAGCAGTCAGGCGATGCGCCTAAAGTTCGCAGGTGCCGTCCTTGCTGCTGTTATTAAGTTGAGGAATTTTGGGTAGTATTTGGTTTCCGCTCTCCGTGATGATTTGCGCGGCTATCCTTTGCGCTACTGCTATACCAGCTGCTTATAGTTCCAGACCAAATCACCCTCTGGTCAGATATAGATCTACAGCCGCAGCGTGGTGGTTCTTCATTGCAACTTTTGCTTACGTAGCTAGCTGCGTTTTGTTGATACTGTCACTACCGCAAGAAATAGCGATCGGATGCGGCTTCATTGGATTAATCACTTGCACTGTCGGATACGGAGCTGCAAGTGGAAAGCAGTAGCGAGTAGGACAGATACAAGCACCCCAGCATATTGCGCAATAACAGGAATGACACCCAGCTGGGTCGCCCGATCTCGCCCTCTCGTCGGTGTCATCCTCGCCGTAGCCCTCATCGTCACGGGTATCTTCAAAACCAATGTCGATCATCAATCCGGTGCCTGCGCGGTCACGTTATGGTCGATAGGCGCCCCTGCGCACCCAACGACGCACGCCAGCAACCATGGCGGCAACCGCCGAATTTTCGTCATTACCCTAATTTTTATCTACATAACCGTTGGCCAACATGATCGAACGTCCGGAAAGAATTCGCGTTTCTGCCTGCACCACCCGCATGGCCGTGGTTGCACACTCCGCATTATCGACGTCACCCCGCAGACTACGAACGCAAAGAAGCGGAAACGCGCAGCCAAAACAACCTCCCCGACACCACGCCACTGGTGTTTCTAGAAGTAGGAATCCGCGATGTCAGCGAGTTCTACTCGTCGATTACAATTACCGGCCATGTTGTGTAGACGGGGTGCTGGGGGCGTCGATACGCAGGAAAATGACAGACAGTGAGGGATTATGCGGGCACGTCAGGTAAGATTTTGGCCGTGACGCAGCAAACTTCCCAAAAACACAATCCAGTCTTGGTTGTAGACTTTGGCGCGCAATACGCCCAGCTGATCGCTCGGCGTGTGCGCGAAGCTAACATCTACTCCGAGGTCGTCCCGCATACCGCCACGGTTGAAGAAATCAAGGCCAAAAACCCAGCGGCGTTGATCCTGTCCGGTGGCCCATCATCGGTTTACGCCGACGGCGCACCATCGCTTGACCCACAGGTTCTCGAACTCGGCATCCCCGTCTTCGGCATCTGCTACGGCTTCCAAGCTATGACCCACGCCCTAGGCGGCACCGTGGCCAACACCGGCAACCGTGAATACGGTCGCACCGAAATGACCGTCGATGGCGGCATTCTTCACGCTGACCTCGAAGAAACCCACAAAGTATGGATGAGCCACGGTGACGCTGTCTCCGTTGCACCAGAGGGATTCGTTGTCACCGCCCACTCCGAAGGCGCACCCGTCGCAGCCTTCGAATGCGCCGAAAAGCGCATGGCAGGCGTGCAATACCACCCAGAGGTTCTGCACTCGCCACACGGCCAAGAAGTCATGGTGCGCTTCCTCACCGAGATCGCCGGCCTTGAGCAAAACTGGACCGCAGCCAACATCGCCGAAGAGCTTATCGACGCAGTCCGCGCACAGGTCGGACCAGAAGGCCGCGCTATCTGTGGTCTTTCCGGTGGTGTTGACTCTGCAGTCGCAGCAGCACTCGTCCAGCGCGCCATCGGCGACCGCCTCACCTGCGTATTCGTCGACCATGGCTTGCTGCGTGCAGGCGAACGCGAACAGGTCCAAACCGATTTCGTCGCCGCAACCGGTGCAAAACTCGTCACCGTTGACGAGCGCGAAGCATTCCTGAACAAGCTCGCAGGTGTCACCGAACCAGAGGCTAAGCGCAAAGCCATCGGCGCAGAATTCATCCGCTCCTTCGAACGCGCAGTCGCCGGCATTCTCGACGACGCCCCCGAAGGCTCCACCGTGGACTTCCTCGTCCAAGGCACCCTCTACCCAGACGTTGTAGAATCCGGCGGCGGCTCTGGTACCGCCAACATCAAGAGCCACCACAACGTGGGTGGCCTGCCCGACGACGTAGAATTCCAACTCGTCGAGCCACTACGCTTACTGTTCAAAGACGAAGTACGCGCAGTGGGTCGCGAACTCGGTCTGTCTGAAGAAATCGTCAACCGCCAGCCCTTCCCAGGCCCCGGCCTCGGCATCCGCATCATCGGCGAAGTCACCGAAGAGCGCCTCGAAACACTACGCGCAGCCGACCTCATCGCCCGCACCGAGCTGACCGCAGCTGGCCTCGACAGCGAAATCTGGCAGTGCCCAGTAGTTTTGCTTGCCGACGTCCGCTCCGTCGGCGTCCAAGGCGACGGCCGCACTTACGGACATCCCATCGTCCTACGCCCCGTCTCCTCCGAAGACGCCATGACCGCAGACTGGACCCGACTGCCCTACGACGTGCTCGAGAAAATCTCCACACGTATCACCAACGAGGTCTCAGACGTCAACCGCGTCGTCCTCGACTGCACCTCCAAGCCACCAGGAACCATCGAGTGGGAATAATCCCCACACAGTTCCAACACCAAGCCCCCACATATGCAGCAATTCCCACTGCACAGCGTGGGGGCTTCGTGCTTGTTAACCCACCGCCATTACTGACACCACCTCACCTAAATCCACAACCTCCCCTGACGGCGATGCCACAACACAACGCCCGCCGATCGCATATTTGATGAGATTTCCGGAAAGAATCGACGATTCTTTCCGACGATTCTTTGTTGTGTAGGCGATGACTTTCCGCGTACTGGCATTGCTCAGCACGAGCGTGGGGGCGTCGTGAAGAAAAGGCGCAAGCGTGACGAGGAGACTCGTGGCGGTGGCGGGGGTGAGATCTCCGAGGTTGTCGATGTGCGTGATGACGCCGTAGCGGTGGGCGTCGATACGCAGTGGTTGGTGGATTTCTGCGCGGGTGAGGTGCTCGAATTCCCACGTCGTGGGGGCGTTGCCGAGGGCGGCTATGCGATGCCCGCAGATGATGAATTCCGAGGTGGGGGAGGTGGTGCGGATGCGGAAGGTGCGGCCGCTTGCTAGGGTGTCCTCGCTAAGCGTGGTGGGAAAATCGTCGAGGTAGGCGCGAAGAACTGCGATGGTGTCGGAGGGGGGTGCTGTCCCAATCGAGGCCATGATTGCACAGGATGTCGAGGATTGCGACGAGGCTGAGGTTTGGTTGGCCTTGCCAGATATTTTCGACAAGCCGCAGGATGGTGGGGATGGTGGTGGGGTCGGGGGAAGTCACTCTTATCAGTGTAGGGGGTAGTGGGGGTGTGAGCCTATACACTGTTGCGTGTGCTTGCGTAGTGGGGTCACGTAGTAGTGTGCTGGGCAGTAGTTAAGAGTGATGCATGGAGGTTTCGCGATGATTATCGATCAGTACTGGGGAAAGTACTTTGGCGATAGCGCCGATAGTCAGCGTCTGGCGCAGTATCTTGCTGGAAAGAATCGTGAAGTCCTTCCCACCTCAGAGATTTTCCAAGACTTTCAGCTCGCGCAGCTCAGCGGTAATTACACACAGGCTTCACTTGATGGTGATGGATGGCATTTTGACTCGGCGTTTCAGTTTGTCATCGATTTAGCGGTGTTAGTGCTGGAATCGAAGAAAGTGGGGCGGTTTAGTATCGCGCGGATTGGGGGCCCGGAGGATCGTTTCATGCGTATCGACGCCGCCACCGACGAGCTGCTTCCCATCACCATGGCGCTAAAACACTATGCGCTTGCGCCGGAAGATTATCTCTTCTCCCACGGCATTGATGAGGACGACTGGTATGAGCTGGGCAATCTTTGCGAGGAGATCCGTGCCCAGCTCGAGGCATAGCCGCAACCCGAAAAGGTTTTAAGAGACGCTGATATCCCCGATGTCATTGATGACAACAAGACGAAGCGTGCTGCCATCGGCTTTACTATTGACGGTATCCGGCGGGCAAGAGGAACTGCCCACCTTGTTCTTGCAGGTAACAGTGGTGCGGATATCGTCAGGCAAGCGAACATCAATATCGCCGATGGTTGATTGAACAACAACCTCACGATCGCGGTCAAGCTTGTGAAGATCGCGCAAATCTAACAAAATATCGCCCACATCGGTGGTGTACTCATCCGCAAGCTCCGTGCTGGTAGCGGGGCGCATCTCAACGCTGCCCACCGACTCCGAAGACACCCACGGAGCTATACCCACGAACGCAAACACAACAGCGGCACAACCAATAGCGGCAGCAGATAGCAACGCTACCAATCCAATCACCCACGGCGTACGATGCTTCCTCTTCGGCTGCGGCTGCTCAGCAGGATCCGGCAAATCCCAAGCAAACGGAGCTGCTCCTAGCGGATCCCATGCGGGAGGTTGCTCACCACTGACCGGTGTAGCATGCCCTTGCACGGGAGAATAACCACTTAAATCTACCGTTGGCGCAGAAGAGTCGGCTGCGGTGGAGAACCCCTCAGCATGAGGGCCTGGCTCCCTATCCGTGGGGAACAACAAACCCACCGGTGGTATCGGAGTGCGCTGATGCAACAGATACCAACTAGCACCGAATATAGCTATTGCCGCAATACTAGAGAACCGAAACACATCTCCCCACGCCGTAGTAAACGCGATGAAAAGAAGAAACGCTATCAGCACCCAACCAGTCTGCTTCTGTTGTTTTTCTGCATCCGACATCGGCTGCCCAGTTGCGCCCACTGTCCCTGCGGAAGAGGTGTTCTGTACAACCAATTCCCACGGCGAGTAGCGCATTGAATACTTCGGCATAGTCAGCCACGCCACTAAGTACAGTGCCAGTCCCCAGCCAGAAAACAGCAGGAGAACAAAAAGGATACGAATCAAAGTGGGATCGATCTGATACCGCACACCGATTCCCTCACACACACCAGCAATCTTGGCATTGCCGCCCTGATCTCTAGGCAGTCGAACTGGGCGAGTATCCCACATGTTTTTCCACGTTGTTTCCATGACCCCCATTGTGCCGACCACCGCGCCCTCCCCACATCAGGGATAGCCCTGAACTTCACCCTTAAAAACAAAAACCCTGAACATTCAGGGACATCCCCTATGTGCCCGTGGCCACGGCACATGCAACAATAATCCACATGCAGCCAGCTTTTCCCCGTTATTACCGCGACCGCTCCCACGGCATAGTCGCCGGTGTCGCAGCAGGACTCGCCAACTATCTAGGCGTCAAAGTTGTGACAGTGCGCTGGGTTCTCGCACTGTTATCTTTTGTTAACGGAATCGGCATCCTCTTTTACGTCGCCGTGTGGCTTTTCATCCCGACGCGTCCGGAATCGGAAGATAACGCTGGCACTACCCATAATGGCCATAATGCCGACACCACAATATATACAGATCAAAGCTCATCAGCCACGCTGACCAACTGGCTTCTAGTCTTCGCCGCGTTCGCAGGCGCGGTGTTGACGGGAAGAATCGCCAATTCTTTCCTAGGAATTTCCACGCCGTTGCTGCTTTCCCTAACCATTTGTGCCATCGGCATTGTGCTGTCGTGGATCGCATACGACCGCTTTAATTCCAAATATTCGATTGTCATTATTGCTGTGGGAACAGTTTTCGTTTTTACCGGTATCGTTCTTGCCACCGTGGAATGGGGTGGCGATAGTGGCTTCGGGGTAGCACTGCTTGCTGTTGCGCTTACTCTTTTAGGGGTTTCCGCGTTGGCTGTACCGTTTGGCTTGCAGATGTGGCGTCGTTACACCGAAGAAAGCCGACAACGCGCTGCAGCAGATGAACGTGCGGAGATTGCGGCAAGAATTCACGATTCCGTCCTGCAAACACTGGCGTTGATTCAAAAGCGTTCCACCGAAGCGGAGGTACAAAAACTTGCGCGCTTCCAAGAACGTGAATTACGGCAATGGCTTTTTGCTCCCCGTGATAATGTCTCGTTTTTCGCTGCGATTGAACGGGCCTGTGGAGAGGTCGAAGACATGTTTGGCGTGACTGTTCATCCTGTCACGGTGGGCGAAGATCGCATTATTGACCACAACACGCACGCTGCAGTTTTTGCTGCTCGAGAGGCGATGGTCAATGCTGCCAAACATGCAGGAGTTCCTAGTATCGACGTCTATGCCGAGTGTTTTGACAACGTGGAAATCTATGTGCGTGACCGAGGTCCTGGGTTCGATTTGGATGCAATTGCTGAAGACCGTCACGGTGTGCGTGATTCCATTATCGCTCGAGTGCAACGCTGTGGCGGTGAAGCACAAATCACCTCCAATAACGGCACGGAAGTCGTGATTCGAATGCCTTTTGACGGACAATAGAAGGCATGAAAGTATTCCTCGTCGATGACCACAGTGTTTTCCGGGCTGGTGTGAAAGCAGAAATTAGCGATGCCGTCGATATTGTTGGCGAGGCGGGAACCGTCGCCGACGCCATTGCCGGCATCAACGCCACAGACCCAGACGTGGTGCTTCTCGACGTCCACATGCCCGATGGTGGCGGCGTAGCTGTTGTACGCAGCATCCTTTCGCAGCAAGGTATCGGAAGGAATCGTCGATTCCTTGCACTAAGTGTTTCGGATGCCGCCGAGGACGTAATTTCGGTTATCCGTGCTGGCGCTCGGGGCTACGTGACCAAGACGATCTCGGGTGCAGAATTAGTCGATGCTATTCGCCGAGTCCATGATGGCGATGCAGTGTTTTCGCCACGACTCGCTGGATTTGTTTTGGATGCCTTCGCGCGCCCCGATCCGGTTGGTGCTGGTGTGGTCAATGCTCCAGAATCTGATCGCGCTGTTGAGGAAGGTAAACCGGTTGCGGATCCTATTGTGGATGCGTTGACGCGCCGGGAGCTGGAGGTTTTGAAGTTGTTGGCTCGTGGTTATACCTACAAAGAGATTGCGGCGGAGTTGTTCATTTCGGTGAAGACCGTCGAAACGCATGCGTCGAATATTTTGCGCAAGACACAGCAGTCGAATCGTCATGCGCTTTCTCGGTGGGCACAGTCGCACGATTTGGATTAGCGCGTGGGGGACGTGCGGCGCGCAGTTGGGGCTGGTTTTCGTTTGTTTCGCGTTCTAAGCAGGCGGGGGCACATGCGTAAGGCTTGATGGCAGAAGCATGCTTATCGACGCTTCCTTCGTGTTGCGATCCCCAAAAGGAGTGTTTTCGCGTGAAATCTAAACTTTTCCCTCTGCTTGTTCCTGTATTGAGTGCCTCTGTAGTGCTTACTAGCTGTGGTCAATCGGATGAGCCTCAACAAAGTGCGGCTGATAATGGTGTGACGGTTACCAACTGTGGTAAGGGGGTGACTTATGCGCAGGCAGACAATCTGTTTGTCAATGATGCCAACATTATTTCGATGGTGTTGTCGGTTGGTGCTGCAGCAGATGTTGTGGAAGGTTCGCCTTCTTTTGAAGCAGTCGTTGCTAAACCCCCAGATATTTTTATCGGTGGTTGGAACTCTGGAATGTCTGAGGAGAAGAGCCTTACGCCTGATTCTTTGAAGGGGGCAGGGGATTGATTCTTACATCATTAGTGAGACTTGCAGGCAAGAAGGCTCGACGAAGCGGACAAAGCGCCCACTGCTTTCGTCTTTGATTCCGGTTCGGACACGTGGACTACCGTGAGCTGGGAGCAGCTGGCGGCTTCGAATTACGAAGGATTTGCCTGCGCTGCAGCTCCCTAAAACCGTTGCTGGTCAGGACTTCCTGAAGTAAAAACTACGAAGGGTTACGTACGCGGTGGCGTGTCGACGAACGCCAGTGCTCTGGTGCCGTCGACATGCGGGAATATTAGCCACATCCATCCGAAGGTAATGAAGAATGCGATGGCGGTAACCCAGAAGGGGGCTGGTGCTAATAAGGTGGCGAGCATGAGTGCTAACCATACGAAGAATAGGGGAACAACCTGGGAAAACTTGGGGGTGTAGTGCAGGTTGCGGTTTTCGAGGAATGTGCGGATCTCTTTGCGATAAGGGTGGGAAAAGAGAACTAGGAAAGCGACACCTGCGCTGATGAGAAGCGTGATTACTTGTATCTCGCGTGCAAGGCTGGTGGTCAAGACTGCAACTGCTACAGCAATGAGAGCGGAGCTGATAAAGCGCACTGTTAGTGGGGTGGGGATGGGCGTAGGCAATGCTGTTGCGGAAATTGAGCTTGATAGGCCATTCATAATGGGCAAGATTAGCAGTTCCTTTGCTACGTAAGGCTTGACGGGGTGTTCACACAGGTTCTATTATAGCCACATGATTCAAACGAGTGTTCGACCTTTTGCGGTGGGGAAGGATCTTGCCTCCATGGCTGTTGATGAGCGGATTTCTTTACTTCGTTCGCGCATGCAGTCCATATCCAAAAGCGGGGATTTTTCTTTAGATTCTAATTGTAAAACTGCAGATAAAAACATTATTCCGTTATCTGATCCACTGTCCCACGTGTTGCCGTGGGGTGGGCTGCCTCGGGGGATGATTGTAGAGTCTACTATTGCCCCATTACTTGCTATTTTATTTATCGCACAAGTGAGCGGTTCAGGTAGGAGGGTAGGTGTTGTGGGCTGGCCAGATCTTAACTATGCGGGTGTGCTGGGATACGGAGGGTGCTATGAGCGGATTTTTGCTGTGCCCCAGCAAGAACGCACCTCATTACGTGTTGTTACAGCCCTTGCACACGGATGCGATCTTGTGATCACACGTGCAGGGCCTACTCCTAGGACGTACACGCCGCTCCAAACTCAACGATTTCGTAATTCTTTACGATCAGATGCTGGCTGCGTGATCATGATGGGAGATCATGTCGTTTCACCTGCAGCGCGTTTAGCTTCCGCGGTGGTGGGATACCACGGGATCGGGAAAGGGACAGGGCGTATTAAGGCTGTAGAAATCACCGTCACTGGCATAGCCAAGGGTTTTTATCGAACTTCGAGAGTCATAGTCGGCAAGCACATAGCTCCTGCTGCTGAGAAAACAACGATGAAAGTGGTCTAAAGAAACTCATGCGTGCGCTGGCTTTATGGTTTCCAGATTGGCCGGTCCAAGCCGCATACAGTGACGGTATTGCGCAAGGCCATCGTGCAGTAATGATTGTGGACCAGCGGCGGGTAATGGTGTGTAATGCGCGTGCGCGAAAAGCTGGAATACGAAGGGGCATGCTAGTAAAACATGCCCTTGCCCTCGACGAAAACGTCACGATGGTGCCCTACAGCCCTGAACGTGATACCCGAGTGTTTGAACGCATTGTTCGTGACATCGATCAGGTTGCAGCGAATGTCGAGATCGCTCGCCCAGGTATTGTGCTTATCGACGTTCAAGGAGCGGCGGCCTTCCACGGGAGCGAAGAAAAGACAACAGAAAAAATTATGGACGTCACCTCAAAAAGCGGCATGGAAAGCTTCGTCGGCATTGCTGATGATATTCCGACAGCGATCATTGCAGCACGTCGTAACGCCGTCGTTCCCCTAGACGGATCTGCCCGCTATCTTGATTCCCAGCCCACTGAATTACTAAGAGTCGAAGAGACTTTAGAATGCGACCCTGACACTGTGGCGCACCTTCAAACATGTGGCCTTACTACTCTCGGGGACATCGCCCGAATATCGCTTCGCGATATCGCCACGCGTTTCGGTCCACGCGGACACCACTGTTGGACTATCGCAACAGCACAGACACAGCGCACTATGAGTACACCCACGTCAGAAATCGACCACAGCGTGAGCATCACTCCCGAAGACCCCATTACGCGTATCGACGAAGCCTCCTTTCTAGCACGTTCACTAGCAGCCCAGCTGCACACTCAACTGCATAATGCAAGTCTGACCTGCCACCGCATAAAAATTATTGCAGTCATCGGAAACCAAGCCCACGAACGCACTTGGCGCACCCGCGGTGATCTAAGCGACCACGCAATCAGCGATCGCGTCCGCTGGCAACTAGAAGCATGGCTGACCTCTTTTCCGGAAGGAATCGACGATTCTGTCGGAATCGTTCAACTGACATTGCGGCCTTATGAATGTATGCGACCATCGCAGCCGCAGCTATGGGGAACAAACAAGAGCGATGAGGAATCGGAACAACGAATGATCGCTCGTGTGCAGGCGCTCGTCGGGCCAGAATTTTTTGTGGCACCTTTTCAAAAAGGAGGTAGGGGAAGCACCGATTGTGTGGGATGGGCACCCGTGGGGGAACGTCGATACGCTGATGAACGAGTCTGGAATGCTGCGCTACCTGCGCCGCTACCGGTAATAGTCGACACGGAAGACATAAAACTTACAGATGCTCGGGGAAACGCAGTGACGATCACCGCGACGATGCAACTGAGCCGCGAGCCTGAAAGATTCCACTATGGTCGCGATGTGTACACAGTGGTGAACTGGGCTGGGCCATGGCCTGTAGATGACGCTTGGTGGCGATACGAATATTCCGGAATGCGTGCGAGATTACAAATCGTTGCAGAAAAAGACACTGCAGCACAGGCATGGGTCGTGGCGTGGGAAGAAGAACACGGCCGATGGCTAGCGGAAGGACGTTACGAATAGTGACTAAGACTGACTGCGAATGTCGATGACTACACGGGTAGGTTCGCGAAGCATCTGCACAGAATAAGGATGTTTGCGATCCAAGCCGACTACAAACTGGGAGCGACCTTCGAAGGTTCCTGCTGCTTTTACCTCAGTAATGTTGCCCACCCCTGGCACAACACCAATCTGGGGATCTGGTTTGCCTAGCTCGAACGGCAGCGCAATACCATCAATATTCACCATCAAAGCAGCATCGCCTTTTATCTCGATAGGAAAACCGCTACCTTGCTGGGCTGGGGAATCGGTGTAATCCACAAACCAACCTGGTGCGCCGGTGCCCTCAAAATCAAAAACGACACGATCGAATGTTTCATGGTGCCCAACACGGACAGAAGTGACGATTCCTTCCGACATATCAGGGCGCTGAGTCTTGGATTCGATGCTGGCATCCCCGAGTGGTGTCAGACCCGCATTGGAAGAAGTAGACGATGACGCTAAAGAGGCTTTCCCCGCAGTTCCCTGCACAGTGTCGGGGGCATCCGATCCAATGGAACAACCAACTAATCCCATGAGGCATGCTGTTCCTACCGCAACGAGAGCGCGTGCGGTTGGCAAGGTGCGGCGTCGATAAGCGGGCGTGAACACCGGTGCACAGTCATTCGTCGAAGCCTCAACGTCGCGGCCGAGTGCGGCAGCAAAACCGTCCATGGGATTTTTATGCATATCCCTACCGTAACCTGTTATGGCCTATTAGGGGGAAGCCAGAAGAGAGACTTCGGCAAATCGTTGCCAAAATGATATGTGCTTCGGGGAGGTACTCTAGAGGCATGACTCAACTGTGCTCCGATGTTCGCGTAAGTCCACTACCAGGAACTGCAAAAGTAGGAGATACCTACATTTTGTTTGAGCACCATGGGTCGTGGAGTCACGACATCTTAGATGGTGGGACGTTTGATAAAGAGACAAGCGCAGCGCTTAAAGCGATGGGCTGTGGCTTTTACCTCATTCGTCGACACGGGCGGGAAGGGCGTATCGAACGTCCTAAGAAAACTGCCTACCTAGTGTTTGGCAGTGCAGGCGTTGCAGAAAAACTCATGGTCGATGATGTAACTGACCTGTTGAAATTAGACATCAGTGGGCCTGGAAAGAATCGACAATTCGGTGCGGAGCAAGAGACACAGCCCATCATTTTGGTATGCACCCATGCCAAACGTGATGCTTGTTGTGCGATTAAAGGTCGGCCTATGGCGCAAGCTTTGACAGAGGAGTTTCCAGATTCCCCAGTCTGGGAATGCAGCCACACCAAGGGGCATCGTTTTGCGCCATCAATGGTCCTCATGCCGTGGGGATATACATGGGGACAACTGAACAAACCTGCCGCATTTGACATGTATCGGTACGCCCAACGCGGTCAGCTTTTCCTCCCCGGCAATCGAGGACGTGGAATTTGGCCGATGAAAGGCCAGATAGCGGAGGTCGCTGTCGCACAGCAGCTTGCGCAGGAAGGCGAAACCGTCACACTAGGACAGTTGCGCGTTGAGTCCATAGAAGAAGCACAAGCTCATGTCGTCGATTCTCATACGGCGAGGACGTGGACGGTGTTCCTCCGGGAAGAAGTTGTGGCAGGAATCGTCGATTCCTGCCACAAACCTCCTAAAACAGGCACCGCATGGGTTGCAGATCGCGTTAAGGAAAACGGAGCCTAGACACCACTGTTGATGGCTAAGGCGCAGTAGTACTTTCGGAAGCTGATGGTGACGAACTCGATTCCACAGTGGGCTCGTCGATAGTCGTTGGTGTTTCTAGTGTTGTTTCCGAAGGAGTCGAACTCGGGCTGCTACTAGGCACAGGCATGGTGCTTTCGGCGGAGCTGGAAGGCATGGAAGGCGTGGAAGGCTCCACACTTTCGGAAGGAATCGACGATTCCGTCCTCATCGGAGTCGCAGGCACAGTAGGGATTGGCGTCTGCGTGGGAGCCAACCATCCAGCTTTGTTGTTTTCACCACCGGATAAGGTCATAGATCCGAGTGCTAGAAAACCGAGCAGGCAGATGATCAAGATGCTTGTCGACGGTCGCACACGGCCGCCGAAGGACAATAACCCATGAGAGCGCTGGGGCGGAGCGTCCTCTTCGCTTTGTTCTTGGATTTCTCGCATTACTTCTGTACGAGGTAGGTCGATAGTTTCGGCTGCGTGAGTAAGCGCCCGAGCGGTTTCTGGATCAGGATCGGCAGGTGGGTTAGTGGAGTGAGTCTCTTCGTCCAAAACTGGTGGCGTGTGCGTATCTAAGGAGAATTGTCGGAAGGAATCGTCGATTCCTTCCGACAACACCACTGCGGAGCTGGCTTTTTCTCCGTAGTCTTTCCACCATTCGTCGATGACTGCGGCGCGGACGCCTCGTTCGATGAGCCATTGTTTGCCGGGGGCGACGTCGATAAGCAGGCGCATGGTGGCGGTCCATGGTAGGCCCATGGCTGTGGGCGGGATGACGTCGGTGGCGGCTTGGAATGTGATGTCGCTGCGGATGTGGGGTGAGAGCTCTGGGTCGTTGATTGCGTGTTGTGCGGCGGCGAGTGTGCGCGTTTTGATTTCGGCCATGGAGCTGCCGGCGGTGATGGGCACGGGGATGGAGATGACTGCGCGGGCCCAGCGGGCTGAGGAGTTGACGCACATGCGGGCTTCGCCGTTGGGGACGGTGATTTCGTCGCCGTTAATGGTGCGGATTGTTGTGGCGCGGAGGGTCATCTTGACCACGTCGCCTTCGACGGTGGCTGCGGAGCCGAAGAATTTCACCCAGTCGCCGACACCGTATTGCTTTTCGGTGATGATGAAGAATCCACCGAGAAGGTCTCCGATGATTTTTTGGGATCCGAAGCCAACGGCGGCGGATACGACGGTGGCGGGGATTGCGGCGGCCGCGAGATTGATGCCGAGGTTGTGCATGGCCGTGATGATGAGCGCTGCATAAGCAATGGCTTCTGCGATGTAGACGATGGCTCCGATGATGGCTTTGCGTCCTTTGGATGCTTCGGTGTCTTCGTCGATGGCGTGGCTCATGTCGTTGATGATGCGGCGGCCGATACGGGGAATCAGAAAACCTATGATCACGAGGATGGCCAGCGCGAATCCATGCGCGATGATCCAATGTTTCGTGAGTTCCATGATGTAGGCGTAAGGCATGCGCCCAAGGGTAGTCCTGTGGCGGGTGTCGCGGGGAAGAGATGCGAAGGCGCCCCCGTATCTGTGCTCACGGGGGCGCCTTCGCCGAGTAGTGCTGTGCTTATCGACGCATGATCTTCTTGGATAGCCAGTTACCGAAGAGTTGGGCAATCTGGACGATGAGGATGATGACGAAGGTGGCAACGTAGGTGACCTGCCAGTCGTAGGCGCGGTAGCCGTAGACGATGGCGAAGTCTCCGAGTCCGCCGCCGCCGATGTAGCCGGCCATTGCAGACATGTCGACGATGGCGATGAAGATGAAGGTGTAGCCGAGGACGAGGGGGCCGAGGGCTTCGGGGATGATCACAGAGGTGATGATCTTCCAGGGGCTGGCGCCCATGGCGCGGGCTGCTTCGATGACACCTGGGTCGATGCTGACGAGGTTTTGTTCCACGATGCGGGCGACGGCGAAGGTAGCGGCAATGGACATGATGAACATTGCTGCTTCGCGTCCGATGGTGGTGCCTACGACGCGGAGGGTGAGTGGCCCGAATGCGGTGATCATGATGATGAACGGGATGGGGCGCACGAAGTTCACCAAGATGTTGATGACGGTGTAGACGAACCGGTTGCGCAGGATTCCGCCTGTGCGAGTGGTGTAGAGGAGCACGCCGAGGCCGAGGCCGAGGAGTCCGCCGACTACGAGAGTGACGGAAACCATGATGAGGGTGTCCAGGATTGCTTCGGTGAAGGTGTCGCCGAGTCGGGACCAGTCGGCGGCGAGGATGTGTGTGGTCATCGCTGGATCTCCTGGATGTCGGTGGTGGTGGTGAGGTAGGCGTAGAAGTCGTCAATGACAGACTTTTCGCCGTTGAGGCGTACGGTCACTTTGCCGAAGGAATGCTTCTGCAAGGTGGTGATACCGCCGTGGACGATGCCGATGCTGGCGCCTGCGTCTTTTGCTTTGGCAGCAGCGGTGAAGAATCCAGAGTTCTCCGACAAGGTGATGGTAAAGAGGCGACCTTCGTGTGCGAGGAGATCTTCGGATTCGATGGCATCGGGGGTGTTGCGCAATGAGGTGGACACGAATCGCTTAGCGACGTTGGTTTGTGGGTGCGAGAACACCTCATAAACGCTGCCGTATTCCACAACTTTACCGGCTTCCATGACGGCAACTTTGTCGGCAATGGAACGAATAACATCCATCTCATGGGTGATGACGACGATGGTGATACCAAGTTCACGATTGACCTTGCGTAGAAGTTCGAGAACCTCATGTGTGGTTTCGGGGTCAAGTGCGGAGGTGGCTTCGTCGGCAAGCAGGAGAGCTGGGTTGTTAGCCAGCGCGCGTGCGATGCCGACGCGCTGCTTTTGACCACCGGACAGTTCTTCAGGGTAGTTGCCGCCGCGGTCGCTAAGACCCACGAACGCGAGGAGCTCGTCGACACGCCGCTTGCGCTCAGCCTTATCGACGCCCGCCAGCTTGAGCGGATACTCAATATTTCCGGCGGCGGTGCGGGATGTAAACAGGTTGAACTGCTGGAAGATCATGCCGATGTGCGCTCGAATGTCGCGCAGTTTTTTCTCAGACATTCCGACGATGTCGGTGCCGTCGAGAAGCAGCTTGCCGGAGGTGGGAGTGTCAAGACCATTGATCATGCGGACCAAGGTGGACTTGCCGGCACCGGAGTAGCCGATCACGCCGAGAATCTCACCTGGCTCGACCGTTAAGGTCACGCCGTCGAGAGCCGTGATGTTCTTTTTACCGGAGTCGAAGACCTTGGTGATGCCTTCGAACTCGATACGGGTTCCGTTCATGAGTGTAGTAATTGCTTCCGTCTCGTGTTAAGGGGGTTTACTTCACCTCAGCCTCAAGGCGATCCAGGATGGCCTGAAGCTCTTCGGGGCGACGCTTTACTTCCACAGAGGTACCTTTAGAATCCTCCGCGAGAGCTTTTTGCACCTCATCGGTATGCCACAACTCAATGAGCTGAGCCCACTGAGGATTATCTTTGTTCTCCTTGGTGGTTACCATGACGTTAATGTAAGGCTCGGCCTCAGTAGATGCTGGATCATCTTGGATAATCGCAGTCTTAGCATCAATGCCGGACCGCTCCAAGAACGTGTTGTTAATAATTGCTGGCTTGCCCTCACCATATGCTGCAGGCGCCGACGCCGCCTCAACAGGCGTGAGCGTGATCTTCGACTTCGCCGTATCGACGTCCGCTGGGGTAGGAGTACTCATCCCAGGGGTCTTTAGCGTGATCAGTTTGTTGGCCACTAGAACATTGATGGCACGAGCTTGGTTCGTGGGATCGTTAGGGATCGCCACCGATTCCCCCTCAATACCGTCAAGAGAATCGTGACCCTTCCAGAACAACGCCAACGGAATGATCTCCGTCGATCCCACGGGGACCAAATCGGACTTGGACTTCACGTTATATTCCGCAAGGAATTTCAAATGCTGGAACAAGTTCACATCGAGTCGGTTTTGCGACAGTGCCTGGTTCGGCGTGGAGAAATCAGAAAAGTCCACGACCTCCAAGTCGATGCCCTGTTCCTTCGCCTTGTCTTTCCATACATCCCACGCCTTCTTTGTAGAGTCCGTAGTACCAATTTTGATGGTGTTGGCATCGGAAGACCCGCCCGAGCATGCAACCAAACCGGTCGCTGCAACGACACTTACGGAAAGAATCGACAATGCTGTCCGGAATTTCGTGAAGTTCATGGGAAAACTCTTTTCTATTTTCGTTAACGCACAGGCAGCCTATCGCAGAAAGCCGCATTATGTACAGCTCGGTCTAGTGGGGAAGCGATGTGGCGTTTTTCGTGTCCTTATTTAAGGGGCCAAGCCCCGCGAACCTCGCGCGGAGGTTACGGGGCTTGATGTGATGTAAAGGGTTACTTCTTTTGGTCTGCTTCGAGGCGATCGAGGATCTTTTTGAGCTCTTCGGCGGTGCGCTGGACTGGGACGGAGGTTCCCTTGGAGTCTTCGGCTACAGCGTCTTGAACTTCCTTGGAGTGCCAGATTTCAACGAGTTTTGCGATGTTGGCGTCGTCTTTGTCTTCGGCTTTGGTTACGAAGGCGTTGATGTATGGCTCTGCTTCGGCGGAGTTGGGGTCATCCTGGAATACGGAGAGTTTAGGGTCGATGCCGGCACGGTCGAGGAAGGAGTTGTTGATGATGGCTGGGGTGCCTTCGCCGTAGGCGGTGGTGGTCTGAGCTGCATCAACAGGGGTGAGCTTGACCTTAGATTTTGCCTCGTCGACGTCGCTAGGTGCTGGGGTGATCAGGCCTTCTTTTTTCAGGGTGATGAGCTTGGCTTGGACGAGGACGTTGATAGCGCGGCCTTGGTTGGAGGGGTCGTTAGGGATGGCTACGGATTTGCCTTCGATGCCGTCGAGAGAGGTGTGGTCTTTCCAGAACAGTGCGAGTGGAACGATCTCGGTAGCGCCTACTGGGGTGAGGTCAGCATTCTTTCCGACGTTGTACTCGGCGAGGAATTTGAGGTGCTGGAAGAGGTTAACGTCGAGCTGGTCTTGTGCGAGGGCGTCGTTAGGGGTGGAGTAATCGGAGAAGTTTTTAATGTCGAGCTTGATGCCGGCTTCTTTGGCTTTGTCCTCGAATACCTTCCATGACTTTTTGGAGCCGTCGGTGGTGCCGATCTTAACGGTTGCCTGATCGGAGCTATCGGAGGAGTTGGAGCAAGCAACAAGTCCGGTTGCTGCGATAAGAGAGGCGGAGACTAAAGCGACGCTGCGGCGGAGTTTCATGATTTGTCTTTCTGTTATGAGGTTTATGTAAAAGTTTCATGCGTTTCGACGCCTCCTTGTGCGTAGACATGCTGCGTATGCCCTGCATGTAGCGCTAAGTGGAGGCGGCGTCTGCGTGTGATTAGCGAGCGTAGCCCAGTTCGGAAAAAATGTACAGCTTTGTCTACTTTTTTATTCATATATATGTGAACATGTGTGTGAATGTGGTAGTTCTAGGATGGTGGATTGGGTATCTGGCGTCAATGGAAAACCTCTCAAATGGTCGCAATTAGAAGGTGTTTTATCGGGAACATATCCCCAAGAGCTCAAACTGGCGGATGTCGGGGGTAGTGGGAGTGGTAGTGAAAAGATTCGATATTATTCATCGCAACCATTCGCTGAACTCCATGCAGCGAGTTATTACCATTTCCTCCATGGTGCTAATTCACCACAAGACATGGTTGCTGCGGCATGCCAGCAAGGCATGAGTGCCTTAGCGCTTATCGACCGTGACGGTTTTTATGGGGCAATGGAATTTGCCGAGGCTGCGGCCACTAGTGGTTTGCCCACGGTCTTTGGTGCAGAACTAACTCTTGCCCCTGATCGAATTTTGACTGTTTTAGCACGTGGAGTGGAAGGCTATACCAGCTTATCCCGCCTCATAACCCAAGCGCGGATGCGGGGTAGTAAAGATGTCACTATCTACCCGCCACTGGCTGAGATTGTTGAAAGTATGGGAAAGAATTGCCGATTCCTTCTCAACCATTCATGGTGCACTGACGAATCACTGCTAGAAATATTCGATCCCGACACCGTGGTTTTGGAATACGGCGTGACCATGCGACCCGAGGACGTAGATCACCACGAACTACTTGATAGCATTCGGCAACGCTACGGATTTATCGCGATCGCGAGCGCAGTGCCGAGCGCAGTCGATCGAGTATCCGCGCGCGTCGCTGGGGCGAAACAAGCCTTAGCGCAGCGGGAATCATTGCCACAAGCTACACCGCGTCTGCACCCGATGGGAAGCACATGGATGCGAGGCGGGGATGAGTTGGCGGGAAGCGTCGATAAGCAACTGCTCGACGCTTCTGTTGAGGTGGCCCGTGACTGTGCCTTTGCGCTCGATTTAGTGGCGCCGAACCTTCCACGCTGGCCTGTCCCCGATGAGATGGCTCACCTTACTGGGCTGGTGAACGCGCGTTTCGACGCACGCTACCGTGGGCGAAGCGAAGACGTTAAAAACCGGGCGCGGGCTCAAATTCACCACGAGTTAGCTGTTATTAAAGAACTAGGATTTCCTGGATACTTCCTCATCGTCGACGACATCGTAAGCTTCTGCCACACAAACAACATCTTGTGCCAGGGTAGGGGGTCTGCGGCCAACTCTGTCGTCTGTTTTGTCCTTGGCATCACTAATGTTGAACCGATCAGCACCGGTTTACTCTTCGAACGATTTCTCTCCCGTGATCGCGAAGGTCCCCCAGATATTGATATTGACATTGAATCGGGGCGTCGCGACGCCGTCATCGCCTACGTGTACGACACCTATGGTCGCGATAACGCAGCTCAAGTAGCCAATGTGATCACCTACCGCACTAAATCAGCGCTTCGCGACGCCGCCCGCGCCCTTGGCTACCCCAACGCCAGCGCCGACGCCTGGTCCACTAACCCCGACGAAGCGCCCAACGCAGTGCGATTCCTTGCAGAACAACTCAAAGGGCAACCTCGGCACCTAGGAATCCACGCGGGAGGAATGGTGATCTGCGACCGACCCATCGCAGAAGTTGTTCCCACGGAATGGGCTAGAAAACACGGCCGCAGTGTCGTCCAATGGGACAAAGAAAGCTGCGCGAGTGCAGGGCTCGTCAAATTTGATCTACTCGGACTCGGCATGCTCGAAGCGCTCCATCACATGATCGACCTTGTTGCGGAAACCACCGGAACGACCATTAACCTCTGGGAACTCGACCTTGCCGAACCCGAAATCTACACCATGCTCAGCAACGGTGATGCCGTCGGAGTATTCCAAGTCGAATCCAGAGCACAACTAGCCACACTGCCTAGGCTTCGGCCCAGGGAATTCTTCGACCTCGTTGTCGAAGTAGCCCTCGTGCGCCCAGGTCCCATCCAAGGCGGATCCGTTCACCCCTACATCCGCAGACGAAATGGTCTCGAAGCAGTCACCTACGAGCATCCGATTCTCGAACGCAGCCTGCGCAAAACCCTTGGAGTTCCGCTTTTTCAAGAACAACTCATGCACATAGCTGTCGACGCTGCAGGTTTTAGTGGTGGTGAAGCCGACGAACTGCGCCGTGCGATGGGCTCTCGGCGATCCGTTGACACGATGAACAGAATGAAACGGCGATTCTTTGCGGGACTACGAAGAAACAACATTACAGGCGATATTGCAGGCATCTTATGGAACAAAATCGTTGCCTTTGCCGCCTACGGATTTCCGGAATCCCACTCGCAATCTTTTGCCTCGCTAGTGTATTTCTCCGCATGGTTTAAATACCATCATCCCGCCGAATTTTATGTGGGACTGCTTCGTGCTCAACCGATGGGCTTTTACTCGCCACAGTCGTTATTAGCCGATGCTCGTAGGAAGGAATTGACGATTCTTTCCCACAACATCAATAAATCTCAGGTAGAAGCCACCGTAGAAAACGGGGCTATTCGCTTAGGACTGAACATGATTAAAGGAGTAGGGAAAACAGAGGCAGAGGCAATCGTGGCCCATGCGCCTTATCGGGACATTGCTGATTTGTCGCGCAGGGCAGGATTGGGGGTAGCTGTGATTGAAGCATTGGCGCGATCTGGAGCATTGGAAACGCTAGGGGTGGGGCGTCGACAAGCGTTGTGGCAGGCGGGGGTGGCGGCAACAGAGAAGGCTGCTATGTTGCCGGGGTTGTCGATGGTATCTGCCCCCTCATTACCTGGGATGAATGCGTTTGAGCTGATAGTGGCAGATATTGCGATGACGGGGGTGAGCAGTGAGAATCCAGTGGCGTTGTTGCGTCGTCAGTTAGAACTTCGTGGTGTGATACCCGCATCGGAATTGCTGAACTGTGAGAATGCTCGTCGGATCCTTCTCGCGGGAGTAGTTACACACCGGCAGCGTCCGCAGACGGCTGCGGGTGTCACATTTTTGGGATTAGAAGATGAGACAGGTTTGGCCAATGTGGTCGTCTCAGTTGGCTTGTGGAAGCGGAGCCGTGCTGTAAAAGTGGCGCGGGCGGTACTTGTTCGTGGGGTGGTGCACAATGCGGATGGGGTGGCGTCGGTGACGGCTGATCGCGTGGAGGAGTTGCCTTTCGCGGAGATGATGAGTGCTGGGTCACGAGACTTCCGCTAGGAGTTTTTATTGTGAAAATATGATGCTTATGGGTAGCACAATGAATGCGGTGTCGCCAAAGCTGGTGAAAGCTCGATATTGGGCAGTGGTGCCTTTTCTCGTTGTGACGATACTAGGAAGCGCTGCGTCCGCTGTCTTTTTGTGGTCATGGATGTGGATCGTCACAGGGGTGTGGGTGGCGATTTTGGCGTGGGCTGTATGGCTGATTCCAGCACAGGTGCGCAGGATAGGGTGGCGCGAAGATCCCGACGAACTGCTGATTACGAAGGGTAAATTGTGGCGAACTCTCACCGTGGTTCCTTATGGGCGTTTGCAGTTCGTGGACGTTCAAGAAGGGCCTATTGCGAGGCGTTGTGGTCTTGCAGAAGTAGAGATCCACACGGCATCGTCGACAAGCGATGCCAGCATCGCGGGTCTTCCGGTCGCGGACGCGTATGCGTTGCGTCAGCGACTAACCGATAAAGCGCGCGAGAGGCTTAGCGGGCTATGAGTGCGATCGAACAAACCGCGTTGCACGAGCAGCGTATCGACGTCTCCTCTATGCATCGTGTTCATAGGCTCACCCCCTTACTGCAATTTTGGCACAGCATTTTTGCTCTCTTTGTTGTCATTGCCCTCAATGTGGATAAAGACGAAGTCATAACTGTGCTGCAGCACCAGAAATATCTTTGGTGGTTGTTGGGAGGAATCGTCGTTTCTTTCCTGGTCGTTTGGGCAATTTCGGGCGTGTGGTGGCGCAGTATTGGATACAGCATTACTGACACCGAAGTTATCGTTGCTAAAGGTGTGATCAATCGGTCAGTGCGTAGCGCGCGGCGAGATCGCATCCAGGCGGTTGACATTGTGGAATCAGTTCTTGCACGAATTTTTCGGGTTGCTGAGGTACGTATCGAGACAGCGGGCGGCAATGATTCAGTTCTGACTATTGGGTATGTCTCTAGGGATCGTGCTGGAAAGATTCGACGATTCCTTATAGAAGGGGAGATAGAATCCACGAAAAATGATCTAGTTGTTCCAGTAGAACGCATTTTATTGGCAACAGCGTTGACACATGGCGTGTGGATGGCTGCTTTTATTGGTCTGTGGTTTGTGCCAGGTGGGGCAGCGGTGGCGATCCCAATGCTGGTGGGTGTTGGGCCATCGGTGTGGAATGTTATTGATACAGGTTGGCGGTTTACGCTGCGATTAGGCCAGTCGTTTGGTGGGGATCTGGTTGACGAGGGCAGCGCTGACAGTGATTCGGAGCCAACGATTCATGTGGAATATGGTTTGGCGGATCGCCGTAAGCAGTCGATTCCATTGCGACGTATCCATGCTGTGCGTATGTCGCAGCCGGTGTTGTGGCGTTTGTGTGGTTGGTGGAAAGTAACGGTGACAGTTGCAGGTTATGGGGTAGGAGATAAAAAGGCGGGGACCTCGGTGTTGTTGCCAGTGGGGTCGAAAGCGCAGGCGATGGCGTTGGTGGCGATGCTAAAAGGGGTCACGGTTGACCCCGAGTCGCCGAAGGACGCGGCCTTTTCAAGTCCGCGGCGTGCGCGGTGGGTTTCGCCTATCGACGTTTCCTCCCAAGTTGTGGAACTACTGGGCGACATTGTGGTCGTTCGGTGGGGTGTGGTGTCGCGCCGGGCTGCGCTGGTGCAGCGTAGTCATGTCCAGGAGCTGACGTGTGTTGAAGGGCCGATTCAACGTTGGACGAGATTGCGCACAGTGCGTTTGGATTTGGTGCATGGTCCGGTAGCTATGAGTGCTAGAGATTTGGATTGTGACGATGCTTCGAAGCTGCTTACCCTCATGGGGGATCGTAAATTCAATATGCTGAACAATTAATCTTGTTACTTGTGAACAAAGATGTTACCGTCCTTGGTGAACAAGTTTGTCAAACAGGAGAAGTATCATGCGTAAAATCGTTGGTGGTGTTGTGGGAGGAATCGTTATCTCCTCCCTCCTCGTTGGTTGTTCGGGCGGCCAGGGGGCGTCGACAAGCACGAAGGCCGACGACTCCAAACTTGGAGTTATCGCCACCACGACCCAAATCTGCGACTATGTCAAACAAATCGACGCTGACGTCGACCTCACATGCCTGCTCGCACCCAACGCCTCCGCCCACGATCACGAGATGACTCGCGAGCAAATGGATGCGCTATCCAAAGCCGATATTTTGCTGAAAAACGGTGTCGACCTAGAACACTTCCTTGACGACGCCGTGGCTTCCTCTGGATTCAAAGGCGCCACCGTTGACACCTCCGAAGGTGTGAACATTGCACCATGGCCATTCGCCCCAGAAGACGGCGAGGAGCCAGAATTCAATAACGATCCGCACATCTGGACCAGCCCTAAGAACGCAAAAATCCAGGTCGCAAATATCGGCAAAGCTCTCGAAGCTGCCGATTCTGCCCATGCTGATGACTACAAGAAGCACGTTGATAGCTACATCAGCCAGCTTGAAGACCTCGACACATGGACGACCCAATCTCTGAAATCGGTCCCAGAATCTGAACGAATTCTGTTCACCTCTCACGATGCCTTCGGCTACTTCTCTCGTGACTACAACGTCAAGTTCATCGGCGCCGCACTCAGCGACTTCAACGAACAGCAAGATGCCACCGCCGACCATATCGCCAAGGCTGCACAGCAGGTGCGCGATTCCAAAGCCAAGGCACTGTTCGCGGAAAACTCCAATAACCCTCGATCCATCGAAGCAGTAGCAAAAGCAGCCGGAGTGAAGCTCGGTGGCGAACTCTACGGAGATTCTCTCGGCCCAGACGTCACCTACACGCAGTCGATTGTTCACAACGTGGAAACGCTTATCGACGGCTGGGGTGGAAAAATCGCCGAAAAACCAGCATCCATCGCACGCTAACAGCAATCGGTAAACACATTCAATAAATAACCGACTCACACATCTCAACACAAAGTTCACTCTCAACTATGCATACAGACAGCTCAGCTGCTGGCAAGAACTTCGAACGCACGACCGGTGCCGCTACTGACAGCGCGCCGGTCGTGCGTTTCGACGCAGCCAGCTTTTCCTATGGCCACGGTTCTAATCGCGTCACTGTATTGGAAGGAATCGACGGTTCTCTCCACAGAGGCGAAGCACTCGCACTCATCGGCCCCAACGGCGCGGGAAAGTCGACCGTGTTGAAAGGGTTGGTAGGAATCGTCGATTCTTCCCAACTACATCTGGCGTCTGGTTCGATCGGTTACGTGCCACAGACGGCTGAACTTGATCCGACCTTCCCAGTCACAGCTCGCGACGTCGTTGCGATGGGGATACGCGGGGCGAAGAAGAATCGGTGGTGGTGTCCGTCATTTTTACAGCCGAATCCGGCGAAAGATCCACGGACTATGGCAGCCTTGCAACGCGTTGGTCTGGCAGATCGCGCTAATTATCGGTTTGGGCAGCTTTCAGGCGGGCAACGTCAACGTGTTCTGATCGCGCGCGCTCTGGTGTCCCAACCAATGTTGATGCTTCTCGACGAACCGTTCAACGGATTAGACGATCCGAACCGTAAAGCATTATTGGCGATTCTTTCCGAAATTAAAAAGGAAGGAGTTGCAATCGTCGTATCTACGCATGATCTTGTTCTCGCAGAAGAAACCTGCGATAAAGTGCTACTTCTTGCGGGTAGACAAGTGGCGTTCGGGCCTATCGACGATGTGTTGCAACCCGATGTGATTGCCCAAGCATATGGGGGACACCATGCTCATTGAGCTTTCTGAGATCACTGGAATAGCGCCGTATCTGCTTCGGCCACTAATCTTGCTCACCGTACTCGGTTTTGTTTCTGGACTTGTCGGAGTCGTGGTAAACCTGCGCTCTTTGGAATTCAATGCCGAAGCGGTAGTCCACTCAGTTTTTCCAGGGATTGTTGCAGGGGCAGTTTTTGGTGGAATCGACATGATTATCCCTGCTGCATCGGCCGTCGCCGCGCTTGTTGCTATTGCGTTGACTTTTGCTTCGCGCCACTCGGAAGCCGGTACAGCTGTGGTTTTGACGTCGTTTTTTTCGGTAGGAATCGTCTTGTCTCTCAAAAAGGGAGACATGTCTGGGCAATTAGAAGCATTGATGTTTGGACGTCTTTTGGAAGTTACCGATGAACGGTTGATTCAAGCTCTCATTGTGTGCGCGATTGCTGTGGCCGTTATGTTATGGACGTGGCGAACTCATATCTTCGTTGCCTTTGATAGGGAAGGCGCTCGCGCGACGGGTGTTAACCTTTTAACCATCGATCTTGCGATTAACGTTGCGATTGCTGCGGTTGTGGTGGCGTCGTCGACTGCAATCGGCACACTACTAGTAATCGGATATCTGTGTATTCCTGGTGCTGCGGCACGATTGATCGCTACCCGTGTGCATACCATGGTGCCTCTTGCCATGGCTTTTGGAATTGTGGGTGGTTATCTCGGGGTGTGGTTGTCAGGTCTATCGCCACGTGTTTCTCCGCAAGCATCAGTCGCGCTTAGCGTGGTCGCTATGTACGGCGTGGGCCTTATCATCTATCGTCTGCGTGGTTCGGTTGGGAGAAGATCATGACCGCAATTTTGCTCCTTCCCACAGTTGAATTGATGATCGTCGGTGCCCTTTGCGGCATCGTTGGCGTGTTTGCGGTCCTCAAAGGCAGAGTTTTCTTTACTGAATCCATTACGCATGCGACGTTTCCAGGTGCGATCCTTGGCGTTGTGATTGCTGGAAGGAATGGCCTATTCCTTGGGGCATTATTGATGTGTGTCGGCATGTCGTGGCTGATGCGACGTTTGACGCGACTTTCTACGCAAACAGCACAAGCCTCTGCCGGTGTTGTTCTCACCGTAGGATTTGCCCTCGGTTATTTCCTGAACAAGTGGTTTGCACCACTTCCCATTCGTATCGAGGGTTTTCTTGCCGGTTCAGTGCTGAGCGTGAGGCTTATCGACGTCATTGTGTCAGCCGTAGTTCTGGTTGTAGTGGTAGGAATCGTCAATTCTTTCCACACATCTCTTATGCTGTATTGCTTTGACGAACCAGGATTTGTTGCTGCAGGTGGAAAACAGCATCGCGCTGAAGCGTTGATTCTTGGGATGATCGTTGCAACGGTAGTGTGCGTTATTCCAGCTATTGGCACCATTTTGTCTATTGCGTTAATTGCAGCGCCGGCTGCTGGATTAAAAACTGTCGTAGCGTCACCGCGACAATTAATTGTTGCGGCACCAGCTGCTGGTGTTGTAATAAGCCTCGCGGGATTATTTATCGCGGTTTACTTCAAATTGTCCGTTGGAGGCACGATCGCCATCGTTGCCGGTGTATTCTACTGTTTATGCATGTCTCTGAGCTGCCTGAAAAGTCCCAGGACTACTTGAAAAACGTGTGGGATATGCACGAGGCTACTGGCAAGCCCGTCTCCCTCGGCGAGTTAGCGTCCCGAATGTCTCAAAAAACTCCCACCGCATCTGAAGCTGTTAAAAAACTTGTTGCTCGTGGTCTGCTCGATCATGAACGCTATGGCGGAATCATGCTCACTGAGCAGGGCGAAGCCTTGGCTAAACAGATGGTGCGTCGTCATCGTCTTGTGGAAATGTTTCTTTTTGAAACCCTAGGTTTTGGGTGGGATGAAGTCCATGAGGAAGCCGAGATTCTTGAGCACGCGATGACGGACAAGCTTCTTCAGCGTATCGACGATCACCTTGGTAACCCGTCTCGTGACCCACATGGAGATCCAATCCCATCTGAGGAAGGAATCGTCGATTCTGTCCCGATTCATCAGCTTGGTGAGTTTGCGGTTGGAGAAGAAGTCATAATCGAGCGAATCCATGATCGCGATGCCAACCTGCTGCGCTATTTAGCCGAGCACGGAGTATTGCCAGGTGTTCGTG
Organism: Corynebacterium diphtheriae; assembly: GCF_001457455.1. Lineage (NCBI taxonomy): Bacteria > Bacillati > Actinomycetota > Actinomycetes > Mycobacteriales > Corynebacteriaceae > Corynebacterium > Corynebacterium diphtheriae. The sequence continues at coordinate 534,412 of NZ_LN831026.1, forward strand.
TCATTATTGGTGAACCTGCTTATCCAGGCATGAATATTGTGAAGGTAGGCGACAGAGACATCCCACTCGCAGAAAGTAGTTTGTGGGCTATAAACGCTCGCAAAATAGATTCTTAGGTTTGTGCAAAATAGTCGTTTTTTAACAGGGAAACTTTTGCCATGGTTGGCGCTAGTTGCCCTGTTTCATTTATTTATGCGTACAGGATTAGGTGTGTGGGCTGAGAAACATTGGCAATTCATTAAATTACCAAAAGTATTTTGCGCATTTTTAACAATGGACCTGCGGTTATGGGAAGGAATCGTCGATTCTTGCCTCAACACATGCAATAATCAAGGCCGTGAGTGCTATCAAACTTGACGGAAACTTGTACCGCGACGAAATCTTCGAAGATCTTAAAGGACGTGTCAATTCTCTCCGAGAGAAGGGGATCGTGCCAGGTCTTGCGACTGTTCTTGTCGGCGATGACCCTGCCAGCCACGCCTATGTCCGTATGAAGCACAAGGATTGTGAAATTGTTGGTGTGAAGTCGATCCGTAAGGATCTTCCCGCTGATGTGACTCAAGAAGAGCTGTTGGCTGTTATTCATGAGCTAAATGCTGATCCTGAGTGCACTGGCTACATTGTGCAGCTCCCGTTGCCAAAGCACTTGGATGAGAATGCGGTGCTAGAGCGCATTGATCCTACGAAAGACGCCGATGGTTTGCACCCAGTGAATCTGGGTAAATTGGTTTTGAATGAGCCTGCTCCGTTGCCATGTACCCCTAATGGTGCAATTCATCTGTTGCGTCGTTTTGGAGTTGAGCTAGATGGCAAAAAAGTAGTTGTAATTGGACGTGGTGTGACTGTTGGGCGTCCTATTGGTTTGATGTTGACGCGGAGAAGTGAGAACTCTACCGTTACGCTGTGTCATACGGGTACTCGTGATCTTGCTGCGGAGACTCGTGAAGCTGATGTCATTGTTGCTGCTGCGGGTAAAGCGCACATGCTAACGGCTGATATGGTCAAACAGGGTGCTGCGATTCTTGATGTGGGAGTATCGCGTGTTGACGGCAAACTGCTTGGCGACGTTCACCCTGATGTCTGGGATGTTGCAGGTGCAGTTTCTCCAAATCCTGGTGGGGTTGGACCGCTGACTCGCGCTTTCTTGATTCGTAACGTAGTAGAGCGTGCTGAGCGTGCCTAGGCTTTCGCCTTTTGACAATCCGCATGATGTGGGTAGGAAAGAATCGCCGATTCCTTCCTACCTCCAGTACATCGCGGTAGCGGCGTTTGTAGGAATTGTCGTTTCTTCTGGAATATTCGCTTTTACAGAGCATTGGAGGCGCGCGACATTTGCGCTGGGCGTGGCGCTGTTGTTTTTGGCTGTGCTCCGGATTGTATGTGATTCGAAAATTCTTGGTGTATTGGCGGTTCGATCCGTAGTTTTTGATGTTGCTTTCAGTCTTGTAGTAGGTGGGATGATGGTGTTTTTGTCCTATTCGATTGATTCTTTGGGATCGTGATGGGGTAGAGAAATGACATAGTGGACTGAGCGCTGCGAAGCTTTTGTTTTGCAGCGCTTTTGTCTTGTCTATTGTGAAAATTTGTCTATGAAAAGTGAGAAGTCCAGGTATCGGAATACGTCGAAACGCGTGGTTTAAGCGGATTGGTTTCGTCTGGTGCGGATGCGTTGTTGTTCGTGGCGTTGCCATGTTTGGCTGAACCTGTGTTTAACTTTTATTCCCCCGGGTTGGGTGGTTTTTGTTGCCCCGTTGCGGAAATGAAATGTTGCGATTCGGTTGGCGTCGAGGCTGTAGTGAATGCGTTGTTCGGTTTTGATGTTGTGGTGGAAGCGGCATAGACAGGCGAGATTCGCGATTGAGGTTTCGCCACCTTCGTCATGATTTATTACGTGGTCCAGATCGCATTCGAGGGCGTCGACGGTGCAGCCTGGATATCGGCAGTGACGGTCGAGAAGCATGACGGCGGCTCGAATCTCTTCAGTGGGTGCGTAGCTGTGGGTGTGGTCGTTGAGGTCTATGGTTCTTTGCGAATCAATGGTGATGCTTTCTTCTGGAATGGTGCCGGCACCGACCATATACAGGTGGCCGGTTCCAGTTCTGAAGGTATTGAGCACGACTTTTGTGCGAGCTTTTGAACGGATGAGCTTCATAAACGCATCAACGGGTTCGTCTTCGTGTTGCTTTTTCATTAAGGTACGAATTTCGACAGCTTCGGCATCGGTGATATGAATGCTTAACCGCGTGTGTCCATTGAGGTTCCGTTTAAAAGTGGCGCTTCTTTTTTGCTGATCTTGTGGCTTTTTGGCGGCCGAGGGATCGATCGTTGTGATGTAATCGCGAAGTTGTTTGCTGAGGGTTGCTACTTGCGGAATCACTTGGTTTTTCACCTTCGGGGTGAAGTAGTTGGTCAAGTGGGCGTCGACGCGTGCAATATATTTCGGTTCAATAGCCATGACTTGTCGTTCGATGGCTTTTAGCCGCGACATCGTAATATGGTGATGCTTTTCGACGCATGCGCGCAGCTTTGGAAAGCGTCGTAGCATTTCACCGACGCGAAGATTTTCCTTTACTTCGCGTCGTGACAGACTCATTCGAGTAGCTATCTCGTCAATTTGTGTGTGAAAATCACGGAACTTATCAGGCTCCACGGAAAGCCAAAAATCCACTTCTGCCTGGTTGAGTCGAATCAGGTGTCGTGAAAAAGGATCGTTCATATCGGTATGTGCGAAACAAGCCGTAGTATTCATAAAAATTCCCCCAATGTTGATGAATACTCCGAGATTACGTCGGCCTCCCCGACGTGTACTGCCAGTGATACGAGGTTGTGGATAACTGTGCTTTTCAGGCCTTTCGACGCTTCCAACTGTCATATTTTTCCAAGATTTACGAGTTGGCTGCATACGTTATCCACAGACCCGATCGTGGTGGTTGCAGTTTATTTAGATCTGTGATCGACTCAGCGCTCTAGTTTGGTTCGGAAGGAATCGTCGATTCCTTCCGAAAGCTCCATGAAATGTCTTAGGATTCGCTCCATTTGTCGGAATTCTGTGAGGAAAGCGTCGTGGCCTACTGGTGAGCTGATTTTTGCCATAGCGAGTAGGTTGCCTAGATTTCGTGATAGGTGTTCTTGCTGGTGATAGGGGTAGAGAATATCGGTATCAACGCCAGCAATCATGATGGGGACTGTGATTGCGCTGAGGGCTTTGTTGAGTCCGCCTCGGCCGCGTCCGATGTCATGACGATTGAGGGCTTCGGTAAGCACGACGTAACTACCTGCATCGAATCGTTGAGCGAGTTTGATGCCTTGGTGTTGGAGGTAGCTCGTGACCGCAAAACGTTGATGTGGATCTCGGAAGGGGCCGAGTGGGTTTTCACCGTGTTGTGCGGAAGTGCCGAATCGTTCGTCTATTTCTAGTTCGCCGCGATAGGTGAGGTGGGCGATCCGGCGAGCGGCGGCGATTCCTTCCCATGGTGCGTGACCGCTGTAGTAATCGCCGTCGTTCCAGTTGGGGTCGAGTTCTATGGCGCTGATTTGTGCAGTTTGAATACCGATTTGCCAAGCGCTTGCGCGTGCTGAGACTGCTATGACGAATCCAGTCGTCATCATGTGTGGGTGGAGTGCAGCCCATTCGAGGGTGCGTGCGCCTCCCATGGATCCGCCGATGATTGCGTGAATTTTATTGATGCTGAGGTGGTCGAAAAGTTGTTTTTCGGCATTGACAAGGTCACGGATTGAAAGGGCTGGAAATCTGGATCCCCATGGTTTTCCGTCTGGGTGTGGACTGCTCGGTCCGGTGGATCCTTTGCATCCTCCGAGCACGTTGGTGCATAGGATGCAGTAGCGGTTGGTGTCGAGTGCTTTGCCAGGGCCAATCAGTCCGTCCCACCATGAAATAGCGTTAGAGTCGCCGGTCAGAGCATGTTCGAGAACGATGAGATTGTTGCCGGTGTAGTGGCCCCATGCTTGGTAGGCGATGGTGACGTCGTGAAGCGTCGCTCCGGCTTCGGTGTGAAAGTCTCCGATTTTTTGGTGCGTGAGCGTCCCTGTGGTGGTGAGCATGACCCCGACCTCTCGTGGCAGTTGATAATCGAGTTCATGCTACATGGACAGCTCTGTCTAGTCTATTGTTGTTGGCTAAATTCCGCCGTTTGAGGGTGGCTTGATCGTTTGGGGGCTTGTCGACGTCTACCGGTGGGCTGTTGTTAGTGTGAAGCAATGCGACGGCGATTCCATAGCGGGTGTGCGCCGGGAAGAAACCAAACAATGATGGCGGAAAGAATCGACACGCCTGCTGCAAGATATGTTGTTTGCGACGGTGGTGGCGTTGGCATTGTGATGTGTTTCTGCCCATGGTTCGTTGGGGAATCGATTTTTTGCTTCAGTGCGGATTTTTCGTGACGTTTTTGTAAAGACGCGATGATCGTGAAAAGAACCAGTCCAAGTCCTGCTCCTGCAATGATGAGATCGCCAAAGATGACTCCAAAGGAAAATATTCCGACGGCAAGTGCCATGGAGATGCGTTCCCAAGTTGTAAGGGGGACTGTGGGCAGGATTGATGTCGGGGTAGAGACTCTGAAAAGCAGAGGTTGATTGAGGGTTCATTGTTTCTTTCAAGAGTTTGATGGGGGCGCTGGACTAGAAATTTAGGTAAGTGTAGCCTATACATGTTTTGGGTGTAGAAAAACTTGCAATGACGTCTGCATTTTCAGACGGTGCGCCGAGTCTCACCTAGTGGGCTTATGCATAGAGCCCTTCGACAAACCGAGCCTCCCCTCTACTCGGCGGCCAGAAAGAAATGAGGAGTCCCCGTACCGTGACAATTCAAAAAAGATCTCTAGGGCTAATGGCTGCTGCCGTGTTGACGCTGGCACCGCTTGCTATTAGTACCGCCCCAGCGCAAGCGGCTGATAGCAATCAATGCTCGTTTAACTGGGGAATTCGTCAAAGTTATCGCCATTACATTCTCAAAGGTGCTGCTGGTAAAACGGGGGGTCAGTGGGCCACCCAAGGTATCGGCTTTAGTGGCGACAAAACGGGTAACGACGGAGCTTTCAATTTCACTCCTGGAAAAGCACGTATCGACGGCAATAGCGCTACCATCCCTTTCCCTGGGCTTATCCACTTCAAAGGCCATGATCACGGGTCTGGGGTCTATCTTCTCGATATGACTTTTTCTGACTGGAAGGTCGTAACCCATGGCTCAACAGCAGATATTCTTGTCGACTATGTTTCCTGCGATTCCGGCATGTCCAATACCAAGGGTCGTGGGCCAAAAATCACCGGAGACGACGTCGTTCTTGCCACTATCAATCTGAATACTCCAGCGGATCCAGCATCGGGTGCCATCGACTTAAGCGGCAGCACAACACTGAGTCCTGAAGGATCCAAGCTCTTTATCGCGTATGACGTTGCTTCACCGCTTGATCCAACGAGCGGCACCGTTGCTCTCGACGGCAGCTGCCCCATCGCCCATTGGATCAAACTCTGATGGCAATGGTCGCAATGGAAACAAAACGTAGTGTCCAATCCATCAGCGGAAACTTCACGGGTTTTAATAAAGAAGCCATGGCAATTCTTTCCGAAACCAATGACACCATGAACGCCGTCACTATCTTCATGAATAACGCTGGCGAGTTTCTAGACGAGCTCGATGAATTTAATCGTCGAGGAACAGAACCTACCGACAATGCTCATGCAAGCTCACCAGAGTCGACGACAGCGAGCTCCAACATTTCAGATGCGCCTCGAACGTCTCCTCAAACGCAACGAAGCGCTAAAATGACACGAGGATCTTCGGAAAGAATCGCCAATTCTTCCCCTCAATGCGATGCATCCTCTCGGGGTATTACTCAGGCTCACGCAGCGTGGGGCTTGAAAAATTCGTTCCAGTCTTGCATCACTGGTTCTATAGCAAAGGGGCAATGGAACCTTGATGGCGTTGGTTATTCCAACGGAGAGTTCGCCTTCTCTGGTGAGTCGGGAGCAGTAGATCCACAAGCAAAATCTGGATCGGTAAAATTCGGCGGAACGATGCGTTTTAGTGGTCATCACGGCATCTTGGATCTCAATATTTCCAATCCAGAAATTGTTTTCAACGGTGCTACCGGAACTTTGTTCGCCCAAGTTCGCTCGTCTGACATGGAAGGCAAGAAGTCAGATTATGGTCGAGTAGCTATCGGCAATCTTACTTTTAGCTCTTTGAATGCTTCTGAAACCTTGGTTAGTGGCAAAGCCACAATGACATTGCATCCAGATGGTGCTGGCGCATTCGCTGGCTTCTATGACGCTGGCTCTGACCTTGATCTGATCACTTTCGATGCCCAACTCGGCGGAGCAGCCGATTGTTCTACTGGAACAAATGCAGCTGCTGTTCCTGTTTCAGGTGGGAAGGAATCGTCGATTCTTTCCGGAAAATCTGAAGGGGGCACCTCTGCAGGCTATGAGAGTGGCGCTAAAAACTTCAAGATTCGTTCTGCGGCAACGGACGATTCCGGTATTGATCCCAATATGTATGTTCTGCTCGTGATCGCTGCGTTTGTTGTGGATGGCGGAAGTATGGGGCGACTAGTTGTTAATAATCCGGTGTAGGTGATGTGTGATGAAATCTTTGCTTCGTGTTTGTATGTCCGTGGTGTGTGCGTGTGCACTGGTGAGTTGTGGTGTCCAGGGCACATATGATTCGACGAAGGATCTCCGAGAGTCATTGCCCAAGGCTGGTGACGTCAAGGATCCGCGTTCTTTTACAGGTGTGTCTGATGTGCGCGATTTTGATGATGTGCAGCCTGTTTCGGAATCTGTGAGCCCTTCGTTGCCTGTACATCTCACGGATGCTGATGGTTTTGATGTTGAGGTTACGGATGTTTCTCGCATTATTGCCTTGGATATTTATGGCACGTATACGAAGACTTTGGAAGGCTTGGGGCTCGCTGACAAAATTGTTGGCAGGACTGTGTCGTCGACAGAGAACGTGCTTAAAGATGTTCCTGTTGTGACCGAGGGTGGTCATAATATCAATGTTGAGGCCGTGTTGAGCCTGCATCCGTCATTGCTGATCGTTGATCACTCGATTGGTCCGCGTGATGCGATTGATCAGATTCGCAATGCTGGCGTTACTACTGTGGTGATGAAGCCAACTCGTACGATTGATTCTGTCGCGGAGGACATCAAGACGTTGGGTAGCGTAGTCGGGCTTAGCGACGAGGCGTCGATTCTTGCCGAACGTAGTGTTCATGAAATTTCTGCGGCTCGTGAGGCGATTGCTGCGATCGCTCCTTCTGATCCCATGCGCGTGGCATTTTTGTATGCGCGTGGTAACGGTGGTGTTTTCTTCATTATGGGTGAAGGAACTGGGGCTAAAGATTTGATTGAGGGCGTTGGCGCGAAGGACATGGGCGCTGAATACAAGCTTTCTTATGCTGAGCCTGCAAACGCTGAGGCTTTGGCAAAGATTAATCCTGAGGCGATCATCATGATGACAGCTGGTTTGGAATCGACTGGTGGAATTGATGGTTTATTGGCACGACCAGGTGTGGCGCAGACGATTGCTGGAAAGAATCGTCGAGTCATTACGATCCCTGATGGACAGTCTTTGGCGTTCGGTCCGATGACTGGTCAGACGCTTCTTCGCACGGCACAGGCTTTGTATGATCCACAGGTATAGCAAGCGTAGCGACGACGTGTTCGTTCTTCGGGCGCGTCGGCGAGTGATGTTGTTTGTTGTCTTAGTGGTGTTGGTGCTGGCGTCAGTTGTTACGTCGTTGGCGTTGGGGCAGTACTATGTTCCGCTTCGCGACTTATTGACGATTCTTACTCAGCCTGATTCAAGCAGTTTGATGCACAACGTTATTTGGGAGATCCGTCTTCCTCGAATTGTGTTGGGTTTGTTGGTTGGTGCATGCCTTGGTGTGGCTGGCACTCTGATGCAAGCCGTTTTTGCGAATCCGCTTGCGGAGCCGTCGATTATCGGAGTTACTTCTGGAGCCGGTGTGGGTGCAGCAGCGGTGATCGTATTCAACGTGGGAATTTTGGGTACTTTTACTGTTCCTGCGGCAGCATTTTTGAGTGCGGTTGTTGTGACGGTGATTATCTATCAGCTGGCTCGACATCAAGGTAAGGTTGCGATCGTCAATTTAATTTTGACTGGTATTGCCATCAATGCCGTGTGTAATGCATTGATTTCTTTTCTTGTGTACCTTGCTCCTACGTCGAATCGTGAAGAGATTGTTTTTTGGCAAATGGGATCGCTTAATGGAGCACAGTGGAAACACGTCTGGGTAGTTGCCCCTATTGCACTGGTAGGAATCGTCATTTCTTCCCTAATTGGTAAACAACTAGATGTGCTAGCCCTTGGCGAACGTGCGGCAGGGCACACGGGTATCAATGTTGGACGATTGCGCGTTATTGCTATTGCTGCCTCGACGATTTTGACTGCAGCGGCTGTGTCGTTTGCTGGATTGATTGGTTTTGTTGGTTTGATTGTTCCTCACTTGCTGCGGAGTATTTCTGGCCCAGAGAATCGTCTACTCCTTCCAGCATCTGCGTTGGCAGGAGCGGTATTGATCGCGTGCGCGGATGTTGCTGCGCGTACGATGATTCCGTTTGCGGATTTGCCGATTGGTATCTTTACGGCACTTGTTGGTGGCCCAACATTTTTTGTTTTGTTACATCGAATGTTGAAGAAAGGCTCTGTCTATTGAGTGCTGATGATCAAAGTAGCGTGCAGCCTGAGGCGTTGGTTCGTGTCCGTGATCTATCGGTCTCTGTTGGGCAGAAGCGCTTACTGTGCGATATCAATTTTGATGCATATGCGGGTGAAGTCACAGGTCTTATTGGTCCGAATGGTGCTGGTAAGTCCACGTTGTTGGCTGCATTGAGCGGTGATTTAGAGCGTCAATCGGGCTCGATTGATATTTGTGGTCTTGATCCCGTGGATAGTTCTGCGCGTGAATTAGCTCGGGTACGTTCGGTTATGCTGCAGGACGTGAGCGTAACGTTTCAGTTCTTGGTGCGGGATGTTGTCGCGATGGGACGTCGTCCGTGGGAGGGGACGGATCGTCAGGAGTTCGATGACAGGCTTATCGACGCCGCGTTGTCTGCCACGGATGCCGCACATCTCGCCGGTCGCGATATTGTTACGCTTTCTGGTGGTGAGCGAGCCCGCGTTGCGCTTTCTCGAGTGCTGGCTCAGCAAACGCCTGTTGTTATGCTCGACGAGCCAACAGCAGCTCTCGATATCAGTCACCAGGAGCAAGTTCTCGGTTTGATGCAGTCAATTGCTAGGCGCACAGGCATAGCTGTGATCGTAGTTCTTCATGATCTTAACGCTGCCGCTGCGTATTGTGATCACATTGTGTGCCTTGCTGACGGGCGCATTGTTGCAGATGGTTCTGTTGCCGACGTTTACACCGATGAAACCCTTTCGTCTGTTTACGGTTGGCCTATTCATGTTGATGTTTCGGAAGGAATCGTCAATTCTGTCCAGCCGTTGCGAGGTCGTACTACGCAAAACCAAGATGATTTTGTGGGGTTGTCTCTGCAGTCGTTGGTCTAGTACTTCGCTGTCGACGTTTTCCTCTATTTCATGGTGTCGTTTCTGTTATCGGAAGCGACACTTTGATTTTTGTCGAAGGTTTTGGGGGTATGACGTGGGGTTATTTATCTCAGCCGATTGAAAGTTAAGGCAAACCGTTATAAGTACGCTTTGCCTTTATTTCCCTTTAGGAAGGGCTATCCCTCTATGTTGAAGCGTTTCGTTCTACCCGTTGCTGCTGTGGCAATGACAGGTTTTCTTGTTCCTCAAGCTGTCGCTGAAGAACCGGCAGCCGCATCTCAGTGTGAGATGGTGCAGGTGATCGAAAGTGGCACGCTGAAGTGGGGTGTAAATCAGTCCTACCGTCAGTATATTTTTAATAAAAAGCTAGCTAACGGTAATTGGAAAATTGCCGGAGATATTAAAGAAGTCGGAGAAAAGAGGGGGAAAGACTTCTACTTTGAGGTTCCCGTTGATCCGAAGGTATCGAACCTTGAGATAAAAGACAATAAAATCGTAGAGGCCGAAATCAATACTAAGGATTCAAGCATTGTTTTTGAAGGGCATCACGGCTCCTTTTATTCGCAATTGCACAACCCCTACGTCACGACCAAAGATAATGCGGTTAAAGCAAGTGTAAGTTACGTTGGATATTATGTTCTCGGCAAGAATATGACTGAATACAAGGACGCTGACCGAACTGAAGCCAACAAGCGTTCAAGGCGTGACACCTTTGGTGAAGTAACAACTGCTGGTTGGACTCTAAACGAGACTGCCGCCACACTTAGCGGATCTAATATGCGCTATGTTCCGCAGCCTAAGACTAAAGATAACGTGATTGACGGCGTCGATGTCATCTTTATGGGTCAGTACGATGGTGACTACAACTCAAACCTTGACGATGTAAAAGTTGACCTCCAGCTCAAGAAAGTCTGTAAGGACGAAGCAGAAAAGCTCAAGGCTGAGTATAAGAAAAATGTAGAGCTTGCTAACCAAAAGGCTGCTCAACGTCAGTCAGCGGGCCGTACGGGTGTGGAGTCCGCTTCATCTGCTCCAACAAGTTCTACCTCTGGTTTTAACTTGTCGAAGCTCTGGAGCACCATTCTTAGTCATTCGGGTCTAGGTTTAGATTGCGTCGAAACCTGCTGTGAGGTCGGAGATGATGTCGTCGATGGATTCGATGCCGACGGAGAGTCGAATGGTTGCTTGATTAATTCCTGCGGCTAGAAGTGCCGATTCTTCCGATTGCGAGTGCGTGGTGGTCGCTGGGTGGACTACGAGGGAACGTACGTCTCCGACGTTGGCGAGGTTCGAGTGTAGTTTGAGTGCGTCGATAAAGCGCCATGCTTCGTCTTTTCCACCTTTAACGTCAAAGGAAAGCACGGAGCCGGTGTAGTCGAATCCGAGTTTTTCTTTGACTGGGTACCAGGGGGAGTCGGGAAGGCCTGCGTAGTTAACCTTGGCTACTTTGTCGTGGTTGGCGAGGAATTGTGCTACTGCGAGTGCGTTTTCGTTGTGGCGTTGTACTCGTAGCGAGAGGGTGTCGAGCCCTTGTGCGGTGATCCATGCGTTGAGTGGTGATGGGGCTGCACCGGTGTCGCGCAGAAGTCCGACGCGCGCCTTCAGTCCGAAGGCGGGGGCACCAAGATCGGAATACTTGAGGCCGTGGTAGGCGGGGTCTGGGGTGACAAAGTCGGGGAAGATGGGTTCGCCGTTGCGTGTGACGGTCCAGTCGAAGTTTCCGCCGTCGACAAGCACTCCGCCGAGTCCGGAGCCATTTCCGGTGTAGAACTTGGTTAGGGACGCCACGACGACGTCTGCACCGAGTTCGAGTGGGCGTACAAGGGCTGCGGTCGCGAGGGTGTTGTCGACGATCAGTGGTACTTGATGTTTGTGGGCAACCTCTGCGATTGCGGGAATATCAAGCACATCGGCTTGTGGGTTAGCGAAGGTTTCACCGTAGAGTGCGACCGTGTTGTCTTGAATTGCAGCCTCCCATGAGGCTGGGTCGTCAGGATTTTCTACGAAAGTGGTTTCGATGCCCAGGCGTGCCAATGTGACGGCAAAGAGTGTTTCGGTGCCGCCGTAAATGCGAGGACTGGACACGATGTGAGAACCCGCGCGGGCGATGTTGAGGATTGCGGCGGTTTCGGCGGCCATTCCGGAAGCGAAAAGTACGGCGTGTACGCCACCTTCAAGATTGGCTAGGCGTTCTTCGACTGCCGCGACAGTTGGGTTGGTCAGGCGGGAGTAGACCGGGCCGGCGTCGGAAAGGTTGAAGCGGTTTGCTGCGTGTTCGGCGTCATTAAAAACGTACGACGATGTCAGATAAATCGGTAGGTTGCGGGCACCGGTATCACTATCGACGCTTTGTCCTGCGTGGATGGAGCGAGTCTCGAAACCCCATTTGTTGGCATTGGAATTATCGTATTTTGTTGGCATGAATCGTCGATTCCTTCCCTAAGATGTTTTCGTTCCAAGCAACGCTAGGGCGACGTCAGAGAAAAAGAAACCGATCGGTCTATAAAATTCTAAAAGTCCAGTTCAGTTAGTGAATAAAATTCTAGACAAAGTGGTGCGCATTTGGGGGTAGTTGGTTGGAGCGATCGCAGAGAAAATATGGGGCAGGGGCATAAAAAATGGGAAGGAATCGACGATTCCTTCCCATTTTTTAGCTATAAAAGAGCGCGACCTTACTTCAGTGCATCGATGATGCTGTTGAATTCTGCGACGGGGCGCATGACTGCTGCGGTCTTGGCGTCGTCAGGCTGGTAGTAGCCGCCGAGGTCTACTGGTGTGCCTTGGACGTCGATAAGCGCTGCTGCGATGGTGTCTTTGTTTTCTTCGAGCTGTGCGGCGACAGGTGCGAAGGTTTCGGCTAGCGTGGTGTCGTCGGTTTGGGCTGCTAGTTCCTTGGCCCAGTTGAGGGTGAGGAAGAAGTGGGAGCCACGGTTGTCGATTTCGCCAGCTTTGCGCGATGGGGAGTAGCCCTCGCTGAGGAGGGTTTCGGTCGCGCGATCGAGGGCGTCGGCAAGTACGCCTGCCTTGGTGTTGCCTTCGGTGTTGGCGAAGTGACGCAGGGATTCTGCTAGGGCGAGGAATTCGCCGAGGGAGTCCCAGCGCAGGTGGTTTTCTTCAACGAGCTGTTGGACGTGCTTTGGTGCGGATCCGCCGGCGCCAGTTTCGAAGAGTCCGCCGCCTGCCATGAGTGGCACGACGGAGAGCATCTTGGCGGAGGTGCCGAGCTCGAGGATTGGGAATAGGTCGGTGTTGTAGTCGCGCAGCACGTTGCCGGTGACGGAGATGGTGTCTTCGCCGCGGCGGATGCGATCGATGGAGAACTGAGTTGCCTCGGTGGGGCTCATGATCTGGATGTCGAGGCCCTCGGTGTCGTGATTAGCGAGGTACTTCTTTACTAGGGTGATCAGGTTGCGGTCGTGGGCGCGTTCTGGGTCGAGCCAGAATACTGCTGGCATGCCGGAGAGTCGGGAGCGGGTGACGGCGAGCTTGACCCAGTCTTGGATTGGGGCATCCTTGGCCTGGCATGCGCGCCAGATGTCGCCTGCTTCTACGTCGTGCTCGATGAGTGCTTCGCCTGCGGCATTGACGACGATTACCTTACCGTCTGCTGCAATCTTGAAGGTCTTATCGTGGGAGCCGTACTCTTCGGCTTTTTGTGCCATGAGTCCGACGTTGGGCACGGTGCCCATGGTGGTGGGGTCGAAGGCGCCGTTCTTCTTGCAGTCTTCGATGACGACTTGGTAGACGCCTGCGTAGGAGGAGTCTGGGATGACTGCGAGGGTATCTTGTTCCTGATCGTCCTTGTTCCACATGTGGCCTGCGGTGCGGATCATGGCTGGCATGGAGGCGTCGATGATCACATCGGATGGGACATGGAGGTTGGTGATTCCCTTGGCGGAGTTGACCATGGCAACGTCGGCACCTGCTTCGAGAGCGGCGTCGAAAGCTGCCTTGATCTCGGCGCCATTGTCGAGGGCGTCGAGGCCGCTGTAGATTGCGGCAAGGCCGTTTTCGCCGTTGAGGCCAGCTGCGTTGAGCTGGTCACCGTAGGTGGCAAAGACGTCGGCAAAGTATGCACGGACGACGTGTCCGAAGATGATGGGGTCGGATACCTTCATCATGGTTGCTTTGAGGTGGGCGGAGAACAAAACGTTCTCATCCTTGGCACGCTGTACCTGCTCGGTGAGGAAGGCGTCGAGAGCCTTGGCGGACAGGAATGTGCCGTCGATGACTTCGCCTTCGAGAACCTTGAGGCCATCTTTGAGGATGGTTTCGGTGCCGTCGGTGGCGATGTGCTTGATGGTGAGGGTGTCTGCAGCAGGCATGATGACGGACTTCTCGTTGTGGCGGAAGTCGTTTGCGTCCATGGTGGCTACGTTGGTCTTGGAATCGGAGGACCAAACACCCATCTTGTGAGGGTTCTTCTTGGCAAAGTTCTTCACGGCGATGGGGGCGCGGCGGTCGGAGTTGCCCTCACGAAGTACTGGGTTGACGGCAGATCCCTTGACGGCATCGTAGCGCGCACGGACGTCTTTTTCTTCATCGGTGGCTGGGGAGTCTGGGTACTCCGGAAGGGCGAAGCCCTGTGCTTTGAGCTCTGCAATGGCTGCTTTGAGCTGTGGCAGGGATGCCGAAATATTAGGAAGCTTAATGATGTTTGCTTCTGGGGTCTTGGCCAGCTCGCCGAGCTCTGCAAGTGCGTCGTCGACCTTCTGATCCTCGTTGAGGTAATCAGGGAACTGAGCAAGAATACGGCCCGCGAGGGAAATATCGCGAGTTTCAACCTCGATGCCGGCGGTGGAAGCGAAGGCTTCGACGACTGGCTTCAGGGAGTACGTAGCAAGCAACGGTGCTTCGTCGGTGCGGGTGTAAATGATTTTCGCCATGAGTCTCCTCGTTCATCAGGTATTCATTGGGCTCGTAGTACAACCGACAAGAATACCTGTCACCCAGCACTTTTTCAGTCTTCAGCTGTAAAAAACGCCCTTAGCTGGGCTTTGAGTACGGGGCAGCGGGGGTAAAAACAGTACAAGCGTCCTGTTTCGCGGGTATTGTCGCGCGCTACAACGTGGGGTATGGGGGACGCTCATCAGGGAAACATGCAAACGCTGTTAAGGTATCTCGTCGTGCTTGTCAACCACCTCAATAAAAGAAAACCTGTACCCCGCCAAACAGAGATCACTCATCGCCACCGACTCATCGCCATGTTGGCGTTGGCACTCGGCGGATTTGGTATCGGTGTTACCGAATTTGTCTCCATGGGATTGCTTAGCCTTATCGCTGAGGACTTCAACGTGGCGGAGTCCACTGCCGGTCACGTGATTACCGCCTATGCGATGGGCGTGGTCGTCGGTGCGCCTGTCATCACCGCTTTTACCGGAATGATTCCGCGCCGACGTCTACTGATCTTGTTGATGATTGCCTTTACAATCGGCAACGCGTTGACAGTATTTACCACTTCTTATCCTGTGCTGATGGCTGCACGTTTTTTAGCTGGCTTGCCGCATGGTGCGTTTTTCTCAGTAGCGGGCCTTGCCGTGGCGTCGATGGCCCCTGAAGGGCAACGCGGCCGTGCTCTCGCTTTTGTCGGCATGGGATTGCCCGTAGCGACGGTGGTCGGTGTACCCGCTGTCCAAGCTCTGGGATTTGCTACCACGTGGAAAGCCGCGTACGTGGTGGTCACCATCATCGGTGCTATTACCTTGGCATTGTTGTGGACGCTCATGCCGCACATGTCCAAGATGAAACCGACGAGCCCACTCACAGAACTCGGTGCGTTAAAGAACGGTCAAGTTTGGGCGTCACTGCTGATCGGTTCCGTGGGCTTTGGTGGCATGTTTGCTGTGTACACCTATATCTCTTGGACGATGACGCAGCGCGCGGGTTTGCCTGAGGCGCTCATGTGGATCGTGCTGATGGCCTATGGACTTGGCATGATTGCGGGCAATTTTATCGGCGGACGCCTCTCCGACTGGAGTGTGGAATACGGAATTCTTACTGCTCTTATCTGCATTGTGCTCACCTTGGTGAGTTTCTACTTCACCAGTGCCTATGCGTGGATCGCCATCATTAACTTTGCTCTCGTGGGGCTTTCCGGTTCGATGCTCATCCCGTCTCTTCAGATCCGACTTATGGACGTTGCCGGTCGTGCCCAGACCCTAGCTGCTGCACTTAACCACTCTGCGCTTAACATCGCGAATGCTTGTGGCGCACTGCTTGGTGGCGTAGTGATCAGCGCAGGATATAGCTATTCTGCTCCTGCTCTTGCGGGCGCTGCTTTAGGTTGTGCCGCCATCATCATTTGGATCCCAGCGCATATCACGCGCAGCAAACAAGAACGCAAACAGCACCGCTAGGATGGCCAGCATGCAAATTACAACAGTTAACGTCAATGGAATTCGTGCTGCCGTCAAGCAGCGTAGCGACGCCAACCGCGGAATGCTCCCGTGGCTAGAGCAGTGTGGCTCCGATGTCGTGTTGCTGCAAGAGGTTCGTGCTTCGGAAAAAGATTCTCTTACTGCTTTGGCACCTGCCCTCGATGCCGGATGGCACTATGTTGGCGCTCCTGCTGCTGCCAAAGGCCGCGCCGGGGTGGGTATTTTAAGTCGCCAGCCACTGCGTGATGTTCAGGTGGGGTTGGAAGGATTCGTCGATTCTGGCCGGTACATCCAAGCAACACTGTCTGATCCTGATACAGGTCATGACGTGGTGGTGGCGTCGCTCTACTTGCCTTCTGGTTCTGCCGACACTGATAAGCAAGACGAGAAATACCGTTTCCTTGATGTGTTCGGTCCGTTTCTTGAGCAGGCAGCGCAGGATAATCCGCACATGGTGGTCGGTGGCGATTGGAACATTTGTCACCGCATGCAAGATCTGAAGAATTGGAAAACAAACCGAAAGAAGTCTGGATTCCTTCCAGACGAACGGGCTTTTATGGATTCGGTATTTGGTGTTTTCCCTGATTCTGAAAGCCAGGTGTCCGATGCTGGCCAATGGGCAGGTGCGGTGGACTACACCTCGCAGCAGCGTCGTACTCCGGCGAACGACCCGAAATGGTTTGACGTGGCGCGTCGATTAGCTCCCGAGGACGCTGCTTATACTTGGTGGACTTATCGTGGCCAGGCGTTTGATACGAATGCTGGTTGGCGTATTGATTATCAAGCAGCAACTTCTGCGATGCTGGAGCGTGCGACTCGGTGCTGGGTCGATAAGGCAGCAGCATATGATTTGCGCTGGTCGGATCACTCACCTTTGACGGTGGTGTATTCCTAGTCGTCGAGACGCCATTACGCACTGACGACGCCCTGTTTACTCTAAGGCGTGGGACTAAGGTCAGACACCTCGTTTCGATTAATTTTGCGTGCGGTAGTACTGTCAGTGCGTCGACGTTGACAATAGAATCAGGAGCAGTTACATCATGCGAATTTCTGGAATCATCGCCCTTGTTGTCGGTATCGCTGCCGTCCTAGGCGGTTATTTCTTAACCGGTAACAATGACGTTGCGGGTGTGCTCGGCGGCATCCTCATGGGAGTAGGCGGTGCCACGACCATTGGTGGTCTCATCGCTATTGTGGCTCCCCGCCCTCGTATGCAGTAGGAATTCTGCTCAAAGAATTCTTCCACGGTGAGCCAGAGGTATCCGCCCAGCGCACATTGTCAACCGTCTTCTGGTACAGATCCATTTGTGGAAAGCACACAGCGGATCCGTACCGGAAGACGGTTTTGTTTTACATCAACAGGTGGGGTCGTATTCCTCGTGTGTTGTGACTGCGCTGTAGGATGTTCACCATGACTGCAACCGTGCAAGAAAATACGCAGAAGAAGCAACGTGTGCTGTCGGGAATTCAACCAACAGCCGACTCGTACCACCTAGGAAACTATTTGGGTGCCCTGAAGCAGTGGATCGACCTTCAGGATAACTACGAGGCGTTTTACTTCATCCCTGATCTGCACGCCATCACGGTTGATCAAAACCCCCGTGAGCTGCGGGAGCGTACCATCGCCGGTGCTGCACAGCTCTTGGCTTTGGGCATTGATCCTCACAAGAGCACTCTGTTTGTGCAGTCTCACGTGCCGGAACACGCTGAGCTTGGTTGGGTTCTTACGTGCTTGACCGGTTTCGGCGAAGCGAGCCGCATGACACAGTTCAAGGACAAGTCCGCCAAGCGAGGTGCGGATCGTACCTCAGCAGGTCTGTTCACTTATCCCATGTTGATGGCTGCGGATATTCTGCTTTACCGTCCGCAGTTCGTGCCGGTGGGCGAGGACCAACGCCAGCACTTGGAGCTCACTCGTACGCTTGCTGAGCGTTTTAACTCTCGTTTTAAAAAGACCTTCGTGGTGCCAGACGGAATTATTCCTGAGGGTGCTGCCAAGATTTATGATCTTCAAGAACCCACCTCCAAGATGAGCAAGTCGGGTTCGAACCCCAAGGGCTTGATTAATCTGCTTGATGACCCCAAGGTTTCTGCGAAGCGCATTCGCTCTGCTGTGACCGACAACGACGGCGAGATCCGTTTTGATAAGGAAAACAAGCCTGGTGTGTCCAACTTGCTGGTCATTCAGTCGGCACTGATGGGCAAGAGCATCGACTCGCTTGTCGACGCCTACCAAGGCCAGGGCTACGGCGCCTTGAAGGTCGACACCGCCGATGCCCTCGAGGCCTTCGTTACACCTTTGAAGGCTCAGTACGACATGTACATGTCTGACCGTGCTGAGCTGGAAAATGTGTTGGCTCTTGGCGCCGAAAAAGCCCGTGAGATTGCATCGCGCACCCTTGCGGACGCCTACGAGCACATCGGTTTTTTGCCGCCAAAGCGCTAAAGCGCTGACAATTACAACTTTGCAACGATCCGACTGCTTCGCCACTATGAGGCAGCCGGATTGCTGTTTCTGCCTATAGTCTGGATTAAGTCCCCAGCTCACAATGATTTAAAAAGGCAGAAATTCTTATGGCGTCTCGAGGCTCAGGAAAAATCTCAGCAAACACCGTTGTGCCCGCATCATCGCGTGCCGCGCACCAACGTGAGAGCATTCGCGCCATGTCCACGCGCCAAAACCGCAACAAGACAGACGAGTTCGGCATTGAACGATCAACCGCCGACGACCCTGGGATCGTCGACAAGCTGCGTCTTAAGTGGGGGTGGTTTGACCATCTCATGCGTATGAATGAGCGGTACAGCCAAGAAGGCGGCAACCAGTACTCCGCGGGCATTACTTATTTTTCTGTGTTGTCGATGTTCCCGATCCTCATGCTGGTGATGGCCGCGGCAGCAACTATCCTTGCTCGTCAGCCAGAAACACTGCAGCAATTACAGGAAAGAATCACCGATTCTGTCGACGCATCTATTGCAGATACTCTCAAAGAAATCCTCGATACCGCCATCAGTCAACGTGGTGCCATGTTCGGCATCGGTGGTCTTACTGCCTTGTGGTCCGGCCTAAGCTGGATGTCGCACCTGCGCTACGGGGCGTCGAAAATGTGGCGCTACCCAGTCACTGGCGATAACTTTGCGAAAACCAAATTCCAGGATTTTCTTGGATTCCTTAGCCTGCTCGTAGCCATGGGCATCGCGCTGGGCATCACTGCTATCGGCTCCTCCGGCCTGACGACGCAGCTTATCGACGCTATCGGGCTTGCCGACGTCCCCGGTATCTTCCTCCTCACATTCGTCATCTCTTTAGTCGTGGGACTCATCGCCAACTTCTGCGTATTCCTCTGGCTCATCAAATACCTCCCCCGAGGTGAAGTCCCCGCAAAATCTGCCCTTAAAGCCGCAGGTATTGGTGCTGTGCTCTTTGAGATCTTCAAGCAACTTGCATCGCAATTCTTCTCAAACGCATTGAGCAACCCCGCAGGAGCTACCTTCGGCCCCATCATCGGACTCATGGTCTTGCTCTACTTCGTCTGGCGCATCCTTATGTACTGCTGCGCTTGGGCTGCAACCACCGCGGAATCCCTCGCCATTGCCAAACTCGAGCCACCAGCACCAGCCGTCATCCGCGTTCGTGAAGAAATCCGCACCGGAGGTGACAAGGGCAAAGGCATCGGAATCGGCATCGCCGGTGCTACAGCCGCTACCGCCTTGCTGTCACTGTGGAAGCGAAAGTAACTCCCAACGACTCCTAGAATCCGCCTGATTCAACAAAATAAAAACAACCCCTAGGGACAACAGGAGATGACACACATCGTCTCCGTACCTAGGGGTTTTCCTGTTTTAGCTATTCACGCGATCTTCACGTTTACCGAACATCCACGCCAGCGCCCCGAGCACCACCAGCGCCACCAACGCCCCCAGAATCACAAAACGAGGTGTCGTGTCGCGGTTATCAGAAGGATTAGTAAACGATGGGCGCGAGAGTTCTTTTGGTTGCGATTCTTCGGAAGGAATCGACGATTCCTTCCGAAGAATCGACCCTACTGCTTGGTTTTCGGCGACTTTGTAGCCGGCGTCGATAAGCTTGTTGGCTTGTTCCCATGGGCGTCCTAGATCGATGGTGGTGTCGAGGATGACGGCGGCGATGCGGCGACCGTTGATATTTTTCGCGCCGACGAAGGTGTGGTGGGCGTCGTCAGTAAAACCGGTTTTACCGCCGATGCCGTGCTCCGTGTTCATGAGGATGCCGTTGTCATTCCAGACTTGGAACGTTGTGCCGGTTTTATCGGCGGGGAGTTCTGAGTATTCCTTTTTCACGGTGTCTGCGAAGACGGGGTTTTGCCATGCTGCTTGATAGATCACAGCAAGGTCGCGCACAGAAGTGGACATGCCCTGGGCATCCAAGCCAGTGTATGAGGCGGCGTACGTGTCGACGGTTCCCAATTCCTGGGCAAGATTGTTGATCTTTTTGATGGTGGTGTCTTCGCCGCCGAGGGCGCGTGCGAGTGCACTGGCGGCATCGTTTCCGCTGCCGAGGAGTAGTCCGTCGAGTAGTTGTTGGACGGAATAGTCGATTCCTTCCACAAATCCGACAGCGGAGCCTTCTTGGTTCACGTCGTCATTGGTGATGGTGACTTTTTTCGAAAGATCGAGTTCGTCGATGGCTACGAGCGCGATGAGTGCTTTGATGACGGATGCAGGACGGTAGCGTCCGTGGGGGTCTTTGGTGGCGATGACAGCACCGGTATCGAGGTCAAAAACCATCCATGCCGAAGCGGTATTGGTGGGGACGTCGAATCCTGTTGCTTTTGTTATCCCACAGCTGCCAAATTCGTTGTCGACGGTGGGAAGAGGTGCGATTGAAGTACGGCCTGGTGCGAGTTTTTCGGAGGTCGTCTCGGCCGATGGTGGGGTGGTAGCGTTGTCGCATTTGTCGGTGTTCGGCGCGGAGGAACGCGGTGCGGGATCAGCTAATACTGGTGCCATGGTTGCGCTAAGTGCGGTGGGTGAGAGTGCTGCAGTGATGGCGGTCAGCGCGATGAGGGTTTTGGGCACACGTTTCATACTTATGATGGTGCCGTGGCTTAAGGTGTAGTTCATGTATGACACCCCTATTTTCCGTTCAGAATTTAAAGTAATTTCGCATGAGCTAATTCACGCACTACCGAAAGTGATTCTCGGCGAGTCTGGTGATGCTGCTTATATGCAATCTCGGGTGCAGCAGCTGGCAGATGACCACGTGGCGTATTTTGAGTGCACGGTGCCACATGAGGATATTGAGCGCGCGATTTCTGTTGCCGAACAAGCCCCGTTTACCGTGGGGATTCTGGAAAGAATCGACGATTCTTCCCACTACACAGACCGTTCGCGGACACCTGTCGTCGTGGGCTTTTCGACGCAATCCGCTGACGTAGCTGCCATTTTGCGGGAAAATTATGTTCCTTTTGAGTTCGATGGCAGCGTCGCAGATCAGGTTCGTGTGGGAGCTAGCCGCATCATTCATGGCATTGGTTTGTTTGAGGATTTTCGTTTCGAAGATGACGATATTGTTCCTGGAAGGCTTTCGGCGTGGGTCCGCGATCGTGATTATCCAGTACTTGTGGAGCCATTTGCTGATCTTGAAAATGGCGAGGTTGCAGAGCTTGCGGATCATCCGTTGCCGTTGATGTCTAAGTTGGGTTACCGGACAGCGTCGTCGATTCTTTCCACAGATCGCCTTTTGGAATTGACGGAGTACTTGGAATTACAGATCGAGGATCTATTCGAGTTGACTCGAGATGCCGTGGCGGTGTCGTTGTTGCCACAGCCGCTGAGGGTGCAGTTGTGGGAAGAATTGGTTTTCCCGTTCTTTGAGCAGTTGGGTGAAGATTTTGCTGATCATTCCACTACCGACGATGCAGAAAGTACAACAGAGCTGCGCTCTGAGCGAGAGCATGCAGGCCATGCGCACACGGATCATCATGGTGGGGCTGCAGGCTTAGAAGGCGTGGATCCGCAGTTTCTCGATGAGATGGGGATTGAGTTTGATGACCTAGATCTCTAGGAGATTGTGGGGGCTGACTGGGTCATGAGTGCTGAATTGCTTTTTGGTAGCCAGCAACCAGTAGAAAGCGGCATTCACAGCCACACAGCCACACAGCCGCACGGCCACACAGCAGCCTTGCACCACAGCCGCATAGCTGCTTTTCTTCCTGAGTGCGTCAAGCAGGTGCAGTTTTATAAAAATATTCCCCATGAGTTGGTGTCTGATTTCTCAGTCCTTCTCATGGGGATTAGTCCAGCCGCGGCTATCGCGGTTATCGCGGTTATAAGTCCAGGGAGTGTTTAGAATTTGCTGAATCGTTTGGTCAGCATTTTCTCCATTTCAGCCCAGCTTTCGGAGTGCTCGGTAAATGGTGGGGTGGGGGTGTAGCCGGAGACTCGGGTGGATCCGATCATGTAGGAGATGTAGTCCTGCATGCGGGGGTTGGTGAGGAAGTATGAGTTGAGGGAGTCGTCGGCTGCCCAGTCGGCGGCGTCGGCGAGGAGTTCGTAGGCGCGGGCCATTTGGGCGGTGTCTACGGCTTCGACGCTGGTGTTGATGTCTCGGGTGAGGCCGTTGAATGAGTAAACATTGTCGGGGTGGACTGTGATGTCGAGCTCGCCGGCGTTGACGGGAACCATGAGGTCTTCCCAGGTAGATACGCGTGCGAGGTCGTGGTCGTCGTGTTCGACGAGCCAGCGGACGAGGGATTTCCCGGAGTTGAAGGTGAAGATTTCCCCGTATTTTCCTAGGAATACGGGCTGTGCTTCGATGTAGGTGCGCAGGGTATAGACGGTGCGCCCATCGATGGAGATCTTGATGGGGTCGATACCTGCGGCTGCCCATGGGGTGGCGTCGTAAGGGTCGACTTTTTCAGCGTCGGCCTTTTTCTTTTTTTCTTCGGCAATGCGACGCTGTTCTGCTTCGGCGGTGGCGGCGTCGATACGCGCGGCTGCGGCGCTGATGGCCTCGGCGTTTCCGTCAGTGTGGACGGTGATCGCGCTGTCGAGGGCGTCGATGACGTTATTCCAGCTGGTCAAGACGATGCGTCCGATACCGGTCCATTCGCCGAGGCCGGAGTCGCCGGTGAAGTGGTTGCCGCCACGTTCGGTGTTCATGAGGATGGAGTGCGAGGAGAAGAAGCTTTGT
Organism: Corynebacterium diphtheriae; assembly: GCF_001457455.1. Classification (NCBI taxonomy): domain Bacteria; kingdom Bacillati; phylum Actinomycetota; class Actinomycetes; order Mycobacteriales; family Corynebacteriaceae; genus Corynebacterium; species Corynebacterium diphtheriae. The sequence continues at coordinate 557,513 of NZ_LN831026.1, forward strand.
ACTGGGATGGTTGCGGTCACATCGCCGAGGCTGCGTGTGATGGCAAAGCAACGTGCCACTGCAGAGACGTTGGTGTGACTTGGGCGTTCTGCGAGTAGTGCAGGTACTCCAATGAGGTCGTATTCTTGGCGATCGGTGGGCACAACTCGATCGTCGGCACCGGCCATGAAGGCACCCCACTTGGGGTGGTCGCTGAGGTCGTGGCGCGCGCCGGATTCGATGTAGGCGAGGACTGCCGCGGGGGATTCGAATACGTAAAGGTCGTCCCCGCTACCGAGAAACGCCTGCCACTCGGCGCCGTGTTCGCGCCATTGTGGTGCCCAGAGAGTGTAAAAGTCGCCCTCGGTCAATGAGATTTTGACGGGTACGATTCCTTTATTAGCCATGGCTATGCATCTTAGCGGGTCTACCCTGTGGGTCGGAAGTAACCTTTAAACGGCATTCCCATGTTGGTGGTTCTGATGGGGTTGAGTGCGACGGGGTTTCCGGCTTCGATGATGTTTCCGTTACCGGCGTACATGGCAACGTGGCCGTCCCAGACGAGTAGATCGCCTGGTTGGAGGTTTTCACGCGCGACGGGTGTGCCGACGTTTTGGTGTTCGGCGAGTCGGGGCAGCTCAATGCCTGCTTGTCGCCATGCCCATTGGGTAAATCCGGAGCAGTCGAAGCCGGCGAGTGTTGTTCCGCCCCACAGGTATGGGGTGCCTAGGGCGCTCATAGCAGCGTCGACGGCTCGTTGTCCGAGGTGAGACGCAGGTGGAGTGGCAGGGGGTGCTGCAGGTGGTGGGAGTTCGCCTCGCGTATCGACGCCCCTATCTGCTACCGAGAGCAGTGTCATGGTGGCGTTGGTGAGGTTTTTATTGGCCAGGTCGAGACGTGCGAATGCTAGATCGATGTATTTGCCGGGTAGGGCTGCAAGCTCGGCATGGGCTGCGAGGGCGGATCCCGGCAGGGGGCTAAAGAGTTTCGGAAAGATTCGGGTGGCCTCGCTTAGAAAGTCGGTGGCCATGTGACCGAGTTCTGCGCGGAGATTGTCTATTTCGTGCAGTGCTTGGGGTATGACGCTGCGTGCGCGGTGTGCGTCGGCGGCTAGGGTTTGTGCTGCATGGATAAGTGGTGTGGTGGTGCCAAAAGCGTGCGTGATTAGGTCGGCGGTGGGAAAAAATGGGGTTTCGGGGATAGCAAGGTTAAGCTGCGGGGGTGCGAGTGTGGCCAGCATGGAAACCACACCGGGGAGGTTAATCACAGGGTGTCCTCTCGTCGGGCAGTATCGGCGTCGATGTCTTCGGCGTTTTGGAGAAGCTGGTGAGCGGTGGCGGCTAGTTCTTCTGCTTGGTGGCAGTGCTCGGTTGCACGTGTGGTCAAGGATGCAACGCAGCGGTTATAGGCGCTGAGAAAGTCGCCAACTCCGGCGCAGTCCGAGGCGATGTCGTGGTGTTCGCTGGGAGGGTGCGTGGCTTCGTCGATAAGCGTGCGCAGCCATTGGTGCATGAGAGGTACGTCGATGGTGATGTGAGAGTCCATATATGTTTAGACGTAATGAGTGTGGGTTCTGGTTCCCACGCATTCCGGCGCTACGATGGCTGGTATGGAAATTCGGATCGTCGACCACCCCTTGGCAGCTTCACGTCTTACCATCATGCGCGATAAGCGCACTAACAATGCGGGATTCCGTGCTGCGCTTGCAGATCTCGGCGCCATGCTCGTGTATGAGGCGTCTCGTGATCTCGCAATTGAGCAGTTCCCAGTCAGCACCCCTGTTGCTGATACGCAGGGGACTCGTTTGCAGGATCCTCCCATTATCGTGCCGATCATTCGTGCCGGTTTGGGCATGGTGGATCCAGCGTTGTCGATGATCCCTGATGCTCAGGTGGGCTTTATTGGCATGGCGCGTGATGAGGCCACTCATCAGCCTGTTCCTTATCTTGAAGCATTACCCGACGATCTCAGCGGTCGCACCGTGTTCTGCGTGGATCCGATGCTAGCTACGGGGGGTTCTTTGCTACACGCCATTAAGCTGCTGGCGGATCGTGGCGCTACCGATATCACCGCTATTTGTATGGTGTCGGCGCAGGAGGGTGTTGATGCCTTGGCTGAGTCGGGTCTGCCTTGCCGTTTGGTCACGGCCACCATCGACCCCGAGCTTAACGACGACGCCTACATCGTGCCTGGCCTAGGTGATGCGGGCGATCGTCTCTACGGGCCACGTAACATCGACCTCTAAAACTGCTTCGTAGCGTCTCGTAGTCGTTTCCCCCTGCTTGTCGTCGCCATGTGATTGTGCATGGCCTGCGGTTGGCATGGGGATTTTTGTTATGCGTAACCACCATCTTTTACCATAAGATTTTGTTTATTTACAGTGCTCTGCACAATGTATTGGGCGGACGTTGACCACTGTATTGGGCACATTTGAGCGCATGAATGAAGGTTGGACGCAGTGGCCCAGTTATGGCCACGCCTTTGGGGTGAGGCTACATAAACTACGGCGACTGCGTGGCCTTACCCAAGACGGACTTGCAGAAATCGCCAACTTAAGCCGCAACCAAATCTCCAATCTCGAACGCAACGAAAATAGCGCAACCAAAAGCTCCGATCCCACGATGTCGACAATTTATCGACTCGCGCGTGCCCTCCATGTCCCACCAGCTGCACTCATGCCCGCGGTAGGGGACTACGTCACCGACATTTGTCAAGACACTGGCAGTGAACTGCCCATCGACATCGCATGGCCTACCAGCAGCCAAGACACCCAAAAATTCTCCATCCAGTATCGCTACCGCTACTGGGATGAGCAGTCGCCACTATTTGATGACGAAGACTGGGATGATGACCACGCTGACGACCCAGACTTTGGTATCGCAGTCATGCCCGAAACACCCGATAACAACGACGCCGACACGACGAAGAGCGGAGAAGGCACAAAAGACAATGGAGACGTCGATAAGCGCGACGACGACCCCAACGCCTAGATACTTTCCTACGAACGTGGCGCTATAACTTTCCTTTCTTCTTGCTGTGGTTAGGATGAAAGATTGCATGCGGAAAAGGTGAAAGGCAGGGAAGTATCGTGGCGCAATCGGTTGCAGAGCATGTCACGCAATGGGCAGAACAACACCGTGACGAGGTGATCGAGTGGCGACGGCACTTTCACCGACACCCAGAGCTTTCGCACATGGAATTTGCTACCACCGACTTTATCGAGGCCACCCTGCGTCGCTACGGGCTTAACCCACAACGATTCCCCAACACTGGGCTCATGGTGGACATCGGGCCCGACACCCCACAAAAAATCGCTTTCCGCGGTGACATCGATGCCCTCCCCATCACAGAAAACGACGATCATGATGTGATCTCGGAAAACTACGGCGTCATGCACGCCTGCGGACACGACGTTCACATCACCGTCGCACTTGCAACCGCCTGCGCACTCGCTTCTGCAGAACTCACCATCGGCGTGCGCGTGATCTTCCAACCTGCCGAAGAAGTCATGGAAGGCGGTGCCCCAGAAGTCATCGAATTCGGGGCGCTGAAAGGTGTGTCCAACATCTTCGCTATTCATGCCGAACCCAAACTCACAGTCGGCAAAGTAGGGGTTCGGGCAGGAGCCATCACGAGTGCGTCCGACGTTATCGAAATCAAAGTATTTGGATCCGGTGGCCATACCTCTCGTCCGCACCTTACCGCCGATGTCGTCTACGCGCTATCCAAGCTGGTCGTTGACCTGCCAGGCTTGCTTTCGCGCCGGGTCGATCCGCGCACAGGCACCGTCTTAGTCTTTGGGATGATTAACGCAGGCTATGCACCTAACGCCATTACAGAAGAAGGCTCTGTGAAGGGCACCATACGAACCGCAGATATTGGGGTGTGGCGAATGATGGAAGGACTCCTTGCAGAGTTGGTACCTCAGGTGCTTGCTCCTACAGGATGTACTTACGAGCTGATCCACCATAAAGGGGTACCGCCGGTGCTCAATGACGATGTCGCGACCGCCGTCATTGCCGACGCGGCACGCACGATTAACCCCAGCACCGTAGTGGAAGCACCGCAGTCTTCAGGCGGTGAAGACTTCTCGTGGTACCTCGAGCATGTTCCAGGTTCAATGGCCCGTCTAGGCTGCTGGAATGGGGAAGGGACCCCCGGTGACCTGCATCAAGCCGATATGTATGCAGACGAGCGTTGCCTTGAAGTAGGAGTGCGTCTCTTCGGTGCGGTAGCCGATCGCTACAACTCCCACAACGCGATGTTTATTGAGGATTAATCTGATGCGATTCCCGTGGGGGTAAAGTGCGCGATTCGCGCTGTGGGATGTCTCCGATACACTTGGGCGTTGGACTCATCTAACCGGCACACCCATACTGGAGGAACAGTGACTCGAATCGTGATTATCGGCGGCGGCCCCGCAGGCTATGAAGCAGCGTTGGCCGGCGCAAAATATGGCGCCGAAATCACCATTATTGAGGACCGTGGTCTAGGCGGCGCAGCAGTTATCAACGACTGCGTGCCATCCAAGTCGTTCATCGCCGGCGCAAACATTAAGACTGACTTGCGCCGCGCCGACGACATGGGACTGAACAAGGGGATCGGCGAAGCGCACCTGCTTATCGACGCCCTCAACAACCGCGTTCAGGCCCTTGCTTACGAACAATCCTCCGATATTCGGGCGTCGATGGATGCCCACGGCGTGCGCATTATCGACGGCCGCGGCTCCTTTGATGATTACAACCCCAAGCAAACCGTGCACTACATTAAGGTCGACCGTGCCGATGGCACCACAGAAACTATTGAGTGCGACCTCGTTTTGATTGCTACTGGTGCAACCCCACGTATCCTTCCTGACGCGCAGCCAGACGGCGAGCGAATCCTCACGTGGCGTCAGATCTACGGGCTCGCCGAATTGCCAGAGCACCTCATTGTGGTTGGCTCGGGTGTGACTGGTGCTGAGTTTGTTTCTGCGTTCGCAGAGCTTGGTGTGAAAGTGACAATGGTCGCTTCGCGTGACCGCATTTTGCCTCACGACGACGCCGATGCTGCCGACGTCCTAGAAACCGTGCTAGCAGAACGTGGCGTGGCCTTGGAAAAGCATGCTCGCGTTGATTCTGTTATCCGTACCGAGGATGGCGGCGTATGTGTGAAGACTTCCGATGGTCGAGAGATCTTCGGTTCTCACGCCTTGATGACCGTCGGTTCTGTGCCCAACACCAAAGATCTTGGTCTAGAAAAAATTGGCATTGAGACAACACGTTCAGGCCACATTTGTGTAGACCGCGTTTCTCGTACCAATGTTGCAGGCGTGTATGCAGGTGGCGACTGTACTGATCTGTTCCCGCTGGCGTCAGTAGCAGCTATGCAGGGGCGAATTGCCATGTACCACGCTCTTGGTGAGGGCGTAAAGCCGATTCGCATGAAGACTGTGGCTACCGCAGTATTTACCCGTCCAGAAATTGCCGCTGTGGGTGTTACCCAGAAACAAATTGAGTCTGGTGAGGTAATTGCACGTACGGTGATGTTGCCGCTGCAGACCAACCCGCGTGCCAAGATGCGTTCATTGCGCCACGGTTTTGTCAAGATGTTCTGCCGTAAGAACTCCGGCATCGTGATCGGTGGCGTGGTTGTTGCTCCTACTGCCTCAGAACTGATTCTGCCGATTGCTGTTGCTGTGACAAACCAACTCACCGTGTCTGATCTGGCGGAGAGCTTTGCCGTCTATCCATCATTATCGGGTTCGATTACTGAGGCTGCGCGTCAATTAGTGCAGCATGATGACCTGCAATAAAACTGTAGGGGTAATCAAATAGGGGTGTAGCCGAGGCGTTTTCTGTTTGCTACAGGACGCCTCGGTGTCATTTTATGACTTTAAATGTCTTGACCTCATGTTTTAGGTCATTGCAGTCGGGGTATTGCATTTTTCACAGTTGTGAGTGTTCTCTTTTTTATGCAGCGGGGGTGAATATGAAATGGGGGATGGCCGCAAGGAATGCGCTGAACTGTGGTCGTTTTCTTTGACATGTAATGCTGCGGGGGCGGGGGTAGTCCGTGCAAGGTTTGGGGGGGCTTCGCAAGTGCGATCGGGCACCGTGACCATGGATATTTCTATTCTCACCTCGAAATTAGGCAACTGTTGTCAATTAATGTGGCAGCGGAGGTTTCGTAGGGGTAAAACGACGGGTAAGCTCGAAGCCTGTAAAAGTAACTGCGATCACAGATTTCGCCGTCGTGCGAATCAAGGTACATGGTCTAGTGCTTTGTTTCACAAAAGCGCTGACTTTCTTTTTCAAACAAGGACAAACTAACAGTGTCTCAACAATCATCTGAACGTGGAACCTCTACGGTAAATCCATTGTCAAAGATCCTCGTTGCCAACCGTGGCGAGATCGCCGTGCGAGCTTTTCGTGCAGCCTTTGAAACCGGTGCTGCCACGGTAGCTGTCTACCCGAACGAAGACCGTAATTCATTCCACCGATCGTTTGCCTCTGAAGCTGTCCTCATTGGTGAGGGCGGATCTGCGGTCAAAGCGTACCTCGATATCGACGAAATCATCCGTGCTGCTAAACAAACGGGTGCCGACGCAATTTACCCAGGCTACGGCTTCCTTTCCGAAAACGCCCAGCTTGCTCGTGAGTGCGCTGAAAACGGCATAACCTTTATCGGTCCACCTCCATCAGTGCTGGAGCTTACCGGTGATAAAGCAGCTGCTGTTACCGCAGCACGCGAGGCAGGTTTGCCCACGCTGACTGAGACAGAAGCAACAGACGATCCAAAGAAGCTCGCAGAGCTGACCAAGGGGCAGACCTACCCGCTATTCGTCAAAGCCGTTGCCGGTGGTGGTGGCCGCGGCATGCGTTTTGTCGACGCCCCCGAAAACCTAGAAAAGCTAGCAGCAGAAGCCTCCCGTGAGGCGGCTGCAGCATTCGGCGATGGCCGAGTCTACGCCGAGCGTGCAGTAATCAATCCTCAGCATATTGAGGTCCAGATCCTTGGTGACTCCGCTGGCAACATCATCCACCTGTACGAGCGTGATTGCTCGCTGCAGCGTCGCCACCAAAAGGTCGTAGAGATCGCCCCAGCACAGCACTTGGCGCCCGGACTACGCGAAAAGATTTGTGCAGACGCAGTCGCGTTTGCACGCCACATCGGTTACCAAGGTGCAGGCACGGTCGAGTTCCTAGTCGATGAGGAAGGCAACCACGTCTTCATCGAGATGAACCCTCGTATCCAGGTCGAACACACCGTGACCGAAGAGGTCACCCAAGTCGACTTGGTGAAGTCCCAGATCATGATCGCCTCCGGTGCGACACTCGAAGATCTCGGTCTGCGCCAAGAAGACATCCACACCGAAGGCGCTGCCCTGCAGTGCCGTATCACTACTGAAGACCCCAACAACGGTTTCCGTCCTGACACCGGAACGATTACCGCTTATCGTTCCCCAGGTGGCGCAGGTGTTCGTCTCGACGGTGCTGCCATGCTCGGTGGTGAGATCACCCCGAATTTCGACTCCATGCTGGTCAAGATGACCTGCCGTGGTGCCGATTTCGCCACCGCAGTCGCTCGCGCTCAGCGTGCACTCGCAGAATTCGTTGTCTCAGGTGTTGCCACCAACATCGGATTCCTGCGTGCTTTGCTACGCGAAGAAGACTTCCAGCACAAGCGCATCGCCACTGGCTTCATCGCAGATCACCCATGGCTGCTGCAGGCACCACCTGCCGACGATGAGCCTGGCCGCATTTTGAACTACCTAGCTGATGTGACTGTAAACAAGCCACATGGTCTGCGCCCAGCCGTGATCAACCCGGTAGAAAAGCTCCCAGCAGAGATCAAAGGCGAGCTACCACGTGGTTCCCGTGATCGCCTGCTCCAGCTCGGCCCAGAGGGATTTGCACGCGCACTGCGTAAACAGGATGCGCTCGCGGTTACGGATACCACCTTTCGTGATGCGCACCAGTCGCTTCTCGCAACCCGCGTGCGCTCCAACACGCTGATCGACGCAGCACGGCACGTCGCAAAGCTCACCCCAGAACTGCTCTCTGTAGAAGCATGGGGTGGCGCTACCTACGACGTTGCTATGCGCTTCCTCCACGAGGACCCCTGGGAGCGTCTCGACCACCTGCGTGAGGCCATGCCCAACGTCAACATTCAGATGCTGCTGCGAGGCCGCAACACAGTCGGCTACACACCGTACCCAGATTCTGTATGCAAGGCTTTTGTCGACGAAGCCGCACGCTCTGGTGTTGATATCTTCCGCATCTTCGACGCGCTTAACGACGTCTCCCAGATGCGTCCAGCAATCGACGCAGTGCTCGAAACCAACACCACGATTGCCGAAGTCGCCATGGCCTACTCCGGTGATCTGACCAACCCAAGTGAGAAGCTCTACACACTGGATTACTACCTTAAGCTTGCCGAGGAAATCGTTAAGTCCGGTGCACATGTTCTAGCCATTAAAGACATGGCTGGACTGATGAAGCCAGCCGCAGCAACCAAGCTGGTCACCGAACTACGACGCAACTTCGACCTGCCGGTTCATGTTCACACCCACGACACTGCTGGTGGCCAGCTGGCTACGTATTGGGCTGCAGCAGCCGCTGGTGCAGATGCCGTCGATGGTGCCTCCGCGCCACTGTCGGGCACAACGTCGCAGCCATCGTTGTCTGCAATTGTGGCAGCATTCGCTAACACCTACCGCGATACGGGTCTCTCTCTGGACGCAGTCGGATCGATGGAACCGTACTGGGAAGCAGTGCGCAAACTCTACGCACCCTTCGAATCCGGAACCCCAGGACCAACTGGCCGCGTCTACCAGCACGAAATCCCAGGCGGCCAGCTGTCCAATCTGCGCGCACAGGCAACTGCACTCGGCTTGGCAGATCGCTTCGAGCTCATCGAGGACTACTACGCAGCCGTTAATGAGATGCTGGGACGCCCCACCAAGGTCACCCCGTCCTCAAAGGTCGTTGGCGATCTTGCACTCTACCTAGTCGGCGCAGGAGTTAACCCAGCGGACTTTGCAGCAGATCCCCAAAAGTACGATATTCCTGACTCCGTCATTGCCTTCCTACGTGGTGAGCTCGGCACCCCACCGGGCGGCTGGCCAGAAGAACTGCGTGCTAAGGCATTGGCAGGACGTAAGGAATCAAAGGACACCTTGGCACCGCTGCCAGCAGAAGATGAAGCTCTGCTTGCAGATCGTGCGACCGTTCGCCCAACGCTGGATCGCCTGCTCTTCCCGAAGCCTGCGGCAGAATTCGCAGAGCACCGCCGTCAGTTTGGCGATACCACCAAACTCGGTGACGCAGAATTCCTCTATGGCCTCAAAGAAGGCAAAGAAACGGTCATTCGTACCGCAGACAGCAGCGTCCCAATGTTGGTGCGTCTCGACGCCGTCGGCGAGCCCGACGAAAAGGGCATGCGCAACGTTGTGTGCAATGTCAACGGCCAGATTCGCCCCATCCTCGTGCGTGATCGCAGCGTAGAGTCAGTGACCGCCTCGGTGGAAAAGGCTGATCCTTCCAATACTGGACACGTTGCAGCGCCATTCGCAGGCGTTGTCACGGTGACTATCGAGGAAGGCGCTACCGTCAAAGCCGGCGATCCAGTTGCTGTCATTGAGGCAATGAAGATGGAGGCAACGATCTCTGCAACCATAGACGGAACTATCGACCGTATCGACTTGACGCAGGCAACCAAGGTGGAAGGCGGCGACTTGCTCCTCGTGATCAAGTAGCCATCACCGTCTAACGGTTAGACACACAGCAGCCGGTTCGATTATCTCCCGCGCGGAGATTCGAACCGGCTGCTGTTGTTTTCGTGTGTTTAATCCGTTACTGGTGCGAAGGTGCGTCGATACGCTCCGGCTGCCGATTCCGAGTCACATACGATAACCACATGCGCCGAGAATCCTGTTTTCCTGGCGGCTGCTAGCTCCTCGCTGAGGATTTGGGCCTCCATTCCCGCGGGGTACCCTAACGGTCCTGTTAGTTGGGAAGGAATCGTCAATTCCTTCCAATCCCTTCCCGCAGCGGTGGCAAAAATATTTCGGAAACACTGACGTAATAATTCGATACTTTCGCCTCGCGCTGCCAAATTAAGCTGTGGGGTCACAATGTGAATAAGCCATGGCGTGGGAAGCAAAAAACCGCTTGTAACGTACGCAGATCCTACCTCTATGTGCTCGTGGGATTCTTTGAGCAGTCGTGCGCATTCAAGGCGAAGACCGAAACCAGCGCGTTGATGGATTCGGGCCGCGAGATCGCTTATCGACGGCGACGTCGGCCCAATCAACGTTTGAGTAGCCGGCACCACCATTGCCGAAAATGGCAACTCTGTGATGTCTCCTACCATGACTGTAGCCGCAGGCGTGGTGGCTTTGAGGAAAGCTGATTGGGCCTCTTGGAGTTCTTGAGAAGCCGCGCGCGGATCACGCATATTCACCATCGCAGCGATACTAGAAAGTGTGTGTTGGAAAGAATCGTCGATTCCTTCCGATACAACAATGGCATTTCGGGGATCGTCGGCTTCTAGGGCGTGGAGAAAATTCCGTGCTGCTGTTACTTGAGCGTCGGTGGGGCTATTGGTCATAGCGCCTTATTGTATTAGTTACTGATGTTGATTCCGTGTGCGGTGCACCAGCGGGTGATGGGGCCGCGGATTTCGGTGACTGCGTCACCGACTGTTTTGGGGGTGAGAACGGGATCGTTGGGGAGTTTGCGGTTGAGGTCGCCCACGGGGGCGATGTCGAGAACAGTGGCGGTGTCGGTGATGTGAAGTGCAGCGAGTGCGATCATTTCGACGTTTGTTTGTTCGCAGACTGCCCATGTGTAGATGGTGTCGTGGTCCCAAGCGGTGCGGGCTTCGTCGACGGTGAGGTGGGCGTCGACAAGCTGGAGGGCGGGGGAGTCGTCGATTCTTTCGTCGTTGTGGAGTGGGCGTGCGTAGAAGCGGCCGCCGTTGATTTCGGTTGGTTCCATGTCACATAGTGTAAAGCTTTTCTCGAACACTGTTCAGTAGTTTTGGGGCGACAGTGTGAAAGTAAAACAAAAGTGGGCCTTCCCACGGTACTACTTGAGTACCTGCGGGAAGGTCCACGTGGGGTGACGTCAGGCTCGTAATGTCAGCGCAGTAAGGCAGTAAGCCAGCGAGGTGACGAGCCTGAGCCTTCTTAAGGGCGCTTAGGCGTCTTTGATTTCGAGGAGAACTTGGCCCTTGGTCACACCTTCGCCGGCAGCGATGGCTAGGCCGGTGACAACACCGGACTTGTGTGCCTTGACGGGGTTTTCCATCTTCATTGCTTCGAGGACGACGACGGTGTCGCCTTCAGCTACTTCGGCGCCTTCTTCGGCGTTGATCTTGATGACGGTGCCCTGCATTGGTGCTGCAACAGCGTCGCCAGAGATGGCAGCCTTGGAGCCACCTGCGCGGCGCTTCTTGGCTTTCTTCTTTGGTGCACCTGCTCCGCCGCCGAGTGCGAGGTCGCCTGGTAGTGCGATTTCTACGCGGCGGCCGTCGATTTCCACGACAACTTTCTGGGATGGCAGTGCTGCTTCTTCATCATCCACATCTGTTGGGTCGACGTATGGCTCGATAGGGTTGTTCCACTCTTCTTCGATCCACTTGGTGTAGACCTCGAATTTTTCGCCGTCGCCGATGAAGGCTGGGTTTTCCACGATGTGGCGGTGGAATGGCAAGACGGTAGGCATGCCTTCGACGACGTACTCATTAAGAGCGCGGGATGCGCGTTGGAGTGCTTCGTCACGGGTTTCTCCGAAGACGATGAGCTTGGCGAGCATGGAGTCGAATTGGCCGCCGATGACGGAGCCTTCGACGATACCGGAGTCCATGCGCACACCTGGGCCGGAAGGCTCGATGTACTTGGTGACCTTGCCTGGTGCGGGCATGAAGTTTGAGCCTGCGTCTTCGCCGTTGATTCGGAATTCGAAGGCGTGTCCACGAGGGGTTGGGTCTTGTTTGATGTGGAGTTCTTTGCCTTCTGCGATGCGGAATTGCTCGCGTACCAAGTCGAGGCCGGTGGTGACCTCGGTGACGGGGTGTTCCACCTGGAGGCGGGTGTTGACCTCAAGGAAGGAGATCAGTCCGTCGGAGCCGACGAGGTACTCTACGGTGCCGGCACCGTAGTAACCAGCTTCTTTACAGATGGCTTTGGCGGATTCGTGAAGGCGGGTGCGCTGGTCGTCGGTAAGGAATGGGGCTGGTGCTTCTTCGACGAGCTTTTGGAATCGGCGCTGGAGGGAGCAGTCGCGGGTGCCTGCGACAACAACGTTGCCGTGCATATCTGCGATGACTTGGCACTCGACGTGGCGTGCTTTGTCGAGGTAACGCTCGACGAAGCATTCGCCGCGACCGAAGGCTGCCACTGCCTCGCGGGTTGCGGATTCGTAGAGGTCGGCTACTTCATCCATGGTGTAGGCAACTTTCATGCCGCGTCCGCCGCCGCCGAATGCTGCCTTAATAGCGATGGGAAGTCCGTGTTCTTCTGCGAAGGCGACGACCTCGGAGGCGTCTTTGACTGGCTCTTTGGTGCCTGGTGCCATAGGTGCTTCGGCTTTAAGCGCGATGTGGCGTGCGGTGACTTTGTCGCCGAGGTCGCGGATGGACTGCGGCGATGGGCCGATCCAGATCAGGCCTGCATTGATAACTGCTTCGGCGAAGTCGCCGTTTTCAGAGAGGAAGCCATAGCCTGGGTGGATGGCGTCGGCGCCGGATTTCTTGGCCGCGTCGAGGATCTTGTCAAAGACAAGGTAGGACTCGGCGGAGGTTTGGCCACCTAGTGCAAATGCCTCGTCAGCCATGGAGACGAAAGGAGCGTCTGCATCGGGCTCTGCGTACACGGCGACGCTGGCGATGCCGGCATCGCGGGCTGCACGGATAACGCGGACGGCGATCTCACCGCGGTTTGCGATGAGCACCTTAGTGATCTTCTTCTGTTCCACAGACACTGAAGCTCTCCTGGTTCTGATGAAAATTTTTGGGGCTGGTGTAGCAATTCTAGGGGCGTGGCATGACATCTTGCTATAGGTTGCTACACCATTGTCAGTCGTTTGAGTGCCCGACATTAAAAGTAAGATGGTCTACATAGTGCACTTAATGCGGTAGGCATCACATATTCTTCCACATTAGGTAGCCATTGAACGGCAAATTCCTCGGAAGAATTGCTCCCGAGGAATTCATTTTATAGTCAAAACTATTATTTTTCTAGGGTGCCACGCCGGGCTCTTCGCCTTTCGCGATAGGCATGCGAATCATGTTGCCCCATTCGGCCCAAGATCCGTCGTAAGTGCGGGCAATGTCGTGTCCAAGCAGGTACTTTAGGACGAACCAAGTGTGTGCTGCGCGGTCGCCTACTTGACAGTAGGTGACGGTTTCGGCATTTTTGTCGAGTCCACCGTAGATCTCACTGAGTTCGGAAAAGGAGCGGAACCGGCTGTTCGGGTGTACTGACTTATTCCATGGAATGTTCACTGCGGTTGGGATATGGCCGCTCCGTAACACCCCAGATGAGGGGTAATCATTGTCTGTGGTGCCCGCATATTCGGATTCACTGCGGACGTCGATAAGCTGTTGCGTGCCCAGTTTGCTCACGAGCTCGTCGACAAAAATGCGCGCTGGTGCGCTGGTATCGGTGACAACGGGGTAGCCGGTTGCGGGGTACTCCGGAACGGCATACGAGGTGTCGCGTTCTTCGGCCATCCATGCGTCTCGGCCACCGTTGAGGATACGGACATCCTCATGGCCGAAGAGCTCGAAGATCCATAGGGTAAAGGTTGCCCACCAGTTGGACTTGTCGCCGTAGATCACTACGGTGTCGTCTCGGGCGATGCCTTTAGCGTCCATGAGCGCTGCGAAATCCTTGGCGCTGATGTAATCGCGGATGGTGGCGTCGTTAAGGTCTTTGGCCCAGTCGATGCGTACGGCACCGGGGATGTGTCCGATGTCGTAGAGGAGTGAGTCCTCGTCGGATTCCACAACGCGAAGGCCTTTAGTGCCTAGGCGAGCGCTCAGCCACGAGGCGGAGACGAGCTTTTCGGGGTGTGCGTACTCCTGGAACTGTGGGTGTGGATCGAATGGTGCTGGCATTTTTACCTTCTTCAATGACTAAACGGTGACGCGCAATCGCTGAAAGATTCCACTATGGCAGTGGGCTGGCGTGAAAAGTCACGGGGTTGACCCACCTTTAAGCAATATTGTCACAACGTGGCAGCTCAGTTGATTGTTCCATACAAAGTTCACATTGTGAGCAGTCTTACAGCTGCCATTATTCTTTCTTTATGCATTGCGGCCGCGCATAGCCTACCGCACGTGAGCTGAGCTGTGTAGCTAGCTCGGTAAAAGTATCGCTGAGCAGGGAAATATTGGACCAAAGTGGTCAGTGCTTATCGACGTTCCCCATGTCCGCACTCATCCCCTAGATATAAGGATGAGCTTGTAGTTTGTGTGTTGTTGATTACTCCTTAGTGTGTTCTATCCCCTAGGAGTGAGATGTTTAATAGCATCAGCTTTGAGGCGCTCACTCAGTAAAAGCCGGTATGTCTAGCGTGGCCGCACTGCCAAGCTCCTCGGATGTTGTATCGCGGTATATTCGCGTCCTATTTTGTGGCTGATTTCTTATGCGCGAAGGCGGTTGTTCTTTGCAGAAGGAAGATTCCCACATAACACCCCGAAAGGTTCATAAATTGCACAAGAGCATTGTTGTCTTCGAGGTCGAAGGCGGAAACGATAAGCAGTTTAACGGTCACCGTAAAGACACGCTTCCTATCGTTGATGCCATCAAGGAAAAGGGCTGGCACGCTGAGGTTGTGTTCTACCGTCCTGAGTGGAGCGAAGGCCTGTTCGAGTATGTTTCTCAGAACTTCGACGGCTACATTTCTCGTGTTAACCCAGGCAACATTCCTGGCGGCGAGAAGGGCTACTTTGATCTGCTGACCAAGCTGTCTGAGGCTGGCCTTGTGGGTATGTCTACCCCAGCTGAGATGATGGCTTATGGCGCAAAGGACGCCTTGGTCAAGCTCAATGACACTGATTTGGTTCCTTCCGATACCGCTGCTTACTACGACGTGGAGACCTTCCACAACACCTTCCCAACCTCGCTTTCTTATGGTGAGCGCGTTCTCAAGCAAAACCGTGGCTCCACGGGTTCGGGCATCTGGCGTGTGCAGCTTGAAGACAAGGAGCTTGCTGCGTCGGTAGCACCAGGTACTGCGTTGCCACTGGATACCAAGCTGCGCTGCACCGAGGCGGTTGATAACCACACCGAGATCCGTGAGCTCGGTGAGTTCATGAACTTCTGTGACCAGTACATCGTCGGCGACAACGGCATGCTCGTTGATATGCGCTTCATGCCTCGCATTGTCGAGGGCGAAATCCGCATCTTGATGGTTGGCCCACACCCCGTCTTCGTGGTGCACAAAAAGCCGGCCGCTGGTGGCGACAACTTCTCAGCAACCTTGTTCTCCGGCGCAAAGTACACCTACGACAAGCCAGAGGCATGGCAGGAGCTCGTCGACATGTTCGCAGCTGCTCGCCCTGTGATCGCTGAAAAGCTTGGTGGCGACAACATCCCGCTGATCTGGACCGCAGACTTCATGCTCGCTGATGGCGAGAACGGCGAGGACACCTACGTTCTCGGCGAGATCAACTGCTCATGCGTGGGCTTCACCTCTGAGCTGGACATGGGCATCCAGGAGCTCGTTGCTCAGGAAGCCGTCGAGCGCGTGGAAAAGAAGCACGCATAAACGTTTTCGTTACGTATAAGCGTAAGCGGCGTACGCCCTTATTCTCTCGATGGGGAGACAAAAGGTGGTGCGCCGCTTTCGTGCTTTTCGACGCCTCCCCGCGTAACGTGTCTTTCGTATTCCACGATGTGCATTGGTTAAAATATTGAGGTTATTTTCTACACAACGATCAATTCTAAGACGCGAGATTTCCGGTGCCGCAACCTAAAACTCAACAATCTTCTAGGCCTTCGACTACTAAATACCGCTATGACCTTGATGGTCTACGCGGTATTGCTATTGCATTCGTGGTCATCTTCCACGTGTTTGTGGGCCGTGTGTCGGGTGGCGTGGATGTTTTCCTCTTGCTGTCGGGCTATTTTTTCCTTGGTTCGCAGCTGCGTTATGCCGCTAAACCGAATGCCAGCTTGAACCCGTGGTGGCCGTTGTGGCGAACGATTCGTCGACTCCTTCCAGCACTCATGGTGGTGCTGATGTCTACGGTGCTGATTATTGAGTCAGCGATCCCCGAGCTTCGCACCACAAATGTTGCGGATCAGGTGCTGGCTAGCGTGGGGTATTACCAAAACTGGGAGTTAAGTGCGCAGGGCTCTGCCTATGGTGCAGCCTCCAGTGTGGTCAGTCCGTTGCAGCATCTGTGGTCGATGTCTGTGCAGGGACAGTTTTATCTGGCGGCGATTGCGTTCGCCCTGTTTGTATCTGTGGTGTTGAAGCTGCGGCGTCGACGCGGCCATGAAGCCGAGCGGGTGCGTCATTTGGCCGGTATTCCGCTGATCGCGGTGACGGTGGCGTCGTTGAGCTATGCGGTGTACTTGCATCCGGTGGATCAGCCACTGAATTATTATTCCACGTGGTCGCGTGTGTGGGAGCTGACGCTCGGCGCGGTACTTGTGTTGTACGCCGATAAGATTCGGTTCAGTCGCGTCGTGGGCGTGGTGTTGACATACCTAGGCCTAGCGATGGTGTTGACCACCGGCTTGCTTTTCGACGGCGCCCAAGTATTCCCAGGTCCTGGCGCTTTATATCCTCTGGGCGGCGCTGCAATGGTCATCCTTGGGCAAGGCCACGGCGCTGGCTGGATGAAGAGCCGTTTCATGCTGTGGCTTGGTTCGATCGCGTACCCGTTGTACCTGTGGCACTGGCCGCTGTTGATTATGTCCACGATTTATCTTGGACTCGATCGTCCAAGTACTGGACTCGGTATCTCGGTGATTGCGGTGTCGGTCGTTTTGGCACACCTGACGCACAAGCTCATCGAGGAACCTTTCAAACAGCATGCCAAACGCCCCGAACGCCAAGCGCGTCGAGTGCGTAGTGCGGCAGCGACGTTGCGTAAGGCAACGGGGGCTACGCGTGCGCTCGCCGGCGTAGTGG
Organism: Corynebacterium diphtheriae; assembly: GCF_001457455.1. Classification (NCBI taxonomy): domain Bacteria; kingdom Bacillati; phylum Actinomycetota; class Actinomycetes; order Mycobacteriales; family Corynebacteriaceae; genus Corynebacterium; species Corynebacterium diphtheriae. The sequence continues at coordinate 574,627 of NZ_LN831026.1, forward strand.
TTCTTGCGCTGTGCGGGACAGCATTGTGGATTCCTTCCGTATGGCAAAAGGAAGTACAGGCGCTGTCGAAGACTCAGCTGGATCCGGTGCTGTATCCGGGTGCGATGGCGTTGGTTGGCGGGCGTGTGCCGCAGGTGAAGTTTGCGCCGGATCCCTATGTTTTGGCTAATAGTTTGTCACCAGCGTGGACGGACGGCTGCATGTCGGAGCTTGACGACGACCCCACGAAGATCGCGAACGACAACTTCGGCGAGGAATACTGTGTTTATGGCGACAAGAATGCCAAGAAGGTTGCCTATGTGATCGGTGGTTCCCATGCGGAGCAGTGGATGGCTGCGTTGGATCAGATCGGTCGCGATCATGGTCTGAAGATTATTCCGATTGTGCGTCAGGGTTGTCCTGCGTTTGCCACGGAAGAAGACGGTGTATTTAGCGATGACTGTGCGACTTTTAACAAGGTCATGCTGGAGAAGGTCCGTAAGGATAAGCCTGATCTGGTGATTTCTAATTCCACGCGTCCGTTGCTGGAGAAGCTGCGCGGTTTGGACGAGGTTCCAGAAAGCTATCGCACGCTGTGGGCGGTTCTAGAAAAAGAAAAGATTCCGTTTATTGGTTTGCGGGATAATCCGTGGTTCTTGGATAAAGATGGCCAAGCGTGGCCCCTATCGCAGTGTATTGCAAGCGGTGGCAGCATAATGGAATGTGGTAAGCCGCGGGAGGAAATTTATTCTCCTGTGGATCCCGCGGCACGTTTCTTGAAGTCCAAGACGATGATCTCTATTGACACCGCCGACTGGTTCTGCCCGAATGGTTTTTGCCCCGGTGTGATCGGCAATATCTATGTTTATCGCGATGGCAACCACATTTCCGATGCCTACGCGTTGAGTCTTGTCCCACTGTTGTGGGAGAAGATGGAACCAGTGGTCTCCCAGCTTTAGGCTGGTGGAAGCAGCGTATCGACGCAGCTCTGGTCGGCGTCGAGAAGCATCTGGCGGCATCGCTCGTATTCGGCGGTGTCGCCAATTTTTTGTGAGGCTAAGGCAAGCGCGGCAATAGCACGCAGCACGCCTTGGTTTGGCTCGTGTGCAAATGGCACTGGCCCCCAACCTTTCCAACCGTTGGCGCGGAGGCGATCGAGGCTGCGGTGGTAGGCGGTTCGTGCGTAGGCGTAGGCGATGGCGCGTTGCTCATCACTGTGCGCTGTTGCAAGGGCTTTGTGTGCGAGTTGTGCCCACACGGATGGGCTTTCGGGGTGTTCAAGGGCGGTCGTAGCAGTGACTGCTTCGAGATCCATGCCGTCAAGCGCTGGGTCTTGCGGAAGCTGAACGGGTAAGGGAGCGAGCATATCGTTAAAAGCTGTCATATTAGTTATTGTTCCAGAATTCGCTGACGTTGTAGCCTGCCGCATATAGCGCACGACGTACCACCGGCAGCGACAACCCGATAACGCTGGATGGATCGCCAGTAATGGAGTCGATAAACCAACCACCGATGGCCTCGAGCGTAAAAGCACCCGCACACTGCAAGGGCTCGCCGGTACGCGCATAGGCTTCAATATCGGCATCGTCGGCGTGGGCAAACGTGACAGTCGTTGTGGAGGTTTCTACATACCGACCGCGCGGGGTGATCACACAATGGCCGGTAATGAGTTCAGCGGTTTTACCATGCTGTTGTTTCCACCGTTCAATAGTCTTATCTACGGTGTGCGGTTTTCCTTGAAGGGCCCCATCAAGCAGCAGCATGGAATCACCCCCAATGACTACATCATCGGGGTAGTCGCCAGCAATAGCCTCGGCCTTGGCCTGCGCCAAGGCGGCGACTTTATCAGCAGGGCTACGCTCTACAAGGGAATCCAGCAGGGCGTCTTCATCAACATCTGCGGGGCACACGAGTGGTTCGACACCAGCGCTGCGCAGAATTGATAACCGAGATGGAGAAGATGAGGCGAGCACGATATTCATGCTCACCTATAGTAGGCGCTACACCGCGGGCAGCGTATCGGAGTCAGAAGGATAAGAAGTTTGCGCCCCGCGACCCTGAACGGAGAACGCTCCGACACGGGCTGCGAACGTGGCGGCGTCGATAAGCGAGTCTCCTTGCAAACGACGTGCCACGAAAGCCCCTGCGAATGCGTCACCAGCACCCGTGGTGTCTACTGCTGTGACGTATGGGGTGGCAATCGGTGTCACACCAGAAGCATCGGCGACCAGCGCGCCATGTCCACCAAGGGTCAACACCACGGAGGCAAAACCTTGAGAACGCAACGCTTCGATGAGAACGTGGGGATCCTCGCTGGTTACAGGAGCGCCGAGTTGCTCTAGAATCAACGCCGCCTCATGCTCATTAGCCATCAACGGATCCGCGCGCAGGAGGCAGTCACGATCGACATCAATCACAGGCGCAAGATTGACTACCACGGTGCCTCGAGCTGCCTGCACTGCGGCGCTAAAACCATCCGCGGGAATCTCACCCTGTAAGAGCACGATGTCGGCATCCTCGATGGGCTTACGATGGTGTTCCACGTAGTCCGCGGTGACATGCGCGTTCGCGCCGGGGATAACGATGATGCTGTTTTCGCCGTCATCAGAAACTTGAATATAAGCAACGCCGGTATTGCCGTCGATTGCTTCGACCGCGTCTAAGTTCACGCCGGAAGATCGCAGGATTTTCAGTGCGTGGTCGGCATAGGTGTCGTTTCCTACCGCGCCTACGAACGACACAGTTGCACCTTGCAGCGCGGCGGCAACGGCTTGGTTTGCGCCTTTGCCGCCTGGGCTGATGGTGGAGTCGTGGCCAAGGAGGGTTTCGCCTGGGCTGGGATGTCGTGCTACTTGGATGCTGACGTCAGCGTTGATCGAACCAACAACAGTCATAGATGAGGACATACTTTTTCAGTCTCTCCTTTCCACAGCAGCATGGCAGCCACCGTCTACGTCAAGGGCGTAGGTAGTCCTTGGGAAGTACTTATTCACCATTATTAAGGAAATATATGGTCGGTGGCTGGATTTCTGTCGTGGGGGTGAGAAGTGCTACACCGCCAACGAATGGGAAGCCCGCAGCGCAAGCGTTGTCGGGATGACGCATGACGTTGCTCGTTCGCCGTTATTCATATGCGAGTAAAGCATGTCGAATGCGCGTTGTCCCATGTCATCGACCTGCTGGTCAATGGTGGTAATAGGCCGCTCTTGGAGCATAAACGCTGGGGTGTTGTCGTAGCCGATCAACGCCACATCCTTACCGATGCGAAGTCCACGGGCGTAGATCGCCTGAATCGCGCCGACCGTCATCATCATATCGCCGGTCAAAATGCTATTGACTCCGCGATCGAGGAGCTCGTGCGTACCAGCAAAACCGGCCTCGCTGGAGTAGCCGCCAAAATAAACGTCAGGGGAAGGAATTCCCAGTTCGCTCTTGATTGACGTGATCGCTTCGAGGCGTTCCCTGCCTGTCGACGTATCTTGTGGCCCGGCAAGGTATCCTATCGCCGCCCCTGGGTTCAGGCTTAGCATTCGCAGAGCCTCTTTCATCGCTGGCAGTGGATCAGAGGTGACGGATGGAACCGCATTGTGGGTGACTGTTCGATCGGCTGCAACGATGGGTGTGCCTTGTTCTGTAATGGTAGTGATTTGTTGAGCAGACTGAACGTGGGGGACTACGATGATGCCGTCAACCTGCTGGCTGTTGAGAATATCCAAAGCACTGTTAATAAGCTCGGGCGATTCCGCTGAGTTAGCCATCATGCAGCAGTAGCCCTTAAGACTTGCGGCTTCTTGAATAGCTGATGCTAGCTGGTTGAAGTAAGGGTTGCGGATATTTGGCAGGACAATGCCAATAGTGTTGGACTTTTGGCTGCGGAGCGCCTTTGCCTGAGCATTTGGCCGATAGTTGAGCCTAGCAGCTGCTTCTTCGACTACGCTGCGGGTTGATTCGGAGATAACGGGGTTACGGGCTAGCGCGCGCGACACGGTACTGATAGACAAGCCAGTGTCGGCGGCAATGTCTTTTAGGGTGATGCTTTGTCGCCCTCTGCGCCATGTAGGTGATTTCTCTGCGTTCTCAACTGTTGGTTGAGAGATGTCACTCATGCGTACCTACTTTTCTGCAAACGTTTGCGTGTCTATTGTTAATTTTGAATCTACTGAGGTTGCTGTTTTTAAGTCAAGATTGAGAAACCCATCAGTGATGGGCGCCATAAAGGTATGTTAAAAATGGAATAGATTTCCTTGGGAAATTAGCAAATATTCTGTACTTGGAATAATGCTTCTAGCTGTGGTTTCGTGTATTTTTTTGCGCGCTAAAAGGATATTATTTTTATTTTTTTCGTTACAAAGTTGACTAATGTTCTGGGTGCGAAATTGTTGTGTTATTTATATAAGTAATGTTTTAAAACCGGAAGAGCCACTTTGGTGATGTCAATACGACCTTCGGCGATGCCGACTTCGGATGGTTCGGCATGCTCGTCGGTGGCGGCGCTCGCGTAGGTGGTCCGCTCGGCATCGTCCTAGTGATCCTGGTTGGTCTTACAGGTGCTGCTGCGGTTCCGGCCCAGGGTTTGACCCGTACATACCCGAAGGTCTTGCCACCGAAGGGCGCTCCGGTTCCTCCGAGCCACCATTCGGGGATATTTCGAAGGATTTTTCTCGACACTTCACACCAAATCGCAAGAAAACCGGCCGTTTGACTGGATTTGGTGTGAAGTGCCGTCTTTTCGGGGGTGAGCGGGGGTGGCTCGCCCACCAGCGCCCACCAGCGCCCACCAACGCCAGCCAAGCCATGGTTGTGAAAAACGTCCCACTCCACACAGAGCCACGCCCGAACCCCGGCGAACTAATCAATGCACTCTAAAACCGGAAGAGCCGAAAAACCTCGCATTTAGTATGCAAAAAGGCTTGATCTACCCCATAGTGAGGGGCAGGTCAAGCCTTTTTGACTAATGATCTGAGTAACTTTAGAAGAAGCTCATGTTTCTAAACGCGGTGGGGTTGTAGGTTCTGGGGCGCTGAAGGCGCTCTTCTATGCTTCCCCACAAGTTGCGTTCGCGCTCTTGCTTGGATTGCTGTGCAGCATTATCTGCCATGGACGCAAAAAGGGCCGTCAGGGTAGCTACTTGTGTTGGATCGGGGTTGCCTTTAACAACACGCAGAATCGGCTTTTGCTGTGCGCTCTCTGGCGTTGACTGAGCTTGTGCGTCAGATACTGAGTCAGACATGTCAAACCTATTTCAAAATATGGGGAAGATGGATGCGAGGCATTCTACCTCACCTAGACTGCAAGGGGTGAGGTAGAAGACGTACCTGTGGTGGTTTACAGCGGAATGTTGCCGTGCTTCTTTGCAGGAACGTTAACAACCTTGCGGTCCAAAAGGCGGAGGCCTTCGATGATCTGACCACGGGTTTCGCTTGGTGGAATAACGGCGTCGACATAGCCACGCTCAGCTGCCATGTAAGGGTTGACCAAAGTTTCTTCGTACTCGCGCTCGTATTCCTTAGCTACAGCGAGCATGTCCTTGCCCTCGGCAGCAGCGGCCTTGATTTCCTTGCGGTAGATGAATCCCACGGCACCAGCGGCACCCATGACAGCGATCTGTGCGGTTGGCCATGCCAAGACGAGGTCAGCGCCCATGTCCTTCGAACCCATCACGCAGTAAGCGCCACCGTAGGACTTGCGGGTAATCACAGTGATCTTGCCGACGGTTGCCTCGGAGTAGGCATAAAGGAGCTTAGCACCACGGCGAATGATTCCGTCGTATTCTTGGCTGGTGCCTGGTAGGAAGCCAGGTACGTCAACGAATTCGATGATCGGAACATTAAACGCATCGCAGGTGCGGATAAAACGAGCAGCCTTCTCAGCGGCCTTGATGTCGAGGCAGCCAGCGAACTCGGTTGGCTGGTTAGCAACAATACCAACGCTGCGTCCTTCGACGCGGCCGAAGCCGACAATGATATTGCCTGCGTAGTTTTCCTGGATCTCGAAGAAATCGCCATCATCAAGAATGCGAGTGATCACGTCCTTCATGTCGTATGGCTGATTAGGGGAATCAGGGATGATCGTGTCCAGCTCGAGATCGGAGTCGGTGATGTTCTCCTTGATGGAGCCCACCATGATCTCGGCGGGCTCGCGAGGGGCTTCTGCGCGGTTGTTGGAAGGCAAGAAGCCTACGAGGTCACGAACCCAGTCGAGGGCATCAGCATCGTCGGATGCGGTGTAATGAGAGGTACCAGAGGTGGCCATGTGGGTGTGTGCACCACCGAGCTCCTCTTGTGTGACTTCTTCGCCGGTGACCGTCTTGATCACGTCTGGTCCGGTGATGAACATCTTGGAGGTTTTGTCCACCATGATGATGAAGTCGGTGAGGGCAGGGGAGTACACGTGGCCACCTGCACAAGCACCCATGATGAGCGAGATCTGTGGGATAACGCCGGAAGCGAGGGTGTTGCGGTAGAAGATCTTGGAGTAAAGGCCAAGGGATACAACGCCCTCTTGAATACGAGCGCCTGCACCTTCATTAATACCGATCAGTGGAACGCCGGTTTTAATGGCAAGATCCATGATCTTAACGATTTTCTCGCCGTAGACCTCACCAAGAGCACCGCCAAACACTGCTCCGTCTTGGGAGAAAACGCAGACCTTGCGACCGTCGATAGTGCCGTAGCCGGTGACCACGCCATCGGTAACGGGGCGCTTGGCATCAAGACCGAAGTTCTTAGAGCGGTGACGGGCGAGAGCGTCAACCTCTACAAAGGAGCCTTCATCAAGGAGGTACTCAATGCGCTCACGGGCGGTCTTCTTGCCCTTTGCGTGAACTTTTTCGATGGATGCAGGACCCATAGGAGCTTGGGTTTCTGCGATACGTGCACGAAGATCCGCAAGCTTGCCTGCGGTCGTTGTCAGGTCGGGGGTTTGGGCCCCTGCGTCGTTAATCGTTGCGGCAGTCATGACACAATAGTGTAGGGGCTGGGGCAAAAACTTGTGAACTGTTTGACAATTTTGTCGAATCCACGGCAAAAAACTTTGCATGTGGGGGTAGATGATTTTCTCTCGGGAGGTATTAACCTGCGGTTATTGTTTTATTCGGGGGAGGGGTGATGGACTTTAATTAGGGATTTTCTGGAGAAAAGCATGTATATCGTGATTTCGGGTGGTCTGGCAAGTTCTTATGTGGGGTGAAGATCTGGTTTTAGTAGTGGGGTAGCACTTTGGGATGTATTGCACAGTTTTCCGGCTTAATTTTTACTAATACCTAATTGTTAGATTTTTGTATTGTGACCAGTGTTATTTTGTTTTGGGTAGCTTGTTGATTTGATCAATTTAAAAGCGGAGGGTTACCAAAGGTTTTCACTGAAAACTTTCTTAAAATATGTAAAACTGTTGTTTGGGTAGGTTTTATAAAAGATGGATGGAGACTCGGTTAGGGTGCCCCCACTTAGGTTGCTCATTTAATGCAAAGCTGTTACCAATAAATTGATCCAACATCTAAACCAAGGTTGTCCATAGAAATTTTGCAGCTTTTGTGTAAAAATCTGCCTGAAATCTTTCTATATTCCCTCATTCTGAAAGAGAGATTCGATGAAGTCTGTCAAGCTTGCGGTTGTTTCTGCATCCACCGCGCTATCTGTCCTTGCTGTAGGAACCGCTGTGACTGGTGCGGAAGAGGCTAAAGTTTCTGCATGTGCTGCCGCAGAGAGCAAGGCGAGTGCTTCGAAAGAAAAAGCTGCTGCAGCTCAAGCGTATGTAGATAAAAAAAATCCAAGAAATTACTTCTGCAGATCCTGATGTTATTCAGTCGATGCGCGAACTTGAGCAAGCGAAATCAGCGCTTGAAACTGCAAAGTGGGAATTGGGTGCAGCTGAAGATCTGAATGATGAGTCGAAACCTGCGGGGAATGCACTAAAAGCTCTCTTGGACCGGAAGCTGATGAACGCTTTGTCTGCAACATCTAAAGCTCGTCAAAATTTTGAGCGTGCTGAATTGGCTCTCCATGAATCTAAAGAGAATTGGATTCAGAGTGGAATTAATGGCATTGGGGTAGGTGTTAACCGTGACGAAAGACTTGAAATAGAAAATAACTTAGATAAAGCTTTGAAAAAAATGTCAGAAGCGGATGAAAGGCTATCTGCGGCGCTGCTTGCCCTGACTTTCATAAGACAGGACATTATTGACGATAAGGCTGCGGTGGAAAAGTCGCAGGAAAAACGTCACGAAGTTGCTGAAAAGTACATTGCTCAAGCGAAGGCTGCGATTGAGGCTGCAAAGCCTTTGATTGAAGCTGCAGAAACCTACTCTAAGATCTCTGTTGGGAATGCGCTTGAAGCTGCAAAGCAGGACCCAGAGGTCTTGAAAGCTGAAGAAGAAGCTAAGAAGTTGAATGATCAGGCTGTTCTTGATCAAAAAGCTGCTGAAAAATGTGCAGCGGATGAGGTTGCAAAAAAGGGAGAGAAGTCTGAGGGCAACTCCAAGTTCTTCGGTATTCTTGCTGCAGTTCTAGGTGGCCTTGGTTTGGCTGGCTTGGTTGCTTACTTCATGCCAATGATCATGAAATTTTTCAACCGCTAAATCGAACTTCTACGTTTCTCAGTAGAAAAACTGGCCTAGATTACTCATGAACAGTGGATGATCTAGGCCAGTTTTGTGCTATCTGGCTATTGGGCGATAGCAGTTACGTTGTGAATAAATACCTGTGGCTGCCTCTCCTGAAACCTAGGAAGGGCAGCCACATTCTTATCTCGTACTAACGCTCGCTCCGAGTATCCGCGCTAGTGCGAGAAGCTTAAAAGGATCTCACCAGTACAACGCTTTTAGAGCGGGATGTTGCCGTGTTTGCGGGCTGGGCGTTGCACGTGCTTGTTGCGCAGTAGGCGGAGGTTGCGGGAAATGTGTCCGCGGGTTTCGCTGGGGAGGATGACTGCGTCGATAAGCCCGCGTTCGGCGGCCATGTATGGATTGAGCATGTGGTTTTCGTATTCTTGCTCGAAAGCTTGGGTGAGGGCGAAAACATCTTCGTCGTTTTCTACTGCCTTGGCTAGTTCTTTGCGGTGTAGGAATCCTACGGCTCCGGCGGCGCCCATGACGGCGATTTGGGCGGTGGGCCAGGCGAGGTTAACGTCGGCGCCGAGTCCCTTGGACCCCATCACGCAGTAGGCTCCGCCGTAGGCTTTGCGCATGGTGACGGTAATCTTTGGCACTGTTGCTTCGCCGTAGGCGTAGAGGAGTTTGGCGCCGCGGCGCAGGATGCCGTTATGTTCTTGTCCGGCGCCCGGGAGGAAACCTGGGACGTCGACAAGCATGACGACGGGGATGTTGAAGGCATCGCAGGTGCGGATGAAGCGTGCTGCTTTTTCGGAGGCGTCGATGTCGAGGCATCCCGCGAGTTGTGTAGGTTGATTGGCAACAAAGCCGATGGATTCGCCCTCGATGCGTCCGAATGCGATGACGACGTTTTCGGCGCGGTCGGCTTGAATCTCAAGGTAGTCGCCGTCGTCGGTGAGGGACTCGATGATGTCGCGTACGTCGTAGGGGCTGGCGGGGGAGTCGGGGATGATGTGGTCGAGGCGCAGATCATCAGGGGTGAGGTTGTCGTCGATGCTGCCGTCCTCACGGTCATAGTCCTCGCGTGGTGCCATGCTGCGATTGTTGGAGGGCAGGAAGCCTACGAGTTCTTGAACGAATTCGAGTGCGTCTTCGTCGCTGGATGCGGTGTAGTGGCTGTTGCCGGCGGCAGCCATGTGTGCGGAGGCGCCGCCGAGTTCTTCTTGGGTAATCATTTCGCCGGTGACGGTTTTGATCACGTCGGGGCCGGTGACGAACATTTTGGAGGTTTGATCCACCATGACCACGAAGTCCGTGAGTGCTGGGGAATAGGCATTTCCTCCCGCGCAGGCGCCCATGATGACGGAGATTTGGGGGACAACTCCGGAAGCGTTGATGTTGTGGTAGAAGGTGCGGGCGATCATGTCGAGGGAGACCGCACCGTCTTGGATGCGGGCGCCTGCGCCTTCGTAAAGGCCGATGAGGGGGCGGCCGGTTGTGACAGCAAGTTCCATAATTTTGATCATTTTTTCGCCGTAGACCTCGCCGAGGGCGCCGCCGAAAACGGTGCCGTCTTGGGAGAAGATGCACACTTCGCGGCCGTCGATGGTGCCCCAGCCGGTGACGATTCCGTCGGTGACGGGGCGCTTGCCGTAGAGGCCGAAGTCGTGGGTGCGGTGTCGTGCGAGCTGGTCGGTTTCGATGAAGGAGCCTTCGTCGAGGAGATAGTCGAGGCGTTCGCGTGCTGTCATTCGGCCCTGTCCGCGCACTTTGTTGAGTGCCGTTTCGCCCATCGGAGTGTTGGCTTCAGCGCGCCGTGCCTTGAAGTCGGCGATCTTGCCTGCGGTGGTGCTTGGGTGGTGTAAAGCGTCCACGTCGATAAAAGATGAGGAAATGGTCATGTTTTGAGAGGATAGCGCCTCGATGGTTAGTTTTCAATACAAAAACGTTCGGCGTGTCGAAAATTAAAAAATTTCTCCACAAAGGTCACCGGCAGCCGGCATACCCACCTTTTTGCGGCAACGACTATTATCTAAGGAATGACTTCCCCCGTGTCTTCTGATTCCCGCGCCCCCTTGGACATTGCTTGGCTTCGCGAACAGCTCGTTGAAAACGGGCCCTACAACCGTCTCGAGCACACGATGGCAACAGGATCGACAAACACGGATCTCGTGGCGGCAGCACATGCTGGGGCACCGGAATGGACAGCATTTCTTACCGAACACCAGTCACAAGGTCGCGGGCGTATGGGGCGCAAATATGAATCACCTGTGGGCGCACAGCTCACCCTTTCCGTTCTTATCCGTCCCCGCAAAGAATCGGTTTCTCGGTTAGGTACCATGCCACTTGCCACAGGTCTCGCGCTTGTCGACGTCCTCGGCTCCGATCCCCGTATCGGCCTCAAATGGCCCAACGACCTGCTATGCGACGGTCGCAAGCTCTGCGGCATTTTGGCAGAAGCTGTAAGCCTTGGTGATCACCCTGCCGTCGTAATTGGTTTAGGGCTTAATACCGCGCTGACCAAAGAAGAACTCCCTGTCGCCCACGCCACCAGCCTTGATCTTGAGGGCATTGCTTATGAGCGCAACCAGCTGGCCGTGGATGTGCTCAACGCCTTGTATAAGCGCCTGAACCAATGGATTGCGGGTGATCCCTCGCTGATGGGGGACTATCGACGCGTGTGTACGTCGATAGGCGCGGATGTGCGCGTCGTGTTGTCAGAAGATAAGGAACTGCTTGGAGTGGCTGAGTCTGTCACCGATGAAGGCCTCATCTGCGTGCGCGATGCTAGCGGTGAACTCCATGAATTTATGGTCGGTGACGTGACCCATCTGCGCCTTCAGGATAAATAAGTGGCAGGAATTCGATTGCAGCAGGGGGAAGAAGTTCGCGTCGACGTCACCGCACCGCTGACACGTTTGATGCTTCCCGTATGTGAATTGCTCCTTATTACTGGACTGTGTTGGATGGGGATCGGCTTCCTTGATAAGTCGACACTAGACCCCAACAATGACCCCACCATGCGCAATGGTGTTGTGTTGCTGTGGGCTGCCTTGAGCTGCTGGCGCTTTGTGCTGCCAGTCGTGCGTGCTCGGAAGGAACGCATAATCGTTACTAACCAGCGAATCATCCTGCGAGCGCCAGGTCTTATGGGGGCGAAAGAATCGATTCCGTTTCACGCCGTGCGCTATATCGGGCGCAAAAGGAAAAATATATCCTTGGCCGTGGCTGGTTATTCCCGCCCCATTCTTCTACCCAATGTTGCCAAGGCTAAATATGTAGTTAACGAAATAGAGCAACATATTGGCTATCGGTAACCCCCGTATCTGGTTATAACCGGCATGGGGTGGTGCAGGGGTGCACGCTATAGTTGTTACCCGTGACTCACAGCAACGGTAATCCAGCAGCCCACGCGACAAACATGCCAATTCTGTGCGTGATCGGCGACGGTCAATTGGCACGAATGATGCACACCGCAGCTATCGAGTTAGGGCAATCGGTGCGTATTCTCGCAGGAGCTCCTAATGCCTCCGCAGCGCAGGTAGCAGCCGACGTTGTGCTGGGGGACTACACCAACCTCGACGATCTGCGCCGCGTCACCGAAGGTGCACACGCAGTCACCTTCGATCACGAACACGTGCCCAACCAGCACCTAGAAGCACTGATCGCAGAAGGAATCAACGTCCAACCGCGGCCAGCTGCATTGGTCAATGCACAAGACAAACTCGTGATGCGCCAGCGGCTAGCAGAACTCGGTGCCCCAGTTCCCGCATTCGCAGCCATCGATAGCGTTGAAGACGCCACCGCATTCTGGAACACCGTTGACGGTGCCGTCTGCTTGAAAGCCCGCCGCGGCGGCTACGACGGCAAAGGCGTGTGGTTCCCCGACACCCTCGAGGAACTTACCGAGCTCGTCTCCGAACTACTAGCAGCCGGAACCCCACTAATGGGCGAACACAAAGTGACCCTTGTTCGTGAACTATCCGCAATGGTCGCTCGCACCCCATCCGGAGAAGTCAAAGGCTGGCCAGTCGTAGAATCCATCCAAAAAGATGGCATCTGCTGGTTCGCTATCGCACCTGCTCCTGATCTTTCTCCAGAGCTGAAAGAACAAGCCGAAAACGTTGCCATCACCATTGCCACCGAACTCGGCGTGACCGGCAACCTCGCCGTTGAACTGTTTGAAACTCCCGACGGCATCTTTGTTAACGAGCTAGCCATGCGCCCCCACAACACAGGGCACTGGACCCAAGATGGTTGCGTGACCGACCAATTCGAGCAACACATCCGTGCTGTACTCGACCTACCGCTAGGATCGACCGCACCGCTGCAAAACTACACCGTCATGGCAAACGTTCTCGGTGCTGCCGAAGACCCCGAAACCCCCATGCCACAGCGCATGATCGACGTGTGGAAGCGCTACCCAGAAGCGAAAATCCACATGTATGGCAAAGACCATCGACTAGGCCGCAAAATTGGCCACGTCAACATGGCCGGCACGGATGTAGAAGAACTGAAAACCGCAGCTGAAAACGCCGCCTACTACCTCGTTCACGCCGAATGGAAGGAACAATAATGACACCACTCGTAGGCCTTATCATGGGCTCCGACTCCGACTGGCCCACCGTTGAACCAGCCGCCGAGGTACTCGCCGAATTCGGCATCCCCTTCGAAGTAGGCGTAGTTTCTGCACACCGTACTCCAGAGAAAATGCTGGCATACGCAAAAACCGCACATGAGCGCGGTCTAAAATGTATCATTGCCTGCGCCGGCGGTGCCGCACACCTACCTGGCATGGTCGCAGCAGCCACCCCGCTACCCGTCATCGGAATCCCACGCGCTCTCAAAGAACTCGACGGCATGGATTCTCTGCTCTCCATCGTCCAAATGCCAGGCGGGGTTCCCGTTGCTACCGTCTCCATCGGAGGCGCTAAAAATGCCGGCCTACTAGCAGCACGCATCCTCGGTGCCGGCGACCCAGAACTAGTAACCAAGATGGCTGACTACCAAGAAAACATGCGCCAAGAAGTTGAGCGCAAAGATGCCAACCTCAAGAAGAAATTGATGGGCGAGTAAGTTTTTGTTCCGGAAGGAATCGACGATTCTTGTCTTGGGCTCCAAAGTCAGGGGAGCCCAACCAGGTCACGTGTTGCGCTGGCGACTCGAGCATGCGCTTGAGCTATCTCGGCACACCACGGGGCCTATTGTTGTTTCTGGCAAGGGGGAGGCCTATGTGATGGACGATTGGTTGATTCGCCACGGGGTGGATTATCGTCGTTTGATCGTGGAACCGGAGGCGACAAGCACCAACGAAAACATAGAAAATGCTCACGCGTTGTTGCCGTATACTCAAGAGTGGCTGGTGGTTACCAGCGATTTTCATAAGCTGCGTACCCTTGCGTGGGCACGCCATCTTGGGGTGCCCATTCGCGTGAGTTCGGCGGTGACTAAGCCGCCATTTCGAGTCAATAATTTTGTGCGCGAGTGCTTCGCTTTGCCGCACTCGCTGTTGCGCATTGCGTGGCGACGCCTCCTAGCGTAGCGCCGCGGCCTCCTCACGGTTGATACGTCCGAAGTTGTAATATGCAGCGCAGGCGCCTTCGGGCGATACCATGCACGTTCCGATGGGGGTCTGCGGGGTGCAGGCGGTGCCAAAGACACGGCATTGCCACGGCTTGATTTTTCCGGTCAAAACGGAGCCGCACTCGCAGGCGACGGGGTCGGGGATTCGGCGGCCGGGGACGTCGAAAAGCTTTTCTGCATCCCACTGCGCATACTCGTCTGCGATTCCGAGGCCAGAGTTGGGGATCCAGCCAAGACCGCGCCATTCGAAGGTCTCGCGAACACGGAACACTCGTGACATCAAGTTGAGTGCGGCAGTGTTGCCCTCGGGGCGCACAACGCGGGCGTATTGGTTTCCTACCTCGGAGGTGCCGCGGAGGAACTGCTGGAGCAGCATGTCCACGGTTTGAAGAACGTCGAGAGGCTCGAATCCTGCGACGACAACGGGCTTGTTAAATTCCTCGGGGAGGAACTTAAACGTGTCGGTTCCGACGATGGTGGCCACGTGGCCTGGGCCGATAAAGCCATCAACTTTGGTGTCGTTGACCAAAACACGTAGAGGTGGCTCGATGGTCACATGGTTGCTAAACACCGCAAAGTTGGTCACATTCTCGCGTTTGGCCGCCTCGAGTGTTACAGCAGTCGACGGGGCAGTCGTTTCAAAACCTACGGCGAAAAACACCACCATTTTGGTGGGATTGTCCTTGGCTACTTTGAGGGCGTCGAGAGGCGAGTACACGAAGCGGACGTCGGCGCCGTTCGCGCGGGCGTCGAGAAGCGAGCCGGTAGAACCAGGAACGCGCATCATATCGCCGAAGGTGGTCAAGATGACGTTGGGTTGAGAGGCCAACCACAAGGCATCGTCGACGCGTCCCATGGGGATGACGCACACAGGACAACCTGGGCCATGGACGAGGTCGATGTTGTCGGGGAGGAGGTTTTCCAAGCCGTAGCGATAGATCGTGTGCGTGTGACCACCACAAATCTCCATGAGCGAGATCTCGCCAAGCTGAGCTGCATCTTTTTCGATACGATTCAGAAGTGCTTTGGCTGCTTCAGGATCGCGGAACTCATCTACGTACTTCATCAAATCTCCGATGACTCAAAAGATTGCAGTTCCTCATCAAAGCCGCCCAGCTGCTTAATTTGTTGAAGCGTCACTGCCGCCTCGTCTTCATCAATCTTGCTCAGTGCAAAACCTACGTGAATTAAAACCCAGTCACCTACATCAATTGTTTCGGCAAGAAGATCGGTGGAAACCATGCGCGAGACGCCACTCATGCTTACAGTAGCTCTCGTAGAGTCATGAATTTCCGCAATTTGGGCGGGCACCCCAAGGCACATAGATTTACTCCTCATATCCTTCAATACCGCTAGAAAACACTACCAAGGAAACAATCGATGGAACCCAAGAATCGACTAAACGACGACGAACACAAGGTAAATATCAACATCGATCGCGTACGCGCCCGACCTTTTCGATTCACAGACGACAAAGTCACGCTTCAGCACGGAGCAGGCGGAAAAGCCTCGGCCGCTTTGGTAGAAAACATATTCTACTCCGGATACGGTAACGATCACCTCGAGATGCGTGGCGACGCCGCCGTGGTACCCACAGATGTGGCTGGCGGAACCCTTGCGTTTTCTACTGACTCCTACGTGGTCAACCCCATCGAATTCCCAGGTGGCAGTATCGGTGATCTTGCGGTTAACGGAACAGTCAACGACCTCGCGGTATCCGGCGCGATCCCCACGATGATCTCTACTGCCTTCATCCTCGAAGAAGGCCTTGAGATCGCCACGCTCAAGCGCATCGTTGCAGACATGCATGCAGCTGCTGAAACTGCTGGTGTACACATCGTGACCGGTGATACCAAAGTGGTTCCCAAAGGCACATGCGACAAGCTCTACATCACTACCGCAGGTGTGGGAATCATTCCTGAGGGCCGTACCAGTGCTGACCCCCAAGTAGGGGATGCGATCATCGTTTCTGGCCCCATCGCCGACCACGGCATGGCCGTCATGATGGCACGTGGTGATCTCGCCATCAGCGCTCCTATTGAATCCGACACCCGAAGCGTGAACGGCCAAATTGAAGCGCTCTATGCTGCTGGCGTGACCCCACGTTGGATGCGCGACGCTACCCGTGGCGGACTTGCTACTGTCATGAACGAGCTCGCCCGAGCCACCGGCCTAGGCGTAGCCCTCAACGACCCGCTGCCAGTTCGCGATATGACCCGAGCCGCCTGCGACATGCTCGGCATCGACCCCATGTACGTAGCAAACGAAGGCACCTTCGTGGCGATCGTTCCCGCCGACCAAGTAGACACCGCACTGGCAACCATCCCCGAAGCCAGCTGCATCGGCCAGATCGTGGAACAACCAGCCGCATCCGTCGTTCTGCGTACCGGTTTTGGCGGTTCCCGCATGGTGGACATGTTGGTCGGTGACCCGCTACCACGAATCTGCTAATGACTAAGCTAGGCGGTGCTCACAGTCCAACGTCCCAGCACCGCCTGGCCGAGGCTTAACCCGCCATCATTCGGCGGCACAATTTGATGGCGCATATCAACGCGCAACATGCTCGACAACAGTTGATTCAATGCGCAACCACCAGTAAGACCGGTACTCATGCCGACTGCAGCCTCATCGATGTGGTGCTGAAGAATCTGCGCTACCGCATGATGAAACGTCCACGGGTTTCGAGTCTCAAGAAGTTCCGCAAATGCCTCCGGAAACGACGTCGCCTCTGATTCTCGTTTCTCGCAATTTCTAGCCGCAGCCTCGAACAACATCGCGGACTCCGCCTCAAAACTCGGCGGGCGAATCCCCACGATTGCAGCCGCAGCATCAAACACGCGGCCCAGCGAACTTGTACGCACCACGCCAAAGCCAGACGACAACTGACTTTCTACTAGTTCGATCTCTGCCGCAGATGTGTGGGAAAGAATCGACGATTCTTTCCCACAATCCCAGTCCAAATCCCATGCATGTGCGATGCCGGCCGCGATCCGCCACGGATGCTGGACCGCGCGATCGCCACCAACAAGTTCAAAGGTGGGGACGTGCCACGTGCGCTCGAATCCAGTATCAGGATGATAGGAAAGAAGCTCGCCACCCCAGATCGTATTGTCGTGCCCATAGCCGGTGCCGTCTGCGGCCAGAATGACCGCTGGTGTACCACATGCGCGGTGTTCAGCAAGAAGCGCCATCGCATGGGCTTCATGATGCTGAACCTGAACAAGCGGAATATCGTTGGATTCGCTATAGCGCTGTGCCCAAGCGGTGGTGGCATAGCTGGGATGAAGATCGCAGACCAACAAGTCGGGGCGGGTGCGCTGCATGCTCAGCATTTGATCAACTGCGCGATGGAACGCCTGCTGGCTTGGCCACGATCCCATATCCCCAATGTGGCTAGAGATATGTGCGTAGTCTTCGTGAGCAAGGGTAAAAGTGTTTTTTAATTCTCCACCGACTGCGAGCGTGCTCAGTGCCGGTTGGCCAGCTTCGGCAAAAGTGGGAATCGTCAGTGGCAGTGGGGCAAACCCCCGCGATCGTCTAATGGGAACAATGCCGTGTGCGCTGGGAACGACCACCGAATCTTCCACAGGAATATGAATCGGGCGATCGTGCATGAGGAACACATCGGCAAGATGCGTCAGATTCTCGCGCGCTACGTCATTATCCCAGCACAGGGGCTCGCCGGAGTTATTGGCAGAAGTCGCTACGACAGGGGAGTCAACCAAGAGCGTATGCAGTGGTGTATAGGGCAGCACGAGTCCTACATAGTCCAAGCCTGGAGCAATGAGTAGGCTGAGTTTGAGGCGTTGCTTGCTTGTCGTGGGCACTAAAACGATGGGATGCGCAGGATCAGTAAGCGCCGCCGTGGTATCGGCATCTAATCTGGCTAGCTCACGGGCTTTTTCCACATCGGGAATCATAACGGCCAGCGGTTTTGTGGGGCGATGCTTACGTTCGCGCAGCGTTCGCACTGCTTCGTCATTGGTTGCGTCGCACATGAGATGGAATCCGCCTAGGCCCTTAACGGCTACAATCTTTCCCCTCGAGATTGCGTCACGGCAGTAAGCGATGGGGTCGTCGACACGCAAGCGTAGCGGTGGCCTGCCATGCGTTTCAGTAGCCTCTACCCACAACGACGGACCGCAATCAGGACAGCTAATTGGCTGGGCATGATAGCGGCGATCGTGCGGATCGGAATACTCCTTGGCGCACTGCGGACACATGGGGAAAAGCTTCATTGTTGTCAGCGGTCGGTCATAGGGAAGGTCCTCAATGATGCTCAAACGCGGTCCACAATGAGTACACGTTGTAAAAGGGTAGCGATAACGGCGATTGTTTGGATCCGCCATATCCGCCAAACAATCAGGGCAGGTCGCAACATCGGGTGGGATCAGTGTGCGCGCGCCGGGGAGATGCTCGGATGCGACGATGCGGAAGTCTGTTTCGTGGCTGATCGGTGGGCATGATGACTGCGTGACGGTTACCACGTGTGCGAGTGGTGGGAGGGTGGCGAGCACGTCGGAAATGAATGCATCGAGGATGTCCTCGGATAGGGCTTGGGCCTCGACAAACACCTCAAGATCGTTGTTGCCACACAAGCCAGTTATGCGATGACGGGCGGCGACGGCGGCAACGTGGGGGCGAAAGCCTACCCCCTGAACTACACCCCTGAGAAGGTATCGAGTGCGCAACATAGTTCTAGGCTAGTGCTTGTGCATGAAGTGGCGTTAAGTTCTCAGTTGGCGCGTGCTGTCGATCGGGCAGCGCAAGGCCGCCGCGTTCTTGTCGTACGGGTGCGTATTGGCGTGTTGCGTCAGGTGGTCCCCGAAACCTTGGAGTACGCGTGGGGTTTTGTTATCAAGGGAACGCCTCTGGACGGCGCGGTGTTAGAAACCACTTCCGTGCCCCTGCGGCTGCGCTGCCCTAACGGGCATATCACTGACGACGGGGAACTGAAGTTTAGTTGTGCCACTTGTGGTGCGCCCGCTGAGATAATCAGTGGGGAAGAGTTCACAGTTATGGACATAGAAGTCGAGCAATCCTAGGAGGAGTTTTCATGGGGCGTTTTCATCGCCACGACGACGGTACGGTGCATTCCCACGACCATGACCACCACGGTCATTCTCATGATGTTGGGGATCACTCCGGTTACGAAACTGGGCGGGAGCGCATTGAGGTCCTAGAGGATATTTTCCACGAAAACGACCACTGCGCTGCGGATAACAAGGAGCTTTTCGACGCCCACCAGGTGCGTTGCATCAACATCATGAGCTCGCCTGGTGCAGGTAAAACCACGGTGTTGCAGCATGTATTGCGAGCTGCTGAAGGAAAAGTGCGCGTAGGTGTTGTTGAAGGCGACATTGAAACTTCCCTAGACGCAGATCGTCTCACTGGCTTTGGTGCCCAGATTTCATTGCTGAACACTGGCAATGGTTTTGGTGGAGAGTGCCACCTCGATGCCCCTATGGTGAGCCGTGCGCTTCGTGGCCTAGACCTTGACACCCTCGACGTGGTGCTCATTGAAAACGTTGGCAACTTGGTGTGCCCTGCGGAATTTGAAGTCGGTGAGCACAGCAAAGCGATGATCTACTCGGTCACGGAGGGGGAAGATAAGCCTCTGAAGTACCCTGTGATGTTCCGTAGCGTGGATGCAGTCGTGATTAACAAGATCGACTTGCTGCCATATTTGGATTTTGACATGGAGCTTTTTATGAAGAATCTGCGCCAAGTCAATCCCGACGCCAAAGTGTTTGAGGTTTCTGCCAAGACGGGTGAAGGACTCGACGGCTGGATTGAATGGTTGGTCGGGGCCAAATAGACGAGTAAGCCATCTGATCTCTTAGGGCGAGGCTACCCCACAAAGTGGGTGTGCCCGCCCTTTGTATTTTCGACACAATTTAGTTGTGAAAAACGGTGTGCAAACTAAGAATCGCAGGTGGATACGAAGGTTGCGGCGCAGACTAAAAATCTCACGGACGTTATACCGTGGGGGCTATCGGCGTGAATCCTAAAAATGCAGGTGAAATGATATTCTTTCAGTGAAAAGTGCCGCATGTACGTTAGTGTTGAACAGGGCACTGGGTGTATTGGTTACTACCCCCGAGGAGGGGCTGCTGTTATGAATATTGACGCCGGCTGGCAAGGGGAAACCCTCCAAGACAACCTAGAGCGTCGTGGTGTTAGTCGCCGTGATTTTATGAAGCTCTGTAGCGGATTAGCTGCAGTATTTACCTTTGGTGCTCCCATTAGCGCGCGATCAGAAGAGCTGAAATCCAGCGCCGAGGAGATCGCTAAAAAACTTGGTGCCGTAACCAAACCCAATGTTGCATGGTTGCAGCTACAAGAGTGCACCGGCTGCATGGAATCGGTACTGCGATCCGGTGGCACCACCGTAGAAGACATGGTCTTGGGACTGCTCTCCTTGAACTACAACGAGCTGGTCATGGCGGCCTCCGGCGAAGCAGCTGAAAAAGCGCTCGAAGAAGTCTCCCACGAGCCACATATCTTGGTAGTCAACGGTTCCGTACCGTTGAATGAAAACGGCGTGTACTGCACCATCGGCGGAAAGTCCGCTGAGCAGGTACTGCGCGAGGCGGCAGAAAACGCTACGGCGGTGCTCGCTGTCGGTGCATGCGCAGTCTATGGTTCTGTTCAGGCTGCCAAGCCCAATCCCACAGGTGCGGTAGGTGTAGAGGACATCATTACTGATAAACCAGTGATCAACGTATCCGGTTGCCCACCAATTGGCGAGGTTATTACCGCCACCATCACTTACATTCTTACCCACGGTGAAGCACCGAAGGTGGATGCCGAAGGTCGTCCGCTTTTCGCCTACGACCAGCGTATTCACGATTCCTGCCCACGTCGCGCACACTACGATGCCGGCCAGTTCGTGCGCTCCTTTGATGACGACGGTGCCAAAAATGGTTGGTGCCTCTACGAAGTCGGTTGTAAGGGGCCATCCACATTCAGCCCATGCCCGATCATTCAGTGGAACATGAAAGCCGGCTGGCCTATCGGTGCAGGTCACCCATGTATCGGCTGTACGGAAAAAGACTTCTTTGATAAATTCACGCCGTTTTACTCAGTGCTGCCCGATATCAAAGGCATTGGTATCGAGTCGACAACTGAGAAGATCGGACTGGGCCTCATGGGCGCAGCCGCAGCAGGCGTGGCGGTCCACGGCGGTATTACCGCGCTGCGTTCGCAAAAAGAAAACCGGCTCAGCCGCGAAAACGACGTTGCTCTAGCTGCCTTCGGCGATGGGCCAGGGCCTGTTGCACTGCCGTTCCCCACAGTCAACGCTGCTGGCAACGGTGATGGGGGCGTCGATAAGCGCGGACAATCAGCATCTAGCAAGAACGAGGAGGCGTAAAGCACATGGCTGAGCGCGTAGTTATTGATCCACTCACCCGAATCGAAGGCCACCTGCGTATTGAGCTAGAACGCGATGGCAAAAACATCACCAATGCGTGGAGCGAAACCACCCAGTTCCGTGGTATCGAAACCATCGTGAAGGGGCGTGACCCCCGCGACGTATGGGCATTCGTTGGCCGTATCTGCGGCGTGTGCACCTCCACCCACTCGGTCGCTTCCGTCATGGCTGTTGAAGACGCCATTGGTTCACAAGTGCCCAAGCAAGCAGAACTAATCCGTGACATTTTGCTTGGCGCACAAGAAATCCATGACCACGTGGTGCACTTCTACCACCTCCACGCCCTGGACTGGGTCAACGTGGTATCCGCTGCAGAAGCGGACCCCAAGAAAGCCGTTGAGTTTGCTAACAAGATCGGCTCCAAGTGGAAGGGCAACACCGAATCACAATTCGCCAAGGTGAAAAAGACCGTCCAAGGCATCCTCGATTCAGGACAATTGTCCATCTTCACTGGCGGCTACTGGGACCACCCCGACTACCGCCTTCCCGCAGAAGCTAACTTGATGGCGGTATCGCACTACCTCGACGCCCTAGAATTCCAACGCTCGATCATCCGCATTACCACCATCTTCGGTGGCAAAAACCCACACCCCAACTTCCTCGTGGGCGGCATGGCCTGCAACATCGACCCCAACAAGTCTGAGACGTTTAACCAAGTACAACTTGATCAAATCAAAGACTGGACCGATGAGATCCAAGAATTTGTCAAGGAATGCTACTACCCAGATGCTGTCGCCATCATGGGCGCCTACAAGGACTACTTCAAGATCGGTGCCTCCTCGCCAAACTTCCTAGCCATCGGTATGGCAGGTACACGTTACGCAGGTGGGGTAGTAGGAACACCACGTTCTCACAGCAACCGCGATATCAAACCGGGCGTGATCCTCGACGGCGACTACAGCAAGATCCATCCGCTTGATCACGACAAGATCCGTGAGTACATCTCCTCAGCGTGGTACAGCTACGAAGAAGGCGACGACGCCGGCTTGCAGCCACTCGTCGGTGAAACAACCGTCAACTACACCGGCCCAACCCCGCCATACACATGGCTTGCCGACGACGATAAGTACACTTGGTCTAAAGCACCGCGTTACGACGGCCGCCCCACCCAAGTAGGCCCTGTTGCCCGCGTGCTCAGCGCCTACATTCAAGGTCACGCCCACACCCGCAAGCTTGTCGACGACGCTTTGCGCAGCGTAGACATGCAGGTTAAGGACCTCAATTCCACAGCGGGTCGTACCTTGGCACGTGCAATCGAAGCCATCACCACTGCCGATCACATGGCAGTCGATCTGCTACCAGCCTTCGTCCAAGGAATCGTTGGCGGCGACTACGAAGTCTTCGACTCATCCAAGTGGGAGCCAGATACGTGGCCTAAAGAAGCCTCTGATGGTTTCGGACTGATGGAAGTTGCTCGTGGCTGCCTCGGACACTACGTCACCATCGAAGACCAAAAAGTAACCCGCTACCAGGCGGTTGTTCCTACAACCTGGCTTGCCGGTGGCCGTGACCCACAAGGCAACATGGGCCCTTATGAGGAATCACTCGCCGGTGGTGGACACCCACTGCTTGATCCAAAGCAGCCTTTGGAACCACTACGCACCATCCACTCCTTCGACCCATGCATGTCCTGCGCAGTCCATGTGCTCGATGTGGAGGGACACGAAGAATTCCAGGTGATGACGTCATGAAACTCATCCACGTCGCACAGTCCTACAGTGTGCGCAAGCTCAGCCCAGGGCGTCTGCTCGCCCTAGCGGCTGCAGCACCTGAGCACACTGAGGACCCCATCGACCACGCACTAGCCAACTCGCTAGCAGTCAATCGCCCCGACATTGATCTGCCACAGGCGTCGGCATATGAGCCAGCAACTCCGCAACGCAAGTACTCACTCGCCCGAGTGGACAACTTTCGCATGGCCGGTGAAGACCGCCCCGTGACCATCATGCGTGGCGACCTCGCCACCGTGATGAGCAAAGCTCACGCTACCCGTGAGGAAAAAACCCTCCTAGAGCGCAACGCTGATGTGCTGACCAAAAGCGGTCGACGCTGCCTCGGCATTGCCACCAAAGAAGCCGATGGCAGATTCCACATGGAGGGATTCGTCGCCGTTGGGGTAGAAGATGACGATGAAATTCGCCAGCACAGTGGCCGCAGCGAATGGGTGCGCGTCAACGTCTGGTCTGGCATGCTGCGCTTCCAACACTGGGCCAACATGTTCCTCATCATCGCGATGACACTCACCGGCTACTACATCATGGACCCCTACTACCGACCCACCGGCGGCGACGTGGGCTACATGATGGGCTGGATTCGTCTCATCCACTTTGTTGCAGGGTTCCTCTGGATCGCCCTAGGGATTTCCCGTGTGGTCTTGGCATTTACGTCCAAAGACCGACAAATGCGCTGGCGAGCCTTCTGGCCACTAAATAACAAACAGGACTTTAAAAACCTGTTGGGCATCATCCAGTACTACGCGTTTATCAAACGCCACGGCCCGCTATTCTTGGCACACAACCCACTTCAGCAGCTGTCCTATACCGGCATCTACGTGCTGTGTTTGGCACAGATGGTCACCGGCATGACCCTTTACGGCCTTGCCAACCAAACCAACTGGTTCTGGATCATGATGTCCTACCCAGCACACTGGTGGGGAATCCCCGTGATTCGTCTGATTCACGCCGTGATCATGTACATCATCTGGGCGTTCGTAATCATTCACGTCTACCTAGCTGTGCGTGCCGACGCCCTCGAACGCCATGGAGGTGTCTCCTCTATGTTCAACGGTGCCGTATGGATGCGTCGAGGTGCGCGCCCAGTCGACGCCCCAGAGATCGGATAACGAAAACAGCGTGATCACAGTAATCGGAGTAGGAAACCCAGTCATGGGAGACGACGGCGCAGACCTCGCAGTTTTGCGCCGTCTCCAAGGCATTACCAATGACCTTGACTGGGTTCCGCGACTATCCACATCCGACCCCGCCGCCCCCAACTACATCGACGGCGGCACCTCCGGCATGGAATTGCTCCCCATAGTCCAAGACGCAGACAAACTTCTGCTTCTCGACGCCGTCACAGGTCCAGGCGCGCCAGGCGATGTTGTTCGCCTCCACGGCGACCAGATCCCACGTCTGCTGAGCTCACGGCTATCCCCACACCAAGTAGGTCTGCTCGACCTGCTTTCTGCAGCACGCCTTCTTGGCCGTGAACCCAACGAGGTAGCAGTAGTGGGAATCGTCGTCGAGCACTGCGACCTTCACGTAGGCCTCAGCCAAGCAGTAACAGACGCTATCGAAACCGCCACCGACGCAGCCCGAGACGTCATCGCTGAATGGCAACGTCTCGAAGCCGCCCACGCGAATTAAGGTTCTTCGTCCTTGGGATCTTCAATATCCACCCAAGCAATCTCAAACTCCCGCCCCGACCGCAAATCAGCCGTCGGGGTTCCACACACCGGACAACACAACGCAAAAAACTCATCGATTTCCACCTCACCATCACACTGCGGACACCACACCGATGCGGGAATAAAATCAATGAGAAGCTCAGCACCATCGCATGCACTGCCACTCGAAGCGATCGGCCACGCGCCTTCCAAGGCCTCCGGAATCGCCCCCAAACGCGCGCCGACGCGTAGCGCTATCCGAAGGACTCGTCGATTCTTTCCGGAAGGAATCGACGATTCCGTCGCAGACACCACACCAGATAACAGTCCAAGTTCATGCATATAACCATTATGAGGAGCTATAACCAGTGAGTACAACACTGCGCTTGGATCAGTTCGTTGATCCCTTCGAAGCCAAGGTGGTGTACACCGATTCGGGTGCATACTTTGATCTTTCTGGCTTGCCGCGTCTCGACCCCATGCTCGTCGGTCGTAACGTTGCTGAAGTACCAGACATCGTCAAACGACTCTGCGGACTATGCCCAGTCGCTCATCACCTCGCGGGGGTACGAGCACTCGACGCCCTCTGTGGCGTAGAAGTTCCCCAATCCGCACAACTTGTTCGATTGCTGCTTCACCACGGGTCGATTCTTTATGCTTCCCCCGATATGGACATCAAGCGCCTTGGCAAGGCAGTAATGGCTGCTGCAGGTTCGCCTGGCCATTTCCCTGACGTTGCGATCCCCGGTGGTGTGCGTGCACTTCCAGATCCGCAGGCACTCGCAGAGCTGCGCCTACCGGAAAATTACGAGGAGTCATTTGAACCAGTTCCTTACGACGGTTTCGACATGATGCTCACCAGTCATGGAACCCTCGACCCCCTTGGCGATCATGTCACCGCTCGTTCTGGTGAAGAACGCATCACCTTTGATCTGCAAACCTGGGCTGACCATGTAGCAGAATCACGCCCTGGCGATCCTGCGCCTCGACCACTGGTCCATGGTCATCCTTATCGCGTAGGCCCCTACGCTCACGGAGAAGCGATGGTGCCGCGGTCACTGGCTGAGATCCGACGCATCATCGCCGATCCGCGGTTGTGCGAAGGAGAATTCCGGAAAGAATCGTCGATTCTTTCCGGAATTGGAGTTGGCGCGGTTGAAGGTCCACGGGGATTGCTGGTGCATCGTTACGTCGCTAATGAGGATGGCGTGTTGGTGGATTGTCAGATTTTGACTCCGACTGCTCAAAATGAGGCGTGGTTGGCGTCGATGTTGGAGGCGTCGTTGCAACAGGATTCGGATAGGGGAGTAGAACTGAGCGTGGAGAATTCGATTAGGACGGCGAATCCATGTTTGCCGTGTAGTTCGGCTCCGGAGGGGCATATGGGCGTTGTGATTGAGAAAGGAAACTAGAGCAGATGTGTCTTGGTATTCCAGCGCGTGTTGTTGAGGTTCTTGATGGCCCATTGCCGATGGCGGTGGTGGATATGGCTGGTGAGCAGCGGCCGTGTTCGGTGATGTATGTGCCGGAGGTGCAGGTGGGGCAGTTTGTGCTGCTGCAGAATGGCTACGCCATGGAGGTGTTGGATGAGAAGTCGGCCCAGGAGTCGTTGGCTACGATCGCCGAATTCAATTTGGTGCAGCAGGTTCAGCTTGCTCCACGGGAGCCGCGTTAGAGGTTTCGTGCGCTGACTTTTTCGGCGGCGCAGATGGCGTCGATACGCTCGGGGGTGGGGGTGCCTGCGACGATGACTGCTGAGCCGCCGGCGGCGAGGGGGTTGATAACTGCGTGGGTGAAGCCGTCGAGGTCGGTCCAGCCGCGGCTGATGAGTCGGGTGTTGGGCTGGAGTGGGTTGGTGGCGGTGAGGTCTTGGATGCGTGGGGTGGGTTCGAAGAATTGGTCGCCGTAGAATCGCACGGTGGGGGCGAAGTCGATGGCTCCGTCGGGCAGTGTTGCGCCGCATTCTTCCACGCCGCGGCCGAAGGGGTCGTCGGTGACAAGATACGTATCGACGTCTCCGCTGACTGTGTGGTCTGGCGTTACAAATAGTGCTTCGGATTCTGGATGATCGCTCGTGGCGCCAAAGTGTGGTGTGATTCCGGCTGCGAGCGCACCGAGGGCGATGGCGATTGATTGCCAACTTGGTGACAGGTCGATGCAGATGGTGGCGCCGGCGTCGAGTCCGGATTCTTCGCGCAGCATGTTGGCTACTTTTGCGGACCAGTTATCGAGGGTGATTCCGGAGAAATCAAGACGCGCCCCAGTGTCTTCGTTATACACGGTGACACGTGGGGCGGCGGGTTCAGTGGCAAGGATGTTTGCGAGTAGCTCCATGCCTGCTCATGCTAGTTCACGCAGCGAGGTCCTTGCCCACCGGCGTCGATTTCAGGGGAGACAATTGCTTCGCCTTCGTCGCTGCCAGGCTTGCCAACGGTGGTGGTGCTACTAGAAGAGTCAGATGATTCTGCGCCATCGCCGGTTGGGCCAGAGTAATCGGATGCGATAACAACGACGACGGAATCGGCATCTAGGTCACTGCGCTGGGTAATGGGTAGGCCTCCGAGTTCGGCGGCAATAGCCTTGACTGCTTCATTGTTTGGGTCGGCGGCAACAATTTGGCTTTCGTGGTACATGCCTTCTAATGCATTGCCGATGTTGCCGATGGTGTAGTGCTTTGCGGAGAGATGGCCTGCTACTTGCGAAGCAAGCCCGGTGGTGCTGGTGGCATTGAGCACGTCGATAGTGGTGGACGTGTGGGGGTTTTCTGCCGGTGCTTCGCTATCCGAGGTTGGGGCTTCTTCGCCGTTGTTGCCGTTGAGGAGGCGATCGAAGAATTGGTGGACTTGGTTTTTATCCACGGTGACCACGGATTCGCCATAATCGCCTACGCCATCAATGGATGTCACGGGGATGGTGTTGAATTTTACGTTGCCACCGGCCAAGTTTTGGAGTTGGTTGGCAAAGCTCATGACGTCCCAGTTTTTATCGATCACCACGGAGCGAGATACTGCCTCACCTAGATCGGAGAGCTTGGATGGGTTGGTCAGTGTGCCCGAAGAAAGAACTTTGGCAACAAGCGATGCCATAAACGCTTGCTGGCGAACAATACGATCAAGGTCACCGCGTGGTAGACCGTGGCGTTGGCGAACGAATGCGAGAGCTTGACCGTCGCGTAGGGTTTGTTGGCCGGCTTTGAAGTCTGCACCAGAAAACTCATCGTAAACGTCGTTGTTAAGACAAACGTCGACGCCACCAACAGCATTGGTGAGCAGTACGAACCCGAGGAGGCCTACTTCTGCGTAATGGTCAACGGTGACACCAGTGAGATCGGAGATGCTAGAGATGAGAGCCTTGCGTCCAGCTTCCTTGGATAGTTCGTCAATGTGCTTTTGATCGCTTTCCCCACTATTGACTAGTTCGGAAGCTTTGCGGTTTTTGTAGGCGCGGTAGACACCATTGATCTTGAGGTTGCCCTCGTTTTCATCATGCACATAGGTGTCACGAGGAATTGAGATCGCGGTGGCAGAGGAGCCGTCGTTAGGCACGCGAATAACCATGAGGGTGTCGGTGTTGTCGTTTTCCTCGTCGCCTGCGTGCAACAACTCGATTTCTTCCGGAGTGAGCGGATTACCCTGGGCATCCGTACGCGAGTCGGAGCCAACGAGCAGGATGTCGGTGGCGCCGTCGGCAGCTTCTTTCATGCCTTTATCGCCGCCGAGTACGAGGTTGCCGGCAGAAGCGACCGTGTTACCGATTCGTCCAACAGTGAAATAACCAGCTGCCGAGACGATCAGCACTAAGGCAGATAATAAGGACAGCAGCACTTTGACAGGTTTTGGTCCTGCCTGTGCCGTGGTTGGGCCTGCTGGTGGTGGTGCCTGGATCGCACGGTTACGGCGAAAATTATCTGACATTGTGGGGTGCTCCGAAGAAAATCAAGTTCACGATCTGCTCAAAGTTTAGGGGAGATACCTTTAAATCAGTAACTTTTTTCTTTATCCTCGTGTCCCAGCCACACCGTGATGGGTTTACACCGCGTGGCACTCCCTATCTGGTGGACGTACACCGCTAGGCTGATTGCCGTGAGTAATTCCACTGAACCAGCTTTAGCAATCATTACTGTGACATATTCGCCTGGCAAACACTTGGGCGCGTTTTTGTCTTCTGTAAAAGAGGCGACTGCACAGCCCACGTATGTTGTGTTGGCGGATAACGGCTCAGTAGATGGTGTGCCAGAGGCGGCTGCGCAGGCAGATCCTTCAGTGGAATTTTTCCCCACGGGCGGAAATATTGGATACGGTTCAGCAATTAATGCGGCTGTGCGCAAGCTTGCGCCGCTGAGGGAATCTGGAAAGATCAATGCGGAATTTTTCGTGTTATCTAATCCCGATGTGGTTTTTGAACCAAGTTCTATCGACGCCATGGTGCAGTGTGCTTCTCGTCATCCGCAAGCAGCGGATATTGGGCCGTATATTCGCCAATCTGATGGCTCGGCGTATCCATCAGCGCGCCAAGTGCCCACCATCAAAAATGGCGTGGGACATGCGTTGTTTAGCTCGGTGTGGCCTTCTAACCCATGGTCGCGGGCATATCGTGATAACCGAGACATGACTACTGAGCGTACGGCTGGCTGGTTGTCGGGATCGTGTTTGCTAGTGCGCTGGGATGCTTTCGAGCAGATCGGTGGCTTTGATGAACGCTACTTCATGTACATGGAAGATGTGGATCTTGGTGATCGATTTGGCCGTGCGGGTTTTGATAACGTCTTTTGTCCCGATGCGGTGATTACGCATGCTGTTGGGCACGCGGCTGGTAAGCACCCAGAGAAGATGCTTCCTGCGCATCACGATTCGGCGTATCGTTTCCAAGCAGATCGCCATCCGGGGCTTCGTTACCTGCCGTTACGTGTCCTGCTGCGAGTAGGTTTGAAACTTCGCGCGGTAGTTGCGGTGGCGGCTGCGAAGTTCAAGTGAGTTCAATAATTAACTTACTTTTCTAGGATTGTTACACTATTTACCTTGAAGTAAGGACCCTCGGCTACGGCATAACGTTGGTGCAAAGCAATTGTTGTGTTTATGCGATGGGGATAATCCTTCTACACCGATAAGTAAAGGCACTCGAAACTAATGACTGAAACAACACTGCGCAGCGACACAGATGCTGTGATCCTTGTTGGAGGTAAGGGCACTAGGTTGCGTCCGCTGACTGTGTCGACTCCAAAGCCCATGCTGCCTACGGCAGGTGTGCCGTTCCTTTCGCATTTGCTTGCGCGTATCAAGGCTGCCGGTATCACGCATGTGGTGCTGGGTACGTCGTTTAAGGCGGAGGTGTTTGAGGACTACTTCGGTGATGGTGCTGATCTCGGCTTGGAGATTGAGTACGTGGTGGAGGATAAGCCATTGGGTACCGGTGGCGGCATTCGGAACGTGTATGACAAGCTTCGTGCTAACACCGTGATGGTGTTTAACGGCGATGTTCTTGGCGGCACTGATCTTGGTGGAATCCTTGATGCTCACCATGCCAAAAACGCTGATGTGACCATGCATTTGGTACGAGTTCCAGATCCTCGTGCGTTTGGTTGTGTGCCCACTGATGCTGAGGGACGAGTTTCTGCTTTCTTGGAAAAGACCGAGGATCCACCAACGGACCAGATTAATGCTGGTTGCTATGTGTTCCGTCGTGAGCTGATCGGTGAGATCCCTGCAGATCGAGTGGTGTCTGTGGAGCGCGAGACTTTCCCACGCTTGCTGGAGGAGGGACGCCGCGTGTTCGGTTATGTAGACAATGCATATTGGCGCGACATGGGTACTCCTTCTGACTTCGTGCGCGGTTCGTCAGATTTGGTTCGTGGTATTGCGCCGTCGCCGTTGTTGGAAGGTAAGACGGGGGAGTGCCTTGTCGACGAATCCGCTGGTGTTAGCGATGGTGCGTTGCTTTTGGGCGGTACCGTGATTGGTCGCGGCACTGAAATCGGTGCGGGCTGTCGTTTGGACGACACCGTGGTGTTTGATGGTGTGACCATTGAGCCGGGTGCTGTGATTGAAGATTCGATTATTGGGCATGGTGCTCGTATTGGAGCCAATGCTCGCATTACCGGCTGTGTGATTGGTGAAGGCGCGGAAATCGGTGCACGTTGTGAGCTTCGCGACGGCATGCGTGTGTGGCCAGGAGTTGTGATTCCAACTGCTGGTATCCGTTTTAGTTCGGATGCCTAAGCTGCAGTAATACCTAGCGCAACCTAGTCATAGGCTCCCACCACGGCAGGGTAGACCCCCTCGTTGTGGTGGGAGCTTTCGCATTTTATGGAGGCTGGCTGAAGCGATTTCTTAGTAGCTGCTGAGTGCTAGCACGTTTGTGTTCAAACACTTTTATACGACACGCCGATAATGAGCCGACTAGCGAAGTATTTTTAGAGGCACCACTATATGTAGTACCCCCACCGTATACCCCTATGGTGGTGGCAATGTTACTGGTGTGACTAATGAAGTTAACAACCTGCGGAAATGCGATTTTTCCGATCGGAATTACATGTTCAGGTTGACGTTATCTTGTGTTGGCGTGTTGAATCTCAGTTATGTAATTCGCCTTGTGTAGGCGGAATCGCTCCCAACCCATGCATCAGGGTTTATGGGAGCCTGTCAATACTGAACAATACGAGGAGAGGAGTGTGGCGTGGAAGATATGGCCAGTAACGCCGCGCCTCGGACTCGCGCAGCGCTTGACCTATCCATTGATGAGCTCTTTGGTGCGGTTGAGCAGGAATGGCAAGAACAAGCGCTTTGTGCGCAAACTGACCCAGAGGCATTCTTTCCTGAAAAGGGCGGATCGACTCGTGAGGCAAAACGTATCTGCCAAGCCTGTGCGGTAAGGGATGAATGCCTTGAATACGCATTGGAGCACGATGAGCGCTTCGGTATTTGGGGAGGCCTTTCCGAGCGTGAGCGTCGTCGACTAAAGCGTGAGATTGGGTAGCGCTTAGCTCTGAGAGCATGCAGCATCAAACCCCTTTGCTACGAAATATGTGGCAGAGGGGTTTTGCTGATGTCTACCACTGGAAATTCGGGTCAATATCTGTTGGTGAGATATTAAGGTAATTGGCCACTAGGGCAGTCAAGACGGTGGTGACGAGCTCACGGCGCTCTTGTGCACTGACCACCCGTTGCTCGATAGCCATGCGGAAGAGAACGAGGCGAGCACGGGTGGGGCGGCCTGAAGAATCCACGCCCGCTGGGATAACGCGCCCTAAGGGGACGGGGCCATCGGCTACGACTTCATCGGGCACAAGTGCGGGATCAAAGCCCAGGCGCATGCGTGGAACGGTATCCACGGCAATATCAAGGTGGGTTAATTGTGCGGCGTAGCGTTGTTGCAGGGGCGCGTATGCCTCAAGGACGGTGGCGTCGAAACGCTGCCGTCTGGAGCGGTAACGTGGCAGTGCGCTGGAGAAAAGCGGGCCGCGTACTCCGCGATCATGTCGATCCCTATGTAGCCGCTGAGTCATGGGGATCAGGATAATGTGTTGCGTGTCTATGGTGGCGATAGCGCGCCGATGTGCTCGTTACTACCTAAACCTCAAGTTGCAGTCTAGACTTAATCACCGTGAATCATATCCGTCGTTGTTCTCGTCCCGGTTGCGGTAAGCCCGCGGTGGCTACGCTGACATACGCCTATGCGCGATCAACGGCGGTGGTTGGTCCCTTGTCACCTAATGATGATCCCCATAGTTGGGATCTGTGTGAGGCGCATGCAGCGCGAACCACAGCACCACTGGGTTGGGAGTTGGTTCATGAGGACCTCACATTTGATGATGAGTCGGACCTCACCGCGTTGGCAGAAGCTGTGCGAGAAGCGGGAACACACGCTTCTGGTTTGGTTGATCCCATTCGGGTAGATACCCCTGTTCCAGAGGACATTGGCGGTAACCATCCCATTAATCGCGTCAAGCGTCAGCGTGGGCGGCGTGCGCATCTGAGCGTTGTGCCGGAACCTGAAGACGATGACGATAACGATTAGGGCATAAAGCTGGACTGCGGGCGGACTCGTATCCGTCCTAGGGGGTAGAATCCCTGTGAATACTTTTGTGCATCCCTGAAAGGTGGGATTTTCTTTCATGCGTACCCGTGAATCGGTAACGAAGGTGATTAAGGCATATGACGTCCGCGGCGTCGTCGGCGTTGACATCGACAGCGACTTCATTGCAGAGGTTGGCGCAGCGTTTGGTGCGCTGATGCGCGGTGAAGGCGCAGCTAAGGTTGCCATCGGTCATGACATGCGGCCATCTTCGCCAGAGCTTGCCGACGCCTTCGCTCGCGGTGTGGTATCTCAGGGCGTCAATGTCATCCAACTGGGGCTTACCTCTACCGACCAGCTGTACTGCGTCTCGGGCGAGCTGGATTGCCCTGGCGCGATGTTCACGGCGAGCCACAACCCTGCCGAGTACAACGGCATCAAGATGTGCCGCAGTGGCGCCCGTCCCGTGGGACAAGAAACCGGGTTGGCGCAGATCATCGACATGCTTGTCGACGGAATCCCAGCATTTGATGGTCCACAAGGCGAAATCTCACATCGAGACACCTTGGCTGATTACGCAGCATTCCTGCGCAACTTGGTCGATTTGTCCAACATTCGTCCGCTGGTTGTGGCTGTTGACGCCGCCAATGGCATGGGTGGCCACACCGTTCCTGAAGTATTTGCGGGTCTGTCACTTGAGATTAAACCGCTCTACTTTGAACTCGACGGTACGTTCCCTAACCATGAGGCCAACCCACTAGACCCGAAGAACTTGGTGGATCTGCAAAAGTTCACCCCTGAGGTCGGTGCTGACATCGGTCTAGCATTCGACGGAGATGCGGATCGCTGCTTTGTTGTCGATGAGCTTGGCCAGCCGGTCAGCCCTTCGGCCATTTGTGCCATCGTCGCTGAACGCTATTTGGCACAACACCCAGGCGCAACAGTAATCCACAACCTGATTACATCGAAGTCTGTGCCGGAAATCATCGCAGAAAACGGTGGTAGCGCCGTACGTACTCGCGTGGGACACTCCTTTATCAAAGCCCAAATGGCTGAGCACTCCGCAGTATTCGGTGGCGAGCATTCCGCGCACTACTACTTCTCGGAGTTCTTCAACGCTGACTCCGGAATCCTTGCTGCCATGCACGTTTTGGCGGCTCTAGGTGGCCAAGATAAGCCGCTTTCGGAGCTCATGCATCAGTACAACCGTTACCAAGCATCCGGAGAGATCAACTCTAGGCTGGCAAGCTCCGAAGCACAGGCAGAGCGTACCCAAGCGGTACTAGATGCCTTTGCCGATCGTATCGAAAGCGTTGATCGCCTCGACGGTGTCACTGTAGAACTCAAGGACACCAAGGCTTGGTTTAATGTTCGTGCATCGAACACCGAACCCCTGCTACGGCTCAATGTTGAGGCTGAAACCGACCAAGAAGTGGCAGCGCTCGTCGAAGAGATTCTCGCTATCATTCGCGCATAATCTTTAGGAGAAGAAGCATCACAGTGGCGAAGCCTATAATGGCCACTGATGCATACTTCTTCGTGGACTACACCAACGGCTAGTGGGGCATATGACCCACTAGCCGTTGCTTTCTATGACATTGCGCATGAAGGCGCACAGATACGGGCTGTAGCGCAGTGGTGCGAATCTGAACAAGCTCAACAACTCTGTACGTTGCAGCCGCGAAGCGTCATCATCTTATGTCCCGAGCACTGGGGCAGAGCTGCGGCTCGATTAGCGCTCGCAGTTGCAGAACCTATGGGATGCCCCGTACACATTAGCGATCAACTACCGCGCTTTGCCGGATCCTTAGACATTGTGGTGGCAATCAGTGAACGTGCAGATCACGATGGACTTTCGCAAAGTATTGTGACTGCGGCACGTCGTGGCTGCCACGTGGTGGTGGCCTGTGCACCTCATGGGCATATAGCTGCTGATGCTGAGGACGTGGCTGCGATAGTGGTACCGGCGTTGCCGCTTGTGCAAGGGCTAAGCCCTGCTCGCGTCTTTGCGGTTGTCACTGCGGTTTTACGTTGTCTTGATCACACTGTGCGAGCAGCGGGAGACATCAGTGCTGAGTTAAACGTGAGCGCCGATCACGCTGACCGTGAGCTGCAAGAATGCTCACCGAAGCGGGATCAATTAGTAAATCCTGCCCGTCAACTGGCACTTTTATCAGGCCGTGTGATTCATAGCGGTCGAGGTTTAGTTGCAGCGTCGTTGGCTGATACCATGTCCGCTTTGTGGACGGCGTTCGGAAGGGCGTCGGCAAGCATGGAAGCACAGGAACTAGAAGTGGCTCTGCCGCGTTTAGAACCTAAAGAACAAAATATTTTTTATGATCCCGAGTTTGATGCCCCGCCATCATCGAACTCCGAGTTACCACTGCACACTGTGTTGTGGCTAAGTGCGGAGACGGTGACGTGGGCACGAAGCCAAGTATCGGAGGACACCACGCATGAGCGTGATGGTGTCATCAGGATGTTGGCTCGAGGTTATGCAGCGACGGCATTTTTTGGTGCCACAGATGCATAAAACATCTCGGGGGATACTTGTTGTGGAGGAACAACTACGATGCAGCTACTAGCACCAGCAACTCAAGCCTATGCTTGGGGCTCTCGAACGCTAATTCAACAGCTTCGGGGAGATGCGGCCGATTCTCGGCCCATCGCAGAACTCTGGTACGGGGCTCATCCAAGTGGTCCGTCTGTGATTGATGGCGAGCGGACTCTTGCTGACGTCATTGCACAAGACCCTGCCACGCAGCTAGGGCACCGTGTTGTTACCGAGCACGGTCACCGACTTCCATTCCTTCTTAAACTTCTCGCCGCGGATCAACCGTTATCCTTGCAGGCACACCCATCAAAGCAGCAGGCAGAAGAAGGATTTAGCCGCGAAAATGATCTCGGCATTGCGCTTGGTGCGAGCAACCGAAACTACAAGGATGACAACCATAAGCCAGAGCTTTTGGTAGCACTTACTGAGTTCCATGCGATGGCAGGTTTCCGGCCATTGGATAAAACTCGGGAGCTTTTCCAAGCATTGCAGTGCGAGAAGCTCAACCGCTACGTAGGAATGCTCGATTCTTCCCCAGAACATGAAGGCGAGAATCTTCGTGCGCTGTTTACCACATGGATCACGATCCCCGTAGCAAGTCGCCAGCAGCTTATTGCCGCCATTATCGAGGCTATCGACGGGCTGAGCACCACGAGTCCTGAGTGGATCCAGGTAGCGGCTCGCAATGTTGCCCAGCTTAATGATCGCTACCCCAATGACATCGGAGTTCTGGGGGCGTTATTGCTCAACTATGTGGTGCTCCAACCGGGAGAAGCCATTTACCTCAGTGCCGGTAACCTGCATGCTTATGTCAAAGGTTTGGGCGTAGAGATCATGGCAAACTCGGATAACGTACTGCGTGGTGGTCTTACCCCTAAGTATGTTGATGTTCCCGAGTTGGTTCGAGTGCTTCGTTTTGAGTCTCTCGAGGATCCCATTGTGCGGTCTGTGGATGGCCGTTACGAGGTTCCTATTAATGAGTTTGCGCTTCAATGTTTGCACATCGATTCTGAGACAGAGCATGATGCGCGTCTCGAGCATGATGGCCCGATGATCGCGGTGTGCACCTCCGGTGAGTTGACTATTAATGATGTCGTGCTAGCACCTACCCAAGCACTGTGGATTTCTGCTGACGATCCAGCAGTTGAAGTTACAGGATCAGGTGAGCTTTTCGTCGCTTCCGTATAGCTTTAGCAGGCTCTGAGCTGCGCTATTACTGCGCAGTGGGAGCCGCGGGGCGCGCATCAGTAGATGGTGCGGGGCTAGGTTTTGCATTTTGCTTGCGCGGATCTGCGGTTTGTGGGGTTTCTTCAGCACTGCGATTTTCGCGAGAGGTTCCGCTGGACAAATGAAGCTTCGGTATTAGTGGAACAGTTGATTCCTCTACGATAGAAGTCGGGGTATCAGCCTGCGGTGCAGGAGCTACAGGTGGGGCAGGAGCTACTGGAGGTGCAGGAAGCACCTTTGGTAGCTCAATGTGGGGAAGTTGATCTAAGAGTTGGGGTTGAGCGGGCGGGGCCTGTGGAGTGCTGTTTGGTGCCGATGTTTCAGTGTTGTGATCTGGGGTAGGCACTGATCCTTCGCTGCGAGGCGTTGATGGTGTCGCAGGAGCGCTCGACGTAGCGTTTTCTGGTGTGGCTTGTGCTGTTGAATGCGTCGTTGTTGCTGGCTGGTCGGCGTCGTAAGTAGGAAGGCGTCGCGTTTTTGCCGTGTGTGGCAACTCATTGTTGCGCAACTGCTTTGCAATATCTTCTTCCCACCGTTGGGAGTGCATTTCGGTGGCTGAGCCAGGTTGCGTCATTGCGCGGTGGGATAGGGAGTCTTGGCTGGAGACGTCTGGTGTGGCTGTCGCCGAAGGGGCCGGTTTGTCGGTACTGGTGCTATGAGCAACTGGAGTACCAGAGGCTGATGTGGTTGCTACGGCAGCAGGGCCGGCAATGGATTCATTTTTGCTGGCTAAGTTGTCGGTGCTTCCGAACTTCCACACTGCGACGCCAATAAAAACCGCGGCGGAGACTCCCGAGGCAATGAAAATGGCAAAGCGTCGGGTGTTGGTCATGGTCACTGGTTCTCCTCACGCGAGTCAGCAGCGCGCATGGCTGCTAGGTAGACGTCGTGGATACTCGGATGCGTCACAGTGACTACTGTGTCACATTTTGATAACAAAAGTCACGCTATCATAAAAATTATTTATGAGGAAGAGTGCATATGTGTTGCTCGACGGCAAGAGTGTTCCCTGCACAGTTGGGTGTGCAAGGAACGCGCATTAGTCTTTATGGGTATAACTTGTCCCTATAGGAAAACATTGCAATTTTCATCGTGTTCGTCTGATTTTGAAGCCGCAGATTATGCGTTGAGCATGGAATGACGAATACGTCTGAGACTTTTGGAAAGGTATCTACACCATGTCTGCATGGGAAACCGAGATTTTGTTGGAAGAAGTCAACGCTGATTTTCTCGACGAACTCAATGATTTGGACACGGAAGAAGTTGTCGAGGCTATCCGCGACGCATGTGTTCTTGCTGCCGGCGAGGGCAATGTTTCGGAAGACGAGCGCCAAAACGGGCGCGCAGCAGCCACCATTGTTGCTATCTGGGCTGGTGCACCATTTACTGATGCCGACGCAGTCAACGAACACTCATTCATCCGTGCCAATATCGGCGAAGGCGACGAGGAGCTCTATGAGGTTGCAGCTTCCTTGCTCGACACGGTGGAAACCGAGCATGACCTCGAGGCATTTACCGAGGCACTAAGCTAAGTTTCTTTTCCCAGCTTGTGTGTCACGTGCTACCTGTAGGCTGGGTTCGATTTGTTTCTGCACTCCCTTTTTTGACGCAATTTCCCCAAGGAGAGAATAGCCACGATGGCTGCTTTTGATTACAACGTGAAAGACCTCAGCTTGGCTGAGGCCGGCCGCCACCAGATTCGTCTAGCCGAGTATGAAATGCCTGGCCTTATGCAGTTGCGTGAGGAATACAAGCAAGAGCAGCCATTGGCGGGCGCTCGAATCACCGGTTCGATCCATATGACGGTTCAGACCGCAGTGCTTATCGAGACTCTAGTTGCCTTGGGCGCTCAGGTGCGTTGGGCTTCCTGCAATATTTTCTCTACTCAGGACGAGGCTGCCGCAGCTGTCGTCGTTGGTCCGCATGGCACTCCTGAAGACCCCCAAGGTGTCCCGGTGTTTGCGTGGAAAGGTGAGACGCTCGAAGAGTACTGGGACTGCGTAGATAAGATCTTTAGCTGGGGCGATGAGCTTCCTAACATGATCTTGGACGATGGTGGCGATGCCACCATGGCTGTGATCCGCGGTAAGCAGTTCGAGGAAGCTGGCATGGTCCCACCAGTCGAAGAAGGCGACTCGGATGAGTACCAAGCATTCCTTGGCATGTTGCGCAAGACCTTGGCAGAGCAGCCTGGTAAATGGACCGCCATTGCCGAGTCCGTCAAGGGCGTGACGGAAGAAACCACCACTGGTGTCCACCGTCTCTACCATTTCGCAGAAGAAGGCGTTTTGCCGTTCCCTGCAATGAACGTCAACGATGCAGTGACCAAGTCCAAGTTTGACAACAAGTACGGCACTCGCCATTCGCTTATCGACGGAATCAACCGCGCCACCGATATGCTGATGGGCGGAAAGAACGTGCTGATCTGTGGCTATGGCGATGTGGGCAAGGGCTGTGCAGAAGCCATGGCTGGCCAGGGTGCACGCGTAAAGGTCACCGAAGCTGATCCGATCAATGCTTTGCAGGCTTTGATGGATGGTTTCCCAGTGGTCCATGTTGATCAAGCTATTGGCGATGCCGACATTGTGATTACTGCGACTGGCAACATGGGCATCATCTCCTTTGAGCAGATGCTCGCTATGAAAGATCACGCAGTGTTGGGCAACATCGGCCACTTTGACAATGAGATCGACATGGCCTCGTTACTGCACCGCGATGATGTTTCGCGTGTGACCATCAAGCCACAGGTTGATGAGTTCACGTTGCCTAACGGCAAGTCCATTGTGGTGTTGTCTGAAGGTCGCCTTCTGAATTTGGGCAATGCAACCGGTCACCCTAGCTTTGTGATGTCTACTTCCTTTGCCGACCAGACCATTGCACAAATTGAGCTGTTCCAAAACGATGGCCGATACGTCAACGAGGTATACCGCCTGCCAAAGATCTTGGACGAGAAGGTCGCTCGTATCCATGTCGAGGCATTGGGTGGCACGATCACCGAACTGACAAAGGAACAAGCCGAATACATCGGAGTCGATGTTGCTGGCCCTTACAAGCCGGAGCACTACCGCTACTAATGATCATCGCGATTGAGGGTATTGATGGCGCTGGCAAGAACACTTTGGTCAGCGCCCTCAAGGAGCGTTTCGACGCCGATGTGATCGGTTTCCCGCGCTACGAGCAGTCCATTCATGCCAAGCTTGCGCAGCGTGCCTTATATGGCTCGATGGGAGATCTGACTGATTCTGCCTACGCGATGGCTACGCTGTTTGCGCTGGACCGCTACGACGCAAAGGCGGTGCTGGGGCATTATGTCGGGACGTCGAAAGTAGTGCTGTTGGATCGCTACGTGGCTTCTAACGCTGCTTATTCAGCTGCGCGAACTCGAAATGATGCCATGGTGCAGTGGGTTCAAGAACTCGAATTTGAGGAATTGGGCTTACCGGTACCCGATATTCATATTTTGCTGCATACCTCTCCGGAATTAGCCGCGCAGCGGACGCAACGCCGCGAGGCTGCCGACGCATCTCGCAAACTAGACCGCTATGAGGAAGATGCTGGTCTACAGGAACGAACCTTCCAAGCGTATGAGTCGCTGGCACAGCAAAAATGGATGTCTCCATGGCTGCTAGTACACCCAGATGAGTCACCGGATACGGTGGCACAACGAATTATTCAAGCGCTCAGTGCATAACTGAGACTACGATGAGGTGCTAAGACGCTTATTGGGCTCGCATGTGAGCCGCTTACATGGAAAGGACCACGGACGGTATGGCACCGAAAATTTTGGTTGTCGACGATGATCCTGCGATTTCAGAGATGCTGACCATCGTGCTGGAGGCCGAGGGATTTGAGCCGGTCGCGGTCACTGATGGGGCAGTAGCAGTTGATGCCTTTAGGACAGAATCGCCTGATCTAGTCCTACTCGATTTGATGCTGCCTGGTATGAACGGCATCGACATTTGTAGGATAATCCGGCAGGAATCGGCAGTTCCTATCGTCATGCTCACGGCGAAAACCGACACCGTGGACGTAGTCCTTGGTTTGGAATCGGGTGCAGATGACTACATCAACAAGCCGTTTAAGCCGAAAGAACTCATCGCTCGACTACGTGCACGCTTGCGTCGTACAGAGGACTCTCCGTCCGAAACCATTGAGATCGGGGATCTTACGATCGACGTCCTAGGCCACGAAGTCACTCGAGGAGATGAGGTAATTCAACTCACTCCTTTAGAGTTTGATTTGCTGCTTGAGCTTGCAAGCAAACCAGGGCAGGTGTTCACACGTGAGGAACTTCTGCAAAAAGTTTGGGGCTATCGCAATGCCTCAGACACGAGACTGGTGAATGTCCATGTGCAGCGACTGCGCTCAAAGATCGAGAAAGACCCAGAAAACCCGCACATCGTGTTAACAGTGCGCGGAGTGGGGTATAAGACAGGGCAGGAGTAGCTCGCTATTTATCGGGGTGTTTCTCGGGTACGTCATCGCATTGCAGAACTGTGGCGTACCTCGTTGCAATTTAAGGTTCTAGGCTCCATTTTTGCCGCTTCACTCGTGGTGATGATGGTGCTGGCATTTGTCTTGGTCAGTTTTGTTACCCAGCGATTGGTTAACACAAAACTGGATGTTGCCAGTTCTGAAATTGATCGAGCCCGTGCTTCAGTCGAGCAACAGATTGAATCAACAGGCTCATCGAGCAGCGTGCAAGTTCGACTCAATTCCGCGCGCGCGGTACTGACCAGTAGGGCAACAAGCGCGGACGATACGGCTGCCTATGAGCCTGTTCTTGTGGTGTCTAACCCCGATGGATCCACTGTTACTTCTCCTGATGGCTACCGCATTCCTGAACGATTGCGTAGCTTTGTAGACCAAGGGCAAGTCTCGTATCAATTTGCCACTATTGACCGTGTTGATGGCAGCACATACAAAGCCCTCATCATTGGTAGCCCTACGGCTTCTGATATTCCCAACACCCAGGTGTATTTGGTGTTGTCGATGGAATCGGATGAGGCAACTCTTGCGCTGCTACGCGGCCTATTTTCCGGTGCAGCGGTAGTCCTTGTTGTGCTCCTCGTGGGAATCACATGGTTGCTCACACAGCAGGTAATTACTCCTGTGCGTTCGGCTTCGCGTATTGCCGAGCGTTTCAGTTCGGGTCATCTGCGCGAACGCATGGTGGTTACGGGTGAAGATGAGATGGCACGACTAGCGATGAGCTTTAACTCGATGGCGGAGTCTTTGTCGCGGCAGATTCATCAGCTGGAAGAATACGGCAACCTGCAAAAACAGTTTACGTCGGATGTCTCACATGAGCTGCGTACCCCGTTGACAACGGTACGTATGGCTGCTGATCTCATTGTGGACGAAGCCGATGACCTTTCTCCTGGCACTCGACGAGCCTCGGAGTTGATGGTGCGTGAACTTGATCGCTTTGAGGCGTTGTTGGCGGATCTGCTGGAGATCTCGCGCCATGATGCCGGTGTAGCTGATCTTGCCGAAACAACCCTCGATATTCGAATTTGTATTTCTTCAGCGCATCAGCAAGTAGACCATCTTGCCCAAGAGCTCGGAGTAGACATCATCATTGATGTCCCTGAAAATCCGGTAGAGATCAAGGGCGATTCCCGTCGTATCGAGCGAATCCTTCGTAATCTTTTGGCCAACGCAATTGACCATTCTGAGGGCAAACCCGTCACCTTGCTGTGCCGTGAAAATGACGAGGCTGTATCCGTCGCGGTTATCGACCACGGGGTGGGCCTGAAGCCTGGTCAAGAAGACCTAGTATTTAATCGCTTTTGGCGAGCGGATCCTTCCCGAGTCCGCCACTCCGGAGGCACCGGTTTGGGCCTTGCCATCTCCCGAGAAGACGCCATTTTGCATGGTGGCCAGCTCAGTGCTGCGGGCCGCCCAGGGGTTGGAACTATGTTCCTGTTGACGGTTCCTCGTGTGCCTAAACAATCATTTACCGAAGCCCCTATTGAGTTAGCTGCCCCAGAGCCCCCGTTGGAGGACGCCGATGCGTAACCATGTTTCGAGGTATCTCACAGTATTGATCGCTGTGGGTTGTGCCGCAGCAACCGCTGCATGTACGTCGTTGCCATCGAACTCGGAACCTCAGGCGTTACGAAGCTTCGAGGCGTCTGCGTCGGAGGAGCCTCAAGGGCCGGTAGAAGACCAAGAGCCTGATTTGCTGCTTCGTGATTTTTACGAGGCAAATAACAATCCGCAGCAACGCTATTCGTTGGCACGTCGCTATTTGACGCATCGAGCGTCGCAAAGCTGGAATCCAGCGCCGGAAACGCTCGTACTCGATGGTATCGAAATCAATTCGGCGGCGGATAGTAGCACAAAAAATAGGCGTTACGACGTCCGCGGCCTCATCGTTGGTTCCATCGGTGAGGGCGGCGAGTATCGCCCACGCAACGAGCGTTATTCCACAACGATTGGCTTGGAAAAGGTAGATGGACAGTGGCGAATTTCTACCTTGCCGGATCAAATTGTGGTGCAAAGAAATGAGCTGTGGAACCATTACCGCCAAAAGCAGGTCTATTTCTTTGACACCTCTGGCACCACTTTGGTGGCGGATCGTCGTTGGATTTTCCAAGAAAAAATGGGGCATAACGATAACCACGAAAGTGCGTTGTTGTCGCTTATCCTCACAGGACCGTCGAAAAGCCTTGCTCCTGGTGTTGTCAACGAGGTGCCTTCGGGTGCTGCCTATGCGGGCTACCACGACGACTATTATCAGTTCACTGGGTTATCTTCGCTGGATGAAGACAGCCTCAAGCGTCTAACGGCGCAAAGCG
This sequence comes from Corynebacterium diphtheriae, assembly GCF_001457455.1. NCBI lineage: Bacteria > Bacillati > Actinomycetota > Actinomycetes > Mycobacteriales > Corynebacteriaceae > Corynebacterium > Corynebacterium diphtheriae. Next base: position 618,151 of record NZ_LN831026.1, read on the forward strand.
TATGGACGCTCGCCCTAGCCGAAGTACCAGGTCCGTACCGTTTCAAGTTCGATGGGGCTACGATGAAGTCTCCGATTAACGGCTCCGAAGATCTAACTGTTGATGACTTCGCCGAATACAATCCGCTGCCTCAACAAGCCTTTGATAGTGGCCTGTATGCCTTCAATTCCAATGGCGTGAAGAAGCTTAATCAGGGGCTAGCAACCCCTACCACGGGCACGCTAGGTAATACCCATAACATCGAGTCGATGGTGGTGTCAGCGAAAACAGGCGCCACAGCTGCTGTGCGTACCACAGTCGAAGGAGATACAAAAACGTCGACGCTTATGCTCGGCCCTATCGGCGGACAATTTGTCGATGTGCTGAAAGCTCGCAGGCTGACTTCGCCGAGTTTCGAGCTTTCTTCCTCATCATTGTGGGTGGTCAAGGATTCTGATCAAGTCGTGCGCCTGTCGCGGTCATCGGAAAATGAGGGCATCGTAGAAACCGTTGTGGATACATCGGAGCTGGGTTCTTTAGGTAAAAATATTTCCGCATTGCAGCTTTCTCGAAGTGGTGTCCGCGCCGCATTTATTGTCGACGGAAGCGTGTACACCGCCACAGTGGCGCGACCCAACCCTGGTCAGCGAAAACTTGTCAATGTGCAAGAAATTATTCCATCGCTGGCGAATGTAGCTCAGTCACTCGCATGGCAGCCTAATGGCTCCTTGATCATCGGAACCTCTAAGCCAGATGCACCAGTGTGGATCGTTGCCCAAGACGGATCGTTGGGCTCTAAGCTTTCTGCAGGCAACATTGTTACACCTGTGATGAACGTGGCTGCTTCGCAGTCCACGTTGTATATCTCAGATGCGCGTGCAGCGTTGGAGCTGCCCAACTCTGATACCTCAACCACATATTGGCGTGAAGTCCAAGGCCTAGAAGGGAGCCGTTCAGTCTTGGTCGTGCCTCGGTAGCAACATTTAGGGGGAACATGATGGAATTGTTATTACCACGTTCGTGTGGGGGATGTGGACGAGCTGGTGTGCGATGGTGCCAGCGGTGCCAACGGCAATGGCTGGCACCCCCGCGACGTATTTCCACTACCACTGATCCTCATGTACCCGTGTGGTCCATGGGGGCATTCGGCCAGTCGCGCCGTCGATCGATCATTCATCTGAAAGAACGTGGTCGCCGCGACTTGATTCCATTCATTTCAGCTAGTGTGGCAGCTGCTGTGGAATATCTCATAGCGGCTGGTGAGCTAGATCATGATGCGATTTTGGTACCTGCTCCCACAAAGCGATCATCGGCGCGCAAACGCGGTGGAGATCCAGTGTATGCAGTATGCAAAAAGACCGGATACCGCTCTGAACAGGCGTTATGGGAGAAAGAATCGATGCGCGATTCCGTGGGACTTGATGTAGCTGCGCGACGACGCAACGTGATGGGCAAGGTGGAACTTGTGTCGCGTCCCTCTCGTCCGGTGCTTTTAGTGGATGATGTGGTGACAACGGGGGCAACGATAGCAGAGTCGGTAGCGGTGCTGACCAGTGCCGGAGTGAAAGTAAGGGGAGCTTTGGGGTGGGCTAGCTCTTAAGTTGGTGAAACCGGTAGCGAAAAGGTTATGACCAGATGTAGTGTTGGCAGTAGAAGTTGAACCCCGCCAGATAGCGGAAAGTAAGTATCCGACTTACTAAAAACCGTGGCGGCCGACTCAGGAAGGTACGTGATCATGACCACGCCTGCTGGAAGCAACGAGACCTTGAGCCCAGATGTCAAGGTGACAATCACCGGACGTAACGTAGAAGTGCCTGAGCACTTCGCGGAGCGGGTGAATACCAAGCTTGCAAAGATCTCCCGTCTCGATCCAACGCTGAACTTCTTCCATGTTGAGTTGCAGCATGAGCCAAACCCTCGTCGCTCTGAGCAATCTGATCGTATTCAGATCACCGCTACAGGTAAGGGTCACATCGCCCGCGCCGAGGCTAAGGAAGACAGCTTCTACGCTGCTCTTGAGACTGCGCTGGCTCGTATGGAGCGTTCGCTGCGTAAAGTAAAGGCTCGTCGTTCCATCTCCTTGTCCGGCCACCGTGCACCTTTGGGTACTGGCGAGGCTGCAGCTGAGCTTGTTAAGGAAGCGGAAGTTGCTCGCGAGGAAAACAAATACGATCACGATCCTTATGCCGACAAGGTAGAAGATGTCATCCCAGGGCAGATCGTTCGTACCAAGGAGCACCCATCTACTCCAATGAGCGTGGATGACGCTCTATCTGAGATGGAACTCGTGGGACACGATTTCTACCTCTTCGTTAACGAAGAAACCGGCCAGCCATCGGTGGTTTACCGCCGTCGCGCATTCGACTACGGCTTGATTTCTCTCGCTAAAGAAGGATAGGCCTTCTCCCAAAGTCAGCGCACGATATCGCTATTGCTGATAGCGCTATTGTGTTAGCCTAGGCTAAATTGAGAACCCAGATCTCCGGCACTCGGTGATCTGGGTTCTTGGTATAAGGTAGCAATGACCTAGAATGTCTACGTTAAGACGAAACTATTTTCAAAGGATTCAGTACACGTGTTTGGACTTTCCAAGATGCTTCGCGTTGGCGAAGGACGGGCCGTCAAGCGCCTGAAGAAGATCGCTGATGATGTGATCGCACTTGAGGCGGATTACACCGATCTTACTGACGAGGAGCTCAAGGCTAAGACCCATGAATTTCAAGAGCGCATTGCACAAGGTGAACCAGTAGATGACCTCTTGCTTGAGGCATTTGCGGTTGCCCGTGAGGCGTCGTGGCGCGTGCTGGGTCAGAAGCACTACCCAGTGCAGATTATGGGTGGTGCTGCGTTGCACTTTGGCAACGTAGCCGAGATGCGAACTGGTGAGGGTAAGACCTTGACCTGTGTGCTTCCGGCATACCTCAATGCTCTCGAAGGCAAGGGTGTTCATGTTGTTACCGTGAACGACTACTTGGCTAAGCGTGACGCTGAGTGGATGGGTCGTGTGCACCGCTGGCTAGGCCTTAATGTTGGTGTGATCTTGGCGAACATGCAGCCTGCGGAGCGTCGTGAAGCCTACAATGCTGACATCACTTACGGCACCAACAACGAGTTGGGCTTTGACTACCTGCGCGATAACATGGTGCGCTCTCTCGATGAGCTCGTTCAGCGCGGTCACCACTATGCGATCGTTGACGAGGTTGACTCCATTCTTATCGACGAGGCACGTACGCCGCTAATTATTTCTGGTCCAGTAGAAGGATCATCGCAGTGGTATAGCGTTTTCGCTCAGATCGTTCCTCGTATGACTCGCGACATCCACTATGAAGTGGATAACCGTAAACGTACCGTCGGTGTACGTGAAGAAGGCGTTGCCTTTGTCGAAGATCAGCTCGGAATCGATAACCTTTACGCTCCTGAGCACTCCCAGCTGGTGAGCTACCTGAACAATGCCATCAAGGCCAAAGAGCTGTTCAACCGTGACAAGGACTACATTGTGCGCAACGGTGAAGTTCTGATCGTTGATGATTTCACTGGTCGTGTTCTTGATGGACGTCGCTACAATGAGGGTATGCACCAAGCGATCGAGGCGAAAGAAAACGTCGAGATCAAAAACGAGAACCAGACTCTGGCAACCATCACGCTGCAGAACTACTTCCGCCTGTACGACAAGCTCTCGGGTATGACGGGTACTGCAGAAACGGAAGCATCTGAGCTCCACCAGATCTACAAGCTGGACGTTATCCCGATTCCTACCAACCGTCCGAACCAGCGTGAAGACATGACTGACTTGGTGTACAAGACCCAAGAAGCCAAGTTTGCTGCCGTGGTGGATGACATCTCTGAACGCGTAACAAAGGGACAGCCTGTTCTCGTTGGTACCACCTCTGTTGAGCGCTCCGAGTATCTCTCCCAGCTGCTGCAGCGCCGTGGAATCAAGCACAGCGTGCTCAACGCTAAGTTCCACGAGCAGGAAGCCCAGATCGTGGCCAAGGCGGGTCTGCCTGGTGCAGTTACCGTGGCAACAAACATGGCCGGTCGTGGTACCGACATCGTGCTCGGTGGCAACGCAGACATCATTGCTGACATTAACCTGCGTGAGCGTGGTCTCAACCCAGTTGATACTCCTGAAGAGTACGAGGCAGCGTGGGATGCCGAGCTGGCACGCGTCAAGGAAAAAGGTGCTGAGCTAGCGGAGGAGGTTCGTGAAGCTGGCGGCCTTTACGTGCTGGGTACCGAGCGCCACGAGTCGCGTCGTATTGATAACCAGTTGCGTGGTCGCGCTGGTCGTCAGGGCGATCCTGGCACCACTCGTTTCTACCTGTCTATGCGTGATGACCTCATGGTTCGTTTCGTTGGCCAGACCATGGAAAACATGATGAACCGCCTCAACGTTCCAGACGATGTACCTATCGAGGCCAAGATGGTGACCAACTCCATCAAGTCGGCCCAGACATCGGTGGAGAATCAGAACTTTGAGATGCGTAAGAACGTCTTGAAGTACGACGAGGTCATGAATGAGCAGCGCAAGGTCATTTACACCGAGCGTCGTGAGATCCTCGAATCGGCTGACATCGCGGCCGATATTCAAAAGATGATTGATGACACCATCGGTGCCTATGTCGATGCTGCTACCGCGACCGGCTACGTTGAGGACTGGGATCTAGAAACCCTGTGGAACGCTCTCGAGTCTCTCTATGGCCCATCCTTTAGCGCACAAGAGCTCATTGATGGTGATTCCTATGGTGAATCTGGTGAGCTTTCTGCTTCCGATCTGCGTAAAGCTGTTCTGGAAGACGCACACAAGCAGTACGCGGAGCTAGAGGAAAACGTCACCGCTATCGGTGGCGAGGCACAGATGCGCAACATTGAGCGCATGGTTATCCTGCCGGTTATCGATACCAAGTGGCGCGAGCACCTCTACGAGATGGATTACCTCAAGGAAGGTATCGGTCTGCGTGCCATGGCTCAGCGTGACCCACTGGTCGAGTACCAAAAGGAGGGTGGCGACATGTTCAATGCCATGAAAGACGCCGTAAAGGAAGAAACTGTTCGCCAACTATTCTTGCTGCGCAAGCAGTTTGCAGTTGCAAATGAGCAGCCAGCGGAAACGGAAGAAGGCACCGTAGAAGCCTAATTCTTCCACCGCCATAACAACGCCGCCTCCTGTTGTTTTAGGGAGGCGGCGTTGTCGTTTCTATGGCGAAGGTTTATTAGGCGGTGGCTCGATAAGTCGCAGACTGCGCATTCGGATCACCTGTGGATGGGTACTGGTTGGATCGCGCGGTTCGAATTGTGCAAGAAATCCAATGTGGCGACCTTGAAAGGTGCTTGCCCCTACTGCATCGATGAGCTGGTTGCGTTGATGAAAATGCAGGCTTTCCACGATTAGTGGGGTTGATGCCATTGGGGCTTTGCCGCGTCTTCTGGCAGATACTAGGCGGCGAATTTGCTCGGAGTAGAGGGCGTCGGCAAGCGTTGACGCGTGACGACGTCCAAATGCGGCATTGAGTGCTGTTGCAGAAAGGGTGAACGCGTCGCGCTTGATTTTTGTTGGTAGGCGACGGGGAGTTTCGGAAGGAATCGTCGATTCCTTCCGAAAGGATTTGAGATAGCTCATCCCTGGGATTGGGGTTAGCATGATGGTTGTAGTGGCTCCTTGAGCGTGATTGTTAGTACTCAAGGCAGACAATTTTGGGCATGTGTGACGCGTGGGCGCGCGTTCGGACCGACTTGTGTGACACAATAGCGAAGAAAGTTCGTAAATTCCATACCATATATGCGGAGGTGGGGATAGGCCGTGCGTGGCTTGATCGTCGATTATGTAGGTGTCCTCGATGGACCGGATGAGGACCAGCGTCGCTGGCGTAACCTCTTGGCTGCTGCCCGTGCGCATGGCATTGGCACTGCGGTGTTGTCGAACGATCCTGGTGGCCCAGCGGCTGATCCTATCCGTGTGTTGCAGACACAGGGCATTGTGGATGCGGTGATTTTGAGCGGTGAGATTGGTGCGGAGAAGCCTTCGGAGGCTGCGTTCCAAGCGGCTGCGGATGCGATTGATTTGCCTATGCGTGATTGCGTGATGGTGGATGATTCGATTTTGAATGTGCGTGGTGCTGTGGAAAGCGGTCTTGTTGGTGTGTTTTATCAGCATTTTGACCGTGCGGTTGTAGAGATTGCGGGCCTTTTCGGTCTTGACGGCGAGTTCTAGGGGAGTTCGACATGCGGGTTTATCTTCCGGCTACTTTTTCCATGCTGCAAGAGCTGGATGCGCAGGGCAGTATTGTTGCGCGTTCGGGGTATGGCTTTGCGGTAACGCCTGCGCTGCGGGATTTTTATACGGCAGGTGATGAGGAGGAAATCGCGGAGTCTGCGTTTGAGGATGCTGCGTTGGCGTCTATTCGCTTGCTGGCGATTGGTGACCAAGAGGCGTTTCCATATCGCCGTGTGGTGGTGTCGGTGGATGTTCCTGATGAGGTGATTATTCTTCGGCCGGATCTTGGCGAGTCTGTTGTGGTGTTGGATCCTGCCGTTGTGGGCTTCGACTCTGTGGCAGCGATCCATGTTGATGTAGAAGGCTCGGAGGCTGCCACGGCTAAGGCTATTGAGGTTATCGATGCCGCTGATTTGGGTGATGAGGATGCCGAGTTGGCGGTAGGTGATGCTTTGGATAATTTCTTGGCGTGGTATGACCCTTCGGAATTGTCGGCTTTGGTGGATCTGCTGTAGATCATCTTTTTTAAGGCGCACTGTTGTCACGGTTGTGGCAGGGGTGCGTTTTTTGTGTTTTCGCTGTTCGGAGGGCATGTTCAGCATGAGGGTTAGGGGGTGGTCTTTCTTAGACAGAGATACTTTTTTCTCTAAATGTTTGACGCAAAAACTTACTCTGACGTAACATGCATACTCACTTCGGTTACCTAACCGTAGGTTACGTTTGGGAAGGGAAGAATGTCATGGCACGGACGTCGAAAGATCGTCTCTCAAAGGTGCGAAAAATCCTTGGTAGATTTACCACGCCACTTCTGCCAGATGATTACTCGGTGCTGATTAACCCACGCTGGTCAACACGCGAACTTCGTGGAACTATCGCAGCTGTTCGTCGAGAAGCAGACGTTGTTCATCTTGACATCGTGCCGGGCTGGGGTGTGCCCACCCAATTTGAACCTGGTCAATTTATCGGAATTGGTGTGGAAGTCGATGGCAGATACATCTGGCGCAGCTATTCACTGACCTGCACACCGACAACCTCTGACTCATTGTTATCGATCACGGTGCGCGCGGTAGAACATGGCAAGCTCTCAAATCACTTGGTAGGCCACGCTACTCCAGGAACCACGGTGCGCTTGTCTGCCCCTGCTGGCAGTTTTCATCTCCCCACTCCGTTGCCCCCAAAGCTTGCACTCATTGCTGCAGGAACAGGCATTACGCCGATTATCTCCATGCTGCGCACGATGGCTGAGCGCCAACAGTTTGCCGAAACTGACGTGGTGCTGGTGTATTCGATACGCGATCGCGCCCATGGGTTGTTTCTTGAGGCATTAGCGCGAATGTCAACGCAACACCCGCAGCTGCGTGTGGTGGTACAAGAGACGTCCTCGCAGGGGCGGGTGGCGCCGGAGACGGTGGCGTCGATAGTTCCTGATATAACAAGCCGCACTGTGTTCGCCTGCGGTCCGTCCACCATGCTTGATGCGTACGAGTCATGGGCGAATAAGAATCACGTTAACCTCACGACCGAGCGATTTTTGCTGAATCGAAAGGCCACAACAGCGCAGGGTGGCACGGTGAGCTTTGGGCAGCGTGCCAGCGTGCTTGTCGACGGTGCCACCACGGTTCTCGAGGCAGGAGAGCAGGCGGGAGTACAACTTCCCTTCGGCTGCCGTATGGGGTTGTGCCACACCTGTGTGCGTCCGCTGACTCATGGCCACGCAACCAACCTCGTAACCGGTGAGACTCATGAGCCGGGGTCACGTATTCGTACCTGCGTGTGCGTAGCTGCAGGCGACATCACTATCGAAGCATAGGACGGAACAATTTCATGGCAATCGACAACATTAAAGCGTATGCACACTTAAGCGACGCAGACATCGAAGAAATCGGTCGTCGCCTAGATCAGATCAAAGCAGAGGTAACGCAATCACTAGGTGCTCGGGACGTGGCCTACATCAAGCGTTTGATTCGTACCCAACGTAGCCTTGAGGCAGCTGGTCGATTCGCGCTGTTGTTTGCGGGAAATAAGAAGTGTTGGTGGCTCGGAACAGGGTTGCTCAGCACTGCGAAAATCCTAGAAAATCTCGAAATCGGGCATAACGTGCTTCATGGGCAATGGGATTGGATGAATGATCCCGAAATCCACTCCACCACATGGGAGTGGGACATTGTCTGCCCATCATCACAATGGATGCACTCACATAACTTTGTTCACCACACCTACACCAATGTGCTGGGAATGGACAACGATGTGGGATACGGAATCTTGCGCGTGACCCGCGACCGAAAATGGACACCACTACATGCTTTCCAACCAGCGGTGAATACCGTGCTGGCAGCGATGTTCCAGTGGGCGGTGGGGTACTACGATGTGGAACTTGGGCGCTATCTGACTAAACGCGCTGATTGGAATGACACAAAAGACAAATTCTGGGAGACGACGAACAAAGCAGGTCGCCAGCTTGCTCGCGACTACGTTTTCTATCCAGCACTTGCTAGAAAGGCCTTTCCGCAGGCAGTGAAGGCAAATGCGGTTGCCAACCTAGTGCGCTCAGTGTGGGCATATTCTGTTATCTTCTGCGGACATTTTCCTGATGAGGCCGAGACATTTACCAAAGAACAGTTTAAAAACGAGGACCACAATCAGTGGTATCTACGCCAAATGCTGGGGTCTGCAAACTTCTATGGCGGCAAGTTGCTCACCATCATGTCGGGCAATTTGAATTACCAGATTGAACATCACCTGTTCCCAGATATACCATCGAATCGTCTGGCAGAAGTAGGAGAGAAAGTGCGTGCGCTGTGCGACGAATACGATCTGCCATACAACGTCGATTCTTTCCCAGCACAGTTGTTCAAGGTGCAAAAAACACTGCTCAAGCTCACCCTTCCCAATAAGTACTTAGTGGCGAGCCCAGATAATGCCCCCGAGGTGCGCTCGAACCGAGCATTTTCGCAAAACCCTGAGATTGAAAATCAACTGGCAGGCGGAAGCAACGGAAGCGGCCTACGCACGGGCCTAAAACTACTCAAACGCCTGCGCCCGAGTATCAAAGATGCCATCTTGATCTATTCAGGACGCAAGCCGCGGGGAAATCAACAGCACTGATCTATTCCCAATCCACGTTGGTGCGCAAGGCGCCGAGCAACTTGCGCACCGCGACAACGCGGCGACCAGTGGGGGAGTCTGCGTCGAAAGTGTCGAGGACGCATTCGGGGTCGGCGGGAGGACCCATGTGGATGCAACCGCGCGGGCATCGTTCGACTGCTTCATGGAGGTCTTCAAATACACCGATGACGGTATCGGCATCGACGTGGGCGAGGCCGAAGGATCTGATACCTGGGGTATCGATGATCCAGCCGCCTTCCGGCAACTGCAATGCGACGGCTTGAGTCGAGGTGTGGCGACCTTTACCCACGCCGGATACCTCACCGGTTTCGCGTGCCGCGGAGGGCACTAGGCGGTTTACCAACGTCGATTTGCCTACCCCAGAATGCCCAATGGTCGCAGAAATAGCACCGTGGGTGAATTTTTGAAGCGGCGCCAGTGGGTCTTCTACACCGCACACCACAACGGGAACGTTGAGGGCTGCGAACTCGGAGGCGAACTCGGTGGGGTCTGCGAGATCAGATTTGGTCAGGCAGATCACTGGCTGAAGATTGCCCACGAATGCAGCTACCAGAGCGCGTTCGACAAAACCTGCGCGTGGCGCGGGATCGGCAACGGCGCAGACGATGAGCAGTTGCTGCGCGTTGGCAACAACAATGCGCTCGTAAGGATCGGTGTCATCTGCAGTTCGCCGTAACACGCTGCTGCGCTCTGCGAGTTTCACAATGCGCGCAAGAGAGCCTGGCCGTCCTGAGGTATCACCCACAATTCCTACTCGATCGCCAACTTCCACGGGTGTGCGCCCCATCTCGCGGGCGCGCATACACACCACTGGTGTGTCCTGACCGTCAAGGACAACACCCCAGCGTCCGCGGTCTTTGGTCACAACCATGCCGAATTCAGCGTTGTCATGCTTCGGGCGGTCTTTCGTACGGGGGCGTGAGCCTTTGCCGGGGCGTACACGTACGTCGGATTCATCCCATTGGCGATGAGAGTTTCTGCGTGCCATCGACCTAGCCCCGCACCATCGTGTGCCACATATCGGCAAAACCAGGCAGAGTCTTCGACGTCGTGTCAATGTCGTCAACCTGGACACCGCCAACAACAAGGCCGATGATGGCACCAGCAGTAGCCATTCGGTGATCCGCATAGGAATGCCACGTCCCGCCATGAAGCGTACTGGGTGTGATGTGGAGGCCGTCGGCAAGCTCGGTACATGAGCCACCAAGACCTGTGATTTCTTGAGTCAACGCCGCTAGCCGATCAGTCTCATGCCCACGCAGATGAGCGATTCCCACCAACTTTGAAGGTGTTGTGGCAAGAGCCGCCAGAGCTGCAACAGTGGGGGTGAGCTCACCAATATCGGACATGTCGAGAGAAATTCCCTTCAGCTGACCGCGCGCTGGGCCAGTTACGCGCAGATCAAAACTCGAACCTCGAGAAATCATCTCAACGGTGCAGCCCATACGACTTAAAATATCGCGGATCACGTCGCCGGCTTGGGTCGTGCGCTGTGGCCAATCCGGAATGGTGACCGTCCCGCCGGTCACGGCTGCCGCTGCGAGAAACGGCGTGGCATTGGAGAGATCCGGTTCGATGTTCCAAGTTCGAGCTTCTACGTCACCTGGTTCTACTCGCCATTCGTTTTCTACGGAATCATCCACCTGCACACCAGCAAGACGCAGCATATCAACAGTCATCTCAATATGCGGCAGGCTTGGCAACTTGCCGCCGATATGCCGCACGGTCAATCCGGTGCGATAGCGTGCGCCGGCAAGCAAAAGTCCCGAGACGAACTGGGAGGATCCAGACGCGTCGATGTCGACTACACCGCCGGCGGGCTGTCCTGAGGCTTCCACATGGAAGGGGAGCTGGGTGCCGGTAACAGTTACCCCCAGCGTGCGGAGGGCATCGAGGATTTCTCCCATGGGGCGAGTACGTGCTTGCACATCTCCGTCAAAGAACACACTGCCATGCGCTAATGCAGCAATGGGCGGAACAAAACGCATGACTGTTCCGGCCAGGCCGCAGTCGATGGTGGCGCTGTGGAAAGGCGCGGGGGTGACGTACAGTGATGTGGATGCCGCACCGTGATTGGGGTCGTCGAAACGCACGCTAGCACCTAGGGCGGTGAGCGCGCGGATCATTAAGTCGGTGTCGCGTGAACGTAGCGCCCCGTTTATCTGTGCTGGGCGATGAGCGATCGCGGACAAGATAAGCGCGCGGTTGGTCATCGACTTAGACCCCGGAACCCGTACAGTTGCATGTACCGCATTGGTTGGGGTTGGTGCGTCCCACAATTGTGCCATTCCTCCATAATAAAGGCATGTGCGGACGCTTTGTTTTGTTTACCACCGACGAGTCGCTTTTGGGACACCCAGCGCTGCGGATTTTTCACAGCATTCACGCGCCGAAAGGTATGCCACCGGCGCGCTATAACATCGCTCCAACCACGATCATTCCGATTCTTAGGGTGGGAACAACACCAACGGAGGCTGTTATTGAGCCAGCACGTTGGGGACTGATTCCTGCATGGAAGCGCGAGGTCACGTTACCACCGTTGTTTAATGCGCGCGCAGAAACAGTGACTACCAAGCCGAGTTTTCGTCAGGCGTTTAGTACTCAGCGGTGTGCGATCCCCATGGATGGCTATTACGAATGGCACAACAAGAAACCATATTGGATTACTACTGGTGCACCCACATGGGTTGCCGGTCTGTGGGATAGCGGTGCTGGCATGCTTTCAGCCACGATGATTACCACAGATTCCGTTGCGCCTTTGGACTGGCTGCATCATCGCATGCCGAGGTTTTTAAACAACGACGAGCTTGCCATATGGCTGCGTGGCAGCGCCGACGAGGCCAGCGGACTTCTTACTCCCGGCGATGCATCCGCCTTTCATACGAGCCTAGCTGACCCCAGCGTGGGAAATATCCGAAACGACTACCCAGAGCTTATCGACGCCCCCACGGATCTATTCAGCCTGTAAATCCGCGAAACTTCCGTCAACGACGCGAATAAGATCTTCGCCACTGAGTTCCACATCAAGACCACGTTTGCCGCCGGAAACAAAAATCGTGTCAAACAAAATGGCTGTCTCATCTACCACAGTGGGCAGCGGGTGTTTCTGACCTATAGGAGAAATACCGCCAGGAATATAACCTGACGACTTAGCCGCATCGTGTTGGTCCGCCATCGTGGCTTTTGACGCGCCCAACGCAGCCGCTGCCTTTTTTAAGCTCAACTTTGAGGTCACCGGAATACAAGCCACCGCAAGTTGACGCTTGGGTCCTTTACCCGCAGTTAAATCGATGACCAGTGTTTTAAAAATCCTATCCGAATCTACGTCGAGTGCCGCAGCTGCCGCGTCACCAAAATGGTCTGTGCCACCTTCAAAAGTAGACACCGAATGTTCGATACCCGCAGCTTCCAACACAGCGAGTGCAGGTGTAGCACCGGACGGCTTTTTCTTGCTCATTTATGCCTCCTACTAGAATGGTTTTAACAATATCTAAGGAGACCAGTGGCTACGAAAACAAGCGACCTTGACGCACGTTTCGAGCGTGACGCGCTACCGTTGCTCGATCAACTCTATGGTGGCGCACTCCGGATGACGCGTAACCCAGCAGACGCTGAGGACCTAGTCCAAGAAACTTACGTTAAGGCATATCAAGCCTTCAATAGCTTTAGCGAGGGAACCAACCTCAAAGCATGGCTGTACCGCATTATGACCAATACGTACATCAATTCGTATCGGAAAAAGAAGCGGCAGCCTACGCAGCAATCTTCTGAAGATGTGACCGATCATCAGCTATTGGCCACGTCCTCCCATGAATCAGTCGGTTTAGAATCCGCTGAGGTGGAAGCCTTGAAAAACCTTCCTAATCAGCGCATTGCCCAAGCCATGTACGACCTCAGCGAGGACTACCGCATGGTCGTTTACTACGCAGATGTTGAGGGTTTGGCATACAAAGAGATCGCAGAGATCATGGGTACCCCACTGGGAACCGTGATGAGTCGACTCCATCGTGGAAGAAAACAGTTGCGTGAGGCGTTGAAAGACGTGGCGCAAGAACACGGAATTGCGGTTGAGGATAAACATGCAGATCACACCACTGATACTGCAGGAAGGAAGAACAAAGCATGAGCCACGAGGGATGTTCTTGTTCCGAATTACGCGAGTACATGTACGCCTTACTCGACAGGGAGCTTTCTCCAGTCGATTGTGCTCGCCTGCAGGCGCATTTAGCTCAGTGCCCACATTGTGCTGAGATTGTAGAAGCAGAAACCGAACTACGTGGATTGCTAAAACGCTGCTGCTGTGGCACCGCACCGGCTACACTGCGGGAAAAGATCACGTATTCGATCTCCATTACCCAGATCAAATACCAGTAAAGACCTAGTGGCTTAAGGGATCTTTTCCGCCAAGCATCATCTCAAACCGTGCGTAAAGGAAAAAGCTCGCGATGCAAAGTCCATCTTTTCCATTATCTGGGAGATGGCCTCGAATCGCGAGCTTTGTTGTGCTCTTAATGACTTAAGAGTTAGGGCGCTTACCGTGGTTAGCCTTGTTCTTACGACGGTCCTTGCGCTTACGTCCACGCTTGCTCATGGCGGTGCTCCTTATAGGTTGCAGAAAATGTCAATATCGAAACACCACCTTAGTAGGTGAGGAGGTGACTCGGAAAATCGGTGGGGAAACCCCGCAGGGGGTAACAGCTATGCGTTAGCGCGTGCGCGACCACGGCCGCGGTTCTTACGGCGCTTGAGCGCGCGACGCTCATCTTCGCTCATGCCGCCCCAAACGCCGGCATCCTGGCCGGTTTCCAATGCCCATGCGAGGCACTGGGAGGTAACTGGGCAGCGGTTGCACACTACTTTTGCTGCAGCGACCTGTGCCAACGCTGGGCCAGAGTTGCCGACAGGGAAGAAGAGCTCGGGATCTTCATCGCGACAAACGGCTTCATGGCGCCAATCCATTGTGGTCTCCTAAAATCACTACACGTTCAACAGGGCACTTTGAGGGCATACGAAACTCACTTTCCGACAGTTGTTGGCTGGGGAAGGTGGCAGAATCACGCAAAGACTCACATCATGGATGCTGAGTGAGTGCGGTGGGGGTTCTTTGTATGCCTCAAGGTGGGCGGGAAACACATGTTCTCGCCTGAGGTACTTGGAAATAATGACATGTCCGCTCGCGCTTGGGAAGAGTTAACGCTTAAAAAGTGTTAAGGATCACATGTTGGGGGAGGGTTGCTATCAGTCTCAATGTGGGATATTGGCGAGTAACTTAAGGGGGGATTGAGAATCAAAACCTTGCTTCCAGTGGTTTTGGGTTCCATCTTTTGGTCTATGCGTGGGATGGTTGCTTGGGGTGGGTCAAATCGCAGATTCGGTAACCCCCAAATGTGTAGCACTGGAGTCGGGTCGAGTGGGGCGATTTTCTTAGTGAAAATTAATTTATTTAGATAGGTCTACGTTAAGGAAGTGGCAAATAAAAGGGGTAAATAGTCGAGCTGTAAGAACGAATAACGCGTTGGCGATGTAAAAAGTTGTGTGCAATGGGCTTGTGGTTAAGGAACTCCGATGGCTGCTGCACTACACTCTTCACGGTGAACAGCGAACAAAAAGAATCCAACGAACCCTATGGCAATGCATCGTTAGGTACTCTTCCGCCTACGACGATTCGAAATGCCGGGATTATTGCTATTGTGCAGTCCGCTATCGGACTAGGCTTTGCTGTATTTCTCGTTTTGCGAAGCATCACCGGCGCGCCCGAAGAGTCCATTGTGTACGAAACTGATACTGCAGTCACCTCGGTTGGGGTGGGCACAGCGATATTTTTTGTGATCGTATTTGGCACTGTCATCGCAGGTGCGATCATGATGATGCGCGGAAAGCGTTGGGGTCGTGGCCCCGTCATCATGCTGGAAATTCTATTGCTACCTATCGGCTTCTATATGATGAGTGGCCACGCCTTGCTTCTCGCCGTGGTGACATGTGCTTCGGCGATCGCAACCCTTGTGTATTTGTTCAGCCCTCGTTCGCTCGATTGGGCTGCGCGAAACTACTGACGGAAAATGACTACTTGGTCCCCGCGTTTTTCCACGATGTGGAGTTCCGCAATGCCCATCGATACAAAGCCGGTGTAGCCGCCGCGATCGACTGGGACAGTGCGTATTACCTGCCCAGACATAGGTTCGATCTCTGTCCACCCTTCGGCCGTGGGATAAGCCACGTGAGCTCCGAGGCTGATTCCGGTGCCTACAGCGTCGGGAAGTTCCCGCTCTACAGCGAGGGTGTCGGGGCGCATTAAATACAGTGTGTGATTGTGGTACCACGTGATGTAATGCGTTAAATCGGCAACGAGCGGCGCGGTATTCGTGATCTCTGGGGCTTGGGGGATCTCATGGCGTGCGACTTCGTGCCCATGCGCGTCGAAGCTAATAATCGCAGGCGTGGGGGATTTTACGGCTACTGCAGCGCCTGTTTGTCCCACCGCAACAACATGAGCGGTGGTGTTGCCGAGATCAATATCTTGAGTAATTTCTGGTTGCCGAGAATCTTCCGGCGTCGTCTTTTGCAAACGTAACCACGATGAGCCTTCGCAGGAATCCACAACGGCCAACAGATCTTTTCGCGTCAGTGCAGAAGTAATGCTGCAGTCTTCGTGTGGCTGTAGGTGGGCCTCTTGCTTAATGGGGACGTCACCGTATTCCACGGTGCGTACTAAATCAGAACGCCACAGTTCCACACGCTGGTCGGAGACGATACCGACACGATCGTTGGACATAATAGGTGAGACATTTTCGCTTGCCGACGCACTCCTTGTTGCCGAGTACTGTCCTGAGCTAGCGGATACTGCTATCACATCGCCACAGCCGCGACCCGTCTTATATGTCATCACCACCTCACCCCATGCTTGAGTTAGTGAGCACAGTGGTACGTCGCGGGAATAGCTCCACACTGTGCTGCCATCATTGGGATCGATTGCGGTTACTGTCGTGTCCTTATAAGAAATCACTAGGCCTTCGGCAATGATCGGCCGCGGTGACCATGGATCCGCTGGAAGCGTTTTTACAGGAGTTGCTTCGGAAGGCAATGCTGTAAGTGCACGGGGTACGGCGTAGGAGTCCTGTGCAGAATTTGCTTGAGATGATGCAGGCGTGAGGTGCGAATGTCTCGCGGGTGCAGTCGCCCATACGCTGGCCACTGCGCCCGTACACATCACCGAAATGATTGCTGTGGCAACATAGTCGCGCCGGCTGCCTTGTAGTGCGCCTGTCTTAGGACTCCTACGGCGAGGTTTTTCCTGGCCGGATGGTTTCATGAGCGCTTTCCAGATTTGTTGCGGGGGCGGTGTTGCGAGCGTGGCGAACGGCTTTTATTAAACTTGCGGGATCCCACCGCTGTACGGGAGCGTCCTACGGAGTCGGTGGCGGTATCGGGGATATTGAGAGCTTGGAATAGCTCAGGTGAGGTGGAAAACCATTGAGGTGGCTCGGGCTGGCCGAGGTTGAGTTCGTCGTTAATCAACTGCCATTTAGGTAGCTCGTCGTAACCTACGAGTGTGACTGCAGTTCCGGTATGTCCCGCACGTCCAGTGCGGCCGATGCGGTGTACATAGGTCATCGGATCATCGGGCGTTTGGTAGTTGATCACGTGGGTGACGTCGTCAATGTCAAGGCCACGGGCTGCCACATCTGTTGCCACCAAAATGTGGGCTTTGCCGGTGCGGAAGGCATCGAGGGAGGCTTCTCTGGCTGATTGGCCTAGATCGCCGTGAACGCCGGCGACACGGAATCCTCGTTGCGCTAAGTCGTCCGCCAGTTCAGCAGCGGTGCGCTTGGTACGGGCGAAGATAATAGTTTTTCCACGGCCTTCCGCCTGCAAAACGCGTGCGGTGACCGCTGACTTATCCATCCGATGAGCTTGGAAAATTACCTGTGTGGTCGATGCATGGGTTTGTGCTGCCCCAGTATCTTCGGCACGGATATGTACAGGTTGGTGCATAAAAGTGCGAGCCAGCGTGACCACGGCACCTGGCATCGTTGCTGAGAAGAGCATTGTTTGATGAGGGTGCGTCAACGCGGCAAGCAACTTCTCGATGTCGGGGAAAAATCCCAGATCAAGCATCTCGTCGGCCTCATCAAGAACCAAGACGGCCACATGATCGAGTGCAAGGTTGCCACGTTGATAAAGATCAATGAGGCGGCCTGGGGTGCCCACCACTACATCGACACCGGACTCTAATTGCGCAATTTGTTCATCGTAGGGGCGGCCGCCGTAAATCGTGGCCACCGTGATGGGGATATTGCGAGACAATAGCTTGAGATCGTCACCTACCTGGTGGGCGAGTTCGCGGGTAGGAACAACAACGAGTGCACGAGGAGTGCCGTCGAGCTCTGCAACGTCTGCTGCATCAAAAACGCGATCGATGAGTGGAACACCGAATCCATAGGTTTTGCCCATGCCTGTCCGTGCTTGGCCGATCAGGTCACGGCCATCCAAAGCAATAGGTAGCGTGAGCTCCTGAATGGCAAAAGTTCGCTTCACGCCTACGGTTGCCAAGGCGTCGGTAATTTCTCGGGCGACGCCCAACTCTACGAAGGTCGGTTGTACAGATGCTTCAGACACATCACTGATACTAACGGGTTTACCTAGGTATCGTCTCGCTCGGGGGTCGAATCTGTGGGGGAGTAGGCACGCATCACAACGTCATGGAAGTTCAACAATGCGAACAAGTGGGGAGCTAGGGATTTTCGCAGGGATGTGCCTAGCTTTGATGGGGAGCTGGGGTGGAATCAACGAGCAGACTATGATGTTGTGAGATCTGTACTTCAACCGAGGTTCTCTAACTCACGTTAGGCCGAAACAAGAGGAGACTAAAATATATGGACATTAAGATCGGTTTTTCAGACTCGCCTCGTGAGCTCGTGGTTTCTAGCCGCGAAGACCATAACGAGATCGTCGATCGTATCCACAATGCCTTGCGCGATGCCGAGGGCGTGCTTGACCTTGTCGACGACCACGGCAACCGTTACCTAGTGCGTAATGCTCGAATCGCCTACGTAGAGGTAGGCTCCACCGCTCCTCGCACCGTCGGATTCGCGGGAGCATAATTGTGACCGACCCACACGCTGAAAGCTTCTTTGTAAGATTTGCCCGAGACTACGGCTGGCGCGCCTACGCCATCCCCGTACTCGCGGTTATCACCGTGTGGGTGCTTATCGACGTCTTCCGCACCCCAGCGGAAACCACGACCACAGCAACCGTCGGCGGAGCCCCTACCGCCACCGCAACATCAGCGCAGGAAAAAGGGCCAGATCCTGCACGACAAAACCGTCCCGATATCGCCATCACGGAATTACCATCAGGCCCAGAATTTACCCAAAAGGGCGAAGGGACCTACCGCACAGTAGGAAACGCAGGAGCCCACGCAGGCAAAGACCGCGACAAAGTGTTTACCTACGTCATCGAGGTAGAAAACGGAATTAACACCGCCGCCTATGGCGGTGATGATGCCTTCGCTGCAATGGTCGACGCCACCTTGACTAACCCGAAAAGCTGGACACACGATAAGCGCTTTGGCTTTGAACACGTGGATGCCGGCGCAGTAAAAGACCCAGATCTTCGCATCCAGTTGTCCTCCGTTGACACCACGCATGGCCTGTGTGGAAATAACATCGCAATGGAAACGAGCTGCTTCTATGGAATAGGCAACCGCGTTGTGATTAACGAATCCCGGTGGGTGCGCGGCGCAAAACCATTCCAAGGTGATCTCGGCGCCTACCGTCAGTACCTGATCAACCATGAGGTAGGGCATGGAATCGGATTTGCCAACCATGAACCATGCGGCAAAAACGGTGAGCTCGCGCCCATCATGATGCAACAAACCCTCTCCTTATCTAACTCAGAGTTGTTTGCCATCGACGCGAATGAAATCTATAACGACGATGGAGCCGTGTGTTCGGCCAACCCATGGCCGTATCCATTCGCCTAACCCCTCCTAGAAAGAGCAACCAATGGAACTGCAGCAGCTGCCACAACATGTTCGCGATGCCTTCCATGCCCCCAATACGACTCCCCGTCAGCTCGGTGTCGCATGGGACTACGGCTGGCGCGTAGGCAACGTGGCATTTAGCCAAGTAATCCATCCCGATCGCTCTGCTTGGTCAGCGCGAGTACGCGATAAACTCCAACCCCAAGGTCTACGAGTTGTACGTCCGCTGAAATCTACTGACGGGCGCTACATCAACGCAGGTTGGCGCGCAAATTCCTTCGAGGAAGGTACGCTTGCGCGCCGGGTAGATGAAACTGTAGTTGCCGCCCTGCGTCTCGACACCGCCCTTGCTGACATTGATGTTCCTGATTCTTTTTCGGAGCCAGATAGTCACGATCTGTTTTCGCTAGCAGACCATAGTGCGTGGGCTCCAGAACCAATGGTGGCACTGGGAGTCACCTCGGATGCAGAAGCGGTGTTTCTTAACCCTGCTCAGCTGACAGCCCAGAGATTGTTGCCAAAGATTGTTCTTTTGCTTCGAGATATTGACGCACCAATCCAAGTGACCCACGCTGATATGTTTGCCACCACTATCTACTCTGGTAATCAAATGCCAGTGGTGACTGACCTAGTGGGGGTAGCTCGACCTTATGGCTACACTGCTGCTGTGTGCATAGTTGATGCCCTCTTGGCCGGCGCAGTAGACGAGGGGATAATCGATCGCTTCTCGCACATACAGCACCGTGACCAGCTATTATTGCGCGCTTTGGTTTATCGCATAGCGGTGCATGCGTTGCACCCAGAATCAACTTCGAACACAGGTACGAATTTGGAGTGGGTGTCTCAAACCATAATGTCACGTGCGTCTGTCACACTATGAGGCATGGATGCGTTTTCTACTCCACAGGACTCACCGACTACATCAGCGCAAGTCGTAGGCGAAGACCTCACAGCTGGTATTCCGCCATTACAGCAGAGCTTTGTTTACGCTCAACGTCCACGAGTAGAAATCTTATATAACGATCACACAGAGCCTATTCGGGAATGGGACAATCAGCTGTTCCAAGAACAACGCGGCACTTGGCGGGTGACTGGTGCTGCAGGCGCAGGCGTGAGTACCTTGCTTATGGATATCGTCGCAGAGCGAATCCGCCGCGGTATATCACCCGAATCCATCATTGTGGTGGCAGCATCTAGGGAGTCCGCAGCACGCCTAAGAGCCGGTATAGCGCATCGGATCGCCGATGGTTCTTATACGTCACCAGCATCCTTGGTACGTTCAGTGCACTCCTTAGCTTTTGCATTATTGCGATCGCTTAGCGACGATCAGCTGCGTCTGATCACAGGTGCTGAGCAAGATGCGGTGATTCGAGAGCTACTGCAAGGACATGTGGACAACCCCTCATTGGCAGCGATGTGGCCTGCTGAAGCACGTCAAGCACTTGGACTCATCGGTTTTGCACGTGAAGTCCGTGATTTTCTTCTCCGCAGCGGAGAGCGGGGATTAGAACCAGAAGATCTCGAAGAATTAGGAGCCAGGTACGGGCGCCCAATGTGGGCTTCGGCTGGCAAATTTATGCGCGAATATCAGCAAGTGATGAATTTGGGCGGTACCCACAGCCTGAACGCCTCTGAGCTGGTCAGCAAACTTTTGCGCTTTGACATTCCTGATATGGGGTGGCGCACCATCATCATTGACGACGCACAACATCTTGACCCCCAATCAGCGCAACTGCTCCAAGCACTCATGCGCTATACAGATTTCACCGTGATCGCGGGAGATCCACAGCAGTCGGTGTTCCATTTCCGTGGCGCCAGCCCAGAATTTTTGCTCCATGCCCCAGTCGACCATGAGCTGACCTTATACTCCAGTTTTCGGCAGCCTACCGTAGAAGCCAAAGTTCTAGGAAGCACAGGAGATCAATCAGAATTCGTTGCGGATCTTTTGCGCCGATCACATTTATTAGAAGGTATTCGCTGGAATGATATGGCTGTAATCGTCCGTTCCACCGCGGATATTCCATCGTTACGACGAGCACTGCTTTCTGCTGGTGTCCCAGTACAAGAAGATCCTTCCGACATTATCTTGAGTGAACAACGAATCGTATCGGCATTGATTCTCGCAGTTCGTGCAATCTATCAAGAACTATCAGCTCAAGAACTCGAAGAATTGGCGTTAGGCCCTATCGGTGGTGCAGACACCGTGACGTTGCGACGTCTGTTCCGCGGGCTCAGAAAAGCTGAAATGCACGCTGGTGGGAATCGTCGTGCTATCGAGATCATGCGTGAGCTGATCGATCCCAAAGAGTCTGAAGAACAAACCCAACTACGAGAGCAAGTAGAGGCAGTTCTCACTGACCGAGAACTTGCAGTGGTGGATAAAATTCGGGTCGTTTTAGTACGCGGTGCGCAACCTGGCAGCGTGGAAGAAATCCTTTGGGAGATCTGGGATGCCTCCGCATTATCATCCCATTTACAAACCGTCAGCCTGCGTGGAGGAGTGCGCGGTGCACAAGCCGATCGCGATCTTGACGCCGTCATGGCGTTATTCGACGCAGCTGGTGACTGGGTTGAACGTCGACCGACCGCCTCTATCACGTCTTTTGTTCGGCATATTGCAGAACAAGAACTTCCTACCGGTGTTCGTGACCGACGCCTTGCTACTGCCGACGCGGTGCGAATCGTCACCGCCCACGGATCGCTCGGACAGCAGTGGCACACAGTCATCGTCGCAGGTGTTCAAGAAGGAACGTGGCCATCGCTGCAAGAAACTGGCACCTTATTTGGCCAAGAAGACCTGATCGACCTAATAGACTCTGGGATCGAGCCCAATACCTACATTTCTCGCTCCGCAGAAAAACTAAAAGAAGAAAAACGGCTCTTCCACGTAGCTCGTACTCGAGGAACCCATCGCGTTGTGATCACCGCAGTGGAATCTCCAGAATCGGATACTGCTGCCGAGCCTTCGCGCTTTTTACAGGGAATCGCAGAATCAAAAGAACAAGGCCCAACAACAGACCCTGAAGCCGCAAGCGTTCAATCCGAGATTGATACTGAAACCGTCCATCTCGATCAATACGTTCGCCTGCTCAGTGTTCCTTCGATTGTTGCCGAATTACGCCGTGAGTTAGCCAATCCAGACTCGCCCCAGCGACGTCGTGAGCAGGCCGCACGCCAACTCGCGCGGTTGGCACTTCATCAAGTCCCAGGTGCGCGGCCTGAACAGTGGTGGGGATATGGTGGGCCATCAGAAACGACATCATTGGACATCAGTAAGGTGTCCCCCTCGTTGATTGAAAATGCCTTGCTCTGCCCACTGCGAGCGCGGCTGGAACGATTGGTAGAAGAAGAAAATACGCCGATTCACAAGCTCAAGGGCACCCTTGCGCACGCATTCGCCGAAGCCATTAGCAGGGGAATAGACCCTAACGAAGCAGAACAGCTTGTAACCCAAGCATTCGAAGCACTACTCGATGCACCAGCGTGGAGCCTTCCACACCATATGTCGCAATGGTCCACCATGCTGCAACGGCTAGCTCACTGGATCGATGTATCGCACGCTCAGCGTGAGCTCGTGGGTGTAGAAGTACCAGTCAACGTTGCGGTTGCGCCAGGAGTGGAATTGCGAGGACGCATTGACCGCCTAGAAAGAAACGATGCTGGGGAATTCCACATTGTCGATTTTAAAACCGGAAAACAAGCCGTAACTAAAGACGAAGCCAACGAGAACAAACAACTCTTGGCGTATCAGCTAGCCCTTCATCGTGGAGAGCTGATGCAGCGAAACGGCGAACCGGCAATTAACACCACGGCAGAACAACCAGGACTGACTGTCGACCAAGCGGTACTGGTGTACCCCGCAACAGACACAAAAACTGTGACGACGAGGGAACAAGCCCCAAAGGACGCAGTAGAACTAGAAAAGTTTTCTGCGACGTTGCCAGCACTGCTAGAAAGTTTGTCTGGACCTCAGCTCGTTGCACGAATAAATACACGATGCGATCAATGCAAAATCAAAACGATGTGCCCAGTTCAGCCGGAAGGAAAGATGGTCCCAGAATGCTAAGCCCTCAAGAACTCTCGCGCGCACTGGGACAAAAATTTCCACCAACGCCGCAACAAGCAGACGTTATTAGCTCACCCCTTGCCCCCACACTCGTGGTTGCTGGAGCAGGTGCAGGAAAAACGGAAACGATGGCTGCCCGCGTGGTGTGGCTCGTGGCTAGTGGACTCGTTGACCCAGATCGTGTTTTAGGGCTCACCTTCACGCGTAAAGCAGCACAGCAGTTATCCAAGCGAATTCGTGATCGGCTTGAGCAATTGGCAGGGATTGAGAACCTGCGAGATCTGGACCCGACAGGCGCATTAGCAACCAAACTAGAAGCGATCGCCCCCACGGTATCTACCTACGACTCCTACGCAGGACGATTAATTAGCGAATACGGTCTATTGCTACCAGTGGAGCCATCATCACGCTTGATTTCGCAAACGGAGCTATTCCAAATTGCGCATTCGATAGTGTCTGCTCACACGGGTGCACTCAATACCTCGAATTCACCCAATACCGTGACCTCCACGCTGATGTCTTTGGTTTCGGAAATGGACAACCACATGGTGTCGCCCACAGACATTGAAGAAGAATCAGCGGCATTTCTTGCCATGATCGAAGACGTCGAAGCAACAAGTAAACGGGCACCAAGCAAAGAGGTGTACAAATGGCGAGACACACAGGTGCTGCGCAATGAACTCCTGCCACTAGTTCAACAGCTCAAAACACATCTAGCTGACAACCACCTCATGACCTTTGGCGAGCAAATGTCTTTAGCAGCCCGCCTCGCTGCAGAAAATCCACAGGTGGGAGCGTCGCAACGCAATAGGTATCAGATCATCATGCTTGATGAATACCAAGATACTGGCCATGCGCAGCGTGTTTTGCTCAAAAGCCTATTTGCTGGCACCGCAGTCACCGCAGTTGGTGACCCCATGCAATCTATTTACGGATGGCGTGGTGCCACTGCAGCCAACCTCGAAAGGTTCCTTACAGACTTCGGAAGTAACGGTGCTCCCGCCACCAAAAAAGAACTCACCGTGTCGTTTAGAAACCCTCCTGAGGTCCTCGACTTAGCTAACCGAGTATCTCGGGAACTGCTGGGCGTACCCGAAGATCCGCGACGACCAGTGCAACCTCTCGAGCCAGGCCCTGCAGCATTAAACGGCACAGTGAGATTGGGTTTTTTCCCATCGATGGATGAAGAGCGATCCTATGTTGCTGATCATTTAGCTCAAGCATATGAGCAACACGATGGGAATCATCCCTTTACTGCGGCTGTGCTTGTTCGCAAACGCAAGCACTCGGCGGCAATTGCTCTGGAATTACAACAACGCGGCGTCCCAGTAGAAATTGTTGGACTCGCAGGACTACTCGGTATTCCAGAAGTTGCGGATTTAGTAGCCATTGCCACATTGTTGGTGCGTCCTTACGATACTCAAGCCGCTATGCGTATTTTGGCAGGACCCAGCGTAGGACTTGGTATGGCGGACCTCATGGCTTTGAGCGATCGCGCATACAACCTCAGTGGCCGAGATCGACGTGCCACAACGGAATTATCGCGTGACCCCCTCGAACGATTAAAACAGATCATTGCCGATACAATTCCCAGTGACCAAGATTCTATAGTGGGTCTTGCAGAAGCAGTGGCTGACCTCGATGAACGCCTCGACAGCAGCGATGGTCCACGATATAGCGCCAAAGGTAGCGAGCGACTCCGCACACTAGCGGCACGGCTGCGCTATCTACGCACCAATAGCTTGAGCAACTCATTACCGGACCTCTTTGCCGATATTGAACGAGTATTCGGCATACGCACCGAGGTCCTACAACGAGAAGATCCCCGTAGCGATGGTGCAACCGGCACCGCACATCTCGATCGGTTCGCCGAGGTTGTCCAAGATTTCTCTCGTATTCCAGGTGCCAACTTGAGTTTGCTATTGGACTACCTTTCACTGGCAGAATCCGAAGAAAATGGCTTAGAACCTGGCGAAGTACAAGTGACTGCTGACCGAGTACAGATCCTCACCGTACATAAAGCCAAAGGCCTGGAATGGCAACACGTTGCGGTTTTGCATGCCGACGCCAACACCTACGTGGCCAAAGCATCGACATGGCTCACCAATGCTTCTGCCGTGCCTTCAGCACTTCGCGGAGATGCCAAAGGCGACGAAGACCTCGTAGGCGCACCCGTTTTTGAAATCGACACCCCAGAAACCGCAGCGGAACTAGCAAAAGCTGGAAAAGCGCATATTGCGGACTTTAAACAAGTAGCCGCAGAAGAAAACGCGCGCCTGTTTTACGTAGCGATCACCCGTGCCGAACAACAAGTACTTGTCACAGCTTCTGCGGACCCTTCAAAAAAACGTCCAGTCCTGCCTTACGAATACCTCACTATGCTGCGCAACGATTTCCCTGACAGCGTAGAAGAATGGCATGAACGTGGTGAAGCAGAAGACTATGTGCCACCAACGCCTCAAGAAGCCGTATTCCCGCCGAACTACACCGTTGTCGGCGCAGAAGACGTGTTCGCCGCCATGCAAAAACAACCAGATCTGATCAGCGACGACGATCTGTTTGAACGATGGGAAAAAGAAGTAAGCGCTCTGATCGAAGAACACGAGCAACTTTCCGCACCCGTCGTTGCAGTCGATATCGGAGTAGAGCTTACAGCCACAGACATTGTGAACCTTGCAAAGAACCCCGAGAACTTTGCTCAACGCAGACGGCGTCCAGTGCCATTTAAACCAAACTCATACGCCAAGCGCGGTACGGCCTTCCACGAATGGCTAGAAAACCGCTTTGGTGCAGAAGCATTACTTGATGAAACTGAGCTGCCGGGTATCGGAGAAGAACTTGATGACTCGGACCTCGATAGATTGAAAGAGGCGTTCCTAGACAGTGAGTGGGCAGACCGAACCCCAGAACATGTAGAGCACCCCTTTGAAGTATCAATTGGGCACCACATAGTTCGTGGGCGCATGGACGCAGTGTTTAAAAACCCCGACGGACGATGGATCGTTGTGGATTGGAAAACGGGACAGCCCCCAACAGACAATCACGAAAAAGAATCAGTGGCCATGCAGCTGGCAGTTTATCGACTCGCATGGGCACGACTCCAAGGAATTGATGTGGATCGAGTCGACGCAGTATTCCACTATGTAGGCAGAAATGTGACATACCGGCCACAACAATTGCCTGATGGGGAAGAACTTGCATTGAAACTAGACCCAAGCGTGTAGTCTTGACTAGCAATTTGGAAAGATTCTAGGAGCACTCAACGAATATGTCGGCAAAGCCATTGCCTAATCGCGAAACCTACAGGTTCCGTGGAAACGACGAGCTCACCGAGCTGCCCGAGCACACACTGCTCAACATTATTCGTATCCCCGGTAACCCCTTGGTCAGCCCTATTCGTCTGATCGCACGGCGATTCGGCTATGCGCTTGCACTCATCATCATCGTGGCGCTAGTGGTTTATCTCGACGAAGGAGGGTACAGCGAGCACCTGACCTTCATCGATGCGCTGTACTACTCAGCGGTATCGCTATCAACCACCGGCTATGGCGATATAACACCCATTACCCAAAGCGCCCGCTTGCTCAACATTATTATCATTACACCGCTGCGCCTCGCATTCGTGATTCTCTTGGTCGGTACCACCTTGTCGGTGCTGACAGAAGAATCACGTCGTGCATGGAAGATTCAACGCTGGAGAAAACGAATGCGTAACCACACAGTTGTTATCGGATACGGAACCAAAGGCCGCTCGGCCATTGCGGCACTGCTGGCAGATGGTGTAGCTCCCAAAGACATTGTGGTAGTAGATACCGACAGTGTCGCATTGGAAGCCGCAAACAATGCTGGACTCGTCACCGTGAATGGATCGGCTACTAAATCGGAAGTGCTCAAACTCGCTGGCGTTCCTAAAGCAAAAGCAGTGGTCGTAGCCCCCAATATTGACGATACTGCCGTGCTGGTCACGCTCTCTGTACGAGAGCTTTCCCCCAGTGCATGGATTGTTGCAAGCGTGCGTGAATCGGAAAACCAGCACCTGCTCGAGCAATCAGGAGCTGATTCCGTAGTTATTTCTTCTGAAACTGCAGGTCGCATGTTGGGACTAGCTACCGTAACTCCATCGGTTGTGGAGATGATGGAAGACCTATTGTCCCCAGACGAAGGCTTCTCTGTTGCAGAGCGCCCCATCGGTGAAGACGAAGTAGGTGCTAACCCACGCCACCTCGCCGACATCGTGCTTGGTGTAGTGCGTTCCGGTGAGCTGTACCGAATCGACTCCCCAGAAGCTGAAACAGTAGAACCAGGTGATCGTTTGCTCTACGTTCGTCGCGTGTTTAGTGAGGATGTTCGCGATTAACACCTGCCTTCGTGTCGACTCTGCAGGACGAGTGCCAGTAGCACACGGAACGCCGGTCACCACCACTCCCTGCCCACATATCGCTACCTATCCAGTAACGAACGACCTGTGTGTACAACGAGTGTCAGACGCGGAAGCAGAAGCTGTTACAGGAGAAACCAAGCGGGTGACCGAGGGCTGGGTAATGAAGGCTATCGCTGTACTACATCATCGAGAAAACACTCTGTTTGATCCTTTGACAGGTGGCCCACTGGACTTTCGCAACGACTCCATTGCAGGAGCAACCGAAACTGGTAGAGAAGTCTTTCCTCGTATCGATCCCGCAGTAATCGGGCTAATCGAACTTGCAGGACAAGACCGCATACTCATCGCTGAAAACGCCCAGCGTCGCGGTTTCTACTCGCTCATTGCAGGCTATGTGGGACTTGGTGAAACTTGTGAGGCAGCCATGGTGCGAGAAGCTCTTGAAGAAACCGGACGTCGTATTTCGCAGGTGCGCTATGTGCGCAGTCAGCCTTGGCCCTACAGCGGTGCACTCATGATGGGCATGGTGGCAACCACAACAGATGAGCACCCCATACAACCCCTCGATGGCGAGCTAGGGAGGATAACGTGGGCGTCGCGAAGCGAGCTCCGCGAAGGGGTATTTACCTTGCCACATAGGAATTCTCTAGCGTTCCAATTGATCACAGAATGGGTGGGACAACATGATTAACTTGGATGATCTTGACGATGACCAGCGTGCAGCCGCCGAGGCGCCGCGTGGTCCGGTAGCCATTTTGGCAGGCGCAGGAACAGGTAAAACTCGTACGATCACCTACCGGATAGCGCACTTGATTGACCGTGGCATGGCAAGCCCTCATCGCGTGCTCGCAGTTACCTTCACGCGTCGTGCTGCTGGGGAAATGCGGCATCGTCTGGGGTTGATGGGCGTTGGCGGCGTTCAAGCCCAAACATTTCACTCTGCTGCGCTGCGACAACTACGCTATTTTTGGCCCCAGGTAGCCGGGAATTTGCCATGGCGAATTGTTGACAACAAATTTTCACTGGTGGGTCGCGCAACTCGTAGCGTCGGGGTGGAATCCTCAACAGAAAATGTTCGAGATCTACTCAGCGAAATCGAATGGGCCAAAGCAGCACTGATCACTCCTGATAACTATGTGGAACGCCTCAACGGGCGCAAGACCCCAGTAGCAGCCGAAAAAGTGGCGGAAGTATATCGACGATACGAGCAGTCGAAAACTACACCGGAAGGAATGCTGCTCGACTTTGATGATCTCTTGCTTCATACCGCGGGAGCCATCGAGAATTCTGCTGCTATCGCTGAGGAATTTCGGCAACAATACCGCACGTTTGTTGTCGATGAGTATCAGGATGTGACACCACTTCAGCAGCGAGTCTTAGACGCATGGCTTGGCGAACGCGATGATGTGACCGTGGTGGGCGATGCCAATCAGACGATCTACTCGTTTACAGGCGCTTCACCGGGCTATTTGCTGGGGTTTTCACGCAAATATCCCCATGCCACGGTGGTGAAACTGCAACGAGACTACCGTTCTACACCGCAAATTACAGATCTTGCTAACCGCGTGATCGACCAAGCAGTAGGGCGGATCGCAGGGACTCGGTTGGAATTAGAAGGCATGCGAGCAGCTGGGCCACAACCAGAATTTCAAGAATTCAGCGACGAACCCGCAGAAGCACACGCCGTAGCCTTGAAAATCAAGCAGCTTCTAGCACAAGGCGTTCCTGCCTCCGAGATTGCGATTTTGTACCGCATTAATGCCCAATCCGCGACTTTCGAACAAGCCCTCGATGACGCCGGAATTGTGTATCAAGTTCGCGGCGGTGAGGAATTCTTCCAGCGTTCGGAAATCAAACAAGCGATGTCAGAGATCATCCGAGCAACCCAGCGTGATGACCTTCCCGACGCTCGTGGAGTAGACCTAGAACGCATCGTGCGTGCAATATTAGCGCCGCTGGGCTTGAGCAAACATGAACCAGAAGGCGCCCGCGCACGGGAACGCTGGCAGTCGTTGGAAGCTCTTGCAGAACTGAGCTTGGAAATTGGCCAAGCGACACCAGACTTAAACCTTCAAGGGTTATTAGCAGCACTCAGCCAGCGAGCAAGCGCCAAGCATCCCCCCACCATGCAAGGGGTTACCTTGGCATCCCTCCATGCAGCGAAGGGCTTGGAATGGGATGCCGTGTTCCTCGTCGGGCTTGTCGACGGCACCCTGCCGATCTCTCACGCAATGAAAGCCGGCGACCATGCCATCGAGGAAGAACGCCGCCTGTTTTATGTGGGCGTGACGCGTGCCCGAGAAATTTTATATTGCTCGTGGGCAAAAGCTCGTCAAGAAGGCGGACGTGCAACACGAAAGCGGACTCGTTTTTTGGACAGCATAGTTCCTGAACTCGATGTTTCCTCCGTACCACCACGCTCTAAACGACGCCAGCGCTGTCGTGTATGCGGCACCACATTGAACAGTCCCGCAGAACGCATCGTAGGACGCTGTGACCAATGCCCCAGCGGAGTTGATGGAGAAGTGTTTGAAACTCTGCGGAAATGGCGAGCGGATACAGCCCGTGAACTCAACGTTCCGGCCTATATTGTGTTCACCGATGCTACCTTGCATGCGATAGCCGAAAATCTTCCCCAATCCGCCGAAGAGCTGATGCAGATTTCTGGAATAGGGCAGGTCAAAGTAGAACGTTTTGGCCCAAGTCTGCTAGAAACGCTTGCTCAGTTCCAGTAAGCGGATCGCAGTCCCAGCGGCTCGACCAACATAATGGACAACGGGAATGCGGACTCATGATCTCGGATGAAAGCTCCCCATCGGGAAAGACGCGGATAACAAGCCCCGCTGTCACCGTGACACGTTGGCGCGGTTCACTCAGCTGCTCTACTAACCGTGTTACACGAGCGGCAGTCGCATACGTTAATGCCGCAGGTGCTGTGAGGGGAGCAGTAGCATTTTTTAACAGTGCCGGCCATTGCGGATCAGCGTCACTACGGTAGAGATCTGTGCATAGCCCGCAAGGTCCGCGGCCGTCGATACGCACCGGCCCAATAATCGCATGGTTATCCATCAAACCCACAGGAATCATGGTTTTTACTTCCACCAGTTCTTGGGCGATATGAGAAAAACTAGGAGTGGAGTTAATCCAGATGAGAGGAACCTCACGAGATAA
The DNA here is from genome assembly GCF_001457455.1 of Corynebacterium diphtheriae. NCBI lineage: Bacteria > Bacillati > Actinomycetota > Actinomycetes > Mycobacteriales > Corynebacteriaceae > Corynebacterium > Corynebacterium diphtheriae. The sequence goes on from NZ_LN831026.1 coordinate 649,070, forward strand.
CAGGGATTCCAAAGTCATACAGCGTTGGATAGTGTGTGCTTGCACCACACTGATACCAGCACTACCGAACACCGCTTTTATCGGCGCGACCAGCGGCCCGAAGCCACCGACAGCAACAGTGAGGTTTCTTTCTACGATGGAGAGCACTCGGTGATGCAGGAGATCGTCGATAAGCCCGCGGGCCGCCACGGGTTGTAATCCGGCCTCAGTTAGCTGTTCGATAGCGGTTGTTTTTGCAATTGGCTGCCAGAAACCGCGTAATACTTGTACGATCGCAACAATGAGGCTTTCTGGTGCAGCAAAAATACCTGCATTGGCTGAGTCGAGTCCAAATTGAATACCTTCTGGCCGTAGCAGCACTTGGGCGTGCGGGCTAAGGCTTATGAGTCCCCCCTGATTCATGTCCACTATTGCACCACAGAAAGCGGGTTGCTGTCATGTCCAAGCGAACAACCCCCACCTATCCGGTCGAAGTGATCCGGTCGGATCGACGTACTCGGACTGTGTCGGCACGCTTGGTGGGTGGCAAAATTCTCATCAGAATTCCAGCGTCGATGTCTAAGAAAGACGAGAAAAAATTCGTCGCTGAAATGGTAGATAAAGTACGCACTAAAACGCAGTCTTCAGCTCCTACCGATGAGGCATTGCTTCACCGTGCACAGCACCTTAACCGCACGGTGTTAGAAAACCGAGCCACGATTGGGTCTATTCGTTGGGTGACAAACCAAACACGGCGATGGGGGTCGTGTTCTCAAACGACGAACGACATCCGTATTTCACACCGGTTACAAGGCGTACCAGATTATGTTCTCGACGCCGTGATCATCCACGAGATGGTGCATACCTTTATCGAAGGCGGACATTCCCCAGAGTTTTGGCAATGGGCAGACAAAGCCCCCAAGGCTGAACGCGCCAAGGGATACCTTGAGGCGTGGCAGCGCATGGGGGACGTTGGCTAATCGTTCTTGGGGGAATCCTCATCAGGATCGGAGGGGTTTTCTCGCTGTTCCTTTTGCTGCTCTTCGGGCTGCTGGGAGAGCATTTCTTCGAGCTTGGTGATCTCTGCGATGGGATCAAACTCATCGGCTGAGGCAGTATCGAGTAGGCCGTCGATGAATTCTGCAGAGTTGTCTAGGTCTTCAGCAACAGGGAGGAAATCGGGGTGGTCCCACACGTGGTCGCGTTTTTCCATCCCCACGGCTACGTCTACACGACGCCAAAGCTCTTGGGCTTCTGCAACTTTGGGAGCACCGAATTCAATGCCAACAACCTGGGCGAATGCTTTTTCGGCGGAACCGCCGGTTGCACGACGACGCCGCCATGCTTCATTCAATGCTGCGGTCGAAGGAACACGGGAGCCCATTGCCTCGGTGACAACGTGTTCAACCCAGCCCTCGATCAACGCGAGCAGGGTTTCCAGACGAGAAACTGCATTGGCGTTACGAGAAGTAATACGAGGACTCATATCCAAGTTCTGCATCCGCTCCATAGCCTCATGAATGGCGGCAGGATCACCGGATTCAAGGTTCATTTCTCGCATAGCTTCTTCGATATGGGAGGTGTCGATGACCAAACCGGCAGCGTACTCCTCAACGGAGGCGACGATCTGTTCAGCAAGCCACGGAACGTGACGCAACAACCGCTGACGCGCAGCCTCACGCGCAGCAAGGTAGACCAGCACTTCGCGCTGTTCGATCTTGAGGCCTTGGGTTTCCTTGCGCACGTTATTGATCATCAGCGCAGTAACACCAGCTGGTGCAATAGGAACACCAAAATCGGTGCCGGAAAGGGTCTGCGTAGCAAGATCGCCGAGAGCATGGCCTAGTTGCATGCCGAAGTTCATACCCGACATCTGATTCATCATCTGCATCATGGGGCCGACCATCTCGCGCGCTTCCTCAGGAAGGGAATCGAGCTGAGCCTGAGCCATATGCTCGGCAACAGGAGTGACCATGCGTTTCCACATCGGCAGAGTGTTTGTAAGCCAGTCGTTAGCCGACCACGCCTCGACTTTATTGCTGGCAGTAGGCAAGATGGTGGCGTCGTCAAGCCAAAGTTCCACAAGGTTAACAGCCTCGGTGACGGCCTTGGTATCTGCTTCTGTGGCGGCAGGAGCCTTCGCCGACTCAATTTGCTGGCGCGCAATGCGTTCCGCCAGTGCATAGTTCACCGCTCCTTGACCCTCGGGGGAATTCATGGAAGACCCCATGCCGGACAACATCTGCCCAAATTGATTAAGCATGTCCCCCAAGCCGCCGGAACCAAACGGGTTGGAGTCGCGGGAGTTGTCATCGTCGTCGCCGCGCCCACCGAAGTTGAAGGAGAATCCGAAGCCATTGCTATTCATGGCATAAACGGTACAGAAAAACCCGACGCTGGCGCCATGATTGGTACAACGCTGTCAGCGAACATGTAACCTAGTCTCTCGTGAAACGACGCGTGAACACTCTCGTCCTCGGCGCAATCCCCGTGGTCGCATTGGCAGCTTTGGTAACTCTGGACCATATTCCAGGCACCGACATTGATCTCACCGTGCCCTATGCGGCCGAAGGCCCAGGACCCACCGTGAATACCTTGGGCGATGTTGATGGCAAACCTGTTGTCAACGTCTCTGGTACAGAAATTCATAAAACCACTGGAAACCTCAACATGACCACCGTTTCCGTGCGCACACACTTGACCCTTGGGCAAGCGCTTGGACGTTGGCTGATCGCTCACGACACGCTCGTGCCGATTGAACAGATCTTCCCTCAAGGAAAAACACCTGAGGAAGTCGACGAGGTGAACAAGGCCGCTTTTAGCACCTCAGAGGCATCGGCAACCATTGCGGCGATGAATCAGCTGCACAAGCCAGTAGATACCGTTGTCGCCCACATCAGCCCCGAAGCTCCAGCCGCCAAAGTGATGGCAGAAGGAGACGTGATTACGCAGGTCGCAGGCGCTAAAGCAACCGGCCCAAGCCAAGTTCGTGATTCGGTGCGCGCGAAGAAGCCAGGCGAGACGATCTCGATCGGTTTCCTTCGCGATGGCAAGCAACTGACACGGGAGGTCACGCTAGGGACACACCCCGAGGATGACAAAGTCGCTTTTCTGGGTGTGAGCATGACAGCACGGCCTGCCGACGGAATCACCGTCGACTACAACCTTGAAGATATCGGCGGACCTTCTGCAGGTTTGATTTTCTCGCTCGCGGTAGTAGATAAGCTCAGTCCAGATGAGATCAACGGCGGAAAATTCGTCGCCGGAACCGGCACCATTGACGACGACGGCACAGTCGGTCCCATTGGCGGCATTCGCCATAAAGTTCGCGCAGCGCGTGACGCCGGCGCCGAGGTATTCCTATCCCCAGAGAAAAACTGCAGCGAGGCGCTCAAAGGAAAACCAGGCGACATGGTGGTCATCAGCGTTGATTCGCTTAGCGACGCCATCCACCAACTGGATAACTTCAAAGCTGGTAAAGAAGTAAAAACCTGCTCATAAAGAGCAGCGCTTTACTTTGAAGAAGGAGTCGGTTCCGCAGCCGACTCCTTTTTTGGAGCTTGCGCAAGACCCAACTCATAAATGTGTTCGGCAGGATCGACCTCGTCAGTGGACACCATCTGCTGCATGACAAGCCCGTTATCGTTATCCACCACGGTAATAACCGCAGTACCACCAAGAGTAGACCATCCCACCACGCGACGACCGGTATCCTCAATGACCCGAGAGCTACGCAGCTCAGTCAACAGCTGAGTGGTGGATGCAGCCTTAGCATCCGACTTAAAAAATTGGAACTGGCCGACATCGTGACCCGAGCAAGCCATAGAGTTTTGCATACCGTTGGCGTCGCAAGTATCAAATTGAGCAAAAAGCGATTCTGGAGCTAGTGCCCCGAATTGTTCAAAGGCTCGTTGAACATTCTTGTGTTTCGAATCCAACATCGGAGGCACGCTGGTTGGTGCTTCAGCCTGTGAAGAAACCTTAGACGTCTGTGTGGTGCTACTTGCCGAAGCACTGCTTGGTGCAGTGGTGCTGGCCGAAGTGGTACTAGGTGCTGCGCTACTGGTAGCCGACGTCGATTGTGGTGCTTCTGGGGTGTCACGTGAACACCCACTCACACCACTAATAGCGACAACGACAGCGCACGCGCTAAAACAACGAACCACGCTAGAACGCTGCACAGCAGCAAAACCAAAAGGCACGAAAGACACCAAGACCTATCTTTAACGAGGGGGTGAGACACAAACTATAAAGAACTATCTTAATCGAGGGTGGCACGCAGTGCGGCGATAACACCAGGGGCTACACCTGGGCCGCCCCGTAGTTCAATGTCATCTTCTGCAAAGGGGCCGCGCTCTGCGAGTTCTTCCTCCGTCGGGCGGATCTGCAACAAAGTCAGGTCGGCGTCGCCACGAAGAACGCCGCTGAACAAGCGAGCTGGGCGTGCTTCATCACTATCTGCGGAAGAATCGCGGAACATGATCTCCTGTGCGAGCACCGCGCCCACAACCTGTTCTGGCCAAGAAATCCGTGAAACGTAGTCGCCAAGTTCTTCAGAACCAGGGCGAATGTGCTCAGGGAGATTGTCTTGGACAACAAGAGCGAGCGGGGAGTCATCGTCATCAGGTAGTGCTTGGCCGATGAGCTCTGCGGGAACCAACGCGAACAGGGTAGGGGGAGCATCCCAACCTTCTGCGTGGATGAAGTCAACGGCTTCGAGCATGGCCTTATTTAACGCCTGAGGTGGGTACTGCATGCCACTCATATCAATTCCTTCGCAATCACGTGACGGCAAACTATCGTAAAGTAGGACATTACCTTTGCTGGCTCAGAAAGGTGGCACCTGGGTTGCCAAGAATGTGCAGTTTTAAGGCTGCCTGCTCGGCAACGCTATGGTGGACAAAACCTAACTGAAAAATAATTTAAGGAGTTCCAAGTTGGCGACCGGTTTTACGCGCCCAGCTGCTGCACCGAAGCGGCCGCAACGGCGGTTAACGTGGTTGATTCCACTATTGATGATTTTGGGAGCGCTCGTTCCTACCGTTGTTGGCCTCTATACCGACTGGTTGTGGTTCGGTGAAGTTGACTTTAGGGGGGTGTTTAACAAGGTCATTGCCACCCGTATTGGGCTCTTTGTCGGATTCGGCTTACTTGCCGGAATCGTGACATTCCTCGCTGGCTGGTTCACATACCGTGGCCGTCCAGATGAACTCGAGTTCTTCGACCCTGACAGCCCCGTTGTGCAATACCGAGCAGCCGTAGAAAAGGGAGTGCACCGCTTCCTCGTCGTGTTGCCTGTAGTCATCGGCATTGCCGCAGGATTCCTTGGCCAGCAGGCATGGCAAACAGTTCAGTTGTTCTTCAACCGCCAAGACTTCGGGGTTTCTGATCAACAATTTGGGATGGACTACGGCTTCTACGCGTTTACGCTGCCGGCATTACGTCTGGTAGTTAGTACGTTCTCTGTTTTGCTGGTCGTAGCATTCCTCATTGCGTTGGTAGGGCACTACTTGCTGGGTGGCATTCGTGCGGGTAACCAAGCCGCAGGGGTAAAAGGATCGATCACCAACTACGCCAAAGTACAGCTTGCTGTTACTGGTGGGTTGTATTTGCTGGTTCGCATGGCTAGCTACTGGTTGGATCGATACTCCTTGTTGAATAATTCCCACGAAACTTTCACCGGTGGTAGCTACACCGACATCAATGCTGTGTTGCCTGCCAAGATTGTGCTCTTGGTTATCTCAGCAGTCGTGGCAATTTCGTTCTTCTCTGTCATCGTGACCAAGGACCTGCGTATCCCCGCTATTTCTACAGTGCTGATGATCGTGAGCTCGTTGGCTATTGGTAACGCTTGGCCAATCATGATGGAGCGTTTCTCTGTTTCCCCAAACCGTGCCGAAAAAGAATCGGAATACATTTCCCGCAATATCGAGGCAACCCGCTACGCTTATGGCATTACCGACGATGCCGTGACCTACAAGGACAACTGGGGTGCCAAGGGTGCTTCCTCAGAAAAGGTCGCTTCGGATTCTGCAACGGTGAGCAACATTCGTCTGTTGGATCCAGAGATCATTTCTCCAACGTTTACCCAGCAACAGCAGCTGCGTAACTTCTATGGATTCCCCAAGTCGTTAGCGATGGACCGTTACGTTATCGACGGTGAACTGCGCGACTTTGTTGTGGCTGCCCGCGAGCTAGACCCCAATGCGCTGAAAGAAAACCAGCGTGACTGGATCAACCGACACACTGTGTATACCCACGGCAACGGAATCGTTGCAGCCCAAGCAAACCAGGTTGATGAGGTTGCGCGCGATGTCGGATCAGCCCGTGGCGGATACCCCGTCTACACAGTCTCTGATCTGCAGACTACGGATAAAGAAGCTCAAGAACTCGGCATCGTAGTCAAGGAACCTCGTATCTACTACGGTCCAGTGATTGCTTCTGCTACTGACGGCGCGGACTACGCCGTAGTGGGCTCCGAGAATGATTCATCGGTGGAATACGACACTGATTCCTCCACCTACACTTATCAGGGCCAAGGTGGCGTGAATATCGGCAACGTGATCAACCGTGCGGCATTTGCCATGCGTTACCAGGAGCTAAATCTCATCCTGTCGGATCGTGTGAACGGCAATTCTAAGATTTTGTACGACCGCGATCCTCGCGAACGTGTTCACAATGTCGCCCCTTGGTTGACCACAGATTCCACCACCTACCCAGCTGTGATTGATGGCCGTGTGAAGTGGATCGTGGATGGTTACACCACACTGACTTCCTTGCCTTATGCTGAGCGCACGTCGCTATCAGAAGCAACGAATGACACCACTGCTCAAGTAGGAAACAGCGCCCAGCGTTTGGTCACCGACAACGTTGGTTACATCCGCAACTCGGTGAAGGCAGTCGTGGACAGCTACGACGGCAGCGTTGACCTTTACGAGTTCGACGAAAACGACCCAGTGCTTAAGGCATGGAAGGGGGTTTTCCCAGACACAGTGAAGGCAAAGTCTGAGATCTCCGAAGAGCTCATGAATCACCTGCGCTACCCAGAAGACATGTTCAAAGTGCAGCGGAAGATGCTTGCGCGTTACCACGTTGATGATGCGCGCGACTTCTTTACCAACGACCGCTTCTGGTCTGTTCCTTCTGATCCTTCCGCAACTGAAGGTCAAAAAGACGTGGCACAGCCGGCCTACTATGTTGTCGCTGCCGATCCAGACACGGGCAAGCCTAGCTTCCAGCTGATTACGCCATTCCGTGGCCTCCAGCGCGAGTACCTCGCGGCGCACATGTCGGTGAGCTCGGATCCAGATAACTACGGCAAGATCACCGTGCGTGTGTTGCCAACAGACACTCTGACGCAGGGTCCAAAGCAGGCACAGGACACCATGATGTCATCTGATCAGATCGCATCTGATCGCACATTGTGGAAAGATACCAACGACCTGTTCAACGGCAATTTGCTGACACTGCCAGTGGGTGACGGTGACATCCTTTATGTGGAGCCTTTGTACTCCCAGCGTAAGAATCAAGCGTCGGCATTCCCTAAGCTGTTGCGCGTTCTGGTTTCGTACCAAGGCAAGGTGGGTTACGCTCCGACGATCGCAGAAGCGCTCTCGCAGGTAGGTATTGACCCCAAGGAAGCCCAGGATCTAGGAGAAGCTAAGGGACTCAAGCCGGAGTCCCAGAACAGGGACAAGCCAGAAGACAAGGAAGGAAAAGTGCCAAGTACTCCTTCCGCCCCTGCATCGGGTTCAGGCACGACCGGTGAAGCCATTGGCAAGATTAACGACGCGCTGAACAAACTACAGTCGGCAAAGAACGGCTCGAATGAAGAGTACGGGCGTGCTCTTGACGAGCTCGACAAAGCAGTGGAGGAATACCGCAAGGTTGCTGGGCAGTAGCAATTAGTTGCTATTGCTCGTGAAGCAATCGAGCTCGAAACATCCGGTGAACAGCGGATTTGTGTTGTTTGCCGGATGTATGTAAAGTTACATCCCGTTGCAGAGAACAGTAACAAAAAAATTGTTCTTGGCATCCGTCGCGGGGTGGAGCAGCTCGGTAGCTCGCTGGGCTCATAACCCAGAGGTCGTAGGTTCGAATCCTGCCCCCGCTACTAAGTTGGAACCCCCAGTTCGCGAAAGTGAATTGGGGGCTTCTTGCTTTTTGGTGCATATGCTCAAGTCCTCCGCACCTATAGTTCGGCGTATTGCTCTTATCGCAGCCCGAGTAACTGGCGCTCCTATGTGGGGGCCATCCCAAAGTCTTGAACGAAAATCGGGGGCTAGGCACGGTATAGCTATCAACCCAGCGGGTGTAGGTAGGAAAGGATGGTGCTCTCTTGTGTCTTGCTCCGTCCCGCTTTCCTTTTGCCTATTCGCCTTTCACCAGACACAACCTACCTAATTAAGCCGAATTCATAATTTTACGAAGCCCTGACTTTCGATTTCTTCGGCATTATCATCGGCGGAATCAGCAGAGCCAGGCCACCGAATAGCCACACCAGTCCGGCGATGATGGCGATGGGAGCGAGGATGGCCGCCGCGATTTCGAAGGGTGCGAAGCCGACGTAGGCCATACCGAATTCTTCGAGGGTGCCGGATTTCTGCTGCGGGTCCACAATCTTCAGGACGCCGATGCCCGTGGCTACGGAAGCGGTTGCCCAGCTTCAGCTGAATACGGCGCGCTCGAACCAACCATGTTCGATGACTCGTGGTGCGACGTAGAAGAACAACACCAGGCAGAAGGCCAGCCCCACGACGAACAGAATAATCAGCGGGAGAATGTAGGTGGCCACCACTGCTGGCACAATTGACGCGATGCCCACTGCAACTAGGAAGTCCGTCGACGCACCGGAGACTGAACCCATCAACTTCGTATCTAGGTAGTGCGGTGCCTTAATCAGGTGTAGCACACCTACTCCCGCCAGTGCCGCCACGTGCAGCGCGATCGGCTCAATTGAGGACGGGCTCGTGGTCGCGCGTCCCACGCTTGGTCGTTGGCCGGGAAGAGAGATGATACCGGTACGCATGTCCTCCGGTAGTTTATCCAAGGCAGGCAGCTCGTTGGTGCGCCCCTTCTTTGAACCCCAGCGGGCAAAGATAACGCCACCGACAATTGCGGAAAACATGCCCACCGCGGCGGCTGTAAGCCCAAACTCGTGGCCTAAGTCATGCCGGTCGAGTCCAGTGCGCCACCAACTGCTGCTGCCATACCGAAACCGCCGACGAAGCCGACGAGCAGCATGATGCCAAACCGGTCCTGAGTATTGAACAGCGGGGCGAAAAGAATCACGCCAAGAAGTGCGAAAAAGCCCCACTGTGCCAAGTACATGCCCACGGAATAGGACCACATTGTTCGTGCACGCTGGCGAACCTTGGCATCGAAGTCCATTGTGAACGGAAGGGCACCGAAGACTGCGGTGATTAGAATCGTCGCATAGTCGCCGAAGTGCTCGATGAACTGGATGATCCCCAAAGCGTTGGGGCCTAGTAGCAAGTCGAGTAGGCCTGCAGTAATCGCCGCATCAAATTACCTATGATGAGCAGCAACGAAATCCAACCGGTATCCATCAAGACGTCGAAGAGCGTGTAACCATCCACGGGAATTGATTACCTTTCTCGTTGGTGGGGTTTCACCAATTAGCAATCATGTGGATCGCATCGTCGATTCTTAGAAAAATTGGAATAAAAACATAGGAATACCTCACGATTGTACGGCAGTTACTGAGAGATTTTGTGGCTTCAGTCACGATTAAGTTCTTCGTATGCACGATAAAAGCCGCCTCCCCAGTACTTGCTGGGGAGGCGGCTTGTGGTTGTGGCTAGACGATTCTACTGTCGGCCATTCCTAATGCGCGACCAAGCTGCTGCGGCAACTAGGCCAACGCACGCGATGGCGAGGTAACCCCACATGTGATCGGCGCTGGTCTGAATGGTCTTTGGTGGAGCAGGAGTGTTCTCTGCGGTTAGGACGCTTTTTGTGTCGTGACCAGAGGTGACACCGTCAATCCAGTCGGCGGTGCCTGCGAGGGTAGTGATTGCCGCGCTGGGGGAGGGCAGGTCAGGGTCGCCATTGGCAGTTCCGGCGGTAGCAAGCCCGGCGAGCTTTCCATCGACGAAGAATGGGCCACCGGAGTCGCCGCCCTGCATACCTGCACCAGAGACGGAATGTGCGTCCAAGATGGCGCTTTGAATCATTGGCATCATGGCGCCGTCTGCTGGGATGCTTTCGGTTCCAGCAGGGATTGACTCAGTTTTGGATTCACTCGGAACAGCCTCACCTGGAGTAGCTCCTCCAGGCGCGGCCTCACTTGGAGTAGCTCCTCCAGGCGCGCCCTCACTAGGGGCTCCTTGAGAGGGGCCTCCGCCCAACAGTTCCTTGACGACCATCTTGGCCATCGGAAGCTGCCCGGAGCGTGCCAGGGACGAGCTGCTGCTCCAGCCGTAAAGAGTTCCCGTCTGCCCAGGTGTTGGGATATCGCGGGAGACTTTCGCAGGGGTTGCGTCAGTGACTTTCTCGGTCAAGTGAAGTAATCCTGCATCGGACACTGGAGACAGTGCCCAAGAATCGGCATCGTAGACCTTCCCGCCAATGCGGGCCTGGGTTCCTTCGTTGTTCACAGACTCCAGGCAGTGGCGTGCAGTGAGCACCCACTGATCTGCAACCAGCGTTCCGGTGCAGTCACCGAAATTGCCGATTTTGCCAATCTTCAGGGCGGCCACAGAACTGCTCTCAGCATTTGCGGGTGCGGGTTCGCCGAATTCCAATGCAAGAGCTGGGGCGGCAGATAGAAGCAGGGTGCTGCTAACAAGTGCTGCGATGGAAAAAGATGTTTTCTTCACGGTTATTTCCCTTTCCCAGAAGGAACAATGGCCTTGATTGCGGTGGCAACGAGTTTTTCGGCAGGGCCCTGTCCCACAAACTTCTTCCAGAGATTTGCGATGACGAGGAAGAATACGATGAATCCTGTTGCGGACATCGTGGAATGCAAAGTCACATTCTGCTGCCAATAAAACGCGGTGAGGACGTGCAGGATGTAAATGGTCAGCGACATTGTTCCCATGGCCGCGAATGGGTAAACCGCGGTCGGGAAGCGGTCGCCTACGAACAGGCACAAATGCAGTACGATAGCGGCAACGGCGAAGGAGAGAATGATTTCGCCGAAGACACCGGTATGTCCGGTAAATCGGAGCCAGCCAGCAATCTCGGGATCAAATCGGAAGTAAATGCCGACGGCTGTGATGACAACGCTGACAGCGGTAACAATCCAACTCAACCGAGTATTAGCGCTGGTCTCGGAGGTGGAAGTGCCTTTAAGACGACCGCGTAGGTAGACGTCGTAAAGCAGCATGCCGCCGATGAAATATGCGATCCATGCCAGTAGCGGATAAATCTGTGGCAGCGTCATGGGCGCGTACTTAATTGTTGCGGCGATAGTTGCGGCGATGAAGAAGCCGACTCGCCACCAGGTTCCGAGTGCTGGCATCCAGGAAACCAACATCATTACCAGACCCATGACGACGAGGACTACTTGAATTTGTCCACCGACCGGCAACAAGGCCAAGCCGATGAGAATAATCAGAGCGCCGCGAGTGATGAGGCGCAAGAAAGTGGTGCTGCTGTAATTTCGGCCGATAATCATCATGGTGGCGCCGGCAATAATGGCGAACAATGATGAAGGCAGGCCGGAGAGCACAACCTTTGTGCTCCAAAGCAGTGAGGCCATATGGACAATGATCATGCCGATGATGGCGAGTGAGCGCGCTATATCAAGCCCCACAATTCGTGAAGGTTTATTCACCCCAGATTTCTCCTTTACTACAGCTTATCGGGAGGTGCTCTTTGGTAAAGAAGTATTCCCTATAAACGTCTTAATCAAAACGACTTCCTAGTTGTAACAACCGTATCTGACAATACATTAAGTGATTATGTGTAAAACACAGTGTTTTGTCTGTGTTTTCTCTGGGAAGCTAGCGTGTTCAAAGAGTCCAGGGGCACGCGTAACCTAGTGGCATGAGATCAATGCTGACGAGTTTCACCTGGTCCGAGGTGCCAAGTGTATTCGGCGCAGGCGAAGGGCGTGATGCAGTCTCAGCGGAATGCCATCGACGCTGGGCTTTTCCGAAACGATGTGCTTCGTATTTGTGCTGGAACCGCGGCGATGTCAGTTTCTTGAGGGGATAGGTCTCGTTTATTTTTGGCGAGAAACAGAGCAATTGTGTGGGTTCATTCAGTATTTACAGCTTTAGTGAAAAAACTCACATCCGTGTTAAAAAGTGACAATTTCGAGGTTTGCTCATTGGGAAACACGTTATGACCACTTAAAACAAAAGTGGACATGGTCATATGTTTGGGTTTGGTTGGTTTTGTGATCTTTTCCTAGTGTTTTCAACGTGCGTTACAGGACAAAAATGCCTAAATTTGTGAGTTATGAGCCCGAGAAAAATTGGAGTGACCGAAGTCGCTCTGCGCGACGCACATCAGAGCTTGTTTGCAACCCGCATGGCCATGGAAGACATGGTTGCCTCATGCGAGGATATTGACAACGCAGGCTTTTGGAGTGTGGAGTGCTGGGGCGGCGCAACGTACGACGCCTGCATCCGATTCCTCAACGAAGATCCATGGGAGCGCTTGCGTACTTTCCGCAAGTTGATGCCTAATTCGAAGCTGCAGATGCTGCTTCGTGGCCAGAATCTTCTGGGATACCGCCACTATGAGGACACCGTGGTGGACAAGTTTGTGGAGAAGTCAAAGGAAAACGGCATGGACGTTTTCCGTGTCTTTGACGCTTTGAACGATCCGCGCAACATGGAACGCGCTATGCAAGCGGTGAAAAAAGTGGGCGGCCACGCCCAAGGCACGATCTGCTACACCGTGTCGCCACTGCACACCGTAGAAGGATACATTGAGCAGGCAGGTCGACTGCTCGACATGGGTGCAGATTCCATTGCTTTGAAGGACATGGCTGCGCTTTTGAAGCCACAGCCTGCCTATGATGTCATTCGCGGTATCAAGGAAACCTACGGCGAAGACACTCAGATCAATGTCCACTGCCACTCGACCACTGGTGTTACCTTGGTGACCTTGATGAAGGCCATTGAGGCTGGCGCAGATGTTGTCGACACCGCAATTTCTTCCTTGTCGCTCGGCCCAGGCCACAACCCAACCGAGTCTCTTGTTGAAATGCTTGAGGGTACCGAGTACACCACAGATCTGGACATGGATCGTCTGATTAAGATTCGTGACCACTTCAAGACAATTCGCCCGAAGTACAAAGAGTTTGAGTCCAAGACGTTGGTGGATACCAACATCTTCCTTTCACAGATTCCTGGCGGCATGCTCTCCAACATGGAAAGCCAGCTCACCGCTCAAGGTGCAGGCGACCGTATCGATGAAGTGATGCGCGAAGTTCCAATTGTTCGTAAAGACGCTGGTTACCCACCACTCGTGACGCCTTCTTCGCAGATCGTCGGCACGCAGGCAGTGTTCAACGTTCTCATGGGCCGTTACAAGGTCATGACTGCAGAGTTCGCAGACTTGATGCTGGGTTACTACGGCGAATGCATCGGTGAGCGCAACGCTGAATTGGTTGAGCAGGCAAAGGCTCAAACCAAGAAGGAACAGATCACCGTTCGTCCTGCAGATCTTCTCGAGCCAGAGTGGGATCACCTCGTCGAGGAGGCATCCAAGCTGGAAGGCTTTGATGGTACCGATGAGGACGTGCTCACCAACGCATTGTTCCCAGGTGTTGCACCAGGGTTCTTTAAGACCCGTCCAGAGGGGCCAAAGAACGTGGGCAAGGATCCATCGAAGATCAAGACCCGCGATAACCAGGCGGTCTTGGAACCAATCACCTACAAGGTCACCGTGGGCGGTCGCAGCCAGACCGTCAAGGTTGAGCCAGCTGAATAAGGAGTTTGACTAATGGCTAAAGAATTGTCGATGGCCGAGCGCCTCGAAAAGCTGGCAGCTGCTAAGGCCGAGGTAAGCCTTGGTGGTGGCCAAGCCAAGATTGATAAGCAGCACGAAAAGGGCAAGCTTACTGCTCGCGAGCGTATCGACGCGCTTGTCGACGACGGCACCTTCTTTGAAACTGGCATGTTTGCTAAGCACCGCACCACTCACTTTGGTATGGACAAGGCGAATGCCCCAGCAGATGGTGTTGTGACTGGTTCCGGAGCTGTGTTCGGTCGCCCTGTCCACATCGCTTCTCAAGACTTCACCGTCATGGGTGGTTCTGCAGGTGAGACGCAATCCAACAAGGTCGCTGCGATGATGGAGGCTTCGGCCACCACCGGTACACCGTTCATCTTCATTAATGACTCCGGCGGAGCTCGTGTCCAGGAGGGTATCGACTCCCTGTCCGGTTACGGCAAGGTGTTTTACCACAACGTGCTGCTATCGGGTCTGGTCCCACAGATCTCGATCATTGCTGGCCCTTGTGCCGGTGGTGCAGCATACTCGCCAGCGCTGACTGACTTCATCATCCAGACCCGCAAGGCCAACATGTTCATCACTGGCCCCGGTGTGATCAAGTCCGTTACTGGCGAAGAAGTCACCGCTGATGCACTTGGTGGCGCAGACGCACACATGACCAAGGCCGGCAACATCCACTTCATTGCTGATGACGACGAGCAAGCCGTCCTGATCGCTCAGAAGCTGCTGAGCTTCCTGCCTCAGAACAACACTGAGGAGCCACCTGTGGTGGATCCTGACCCAGTAGTTGAGCCTGATCCAGAGCTGCGTGACATTGTTCCTGTGGAAGGCAAGAAGGGCTACGATGTCCGCGACATCATCAGCCGTGTTGTCGACCGCGGTGACTTCCTCGAGGTCCAGGCAGGCTACGCTACAAACATCGTGGTCGGTTTTGCACGTATCGTCGGTCGTACTGTCGGTATCATCGCCAACCAGCCAAACGTGATGTCGGGTGTCCTAGACATCAACTCTTCTGACAAGGGCAGCCAGTTCATCCGTTTCTGCAACGCTTTCAACATTCCACTCGTTACCTTCGTGGACGTTCCAGGCTTTATGCCAGGTGTTGCTCAAGAGCACGGCGGTATCATCCGCCACGGTGCAAAGATGCTTTACGCATACTCCGCAGCATCGGTGCCAAAGGTGACCATCGAGCTGCGTAAGTCCTACGGTGGCGCTCACTTGGCAATGTGCTCCAAGGATCTTGGTGCAGACCGTGTCTTCGCATGGCCAACTGCTGAGATCGCTGTGATGGGTGCAGAAGGTGCCGTCAACGTGGTCTTCCGTAAAGAAATTGAGGCTGCCGAAGACAAGGAAGCAAAGCGCGAAGAGCTTATCCAGCTGTACAAGGATACGTTCTCCACACCATTTATGGCCGCATCCCGTGGTTTGGTGGACGACATCATCGATCCAGCAGAGACTCGCCTGCACATCGCCAATGCACTTGAGGTTCTGACCAACAAGCGCGTTACCCGCCCTGCTAAGAAGCACGGCTTGGGACCAGTGTAAGGAAGCGTCAGTCATGAGCGATTTAAACAACGAGCAACTGCTTCAACTAGTCAACGAGTTAAGCGCGCGCCTCGATTCCGCAGAATCAGAGATCAAAGAGTTGCGTAAGCGCTCTGATGCGTCCATCCCAGAAGACGTCATCATCGCAATTTCTGCAGCAGTCTCCGCATTCTTGGGTAACCGAGGCAAGATCAAGGCCGTGAAGTACTCGCGTCACCGCACGTGGGCCGCTCAGGGTCGTCAGAGCGTCCAGCATCATATTCCGGGCACGCTGTAAGCAGCCGAGGATAGAAGGTAAATCATGAAACTTAATGTGACAGTCAACGGCATCGCTTACTCCGTCGAAGTCGAGGTCGAGGAAGAAAAGCGCCAGATTGCGCCAATCTACTTCGGCGGCGGCTCCGGTGGCGGTGCTACCCACTCCGAACCAGCTACTGCCAGCGTGTCCGGTGTGAGCGCTAACGCAGTGGTCGCACCTCTTGCAGGCTCGGTATTCAAGATCTTGGTCGAAGAAGGCGAAGAGATTGAAGCCGGTCAGGTTCTGCTGATCTTGGAAGCCATGAAGATGGAAACCGAGATCACCGCTCCCAATGCTGGCAAGGTTGGCAGCATCCGAGTCGAGGTCGGCGAGTCCGTCCAAGGCGGCCAAGCGTTGGTCACCATCGACTAATCAAACAAGGTGTGCACAACACCTATGTGACACGTGCGCGCTGTGCAAAAACTCCCTGTTTTCAGGGACTTGCACAGCGCGTTTGCGCATTTAGGGGAGAGGTATTCAGGGCACTTAATTTTTTACCGCACACGTGGTTATATAGGGGAGATCGTCGTTGTTATTCACTTCCACAATCCACGTGAAGGTTCATCAAATCTTATGCGCCACCTTTGTTTTTCGCGCCTGTATCGTCCACTATTATTCGCTGCTGCAACCACGGGTGCGGCATTTTTTGCGGGGCCGCTAGCTTACGCTGATGAGGTCCAATCCACACCTCAGCCAGTAACACAGCCACAGCATGCACCGACCCTGACACAAACTGTCACCACGATGGTTAATAGCTGGGGGATTCCAGCACCTGCAATCGATCCCCAGATTGCGGCGGCCGTCGATACGCTAGCTCAACAAGTTCAAGCATTCGTAGCCCCTGTCATGCCCTATGCAGATCCCCAGGTGGCTGCACCTGCCCCTGAGCGGCATGCGGTCGCGCAACGCCCCGTTGATGGTCCTAATTATCACTGGACGAACGACCCTGTTTCGCAGGTAATGGCTCAAAAACCTGGTCCAGTGCTGCACCGTGTTCAGGGTAGTTGGTTTAATGCACCAGACATTCCAGAAGAATCATTGCAGGCGCAAGCTCAGGGGGCATCTCTGTATGGCCCTGGCACCCCGATCTACGTGGGCAAAGACCGCCTATGCACAGTAGGTGCTTCTGGCTACGATGCCGATGGGCGGAAAATCGCTATTACGGCAGGGCACTGCGGAAATGTAGGAGATGCGGTCAGCTCTGCTGATTCGTGGCAGGTAGGCCCAAGCGGTACCGTGGTAGCTAAAGGCTCTAACTTGGACTATGCAGTCGTAGAGCTTGGCTCCAATGCTCAAGTCACCCAAAATTACAACAATATCCGCGTTAATTCAGTCGGTGGCCCGATGCCTGTCACAGGTAATACAGCCTGCAAACAGGGCGTTGCTACTGGGTTTAGCTGTGGATTGGTGTGGAATCATGACCACCGCACCACGGCTTCCCAAGTCTGCGCAATGCAGGGCGATTCCGGTGCACCAATGTTGGTGGGAGATCGTGTGGTTGGCATCATCAACGGTGGCATGATCCCTAATGTGAACTACCCATGCACAACCCCATGGCAGGGGCCGTTCTTTGTGCCCACTATCAGCACGAACATGGATGCAATCGTATCCGACCTCAATTCTAAGAAATCAGTCGGACATGGTTTCCGGCTTGCTAACTCTTAATAGATAGCGGGGGAGTTGTTATCGCGATGAGGTCAGCATTGTGCGGACTTCATCGTGAAGCAGCCCATTAGTAGCCAGCGCGTTTCCACCATGAGGTCCTAGGCTTCCGTCGAGGGAACTAAACACTCCGCCGGCTTCTTCAACCAATATGGACAAGGGAGCTAGATCCCACAGGGATACTTCTGGTTCCGCAGCAATATCGACTGCGCCTTCGGCAACGAGGCAGTAGGAGAAGAAGTCACCGAATCCGCGTAGACGCCACGTCTCGTCGGAAAGAGCGACAAAGTTGTTCAATAGACCGCGTTCTTTCCAGCCATCGAGGGAGGAGAACGAAACGGAGGCGTCGGTTAGCTGCGCTACGTTACTGACGTGGATGCGGCGGGATTCTTGAGCTGGGTTGCTGCGCCATGCACCTTCTCCTTGAGCAGCCCACCAACGATGTGCAATGGCTGGCGCAGACACCACGCCAACAACAGGGTGGCCGTCGACAAGCAATGCTATAAGTGTGGCCCACACGGGAACACCGCGAACGTAGTTTTTGGTGCCATCGATGGGGTCGATGATCCACTGCCGGCCGGTGAACTCGGCGGTGCCACCAAATTCCTCGCCGAGAATTGCGTCCTCGGGGAAGCGCTGCGCGATGAGATCTCGAAGTTCACGCTCCGTGGCAATATCGGCATCGCTGACCGGCGTCATATCTGGT
Source organism: Corynebacterium diphtheriae (assembly GCF_001457455.1). NCBI lineage: Bacteria > Bacillati > Actinomycetota > Actinomycetes > Mycobacteriales > Corynebacteriaceae > Corynebacterium > Corynebacterium diphtheriae. The sequence continues at coordinate 667,195 of NZ_LN831026.1, forward strand.
TTAGAAGAAACCTTCAGGTCAGAGGCTGCAAATCGTGCCAAGGTGATGGCGTCTGCGGCATCTGCAAGCTGGAGAGCAAACTCAAGATCGTCGTGGTAACTCATGGGTGGTACGTGCTCCTGAAAATAGCCGGAAAACTGGAGAGATGTAAGAACAGTATTAGCGAGACAACATCGCTGCGACTTCATCGGTTGCTTGTGGATTAGAAGCAATTGACCACGTCACGCCACCGGATTCCACTTTGATGCACTTTCCGCCCGCGCCTTCAACAAGGGCGCGACCAGGTAACCAATCCCAGTCTTTTACCGAATGTTGCACGTAGGCTCCAATAGTGCCATCGGCAACGTTGGCCAGCTCTACTGAACCGGATCCCATCATTCGCCAGCTTAAAAAGGCTTGGGCAATGGTGAGCCAGCGGGTGACGATCTCTGGCTGCTGAAGATATGGCGGGTTGAGGTAGGTGGCAAAGTTGATCAGCTCGGTGGATTTATTTTCTAGCTTGGCTACGGGTTGCCCGTCGCGGGTGGTGGGGATCTCTGGTCCACCGAACCAGGTGTAGCCCATAGCAGGGCGGTGTACTGCGCCGAAGATGATGCGGGTGGGATCTTCTGGTTCACCTTCGATCAGTGCAAGCGCGGAGCACCAAAAGTCTGATCCGTTGACAAAGTTGTAGGTGCCGTCGACGGGGTCGATCACCCATGTGCGCCCTGAGGTGCTGTTTCGGGTTGCGCCTTCTTCGCCCACAATTCCGTCTTCGGGGCGCAGGGTTGTTAGTACTCCTGAAACAAATTCTTCCGCGGCGCGGTCGGCGTCAGTGACCACATCTGATAGGGATGTTTTGTAGTCCGTGTGGACGCCTTGTTCACGCATACGCCATGCTAGTCGGCCTGCGTTGTACACCAACGCTTGCGCTAGGTGCTCATCTGAATCGTCAACGTGGGCGATGATGAACGTTTTGGTAATGGTGGCAATCATCTCCGAGAGGGAAGCTGTCGCTGCTGATTGCGTGCGTGGGTCGGATGAATTCTCCATGTGGTCTATTGTGCATGGCTCTTAGGGATGGAGCCAACATTTCCCCACGGGGGTCTGCCCACTTGAGGGGGAGATCAGGCCAGTATCAAGCACGGCGGGCAGACACGCTAGAATTATCGCTTATGCGACCGGAAACTCAATCTGCTGTAACTCAACTCGACTCGACTTTGACGACCATCGAAAAAGTGATGAATCCCGAGGATTTGGAGTCGCGTGTTCGCGAGTTGGAACAGCAAGCCTCCGATCCTACGCTGTGGGACGATCCTGACACCGCGCAAAAGGTGACTACCGAGTTGTCTTCGGTGCAAGCCAAGCTGAAAAAGCTCAGCACATTGCGCCAGCGTATCGACGACCTCCCCGTGATGTATGAGCTCGCCGATGAGGAAGGCGAGGATGCTTTAGCGCTTGCCGACGAAGAACTCGCCGAGCTGACCGCAGACGTTGAAGCCTTAGAAGTAAAGACTATGTTGTCTGGCGAGTACGATTCCCGTGAGGCAGTGATCAATATCCGTTCTGGCGCCGGTGGCGTGGATGCCGCTGACTGGGCGGAAATGCTCATGCGTATGTACATCCGCTGGGCTGAGAAAAACGACCACAAAGTAGATATTTACGACATTTCTTATGCCGAAGAAGCAGGCATTAAGTCCGCAACGTTCGTAGTTCATGGTGAGTACATGTACGGACAATTATCGGTCGAACAGGGTGCTCACCGCTTGGTTCGTATTAGTCCTTTTGATAACCAGGGGCGTCGCCAGACCTCTTTCGCTGAGATCGAGGTTCTCCCCGTTGTTGAACAAACAGACCACATCGATATCCCTGACTCCGAAGTGCGTGTCGACGTCTACCGTTCCTCGGGGCCAGGTGGGCAGTCCGTGAACACCACCGACTCTGCCGTGCGTCTAACGCACATCCCAACGGGCATCGTCGTGACGTGTCAGAATGAGAAGTCCCAGATCCAGAACAAGGCATCAGCCATGCGCGTTCTTCAGGCAAAACTTTTGGAGCGTAAGCGCCAAGAAGAACGTGCCGAACTTGATGCGCTCGGCGCAGGCGGTAACGCCTCATGGGGCAACCAAATGCGCTCCTATGTGCTGCACCCATATCAAATGGTGAAAGATCTGCGTACAAACTATGAGGTCAATGACCCCCAGAAGGTTCTCGACGGCGACATCGATGGCCTCCTAGAGGCAGGTATTCGCTGGCGCATGGCGGAACAACAGGGGCAAAACTAACCCTGCTGGAAGTGCATAGGGGTTCCAAGACCCAGCGGAATCCCTAGTGCGTACCAAACAATAAAGAAGGCAAACCAGCCAACAAGCATCGCAATGGAATACGGCAATGCAAGCGACACCAGTGTGCCCACACCAGCTGGTTTGTAGTAACGCTGCAAGAATGTCAGCGCGAGCGCGAAATAAGGGCTCATCGGAGTGATGATGTTAGTGGGGGAGTCGCCAATCCTGAACAACATCTGCGTGACTTCAGGGGAAATGCCCACATACATCATCATCGGCACAATCACAGGTGCCATTAATGCCCATTGTGCAGAGCCCGATGTAATCGTGAGATTAAGAAGAGCCACAGCGAGCACTACAGCAGCAAACAAAACATAGACCGGCAGATCCCAACGCTGTAACAGCTCCGCGCCCTTGATCGCAGTCCAAATGCCAAGATTTGACCATTGGAACCATGCGAGGAATTGGGCAACCATAAAGAACAACACGACCATGGGGATTAAAGTGGTCAAGCCCTTGGCCATAAAAGCCGGAATGTCGCCTAGAGACGTGATGCTTTTTATCGTGATCCCATAAACCACACCAAGGCCTAAAAACATCAAGGAAATCGGAACAGTAACAGCCTTGACGAGCGGACTGGACATCGCTGATTCTTCAGAATAAAACGGCGAGGCCGGCACAAACAGGAGCGCAAAATATACGGCCAACATGCCAATAAAGGCCGCACCTGCAATTGTTAGTGCGCGGATTTCCCCTGAATGGAGTGCTATTTCCTCGGCTAGTTCCTCATCGGTTTTCGCGCTGGGGTCGGGGTGATCGTCGTCGCGAAAGCTTAATTCCGAGTGATCGATGTGGTTGTGATCGACGAGCTGGCGTGCCTTGTTTTTAACGAACAGTTCTGTCACTGCGGTGATAATCAACGCAAGGACGAGGGAAGAAGCGACAACGAAGAAGTAATTGGCAAGGGGTGAGACGTGATATTCCGGATCGACCAGTTGCGCTGCGGAGGTAGAAATTCCGCTAAGGAGAACATCTGTGATGTTAAGGATCAAGCTGGCATTAAACCCGGCTGACGACGCGGCGAAGGCAACCATGGCGCCCACGATGGGGGAGCGGCCGAGGGCACGGAAGCTCATGGCGCCAAGCGGAATGAGCATCACGTAGACAGCGTCTGAAGCAATTGAGCCGGTCACACCTGCCAGTGCGACAACGTATGTCAGGGTCTTCGGACCGACTTTGGCTACCATGGCGCGTACTAGTGCGCTGATAAAGCCAGAGTGTTCGGCCACGGAAACACCCAGCATGACGGTAATGATGACGCCTAACGGTGGGAAGGTTACAAAGTTGTTCACCGCTTCGCTCACCATTTTGGTGGCGCCCTCTTTTGTTAGCAGGTTTGTCACTTCTACTGTCGATCCGTCTTGAGGATTAACAGCAGTCATGCCGATGGCGGATCCTATCCAGCTGCTGATGGCCACAATGATGGCGAGGAAGGCGAATATCCAGAAGGGTCTGGTAATCGATTGCCTAGCTGTTCTATTTTTCCGAGAAAGCCAGAAGGGGCAGTCTTGTGGGGCGGTGTGGTCGTGCTCATTTCTGGGCTCCGATCGTCGGCAACAATGATGTCCGCCAGTGTACTGACGATGATGTGATGGTGGTCATAGGGTTTGCTGTGTGGGGGGTGCTGCGCCGTGTGCGATGGCAGCGATGTCCGAATGTAAAAATTGTGACTGCTGTTTCCATTGGGGCGGATGTTAGCTAAGGTGGACGTTTGTGATCACGTTCGACAATGTCACCAAGCTCTATAAGACCTCGACCCGACCAGCGCTCAACAATGTTTCGCTTACCATTAACAAGGGCGAATTTGTTTTCCTCATTGGGCCTTCCGGCTCCGGAAAGTCCACTTTTCTGCAGCTGATGATCCGAGAGGAGAATCTGACCAGCGGCGACCTGTACTTGTCAGATTTCCACGTGAATAAACTTCGTGGCCGCCAAATTAACAAGTTGCGCCAAAATATCGGCTACGTCTTCCAGGACTTCCGATTGCTCCAACAAAAAAATGTTTACGACAATGTAGCGTTCGCACTCGAGGTCATCGGCACCCGTAAAGCGCGTATCGACAAACTCGTTCCAGAAACCCTCGAACTCGTGGGACTTTCTGGCAAAGCTAACCGAATGCCACACGAGCTTTCCGGTGGTGAGCAGCAGCGAGTAGCTATCGCGCGTGCGTTTGTTAACCGGCCGCTTCTTTTGCTTGCCGACGAACCCACCGGCAACCTTGATCCCGAAACTTCCGACGGCATCATGGTGTTGCTCAACCAGATCAATAAAACCGGAACGACAGTAGTTATGTCGACGCACAATGCACGAGCGGTGAACGACATGCGTCGACGCGTGATCGAGCTCAATTTGGGCACCCTAGTGCGTGACGACGCCCACGGCGTCTACGGCGAGGCACAGTAGGAGGAGAGTGCACACGATGAAACTTGGATTTGTATTCCGTGAAGCGTTCCGAGGCCTCGGCCGAAACATCACGATGACCATTGCGTTGATCATCACCACCGCGATTTCGCTCGCGCTGCTGGCAACCGGCTTTTTGGTTACCAACATGACCAAAGAAACCAAAGATATCTACCTTGACCGTGTGGAGGTCATGGTTCAGCTCAACGAGGACATCTCCGCTAATGACAAGGATTGTTCAAGTCAAGCGTGCCGTGACGTGCGAGATAAGCTCGATGGTGCCGATGGTATCGAGACAGTAACCTATCGTTCCCGCCAACAGTCTTATGACCGTTTCGTTGAAGTTTTCAAAGACACCGACCCCCAACTGGTCGCAGAAACTTCACCAGACGCACTGCCTGCGGCACTCCACGTTCGTCTCGAAGACCCCCTAGACACAAAGCCTCTTGACCAGGTTCGCGACATGGAACAGGTAGATACCATCGTCGACCAAGTCGATGACCTTCGCGGTGCTACTGACAATCTCGACGCGATCAGAAACTCCACCTTCATTTTCGCTGCAATCCAAGCGATTGCCGCCATCTTCCTGATCGTCAACATGGTCCAGATCGCCGCATTTAATCGTCGTGAAGAAATCTCCATCATGCGCATGGTGGGTGCTTCCCGCTGGTACACCCAAGCCCCCTTTGTAATCGAAGCAATGGTGGCGGCGCTGTTCGGTGCAATCTTGTCTGGCCTTGCGCTTTTCGGTGGCAAAATGTGGGTGGTTGATAAGACTCTCAAAGGCCTTTACGATTCGCAGCTCATCGCACGAGTAAGCAATGCCGATATTTGGGCAGTGGCTCCCGTCGTTGCAGTCATTGGCATTATATTTGCAGCTATCACTGCTCAGGCAACATTACGGTGGTACGTGCGTAAGTAACCACTGCATCCTCATAAGCGCTGCACATCCCCAAGAAAACCACACGTACCTTTACCGTGGAATTTCTTGGGGATGTGGTGTATTTACGGGTACTATCGATGCCACTATGGCAAAGAAGAAAAAGGCGAAAAATAGCCACCCAGTTATTGCTTCTAACCGCAAAGCGCGGCATGACTACAAGATTTTGGACACCTTCGAGTGCGGAATCGTGCTGTTGGGAACAGAAATCAAGTCGATCCGTGAGGGCAAAGTATCCCTCACCGACTCCTTTGCCACTATCGATGAAGGCGAAGCCTGGATCCGTAATCTCAATATCCCAATCTATTCCCGCGGATCGTGGACGAACCACTCGCCAATGCGCACCCGAAAACTTCTTCTGCACCGACGCGAAATTGATTCGCTCATGGGCAAGGTGCGTGACGGAAACAAAACTCTGGTTCCATTGTCCTTGTACTTCAAAGAAGGGCGACTCAAAGTGGAACTCGGACTTGCCCAGGGTAAACAAGACTACGACAAACGCCAAGACATCAAGCGTCGCACCGAAGAACGAGAAGTGGTTCGCGATCTGGGGCGTCGTGTCAAAGGAATCCACGCTTAGAAACAGGGGTTGAAAAGCTCACTCCAGCCAGCTAATATTGCGGTTCTACAGTTATTCGTTGTACGGCGACCCAACTGTAGAAGCACCAACGGGGCTGATTTTGGTTTCGACTGCGTGCATTAAGCTAGGGGAAGCGTGCCGGTGCAGGCTAGAGACCACCGATTTTAAGCGTCGTAGCAAATATATAAGCGCAGAGAACACTCAGCGCGACTACGCCCTCGCTGCCTAATTTGCAGCGACCTGCGTGTCTGTCAGCCTAGATTCGTCTCTGGTTTAGTGTCTGGCATCGATTAAGAGACTTGCTGGTTTGTTGTGTCAACGGGGCAAACCGGGACTTTCACCGATGACTGGGCTCATCATCCGGGTGTGTTCGTCCAAGCCGGAGAGCCGAGTAGAGATCCACGCGCGAACTGCGCACGGAGAAGCCCTAGCGAGGTGACGTAGGACCCGGGTTCAATTCCCGGCAGCTCCACTACTAGGACGCTCATTTTGATACAAAATGAGCGTCCTATTTTTATGCTGGATAAAGAGCCATTTTGACAGCTCAACATAGGGTTCTCTATTTTATTGATCCGCTTGGTTTCCTATGCAGTGGTCGCTGAGGCGATGCGCCTGAGACCTACCCTTCGGTAAAAAACTGACCCCACGTTCTCGTTACGGCTCGTATATTTGGACGCTATCTTGCTGGGCGGGTACTTTTTTATACCCTTGCCCAGCAATATCTCCTTCGCATGCTTAAGTTGCTGCTGGTTTAGCGGGGCGCTGCGCTACCCGGCTGAAAGATAAAACTAAACTGTGTGATTTCTCTTTTGACTAGCCGTTTCTTTGAGTTTAAGGTCTTGCCAGCATGTAGAGCACCATTTTTGACGGCTTGATGGCTTTAACGGCATGCGGTAATCGGGTAGTGAAATGCACTATCCCACCAGGTAGCAGAGTCACGGTTTTACCTTCGGCGGTGATTTCAAGCTCACCTTCTAAGGTTTCAACGAGCACTGGCATTGCAGCCGTGTGCTCGGAAAGTTCCTCCCCGGCATCGAAAGAAAATAGGACGACGTTGACTCCCTCGGCACGCAGCAAGGTTTTGGAGACAGTTGAGCCTGACGCGTACTCGATTTCATTAGCTAGATTGTTAATAAAGCCTAGGGCTGGGGATGCTGGAGTTTCAGCGCTCATGACGGTGACCTTTCAGGTGATTAGGGAAATAATTTAGTCGGATGGTTTCTTAGCTACTATAGCGATTCCGGACAGGTGGTCGCGGTATTTGTTGAAAGTGGATCGCATCTGAAAAACTCGGGCTCGTAGGGCTTTATCGCGGATTAGGTTACGGATAATCCGGACGACTCCCAAGAAACCTTCATCGGCAAGATTACGCCTGGGAGACAATAGCGCCATCGGTGCGAAACTAATCCATTCCACCTCAAAACCGGCATTAGTTAGCACCGTACGCCATTCATTCTCGGTCAGCGGGCGCGCGTTAACTCGAATCGTCTGGGCTAATTGCTTGCGTAACCCATCAGCCAACTCTGGGTCAATGTCATTTGGGGTGAGGCCAAGCTCGTGGATGGCGTAATAACCGCCTGGTTTGAGGAGGCGGAATGCCTCGGCAACGATTTCGGCTTTGGCTTTTTCGCCTTGCATGGTTAGCATCGCTTCCCCCACCACCACCTCGGCACTTTCGCCACTTAATCCGGTGTCTTGCGCTTTAGCATTAATGACTGTTCCGCCGTGAGGTTTGACGATGGCTTCCACCCGTGCGACTGCCGCCGAGTCTTGATCAACACCAACATAGGAGGATACACCTTCGGTCACGATCAATTGGGCAGTACGACCAAGGCCTGGAGCAAACTCCACGATTTCTTTTCCCTGCATATCGGCGGCACTCAACATACGTTTCGTCAACTTCAACCCGCCAGGGCGAAGCACCCGCTTACCAGCGCGAGCGAGCACCCAATGCCCGGCAGCGGTACTTGTTGAACGATCAGATTGAGGCAAAGAAGACGAGTAATCCATACCGAAATTTTAACAACTAAGGCATACCTAATTCAATCATTCGGCGTACCTTATGTATTTCGAGAGTGAGGGCGGTTAGCGAGATAATAACCAGTTATAATCAAACACAGCTCAACAAACTGACTCCAGTATAAAAAGCGGAACAAAAATCAGGACACTTCAGTCTCGCCACAACGAGTACTAAGCGATCCCGTTTCCGGGACTGTCGGAAAACTAAGGAACGCAGCACTCGTTCAGTAAGTAATTTTTCTGAAGTAAACGGTAAGGTCCTCTTCACTAATGCGAAAGATGGTCTCGATTATATGTGCTCTGGGTCTGCATTAAACAGTCATTCGAAACGGTTGGTTATCACTGCTGGACACTGCGTGCATGGCGGTGGCAATAATGGGGCATGGCATAAGAACTGGGTGTTCATCCCAGATTATCACTACAACCATCGGCCTTACGGGACGTTCCAAGCAAAAACCCTCACCACTTTCCAAGGATGGATAGACAACGGTGAAGGTCGACTAGGCTTCGAAAGAGACGTAGCATTCGTCACTACCTACACTAATGTCTCAGGACAGAAGGTCGTAGATGCCGTCGGTGGGTACGGTTTAAGGACCGGAGGTTCCAAAAATTTTGATGTCACCGTATTTGGATATCCTGGAAACCTTGATGGCGGCGAGAGGATGTGGGCTTGCTGGAGAAGAACTACGACGCACAGATGGTGGCTAAGCAGCTTCCCCAAGATCACAGGATGCGATTTTGGAGGCGGATCTTCCGGAGGTCCTTGGCTAGATGACTACAGCAACTCCACGGGGCTTGGACACGTTCGATCAGTTACCTCGTTCGGGCCAGTAGATAACTTTTATAACGGTGGTCCGTATTTTGATGATGGTGTAATGAATCTATTTAACTCCACCCGGAATGATTAAATGAATTTTGGAAGATGGCTAATAGTTATTCTGGGCATCGTTGCCATGCTATGCGGATGCTCGAACAGCGAAGCCGGTTTGCACTCAGAAAAATTAATAAACTGGACTAAGTATGAAGTTTCAGATTCACATGAATTAACTTTTATTGCCAACACGGGCGATCCTAAGTGTTTCAAACTACGCATCGTTACCAAGGAAACTGATGGTCTCATTGAAGTTGCAATCGTCGAGGGAGTGCTACCAGAAGCACCAAAGCACTGCACGGCTGTAGGTAAGATCGAAAAACTTACTGTTACAACTGAAGCTCCAGCACAAAACTTAAACGTTCGTGCTTTGCCCTCAAGAGAAGTTGAGCTAAATCCCTAGCTACTAGGGCGCGGTATATTCCTGTGTAGCTGGTGAAAAAAGTGAACTGCTCCCCATTAGTTGGACTGAGAAATCAGTTACCTACTAGCGGGGAGCAGTTGTATGCGTGCACGTAGTTCGTTGTCGGCGGGACAGCGGGAAGAATTAGTGGCTCTTTTCGAGCAGGGTTATAGTTATTAGGCTGCAGCTCATCATGTTGGTGTTGGTGTTTACCCAGTCCGTGCTTTGTTTCGTCGGTTCTTGCTCCATGGCAAGCTATGTCTTGTGGAAAAGCCTTCAAAGCAGCAGTACTCTTTCGAAATCAAAAAGGAAGTTGTCCAACGCCATCTAGCTGGCGAGTCGAAGATGGATCTGGCCCGTGAGTTTGGTCTGTCATCGGATCAAGTGGTCGGATATTGGTCGCGAAAATGGCGCAAAGGCGGTGATGACGCGTTAAAGCTGACACCGAAGGGCAGGCCTAAAGGTTCAGCTAAGCCGAAAGTGCTTACTGAAGAAGATAAGCTGCGTCGCGAAAACGAACGGTTGCGGGCTGAAAATGCTTATTTAAAAAAATGCGGGACTTGAGGAACCAGGGACACGCCTGAAAGCCCAGGCAATCGTCATCCTCAAGTCACAACACCGCTTGGCAGATCTCCTCGCGGCGGCAGATACGCCGCGGGCGACATTCTTCTACCATCAAACCCGACTCGATAAGCCGGATAAACATGCTGCGGTAAAGCACGCAATCCTAGAAAGTTTCGAAGCCAACAAGCATCGCTACGGCTACCGGCGAGTGTTGCTGGACTTGCGCAACAAGGGCTGGGTGGTCAACCACAAACTCGTCTACACGCTTATGCACCAGATGGGTCTTCGGCCAAAATCCGTCAGCGCAGGCCCTATAATTCCTCCACAGGAACTATCAGTCGTATTGCTGACAATAAGCTTGCCCGTAAATTCACTCCAGACAAGCCCAATACCGTCTTTGTCAGCGACGTTACCGAATTGAGGGTTGCAGGCTGCAAAGTGTATTTATCACCGGTAATGGATCTCTTCGACCGCTGTATTGTCGCTCACACCGTGGCTACATCACCGTCGATAGCATTTACCGCCGATTCCCTAACAAAGGCGATTGCAGCCTGTGCGCCGAAGTCTGGATGGATGATGCACACCGATCAAGGCTTCCAGTACCAGCATTCAACTTGGCGTAATCTAATCCACGACAACGGCGGTGTTCAGTCAATGTCGCGTAAAGCTAATTGTTACGACAACGCAGTAATGGAGAACTTCTTCGGACACTTAAAAACCGAGATGTACCACGGAGAAGTTTTTAAAACCGTCGAGGAATTCACCCAAGCTGTCGAAGACTACATCCAGTGGTATAACACCGAACGCATCCAACAACGACTCAAGGGCCTGACCCCGATGCACTATCGGAATCAGGCCCTTGAACCCCTAACCACCTAGAATTAAACCAGTCCAACTTTTGGGGGCTAGTTCATCTAGCTGGGGGGTTCTTCCGTTTTGGCATTGGGTGCGGATTCTACGGCTTCGCGGGGTATACAGTAGCGGGAATAATATCGGCCCCCGTAACTCAGGTTCGATCACTCTAGCTCGTATTTTACTTTTGGTAGGGATCATTGGCTCGGCAGTATTCGCCCGTGTTTGTGCTCATGCAACTGTTCCACCAACGATGTACATTTTCTCTAATGGCGTTGAGGTCGTTTCCATTCTCGTCAGTTCCATAACCGCAGATAGCGGCAGAACATGTTCCACCTTCGGAATAGGGGATTGTGCGCGGATCGCGCATTGTTGGACAGAAAATTCACTCATTGAATGATCTCCAGGCATCGCTCGACTGAAACTTGCTACCTAAACTTGCAGATAGCTCTTCTACCTGCGGGTTTGTGTGTTTGTGTGAACGTGTGTAACTTATAGCGAGTCGCCGACACTGAGAGGTTGTTCGGATAAGACAAAATTAAAAAAGTGTTGATCCTGTTTGACTTTGTGTTCATCAGGGGTTAACGTTTCATTCACCGCAAAGTTCTGGTCATCATTGTGATGGTGATTGGTGTTGTGTGTGCGTGTTGTTTGAGAACTCAATAGTGTGCCAATGTACTTGTGGTTCCCATCCTTATTGTGGGTGGGGATCGGTATAGGAATAAAGATACATGCAATGATGATGAACGTGATGTTGTCATACGGCCGGCAAGTGTGCCATGGCTTGTAAATAACATGATGGTTGTTGTGAATTGTTGTGTTGGTGGTCATTGTTATTTTTTCCCCGTCAAGGGATGATGGCCACGTTTTTGATAGAGCAAATCATTAATTTTTTATTTTGCCAGTTGCAAACAATTGTGTGTTGTTTGTGGTGGTTTTTAGCCAGTTGGTTGGACTCGTTCCAGCTTGAAGGGTTGGTCTTTTGACTGATTTTTTATGGAGAGTTTGATCCTGGCTCAGGACGAACGCTGGCGGCGTGCTTAACACATGCAAGTCGAACGGAAAGGCCTAGCTTGCTAGGTACTCGAGTGGCGAACGGGTGAGTAACACGTGGGTGATCTGCCTCGTACTTCGGGATAAGCCTGGGAAACTGGGTCTAATACTGGATAGGACCATGCTTTAGTGTGTGTGGTGGAAAGTTTTTCGGTACGAGATGAGCCCGCGGCCTATCAGCTTGTTGGTGGGGTAATGGCCTACCAAGGCGTCGACGGGTAGCCGGCCTGAGAGGGTGGACGGCCACATTGGGACTGAGATACGGCCCAGACTCCTACGGGAGGCAGCAGTGGGGAATATTGCACAATGGGCGCAAGCCTGATGCAGCGACGCCGCGTGGGGGATGACGGCCTTCGGGTTGTAAACCTCTTTCGCTAGGGACGAAGCTTTTGTGACGGTACCTAGATAAGAAGCACCGGCTAACTACGTGCCAGCAGCCGCGGTAATACGTAGGGTGCGAGCGTTGTCCGGAATTACTGGGCGTAAAGAGCTCGTAGGTGGTTTGTCGCGTCGTCTGTGAAATTCCGGGGCTTAACTTCGGGCGTGCAGGCGATACGGGCATAACTTGAGTGCTGTAGGGGAGACTGGAATTCCTGGTGTAGCGGTGGAATGCGCAGATATCAGGAGGAACACCGATGGCGAAGGCAGGTCTCTGGGCAGTAACTGACGCTGAGGAGCGAAAGCATGGGGAGCGAACAGGATTAGATACCCTGGTAGTCCATGCCGTAAACGGTGGGCGCTAGGTGTGAGGGTCTTCCACGACTTTCGTGCCGTAGCTAACGCATTAAGCGCCCCGCCTGGGGAGTACGGCCGCAAGGCTAAAACTCAAAGGAATTGACGGGGGCCCGCACAAGCGGCGGAGCATGTGGATTAATTCGATGCAACGCGAAGAACCTTACCTGGGCTTGACATATGCAGGATCGGCGTAGTGATACGTTTTCCCTTGTGGTCTGTATACAGGTGGTGCATGGTTGTCGTCAGCTCGTGTCGTGAGATGTTGGGTTAAGTCCCGCAACGAGCGCAACCCTTGTCTTATGTTGCCAGCACGTGATGGTGGGGACTCATGAGAGACTGCCGGGGTTAACTCGGAGGAAGGTGGGGATGACGTCAAATCATCATGCCCCTTATGTCCAGGGCTTCACACATGCTACAATGGTCGGTACAACGCGCTGCGAGCCTGTGAGGGTGAGCGAATCGCTGAAAGCCGGCCTCAGTTCGGATTGGGGTCTGCAACTCGACCCCATGAAGTCGGAGTCGCTAGTAATCGCAGATCAGCAACGCTGCGGTGAATACGTTCCCGGGCCTTGTACACACCGCCCGTCACGTCATGAAAGTTGGTAACACCCGAAGCCAGTGGCCTAACCCTTGTGGGGGGGAGCTGTCGAAGGTGGGATCGGCGATTGGGACGAAGTCGTAACAAGGTAGCCGTACCGGAAGGTGCGGCTGGATCACCTCCTTTCTAAGGAGTTTTTATTGTTGGGTGACAGTTGTTGCCTGTTTTGTTTTTTGTATCCGGGTGGATGCGTGTGACCCATGATGGTTTTTTCTCACGCTGTGTGGTGTGGGGCTGTTGTGGTTGTTGTGTTTGTTGTTGTTGCGTGTGTTTGTTCTTATTTTTTTTGTGTGTTGGTGCGCTGTTGGGTGTCTGGGACAACATGGTTGTTCTGGTTGATCACTCATGTGGTTTTTGTGTTGGTGTGGCTGGTTGTGTGCTGGTTGTGCTTCATGGGATCTTCGTGGTTGGTGTGTTGTGTGAGAACTGTATAGTGGACGCGAGTAATCTTTATTCTTTAATTGTTCTTGGTGTTTTGTTTGTTACATGTGTGTTGTTTGTTAAGGGCACACGGTGGATGCCTTGGCATTATGAGCCGATGAAGGACGTGTAAGGCCGCGATAGGCCTCGGGGAGTTGCCAATAGAGCGTTGATCCGAGGGTGTCCGAATGGGGAAACCTGGCCATGGTTATGTGTGGTTACCCATCAGTGAATTCATAGCTGGTGTGGGGGTGACGCGGGGAAGTGAAACATCTCAGTACCCGTAGGAGAAGAAAATAATTAATGATTCTGCTAGTAGTGGCGAACGAACGTGGATGAGGCTAAACCGTATGCGTGTGATACCTGGCAGGGGTTGCGTGTGTGGTGTTGTGGGGCGTTGTTGGAGGAGGCTGCCGGCTCCTCGCTTGTGATGTGTGTGTTAGCGGAAGTGGTTTGGAATGGCCTGCCGTAGTGGGTGAGAGTCCCGTACGTGAAAACATGTGCATGCGAGTGGATGATGTTCCCGAGTAGCAGCGGGCTCGTGGAATCTGCTGTGAATCTGCCGGGACCACCCGGTAAGCCTAAATACTTATGATGACCGATAGCGGATAGTACCGTGAGGGAATGGTGAAAAGTACCCCGGGAGGGGAGTGAAATAGTACCTGAAACCGTGTGCTTACAATCCGTCAGAGCCTCTTTTTGTTAGGTGATGGCGTGCCTTTTGAAGAATGAGCCTGCGAGTCAGCGGCATGTCGCGAGGTTAACCCGTGTGGGGTAGTCGTAGCGAAAGCGAATCCTAATGAGGGTGTTGTTAGTGGCATGTCCTGGACCCGAAGCGGGGTGATCTACCCATGGCCAGTGTGAAGCAGCTGTAAGAGGTTGTGGAGGCGCGAACCCACTTAGGTTGAAAACTGAGGGGATGAGCTGTGGGTAGGGGTGAAAGGCCAATCAAACTCCGTGATAGCTGGTTCTCCCCGAAATGCATTTAGGTGCAGCGTTGTGTGTTTCTTGCTGGAGGTAGAGCTACTGGTTGGTTGAGCGGGACTACAATCTTAGCAATGTCAGCCAAACTCCGAATGCCGGTAATGTTAAGCATGGCAGTGAGACTGCGGGGGATAAGCTCCGTTGGTCGAGAGGGAAACAGCCCAGATCGCCGGTTAAGGCCCCTAAGGGTGTACTAAGTGGAAAAGGATGTGGGATCGCGAAGACAGCCAGGAGGTTGGCTTAGAAGCAGCCATCCTTGAAAGAGTGCGTAATAGCTCACTGGTCGAGTGGTTCTGCGCCGACAATGTAGTGGGGCTCAAGTACACCGCCGAAGCCGCGGCAGTCAACAATTTTTTTGTTGGTTGGGTAGGGGAGCGTCGTGCACTGCTGTGAAGCACCTGGGTGACTTGATGGTGTGGAGTGTGTGCGAGTGAGAATGCAGGCATGAGTAACGAATGAAAAGTGGAAAACTTTTCCGCCGGATGACTAAGGGTTCCTGGGTTAAGCTAATCTTCCCAGGGTGAGTCGGGACCTAAGGCGAGGCCGACAGGCGTAGTCGATGGATAACCAGTTGATATTCTGGTACCCGTGTATGTGCGCCCAGTGGTGAATCAGTGGTACTAACCATCCATGGATCTGCTGGTCATGCTTTGTGTGTGGTTGGTGGTGATGTGCGTGGGATCTTCGTTGGTAGTAGCCAAGTGATGGGGTGACGCAGTGAGGTAGCTGAGCCATGTAGTGGATTGTGGTGTAAGCGTGTGGCCCGTGGCATAGGTAAATCCGTGTCGCATATTTGGGTGAGGCGTGATGCGTAGACCTTTGTGGTTGATGTTGGTGATCCTGTACTGTCGAGAAAAGCCTCTAGCGAGTGCATATATGGCCCGTACCCATAACCGACACAGGTGGTCAGGTAGAGAATACTAAGGCGATCGGGTGAACTGTGGTTAAGGAACTCGGCAAATTGCCCCCGTAACTTCGGGAGAAGGGGGACCATTGCTGGTGACCGACGTGGTTGAGCTGGTGGTGGTCGCAGAGAATAGAGGGAAGCGACTGTTTATTAAAAACACAGGTCCGTGCGAAAACGTGGAAGTTGATGTATACGGACTGACGCCTGCCCGGTGCTGGAAGGTTAAGAGGACCTGTTAGGGCATTGTTGTCCGAAGCGGAGAATTTAAGCCCCAGTAAACGGCGGTGGTAACTATAACCATCCTAAGGTAGCGAAATTCCTTGTCGGGTAAGTTCCGACCTGCACGAATGGCGTAACGACTTCCCTGCTGTCTCAACCACAGGCCCGGTGAAATTGCAGTACGAGTAAAGATGCTCGTTACGCGCGGCAGGACGAAAAGACCCCGGGACCTTCACTATAGCTTGGTATTGGTGTTTGGTTCGGTTTGTGTAGGATAGGTGGGAGACTGTGAAGTGGTCACGCTAGTGGTTGTGGAGTCGAAAGTTGAAATACCACTCTGATCGGATTGAGCACCTTAACCTTGGCCCATGATCTGGGTTGGGGACAGTGCCTGGTGGGTAGTTTAACTGGGGCGGTTGCCTCCTAAAGTGTAACGGAGGCGCCCAAAGGTTCCCTCAGCCTGGTTGGCAATCAGGTGGTGAGTGTAAGTGCACAAGGGAGCTTGACTGTGAGACTGACAGGTCGAGCAGGGACGAAAGTCGGGACTAGTGATCCGGCACCTACTTGTGGAAGTGGTGTCGCTCAACGGATAAAAGGTACCCCGGGGATAACAGGCTGATCTTCCCCAAGAGTCCATATCGACGGGATGGTTTGGCACCTCGATGTCGGCTCGTCGCATCCTGGGGCTGGAGTAGGTCCCAAGGGTTGGGCTGTTCGCCCATTAAAGCGGCACGCGAGCTGGGTTTAGAACGTCGTGAGACAGTTCGGTCTCTATCCGCCGCGCGCGTTGAAACTTGAAGAAGGCTGTCCCTAGTACGAGAGGACCGGGACGGACGTACCTCTAGTGTGCCAGTTGTCACGCCAGTGGCAGGGCTGGTTGGCTACGTACGGGAGGGATAACCGCTGAAAGCATCTAAGCGGGAAGCCTGTTTTGAGATGAGGTTTCTTTTGAGGTTCCCTCTAGACTAGGGGGTTGATAGGCCAGATCTGGAAGCGTAGTAATGCGTTAAGGTGACTGGTACTAATTTTACCGAGTAATAACAGTGTGTAACGAGCAAAAAATAAACATCTATGAACATCTCACCGCTTTTTGTTGTGGGTGATGGTTTAAATGGATAATGAGTGTTGCTTGCGTCTGCTGTGCAGTGTCTGGCATGGCACACCTTGTCACCGTGGGTGGTTGGTTGTGTGTGTTGGTGGTTATTGTGTCGGGGGTACGCCCGGTCCCTTTCCGAACCCGGAAGCTAAGCCCGATTGCGCTGATGGTACTGCACCTGGGAGGGTGTGGGAGAGTAGGTCGCTGCCAACCTAAAACTTAAATAATGATATGGGGTTGTGGAGAAAATGAAACACAGTGTGTGTTTTATCCCTCCACAACCCCTATTTTTGTATGTGTAGGCGCGTGTGCGTGTGCGTGTATCGCATGCGCATGCGTGTGGGGTGTGTGGGGGGTGTTCCTATATAGGTTGTCAACCTCGCGGGTGGAGAAATCGGGGGCGGATTCTCTCTGTGGGGTTGTGTGGACGGGTTTGTTTTCGGGCATGACAGCTAGCCGACTGGGATTTTACCCGGTCGGCTAGCTTTACTCTTAGTGTCTAGGCTGCTAGGTCTTCCTGTGATGGTGCGGGATCGTGGTAGTGCTCGTGGTTGCGCATCATGGCGTAGAGGACGTTGAGTCGTCTGCGGGCTAGTGCTACTACTGCGGCGTTGTGCCTTTTGCCTTCACGGCGCTTTCGTTCATAGAATTGCCGGGAACGCTCGTGGAATCTGATGGATGCAAAAGATGATTGCCATAGGGCGTTCTTTAATTTTTTATTGCCGGCTCGGTTCAGTGAGTTCGACATGATTGAGGTTCCGGACTGATTCGTTCGGGGCGATAAGCCAGCGTAGGAGGCTAGGTGCCCAGCTGACGGAAAGTCGGACATATCGCCCGCGGTCATGAGAATTTGGGCAGCTGTCTTTGGCCCGATTCCCGGCATGGATAGCAGGAATTGGGTGTGGGGGATGTCGTTGATGAGCTCGATGACTTCCTTTTCGATTTGTTGGCGGTGCTCGAGCTTTAAAAGTGCGTCCTTCGCCGACATTGCTACGCCCATTTCGGCATAGTGTGCACCTGCAATAGTGACTGTTTGCTCAGAGATGGCAGCGAATATGGCATCGAGGACAGGTTCGGGATTTCGTGCCTTATATCGTCGAGCAAAGGCGGCTGCCTTGGCCTTACCTAAGCGCTTTATTTTGGTGGGCCCGCCGTAGCGTGCAAGTAGGTGCAGAACCCACTTGCGGTGGATTATCTGGCCGCGAAGGGCTTGTTCGAATTGCGGGTAACAGCCAACTAATGCACTTCGAATCTGATTGATGAGCCTGGTGTAGGAGCGCGCTAAGTCTTCGTCGATGCCGTTGAGGACTTTCAACTGGAGGAAGGCTTCTTCGACGCGGTCGACACTGCGGAGGGATTCCGGAAGGTTCTTTGCAGCGTGGGCGATGATATATGCATCCCGGATATCAGTTTTGGCATTACCAGCGTGGATGCGTGAGAGTTGACGCATAGCCAAACCTGGAAGGTAGCGCACGTCGATTCCGATATCTTGGGCAACTGCGACAGTTAGTCGCCCAATGTTATTGGGCTGGTCCACGACGACAAGGACCTTGTGGTCGTATGCGCTGAACGCTGAAAACAGTGCGCGCAGGGATTGTTCATTTTGATTGATGCGCTTAGATAGCACCTGGGTGCCGTCGATATCTAAGACGCAAGCGTGGTGAAAGTATTTGCAGGCGTCCATGCCGATGACATAGTCGTAGGTCATGTCTGACCTCCTAGCGAATTGAATGAGTATGGGACTTATTTCATCGCTGGTGGTCGGACATACTTCACGCTGGCATCCACATTACTTTGAGACCTCGCACATTGTGTGCGGGTCAGGTTCCTATTAGCAGTTTGGAGTATGTCACTGCCTTCGGCGGCATCACCCCCCCGGATCATTTTCTTAACAGGGACGAAAATAAGCCATACCGAAGCCAGCGACTAGTTCCGCTGCCACAAGGCAGAAGGAACGCAGATAAACATAGCCTGCCCCAGCATGGGGCTAGGAGTACGAATCCTGGGCTCCTTTAAGCGGAACTGCCAACAACGTAATGGGGTGTATCCCTGTTTTTTACGCCCACACTAAGGGGGGCGGGGTGTGTTTGTGGTGTTCTCGTATTCGAGACTACGTAAACCCATGGTGGGGTCTTCGGTGTGGGCATGGTGATGCTGGGGTTTTCGTGATCACGGATTCGTGGTCATGGTTTCGTGCTGGAGGATACGAGAACACACCAACAACCACACCCTGCTACCGAATCACTGCACCGGTGAACAAGCAGGGCCGGCCGGTGAGAGGGTCGATAAACTCGAGCTCAGTACTGGTCAGGTGCATGGGTCGGGAATAGTCTTCTGCGTCTTCGGCAAGTATTGTGGGGTAGATGGTGTCGCCAAGGATAGGGGCTGGGGGCTGTTGATCCTCAGGGGTGGTGGAGTGCATGTGCCTAGGGGTGGGGTTGGTTTTCGTGTTTTCGTATTCGTGACTACGTAAACCCATGGTCGGTGCCTAGGTGTGGGCATGGTGATGCTGGGGTTTTCGTGATCACGGATTCGTGATCATGGTTTCGTACTGGAGGATACGAGAACACACCAACAACCAACCAAGACCAGAAACACACCTTGGCGCGTGTTCGATTTCGTCGTGTGTCGTTTTATTTGTGGATGAATAATTAGGGCGGTGTTTCTACACACACCGCCCCCTTTCGTAAAGAGCCTTCGTAAAATCCCTGGTCCTTATCGGCTGGCACTAATAAGAGCTTGTGCTGCTTCTTCAATAACGATTCGTTTTTTACCAAACGTGAAACGAAGTTTGGTACGCCATGGTTCCCGGTGGTCGGTGAACACAGAAATAGGGATAGCAGCGACGTTGCAGTCAGTAATTAGGTTGTAACAGAAATCCGGACCGTCGTTAGTAGATAAATCACAAGAATCTGCGACGATATAAAACGTTCCTTTTGTGTTGCTTACGTGGAATCCAGCGGTTTTAAGCGCATGTGATAACAAGTCTCGGTTGCCTTGGAGTATTCGTTGTTGGTGAGCAATCCATTCACGCTCGTTATCTAGGGCGTAAGCGACAGCTGGTTGGAAAGGGCTAGCACCGACAAAGCTGAGGTATTGGTTCGCGCATATCTATCGTAGGTAGCAATGGGACGGTGCGTGGTGTCGTCGAAAAGCATGTGTTCGTAGACTTCATCGTTAACCACGATAAGGTCATGCTCGGTTGCTAGGGCGCACAACTCGGTAATTGCTTCCTTGCTAAATACAGCCCCGGTAGGATTGTGTGGCGAATTCACGATGATCATTCGCGTTTGGGGCGTGATGGCGTCGCGAAGCGCTGTGATATCAAGGTTCCACGAATTATTGTTGGGGGCTAAAGGCACTGCGATACGGTGCGTGCCTGCTAATGCAATGGCTGCGGCGTAGGAGTCGAAATAGGGCTCTAAGACGATCACGTCCTCATGCGGTTCCACAAGTCCGATAATTGCGGCTGTAAGCGCCTCTGTGGCTCCTACCGTGATAAGGACTTCGGTGTCGGGGTCTACATCCATGTCGTAGTAGTCGCGTTGGTGTCGTGCAACTGCTTCGCGTAGTATTGGAAATCCTTGTGCTGGTGCGTATTGGTTATTTCCTCGTGCGATTTGGTCACGGGCTATGCCCAGCATGTCCTTGGGGCCGTCATAATCGGGGAAGCCTTGACCTAGATTAATGGCACCGTGTTGTTGCGCGTGGGCGCTCATAGTAGCAAAAATCGTCTCGCCGAATTCAGCGAGACGATGGATTCCAACGGGGTGTGACATTGAGTTACAACTCCAGTAGATCAAATTTTGTTTCGCGTACTTGATCTAACTTATTCAGGTTCTTGCTCAATGTGGTCCATTGTTCGGAAGGAATCGTCGATTCTGCCCGAGCAATCACTGAAGAATCTGGAGTAGCCCATGCGATAGGCATGGGGGAAATTTGGTCCCATGAGTCTTGGTTCCCCACGGAGCGTTGGCCGGTGACGGCGACTGCTGGGATGCGGGTGCCTACTTTTCGGGTGTCGCCTTCGATGCCTGGGATTGCGGTGATGTTGCGCGTTGCTAGTGCCCATCGGGGTGGAAGGGTGGGGTCGACGTTGGTGTTGACCAGTGCCATCACAACCATGTCGCGGGGGTTGACTTCGGCGATCATGGCGGGGACGAGGTCGTAGTTGTCGTAGAGGTGTTGTGCGTTTCCTACTTGTTTGGGCACAACGAAGATCATGGCGAAGCTAATCAGTGCCATGATGGCGAATACTGCAAGACAGATGATGCCGAATGCTCCACCTAGCCAGAAGTAAAGGCCCACGCCGATGAGGATTTGAATGATTCCAAATAGACCTGCGGAGAGTTGGAGGCGTTTGGTGTCTTTGAGTAGCTCGTTGTTTTTTGCGGCGAAGTCGGCGTCGATGGGGAAGGAGAAGTGTGCCATGGTGTTAGTCCTTGGTGAGTGCGGGCAGGTCGGCGGCGTCGATGATGCGGTAGGCGTAGCCCTGTTCGGCGAGGAATCGTTGCCGGTGGGCTGCGTAGTCACTATCTAGGCTATCGCGGCTTACTACAGTGTAGAAATGCGCGTGGGCACCGTCTGCTTTGGGGCGTAGCAGGCGGCCGAGTCGTTGGGCCTCTTCTTGGCGGGATCCGAAGGTTCCGGAGACTTGAATCGCTACGGCGGCTTCGGGCAGGTCGATGGAGAAGTTTGCTACTTTGCTCACGACGAGGGTGGTGATTTCACCGTTGCGGAAGGCAGAGAAGAGTTCTTCACGTTTTTTATTGGATGTGGAACCATCAACCACGGGGGTGTGTAGGCGTTCGCCGATTTCTGCTAGTTGGTCGACGTAGGCGCCGATGATGAGGGTGGGCTGTCCTGTGTGTTGTGCTACGAGCTTATCGACGGCACGCAGTTTGCTGGCCGCGCAGGCTGCAAGGCGGTAGCGGTCTTGATTTTCGGCCGTGGCGTAGACCATGCGTTCCGATTCGGTCATGGTGGTGCGCACTTCGGTGCATTCGGCGGTGGCGATAAAACCTTGGGTTTCTAGGTCTTTCCATGGGGCGTCGTAGCGCTTGGGGCCGATGAGAGAGAATACGTCGCCTTCGCGTCCGTCTTCGCGGACGAGTGTTGCGGTAAGTCCTAGACGGCGACGTGATTGGAGGTCTGAGGTGAGTCGGAAGACGGGGGCGGGGAGGAGGTGGACTTCGTCGTAGATAATGAGTCCCCAGTCGCGTGAGTCGAATAGTTCGAGTGCGCGGTATTCACCTTTAGTTTTGCGGGTGACAACTTGGTAGGTGGCGATGGTGATGGGGCGGATTTCTTTTTTCTCGCCTGAGTATTCCCCGATTTCTTCGGGGGTGAGGGTGGTGCGGCGAAGGAGCTCGTCACGCCACTGGCGGCCGGCTACGGTATTGGTCACCAAGATCAGTGTGGTGGCTTGGGCTTTTGCCATGGCAGCGGCACCGACCATGGTTTTTCCAGCGCCACAGGGCAGTACCACGACTCCGGAGCCGCCCTCCCAGAAGGAGTCTGCAGCCATGCGCTGGTAGTCGCGAAGTTCCCACTGCTCATGTTCGGTGGACAATGCTACGGGGTGAGCCTCACCGTCGACGTAGCCTGCGAGGTCTTCTGCTGGCCAACCGACTTTCAGGAGTTCTTGTTTTAAGCGTCCGCGTTCGGAGGGGTGGACGATGATGGATTCGTCGTCGATACGAGCACCTAGCATGGGTTTGATCTTCTTATGGCGAAGAAGCTCGGCCAGAATTGCTGGTTCTTCGGATTCTAAGATCAGTCCGTGGGCGGGGTGCTTGTGCAGGCGCACTCGGCCGTAGCGTGACATCGTCTCGGCGACGTCGATAAGCAGGGCT
Organism: Corynebacterium diphtheriae; assembly: GCF_001457455.1. NCBI lineage: Bacteria > Bacillati > Actinomycetota > Actinomycetes > Mycobacteriales > Corynebacteriaceae > Corynebacterium > Corynebacterium diphtheriae. The sequence continues at coordinate 690,015 of NZ_LN831026.1, forward strand.
TGGGGGACGGGGAAACGCGAATAGGTTTCTAGTGCGTGTACTACTTGTTCGGCGTCGTGACCAGCTGCGCGGGAGTTCCACAGCGCCAGTGGGGTGATGCGGTAAGTGTGGACGTGCTCGGGAGCGCGCTCGAGCTCAGCGAAAGGCGCCAGAGCGATGCGGGCTTCTTGTGCGCGGGGATGATCCACTTCAAGCAGCACGGTTTTGTCAGATTGGACGATCAGCGGGCCGTCGCCAAGTACCACGGAGTATCTCCTGAAACTAGAACATATGAGTCGATGAACACTCTATTATGCACCGGAATCGAGTGCGACTTCCGTGATTCGGTGCAGCATGAAGTGGATGACCTCGCCTGAATCAGCATCAACTGCGCTGACGTGCCCGCCTGTGATCGTCACCGGCGTTACGGTGTAGCGCAACGCTTGGCCTTGCTTATCGACGATTCCCACGTGGACCTTATGATTAGCCCTCATAGCGGAATGGAGCACGCTGACAGCGTCGGAACCCTCTATGTCATGAGTTTCCCCACGGGATGCGTCGCGATCTCGAAGCAGCGTTAATAGTGCTTGTCGAATGTGCGCCGGATCTTCCTGCGGCATCGTCGGTCGCACGGTTGGAGTAGCTACCCGTGTGGGGTGAGGGCGGATGTCGATACTAAGCCCTTGGGCGTTTTCAGCGGCGGGCGCAAAACCCGCTGAGCGGATTGTCTCGAGTACTTGTGCCAGTGGTGCCTGGGCAATCAAGACTGTCGGGGCGATGATCCGAAAACCTAGATCGGCTGCGGCCTCAATACGAGAAACCTCTAGGAGGAGCGCAGGGTCGTCGCAACGCACATAGCTCAGCGCTGGTCCGCCGCGAAGTGCCCCGTGGCGGCGTGCGGTATCGCTAATCAAGTAGACCAAGGATTGTGGCAGATCGCCGATCGTGTGGTCTTTGAGGAATCCGACAAGATCCGAATCTGTTTTGCCAGCGTCTAGGGCGCGGCGGACACTAGTGCTATTAAGCCTAAACACGGTGGCCAACCCCATGGATTCGGTATCCGACATGAGAGCCATCATGGTGTGGGCCTCGAAGGGAAGCGGTGCTGGCGCCAAGATGGTCATGTCGCCTTGGGGGATCAGCCGATCGGATTCAGCGGGAGTGAGACTAGCGGTGGCTTCACAGAGGCGACCCAGAAGATCTACATGGTGGTCGTTGTGAGCAAGGAGGCGAAGCACTGTGGTCGGTTCCCAACGGGGCCCAAGAATTCCCAAGAATTGAGCAGAATCCGTGATGTCATCGAAAACGTCGCGAGCAAGCCGTGAAGCTCTGATAGGAGAATCGAAGCCGAAGTTCGCTAGCAAAACGCCTTTATCTCCCCCGTGGGGAAACACATGGGATGCTGCGGACTGCAGGACAAGCACGCGAGTGCTAGGCAACTTATCAGAGATAGTTGCGGCGCTGAGCAGGCGATGAGGTTTGTTCTTCTCATCGGGCTGCCCAATTGCTGCGACATTGAGCGTTGCGTGCTCCCACCAACCGAGCATGAGCCACGCCCATTGCACAGATAGCGGCTGGGCGTTCCATTCGTCGGCACGTCCGGTGGGCGCTAGGTAGTCCCCGCCGGTGTCATTGGTAGGAAGCGGATCGGGTACGCCTTTAGCAATAAGCCCAGCTCCCATTGCAGCTGCGATGACACGATAAAGTGTGGTTTCTTCGACATCCAGTGCACGTGACAGCGTTGCGACGGGACGTACACCCACAGCATTGTCTTTTAATAAAGCAATGGGGGAATCGCTGAGAACATCGATAAGAACGCGTGTGAGTCGTACGGCTTCTAGACCTGCTGCGGTGCTTTGTTCCTCGACTCGAGATGCTGAGGAGATTTCCTGTGACACTGCCACTGGGCACAGTGGCAAAACGGGGGCAGGTTTACCGCTGAGTGCAAAGCGCACTGACATGGGAAGAGTAACCGTGTGACTGTTATGGCGGGTGACCAAGCCGAGGGCAATAAGCTGCGGGATTGGTCGAGAGGGGTCAGCGTCGATTGCTGCATCTTTTGTTACTCCGGTACCACCTGATTGCGCGAGGGTGTGCAAGATGCTGCGTTGTTTGGTGGTGAGGCCTTCGAGTATCTCGGGAAGCTCGGTGGCGTTGGGCACGTGTGCTGAGGGCAAAAGCTGCCATCCCGCTGGCAGCGCGTCCATAACGTCGGGGGCGATTCGTAGTGCAGCCAATTCGCCGAAAAGTAGCGCGTAGTCGCGCAAGGTGTCTATTGTCGCTAGCAGCTCAGACTCACTAGGAGCCCAACGGTTGGTGTCGTGGGTATTCTGCTCGCTATATGAACGCACGAGTTCCACCAGTTTGGGGGCATCCACAGGTTCGATTTCTGCGCCGGCGATGCTGGCAGCCTCGAGCACAGCGAGTTCGCGTGCATTTAACCGCACCAGAGCCCGCATGATCGACGCCCGCAGGGATAAACGTGCTGCTAAAGAGCTGATTCCCGGAGGTAGCGGATGTGTCGTATCGGGCCGGTGCTCAAGGACGCGATGGAGTGCATCCTCGTCTAAGTTGTGTAGCCATTGGCGGAAAATCGCAGTAGTTGAGGTGGAATCGTTGGAACTGGTCATGATGACTCCATAGTTTAGTTGGTTGTTCAGGTGACTTTGGCCAGCGGATTTGAAACAATAGAACCTATGTCAAACATGGAGAAAAAAGGTTACGTCGATCCGGGCTGGCCAAAGCACGTCCCTGGTGGCGGTCACGCTGTTACTGAGATGGTTGCTAAGGTTGCTGGCGCCAACAGCCCTTGGGGCGATATCGAATTCCCTGTTCCTGCGGAGCAGACCGGTTACGTTCACCCTTACACCCGTGTGAACAAGTAAAACCAACCTCAAGCAGTATTGCTTGAAAAGGTGGGTGCCAGTTTTCAGCGAGCTGGCATCCACCTTTTTGTATTAGCGTCGCATGGGTGCTGTCCACTGCCTAGATGAGGAAACACAAGAAGAGGGGGTTTCTCGTATTTGTACGAGAAACCCCCTCTTTGAGCAAGCGGATCAGCTTTGAAAGTTACATGCTAAAGATGAAGTCGATAGCGCCGCGGTTAGCCATGTAGAAGCCGTTGAAGTTAGTGCGGTTAGCTTGGTAGAAAGCCTCAATCTGAGGTGGGATACCTAGGCCAGTGCCTGCCAAGCGTACCTTGATGGCGTTGTAGAGGGCGTCGACTGCGAGCTCTTCGGTATTAAGTCCTGCCTGAGCAGCGTACTCTTGTGCGCCGGCGACTGCGGCTTGGACGGGAGCGGGTGCGTTAGCAACGACGTCGCGTGGGGTAGGGGCAGAGTTCAGTCCAAGTTTTGCAGAGCATGCAGGCCATGCGCCCCAGCCTTGGCCTGCCAAGACCTTTTCTGCAACAGCGATCTGCTGTTCGCGGGTAGCACCATTGGCGGTTGGGGCGTACTGTCCGCCACCGTAGGCGTTCCAGGTGCTAGCGGTGAATTGCAGGCCGCCGAAGAAGCCGTTGCCGGTGTTGATAGCCCAGTTGCCGCCGGCTTCGCATCCTGCGAGGCGATCCCAGTCGGAATCTGGTGCTGCGGAAGCGGTAGGGGCAAGAAGGGTTGCGGCGGTGCCGAATGCAACGGTAGAAGCTGCGAATTTTGCCTTCGTGGAAGCGGTCTTGCGAGCGTGACGTGCCATTAGGGTTGTTTTCCTCTCGAATTGCCGCCCAAAACCAACGAAAGTGTGCACCATGACATGGCACCGAGAATGCGATGCGCACGTGAATGTCTGCACGTGTTGGGCCACTGTCTGCTGAGTAGTGTTTTGGTAGTCGGCAAAACGATCGTCTTGCTTCGAACGTGGGCATGTACTCGTGCACATAATGCATCGACCGGAAAATATCCAGACAGTGGCTGGCGAAGATATTGACGTATGGCACGATGCTGTGCTTGTTCATCCACGGTAGCGGTTTATAACGTTTCTGTCACGTTTTTCTTTGATGATGCGCTAGAAAATCTAGAAAATTGTTGGAGAAACCGCAGGTCGCTTCGGATTTGAGAGGTTTTGAAATTTTAGGTCACAATTCGTTATAAACGGCCGTTGTATCTAAAAGTGCACGCAGTTGATGTTTTTGATGTGATTATTTACAACTCATGAGGTTGGGCAGTAGTGGGGTGGCATAGTGGTTTTGGCTAGCGGAATAATGGGCTATAGTTTTTAGTTTGCTAAATGTGAGGATCTTCGGTGTAAGTGAACTCCCCAGATCCTTAAAAACTATGCACGACTATTAATTCCAGCCGTGGATCCAAGCCGGATCTCCTGCACCTTATTTAAGGTGCACTGGGCTCATGGGATCGTAAAGAAGGGAGAGGAGTGCAGTGCCTCAAGGGAAGGTGCTTTGGTACGACGTTGATAAGGGATTCGGATTTGTGTCCAACCCCGAAGGAGACGACTGCTTTGTCAGCAAGGACGTTTTGCCTCAAGGCGTACAGAAGCTAGAAAAAGGTCAGCGCGTTGAATTCGACTACGTTGCGCGTGGTCGTGGTCCACAAGCGTTGCGCATCAAGGTCCTAGACACCCCTAGGCTTCGCCGCCCAGCACAACATAAGTACTCTGCCGAAGAGCTCAACAGCATGATCTCTGATCTGGCTACGCTGCTGGAGATCAAAGTGCAGCCGTCGCTACGCGCTGGGCGATACCCCGACCGTAAAGAAGGCCGACAGGTTGCTAACATTTTGCGCGCTGTTGCCAAAGAACTCGATATGTAACTTCCTTTGTGTGATTGAGAGGGTTACATATAACAAGAGCGGGACATCCTCCTACAAACTGTAGGTACGATGTCCCGCCCTTGCTATATGGGAGACAAAACGCTTATTACTTTGCCGAAACCGACCATGTGACGGTGTAAGGCGTTTCTACTCCTTGGTCATCGTGTCCGATAAGAACCGAGGTCACCTCAGCAACGACGAGGCGAGGACGTTTGTCGTCTTTCTTTCTCACGGGATCGACAGATCCCGCCACTGTCGCCTCTGTTGCCTCGTTGGCCCCAAAGAAGCTTTGGTCGTTTGCGGCTGGATCATCGTAGATCTTCAACAGCGACCAGTCATGGTCGGATACTTCCTTAGGCACACTGATTTTAAGCTCGCCGTCTTTATCCACAGCGATACTTGGCACCTCGTTTTCATCGCACGGCACCCCTGGTTCGCAGACACTAAACGGGGTGATGTCTTGGGAAACATCGCCGGAGGATACGGTGATGGTCACCGTGTTGGGTTCTGGCCCTGGGCGGTTATTCCACCAGCTTTGGAACGCAATAGAGCACAGCACTACCACCACAACGGCGATAACGAGTGACAACAGTTGGATGAGATTCTTACGTCGGGTCTTACGACTGGCCATGGTTGCTCATCTTACTAACAAATGTGACCTCGTAGAGGTCCGGCCACCTTTTACCGGTGATATAGAAGCGATCCGAACCTGGAATCCACGCAATTCCATTAAGTACGTTATTGCTATCGGCGACGGCATTGTTGGGGATGTTGGAGGCGTCGATAATGCCGGTGACCGCACCTGTGGTGGCGTCGATACGCATGATGTCGGTGCTGAGGAAAACGTTGGCGTAGATGGTGTCCTTACCGGTGGCTGGGTCATTGGGGACGCATTCGAGCTCGTTGAGGTTGGACACTCCGTTTCCTTGGTTGGTTACCTGGATGCGAGAGCGCTCGTCGAACGATTCGGGATCGCGGATGATGAGCTCATCGGAGCCGTTGGACATGATTATGCGATCATCAAAGTGGCAAAGACCCCAGCCTTCGCCCTCGTAGGCTACGGTGCCCAGCTGCTGAAAAGTGGTGGCGTCACGTTTGAAAGCGATCCCGTCGTGCCACGTCAATTGCCAAATGTGGTCGCCGGTTTTTGTGATTCCTTCGCCGAAAAGTTCAGGGGCGAGTGGGGTGCGCTGCTGCGGGGCGTTGCCAACCTCCATGGAAAACATGCCGCTTTCGCCATAAAAACCGGTGCTGACTAGGAGGCGGTCGCCATCGAGTTCGAGCCCTTGGGTAAAAGCTTGTGGGTCAAAGCGGTGGACTTTATGGATGCGTGCCTCTAAACGTTCTGGGGTTGTAGCTGCGGTATCATGGTCGGGCTGTGGTGATAGGCTGCAACCTGCAACGGCAAGTGATCCCGCAAGCGCTAAAGTGGCATGAGATGTTAACGAGACGATCGATCGCATAGCATCTATCATGCATTGCATGCGTGGTTGATCGCAGAAATAGTAACGGGGTGTTGAATAATGGGGGACGTGTCACCCCGAAAGAAAAGAATGAGAAGCCATACCAAACGGCGTAAAAAAGGTATGCCGTCCACGCCACTCATCGGCAAGAATGCAGTCGCAGTTGCGCGACGTGGGCTTGAAGAACTCGGGGAGGGCGCAGTTGGTGAGCATATCGGTGTTCAGCAGGTGAGCCTTGAATCAGCGACCCACCGCTTTGCGGCGGAAGTGCCTGGGTATGACGGCTGGGAGTGGAATGCAGTGGTAGCGTGCGTTCCTGGCTCGAAATACGTGACCTTGAGTGAAGTGGCATTGGTGCTGGGTGGATCTGCGCTCCAGCCGCCACGGTGGGTGCCTTATCACGAACGAGTGCGCCCAGGTGATCTAGGGCCTAACGACGTCATGCCGCCGCGTGACGACGACCCCCGCCTCACCGCGGACGAGCGGACTGCGGCGATGGATTTTGGTACCACGAAAAAGCTTTCGAAGGCAGGACTTAACGGAACCAAAGTTCGGTGGCAAAATGGAGCTTTTGGCCCGCAGTCTGAGTATGCGGAAAAAGCGAAGCTTCCGTGTTATACCTGCGCTTTTTACGTTCCTATGACGGATCCGGTAGGAAAAAATTTCGGGGTATGTACCAATGAGTACTCTGCAGATGGTCATATCGTTCACTCCCGATATGGCTGCGGCGCTCACACTGATACTCCACCTGTAGAACCCCTCGGTGTAGTGGAATTACAGCCTTTTGACGATGAGCACCCAGTAAGCGTAGACACCATTTCTTAGGTGCGTCCGAAGGCGTTGGGGACGGGGGAGAGGGCGGCCACGTCAGACAACTGGTTATAACAAGGGCTTGTCTGGTACTGGTTTTCGGTTTGATTGCAGGTCAAATGCGTGCCACTATCTACGAATGCGGATGAAATTCCGGTTCCCCCCTGTACTTGTATGGAGCAAAAGTAGATGGCATCGACGGCCCCTCAGTCGCAAACCTCAGCGCCCACGGCTAGCACCTCGCAGCCGCGCAGCGCGCTTGACCGATACTTCAAAATCAGCGAACGCGGTTCCTCAGTAGGCACCGAGGTTCGCGCAGGCGTAGTGACCTTCTTCGCGATGGCCTACATCATCATCCTTAACCCGTTGATCCTAGGAACGGGCGAGGACATCAACGGCAAAGTGCTGGGGATTCCTCAGGTAGCAGCGGCAACAGCATTAGCTGCAGGCGTAGCCACCATTGCCTTTGGCCTGATTGCGCGCTACCCCTTCGGTATCGCAGCAGGACTTGGTATTAACACCCTCGTGGCCGTCACAATGGTGGCAACCGAAGGGCTGTCTTGGGAAGAGGCCATGGGTCTTGTTGTCCTCGACGGCATTATTATCGTGTTACTCGCGATCTCTGGTTTCCGCGCTGCTGTATTTTCTGCCATCCCGAAGCCCATGATCGCCGCTATGAGCGTCGGCATTGGTATGTTCATCGCCTTGATCGGTCTTGTCGACGCAGGCTTCGTTCGCCGTATCCCAGACGCGGCTCACACTACAGTTCCCGTGGGGCTTGGTACCGGCGGATCCATTTCTTCTTGGCCAACCCTCGTATTCATCATGGGCTTGCTCATCTGCGGTTTCATGGTGGTTCGCCGCGTCCGCGGTGGTCTTTTCCTCGGCATTGTTGTTACCACCATCATCGCCATGATCGTTGAAGCCATCACTGGTGCTGGCTCCTCGGTAGATAACCCAACCGGCGGCTGGAGCCTCGCTGTTCCTACCACGCCTGAGGGCTTGGGCGGTTTGCCAGATCTCTCCTTGATCGGTGACATCTCCCTCTTCGGCGCATTTACCCGCGTCGGCGCACTTGGTGCGACCCTGTTGCTGTTTACTCTCGTGTTGGCCAACTTCTTCGACGCAATGGGCACCATGACCGCGTTGGGCAAGCAGGCTGAACTTGTCGACGATTCCGGCGTACTGCCAGACATGAAGAAGGCTCTGATCGTCGAGGGCACCGGTGCGATCATCGGTGGCGCAGCGTCAGCTTCCTCAAATACTGTCTATGTGGATTCCGCAGCAGGCATCGCAGATGGAGCTCGCACAGGACTTGCCAACGTGGTCACAGGCGTACTGTTCTTGCTGGCTATGTTCTTAACCCCGCTGTATGAGATCGTGCCTATCGAAGCCGCCGCACCTGTCCTCGTGGTCGTTGGTGCTCTTATGATCGGCCAGGTCCGAGACATCGACTTCACCGATTTCCATATCGCGTTGCCAGCATTCTTGACCATCGTGATCATGCCATTTACCTACTCGATCGCAAACGGTATCGGCGTCGGATTCATCTCCTTTACTCTGCTGGCAGTATTCGCCGGCAAGATCAAGCAGATCCACTGGATCATGTGGCTGATTTCAGCACTATTCGTGGTGTACTTTGCTATGGATCCAATCTTGAACGCTATCGGTTCATAAAAAGAAACGTTTTCACCCGAACCCTCTTCTCAGCATGCGGTTGCAAACAGCCACGGAGCGTACTGGGAAGGGGGATTCGTGTATTTAGCGGGCAGGGTCACTAACATAGTCACCGTGACTAGCCCTGACATTCATATTGAGCACCTAACCGACCCCCTTGATCCACGATTGGATGATTTCCGTGATCTTAACCATTCGGATAATCGCCCCGATCTACCAGGAGGCAAGGGGCTCGTCATCGCCGAAGGGCCACTGGTTATCCCACGACTAGTAGACTCCCGTTTTCCAGTACGCTGCCTTGTAGGCTTTCCCAACAAACTGGAAAAACTCCTCGCTAATGAGCATCTGCGTGCCCAGCTTGCCGACGTCCCCGTGTTCTCCGTGGACCGAGAAACTCTTACACAAGTAGCTGGCTTTGACATGCACCGTGGCTTGTTGGCTTCTGCGGATCGAGTACCAGGGATGAGCATTGCGCAAGCTATTGAAGGCGCACGCACCGTGGTCATTCTCGAGGGTGTGGGCGATCACGAAAACATTGGATCGATGTTTAGAAACGCCGCAGGTATGGGCGTCGATGCTGTGCTCTTTGGCAATGGCTGTGCGGATCCGCTCTATCGTCGTGTGGTTCGAGTATCGATGGGGCATGTCCTGCGTACACCTTTCGCGCATTTTGGCGGAAAATCCACAACGTGGCAGCGCGAACTACAAGAACTTCGCGATGCTGGATTCCATATCGTATCGCTGACTCCGAATCCGCAAGCCGACCATCTAGCAGACGCCTTAGTTGATACCAACGGTGCGCCATATGCCAAGGTTGCACTACTCGTCGGGGCAGAAGGGCCAGGGCTTACCGAGCACGCTATGCGGGCAACGGATCAACGCGCGCGCATTCCCATGGCATCAGGTACTGATTCCCTCAACCTTGCAACCTCGGCAGCGATTGCTTTTTATGAGCGGGACCGCTCACTACGTTAATCAGATGATGGCTTATCCGTGTGGCGTAGCGCATGGATAAATGCGCGGTACTTTTTCACCGCCACGTCGGACGCTACCGATAAGATTCGACGGGTGCGCCGATATGTATTTTCGGCAGCATCCGCGAAACGGACCAGCTCCGCTTCCGTTGTGGAATCGTCGTGTTCTTCGTAATCGTCATAGTCGCGCCGAGATTCTCCAAGCCCCAGTTTTGCAGATGCTTGGTGTGCAATACGATCGGCAGACAATTTCTTTTTGTTTGGGTGGGTAACCAGTTTCGGCTCGGGGCGACCGTCGATGGCATAGGCCACCACGTTGATATCTTGGGCGGTATCAATATCAAAGCCTAGCCAATGGCGTTGCGCTTCAGCGACAAGGTCGATCGGCTGGAATGGTAGTGCGATGCCGCCGATTTGTTCGGCTTTTTCGCCGGCCCAGTAAGCATTTTCAAAAGGTTCGGGCAGGCCGGTGTCTTCGTAGACGCGTTCGCGGCGCGCCGAAAACGCACGCTTGACTGTGTCTCCAGACCAGTGAGCGAAGGCTCCCAAACCCGATTCTGGGTTGACCGCGAAGGCGTAGACGTCTGCTGCGGGGATAGCACCTCGTAGTTTGGAGTCAATCGCTGAAATATCGCGGGCATCGGTGATAACAGTTTGAATTACAGAAAGGCCTGGAAAACCTGCGATATAAAACTCGCCTTGTGAGGCTTGCGCCGAGCGATTGAGCGAAAATTGTCCGATGGGGGTAATCGGCCAGCGGGAATTCATCTGAGCCAACAATTTGCGCCCGAAACCACGGTCGGCCCGTGGGGAAGCGGCGATGACTGCTTCGGGATGGGCAGTGGTGACAAACCACAGCGTGACAACGGCACTATGTTGTGGCGCATTTTCCATGGCTCGTGAGTCCCCTCAGATTACTTTCGCGGCCGCTTGGTGTTCGTGCGCACACCCAGAAGCACATCCTCCCAGTGCGGGGTTACTGCTTTACGACGCCTCTTGCCACCTTGTTTGTGCTCATCTTGGGAGTGCTGTGCGAAGTCATCACCGGTTACCTCTGTGGTTGGTTCTTGGGTATCGGTTGGTGCAGATGCGGAGTCGTCGATAGCCATGAGGTCGTCGCGAGTTTGTTCTGCTTCGCTTTCTGCGGAAACCAAATGTGGTCGCCCAGTGGCAACGGCAGACAATGAGCGTACTGGCTGCGAGAATTCTGGATCGATGAGGTCTGCTGCCACCGCATTGCGTGCAACAGCAGTAGCGGCACTCGTGCCGTGTCGATGATAGGACCATTCGGCGACTGTTTCGCCTAGTTCTGGGCCCCACTTCACACTAACAACCCACTGTCCAGAAGGATCGCGGTAAGCGTCCCAGTGGGAGCGAGTCAGGTCTTCGCCACGCGCAGCGAAGGCTGTTGCCAAGACTTCCCACAGTGTGAGGTCCGCGGGGCCGTCGTTACGCACGGGGTGAGATTTTTTAGATAGCTCCGCGATACGAGCGCGTTCCAATAGAACTGGGTGCGCATAGGGTTCGATGCGCGATTCGGTTACACCATTTTCTTCGGCGATTTCTGCGATTGTGGCCCCGGAACGAATACGTTCTTGGATCTCGCGTGGGCGCATTGATAATGGCGTAGATAAACGAGGATCGACCTCCCGGCTCGGGCGTGGCTCTCGGGTGGTAAGGGATCCGCGTGGGCGCGAAAGAGTCTTGTCATCGGGAGTGTCGTCCTCAACGCTGGCGTCTTCTACTTCAACCTCAACGTCGGCATCATCGTTGGGAGATGGTGCGCAAGTCTCTTCGACAGAGTTCTCAGAATCTTCAGGCTGATCGGGGTCTTCCTGATGAAGAAGTGCCGCGCGAAGCGCGTCGGTGACCTCTAGAAAAAACTGTTCCTCGGGATTATCCGCAGCATGGAAGACCAACGATGTTGCGGAGGATTCCGTGGGGACGAGGATTAGTTCCTTCATCAATACTCCTTCGACTGGGGAAATGGTACTGCAAGGTGCAGATATCACTATCGTCTACTGTAACGCAGCCCAAGGCGTTGCGGGTTCTACGACGAGGTAGCGTGCCGAAAGAAATTGCCGAACTGACAAAATATCCCTTAGCTCAGCGGCAACCATAAAAGTGGCATCGTCTGAGCTAAGGGGAAAAGAAACGGATAGGAATTACGCTTGGGCGAAACCGTTGTCGAGGACGTAGTCGATGGCGGCGGTCAGTGTTTCCACATCGGCGGTATCGATGGCAGGGAACATACCGATACGCAGCTGGTTGCGGCCTAGCTTGCGATAAGGCTCTACGTCGAGGATTCCGTTGGCGCGTAGCACCTTAGCTAGCGCAGCGGCATCAATGGAATCATCAAAGTCAATAGTGCCCACGACCAGAGAACGCTTCGCAGGATCGGTTACATAAGGAGTTGTTTCAGCGCGCTTTTCTGCCCATTCGTACAATGCGGAAGAATTAGCGGTGGTGCGTTCAACCATGGCATCAAGGCCACCATTGGCGTTCATCCACTCCACTTGGTTTTCCAGCATCAAAAGCGTGCCTACAGCAGGGGTGTTGTAGGTCTGGTTCTTACGGGAATTGTCCACAGCAGTCTGGAGGTTGAGGAATGCCGGAATGAAACGGTCCGAAGCATTGATCTTCTCAATACGCTCCAACGCTGCAGGGCTCATCGCTGCAAGCCACAAACCACCATCGGAGGCAAAGCACTTCTGAGGAGAGAAGTAATAAACATCGGCATTGTGCATATCCACGGGCAGTCCGCCGGCACCAGAGGTGGCGTCGATAGCTACGAGCTGGCCATCAGAATTTTCTGGACGAATAACGGGAACCATAGCGCCTGTCGACGTCTCGTTGTGTGCCCACGCGATAACGTCGCAGCCCTCCATAGCCACAGGGGTAGGTGTATCGCCTGGCTCGGCGGAAATAATCGTAGGTTCGTCCAACCACGGTGCTTGCGCAGAGGCTTTTGCAAACTTGCTGGAGAACTCGCCAAAAGTGAGGTGTCCGGACTTCTTCTCAATTAAGCCGAAGGTTGCTGCATCCCAGAAAGCGGTGGCGCCACCCAAAGAAAGTACGATCTCGTAGCCATCTGGCAACGAGAACAGGGAAGAAAGCCCCTCTCGGATACTTCCAACAATGTTCTTCACAGCTGGCTGACGATGAGAAGTGCCGATAACATCTGCGCCAGCATTAACGATGGCGTTCAGTTGTGCTGGGCGAACTTTAGATGGGCCACATCCAAAGCGCGGATCGGCGGGGATCAGGGTACTGGGAAGAGTAGGGTACTCGCTCATGTGTCACGCTTTCTCGTTGTAGGACAACGCACAAAAAGGGATAAGGACTCAAAAGATTTGTCCGCATCAGTGGGGTGGCAGTGCCGCCCATGAGGTGGAATAGTACCGAATGCTTGCATAGTTGGAAGCCTCTGCTGTGACATCACCTGCTGAACAGTAGAAATAGGCGATTTTGTTGCAAAAATGGGGGGATCGTATGCAAAGTTGCGTGGGTGGGACTGTCATGTTTCCACAGGTAGCAACGCTGATTTTATGTTCGTTTTCAAACTAATGTTATGTATGCCACAGATTTTGTTACACTGTGCAGTGTTCCATGCATTCGTGCCCAATTTTTAGCAAAAGCGGCGACATCATAGTTTCGCAACAGCGAATAAAGGTGTATGAATGGTGAGCACACCCTTACCCTCATGGGTGACCGGCAAGGTGAGGGGCCAAAATTAAAAAGTGTCATTAGATTCCAAGGTGGGCTATTGCCCTGCAAGTCTCCGCGGATCACCTTTGTGGTGACATGGCAGGAATGCTTCCCCTTTATGGGGGTGTTTCCGTATGTGGTTTTAGGTGACGGATCAGCAGTGAGCTGGCTAACCTAAGGCAGAAGGCGAGTAACACTGCAGTCTTGGATCTCAACAGTGCACTTTCACACAACAGTGCAAAAGTGCACGGAAAAACAAATTGAAAGGGATGCTTGTGGCTACTGAAAACAAGGATAAGGCGGTTCTTCACTACCCTGGTGGCGAGTATGAGATGGATATCATCCATGCAACCGAGGGCAACGATGGTGTTGTACTGGATAAATTGCTGTCCCAAACCGGCATGGTCACTTTTGACCCCGGCTATGTAAGCACCGGTTCTACTGAATCGAAGATCACCTACATTGACGGCGACAACGGCATCCTGCGCCACCGCGGCTATGACATCGCGGATCTAGCGGAAAACGCAACCTTCAACGAAGTCTCCTACCTTCTGATTAAAGGCCACCTGCCAACCGTTGATGAACTCCACAAGTTCAACAACGAAATCCGTCACCACACCCTGCTGGACGAGGACTTTAAGAGCCAGTTCAACATCTTCCCACGTGACGCACACCCAATGTCCGTGCTGGCTTCCTCCGTGAACATCTTGTCCACCTACTACCAAGATCAGCTCAACCCACTCGATGAGGAGCAGCTAGACAAGGCAACCGTTCGCCTGCTGGCTAAGGTCCCAATGCTCGCGGCTTACGCATACCGCGCATCCAAGGGTGCACCATACATGTACCCAGACAACTCCTTGAATGCTCGTGAGAACTTCCTGCGCATGATGTTCGGTTACCCAACCGAGCCATACGAGGTTGACCCAGTAGTAGCAAAGGCACTGGATAAGCTGCTCATTCTGCACGCAGACCACGAGCAAAACTGCTCAACCTCCACCGTCCGCATGATCGGCTCCGCGCAGGCTAACATGTTTGTTGCTGTTGCTGGTGGCTTCAACGCCCTTTCCGGCCCACTGCACGGTGGCGCAAACCAGGCCGTTTTGGAAATGCTCGAAGAGATCAAGGCCAACGGCGGCGACGCTACCGACTTTATGAACCGCGTGAAGAACAAGGAAAAAGGCGTTCGCCTGATGGGATTCGGCCACCGCGTGTACAAGAACTACGACCCACGCGCAGCCATCGTGAAGGAAACCGCACACGAGATCCTCGAACACCTCGGTGGCGACGAACTTTTGGATCTTGCCATGAAGCTCGAAGAGATCGCACTGAGCGATGACTACTTCGTATCGCGCAAGCTGTACCCGAACGTCGACTTCTACACCGGCTTGATCTACCGCGCAATGGGATTCCCCACGGACTTCTTCACCGTCCTCTTTGCCATCGGTCGTCTGCCAGGCTGGATCGCTCAGTACCGCGAGCAGTTGGCAACCACCACCAAGATCAACCGCCCACGTCAGATTTACACCGGAGAAACCTTGCGAAAGGTCACTCCACGCGAGCAGCGTTAAGTTGATGACCTGCTAATTTCGACCGAGCGAGTGGATTTTCAGTACACTGTTATCCACGCGCTCGGTTTTCGCTGTGTTGATACACCTCCTCGGCGGCGATCCGCAGCCGAGTTCACACGTTAATATTCCGAGCAATTTGTACATCGATCCAAGGAGTTAGAGATCCATGGAAAAGCCCCAGATCCAGGTTCCCGAAGGACCAGCCCCAGAAGACATCGTTATCGTCGACCTCATTGAGGGCGATGGTGCAGAAGCACAGCCAGGTGGCCTTGTAGAGGTTCACTACGTAGGCGTCGACTTTGAAAACGGCCAAGAGTTCGACTCCTCTTGGGACCGCGGCCAAAGCATCGAGTTCCCATTGTCTGGCCTCATCGCTGGTTGGCAAGAAGGCATCCCAGGCATGAAGGTTGGCGGTCGCCGCCAGCTCACCATTCCACCAGAGGCAGCCTACGGTCCTGCCGGTGGCGGACACCCACTGTCCGGTCGCACCCTCGTGTTCGTGATTGACCTTCTCAACGTCGGCTAATCGCACACAACAGTAAGAAGCAACAATAACGCCCGTAGACAAATTCGCGATCTACGGGCGTTATGCATATCAAATCACCGTCACACCGTTAGATCAATGTGTGGGCGAGCTTTTCGTAGCGCTGTAAACGGGACTCGCGTCCCACCGCGGGAGAATCATCCAGTTCGGCGAGAGCCACAGTAATCTTCTCAAGCACACAAGTTGCAAAAGCGTCAGGATGCTGATGCGCAGCGACAGGTTCGTCGATAATGGCGTCGATAATGCCAACCTCTTTGAGTGTTACCGCCGAAACTTGCTGTTCCTCCATCATTTGTGCCGCATGGGACGTATCGCGATAAATAATCGCAGAGGCACCCTCTGGAGGAAGAGGGCTCAACCATGCATGAGAAGTCGCAAGAACCTTGTCCGCCGGAAGCATAGCCAAAGCACCCCCGCCACAGCCTTGGCCCAAAATGAGAGACAGCGTCGGAACATCTACCGACACAAGCTCACTGAGAGTACGAGCAATCGAACCTGCCAAACCATGCTCTTCGGCATAGTCGCTGAGCTCAGCACCCGGAGTATCGATAATAGAAATCAACGGAAGCTGCAGCTCATGGGCAAGTAGAATGCCGCGCCGAGCGCAGCGTAATGCCTCAGTGCCAAGCTCCGTGGTGGCATGAGGGGGCTGCGCATGACGATCCTGAGCAATAATCACAGCACTGCGCCCCGCAAGACGGGCCACGGCCACAATCACAGCGGGGGAGCGTCGGCCGTCGCCACTGCCAAAAAGCTGAACATAATTATCGCGACCGATGGCATGCATGATGCTGCGCGCGCCGGGTCGATCAATATGCCGAGTAGTCTCAATCGACTCCCATACGCTGTGGCGATCAGAATCGATTTGGCAGGGGTCGCTGTGGGGTGTTGCGGTCACGTCTGCGGGGCTCAGAATGACCTCGACAATCTTTTTCAGCGACGCGCGTAGCTCCCGTGGGGAAATAACGCCGTCGATGACTCCTTTTTCGGCCAGATTTTCACCCGACTGCACACCTTGGGTAAGCGGGCGGCCAGTGGTGAGCTCAACGACGCGCGGACCCAGAAAACCCAATAATGCATCGGGTTCAGCGAAAGTGAAGTGGCCCGCAGACCCCCAAGAAGCCATAACGCCACCAGTCGTGGGATTGCGAAGATACACCAAGTAGGGCAGGTGTGCGTCTTTGTGTCGGTACACGGCGGTGGTGATGGATACCATGAGGGCAAAAGCGGGGGTGCCTTCCTGCATACGAGTACCGCCTGAAGAAGGCGAAATAAGGAGCGGTAGGCGCTGTTCAGTTGCTTTGTGAATTGCTGCAATGATGCGTCGGGCGGTAGCGGCTCCGATAGAGCCACCGAGGAAGTTGAATTCGCTGAGGACCACGGCAACGCGGTGGCCATAAATAGTGCCCTCACCTGTGATTACGGATTCGTCTACCCCTGATTTTTCGCGGGCCTTGGCAAGGAATTGTTGGTAACTTTCTGAGATATCCCCATAGACCGGTGCGGTATCCCAACTATGAAAAGAATCGGTGTCGAGAACCTGGGCTATGAGCTCGTGTGCGGTCGTTCGGGTCATGGCACCACCCTATAAAGAACACGAGTGGTTGGTGCAGAAATTGTGCAAAAATTTGCCAATAGGGGGTGCATAGGGTGGATTATCGGTGTTGAATGGTGACCATGAAACAACACGAGAACATCATTCCCACCATCACGCTCAATGATGGTACGGAAATGCCCGCGATTGGTTTTGGTACATATAAGTTGCGTGAACAAGATGCCTATAGGGCAGTGCGTAGCGCCATCGAGGTGGGGTATCGCCATATTGATACTGCTTCTTTGTATAAGAACGAAGAGGAGGTAGGCCGTGCGGTGGCTGACGCGATCACTGCAGGCGAGGTAGCTCGTGACGAGCTTTTTATCACCACCAAGGTGTGGAATGACATGCACGGGGACCAGCTCACGCAGCGCTCGTTCCAAGAATCCCTCCAGCGGCTTGGCCTAGATTACATCGATTGCTGCATGGTGCATTGGCCGTGGCCGCAAAAGGGGCTCTACGTAGAATCCTTTGCAGCATTGGCAAAGATTCAGGGGTTGGGGCAGCTGCAGTCGGTTGCGGTAGCTAATTTCTATCCTGAAGTTCTGCGCGAGATCGTCGCGGAGACTGGTATTGCGCCTGTGTTGAATCAGGTGGAATTGCATCCTGGTTTTTCTCAAGCCGAGCAGCGCACCGTGGACCGTGAACTGGGAGTGGTTACGGAGGCATGGTCGCCTTTGGGACGGGGTGATTCGCTGAACGCGGAGGCTATTACGTTGATCGCGCAGTGTTATGAGAAAACGCCGGCGCAGGTGACGTTGCGGTGGATTCATCAGTTGGGTTGCTCTGTGGTGCCTAAATCGGCGAACCCTCAGCGGCAGCGTGAGAACCTCGACATTTTCGATTTTGAGCTCAACACGGAGGACATGAACAGCATTACATCGCTCGACGAGCAAGGTGGTCGGCTGTTTGTTGATCCGCACGACTTCCCAGGCGAGGTGGAGTAGTGGCGCAGGTAGAGGTGCGTATCGACGGCCACCTGATGTGTGTCACCGTAAATAGACACGAGGCTCGCAACGCACTTTCTGCACAGATGTGCGATGATATTACATCTGCTCTTAATAATGCAGATGAGCAGGCGCGTGACACTGCAGCTATTCGCGCCGTGCTCATCCGTTCTGTTGGTACGATCTTTTGTGCCGGAGCAGATTTGGGCAGTACCACCCAAAGTGATGATGCGGCTGAGGTAACGCAGTCGGATTTCCATGACTCTCTTACGCGCATGTTGGAATCGGTTGTTTCCTGTGGAGTCCCAGTTATTGCTGATATTCAAGGACCAGCTGTTGGCGCTGGCATGCAGCTGGCATTGAGCTGCGACCTGCGTTTGGTTCATCATGCTGCATGGTTTAAGGTGCCGGCGGCGTCTCTTGGGTTCGCGCTCGACGGATGGACTATTAATAGGGCACAGTGTTTGCTGGGCGGTGGTTGGGCGCGATCAATTTTCTTGGGCGGCGCAACGCTATCGGCACCGCAGGCGGTGGCAACTGGTTTTGCGCTGGAGATCGCTGATTCCGATTCTGCGATTGCCTATGCTCATCGTATTGCTGGAATGGCACCCTTGGCGCTGCGGCAACTTAAATCCGCGCTCAACAGTGCTGATTTTGAATATGCGCTTGTTGGGGAATCTCGTGATCTTTTTGCCCAATGTTGGGCTAGTACGGATGCTCGCGAAGGGCAGCTGGCTCGAAAACAAAAGCGAGATCCGGTGTTTACTGGTCGCTGATTCTGCTAGGACTGTGGTGGCCTCTTTGCAAGGGTTTTCCTTGTGATGAGGTCATTTTTTATTGTGTAGGGGGCATTAACAAACTTTGCAAAAGTCTCTGGATGAGTGTGTTGGGGGTGGAATGGGAGCGGATATTGTGGCAGTTCACTGGCTGTCTGGGGGTAAGTAAATGATTGTGAAAGGAGAAAAGGACATTCTTCACTATCGGAATTTTTGTGACTTGGGTAACTTTCACTGTTAAAGATTTGTGGTGCAGCACACATGAATGGATGGGTGCCGTTCTGCAGGTTTGAGTCACCTCGTGACAATTCCCCGAACAACTAGACAGCAAAAGGAGCATTAACAATTATGAATGCCCCAGTAACCCCCATGCAGCGGCGGGAACCCTCCAGCGAGGAATTCCGCGCAATGCAGGCAAGTCCACAGTTTGTTGATCTCAAACGAACGTATCGATCCTTCACTTTTCCCATGAGTATCGTCTTCTTCGTGTGGTACTTGGTTTTTGTGATCACTGCCACCTATGTGCCTGATCTCATGGGTAAGGCAGTAGTGGGCTCCGTGAATGTGGGAGTCGTCCTCGGGGTTGCTCAGTTTGTTACCACATTCATTATTACGTGGGTCTACATCAAATTTGCCAACAAAAACATCGAGCCACGCGCAGCGGCGATCCGCGAGTCCATGGAAGGATAAGCAATGAACATTTATACTTTGGCAGCTGATGCCCCAGGCTCTGCTGCCGGCAACCCAGTACTGAACATCATTGTGTTCATTGCCTTTATCATGATCACGATGGCTGTGGTTCTTCGCGCTGGAAAATCCACCAACGAAGCATCGGATTTTTACACCGGTGGTGGATCCTTCTCCGGAAAACAAAATGGCCTTGCTATCGCGGGCGACTACCTTTCGGCAGCATCATTTTTGGGCATTGTTGGTGCTATTGCTCTCAGTGGCTACGACGGATTCTTGTACTTCATAGGATTCTTCGTTGCGTGGCTCGTAGCGCTACTCCTAGTGGCTGAACCACTGCGTAACGTTGGTCGATTCACCATGGCAGATGTGCTGTCATTCCGTCTCAAGCAAAAGCCAGTTCGCGTGGCGGCGGCGTTTGGCACTCTATTTGTTTCCTTGTTCTACCTCATTGCTCAAATGGCTGGTGCGGGTTCGCTGGTGTCGGTGCTGCTCGATCTTCATGATCACTCGGCTCAAGCAATCGTTGTTGCTGTGGTGGGCGTCATCATGATCGTCTACGTGCTCATCGGTGGTATGAAGGGCACAACGTATGTGCAGATGATCAAGGCCGTGCTTCTTGTTGGTGGTGTGACCAGCATGACGATCCTCGTGTTCTTCTCGGTCAAAGGTGGTTTCAGCCAGCTTTTCGACGCTGCCGTGCACACGCACTCCCAGTCGGATTACTTGGCAAAGAAGGGCTATGAGGCTTCCCAGATTTTGGAGCCAGGCCTAAAGTACGGAAAGTCGGAAACGTCGAAACTGGACTTCCTCTCGCTCGGTATTGCACTGGTTCTCGGTACTGCCGGTTTGCCACACGTGCTCATGCGCTTCTACACCGTTCCTACAGCTAAAGAGGCGCGCCGCTCGGTGGTGTGGGCCATCATCTTGATTGGCTCTTTCTACCTGATGACCCTCGTTTTGGGCTTCGGTGCAGCAGCTCTAGTTGGCCCAGACCGCATTATGAAAGCCCCAGGAACTGCTAATGCTGCAGCACCGCTGCTGGCACTTGAACTCGCAGGTCCCGTCTTTATGGCACTGATTTCCGCAGTAGCCTTTGCTACGGTGCTCGCTGTGGTAGCAGGTCTTGCCATTACCGCCTCCGCGTCTATTGCACACGATCTTTATGATGCAGTGCTCCGTGACGGCAAATCCACCGAGGAAGAGCAGGTCCGCGTCTCTCGTATCACAGTGGTAGCCATCGGTGTAGCGGCCATCATTTTGGGAATCCTTGCGATGGAACAAAATGTAGCCTTCCTCGTCTCGCTTGCCTTCGCCATTGCTGCCTCGGCTAACTTGCCGACCATCTTGTACTCGCTGTATTGGAAGCGGTTTAACACCACAGGCGCTGTGGCCTCTATTTACACCGGTTTGATCTCCGCACTGGTGCTCATCATCTTCTCGCCTGCAGTATCTGGGTCCGAAACCTCGATGATTTTGGGTGCAGACTTCGCATGGTTCCCATTATCGAGCCCCAGCTTGGTATCCATTCCGCTGGCTTTCATTGCCGGAATTGTGGGCACCTACCTTGGTCGTCCAGATAACCTCGATCATCTACAAGCAGAAATGGAAGTCCGTTCGCTTACCGGAGTAGGCGTTGAGGCTCCAGTGGATCACTAGATCCCGATAAGACAATCCCACTAAAGCTACCGTGACGAGTACACACCAGAGCTTGTCACGGTGTTCGGGGAAATCTGGTGGTGTCCGGCGTGGATTATTCCGCCCCGGACATTATTATGAGCATATGAATTATGGCAGTGATAGGGGGCAGCAGTCCTTTGACTATTCCGCCCCCTATTTGCCGAGATGGAAGGCGTTACCTCTGGTGGTATCTGCACTCGGCGTGATAGCACTTCCTTTTGTTGCCGGAGGGGATTCCCAAGATCTTTCTTCCTCGCAATCGACTTCACCCGTTGTGCATCACAGGCCAATCGATCAGATCGCACTATCCACATTCGAAGACACCACGCCGTTGAAAACCGATGAGGTGGAACAGGCGTGGGAGCACACTCAGATCACCTACGTTGATTTAAGGACTGGGGCTCACCTAGGATCAGGCGCGGAACGGCTAGCGCGGGCGTCGTTAAGCCTGAGCAAGCTATACATTGCGGATTATGTGTTCGATCACGGAACACAAAAAGAAAAAGAACAAGCAGTCGAGATGATTCGGAAATCAGACGATGACATCGCCGACAAGCTTTTCGACGCCTACCCCAACTGCATCGACTCCGTTGCCAAGAAATACCAGCTTGAGGCTACCCAGACCTACGGGCGCTGGGGATACTCCTACACGTCCACATACGACGTTGTACACTTCATCGTCTCTTTGCTGCGCACGGACCCAGATTCCCCAGTGTTAGAGGCCATGCGCAACGTTGCCCCCAAAGCCGCCGACGGCACCGATCAAGACTTCGGAACCGCCATTTTGCCAGGGGTGCAGGGCAGTAAATTTGGTTGGTCCACCGATGGTGAACTGCACTCATCGGTCAGCTTCGGTGAGGACTTTGTCGTGGCGGTTTCCAGCATGGGATCCGCCGACGACCTTACTCAACTAGTAAAAACGCAGCTTTCAGGCCACGTTCGTACCTCTGCTAGCTAGACAGTTTAGAGATATCGCGGATGATCTGATCCACCGGAGGCATACCCGCTGGCAGCGGTGGCAGATTCTGCTGCAGGTTTTGAACAACAGAAGGATCCGATAGCGGCACCGGAGCAGGTCCTGGCACTGGCGCTGGAACATGAGTTGGGGCTGCCGGCTGGGTTACGCCTGGGAGCCACTGACCCCAATCCGAGGCGTAGACATTGTTCACATCTACCGTGACGCCATCGATAACCCGCTGGTAACCGGCCTTTTGATGAATAGTGGTCCGTGGGTGGATGCGGCCTTGAGAACCCCAATCGTGCTGCCAGAAGAACTCGCCGAGGCCGTCGGCAATCGCCCAATCGATCACGTTGTAGTTACCGTAAATGCCCAGCTGGTAACCGGCGGCATTCAACGCGGCAGCACTAGCCTGAAGATAAGGACGAATCTGTGCGTCATACTGCTGGCGCGTGGGATTGTCATCAATTGCCATGTAAATCGGGCGGCGAGTAGGGCCACCTGCAGCAACATGCAACGCAATCGCTTGCGGAACATGCACCGCAGCACCCGCAGCGCCCTGCTTCCAATCGGCAGTCGCATCCTTACCAAACTGATACACCGACGCCGTGAGCAAACCAGCGGCACCAGCTGCATGAGTTTCCGTAGCTGTGACTGGCTTGCCCGTCATCCACGATTCCGTGCCTGGGCGGCGACGCGAAACATAGCGCACCGAACCCAAATGACCAGCATTTTTGATGCCTTGTGCGGAGGGGACGCCAGCGGCGAAGTCGATAACAGTGCCGCGGATAGGGCCAGGGGCTGCGTGTGCGGTGCCAGCGGTGGCGACGGCGAGGGCGGTTCCGCCGATCGCGGCAACTGCCCCCGTGAGGAAACTCCTACGGGAGATGGAATGGTTCATGAGATGTGTGATCCTTGAGAAAGGGAGAGGCTCACGTGACTCATGAGTCAATATAAGCCTCGGAATATATTTCAAGTCACAATAGTAACAGTAGTGACGTGGAAAATCGAGACTACATTCTGCGCAATCTAACCCCTCGCAGCAATACGACGCCCCTGCGTAATCAAATTGCCAATAAGCGGAAACAGCAACACCGTCACAGAACCCGCCGCAACCAAAATAGAAGCATTATCCGCACTCAACAGCTTCGAATGCGTAGCCACCTCAGTCACCGCCACGATAATCGGAAGCGCTGTCGCCGCATACAACGATAACTGCAAACTTTCCTTCCAACCAGACACCTCAGAACCGGTAGAAAAGAACATTTCGCGAAGGAAAATCGGCAATCCACGAGTGACATAAAACAGCGGCACCAGCGCCACCAACAACCACGGCTTCTCAGCAACCGCCTGCGGATTAATCGCCATGCCGGAACATACAAAGAACACCGGAATAAACAAGCTATAGCCCACAATATCGAGCCGCTGCTCTAAAGGAGTGCGATATTTTTCCGGAACCATCTGGCGCAAAATAAACCCAGCCGCAAACGCACCCAGCACAACATCCAGCTCAAACACCGCGGCAACGGCCATCAAAATCGCCAGCATAAGCAACACCAGCCGCAGCACCGTCTGATTCGTCGAACCAGCGCCATCAACCATGGCACGCCCCATCCACGGCAAGAAGAACTTCACCGTCCGCGGCACAATCGCAACAACCGCGGCAACCAAGAAAAACGCCAACAACACAGCCGTGGTAAGCCACGTCGAACGCGAAGACAACAACAACGCCATCGCAAGAATCGGGGCAATCTCGCCGATAGCACCGTGGATCAACAACGACCTTCCCACAGGAGTATCCAACATATCGTGCTGCTTCATAATAGGAAGCAAGGTGCCAATAGCTGTCGACGTCAGCGCGATCGCCAACACAATCGCCGTGGAGGAGCTATGAAAGCCCACAATGCTCATCGCGCCAAGGAAACTTAACACAGCACACATCAGCCAAGTAGCCAACCCCGTGCGACCCTCTTTGCCTCGTAGTGTTTCAGGTTCAATCTCATAACCAGCCAACAAAAACAGCATTCCCAGGCCGATCTCTTTAATCAGCCCAACGCCACCGTCTAGGGAAGCTAGGCCAAGCACATTAGGGCCGATCACGAGGCCAAAACAAATAAGCAACACCACCGCCGGTAAACGTTTCCCAGTGGCGTATGACAACAACGGAGCAAGAAGGGCCGCACTCATAATCCATGCAAAAGACACAAGCGGATCAGCATCAAGAAGCATGAGGAAGAATAATACTGGTGCTCTGAGGTTTTCTTGCTATGGAAAAACGTGTTGACACGTCACCGTGAGTAGTTCGTGCCAAAACTTTTTGAGTCGCGGGGCATTTCCGCAGGTCGGAGATATAAGAAAAAGTGAAAGTTGGCACGAACTACTCACGGCGTCGTGCCAACATGAAAAAGTGGATTCTTGCACAACCTCTAGGACAGCGATTCTTCGGTGGAAAAGGGGTGATGCAGGCAGCGCGAACCAGATCGCAGGCTCAGTCTACGGTCCAGTCCAAAAGCTTTTGTCTAACGAACGCTATCCCGTTTTCTTGGCTTCCTGAGCGACTCACCGTGGTCTGAAGTAAAGTGATGACGTCATCAGACCGAGGGGGACTGACGTGAACGTTATTGGCCCGTAGGTAGGCTAAGCACAGGTGGAATGCTGTTCGCTTGTTTCCGTCTTGGAAGTAATGCCCGTTTGCCAGCTTGAACAGGAGTGCGGCCGCTTGGTCGTAGATGGTCGGGTACAGCAAGACGCCAAACGACGATTGAAATACTGAAGCGATCGCGCCCTCTAGCCCACTCCGATCCCTCACGGAGAATCCAAGAAAAGGTTCAGGTTCTCTGTGAGGACCTGTTCGCTTCCCGCACTCCTGATTTAAGGTGCAGGATAAGTAGACCAACTTGTTCACCATGTCCTGCGGTGACGCCCCGCTATTTCCCGACACGAAGTGTGAACCTAGATGAAAGCGAGAAGTCGAAGCGTCTCTGCATTTTCGGCAGCAACGTCATCGGCTGCCTGCTCGAGAGAATCAAGTGCCATGGAAGGCAGGCGTTCAGGAGCGTTTGGCGTAGGAGCTTCGCCCCAAGCATTCTCGACAAACTCACGACGGATCAGAGAGTGAGGGATCACATCGCTGCACGAGGCGTCTGGAGGAAGGTCGCCTCGTACGGTGGACCAGGCGAAGCCGTGGCTTAAATCGGACAGGTGAAAAGACCCAAGATCTCCATAGAACGAAACAACAGTGTCCACGACTGACCGCTCGTAATCGGTGAGTTGAGAACTGTCCCCGCTCCAAATTTGGGTCACTCGACGGTCATCATCGGCACGAAGCTCGCTAGCCTGACGCAAAGTAGGAGATACGGCCCCGTACTTCCACGCCTGTAGCTCTTCGTTGAATAGTGGACGACCTGTCCATGCCAAGTGCCACCCCTGGGAGAAGTAACACAGTTTGTACAGCTTCATCTTGTCGCAGGAAGGGTGCAGCTCAAGTACACGCGCTGCAACATCGTGGATGCTGATCATGGTTCTCTCCTTTCGAGGGTATTGGGTTTCACCACTTTACCTTGAGTCTAGTGCTTCGAAAAGACGTTAAGGGATTCCCGCCCCCGCGTTGCGACACGCCTGGGTAAAGGATCTCCCAGTCTGCCGGAACCTCCCCAACCTGAAGTAGCACTCGGGCAAGCGCATCGACAAACCATGCCACAACATCGCTGAGAGGGCTGTCGATGTCCTGATGCGCATCATGGAGGGCGAGACAGTTCCCAAGGGACACTTCATGGGCGATCGTGCTTACCGGCTGGGAGCCAAGGCAGAGAAGCTTGCCGTGCCTTTGCGGCGCCTAGTTCTTCCCAAGAATGCCTCAAGAATGGAAGAACGCTAGCGTCGACTACTACGACAGCCGAGCGATTATTCAGGAAGAACTCGAGTTCATCGTCGACGCGCGACAAGCCTTTGCGCTGCGCGAGAAGGAAGTCCATGCGGACGGCTCGGTGACGTATCGTTCCTCAGCGAGAAATGACTACGCCTCGTTGAAGGTTCCGGGCGTCCCTGTTCCTATCAAGGCGCGTACGCGAACCCTGCGTAAGGTCCTGAAGAAGGATCTCCCCGGTAGACTATTTGGCCCTGCCTAGGGAACACAAGAGTAGGCGAATATCTATCGCCGTGGGCGCAACACGATTGAGCCGCGTAACACGTTGCTCAAGAACGGTGTCTTTGGCCTCGGTGTCAATGCGCGACTCATTGATGCTTTCCTGCGCTCCCTGCCGGATCCACGTCCCAAGAAGCGACCGCCTCTGTTCCGCCAGACTGTGAACGGTTTACCTCAATCGAGACGCTCGATGAAATGTCTGGACTCGATCCTCCTGTGGCTGCCTAGCCTCGCCCTTGCCTGACCTGCTCTCGCGGCTCGGGTTAGACGCTGTTCCCATCCTCGAAAACACGACAATCCCTTCGATTCGCACGTGAATCGGAGGGATTTTCTGGTGTCGCTGAGTTTCGCAAATAACTGCAGATCACATATGTAAAACTCCCAAAAGTGCCCCAGAGAGGAATCGAACCTCCGACACCGGCTTTAGGAGAGCCGTGCTCTATCCACTGAGCTACTAGGGCAGCAAAAACAATTCGTCGATAAGCGGCGGGATTGCTTTCTGAGTAAATAGAGTACCGCACGAAGGGGAGTAGGTGGGAATCGGGCTGGCGGGCAGCGAAGTTAACTGATTCGCCACACGTCGATGGTTATCCAACTATGCTGGAGGAAACTCTATCCAAGCTGTATTTACAAGTTTCTTGTGGAGGTACTCTCATGGCTTTGAAACAACCTATTTTTCATGATGTTGAGCGTCGTCCGATTGCTGCGACTGTTGTAGAGGAAAATGGCACCACGGTGCTGGCTCTGGAGCAGATCGCTGAGGATGGTTCGACTACGCGTGTCTTGACTCTGAACAAGTTTGACTCCAAGCAGCTTTCCGCTGCGTGTGACCGTTATTTGCACCAGCAGAATTCCATTGACTTTGCCAATGTGAATACGTTGCTGACTGATATTGACCGCCATAACCTTCACGTGGACGACGAAGACTAAGAATCAATGCGCACCATTTATGTAATTGGAATTGGTGCTGGAAGCCCCGAGTTCCTGACTCTTCAGGCGATCTCGGGGCTTCGTCACGCACAAGCTATAGTAGCCCTAGATAAGGGCGAGCAGAAGTCCGATCTTCTGGCGCTTCGTCAGAAGATTGTCGATACTCATGCGCCAGGTACCCCCATTTATGCAGTTACGGATCCGGAGCGCGACCGCAATCCTGACAACTATGAGGAAGAGGTGCGCCGGTGGCATGCAGAGCGCGCCCATCTGTTGGCCTCAACGATCCGTGAGCGCACGCCCGACGACGGCGCTGTGGCGTTTTTAGTGTGGGGTGACCCTTCGCTCTACGATTCCACGCTGCGCATTATCGAGCACATGCGTAACCTCGAGGATCTCCACGCGGATGTCAAGGTGATCCCAGGTATTACCGCTGTTCAAGTTCTCACCGCTGAGCACGGTATTTTGATCAACCGTATTGGCGAGGCCATTCACATTACGACGGGCCGAAACCTCCCCGAAACATCGGCGAAGGATCGTCGCAACTGCGTGGTCATGCTGGACGGTAAAACTGCGTGGCAAGACGTTGCCACGGAGCACACCTATATGTGGTGGGGTGCGTTTTTGGGCACCGAGCAGCAAGTGCTGCGCAAGGGGTATGTCCATGAAATCGGCGCGCAGGTTGCCGAATTGAAGCAGCAGCTGCGCACCGAGCACGGGTGGATTATGGATACCTACCTGCTGCGAGAGCTCGATTAGGTAGGAATCATTTGAAAACTATCCTGCTAGTTCCTCTAGCTTCTTGCGAACGTCGGAAGCTGGGGGATTAGTAGCAGTGGTGCCGTCAGAGTACTTCACGGTTGGCACGATGCGGTCGCCGTTGTTGACGGACTTAACCCACTCAGAAGCGGCCTCGTCGGCTTCAACATCGATCAAGGTAAAAGGAGTTTCGGTGCGGTTGAGCGCCTTAATCAGGCGCTGGCAAAATGGGCACCAGTCGGCAGCGTAGATGGTCACATGGTTGTTATCAGACATGTGACCATCTTCCTTTGCTTTTAACGCCTGCGCAACCTTTGGAACTTATAGCGGGCCGGAGTACCCAGCACGGTCCCGGAAGCAGATTGCTGCCATGGGGATTCCTCAACAACCTCAAAGCTATCGTCGAGGGCTGGTGCATATACTGCTGCGTCGCCGAGTACGGGAGCGAGGGTGGCGTCGATAAGCGTGATCACTACCTCGTCTACCAGCGGAAGTGTGCTTGTGTAGACGGCGCCGCCGCCCATGATCCATGCATCGCAGTCGAGCTCGGGGATTGCAGTGACGACCTCGGCACCCGTGCTCCACGCGCCGGGTGCTCGGGAGGAGAGCACAAAGTTACGACGCCCTGGCAGCGGGCGGAAGCGTTCTGGGATCGTAGTCCACGTGGTGCGACCCATAATCACAGGTGCGCCCAAAGTGGTGGCCTTGAAATAGGCGAGGTCTTCGGGAACATGCCAGGGCATGTCGTTGCCATCGCCAATCACCCCATCAGTGGACTGAGCCCAAATCGCGCGCAGCATTACACTGCTACCTCGCCACGAATCGCTGGGTGAGGATTGTAGCCCTCGATAGTGAAATCGTCGAAGTCGTAGTCGAAGATCGAGGAGGCTTTCCGCAATGTCAACTGAGGGTAGGGGCGAGGCTCACGTGAGAGCTGGGTGAGAACCTGCTCGCGATGATTGTCGTAGATATGGCAGTCGCCGCCAGTCCAAATGAACTCGCCGACCTTAAGGCCTGCTTGTTGCGCGAGCATATGTGTGAGAGCGGAGTAGGAGGCGATATTAAACGGAACACCTAAGAACATGTCTGCGCTGCGCTGGTAGAGCTGGCAGCTCAACTTTCCATCGGCAACATAAAGCTGGAACAACAAGTGGCACGGTGGAAGCGCCATATTGTTGAGCTCTGCCACGTTCCACGCTGAGACGATGTTGCGCCTAGAGTCCGGATTGTTTTTGAGCATATCTAGTGCTTGGGCGATCTGGTCCACATGCTGCCCATCAGGGGTAGGCCAGCTGCGCCATTGAACACCATAAACAGGTCCCAGTTCGCCTTCTTCGGAAGCCCATTCATCCCAGATGTGAATGTTGCGCTTTTGGAGCCAGCGAACATTGGAGGAGCCTTGCAGGAACCAGAGGAGTTCTCCGATTACACCTTTCCAATACACCTTCTTGGTGGTGATGAGCGGGAATGACTCGGAGAGATCGAAACGCATCTGTTGGCCAAAAAGGCTGGTTGTACCGGTGCCGGTACGGTCGTCTTTGTGGGAGCCCTGTTCAAGGATTGTGCGAAGAAGGTCTTCATACGGGGTTTTTATGGTGTTGCTGGTGCTCATATTCACAATCAAGTCGATAGCGGGCAAAGAAATTCCGGTGGGAAACCTCCGTGCTCAATGTGAGAGGTTTCCCGCTGGGTGACAACTATACGATTAGTAGGAGCCGTTTTCCTCACGGAAAGCTGCGGCCATGGTGAGGATGTCGTCGGCAAGCTCGGGGCGGCAGATCAGTACGTCTGGAAGATACGTGTCTTTGTTGTTGTAGTTCAACGGGGTGCCGTCGAGACGCGAGCAGTGCAGACCTGCGGCGAGGCTCACGCCAACTGGGGCCGCGGAGTCCCACTCGTACTGTCCACCTGCGTGGATGTAGGCATCGTAGTCGCCCAACAGTACGTGCATGGCCTTTGCACCAGCGGATCCCATGGGTTCTGCGGCAAAGCCTAAGGATTCCGCGATGTGGGTGGCTACCGCTGGTGGGCGGTTGTGAGAGATAGCGATCTTCTTGGCGTAGGGGCCGCCTACTGCGCGAACCTCGGAGGAGTGGAATACCACGCCAAGGTCGGGAAGGTTAACGGCAGCGTGGGTGGGTACGCCGTTTTCTACAAGCGCGATGTGAACAGCCCAGTCTTGGCGGCCGGTGGCAAATTCTTTGGTGCCATCGAGGGGGTCGATAATCCATACGCGATCTTTGCCGAGGCGTTCTGGGTTATCGGCTGCTTCTTCGGAGAGGAAGCCGTCGTCGGGGCGGTGCTGCTCGAGTACGCGGGCGATCCAGTTTTGTGCGAGGTCGTCGCCGGCTTCGCCGAGTTCGCGTCCGCGCAGAAGACCCACGTTGCGCACTCCTTTGAGGATCTCGCCTGTGCCTTTGGCTAGTCGCTTGGTAAGTGTTGCATCGTCAAACTGAGCAGTCATAAGTCCCTAGTGTAGTGGAAATCAATGAGTGATCTGTTGTGTGTGAGACGTGTTTAATAGTGATTATGGATTCCTCGCATGATTTCAGCTTTGCGGATACTTTCGCTCTCCAAGTAGCAACCTGGTTTAGCGATGTGTTTGCCCAGCCCACGGTGGTGCAGCGTCAAGCGTGGGCGGCTATTTCGGCGGGGGAGAATGCGTTAGTGGTAGCCCCCACAGGTTCGGGTAAAACACTCGCTGCCTTCTTGTGGGCACTCAACGAGCTTGTTCAAGGGTCGGGTCAAACGGCGTTGCTCAGTAGGCAGGCTGCAGGATCAGCAGAAGTCGAGGCATCACGCGCCAAGGGGGTCAAGGTTGTTTATATTTCTCCGTTGAAGGCCTTGGGTGTGGATGTGGAAAACAATCTGCGTGCGCCTTTGACGGGCATTAATCAGGTGGCTGCTCGCTTAGGTATTGATCAAAGCGATATCACTGTGGGTGTGCGCTCCGGAGATACTCCGGCGAGCGAGCGCAGCAAACAGGTACGTAACCCACCGGATATTTTGATTACCACGCCGGAGTCGTTGTATTTGATGCTGACGTCTAAAGCACGATCTATTTTGACCACCGTTGATACGGTGATCGTGGATGAAATCCACGCGATGGCGGGCACAAAGCGCGGGGTACATTTGGCCTTGAGTCTTGAGCGCCTTGAGCGCCTGGCTGCGCAACCGGTGCAACGAATTGGTCTTTCTGCAACGGTACGTCCCCTCGACGTAGTGGCGAGGTTTTTGGGCGGGGATCGCCCTGTGGAGGTTATCAATCCGCCGTTGGAGAAGAAGTGGCAGCTAGCGGTGCATGTTCCTGTCGATGACATGAGTGATTTGCCCACACCCGAACCAGTAAGTGAGATCGGGGAAGCCACAATCGACGATCCGTTGGGGTTGACTACCCAGCCGGAAGGATTTGCCGAATCCGCTCTTCCCGCTCAGGGCTCTATGTGGCCGTTCATTGAACAAGATGTCTTCGATGAGGTGATGGAACACCGCTCTACCTTGGTTTTTGTTAACTCTCGGCGGACTGCAGAGCGCCTGACCAGCAGGCTTAATGAGCTATACGCGCAGCGTTTTCAGCCCGAGGCGTTATCGCCGGCGTTACGACGCCCACCTGCGCAGCTGATGAAAAGTACCGACATCGCCGGCGAAGCCACAGCGATTATTGCCCGTGCACATCATGGTTCGGTGTCTAAAGACGAGCGCGCCCTTACCGAGAAAATGCTGAAGCAAGGTGCGCTGCGCGCTGTGGTGTCGACCAGTTCACTGGAACTAGGTATCGACATGGGTGCAGTGGATAAGGTCATCCAAGTTGAGTCGCCACCCTCGGTAGCCTCGGGGCTTCAACGCGTGGGGCGTGCTGGTCACGTGGTGGGTGCGGTATCGCATGGTTCGTTTTATCCGAAGCATCGCGCAGATCTTGTCCAAACCACCGTCACTGTAGGCCGGATGACCGAGGGGCTTATCGAGGAACTCCACGTTCCTACTAATGCCCTTGATGTGCTGGTTCAGCACACGGTTGCTGCGGTTGCTATGGATGATCTTGATGTTGAGGATTGGTACGCAACGGTGGTGCGCGCCTATCCCTATCGCGATCTTCCTCGTGAGGCTTTTGATGCAGCTATTGATCTCACCGCTGGGGTGTATCCCTCTACTGATTTTGCTGAGCTTCGTCCGAAGGTTATCTACGACCGCATAACCGGCACTCTCAGCGCACGCCCCGGCGCGCAGCGTGCTGCGGTGATTAATGGTGGGACGATTCCCGATCGTGGCATGTTTGGTGTGTTTTTGGTCGGTAGCGGAGAATCTGGTGCGCCTCGCAGGGTGGGTGAGCTTGATGAGGAGATGGTGTATGAGTCCAGGGTGGGGGACGTGTTTACGTTGGGGGCGTCGAGCTGGCGTATTGAGGAGATTAATAAGGATCAGGTGTTGGTTACGCCTGCGCCGGGGCATACGGGCAGGTTGCCGTTTTGGACGGGGGATCAGGCGGGGCGTCCGGCGGAGTTGGGTAAGGCGTTGGGGGCTTTTCGACGCACCCTAGTCGCTGATCCCAGTGTGGTTGAGGGCATGGGGCTGGATGTTCGTGCGCGGTCGAATGTGGTTGCGTTTATTCAGCAGCAGCAAGAGGCCACGGGAGTAGTACCTGATGAGGTGACACTGGTACTAGAACGGTTTCGTGATGAATTAGGCGATTGGCGGGTGGTGCTTCATTCACCGTATGGCAGGGGTGTGAATGCTGCGTGGGCTTTAGTAGCTGGTGCGGCATTTTCGCAGCGTACTGGTATGGATGCCCAGCCGGTTGCCTCGGATGATGGCATTGTGTTGCGGGTTCCAGAGTCGGATGCTGAACCTAGTGCGGATTTGTTTGAAATTGATCCGGACACGGTTGAGGAGTTGGTGGCCCAGCAGGTGGGCAACTCAGCGCTTTTCGCTGCGCGGTTTAGGGAATGTGCGGCGCGGGCGTTGTTGTTGCCGAGTCGCACGCCAGGTAAACGTGCGCCGTTGTGGCAACAACGACAGCGTGCTGCGCAGTTGTTGGATGTGGCGCGAAAATACCCGAGTTTTCCTATTGTGTTGGAAACGGCGCGGGAATGTTTGCATGATGTTTATGATCTTGATGCGTTAGTGGAGCTAGCTGCTGCATTGAAGCTGCGTAAGGTGCGTATCGCTGAGGTGACGACGCAGCAGCCGAGTCCGTTTGCTACGTCTATTTTGTTTAGTTACACGGGCGCTTTTATGTACGAGGGCGATAGCCCGCTGGCGGAAAAGCGTGCAGCTGCGTTGGCCTTAGACCCAGCGCTGCTTGCCAAATTGTTGGGCACAGTAGAGCTTCGAGATTTATTAGATCCGACAATTATCGCTGAGGTGGATCAAGACGTGCGGCGGCGTTCGCAGCGTCGGCGTGCACACACCGCCGAACAGTTGGTTGATGCGCTTCGGGTTTTAGGGCCAGTTCCGCTAACAGAGATTCCTGCGATCGCCGAGGTGGACGTGCCCGCTGCGCTCCAGGAGCTCGGGCGCAGAGTCATGGAGGTGCGTATTGCTGGGGTGGCGCATCTTGCATTGGCTGATGATGCTGCGTTGCTTCGGGATGCGTTAGGTGTGCCGGTTCCGCCGGGGATCCCAGCGCAGGTCGATACGATTACTGATGCGGTGGCACAGCTGGTGACTCGTTGGGCTAGGGCACGCGGACCGTTTGTACTCGCAGATGTTCAAAGTGCTTTCGGGTTGGCCGCTGGGGTGGCACATGGGGTCGTCGATACGCTGCACAAGAGCGGTGTGGTGACGATGGGGCGTTTTCGGGCTGGTGTTGACCAGTCGGAGTATGTGGCTCCTGAGGTTTTAAAGATCATTCGGCAGCGTTCGTTGGCGGCTGCGCGAGCCGAAACCCAGCCTGTATCGCAGTCGGCACTGGGTCGGTTTTTACCACAGTGGCAACAGGTTGCTGCGATGGGACAGCAACCGCAGCTGCGCGGTGCTGATGGTGTGTTTGCGGTGGTAGAGCAGCTCGCCGGTGTGCGGCTGCCGGCATCGGCGTGGGAGACGATGGTGTTGCCGCAGCGGGTGAGTGGCTATCAACCAAGTGATCTTGATGAGCTCACTGCCAACGGAGAAGTGGCCGTTATCGGTGCCGGAAGTGCCGGTAGCTCGGACCCGTGGGTGATGCTCGTCCCCACGGACTATGCAGCTCAGCTGATTGATGCGCCCGACGTGGAGACTTTAAGCCCGATCCAACAACAAATCGTTGAGATTTTCAGCAACGGTGGTGGCTATTTGATAAGCAGCATCCGAGACCAGATACTTGGCAGCGATACAGATGTGCGCACTGCTATCTGGGAGCTTTTTGAGCTGGGGATGATAAGCCCAGATGGCATGGCTCCGATACGTGCGCGACTCAGCGCTGGAAGTGGGGCAAGTTCCGCGCATCGTGCGAAGCGCACGCCGGCCCGCGGGCGGTTACGTATGGGCCGAACGCGTTTTGCGCAATCCCACCAATCAGGGATCGCCGCCGATATGGTGGGGCGGTGGTCGCTGACTATCCCCGCTGATACCGATGCCACTGCGCGCTCTGTTGCTCACGGAGAAGCCTGGTTGGATCGCTATGGGGTGGTCACGCGCGGCAGCGTTGTTGCAGAGAACACTTTAGGTGGGTTCGCTTTGGCATATAAGGTGCTTTCTCGTTTTGAGGAAGCTGATAAAGCCATGCGTGGTTACCTCATTGATGGGTTAGGGGCTGCCCAGTTTTCTACGCCGGCGGTTATCGATCGGTTGCGCGGACTCGGAGATAGCGATGATGTGACTGGTTGGCCATCGGGTACCACCGATCCTGAGGTGTATGTTCTTGCTGCAGCTGATCCTGCGAATCCTTACGGGGCGGCGTTGCCGTGGCCCGAATCGGGCCCCACCCGTGCAGCGGGCAGCATTGTCGTGCTTATCGACGGCCTCCTCATCGCCCATCTCACCCGTGGCGGTCGCACGTTGACAGTATTCGATCTTCCTACCGGAATCGAGGTAGTAGATGTCATGCCCATGGTGGTCAGTGCGCTTTCGGAAGCCATCAGCCGCAATATGATGAAACGCATCGTGGTGGAAAAAATTAATGGTGAGCAGGTGTTTCAGTCGCAATGGGCGGAGACTTTGCGTGCAGCAGGAGCCCATATCGTTCCCCAAGGAATCCGGATTTCTGCCGTTACTCAGCAAGCTACGACTTCCCATGCGCGAGGTCGCAGGCTAAGCCAAGCCCTAAGCGATCTTGAGGATCAGCAGGAGCAGCATTCACGACCGCGCCGAGGCGGATTCCAATCTGGTGGGCGACGCTAGTGAGGAGATCGAGAAGATAGTGCGCTGTCGTCCCAGACGTCGCGCCAGCGCTGGGCTAGAGTCTCCACTGTTTCATGGGCATTAAGACCACTCGGTTGGGGCACAACCCACAACGCAACATCTTCGGGCCAGCCAGCAATGAGGGGTGGATCCTGCTTGCCCAACACTGCCTTACGGTGTTGAAACCCAGCGCGATAAGCGGTAATTCCCACCACGGCGACTACGCGCGGGCGCAAATCATTAGCGAGGTGGATGACGCGTTGGGCGCCGTCGATAAGCTCTTGTGTGGTGAGTTCGTCGGCGCGGGCAGTAGCTCGTGCTACGAGGTTTGTCATGCCGATTCCGAGGTGGGCTAGGTGTTTTTCTTGTTCATCGCTCATTCCGTGGGAGACGTCAAAGCGTGGGGTGACAATGCCTGCGCGGTCAAGGGAGGGCCAAAATCTGTTTCCTGGATGAGCGAAGGGTGCGTTAACGGCGGCTGTCCATAATCCTGGGTTGACGCCCACGATTAATAATCGGAGGTCGGAATTGGGAATTCGATCCGACACCGTGGCGTTGGCAAACTGTGCAAGCTGATCGCGGGTAGGCTTAGCCCCGCCCAATGGGGAAGGATGCGCTGTACTCATACCTACCTTTTGTACCCCCCTCATCAAGATAAGGCTGCGTGATACTGGTTCTATGCCCGAAGGTGATTCTGTATTTCAACTAGCTCGGCGGCTTAGCTTTATGCAAGGCCGCACCATAACGCATACGAGTCTTCGGGTACCGGCGTATGCCACCATGCGTTTCGACGGACGCACCATAACAAAAGTGTGGCCCTACGGAAAGCACCTTTTCATGCATATCGGTTCAGAAATTTTGCATACGCATCTCAAAATGGAGGGCACATGGGCGGTTCATAGGGCGGGGGATCGGTGGCGAAAACCCGGCCATACTGCCCGCGTTGTGCTTCACCTTGATGACGCTCCGCATGACCCCATTGAAGTTGTGGGTCACGAACTTGGGTTTGTGCGCGTGTTTCCGGACCATGAGTATCCGCAGCGAATCGCCCACCTTGGTCCGGACGTTCTCGCTGAATCGTGGCCTACCCGTGGGGAAGCAGAAGCACGAAAACGTCTCCTTGGACAACCCGAACGTGCCATCGGCTTGGCGCTGCTTGATCAAAAAGTACTAGCAGGTGTGGGAAATGAATACCGCGCCGAAATCTGTTTTATCTGCGGAATCCACCCCGCGACCCGTATCAAAGACGTGGATGTTGATCGTGTGCTTTCGGTTACCCGACGCCTCATGTGGGCCAACCGGTTTTCTCCGATACGCGTTACCACTGGTATTCGTCGCCCAGGCGAAACTAGCTATGTATTTGGGCGCAATCATAAGCCGTGCAGACGCTGCGGCACCCTCATACGCAAAAGCACGCTTGTCGACGACCCCACCACCGAACTCGAAAGAATCATCTGGTGGTGCCCACTATGTCAAAGCGAATAGCACAACCTGTGCTGCAATGATCTTGGCGATCATGGCCAGTGGATATACCGAGGTGTAGCCCAATGCCGGCAGATCATTTTTCGTCATCGCAGAAACATAAGACAGTACAGCTGGATGCGTTTGAATACCCGCAAGCATGCCCGCTGTTTGGCCGTACGGGATCTTCATCACCTTATAGCCCACAACCAGAACAAAGATAGCCAATGTCAAGGTGATGATGGCACCAACGGCAATGATGGTCAACGATGCGGGATCTGATAGCGATGCGCGGAAACTAGCTCCTGCGGTGGTACCAATAGCGGCGAGAAACAAGGTGATGCCTAGTTGCCGCAGTGCCAAGTTTGCTCCGTAAGGAACCTGCCATACAAAACGACCTGAGCGTCCCACTGCGCCTAGAACGAGAGCTACTACTAATGGGCCGCCGGCGCTTCCTAAAGACAACGCAGCACCGCCAGGAAGTGGTACCTCAATCATGCCAACGAGCAATCCAAGCGCGAGCCCGGCAGCGAGGGGGAAAAGATTGAAATCAGAA
Source organism: Corynebacterium diphtheriae (assembly GCF_001457455.1). Lineage (NCBI taxonomy): Bacteria > Bacillati > Actinomycetota > Actinomycetes > Mycobacteriales > Corynebacteriaceae > Corynebacterium > Corynebacterium diphtheriae. The sequence goes on from NZ_LN831026.1 coordinate 727,310, forward strand.
AGGCGACGATAGGAATCGCCGAACAGTGCCGTCACGGATTTCATACGATCATGAGCTGCCACCACCCGAACACGGTCGCCAAGCTGCAAAACTGTTTCCGGAGTAGCTACATGGTCATGGTCGCCACGACGGACCCGAGTAATCAAAATTCCTGACAATCGAGGCCGAAGTTTAGCCAGAGGTATGCCCACTAAATCCTGATTGGAAACAAAAATGCGCCGATAATCTAAGTCGTGACCATGGAAAGGATCGCCTGGGAGCAAATCACCTAGCACATGCGCGGCCTTGTCGAGTTCCTCGGCCGTGCCCACCACAGACAACACATCTCCCATATGGATACGAGACGACGCAGTAGGGAGAGTCTGCTGACCATCACGCTCAATACGCGAGACAATAATCTCTAGGCCCAGCGTGTGGTGGATATCAATCACAAGATCAGAGCCCGTAACCACATGATTGACCTTGATTTGACGGGTGAACAAATCCTCAACAGCAACACCTGCGTCGTGAGCTTCTTGCACGTGATCGATACGGAACCACTTTGCACACAACCCAATTGCCGCGATAACTCCCAATACGCCGATGGGGTAGGCCAGCGAATATGCAACTAAGGGCAACGATTCCACCTCGTGTACCTTGTTCGCATCCCCAAAGATGCTGGGTAACGAATCCACCACGGCAGCCATGGCCGGTGTATTTGTTACCGCGCCGGTAAACAACCCAGCAGCGGTGACCCCGTTGAGATGTATCAGCGAAAACAAAGCGATAGAAATGCCTGTTATCAGCGCCAACGCGGTAATAGCGAGCGCGTTTTGTTTGACTCCTTGCGACTTAAACAGGGCGAAAAACGCATGGCCTGATTCCAAACCGATGGAGTACACAAAAATAGACAATCCCAAGATGTACACCAAGTGTGGGATGTGAATATCAGGCTCTACAGCCGCAAATCCAACGCCTGCAAAAAGCACTGCTGCCACTCCGAGACTAAAACCTCGGATTTTAACCTGACCGATTGCTAATCCAACCGCCATGATGACAAAAAGCGCCAACAGCGGGTTTGCCACGAAGATATCCACAATGTCGATCGTGCCAGAAAATGAAAACATATTGGTAATAAATGCCAATGTGGCCAAAACGGGGGTAGCACCCCCGTGAGGAAACGCTTGCAATGGTGCATTAGGGTGAGAACCATGAAAACAATTCTCAACCTGATTTGGTTGATTACCGGCGGAATTTGGCTTGCTCTTGGATACATAGTGGCTGGCGTGGTCGCCTGTGCACTGATTATTACGATCCCTATAGGAGTAGCAAGCTTCAGAATGGCCAACTATGCGCTATGGCCTTTTGGTCGCACCGTCATTGAAGAAGTAGGCGGCGGATCGCCTCTCAATGCCGTTAGCAACGTGGTGTGGTTTATCATCGCAGGTTTCTGGCTCGCACTTGGTCACCTCACAACCGCATTCGCACAAGCAATCACCATTATTGGTATTCCACTCGCGATTGCCAACCTGAAGATGATCCCTGTGACATGCTTCCCCTTTGGAAAACGCATCGTTGATTCCGACGCTATCCCAGTTGGCTACCGCCCTATGAGCTCTATGTAGCCCAAGAATCCACACAGGGCCCTCACACCAGCATTATTGATGTGCTGGTGTGAGGGCCCGTTATTTTAGGGAGCTAATGCAGTCTTAACCGCGGTGGGAGCGGTACCAAGAGATCAACGCATCGGTGGAGCTATCGCCGGAGTCAACAGCAACCTCGCCGGCAACAGCTGGGGCTAGATCATTAGCCTGCTGCTTGCCAAGCTCAACACCCCACTGATCGAAGGAGTTGATGTCCCAGATCACGCCTTCGACAAACACGATGTGCTCGTAGAGCGCGATCAGTGCGCCGAGAGCGAAAGGTGTAAGTTCCTCAGCCATGATGGTGGTGGTAGGACGGTTACCAGGCATGACCTTGTGAGCTACAAGCTCTGGGGAAACGCCTTCTGCAGCGATTTCTTCGGCAGTCTTACCAAAAGCCAAAACCTTGGTTTGTGCGAAGAAGTTGCTCATGAGCAGATCATGCATGGAGCCTTCACCGCTGGCAGTAGGCAGGTCTTCCTTCGGGCGCGCAAAACCAATGAAGTCGGCTGGAATCAGCTTGGTGCCTTGGTGAATCAGCTGGAAGAACGCGTGCTGACCATTAGTGCCTGGCTCGCCCCAGTAGATCTCACCGGTGTTGGTGGTCACAGCGCTACCGTCGTGGCGAACAGACTTGCCGTTGGACTCCATGGTCAGCTGCTGCAGATAAGCAGGGAAGCGACCCAAATCTTGGGAATAGGGGAGAACCGCGTGTGTTTCTGCACCGAAGAAATCGTTGTAGAACACGTTGAGCATACCCATGAGTACAGGGATGTTGGACTCAAAATCGGCGGTGCGGAAGTGCTCATCCATGGCACGGAAGCCATCAAGGAATCGCATAAAGTCCATCGGTCCGATAACAGACATCAGTGACAAGCCGATTGCGGAATCTACGGAGTAACGACCACCCACCCAGTTCCAGAAACCGAACATGTTCTTGGTGTCGATACCAAACTCGGCAACCTTGTCTGCATTCGTCGAGACCGCAACAAAGTGCTTAGCCACTGCAGATTCATCCCCACCGGCAGCTGCAACCAACCAGCGCTTCGCTGCGTGGGCATTAGCCAGAGTCTCTTGGGTGGTAAAGGTCTTGGAGGCGACGACGAAAAGTGTGGACTCTGGATCGAGCTCGTCGAGAACCGCATGCATATCAGCTGGGTCGACGTTGGAAACAAACTTCGCGTTGATACCGGCGGTTGCATAAGTACGCAACGCCTTTGTTGCCATCGCAGGGCCAAGGTCAGATCCGCCGATACCAATGTTCACAATGGTCTTGATGGTGTGGTTGGAGTAACCGCGCCAAGAGCCATTACGTAAAGACGTAGCAAAGTCGCGCATACGGCCGAGTACCTCGTGCACATCTGCAGCCACGTCTTGGCCATCAACGCTAAGCTCGGCATCGACTGCAAGGCGAAGTGCGGTGTGAAGCACAGCGCGGTCTTCGGTGTTGTTAATGTGCTCACCATCAAACATGGCCTTGATTTTTTCGCGCATACCAGAGGCCTTAGCCAGCTCAGTAAACGCAGCCACGGTGTCGGCATCGATCAAGTTCTTGGACAAGTCGACATGAAGACCTGCTGCCTCGAAGCTCAACTCCTGTGCGCGGTTGGGGTTGCTAGCAAACAAATCACGAAGAGTGGTTGCCTTCATGGCGGTGCAGCGCTCAGAGAGCGTAGCCCATGGCTCAGTGGTCGTAACATCGAAGGACATTGCATTGCTCCATTTCTGTTGGTTTATGCGAGTTTGTGCCCAGATAGTGTGGCAATCGCTCAATTCCCACGGTATCGAAAATACGCCTGTCCTGTCGGATTCCCAACAATACTTTTGATCGGACTTTTGTCACAGTAATCCCAGATGCAGCCCGTGACCTGATAGTGGCGCAACCACCGTAGCGCGGTGCATAGTGGGACCTATGACACACACAACACAAACACTCGATGATCGCATCCACGAACTACTGCAACGAATCCCCACGGAGCTTTTTATTGCAGGGCAATTCCAACCTGCCCACAACGGCGCAACACTGAGCGTGACCAATCCCTCTGACGGCTCAGAACTTGCCACAGTGGCGTCGGCAAGCGAAAAAGAAGCACACGCAGCCCTCGACGCCGCTGAAAAAGCCCAACCCACATGGGCTGCGACACCCGCACGCGAACGCTCAGAAATCCTTCGTCGGGCCTACGACCTAGTCATCGAGCACAAAGACGACCTTGCCCTGATTCAGTCCCTAGAACTAGGACGCGCCCTGCCAGACTCCGAAGCAGAGGTAACCTACGCCGCTGAATTTTTCCGGTGGTTCGCAGAAGAGGCAGTAAGGATTCGCGGCGACTACCGCCACAATCCCACCGGAAATGCCCGCATTATTACCCACCAGCAGCCGGTAGGCCCCTGCCTTGCCATCACCCCATGGAACTTTCCGCTTGCAATGGGCGCACGCAAACTCGCCCCAGCCCTAGCAGCAGGCTGCACCATGATCCTGAAACCAGCATCAAAAACCCCACTGACCATGCTGTACCTAGCACAACTGCTAGCGGAAGCAGGAGTTCCCCACGGTGTTGTCTCCGTGCTGCCGACCGCAAACGCTAGCGTGGTATCCGACCTATTGCACGATGCGCGCATCCGAAAACTTACCTTCACCGGCTCGACCGCAGTAGGACAAAAACTCGCCGCGATGGCCGCCGAACACAGCGCCGCCGTATCCCTTGAACTTGGAGGGAATGCCCCCTACATCGTCTTGGACGACGCCGACATCGACACCGCAGCGCAGGCGGTCGCTGTAGCCAAAATGCGAGGTGCCGGCCAAGTATGCATCGCAGCCAATCGCTTCCTAGTACATAGCAGCATCGCGGAGGAATTTACACAGCGTGTAGTAAACATCATGCGCGGGTTCACCCAAGGACCAGCCACCGCGCCGGGCGTAGATTTCGGTGCGCTTTCCGGCGACGATCAAGTCAGCATAGTCACCACGCTTGTCGACGATGCCCTCAGCCGTGGAGCTACCAAGCTTCTTGGTGATCTTCCCAAGGGGTTGCCAGAACACGGAAGCTACTATCCGGCAACCGTGCTTGTTGATGTCCCCGAAGACGCTGACATTCACCGCGAAGAAATCTTTGGTCCAGTTGTCGTTATCTCTACTTTTGATGATGACGACGAAGCAGTCGCACGTGCCAATGACACAAAGTTTGGTCTTGCCGCCTATGTGTTTGGCAGCGATCTACAACGAGTTCTCAACGTAGCAGAACGTGTCGATGCCGGAATGATCGCTGTGAACAAAGGCGCGCTGTCTGATCCCGCAGCACCATTCGGTGGTGTCAAAGAATCAGGTCTTGGTAGGGAAGGTGGCTTCGAAGGAATAGGAGAGTTCCTCGAAACCAAGCTTATTTCGTTACCGCTTTAACGAGCCTCACCGAGACGGCCTCGGCCCATGCGGAGCAAGATACCTGCTAGGGCGGGGCCTTCCTCACCGATTTCCTCACGGAACTGGTTAATGATGGCCACCTCACGGGTGTGCACGAGACGGGTGCCGCCGGAACCCATGCGCGTTTTGCCAATAGCTCGAGAGATTTCAGTACGGCGTTTCACCGCAGCAAGAATTTCTTTGTCTAGTCGGTCGATTTCTTCGCGGTATTGCTGGATCTCCGCATCGGAGAGGGGATCAGAGGTTCCTGTGGGGAAGCGAACAACAAAATCTCTATCGGCTGTGCTCATGGTTGACCATTGTGCCACCTCGGCATCGTCGCTGCTGAGCCCACAGGTGGGGCGCGGGGGTAAGGAATGTTGAGGGTTCGTTGTAGGTTGGATAGTTGATGAACAACAACGAACCCTTCTCTCAGTCTCCCTTTGGAACCAACGCAGCAGCGGCGCCGTCGACGAGCATGGCATCGCAAGCGAATCCGTTTCTCCGCCAAGCTCAGCCCGTATCGCAGTACACCGGTGCCGACCTCACCGAAGGTCTGAATCCGCAGCAAAAAGCAGCAGTGGAGCATTATGGATCCCCGCTGCTGATCGTTGCAGGCGCTGGATCTGGTAAGACATCTGTGCTGACACGGCGAATTGCCTACTTGATGCGTGTTCGAGGTGTACAACCGCAGAACATCTTGGCAATTACGTTTACCAATAAAGCAGCAGCAGAGATGCGTGAGCGTGTCAGCTCTTTGGTGGGGCCTGTAGCCCAGCGCATGTGGGTATCGACATTCCACTCCACGTGCGTGCGTATTTTGCGGGAACAGGCACAGCTTGTTCCTGGGCTTAACACTAATTTCACGATCTATGACTCGGATGATTCCAAGCGATTGTTGTCCATGATCTCCAAGGATTTCAGCTTGGATATTAAGAAGTTCACACCACGGTTGCTGGCAACTGGAATTTCTAATCTTAAAAATGAGCTGATCGATGCCGACCAAGCATGCGCTGATGCGGAAAGCACGAAGAATCCCTATGAGACTACGATCGCAAGCGTTTTCGCTGAATATCAAAAGAGACTACGAGCGTCGAACGCCGTCGATTTTGATGACCTCATCGGGGAGACAGTACGGATTTTCCGTGAGCACCCGCCGGTTACGGAATACTATCGGCGTAGGTTCCGGCACGTGCTTATCGACGAGTATCAGGACACTAACCACGCGCAGTATGCATTAATTCATGAGCTTGTTGGAAGTGGACCTGATGCTAGCGAGTTGTGCGTCGTTGGTGACTCGGACCAGTCAATTTATGCGTTTCGTGGTGCCACAATTCGAAATATTGAGGAATTCGAACGCGATTACCCTAATGCTGAGACGATTCTGCTTGAGCAAAATTACCGTTCCACCCAAACGATTCTTAATGCTGCCAATTCGGTGATCGCTCAAAATGAGAATCGTCGAGAAAAGAAATTATGGACAGCTCTAGGCAGCGGTGATCCCATTGTCGGATATGTCGCCGACAACGAGCACGATGAAGCCCGTTTTATTGCCAATGAGGTCGACGCGTTGGCTGATAAAGGGGTGGCATATTCCGATATTGCTGTCATGTATCGTACGAACAACTCTTCTCGTGCTGTAGAAGACGTCTTTATGCGAACCGGCATACCGTACAAAGTCGTAGGCGGTACCCGCTTTTATGAGCGTAAAGAGATTCGCGACATCATTGCTTATCTTCGTCTTATTGATAACCCCGATGATGCGGTGTCTTTGCGTCGAATCATTAATACTCCACGCCGAGGCATTGGCGATAAAGCCGTAGCATTTCTGTCACTCCACGCAGATAACCACAACGTAGGCTTCCACAAAGCATTGCTAGATGCCACCGAAGATAAAGTTTCCATGCTTGGCGCACGTGGCCGAAATGCTGTCACTGGATTCGTTGACATGATGAAGGGGATTCGCGAAGAGGCCGCAAACAAAGTCAATGAAGTGACCGGGATGCCTGATATCGGAGATATGGTGTCCTACATTTTGGACGTCACCGGATACAAAGCCGAATTAGAAAAAAGCAATGATCCTCAAGATGGTGCAAGGCTCGATAACCTCAACGAACTGGTATCAGTTGCCCGAGAATTCTCCTCAGAAGCTGCCAACCAAGTAGCCTATGAGCGCATGGGGGCGGAGAACCAAGCCCCAGAGATCCCAGAGTTAAGCGAAGGCGAAGCAGCGCCAGGTAGCCTTATGGCCTTCCTAGAGCGCGTGTCGTTGGTTGCTGATGCCGATCAGATTCCAGATAACGAACAAGGCGTCGTCACATTAATGACACTGCACACCGCAAAGGGCCTTGAGTTCCCCGTCGTGTTCCTCACCGGCTGGGAAGACGGTCAGTTCCCGCATCTGCGTGCTCTAGGAGAGCCTAAGGAGCTAGCAGAAGAGCGTCGACTAGCCTATGTCGGTATTACGCGTGCACGCCGAACCCTCTACTTGTCCCGCGCGATGCTTCGATCCTCGTGGGGAAATCCAGTGACCAACCCTCCGTCACGGTTCTTATCAGAAATACCTGATGAACTAATGGATTGGCGTAGAGAAGAACCAGAACACTCCTATGACAACAGCTGGGGTATGGGCTACGGTTCATCTCATTCGCGTTCTTATGGATCCCAGAACTCTCGTTCTTATAGTTCTCCGCGAACTCCCAAGTTACCTAAGCATTCCAACAAGCCGGCAATAGCACTCAACGTTGGTGATCGTGTAAACCATGAAAAGTATGGGCTTGGCACAGTAACCAAGGTAGACAAGATGGCTCCCGCAGATTCTGTCACCATTGACTTTGGGTCGTCAGGAACAGTGCGGCTAATGCTGATCGGTTCAGTGCCTATGGAAAAGCTCTAGGACGTCTTAGGGGGACGTGTGTGGGGCGCTTACGAGATAGTCTCGTAAGCGCCCCACACAAAGTATTTAGATTATTTAGATAAAGATGCCGTGCTCAGCAAGCCAAGACTGTGGATCTACGGCATCGCCACCGCCTGGATGAACCTCAAAGTGGAGGTGAACGCCAGTAGAGAAACCACGAGTGCCCATTCCTGCGATCTGCTGGCCAGCAGTGACCGTTTCACCGACAGCAACGTTGAGCGTCTCCATATGCCCATACACGGTAATGGTGCCGTCCTCGTGGCGGACACGAATCCATTGGCCGTAGCCGGATGCTGGGCCCGAATCGATTACTAGACCGTCCATCACGGAATAAATCGGGGTGTTCATTGCATTAGCGATGTCCACACCAGAGTGCAGTGTGCCCCAACGCATACCGAATGGTGAAGTCAGAGTGCCTTTTGCAGGGGTATGAACGCTGATTTTAGGAGTACGAGCCTCGAGATCTTTTTCAGCAACCACTTGGCTGTAATGGATTGCTTTGGAAAGCTGCTGGTTCAGGTCAGAAGCCGCAGGTTTAAACTCTGCGATGGAAAGAACCTGCGGGGAATCGTTATTGGTCTGCGTGGTGGAATCCGACGCAAGGTTGATTTTTACAGTGGAATTGTCGTGCGTAGCGTGAGCAAGGGAAGCGCCGGTAGCGCCTGCGCTCGAAACTGCGCCTGTAGCCAAAGCGACGACGGCAACGCGGCCTTTAACTGGTGATGCTTGCTTGCGATGCTTACCACCGGTTGTGCGCTGCGTCTGCTGCATGAGGCTCAACTTTCTGTAAAAACTTTGTGTAACGATTCTAAGTTGGTGTCTCGTATCCGGCTTGTTACAACCCATTCGATTTTGTAACCAACTCGTTATGTTCCGAGGGGTAACGATAGCGCGTCGTTACAGTGAGGGCAACCTGTTTTGAGGATTTGAAGAAAAATATGGCGAGTTACATAAAAATTCGAGCCAAGAGATGACTTATGTGGCGCATGTGAATGACCTAGCGTCGGGGGCAAAAGTATAAAACGCGCGGGCGCTTAGCCACTCACTGAGTGTAATCGTGGCACAGTTTAAAGGATGAACAAGAAGTCCAGTCCGCAATCGAGTCCTGCCCGTCGTCCACGTACGCGTCCCTCCGGTAGTGGAGTACGTCAATCGCCGAAAGACTCTTCTTATTCTGTGCAAGGTCCGGGCAGAAAACTGCGTCGTTTTGGGCGAAAAAGTACTGATGAGGCGGTAAAATCCGTTGATCCGACATTTAAATCTCGGGTGCGGGCATACTTTCCTATTGTGTTACTGCCCTGTGTGGTGGCAGTAATTGTTATCATCATTGCTTCCCTTGTTTCGCTATTGGCTACGAATACAACAATGGCGGGGTTGCCGGCCACCATCGCAGAAGGCTGGTTGGTGCTTAATCTGGGGCCGGCTACGGGGCGAGGTATGTCCATCGGAGCGTTACCCTTGATGCCTGCAATATTTTTTATGTGGGTTGTGTCACAGAGAGTTTTTCGTGCGGTAAAACAACGGGTAAGTCTTGCAGATTTAGCGGTTGTTACGCTCGGTGTTGTAGGTTTCCCTTTACTGCTTACTGCTACCGCGTGCGCAATGCTGTACGACGCCTCCTCGGTGTTTGACGTTGCCTCGCCTAATGTCGCCATGGCCTTGGCTACTACTTTTCTTGTTCATGGCACAGCATTGGTGATCGGAATGCGCACGAGGCTATGGAAGGCGCTTGCGCGACGCTATGGGGTAAGCGAAGACGTTGTTGACGCCGCCCGTTTAGCTGCTCGTTTGGTACGAAACCTATTGTTGCTCGCATTGGTTGTCTTTGTCGTACTACTGGGATTCCATGCCGCTGACGTGGCGAAATCCTTGGAAGGTTACACCCCAGCTGGAATGCTGGCGGTAATAATCGTTTGTCTGCTCTACCTACCCAATGCTGTCATCGCCGTGTTAGCGGTTCTTTTGGGCGCTTCATTTGAGATAGGCGAAGGTTTTGTTTCGCTCATGGGAGTAGGACTGGTACCTACGCCAGCGGTACCACTTTTTGCTGCAATTCCTGGGGAAATGTCGCCATACGCCCTTGGGGCTCTAGTGATCCCGTTTGCAGGGGTCGTCGTCACGCTTCGGGGGACAGTAAAACGGCCTGCGCATATTCTTCTGACTGCGGCGTGGGCTGCAGTAATCCTAGCGGTGCTGGGTGCTTTAAGCAGTGGTCAGCTGGGTGTTTATGGTTATGTGGGAGTGTTGCTCTGGCTTTCGGTGGCGTTGATGATGGCGTGGACGCTTATCTGTGGCTTCGCTATTTTTGCCGTGGAGCTATTCCTTAAAAACCGAGCAGAAGCTTCTGTGGCGATAGCGCAGGAGAGTGAAGAAAACGCGCCGGAAGAAGCGGAAGAATTAGAAGAAGCGGAAACTGGCGAGCCTGAAGAAGGACAAGGTGTGGTGGAAGCTGAAGAGCGTGAAACCTACGAGTTGGTAGATGACGGCTTAGATAATGCAGAAATGCTCGAAGCTCTTGAGATCAACCCAACTACTCATGACAACGACGAAACAGTCGAAAATGAAGGGGGAGAAGACACAGCCGAAAGCGATCAGGAGTCTGATTCGAAGCCGAAAGATGACACGGAATAGGGGATAACAGGCTTAAACCATTACGATGGTGGCTGTGACGAGTTTATCCAGTACGGAGCAAGCAACGCCGATTGTGGTACTTGCGTCAGGTTCCGGAACCCTCTTGCAGGCCATCATCGACAATCAGGAACGATATCGCGTGGTCGCCGTCGTGGCAGACGTCGAGTGTTTTGCACTCGAACGAGCCAAACAAGCAGGGATTCCAACGCACATTGTGCCCTTAGAAAAAGGCGCAGATCGTCATGAATGGAACCTCGCCCTCGCACGCAACGTAGAACGCTATGAGCCAACAATCGTAGTCTCCGCCGGATTTATGAAGATCCTCGGCGAAGGATTCCTGCGAACGTTCGAAGGTCGTACCATCAATACGCACCCTGCGTTGCTCCCTGCATTCCCAGGAGCACATGCCGTGCGAGATGCATTGAACTATGGCGTCAGAGTCACCGGTTCCACTGTTCACTTTGTAGACAGTGGCGTTGACACTGGCGCCATTATTGCGCAACGGCCCGTTTCCATCGAACGGGGAGAAGACGAGTCACATCTTCATGAAAGAATCAAACAAGTTGAGCGCCAGCTCATCGTGTCCGTGTTGAACTCCGCCGTGACGGAGAAAGAATCAGGAGAGGTTTCCTTCACTCATGAGCGATGACCGCAAGCAGATCAAGCGCGCATTAATTAGTGTGTACGACAAGACCGGACTGGAAGATCTGGCCCGTGCCCTCAATGATGCGGGTGTGGAGATCGTTTCCACCGGCTCGACCGCCGCTAAAATCGCTGATCTCGGAGTCCCTGTAACTCCCGTAGAGCAACTCACCGGCTTCCCAGAATGTCTTGAAGGCCGTGTGAAGACCCTACACCCCATGGTTCACGCAGGAATCCTTGCTGACACGCGTAAGGAGGACCACCTCAAGCAACTAGACGAGCTCAACGTAGCGCCGTTCCAGCTCGTGGTCGTCAACCTGTACCCATTTACCCAGACCGTTGCCTCGGGTGCCGATTTCGACGCTTGCGTCGAGCAGATCGACATCGGAGGACCATCGATGGTCCGTGCTGCGGCTAAGAACCACCCATCGGTAGCGGTCGTTGTATCTCCATCTCGTTACTCTGAGATCATCGCAGCAGTTGGCAACGGTGGCTTCACCCGTGCTGAGCGCACGGCTTTGGCTGTCGACGCTTTCCGCCACACTGCTTCTTACGACGTCGCCGTAGCAACGTGGATGGGCGAGCAAATCGCGGATGCCGATAAACCATTCGCCGAGTGGATCGGAGCAAGCTATGAGCGCGCCAACATTTTGCGTTACGGCGAAAATCCGCACCAAGCGGCAGCCCTCTACACTGACCCAGCAGCTCCTGCTGGCCTTGCTCAAGCAACGCAGCTACACGGCAAGGAAATGAGCTACAACAACTACACGGACTCCGACGCAGCTTGGCGTGCTGCATGGGATCACGAGCGCCCATGCGTGGCCATCATCAAACACGCAAACCCCTGCGGTATCGCAGTTTCCGACGTCTCCATTGCTGAAGCTCACCGCACTGCACACGCGTGTGACCCAGTCTCCGCATTTGGCGGCGTGATCGCTTCCAACCGCGAAGTCAGCGTAGATATGGCGAAGCAAGTCTCCGAAATCTTTACTGAGGTCATCATCGCACCTGCTTACGAAGACGGTGCTGTAGAGATCCTTTCGCAAAAGAAGAACATCCGAATCCTTGTAGCTCCGCAGCCACAGCGCGACGAACTCGAACAACGTCAGATTTCCGGTGGCGTCCTTGTTCAGCGACGCGACCTCGTCGATGCCGAAGGTGATACCCCAGCTAACTGGACACTTGCTGCCGGTGAAGGCGCATCTGAGGAATTGCTGGCAGAGCTGGAGTTCGCATGGCGTGCTGTGCGTGCCGTGAAGTCTAACGCTATTTTGCTCGCGCAAGGCGGGGCAACGGTAGGCGTGGGCATGGGGCAGGTTAACCGTGTCGACGCAGCCAAGCTTGCTGTCGAGCGCGCTAACTCTCTTGCCGGCGACGAACAGCGTGCCAAGGGATCGGTTGCAGCATCTGATGCATTCTTCCCATTCGCTGACGGTTTTGAGGTGCTAGCGCAAGCTGGCGTTCGTGCTGTGGTTCAGCCTGGTGGATCTATCCGTGATGCTGAAGTGATCGAGGCCGCTAACAAGGCTGGTGTGACCATGTACCTTACGGGTGCACGCCACTTCGCTCACTAATTTCTTATCAACACGCCACGATGTACGACTGCACCGTGGCGTGTTTTCTTGTGCTTTTATGGGCTGCTTTCTGGGCAACGATGGGGGTAACCTTTATTAATCTCACAGATTTGCGTAGCAGAACTGCTAAAATTCAGCGCGTTCAATTATTCAATTAGCGATGCCTCTTGGTCACCGGTAGGGCTATAAAGTGCCCACAAAACGCAGGTGATCGCGTACTTCCGCTTCCGTTTCTCAGAGGTCGTAATCAAGCTACTTTTTCTATTGCCCCTCTTGTCAATTTTGGAGATTGTTGCCACCGTGACCTCTCAGCAGCCATCAAATTCTTACGATCCACATCCAGAAACATCCTCATTTCGAGCTGTCGACCCCGCTCCGCAACCCCCGCTGCAGGCGCCTAAAAGTCCTGTGGCAATAGTGCTCATAGCGGTTTTAGCAACGTTGTGTGTTGTCGCTGCACTCGTGTTAGTAGGACTCAAAACGGGAGTCATAGGGTCCAATGACAAGACTCCTGCTACAGCAGCTAGCGCACCAGAATCCAAGAAAAACGATGCACCTGAGCAGGCGGCTGCGCGTCCTCAATATCCAACACTGCCAGCGGGCGCATGTCTGCTAATGACGCAGCAAAAGCTGGAGAACCCGCAGGTAACTTCAACAATGTTTGGATCGGATCGTCAGTAACCAGTCCCCAATTTGCTCGTGCGGTTCGTGATGCTTATGCCTCGAACTATGTGGCAACTCAACAGCTCAACGCAACGTTGTCTGTCCATTCTGAGGTCACTGGTTTGGACTACAGCATGCAATGTTCTGATAATGGCTAATTTGTCACATGCACCGGCGGCAACAACGCCGTGGTGTATATCGGCTAATCGAACGACTCAAAACACAAGGAAGTAGTGGTTTTCATGCGTCACCACCTATCACCTTTGTTCATCGCAGTAAGTTGTTTGAGCGTCATGATCACTGGTTGCACTATTGGAGACGTCGATGGTGAAACAACCTCACGCACCACGCTGCGCCAACCATCACCGACTCTGGCACAACAACCACCAGCTCCGGCATCTGTCCCTGATTCGAATGCAACAGGGCTGCCAAGTGATCTTGCTGCGGCCCTAGAAAGCATTGTTACTGATACCCAAAATGAGTTGGGCGGGGCAGTGGGTATCGCTATTGCAGGTCCAGAAGGAGTATTGACGGCCGGCACGCAAGCAGGCGTTCCAGCTTGGTCGACCATAAAAGTACCCATCAGTATTGCTGCGTTGCGTGCCAATCCCGGCAACGATGTATTGATGCGCCAAGCTATTACTGTCTCGGATAATGACGCAGCTCGTGCTTTGTGGGATTCGCTTGGTTCCCCACGGGAAAAGTGGGGGCTGTCCTAGCACAAGGTGGTGATCCACAAACTCAAGTTAACGATCAGCCTGTCCGGCCTGAATTCAGTGTTTTCGGCCAAACACAATGGGCGTTAGGACCTCAAGCACTGTTTGCTCGACACATGGGATGTGTTGCCGGTTCTGAGTCAGTACTGGCTGCTATGGGGGAGATCGCAAGTAGCCAACGCTATGGTTTGGGATCTATTCTTGGTTCCCGTTTTAAAGGCGGGTGGGGGCCTAATCCTTCGGGTTCTTATGACGTACGGCAGTTTGGTTTGGTTCCGATTGGTGGGGTGATCGTGCCGGTGGCTGTCACTGCTCAGGCTTCTGATGGAGCATATGAGTCGGGACAGCAGCTTCTTACTCGGATGGCGACTAAGCTTGCTAGCTTTAATGGAAGTGTTCCGTCAGCGGAATGTGTGTGATCTTTTGGGCATCATAGGCTAACGGGTGCGCCGCTAGAATTGTCATTATGACGAATCGAGAGCTGACATTACGGCCCGCGGTCCTTTTTGCCCCAGCGAATAGGCCTGAGATTATTCCCAAAGCTGCCGCCCGTGCAGATATGGTCATCCTAGATTTAGAGGATGGGGCGGGCTCTATTGACCGCGACCAAGCCTATGCCAACATTCGCAACGCGGGTTTGGATCCGGCCACAACGTTTGTTCGGATTGTGGGACCAGAAGATCCTCACCATGCTGTGGATCTCGCGTTTGTAAAGACCACCGAGTATTACAACGTCATTGTGCCCAAAATTGGGGCGGCTCTTCCCGATGGTCTTGATGGCCTTAATGTTGTACCGATTATCGAAACCCCATTGGCTGTTATCAACATAGCCTCGATCGCGGCGGATCCCCACGTAGTCGGGTTGTACTGGGGCGCGGATGACCTGACGATTGCGCTGGGTGGCTTATATTCGCGCAGGCGTATAGACGAGCCCCAGCCCTCCTTCTACAGAGCACCCATCGAATACGCACGTGTGCAGACGCTGCTGCACGCTGCTGCAAACGGTAAGTGGGCGCTGGATGCGGTATATCAGGATTTCAAAGATCTTGATGGCCTCTATACAGAAGCACTGGATTCTGCCCGTATGGGATTTGCGGCATATCCATGCATCCATCCGAACCAAGTCGATGTGGTCCGGCGGGCTTTCGCACCTAGCTCAGAGCAGCTGGAATGGGCGCAGCGTATCGCTGAGGAGACGAAAAAACACCCCGGAGCTTTTCAGCTCGACGGGGAGATGGTGGATACACCACTTATTGCGTTGGCGCATCGGTTGCTGCAGCGTCACGCCGCAGCCAATTAGTTGTTCAGGGTGCGGATCAGGTTCAGTGTCCATTCCACGCGGTCATCGGGCAGGGCCGCACCTACGACGGCGAGTGCGGCGTCGGCAAGCATGATTGCTAGAGCGGGAAGTTCCTCATCGCGCAATGGTTCGGGTACCACACCATCGTTGCTGCGCATTTCAATTACCGACAGCGCGATGTGGAATGGCAGATCTGTACGGGGATCGTCGGGGCTGAGGATCTCGGAAGCAATGTTTTTAAAAGTTTGGCGTAGCTGATCGCGCTGTGTTTGGTAGGAAGCGAATTCTGCGGAAGCTGCAACCGGCAATTGGTAGAGGCGTCCGACATTCCAACGTGTCGAAAGCAACAGGCGACATTCTGTGGCTGTTAATGCCCACAAGCGTAACGGCGCTGGTGCTTCGTTATCGACGAAGGCCTCTGCGAGAGCCGTTGAAGGTGCCACGGTGGACTGAAGCAGGGTGAGGAAGATTTCCGTCTTGGACGGGAAGTGGTAGTACAGCGAGGCTTGACGAATTCCTACTGCGTCGGCGATTTGATGGGTAGACGTGGTAGCAAAACCTTGTGTAGTAAACAGCTCCGCTGAGGCATCAAGGATTTCCTCACGGGCGGTACTTCCACGTCGCCGAGGACTATTTTTACGGGGACGACCTACAGCTCCTGCCATAACGAGTACCTGCCCCTTTCCTTTCACAAAACCTTAAAAATGTGCGCAAAGCGCCATGAACGAATAAATGTTATACGACGTGGGCTCAAAGCCTACTATCGACGGCCACTAAAACCTAGAAACCTTAGGACTTTAGGGGAATGCCATATTGTTGAGCGAGCGCTCGGATGACATCAGAAACCAAACGAGACGATGCACCATAGATGCTGCGTTGGATAGCAGGCAGGCTTTCTGCCGTGGCCGCGTGAGAATGTACGCGGTCAGTCCAACGCCGGAACTGCAATTGCAATCCAGCATCCCACGCCTGGCGCAGGAAATCAGCTTGCGATGTGGTCAGTATTCCTGCTGCTACAGCTGCTGGGATTCTGCGACGCGTGGAAAAATCCGTGGAGTGAGCCGCTACACCAGCCCAGCGGGCGATCGCAATGATGGGGTAGAGCAGGTCTTTGCGGATGTCAACGACCATGTCGCGTGATGGTAAACCATCGTGGATGCGTAGTGTCGGTGGGCGATGCTCAATGGCGTCGATAAGCAGTGGCCTGTGGTCGGGGAGAGCCACTACCTCCTCAAGGCACCAAGTTCCAGCATCGGCAAAGACCGCAAGGTCGGATCCTTGTGCGGTACCAATCATTGACAACCACTCTTGCTTTGTGCGTGCAGTGGGGCCCAGACGAGTGTGTTCGGCGACCAGACCCACGCTCGTAATCAGGTCAGATACTGGGGTGGTATCAACATGGCTTTCTCCGACGGTAAGCCATTTAATTGGTGATGACGGAAGGGCGTCTCCGCGTCCGATTGCCCCTGTAAGTACCAGTTGCGCACCGCCTGTCATATCAGCGATTGCTTCGCTGTGTAGGACGTCGGTGACGAGACGGGAAAACCATTCGACAAGTGCTTGTGGCCGTTCGCCGTGATCGATGGCATTGCGCACTAGATCTTGGCTTTCGGCGAGGACACCGCGAACAGTGGGGGTGTCTGAGCACTGAGGTGCGAGCTCGGCGAGCTCAGTTAAAGACTCATGCAACAAGGTCACTTGCCTTCCCGTCAGGTGAAATATACAAGTACCTAAGCTACCAGCCGCGTGGCGCACGCGGTAAACGTGCCACTTACCAGCAGAAAAACTGTCCAGAATATGACGAAGCACCCATCTCTTATACAAGAGTGGGTGCCTTGTGCTGTCATCGCACTTCGAAGTTAACTTTCGGAGGCGTTGTTTGTTCTCCCAGTCGATTTAGCGGCTGGTGAACGGCAGGAGAGCCATCTCACGGGCGTTCTTCACAGCGGTTGCAACCTGGCGCTGCTGCTGCGGCGTCAGGCCGGTTACGCGGCGAGAACGAATCTTGTGGCGATCGGAGATAAACTGACGAAGGGTGTTGATGTCCTTGTAGTCAACCTTCTCGATGCCTGCGGCCTTAAGAGGGTTCTTCTTGGGGCGGCGGGACTGCTCCATCCGCGCCTTCTTTATGTTATTGCGCTTCATTGAAAACTCCCTGATTACCAGCTGGACTTACGGACGCCCGGAAGCTCACCGCGGTGAGCCATCTCGCGCATGCGGACACGGGAAACACCGAACTTACGCAGGAAGCCACGTGGGCGACCATCGCGGGAGTCACGGTTACGGACGCGAACTGGGGAAGCGTCACGAGGCTGGCGGTTCAATTCGAACTGTGCATCGAGACGATCCTCATCAGAGGTGTTCGGGTTCTTGATGATTGCCTTGAGCTCGTTACGGCGCTCCGCAAAGCGGGCGACGACTTCCTTGCGCTGCTCATTCTTGGCGATCTTGGACTTCTTAGCCATAGATTAACGCTCCTCGCGGAATTCGACGTGCTTGCGGACTACCGGATCGTACTTCTTCAAAGAAATACGGTCTGGGTTGTTGCGCTTGTTCTTACGGGTGACGTAGGTGTAACCGGTGCCAGCCGTAGACTTGAGCTTGATGATTGGGCGGATATCGTTACGTGCCATCTTTTAGATCTTCTCCCCACGTGCGCGAATCTTAGCCACAACGGACTCGATGCCGTCGCGGTCAATGACTTTCAGGCCCTTGGTGGATACGTTCAGGGTGATGGTACGGCCCTCAGAGGGCAGGTAGAACTTACGACGCTGCACGTTGGGGTTCCAACGGCGAGACGTGCGTCGGTGCGAGTGCGAGACAGACTTGCCGTAACCCGGCTGGCGTCCCGTAACCTGGCAAATAGCCGACATAGGTTTCTTTCTCCTAGCCGCCCACATTCAAACCTGCTGCTGCAGTAACAGGGCCACAGTGTGTGGAACTGCCTGTGCTGCAAGTGCTGACGGGGCGATAAACGAACAATTTCGACAACAGCAAGAGACAACCATACCTGCGGTGGGGCGAAAATCCTAATCAATTCCGAAAAAATTTTAGATTTCTTGCGTGTGTTGTCAGAAAAAGTCGTGTCAGAAGGTATGTGTGCTGCTGAAATGTGATTAGACAGTTAGTGAAATACCTCTATATAAAAGTGTGGGTAGCCGGCTTTTTGTCGGGGTGGGGGAGGGCTGGATTTTCTCAAAGGAGTAGTTGGGTGTACACTTTGGCAGGTTGCTTACACTTGTATAGTGTCGGCGAGCATCGCGAAACCCAACTCGAGCACGATCTTCACCGTGATGTGGAGAACCGACTCGAAGTATCAATCCTGAGGGAAATCGAGAGAATATGAAGAAAGATATCCACCCTGATTACCACCCAGTGGTATTCCAGGATGCAGGCACTGGCCACCAGTTCCTGACCAAGTCAACCGCTACCAGTGACCGCACGGTTGCATGGGAAGATGGCAACGAGTACCCATTGATCGTCGTTGACGTGACCAGTGAGTCTCACCCATTCTGGACCGGTGCGCAGCGTGTCATGGACACCGCAGGCCGTGTTGAGAAGTTCAACCAGCGTTACGGTGCACTCGCTCGCCGTAAGAAGAACAAGTAATAAAGGAGGGAAACAAAAATGGCAGTTCCAAAGCGTCGTATGTCGCGTGCAAACACCCACGCACGTCGTTCCCAGTGGAAGGCAGATAACGTTGCCCTCCAAGAAGTGAAGATCAACGGTCAGACCGTTCGCATCCCACGTCGCCTGGTTAAGGCAGCTCAGCTTGGTCTCGTTGAGGTTGAGCAGTTCTAAGCTCTTGTGGATATAATTCCACTATCAATGAAGGCTGATTTCGGTTAGATCGAAGTCAGCCTTTATTCATTTGTAATTTAGAAGACTTCTTTCGGAGTGTGTGTCGGTTGGCTGCTATTGTCAACATTCAACGCACTATAAAATTGTTGCACTAAATGTAATTATTCATAGCTGACTCTGGGCGTTGCTTGAGGGTCGGTCTCGGCGGGACAAGGCAGAATAGACTGAATGAAGATTGTGGTCGTAGATGATGAGCAGGCGGTGCGCGAGTCGCTTTGTCGTTCGTTGTCCTTTAACGGATATGAAGTGCATCTGGCTCAAGATGGACTCGAGGCACTTGAAGTAATTGAACGTGAACAACCAGAGCTGGTCATCCTTGATGTGATGATGCCACGCATGGATGGTCTTGAGGTTTGCCGCACCTTGCGTGGTAGCGGTGACGACCGTCCGATTTTGGTTCTGACCGCTCGCGATGGTGTGTCTGATCGTGTTGCCGGCCTTGATGCTGGTGCAGACGACTACCTTCCTAAGCCATTCGCACTTGAGGAGCTACTAGCTCGTGTGCGTTCCCTGCTTCGCCGTGCCGCTGCAGAGTCCGTCGGCTCCGGCAGCCAAGGGGAGCTTTCCTTTGAGGATCTTCGCCTAAACCCCGATACGCGCGATGTCACCCGCGGTGGTCGCCCTATTAGCTTGACTCGCACTGAGTTTGCGCTGCTCCAGTTGCTGATGGCGAATTCTCGTCGCGTACTTTCGCGTGCGTCGATCTTGGAAGAAGTGTGGGGATATGACTTCCCAACTTCTGGAAACGCACTGGAAGTCTATATTGGCTATTTGCGTCGCAAGACTGAATCAGAAGGGGAGCCACGTTTGATCCATACCGTTCGCGGTGTTGGCTACGTGCTGAGGGAAACTGCGCCGTGATGCTGCGCCGTTTCCGCGAAAGCCTGCCGGGAGGGGCAGGCTTTTTAGGTATGTCTGGGGATGCCCGCACTTCGCACTTTTCGCGTGCGTCGCTTAAATCACGTATCTCTCTGCTTACTGCATCGATGGTGGCAATTGCTGTGGGCATGATGCTTATCGTGTCGTATTGGTCTGTTTCTGGCACGCTGCGTAGTTCGATGGACCGCGCTTTGAACGCCAAGGCAACGGCGTTGATTAGTCGGATGGATCAGCCTGATTTTTTCTTCCGTTCTCAGTACGAGATCGACAAGTTTCGTGAGTATAACGCGGATACCCGTATCTCGTTGCGAATGCCCGGCTGGAACTATTCTGTCGGCGACGATTTGCCGATGGTCAAGGGTGGCGGCGACGATGTCGAGGGGTATAGTGCTGCCACGATCAACGGTGAGCGAGTTTTAACTAAGGTGTCGGATTCCGGTGCCACCGTCATTTTGGCGCGCGGAATGGAAGCCACCCACAAGATGATTACTAGCTTGGCAATTACACTGTTGCTGGTAGCAGGTCTTGGTGTGCTAATGGCGATCGCTACAGGTGTAGCTGTCGCATCTACGGTGCTTCGTCCTTTGCGGCGGTTGCGCAACCGGGTTCGTTATATTACGGAAACAGACGATCTCAAACCGATCCAAGTAGAAGGTAATGACGAGCTTTCGGAGCTTACGACTCGTTTCAACGAGATGCTTGAGGCGTTACGACGTTCGCGTCAGCGTCAAACCGAGCTTGTTGCCGATGCCGGCCATGAGCTGAAGACGCCTCTTACTTCTATGCGCACCAACATTGAATTGTTGATGATGATGCATAACACGGACTCTGCTGCGATTAGTGAAGAAGATAAGCAGGCATTGCAGTCGGATGTTATTGCACAGATGGAGGAGCTTTCCACGCTGATCGGTGATCTCATCGATCTGGCACGCCAAGAAACCTCGGAGAAAACTTTAGAACCCATCGATTTGCTTGATGTGGTTAATTCTTCGGTCGAGCGCGTGCGGCGGCGTCGCCCCGATGTGCGCTTCGAAATCCAGGCGATTCCGTGGTACCTCGAAGGTGACAGCTTTGCCTTGGGGCGCGCAATTTTGAACCTCCTTGATAACGCATCAAAGTGGTCACCTGCTGATGGTGTTGTTCGTTTCACCATGCAGGTCGTAGAGCGTGAAGACGGCGATCGCGTTTTGCATATGGACATTTCTGATTCTTGTCCAGGTATTCCGGTCGAAGATCGTGAAAAAGTTTTTGATCGCTTCTATAGATCGGTGAGCGCGCGTTCAACCCCAGGTTCTGGCTTGGGGCTTGCCATTGTGCATTCCACGATCGTTCGCCACGGGGGAACTGTCACAGCTGGGGAATCCGACGACGGAGGCGCGCGAATGCGTGTCGAGTTGCCAGGATCTGTTACGGATGAAGAACTCCATTCTTCATCAAAGACTCGTGTGGTTCAACCAAGCAGCACTGCTGAGCGCCTTGATCTGGCACGGCAACGTCGTGAGGAGCGTCGTAACGGCAAATAATACGTTCACAGGAACCTCCCAGCGATTCACGACGCTACCCGCAGTGAGGTTCCAGAACGTCACCAGTATGTGGTCCGATAGTATTTACTATGACAAATCCACAGAACCATGATGACGCCCGCACTTCACCCACCGCCGATCAGACCGCAGCGTTTGATCGGGTGGAGAATCCTTACGGAAATGCTCACAACGTGCAAGAAGAACAACTAACTGAGCAATCGCAGCCGTTGGGAGCTCAGGAACCCCCTGTACCGCTGGAGCCGGAGACGTCGAAACGCGAAAAGCGACGCGTCAGCATCGGCACCGCTGTTGCTATGACGCTGGTTGCTGCCATTGCCTCTGGCACGTTGACTGGGGTTTATTCCACAAACCGTGCGGGTAATTCCGGCTCCACTACACGCACGCAGGTAGCGGAATCCTTGCGTCAGCCAGTATCTCAAGATCATCCAGCTCCCGTTGAGGGATCGGTTGAAGACGTCGCAGCAAAGGTATTGCCTTCTGTCGTATCGATTTTGGTGGCCACTCGAAACGGCTCCGCTGAAGGATCTGGCTCCATTATTTCCGAAGATGGCTACGTGATGACCAACAACCACGTGGTGGCAGGGGCTGAACAAGGGGCAGCGCGAATATCTGTGACCTTGAACGATGGCTCTGAGCATCCTGCTGAATTGATAGCTGGCGACCCAAACACAGACGTCGCAGTAATCAAGATCAAAGACGTCAGTGGCTTGCCTGTCATGAAGTTCGGTGATTCCAACAACCTCACGGTTGGGCAACAAGTGGTTGCCGTGGGGTCGCCGCTGGGGCTTTCGGCTACGGTCACATCTGGCATCGTGTCAGCGCTGAACCGTCCGGTGCGTGCAGGCGGCTCCGAAACAGGACAATCGTCGCTTATCGACGCCGTCCAAACCGACGCAGCAATCAACCCAGGCAACTCCGGCGGCCCATTGGTTGATGCCAACGGAGCCCTCATCGGCATGAACTCCGTGATCGCCTCGCTCAGCGCAGGCGGCAAGTCTGAATCCGGATCCATCGGCCTAGGCTTTGCCATCCCTTCCAACTTTGCTCGTCGCGTAGCCAGCCAGCTCATTGAGAAGGGTTATGCCACCCAACCCATGATTGGTATTCAGCTCATTTCGAACGCGAACGCCAAAGGTGCTGTAATCGCCGATGTTCAGCCTGATGGTCCAGGCGCTCACGCCGGATTACGAGCAGGAGAAGTGATCACCAAAATTAATGACCGCCATGTTGATAGCGCCGATGCTTTGATCGCTGCGGTACGAAGCAGCGATTTTGGTCAAACAGTTAAGCTCACCGTCCGTGGGGAAAACGACCAAAACGAGCGACAGGTCGACGTAACCCTCACAGGCGAATAGACTGCTAGATCAAAGTATCTATTACGAGAAGAGACGCCATGGAGATCACGGACATCACCCAAATGGACAACGTGTTCGATTACATCGAACCGGATCCTGAGTTTTTCCGCGCTACTGAAGCCGAAGATAATAACTCGGTTCTGGGCGGTCCGCGTCGTGCCCTCGCAGTACTTATCCGAGATCATTCCGAAAATACTGCGGATAACACGGCGACAGTAGTGGCAGAGCTACTGGGCGAAGGCGGTTTTACCGTGGATGCGGTCGTTGATGTCCAAGCTGACCAGCATCTTATTCGAAATGCTATTGAAACAGCTGTTGTAGGTGGCGTGGACTTAGTCCTCACCATAGGTGGCACGGGCGTGAGGCCGCGAGATCATGCACCAGAGGCAACACGGGAGGTTCTTGATCAGGAGGTACCTGGTATTGCACAAGCTATCCGCGCATCCGGTTTAGCCTGTGGCTCGGTTGATGCCTGCACTTCTCGTGGAATCTCCGGTGTATCCGCTTCCACCGTCGTGGTGAATATGGCAGCCTCACGTTCGGCGATTCGAGACGGCATGGCGACTATGACGCCGTTGGTGCACTACGTCATCGATCAGCTGCGCGAATACAGCGTGAACGACTAATTTTTAGGAGAAAGTGGAACAGTCGCAAGATGAAAAAAGCACGTAGAAGGGTTGTGCGTCTATCAGACGCTGAAGACTACGATCGGAAAGCCGATACCGCGGAATTCGTCTCTGCTATTCCAGATGTTGCAGTTCCTTTGGAAGACGGCGAAGAAGATCAACTCCAAGGCCTAGCCTTTTGGAAAGACCAGATGCCGCCACATTACGGCTCCTGAAAAATACAACCGCCTTCTTTCCTTAAACTCACGCGCATGTCGGAGAGTTCGGGAAAGAAGGCGGTTGAGATAGTCCGCAGAATAATTACAGGTTGCGGTTTTTTAGCAGGTCGCGGATTTCTTCCAAGAGTTCTGCTTCGATGGAGGCTGGTGCTTCTTCTTCCTCAACAACACCCTTGCGGCGTGCTGCCATCTCATTGAGCTTGTTCATAGGTGCAACAAGGATAAAGTACACAACTGCTGCGATGATCAGGAAGTTCAGTGCAGCGGTGATAACGGCACCGAAGTCCATGAAGGTAGCATCGTTGCCGGAGCGTAGATAAAAGCCTAGGCCGGAAACATCAGCACCGCCGAGGGTGGCGATCATTGGGTTAATTAGGTGCTCGGAAAATGCGGTCACGATAGCGGTGAAAGCAGTACCGATAACGACCGCGACGGCGAGTTCGACAACGTTGCCGCGTAGGATAAAGTCTTTAAACCCTTTGAGCATGGTTTACAACCTCTTTCTATAAATGTGCGCCAATTACGCTACCGGAATTATCTTTACAGTTCCAGTGCAAAACTATTTAGTTATGCTTTTTAACAGGGGTTTTGATCTATTCCGTCTTAGGTGGACGCGCTCGTGCTCCAGCGATGACAACTGTGAGCGGAATAGCGAGAGATTGGGAAGCGACGATTCGTGCTTGATCGGCCGGCAGCGCGATAAGAACAGCGTCCGAACCATAGCTTGAGGTATTTTTCTCTGGCACAGGGGCGAAAACTATGACGCCGCCGGCGGCGACAACATGCGGGTCATGAGCGTCGTTAGCTGCGATGACATCAACCACGTCTCCTGGTTGCACCACTCGCGAGACGGATTGTTCAGCAAGGCGAATGGGGACGATATTGATGGGTTGGTCTTCGCCGAAAGGCAACTGGTTCCCCACGGAGGAAAGCGTGTGACTGGAATCGAGAAAATCAACCGCTGTGGCGATACTGCCGGCGGTGTGGGCAGAAATAGTGATGCGTTCGTTGGGGGCTGATGCTAAAAGATCGTCAGGGCGCAGTGCGTTTTCGGGTATTAAGTGCTGAGGGACATGGGCGGTGGTGAAATGTGTGCGGTTGACGGCGGTGCCAGCTTCGACGGCGGTGGCGTAGCGCAGCACTTCTGTTGTGGATTCGGTACGGGGAAAAACTGCGAGTGCTAGGGCAAGAATGACAAGGCTTAATGCCAGGCTTCGCCGGAGAAATGTTTCTCGGCGCCTTCCTGGAGTGCGCAGGATGGATTTAATGGAGGTCACGTAAGTTTCGACGTATTAAGTCACCTGTTTGGTTCCCTCGGGGGTGATGATCCAATCGCAGGTGGCGTCGTGAGGCTCGAAGGGGATAGTGGTGTTGACTTCGGAGTCGAAGAGTATTGCCACAGTCGGGGTAGCAACTCCGGCTAGTGCGCGGTCGTAGTAGCCGGCTCCTTGGCCGAGTCGTCGCCCGCTGGGGATTATGCCGAGGGCCGGAACGATGATGAGATCCACGTCATGGAGGATGTCACTGCTGCGGGATGGGGTGGTGGGTTCTAATATTCCGAAAGTGCCACGCTCAACTGAATCGCCGCCGGAGTAGTGTCCCCATACTAGTTGGCGGTTGGGGAGTGACTTGGGTATCCACAGTTCGGACAGAATTCCTGTGAGATTGTCGGCAAAATCAACCCCGCCAGGCTCTGTGACTTCGGGCATATAAGCGGCGGCGCGTGTGGCATTGATTGTGCGAATGAGGGCGGTCAACTGATTGAGGATGGCAGCGTTATCGGCATGTAAATCAGCTGTGCTGCGGGCTAATCGAGCAGCTCGTATGCGATTTCTGGCATTTTTTTTGGCGGCAGTGAGTGTTAAAGCGTCGGACATAGCCACCAGCTTAGAGGGTGTTTATGGTCGTTTCCCCACGGGGAGGGGGCTCAGAATGTGACTTTTAATTTCGGTTTTCCTTGGTGCCGAAACCTATCTGGGGCATAGTTCGCGGTACTGTTTTCTTTATGACTTCACCCAAGAGTGGTAATTCGTGTGCCGTCAGAACCGTGATCGTCCCAGCTGCTGGTTTGGGTACACGGTTTCTCCCTGCCACAAAGACCGTCCCTAAGGAGCTCCTTCCTGTCGTCGATACGCCAGGTATCGAGCTGATTGCTGAGGAGGCCGCGCAGTTGGGGGCAACGCGTTTGGCTGTGATTACGGCGCCGAAAAAGCAGGAAGTGTTGGATCACTTCAACAGGTTCCCAGAGCTGGAAGCAACGTTGGAAAGTCGTGGCAAGAAGGATCAGCTGGCAAAGGTTGTGCGTGCTGCTGAACTGATTCAGCCGGTTTCTGTGGTTCAAGAGACTCCGCTTGGTCTGGGGCATGCAGTGGGGTTGGCGGAAAGCGTGTTGGATGACGATGAAGACGTCGTAGCTGTCATGCTTCCGGATGACTTGGTGCTGCCCATGGGCGTTGTGGAAAAGATGGTGGAGGTGCGTCGCCAGCTGGGAGGCTCTGTGCTGTGCGCTTTCGATGTTCCTCGTGAAGATGTGTATAACTACGGCGTCTTTGATATTGAGGAGTGCGATTACGACGGCCCTTACCAAGTCAAGAGTGTGAAAGGCATGGTGGAAAAGCCAGCCGTAGAAGACGCACCTTCGACGTTTGTTGCAACAGGTCGTTATCTTTTGGATCGTGCGATTTTTGATGCGCTTCGCCGTATCACCCCTGGTGCGGGCGGTGAGCTGCAGCTTACTGATGCTATTGCGTTGCTTATTAATGAGGGGCATCCAGTCCACATCTTGGTTCACGATGGAAAGCGCCATGATTTGGGAAATCCTGGTGGTTATATCCCAGCGGTGGTGGATTTTGGTTTGTCGGATCCGACGTATGGCCCACATTTGAAGAAGGTCCTGCGTACCATTTTGGAAGAGCACGGCGCTTAAAAGTCACCCTTTGGGGTAAGCGCAGGTGTTGTGTGTTTTCGTGAGAAAGGGCACACTGCCTAGGAGAGAAGTTCACCAGTTTTAAAGGAGTCGGACGTGCGCTCAGTGGAGCAGCAGCTAGCCCTTGTCACCCAATCTGCGGTAGCGCCAGAGCCTGTACGCATCGCTATCGCTGAGGCACTGGGGCTTATGTGTGCTGAGGAAGTGCAGGCATCGCGTGCACTTCCTGGTTTCGACCAAGCTGCGATTGACGGATATGCGGTCCGTGCGGTCGACGTTGGTGGTGAACGCGGCCTTGGCCGGCCTATCGACGCACCTATTGGTCCGATCGAAACGTCGTTGCCAGTTGTCGGTGAGGTCCCTGCGGGATCGCAGCGCCCGTTGCGTCTGCAACCCAAACAAGCCGTGCGAGTGCATACGGGTGCGCCGTTGCCCACGCTTTCTGATGCTGTTATCCCACTGGAGTGGACAGATTGTGGTCGTAAACGAATGACTGCCCATCGGCCGGTGCGCTCTGGGGAGTTCGTGCGTCATGCTGGCGATGACATTCGTCCTGGTGATGTTGCGGTAAGCGACGGTGCGATTCTGAGTCCTGCTCACATTGGATTGTTGGCGGCTGTGGGGCGCTCCAAGGTGTTGGTGTATCCGCGTCCTCGCATGTCGGTGATCTCTGTAGGACATGAGTTAGTAGAAATCGACCGCGAGCCTAGTTTGGGACAAGTATTTGATGTGAACTCCTATGCGTTAGCGGCTGCTGGCCGTGATGCTGGTGCCGACGTACACCGTGTGGGCATTGCAGCCGGCGAGCCACGGCGCCTCCGCGAGATTGTGGAATCACAACTTTTGCGTAGCGAAATCATTGTTATCGCCGGAGCAGTTGGTGGTTCTGGATCTGAGGAGATTCGTCGTATTTTGTCGGATCTGGGAGAAATCGATACCACACGCGTTGCTATGCACCCAGGTTCTGTCCAAGGTTTTGGGTTGCTGGGAGAAAACCAGACCCCCGTCTTCTTGCTTCCTAGTAACACTGTGTCGTCGTTGGTCATTTTTGAAATGTTCATCCGTCCAGTCGTGCGCATGAGTTTGGGCAAGAGATCATCGCAACGCCGTTTGGTGCGTGCGCGTGCGCTTAACCATGTGGGCTCGAAGGTGGGGCGGCGTGGTTACATTCGTGCTCGATTGATGCGTGACGCCCAGACGCAGGACTATCTGGTGGAAGGCTTAGGTGGTGCGAACGGTGCACCGGCCCACTTGTTGGCGGGCTTGGCTGAAGCGAATGCGATGATCAAAATCCCAGAAGACGTCAACGAGGTCCGTCCAGGAGACATCGTCGAAGTTCTGTTTATGTCCCAAGGACGCTAGCGCGTATGTCTCGCTTATTTTCTCGGGTCAAGCAGATGCGATCCGATCGCGCTGCTGTCCATCCCCGCCATCCTGGTTGGCCAGAGGCCACTCCCGCGGTGTTTACTCCCGCAAATATCCATGTTCGCCTCCGCCCGCTTGATAAGAACGACAAATCGGCATGGCGTATGATGCGGCTTTCTGACCAGCGATTTTTGGAGCCGGTAGAACCTACGGTTGAGGATACGTGGCAATCCGCGCATTCTTCTACTGCGTGGCGTTCTTATATTTTCTCGCTAAGACAAGCCGCGTTTGCGGGGTCCTTGGTCCCTATGAGCATTGAGGCCAATGGACGGTTTGTCGGTCAGTTGACAATCGGTTCAATCCAACATGGCATTAGCTCTGATGCATGGATCGGCTATTGGGTGCATAGTTCCGTTACGGGCCAAGGTATTGCCACGGCCGCATGCGCTTTAGGTGTAGATCATGCGTTTCGACGCGTTCGTGTGCACCGTCTGACGGCGACCTATTTGCCGCATAATATTGGCTCCCAGAAAGTTCTGGTGCGCTGCGGGTTTAGGCACGAAGGATATTTGGAACGAAACTTGCACATCAATGGAATGTGGCGGGATCATTACCTTATGGCGCAGACTAACGATGAGTTCACTTCACCGTGCGTTGATCGCTTGATCGCATCGAGATTTTTGCGGCGCGCCTGACCCCATCCGTAACAGACGGGGGATAGCCTTAGAAAATTACAGTGTTTGACTCTTAGCTCACTAGACGAGTTAAGTCTCAGTGCTTTACGCTCATCACAAGTACAACAACCCGGAAAGGCCTACAACGTGTCCGGAACCGTCGTGATCGTCCTGATCGTCTTGGTGTGGCTCTTCGTGCTCGCACCATGGCTGCTGCGTGGCCAAAAGCCGATCCGTAAAGCCGGTGAGGGATTCGATGATACCCGCGTGGTGTACGAAGGTGGCAGCGAAGAGCTGCAACCACGGCACCACCCAAAGGTTGGCCCCCATGATGTACACACTGGATATGAGGCCGATTCGGCTGAACATGAGTTGGAATACGCCGAAGTAACTGAGGTTATCGAACAATCTGCCGAAGTCGAGGAAGAAGACACTCAAGGACCGCTGATCGATCAAGATCCAGCAACCACGTTGGGTGATGTATTCGCACACGCAAAAGAAAAGATTGGGGCTAAACGCTCCCGTGGGGAAACTCCGAATGCGTCTGTGATGCCACAGGTTATTGAAGGTGAAATTGTTGCAGAGCTACCAGCGCCTGAGGTTGTAGCGGACGAAGACAGCGCTCACGACGAAGCAAGCCTTGATGCGGTTGACGATGGTGACGAGGTGGCACGTTACGACTTCGATGATGCTTACGTTGGCCCCGATGATCTGATGTACCCCTCCGATAACGATGTGGTTACCTCTCTCGATCGCAGCGAGGCCACAGCGGAACCTGTGCTCGATGATGACTCTGATCTCACCGATGAGGAGCGTGCGTTTGCAGAGCGACGTAGCCATCGCGGTAGCTGGGATCCAGAATCTGAGGCGCAGGCGGTTGTAAGCCGTCAGCAGCGTCGTCAGCGGACCGTCATGGGGCTCGGTGCCGCAGTGATCGTCTCGTTGGTTGCAGCCGTGGTTTTCGGCGGTTGGGCTTGGGCGGGCGCAGGTGGTTGCGCAGGATTGCTGGCATTGTACCTGTGGGCATTGCGTCGCCAAGTTATTGCGGAGCAAGCGCTGCGCCGTCGTCGTATTCAGCAGTTGCGTCGTGCACGTTGGGGCGTGCGCAACTCGGCTGATGAGGAACTTGGTATCCCGAACCGGTTGCGTCGCCCAGGGGCAGTAGTGCTAGAGATCGACGATGAGTCTCCTGATTTTGAATATCTTGACGTTGTGGCTGATTCCCGACGCGACGGGCAAACACCACACTTTGACGGTGCTGATCATCACCGCCGCGTGGGCTAAGGTGTTGTTGTTTACTTCAACTGACAAGGGGAAGCGGGATTCATGGATCAGCCCATAGTGCGTGATATTGCCCTGCTAGTTTTTCGTGCGGTGTTGGGCATTGTGTTTGTTGCCCACGGCTTCGAGCGGTTTTTTCGTACCGGGTTGGTAGAAACAACCGGACAATTTAGCGCTATGGGAGTGCCCCAGCCCAAGCTTTCTGCTTACCTCACTGCCACGGGAGAACTCCTCGGCGGTTCGTTACTTGTGGTGGGGATGCTGACCACCTTTGTTGCCGGCGCACTGGCTTTGTTAGTGGTGGCCGCAATCTACTTTGTTCACCTTGATCATGGCTTCTTTGTGGCCGATTCTGGAATGGAATATCCCTTGGTCATGGCGGTGGCGTTGTTGATGATCGTCGTTTTTGGTGCAGGACGCGCCAGCATAGATGGGGTGCTCAGCCGTGCTGACTTGTAGCACAATCCAGGCCGCGCTTTCAGCGAGACTTGACGGGGAAACACCAGGTATCGACGACGATGTCATTGATACACATCTGGATTCGTGTCCCGACTGCCAAGCATATTTTGATCAGGCCGTAGCTCTTAACCGATCGCTTGCGTTTAGAATTCCCGAGGCGGCCTATACCGAGGCACCTGATCTTATCGACGACATCCTCGCGAATGTAGAACCTCAGTGGCGCAAACAAGCCGCTACGCGAGCATGGAATACCGCATTGTCTCGAGTAAGCATTGTGGTCGCGGGGCTGTTGTGGCTCGCGTGGGCGATAAACCTTATTGCCATCACATCGACGGAAATAGATCCGCTAGCAAACCGAGTTTCTATGGAGGCAGCATCTCTTCGGTTCGCTATAGCTTTTAGCCTCTTTTTCGCTGCTTGGCAGCCTCGTGTAGTAGGCGGCTTATTGCCTGTTGTCGCTGCTGTGTGGACTTTCGAAGTCGGCTTTGGAATTCGTGACATCTTCTTAGCCCCAGAAGCCGGCGACACCATGATCCAACTCGGGCTACTATTTCTTGCAGTAGTGACATTGTCGTGGCTGTGGATATCGGACAAAGGCTGGGTCATCGTACGTGAGATGGTGCGCAGCTTATCGTCCGATCCACGTTAAGTTCCCCATTAACGCCAGCTTGGTAGCCACATCATGGCGTTAAACCATGCGTCTGGAATAACAAATCCATACAGCAGTGGCGAGAAGTAAAAGAACATTGCGATCACGACGGCGAGATAGCAGATGGCAAGAATTCTCCCCGTGGGGAACACTCGGCCTTTCCAGAATGCGGCTGGGCGGAGGCGTCGATACGCTCCTGCGTCCATGAGGTGGTTAAGCGTTATAGCCAGCATGACGATGGTGAACGGGACGAGCGCAGTCGCGTAGAAGAAGTACATTTGGCGGTCGTAACTTGCTAGCCACGGCAAAAAACCAGCCATGAAGCTTACCCATGGGATGAGATATTCTGCGCGGCGGCGAATGATCATTTCCCACAGTGCCCAGCACACTACAGGTACTGTGAGCCACCAAATCGCAGGAGTGCCAAAGAGGTAAATCATGCGTCGGCACGAGCCAAACGCACAAGAAATATCCGTGCTGGAGTAGTAGAGGATCGGGCGGGTAGCGGCAAGCCAGGACCATGGTTTGGAATCCCACGGATGGCTGTGCCCCGAGGACGATGTCAATGAGGCGTGAAATTCTAAGACTTCAGCGTGATAGTAAAGCCAGCTTGCTACTGCGTCTGGGAATAGCCGAAGAATACTGTTGTCCGCTACATCTCCGGTGGCAACAGCATGTCTAAATACAGAGGTTTCTGAAGCAAACCATGCGCGCCAACTCCACGTATATACGGCCAGCGGAACGAGAACGAGGGAAGCAAAGGCGGGGAATGCATCCTTGAGTAGCATGCCCAGCGTGGCGTTACGAGCACCGAAAATACGACGTCGCCATGCGTCGAGGGCTACGGCTAGGATTCCGAAGAACATGATGTAGTACAGTCCGGACCATTTCACGGATACCGCGCAGCCGAGGAGCACTCCCGTGGCGAAACGCCACCAACGAAAACCGATTCGAGGCCCCAGATCGGTGTCGAGTAGCTTCTGTGACCATGCGTTATACATGCGGGCATAGACTTGCTGGTGGTCGCGGCATAGCGTCCAAGCGGCGGTGACAATGAAGAGCACTTGGATGATGTCGAGCATTCCGAATCGGGATGTGACTAGGAGGACGCCGTCGAAAAGCGCGATGATACCGGCGAGGGTTGCTGCTCGTGAAGATAAAGTTAGGCGTCGGGTAAGCGCCATGATGGCCACGATGGTCAGGGTGCCGCACAGAGCGGTCACCGCGCGCCAGCCAAGGGGGGTGTATCCAAATAGTGCTTCACCATAGGCGATGAGTTGCTTGGCGAGCGGGGGATGGACGACCAGCCCGTAGCCTGGGTTGGATTCGATGCCACCGGTAATGGGGTTGATCCATGATTCGACCATGTCCCAGGCTTGTGGCACATAGTGTTTCTCGTCGAACACGGGGGTATGCGCGGAGGTCGCTGAGGTAATTCCGATGGCGCGCATGAGAAATGCTGCGATGGTGATGATCGCGGTCGAGATGGTGTCGTATCGCGACCATTGCAGCGCGTGAGGTGCGTGCGGGTGGGCGGCGCTGGGGAAGCGGGGCGCGTATCGACGCCTCCTAGTCCATGCTGCTGTGAGGCGACTGCGTGGTTGGTCCTTGGCGGTATCCGGAGCCGAATGAGAAGTCACGCGGTTTAGTCTACGAGGTTTGGGTGTCCAACGAAGACTCGGTTGGTGATGGAAGGGGGTGTTGGGGAGTTTCCCCACGGAGGTGGAAGTACAGTTGCGGCAGGGGTGAAAACTTCTGTTTATGTGACGCCGGTTATAGGGCTTGCGCGCTTATGCGCTGCAGGGATTTGTTGTTTGTCGGGGGGTCTGTGCGAGGCGGGTCGGGGGTGATGTGCATATGTGTTGGGCGACCGAAAGTGTGGGATTTTTTGCAGGAAATCGCTGAACAAGCTCCATTGACAGTCAATCGTTACGCATTTGTGACCATTGATTGGGCTTTTGTATAATTATGCAGGGGTTTTGCTATGTAACAAGCTGATAAAAATGTGAAGAAACTGACTGATAATCTTCTACTTTGAGCATCCCTGTCTTTATAAAGGTCTTTCTTATCGTCATGATAGATATATGACCGATTCGCACAATAATCCCTCACGGGATGAGGAGCTTCGCAACAGTGAGGTCTCTCGTCCCGAGTTCAGTACGGATCCCTCGTCCGGATCCAGTGAGAGCACGGCACTGGAATCGACAACCTCGTCAGCACCTGTCGTCAGCGCAACGGCAGAGCTTGCCGCCATGATCGAGGGCGAAGGACTTATCGCTGAGGCAACCGCAGCACCGGAAAAAGAAATTACTTTCGAAGGTGAAGATGACAACGCAGGAGTGGACTGGAAAGTCACAGCCCCTGCCATGGTGATTGTTCTCGCTGTTGTCGCGTGGGGAATCCTCGGAACGACAAGCTTTGCCTCCTTTGCGGCATCCTCACTGGGTTACATTGTGGATAGCTTCGGCTGGGCATTTATTTTCTTTACTACTGTGTTCTTGATCTTCGCCATTGCTATTGCATTGAGCAACTTTGGCACAATCAAGCTCGGACGCAATGATGAAGCCCCTGAGTTTTCCACCACGTCGTGGATCGCCATGATGTTTGCTGCCGGCATGGGCATTGGTTTGATGTTCTACGGAGCATCCGAACCACTGAGCAATTACCTCAACGGCGTTCCAGGACATGACCCACGCTCCGTGGGGCATGCCATGAGCACCACCTTGCTGCACTGGACGCTGCACCCATGGGCAATTTATGGCATTTTTGGCCTTGCTATTGCATATAGCACGTTCCGCTTGGGACGTCGTCAGCTATTGAGCTCGGCGTTTATCCCACTGATCGGTGAACACGGAGCAAAAGGATGGATCGGCCGCATTGTCGATATTTTGGCGATTATTGCCACCATCTTCGGTACTGCTTGTTCACTGGGCGTCGGTGCTACCCAGATCAGCGCTGGTCTTGATGCCGCAGGTGTGGTGAAAGATCCAGGAATGAGCACGGTTTTGGCCATCGTGTCGGTATTAACCTTGGCCTTCTTGTTGTCGGCAATGTCTGGCGTAGGCAAAGGCATTCAGTACGTATCTAATGCCAACATGGTCCTTGCGGCACTCTTGGCAATTTTCGTATTCGTTTTGGGACCGACCGTCACCATCTTGAACCTGATCCCAGGCTCGCTGGGCGCATACCTATCCAACTTCTTTGAGATGGTCGGCCGTACTGCAGAATCTGCCGATGGATCGGCAGGAGAGTGGCTGGGCAGCTGGACCATCTTCTACTGGGCATGGTGGATCTCGTGGAGCCCATTTGTGGGCATGTTCTTAGCGCGTATTTCACGTGGCCGTACGATTCGTGAATTCCTGTTCGGCGTCATGCTTGTACCGGCAGCGGTGTCTGTTGTTTGGTTCGCCATCTTTGGTGGCACTGCTATTCACTTCGAACAAGAGGGTCGCTCTATCTACGGCGACGGCTCTGCTGAATACCAGCTCTTCGAACTGTTGCATGCACTGCCAGGTGGCAAGATTGCCGGTGTCGTTGCTGTGATTTTGTTGGCTACCTTCTTTATTACCTCTGCCGATTCGGCTTCCACGGTGATGGGATCCATGAGCCAAAATGGTCAAACAGATGCGAATAAATATGTGTCGGCTGCGTGGGGTCTGTTGGTTGCCTTGATCGGTATGACCATGTTGGTTTCTGGTGGCGACGATGTTTTGAGCAACCTGCAAAATATCACCATCATTGCTGCAAGTCCGTTCCTGGTGGTGATCGTCATTTTGATGTTTGCCGTGTTGAAAGACCTCAGAAACGATGAGATCTACTTGGATTACCGTGAGCAGCAGCGCTTTGCTTCACGTTTGGCTCGTGAACGTCGTATCCACTTGGAGCACGAGAAGCGGAAGAAGGCCCGTGAGAAGCGTCGTAACGCGAAGGAGCACAAAGAGCACAAGGTTCGCGTGCCACGTGCTGGAAAGGGTGACCACCTACGGCACCGTCGATAAGCAAGCATCGTAAAGATGTCAGAGCACAATTAAACAAAAATTTCACACACGTATTTTGAAAGGTGAGCACCTTTAACCATGCTCAAAAAAACAATTACTATCGCGATGGCGTTCGTCGGAATTGTTATCGGCGCCGGCTTCGCCACCGGCCAAGAGGTACTCCAGTACTTCGTGTCCTTCGGAATGATGGGCATTTTTGGCGCGGCGCTATCGGCAGTGATTATGACCGTTACCGGTATGGCATCTATCCAGCTGGGGTCGTACTTCCTAGCTAACGATCACGGCTCGGTGTTGCGTCGAATCTCGCACCCTATTGTGGCGCGTATTCTCGACGTCGCTGTTTTGACCACCCTATTTGCTACGGGCGTGGTTATGCTCGCAGGTTCTGGTTCGAACCTCAACCAGCAGTTCGGTTGGCCGGCGTGGGCGGGCTCATTGCTCATGCTGGTGCTCGTGATGGTCGCGGGGCTTCTCGACGTAGACAAGCTCACTGCTGTTATCGGATCGATTACACCGCTTATCATTATCTTTGTCATCGTCGCGATTGTGTACGCTTTGAGCACCAGCAGCGCTGACATCGATACTCTTAACCAAGCTGCGGCAACGATTAACTCCGCGACCCCACACTGGGCGCTAGCATCTCTTAACTACGTTGGTTTGGCTCTTATGATGGGTGTCTCTATGGCGATCATCATCGGTGGCAACAATGTTGACCCTCGTGCCGCTGGCCTAGGCGGACTTACCGGTGGCGTGATCTACGGTGTGATGCTGACCTTCACCGCGTTAGCTCTTTACCGAGTTGCCGACAAGGTAGCTGCTGACGATGTGCCTATGCTGACCATCATTAACGAGATCCACCCAATTTTGGGCACCGTGATGTCGCTCGTTATCGTGGGCATGATTTTTAACACGGCGTTGGGCATGTTTTACGCCTTTGCTAAGCGTGCTACTTCCTCACGGAGGGCGCTGTTTTACCCTGTATATTTGATCGCTTCTGCGTTGGGCTTTGCGGCGTCATTCCTCGGCTTTAAAAAGCTGGTGGGCGTGGTTTACCCGGCACTGGGTTACCTCGGTATTTTGCTTGTTGTTGTGGTTGCTGTGGCATGGTTGCGTGGCTTTGCCAAGATTCGTGACGAGCGTGCTCGCCGCGACAAAATCCATAACCTCATCAAGCGTAAACTGGATCCTACGAAGCGTTTTAGCTCGAAACAGCAGCGTCAGCTTGATCGTTTGACGCGTGAATCTAACCTCAAGCCAAGTGAGCTGAAAGAAACGATCCGTGAGGAAGTCGTGGAAGAACTTGCAGGTGCTGCAGATGGTGATGATGTCGACGCAGTAATCGATGAGGCTGCCGGTATCACCACAACCTACGAGCCGATCGAGTTTGAAGATACGACCGTCAGCGTGGAAGATACTTCGCTTGGTCTGCCATCGCATGCGCGTCCTATGTCGGAGCTCGAAGACCTCACTACTTTTGAAGAAGACATAGCTGAGGAGGCTGCTACTAACACACCAGCTGATAAACCGGCGGCGAAGCAGTAAAAACTTTTTCACACCGACGCCCCCATCTCCCGCGAGTGCCCGCTGAGGCAGTAGCAGGGAGGAGAGGGCGTCGTTTTGCTTATCTCTACAGTGTGAGAAACTGGAGAGTATGACTGACCAGCCCATTATTGACTACCGCTTCCTAGAGCCCCTGCCGCGTGGCATTATTTTGGCGGCGACTCCGCTAGGAAATATTGGTGATGCCTCGCCACGCTTGGCTCAAGCATTAGCTCAAGCGCATGTGGTCGCAGCTGAGGACACTCGACGCACGCGTGCTCTCGCTCAGGCGTTGGGCGTGGAAATTACAGGTCAGGTGCTCAGCAACTTTGATCACAATGAGCAAGGTCGTGCGCAGCAACTTGTCGAGATGGCACGAACACACACCGTTGTTGTAGTGACTGATGCCGGTATGCCTATCGTGTCGGATCCTGGATTCCCGTTGGTGGAAGCAGCACATAAGGCAGGTGTTCCAGTGACATGTTTCCCCGGACCTTCTGCGGTGCCGACCGCTTTGGCGTTGTCGGGGCTTCATGTAGGAAAATTCGCCTTTGATGGATTCGCGCCTCGTAAGCAGGGGCAGCGGCGTGCTTGGTTGGAATCTTTGCAACAAGAGCAACGTGCGGTGTGCTTTTTTGAATCGCCTCATCGGATTGCGGCAACGCTTGCCGACGCCGCCGAGGTGCTCGGTGCGAAGCGTCGTGCGGCCGTAGCGCGTGAGCTCACAAAAACCTTTGAGGAGGTTCGCCGCGGTGGGCTAGGAGAGCTTGCCGAGTGGGCGGCAATGGGAATAAAGGGGGAGATTAGCGTTGTGATCGAGGGAGTACAACATGTGCAGCATGAAGATGTACACTCCTTGGTTACAGTAGTGGAAGAGCGTGTTTTGGCAGGTGAAAGGCTAAAATCTGCGTGTGGTGAAGTTGCTGCCCACTATGGGGTGAGCAAGAAACAACTGTATGATGCCGTCCTCGAATCACGTGCTGAGTAGGAAATAAATTAAGGTATATAACCATGAATAACCGTGTTCTCGTTTCTGTTGCTTGGCCTTATGCCAACGGTCCGCGCCATATCGGCCATGTGGCGGGCTTTGGTGTTCCTTCTGATGTGTTCGCTCGCTACCAGCGAATGTCGGGCGCAGAGGTGCTGATGGTTTCAGGCACGGACGAGCACGGCACTCCATTGTTGGTACAGGCAGATAAAGAAGGCGTTTCAGTCAAGGAGCTTGCTGACCGCTACAACCGGCAGATCGTTGAAGACCTCGCTGGTCTAGGGTTGTCCTACGATCTGTTCACCCGTACCACCACTCGTAATCACTACGCTGTCGTGCAGGACTTGTTCAAGGGCTTGTATGAAAACGGCTACATGATCAAAGAGACAACGATGGGTGCAGTTTCGCCATCAACAGGTAGGACGTTGCCGGACCGCTACATTGAAGGAACCTGTCCTATTTGTGGGGCTTCAGGAGCTCGTGGCGATCAGTGCGATAACTGTGGTAACCAGCTTGATCCAGCGGATTTGATCAATCCTGTATCGAAGATCAACGGTGAAACACCAAAGTTCATTGAAACGGAGCATTTCCTTCTCGATCTTCCTGCTCTTGCGGATGCACTGGCTGCGTGGTTGAAGGATCGCAAAGACTGGCGCCCCAACGTTTTGAAGTTCTCGCTGAATCTGCTGGAGGACCTGCGTCCTCGTGCTATGAGCCGTGACATCGACTGGGGTATTCCGATTCCTGTCGAGGGCTGGCAGGACAACGGAGCAAAGAAACTCTACGTGTGGTTTGACGCAGTGGTGGGTTACCTATCTGCTTCCATTGAGTGGGCTTATCGCACTGGCGATCCTGAGGCATGGAAGAAGTGGTGGAACGATCCGGAGTCCTCTGGTTACTACTTCATGGGCAAGGACAACATCACGTTCCACTCCCAAATTTGGCCTGCTGAGCTCTTGGGCTACCAAGGCAAGGGAGCTAAAGGTGGTTCGGTCCACAGCTTGGGTGAGCTGAACCTTCCCACAGAGGTTGTGTCTTCGGAGTTCCTGACGATGTCGGGCTCGAAATTCTCCTCATCCAAGGGCATTGTCATTTACGTCAAGGACTTCCTCAAGGAATTCGGCGCTGATCCGCTGCGTTACTTCATCGCCGTTGCGGGACCGGAAAACAACGACACGGACTTCACGTGGGATGAGTTTGTCCGCCGCGTGAACAACGAGCTTGCTAACGGTTGGGGCAACCTGGTTAACCGTACGGTTTCGATGGCGTATAAGAACTTCGGTGAGGTTCCAACACCTGGTGAGCTGACGGAATCAGATAAGAAGATTCTCGCTCAGGCCGAGGAAGCCTTTGGTGTTGTTGGTGAGGCGCTGGCACATTCTCGCTTTAAGCAGGGCATTACGCACGCTATGCATATTGTTGGCGAAGCGAATGCTTACATTGCGGAGCAAGAGCCATGGAAGCTTGCTAAGGATGAGTCGCAGCGTGAGCGTTTGGCTACAGTGCTGTGGACTGCTTTGCAGGTTGTGTCTGACTGCAACGTGCTTCTTACCCCGTACTTGCCTCACATTGCCCAGCAGGTGCATGAGACGCTAGGACGCGATGGTGTGTGGGCTGCTAAGCCGCAGATCGTTGAGGTTACTGACGACATGCCCGTTGAACCTATTGGCGTGGGTATTCCAGAGGCTGG
The DNA here is from genome assembly GCF_001457455.1 of Corynebacterium diphtheriae. Taxonomy (NCBI): domain Bacteria; kingdom Bacillati; phylum Actinomycetota; class Actinomycetes; order Mycobacteriales; family Corynebacteriaceae; genus Corynebacterium; species Corynebacterium diphtheriae. Next base: position 766,824 of record NZ_LN831026.1, read on the forward strand.
TCAGACCTACCCTGTGATTATGGGTGACTACGTAGCACAGCAGGCACGGTGGGCGCGTATCGACGTTCAACCTAGTACTGCACTATCGAAGCCGAAGCCGCTCATTGCCAAGTTGGATCCAGAGCTTGGAGAAACCGGCCCTGAGTGGGCTCCAGTTAATCCGTAGTTCTTTTCTATACTGGCTAGCATGTCAAAAAAGAAGCCTCGTCCGATTCCTGTTCCAGCCGATACCATTCCAGGGCTTATCGACGCCCACACACACATCGCCTCGTGTGGTGCAACGGAACAGGATGAAGTAGATGCTTTCGTGCAACGAGCTCTTGCTGCCGGTGTTGAGCGAATCTGTACCGTAGGCGACGGTCTGGCGGAGGCTGAATTTGCGCTTCAAGCAGCGCAGATGAATTCTCGTGTGTTTGCGGCATGCGCTATCCATCCAACACGCGCTCGTGAGCTTGATCAAGCAGCCCGTAACCGGTTGACTGAGATGGCCCATGATCCGCGCTGTGTTGCAATTGGAGAAACCGGTATTGATACCTACTGGATTACTCACGACCCCGACAACACCGCTGATCTTGAAACTCAAGAAGAAGCTTTGCGATGGCACATTGATCTAGCCGTTGCCACTGGTAAAGCCTTGATGATTCACAATCGTGAGGGCGATGACCACCTCATGCGTATTCTTGAGGATTCGCCTCAGCCGCCAGAAACTATCCTGCACTGTTTTTCCTCACCGATTGATGTGGCGAAGCAAGCCCTTGATCGTGGATATGTGTTGAGTTTTGCTGGCAACGTGACTTTCAAACGTAACGAGGAGCTACGTGAGGCTGCGCGGATAGCTCCTATTTCACAGTTGCTGATTGAAACTGACGCTCCTTACATGACTCCCGAGCCTTTTCGAGGTGCACGCAATGAGTCGGCATTGATTGGGCATACAGCGTTGTGCGTTGCTTCCTCCCGTGGGGAATCGGTGGCTGACTGCGTTGCGGGAATATCTGCGACATTTGATCGTGTGTATGGTGTGGGCACCTCATTTGGGGCCTGAGTTAACAGCTGTGATTGGTGTGTTGAGCTCGAAGAGAAGGGCTCGACAATGCTGTGCTGTTATCGTATTGTTATTTTTTATTAACTCCTCAGCTTCGGAAGTATCCGATGCTTGCTATGTCGTCTAAAGCAAAGAGATTTCAACGTGGGCAACCGTCAAAAAGCCAAAATTAACAAGGGTGCGTCTTCTCGTGCCGTACCAATGCGTATTGTGGCAGGCGGTGTCATCGCTAGTTTGGCTGTTGGCGGCGTGACAGCACAGCAATTGAAAAAAGACATCACGGTGGATCTTAACGGCGAGCATATCAGCTTGGCGACGTTCTCCCGTGACGTTGACGGCGTGCTCAAGCAAGCAGGCGTCAACGTTGGCGAAAAGGATTTGGTCTATCCTGCTCCTAGTGAGACAGTAGCGGATAACGACACAGTGACTGTTCGTACGTCCAAGCAGGTTTCCGTGGTCATTGACGGCGTTAAAAAGGACGTGACCACTAACGCCATTACGGTCGAAGAACTATTTAGCCAACTCAATGACGTTCCAGCAGCGTTAAGCTCGGCAAGTCTCAATGTAGAAAAAGGCGCGCGAATTCCTGCCGAAGGTATGTCGTTGGACGTTGTGACGCCGAAGATTATTTCCCTGACCACAGGGGATAAAACAGTATTTACTCAGATCGCTGCTGCAACCGTAGCGGATGTGCTCAAAGAGCGCGGCATTGATGTGGATACAGACGACGTCGTTATGCCTGCCTTGGATACCGCGGTGTCGAAAGACATGAACATCAAGGTGGACAAGGTTGACTCCCGTGAGGAGAAAATTACCGAGAAGTTCGATGAGCCAGCAACCTACATTGATGATGCTGAACAGCTAGAAGGGGAGGAAACCCTCGTTACCCCTGGCACACAGGGTGAGCGCACTGTTACTCGCAGGATCGTCACTGTCAATGGTGCTGAAACGGCCAACGAAGTAGTTAATGAGGAAATAATTACTCCTGGTGTTGCTGCAACGATTAAGCGCGGCACCAAAAAGCCCACCACTGCGTCGGCAGCTGCAGTAGCAAGTGGTTCTGTTTGGGATCAGATCGCACAATGTGAATCGGGCGGTAACTGGTCGATCAACACCGGCAACGGCTTTACCGGTGGCCTACAATTCGTTGATTCAACGTGGCTCGGCCTAGGCGGTGGCGTGTATGCACCACAAGCGTACTTGGCTACCCGCGAGCAGCAGATCGCCATCGCAGAAAAAGTGCTGGCAGCACAGGGCTGGGGTGCTTGGCCGGCATGTACAGCAAAGCTCGGATTGCGCTAGTTTCGCCCTCAACTACTGTCCCCATGCTTGCGCAGGGTAGATTTATTTCTCATGGAAGATCAGGCATCTGCGCAGTTATTGGGACCGGTGGAAATTCGTCAGTTGGCGGAAAAGCTCGACGTTACTCCCACCAAAAAACTGGGACAAAACTTTGTCCACGATCCAAACACGGTCAGAATGATCGTTTCTGCAGCCGACCTTAACTCCGATGATCATGTCATCGAAGTGGGGCCAGGCCTTGGATCCTTAACTCTTGCCTTGCTCGATACGGCTCAAAAAGTCACCGCGGTCGAAATTGATCCCCGCCTTGCACAGCAGCTACCACTGACTGTCGCAGAACGCGCCGGCCAGTTTGCTGACCGACTCAATCTGATCCACAAAGACGCCCTTACTGTTGCGCCGGATGACATCGATCACCCGACAGCCCTAGTGGCAAACCTGCCCTATAACGTGTCGGTGCCGGTGCTGCTTCACCTATTGCAGATTTTCCCTACCATTCGCCGCGTGCTGGTGATGGTGCAAGCGGAAGTGGCAGATCGTCTTGCCGCAGACCCCGGCAACAAGGTTTATGGCGTTCCGAGCGTAAAAGCCTCCTTCTACGGAAACGTCCGTCGCGCTGGTTCCATCGGAAAGAACGTCTTTTGGCCAGCACCCAAGATCGAATCCGGCCTAGTTCGCATCGATGTCTTTGATCCTGAACACCAACCGTGGCCAGTGACCGATGACATGCGTAAAGCTGTGTTCCCGCTGATCGACTCAGCCTTTGCACAACGACGCAAGACTCTTCGTGCAGCACTCAGCGGGCACTTTGGCTCAGGGCAGGCTGCAGAGGAAGCGCTGCGCGCCGCGGGAATCGACCCCATCCTCCGTGGGGAAAAACTCGATATTGCTGACTTCGTTCGTCTTGCCCGCGTCACCGCCGCCCAGGAGCAGGCATGACAAGTTACGCCATCACAGCGGTCGCCTCGTCAAAAGTCAACCTTCATCTTGGAGTCGGCAACGCGCGTGACGACGGCTACCACGAACTCGTCACCGTATTTCAATCACTGAGCCTGCACGACACCATCACGGTGACACCAGCCGCAGATGATATGCACGATGCCGAGGACCAAGGAATCGTCGCAACGCTGAGCGTGAGCGGCGACAGTGCCCAAGCCGTGCCTACCGACGCCACCAACCTCGCATGGCAGGCAGCCGAGAAAATGTATCAGGCACATCGTCGCAATGGTGGAGCCCCCGCCAAGCGCGTGCACATCGCCATCGACAAAGGGATTCCGGTCGCAGGCGGAATGGCCGGTGGATCGGCCGATGCCGCTGCCACGTTAGCAGCCATGGCACAGTACTTGGGCAACACCGTCACCGAGCAAGAAATCTTGAGCATTGCAGCTCAGCTGGGCTCCGACGTGCCCTTTACCTACCTCGGTGATACTCGGCTAGGAACAGGCCGCGGTGAACAACTCGTCCCAGTCTTATCGCGGGGAACCTACCATTGGGCACTGGCGTTTTCTGCGCAAGGCCTATCTACACCCGAGGTATTCCGCAAAATCGATCAGATGGACCGCCAACCGCATCTCGATGTCACCGCGCTGAACGCAGCGCTGCTTACGGGAGATCCCCATAAAGTAGCAGCGCATTTGCACAATGATCTCCAAGCAGCGGCGCTTTCACTACGCCCCGAATTACGCACCATCCTAGAACAAGGTCGTGCCGCTGGAGCACTGGCCGGAATCGTATCGGGATCCGGACCCACCTGTGCCTTCCTTTGCGAAGATGCCGAAACTGCCCAAGCAGTAGCCGCGGAATTAAGCGTGCACTACCGAACCGCTGTCGCTACCGGACCTGTCCGCGGCGCCCATGTGAAAGGACACTAGTGGCCAACCTCATCAACCTAGAAAACGTCTCCAAGTCTTTCGGCCTGACAACGCTTCTCGACTCGGTGAGCTTAGGTGTTCAAACCGGCGACCGCATCGGCGTAGTAGGCCTCAATGGCGGCGGAAAAACCACACTGCTAGAAATCCTCACGGGGATTGAACCACCAGACTCAGGGCGCGTAAGCCACAACACCGACCTACGCATGGCCGTGGTGACCCAACGCGCAGAACTCAACCCAGCCGACAGCGTGGCCGACGTTGTCCTGTCTCCACTGGGGCTGGAAACTTTCGAATGGGCTTCCAATGCAAAAGTTCGCGAAGTACTCGGCGGCCTCGGGATTGTCGACCTCGGGCTCGATACCGAAGTGGGGTCACTGTCTGGTGGAGAACGTCGCCGCGTTAACCTCGCCGCAGCGTTAGTCAAAGACCTTGACCTCATCGTGCTCGACGAGCCCACCAATCACCTCGACGTTGAAGGTGTACAGTGGCTTGCCGACCACCTGCTTTCCCGCAAACTCGCCATCGTCGTTGTCACCCACGACCGCTGGTTCCTCGACACCATTGCCACCCAAACATGGGAAGTTCACGACGGAACTGTCGACGCCTACGAAGGCGGCTACAACGACTGGACCTTCGCACGCGCAGAACGCGCACGCCAAGCAGACGCCGTCGAACAGCGCCGCCAAAACCTCGCCCGCAAAGAACTAGCATGGCTGCGTCGAGGTGCACCTGCACGAACCTCAAAGCCGCGCTACCGGATTGAAGCCGCAGAAGCACTAATTGCGGATGTGCCAGAACCACGCAACAAAATCGAACTGATGGCCTTTGCTAAACAGCGCCAAGGAAAAGTCGTCGTCGAGCTAGAAGACGCCACCATCGCCACCCCAGACGGACGCACATTGGTAGACAACCTCACGTGGCGCCTCGCGCCGGGTGAGCGCATCGGCCTAGTGGGAGTTAACGGCTCCGGAAAGACCACGTTGCTGCGTACGATCGTAGGCGACCATGCGCTTACTGCGGGCAAGCGAATCGAAGGCCGAACTGTGCGCTTGGGATGGCTGCGTCAAGAGCTTGACGACCTCGACCCCACCATGCGTGTTCTCGATGCGGTAGAAGATGTCGCTTCCTACATCACACTAGGAAAGAAAGAAATTTCTGCTTCACAGCTCGCCGAACGCCTCGGTTTTTCGGCAAAACGCCAACGCACTCCCGTGGGGGATCTCTCCGGTGGTGAGCGTCGTCGCCTCCAGCTCACGAGGGTTCTTATGAGCGAGCCGAACCTTTTGCTTCTCGACGAACCCACGAACGACCTTGACATCGACACCCTTCAGGAGCTCGAGTCGCTTCTCGACGGATGGGCCGGAACACTCATCGTGATCTCCCACGATCGCTACTTGATCGAAAGAATCGCAGATTCTACGTGGGCGCTTTTCGGCGATGGGCAACTAACAAACCTGCCAGGCGGAATCGACGAGTACCTCAAACGTCGTGAAGCACTGGCTGCCCAGAACCAATCTGGAGTAGTCAACCTTGGCGGCAACAATGAGGCAGCAAGCGCACCAGTGCCGGAGAAAAAGCTGAGCTCGCAGGAACAACGCGAGATTACCAAACAGATGAACGCCCTAGAACGCAAGATGGGCAAACTCGATCCCAAGATTGCCAAAATCAACGAGGAAATGGCGGCGGCTGCGCAACGCGTCGACACCGCTGAGCTCACACGACTCGATGCCGAGCTCAACGAGCTGACCGCACAACGCGAAGAGCTCGAAATGGAATGGATGGACCTAGGCGAACGCCTCGAATCCTAGAAGTGTAGAGTGGGGCGCATGATTTTGATCAACGTGAAATACCAAGTGCGCCCCGAATACGTCGATACCTTTCTTGATGAGGTGAAGTGGTTTACCGACGCTTGCCGCGCCGAAGAAGGCAACCTCTTTTTCGACTGGTTTAAAAACCCTGAAAAAGACAACGAATTTATCCTGGTTGAAGGCTTCAAAGACGGCAGCGATGTAGCACACGTACAGTCCGAGGCGTTCCAGCGTGCCTGCGAAGAAATTCCTCGCTACCTCCTAGAAACACCAAAGATTATTAACGTCTCCATCCCCGGCAAGTCCGAATGGGACACCATGGCTGAATTTGTTGTTGAGTAAAAAAACTTTTTCGGGGTCGCTGTAATGGCGGCCCTTTTTTACGCACAAACAGTAGTGAAGAGCGAAAATTTCGCCTTTCGAATTCACTCACGTTAGGAGAACACCATGATCAAAACAATCGCTCTCGCAGCCATCGGTGCCACCGCTGTTGCCGGAACTGCTGGCGGCGCATGGATATACCACAACTCCAACCAAATCTCCTCGACGTCACAGGTTGCACAAGTCCACATCGACGGCATGCTCAAGCCCAACAATGAGATCATGATTAGCTCGCCGTGCGCTCCCACCGACACTCATGCCAAGCTCACAACCAGCTTCGGTGCCACCGCCGACCTAACCCCAGCAGCTGATAGGGGAGAGCTCATTGGTTTTGTTACCGCCCCCAACAACATTGGCCCTGGGCCTGCTGACGGCTACCACACCGTAACTGTTACCTGCGACTCCGGACTTACCGGTACCGCCACCTTCCCATCCGCGGGAAACGGCGGCCAGTAACCTTCAACCAATAGAAAGTACCCAGTGGCACGACGCAACCCTCACGACCCGCGCGAGCACTTCCGCACCTGTTACGTAGCCAACTATCCCAAGATCTTGGCGTACGTTCGTCGACGCAGCGACACCGCAACCAGCGAAGACCTCACAGCGGAAGTATTCGCCCGTGCGTGGCGACATTGGGAAACACACACCGGCGACGACCTGCCATGGCTCTACGGCATCGCCCGCAACGTACTCCTCGAGCACTATCGCGCCCGCGACCATCAGACCAGCATCATCCAGGCCAGTGCTCAACAAGTAACCGATCGCACTCCCGACCTCACCGAAGCAGTCGACACCAGCTTAAGTATCCATGCGGCCTTGCAACGCCTAAATGAATCCGATCGAGAAATCCTCCTCCTACACGCATGGGAAGGCCTCGACCCCGCAGAAATCGCCCAAGTTCTTGACATCAGCGCGAACAACGCGCGCGTCAAATTACATCGTGCTCGCACACATCTCGATCAGATTTTGTCCTCATCCACCACCGCTTCAGTGACCACACTTTCCCCACGGAGGGGGTAACAATCATCATGTCCTCTCACCATCACCACTCTTCCGATCGCACACTCGATGCCCTCCGCGCGATCAATCCCGTCGCCGACGACACCCTCTCCCGTGAGGAAACGATGCGTCGCGACGCCTCCTTGGCAGCGATCCTCGATCAAGACACAGTGACCCCACTGCGACGTCGTCGCGTATCCGCCCCTACGCAGTGGGCTGCTATCGCGGCATCCGTGGCTTTACTTGCAGGCGGCGGATTAATTCTTCCCAACGTGCTCGACACCAACCCGGCCGTCGCAACAGCCGAGGAAGTACTGACAACTACTGCCGATCGTGCAGGGCATAAAGCCCAAGCTAGTGACATCGCAGCTACCACCTCCGACTTCTTGCGACGAAGTGATACCGATAGCACTGGCAAAGTCACCGTGGCCTATGAAGTCCGCGATGGGGCAGTAACGCACAGTGTGGATACTGATGGCGAACTTTCCCCCGAGCTCGCACAGCGAGCACAGACTCCAGAACCGAAAATTTCCCCCGCCCAGCTCAATGCCGCAACGGATATGGCGGCCTTTATCCGCGACCATGCGGCGTCGATAGGCGAAGGCTCGGAGGCGAAAACTGCCCTCCACCTCCTCTTAGTCCCAGGTGCAAGCCCCGCTGCACAAAAACAGCTCTACGCCTTCCTAGCACAACTGCCAGGAAACGAGCTGGCGCATGCACAACAGGCGCAGAACAACGGTGACGATGAGATCGTGTCAGTAATTCGTAACAACGACCAGCTCAGCTTTGACATTCTGCCAGCAACTGGGCAACTTGTACGCGTAGTGGGGCTTATCCCCGGTGTTACTACCAGTATTGACACAGCAGGCATTGTCGATTGCGTGCGTTTGAATGGCACCCAAGGGCCAGAGTTTTTATCTCTTGCATGTGGGGATAACAATCACGTTATTTCTGATCTTACGTGGGGAAAATGGGGCGATGAAGCAGCGCATGCCCACGGCAAAGCATGGCTTAATGCTTGCGACCCGAACTGTGCCCAAGGACAGTGGAAGACCTATCCGGTGAAGGTGACGGCCACGAACAAACGCACGTGCGGCTACAACCTTGAGGTGTACACGAAAATCGATGTGGAATATGACTCAGACGAACAAGCACCGGCTGGAATACCCCTAAAGGAGACATACGAGCCGGTTTGTGTGCCTTAATGCCCCCAGGCGGTAGGTGCGGTCGGTAGGGTTAGTGAATATGAGTGCACAAGGGAAGAAAGTCGCAGAATCGACAAAGAGCACACGTCCAGCCAAGCTCGACAAGCAAGCCTATGAAGCAGAGCTAAAGCGCTTGCAGGCGGAGCTAGTCGATATGCAGCAGTGGGTTGTAGAAACAGGCGCCCGCGTGGTCATTATCATGGAAGGCCGCGACGCTGCAGGGAAAGGCTCTGCGATTAAGCGAATTACGCAGTACCTCAACCCAAGAACATGCCGCATCGAAGCACTGCCTGCACCTAATTCACGGGAACAAGGTCAGTGGTACTTCCAGAGGTACGTCGAAAAGCTGCCCACCGCAGGTGAGATCGTGATCTTCGACCGTTCGTGGTACAACCGTGCCGGTGTCGAACGCGTGATGGGCTTTTGTACCTCGCAAGAGTATCGACGTTTCCTCCACCAAGCCCCAATTTTTGAACGCCTCCTAGTCGAAGACGGCATCATACTGCGCAAATACTGGTTCTCAGTCTCCGACGAAGAACAAATTGCGCGCTTTAAGTCGCGTCGCAACGATCCGCTGCGTCGCTGGAAGCTTTCGCCCATGGACCTACAGTCGATCACTCGCTGGGAAGATTATTCTCGCGCCAAAGACGAGATGTTTGTGCACACAGACATCCCCTCAGCACCGTGGTACACCGTGGAGTCGGAGGATAAAAAGCGTTCACGCATCAACGTCATTAGCCATTTGCTTTCGACGATCCCCTACGAGAAGATCGATCGCCCGCTACCCGACATCCCTGAACGCCCAGCCCAAGACAAAGACTACGAGCGGCCACCACGTTCTGATTTCCGCTACGTTCCCGATGTCGCTGCCACATTTGAAAAAGGCGCAGGATCTGGCAAAAAGAAAAAGACACCAAAGTCAAAGAAGAACAAAAAGTAACTCATTGCACTCCTAGCAAAAACTCCCTTGGCACTCATGCGATCAACAGAGACCGAGGGAGTTTTTTCATAGTGGTTTAGCGCGTAGTTTCCCCACGGGGGTGTTGGATACGCAGCCACACAAAAAATCCCCACAGCACAAACGCACCGTAGACCATGTACAGCACTGCGGAAGGATAGTAGCCGGCCATGAGAAGGAGGGGGACTCCCACGATGTCGACACCGATCCAGATGAGCCAGAATTCAGTCCAGCCGCGTGCCATTCCGTAGGTAGCCAGCATGGAGCCGGTGAAGATCCAGGCGTCAGCCCAGGGGCCCCATGAGCCGAGTGTTTGGAAGATCCAAGCGAATACGAGGGTGCCTATGATTGCGAAGGCGATGAGTCCGAATCGTTCATTACGGGTTGCCCAGCGTGGCTGGACGGCGCTTAATTCTTCGGCTGGTTCGCTGACGATGGAGCGTGACGGGTCGAGGTCTTGGCATTCTTTCAGGCCCGTCTTGCGGGCCTGCGACCATTTCCACCATCCATAGGTGCTTACGACGAGGAACATGATTTGGCGACCAGCTTGGCCGTAGAGGTCGAGGTCTTGTGGGGTGTGGAAAACACCGCCGAGAAAGACTGTAAAGAGGAGGAGGTTGCCGATGATACCAACGGGCCATGCCCAAACCACTCGCTTCATTCCGCCATATGCGGATGCGAGGCCGAAGAGGTTTCCGATGATTTCTCGCCACAGGATTGGAATTCCTCCGATGTAGAGGGTGGCGTTGAGGAGTTGATTGAGAATATTCACGGTGATGGTGTCGAGGAGGTTACTTTGCTGCGGTCAGAAGGCTGTGGATTGTTGTGAGCACTGCTTCTTCATCGTTGGAACCGACGACGTGATCAGCAATGTCTTTAATATCAGGGTGTGCGTTGGACATGGCATAGGCGGTTCCGGCAGTTTGGAGCAGTTCGTAGTCGTTGAGGTAGTCGCCGAAGGCGGCGGTGTGCTCAATGGGAACTCCGAGGTTGTCTGCTAGTTGCTGGAGTGCGACGCCTTTGTTCGCGTGGGGACTCATGATGTCGATCCAATGCGCCCCAGAGATGGCGAGGGTATGGTCGCCCACGCTTTCGGCGAGAGCAGGGGCTGCTACTGTCTCAGCATCGGGGAAAGAATAGATGGCGAGTTTGATGACCTGATCGTTGACAACGCTGTGGAGGTCGTCAACCACATCAAGTTTTGCGTAGTAGCGCACGGTTTCGGTGAGGAACTCGACGTCGCCACGCGCAATGAACGCACCGTCGACACGGCAGACAACGACGCCCCAGTCGAGATCGCTGTGCGTCATGGTACGAATGACGCGGTGCGCTACCTCGGGGTCGATGGTGGTCACGGAAATGATCTCGCCCTCGTGATAGACCACGGTGCCATTTTCTGCGATCACACTTAAATCTTTTCCGGCCTGCGCAAATTGATCCAACAAAGTGTAGAGCTGGCGGCCACTTGCCGGAGCGAACACGATTCCTTGCTCGTGCATCTCGTCGAGAAGCGGCCAAAAGCGCGCCGGTATTTCGTGCTCGCTATTGAGTAAGGTGCCGTCCATATCTGTGACAATGATGCGTGGAGTCATAAGAAACCACTTTACCTACCTGCGTGGGGACTCGAGCGTTCGCCGCCTAGTGTCGGAAACCACATGCACAATAGTGGGTGATGTGGAACACTGGCGGACATGAATAACAAAACCTCAGCAGCGCCCGTACGCGCCTACGTAGAAAACTCCACAGGAGTGTTAGAACTCAACCGCCCCCAAGCACTCAACTCGCTAACCCACGAGATGGTCAACATCATCGACCAAGCGCTCGATCAATGGTGGGACGACGACGCAGTCCACCGAGTGCTCGTTTATTCCAATTCGCCCAAAGCCTTTTGTGCAGGTGGCGACGTCCGCGCAGCTCGCGAAGCAATCCAAGCTGGCCGCGGTGGGGAAGCAGACCAGTTCTTCGTCGACGAATACGACATGAATAACAACATCTCCGAGTTCCCCAAGCCCTACATTTCGCTTATCGACGGCTTCGTCATGGGCGGTGGACTCGGACTTTCTGCCCACGGATCTCACCGAGTAATTAGCGAAAAAGTCAGTGCCGCCATGCCCGAAATGGCTATCGGATTTACCCCCGATGTCGGTATGGCCTACATGTTCCAACGAATGACCAACGCAACAGGAAGCCCCTCCCACGCACTCGCCGCCTTCCTCGTGACCACCGGATGGCGTATGACAGCCGCCGACATGATCTGGTCCGGACTAGCGACGGATATAGTCCCCAGCGCTGACCACGACCTCTTCCGCGAAACTGTCTACGCAGAATCTCTCGATGAAGCACTCGAACGCTACAGCGTAGACACTGTCGGCGACAGCGAACTCGCGACACTGCTACCGCACATCGAGAAAACCTTCGGTTTTCCCACGTGGGCACAAATCAACGAAGCACTCGACACTTACCCAGACCGCGAGTTCGTCAACACCGTAACCGAGTTACTTAGCACTGCAAACCCAGAATCACTCGTCGCAGCAGTAGAACTCATGGTTGCTTCTGCACGCAGTACCACCTTGCGCGAAGAACTCGATCACGAAGTCGTACTCGGGGAATACATCCGCAGCCGACCCAACTTCGCTGAAGGAGTACGCGCAGTCCTCGTAGACAAAGACCGCAACGCCGACTTCACACCAGCAACCACTGGGGAAGTCGACGTCACGCCCGTGAGGAAACTTCTCAAGAACTAGACGATGCTGCACACCCTGCCACATGCGTCCATCGATACCTGAATAGGTGCCGATGGCGCATGCACGCGCACCCTACGATAATCCACATCATCGATAGTGATACGACGGAACGCACCATAATAGGAAAGTGCGCGTCGAATATCCCTCCCGTGGGGAACCGTCTCATGCAAGGTTGCAAACACGGCCGCATGAGACGGCGGTGGTAATCGCAGCTCAGAGGCGTCAATGAGCATAATCGCGGTACTGCCATCACTAAGAGGTACGCGGACATCAGTCCAAAAGCGAGACACAGGCTTGGCTGCATCGTAGAGCCGCTGGGAAAGAGCTGTCGCCGCATCTACCTGGCCCAACAACATGCCGAGGCCATTGTCGATGGCAAAATTCTTTACCCCTAGCGCCGCTTTCGCGCCGGGGAGATCACATACGGCCGGATCTGCCCAGGACCACTGCAGAGTTTCCCCACGGAGCGTGGCTATGAGTAATGCTCGTGCGCGCAGGGTTTGCCCTGTTGGAGTAGTAAGCGTAACCACGGAGCAGTCGTCGTTCGTTGTGGCGCGGGCGTCGGGGAATCTGCCATTGAGGAGGAGCTGGTGTTCAGCGGCGACAAAGGTAGCGTCTGCTAGCACATCAGTCAGGCGTAATTGGGGAGTTGTGGATTGCAGATCGCGGACTTTGAGTCGGGCAATATCCACGTGAGCCTGTTCGCCGTTGTCGGAGCGAACGCACAGAATGAGGCCGTCTTCTGCGACTGAATAATCATTTTGGGCGGCAAACGCGATGATGGCCCGCCGGATTTCGTCGTCAGTGAGGTTGTTGTTGCGGGCCTGTCCTAATCCCAACGTCAGGGCGTGAGCGAGGGGGAGCTGCGGAAATGACGGAGTTGCCACGATGACATCAGTGTGTCCGTCTTCAGTGGGGACCAAGTAGGCAGGCCCATTACCGTTTAATGTGCGGGCTGCGGTTAACAGCTCTTCGCTACTGTGGTGTGGACCTTCGGCTAACTCGGGGATAGCGAACGCAAATTGCTGATGCCAGTACCACTGGTCGTCGGGATCAATATGGGCTGCTACTACGGCGTCGAGGATATAGACCCCTTTGGGGGTGTTCCATCGGACTTGGTATCCCTGTGGCGTCCGGTTGAAGGCGTATTCGTAAGGATGACCAAAGTCTTTGATAAGGGCTTCATCGGTGGCAACTTGCGGGATGGTGCCGTCGATAAGCACGTGGCGTAGCGTTGTTGGTTCAGGCAGCAGCACTGCGGATGGGTCCTTTTCGTCGCGGAAACGGTTGATTAAACGTCCATCGTACGCAGTTGGTCAAAGGCTGTGGTGACTAGTTTTTTCGCTGCCTCTGGATTCGTGAAGTTATTCACGCCGTGCTGCTCAAAATAAGCCTTCAACGCGGTAGAGGCGACTGCACTAGCGATGGCCAGTTGTACTCTAAGCGTAAACGGATCAAGATCTGGGAAAATCTTTGCCACAAGCTCATTGATGTGGTGCCGATTCTCGTTCATCATAGCCAGCTCAGCTTGGGTCGCGTGGGCGTGCAGGTGTTCGCTGAGCGTAGAAATTGAATAGAGAGACACGGGGTCTGCTTCATCTTTTTCCAGGTGCTTGAGCACAACCGCTTCGGTTTTGCGATACAGCGACCAATCGTCGGGGAGCAGCGTCATGTCGTCGATGAGTGCGGTGATGCATTCGAAGGTAAAAGTAACCAGCGCTTCCTCACGGGAATTGAAGTAGTTGTGAAAGGTGCGTTGAGAAACTCCAGCGCGTTGGGCGATAGCGGATACGGTCGCAGCGTCGAGGCCTGCTTCAACGACTAAGGAAGCGGTGGCATGGGCAAGGGCTTTTTTGGTTGCGATCTTTTTTGTTTCTCTTAAGCTCGCCATAGTCATTCTTTCCGTGGGGAAACGCGGAGTTTCCGGTGTGTGGCGGCGACACCGTGATTGATGGGGCGCTATGCGCTGGGGGTGTCGTCTTGTCGTAAAGGATCATAAATCACTTAATCGGAAATCATGTTGCTTAATTGCACTCAGGTGGCATAATTCGCGTATCGACGCCCCCATGATCTTCCTATTTTCTAAGGTCAGAATAATAATATGTATGACCAAAGAAAGAATGTGAGTGTGATCACCTAGGCACTGCCGTTTGCGGGGGTGTTAAAGCTGTGATTTAAATCGCATTTATGGGTGAGATCTGTACAAATCGCACCAAGGTGTTAGTGTTGGGTGTGTTGAAGTGATCGGGAATGCCAGTGCAATTCTGGCAGCGGACCCCGCCACTGTAACCGCAAATTATGCCCATTTCTAGCCACTGCAGTCCTGCGGGAAGGGTAGAAAGACACACTTTTTACTGGGCGCGGTAGCCAGGAGACCGGCTTCAACATTTTATACGTAGAAGCCTGCGGGGATTCGGGCTCCGGAAGAAAGTGGTTGAACCATGGCTGTGTGCACTGCATTAAATGTGCAATCTTTACATACTTGTCGGACCGTGTCCTTAGGCTGCCGATAATCACAACGGTGATTTGCTCTTCGTTAGGCGTTTTCCTTTCCCACGCCTACGGATAAGTTGTGCATTTTCGCGCTAAGCGAACGAGGCTCTGCGATGATCGGAATGTGGAGATGTCAGCTCCCTGTGGCAGCTGGTCATTGCAGAATCGGGCTCTCGCCTCGTTGTTTTGCGACTTGTCAATGTTGTGATGTGGCCGTGGCAGTCCGTATTACGATATGGGGAGCAAACATCGATAATTGAACAAGAGCGTATTTTCTTCAACCGTTGTGGCAGGCGGTTAAAGAAAATACGCTCTTTCTAAAAAACACTGAAGCCTTCTTTTCGTTGTGATCCTTGTCATGACGAAAAGAAGGCTTCAGTGTTACTTACTTAATGCTGTTACAGCTCTGCAGAAGCGATACGCTCGGGCAGTACTGTTGGGCGCGCGCCCGCAACATGCTCGACGATGCGGATAACCTGGTTGGAATAGCCGAACTCGTTGTCGTACCACACGTAGAGAACCAAGTGCTTGCCGTTAGCAATGGTGGCGAGGCCGTCGACAATGCCTGCGTGCGTCGTGCCAACGAAATCGGAGGAAACAACCTCGGGCGACTGAATGTAGGAAATCTGCTGGCGCAGGTCGGAGTGTAGTGCCACCTTATCCATGAGAGTATTTACTTCCTCACGGGTGACTTCCTTTTCAAGCGTCAGGTTCAAAACAGCCATCGACACATCAGGGGTAGGGACGCGAATGGCATTGCCGGTGAGTTTTCCTTCGAGCTCCGGAAGTGCCTTGGACACTGCCTTTGCAGCACCTGTTTCCGTGAGAACCATGTTCAGGCCGGCGGCGCGACCACGACGAGCACCCTTGTGGAAGTTGTCGATCAAGTTCTGGTCATTAGTAAAGGAGTGGACGGTTTCAACGTGACCGTACTCGATACCGTAGTGATCGTTGATGACCTTCAGCGTTGGGGTAATGCCGTTGGTGGTGCAGGATGCCGCAGTGACGATGCTATCAGCATCGGTAATATCGCCGTGGTTGATGCCGTAGACGATGTTCTTCAAATCGCCCTTGCCTGGAGCAGTGAGGACAACACGCTTGACGCCCTTAGACTTCAAGTGCTGGGAAAGTCCCTCACGATCGCGCCAGCGGCCGGTGTTGTCCACCACGATGGCGTCGTTAATGCCGTATTCGGTGTAATCGACGGTGGCAGGGTCATTGGAATAAATAATCTGAATCTTGGTGCCATTTGCCCAAATGATGTTATTTTCCTCGTCGACGGTGATCGTGCCGTTAAAAGCACCATGTACCGAGTCGCGGCGCAGCAACGACGCACGCTTTTGTAGGTCTTGGTCACCGTTCTTGCGGACGACGACGGCGCGAAGGCGCACGCCACCATACGCAGCCTCGCGGGCGATCAGGATGCGGGCGAGCAAGCGGCCGATTCGGCCAAACCCATAAAGAACGACGTCTGCTGGGTTTTCGGCAGGACGCGTATCAATCACACTACTCAGCTCCTCCGTGAGAAACTGTGTAAGGTTGCCGCCCTTGCTGCGGTGTAGCTCTACCAAACGGCCCAAGTCGATAGAGGCTGGGCCAACATTAATAGAGTGAAGTGCCTCGAGTACTGGGAGAGTATCGGCAGGGGACAGTTCGGTTTCCGTGGCTAAGCGGGAGTAGCGGTGCGCCTTCACAATGTCGATATCGGTGACATTGATAAGCAAACGGCCGAAAACAGACACCACAACATTGTTGTTGTTGTGAAGCTGTGCAATCAGGGGGAGCATCTTTTGAGCGGATTCGATCTTGTCGTTCCAGTCCTGAGCCATGAGAATCGTGTGTTCCTTATGTCGGTTTTACAAAGGGGGAGTACATCGAAGCATGCGTAGGGCAGTAGTACGCGCTTACATACCCCCACAATGCTAGTGAGTTTCCATCCAAAACGTGCATTATCTCAAGAATGGGTTAATAAAATGAGGGTAGAAGTCGATTTTTCTTACCCCCGCAGCTGCGGCGGTGGCAGCTGTCGCCTTCAACGAGCTCTCAGTTATCCATTCCCCACGGAGGGGAGGTGGCTTGTAGACTCTCTTAAATGTTCTACGCCGCAAGATTCGCACTATTGGACTCCGTCAACGTCCTCCTCATCGGCGTTATTGTGGCGGTGGCCGTCATGGTTTCCCCACGGGGGAAATATCGTGGCATCGTTGGTCGCCTGATCCTCGGTGACTGGCTCGGCGTATTTGTCACGGCAATCCCGACGCTGGCGCTTTTCCATTTGGTCAAAGAGAAGGTGGAGGCACTTCTTGCTTCGCCGGTTTTGGGAATCATTTTGATCCTGACCGGCGTATTTGGCGTGATCATGACGCTGCGAGGCGGGGATAACTCCGCCTTAGTGGACAAGATCCTCGTTCCATTGAAACAGCCCAGTATCAAAACCGTCACGACTGGGTTTATGCTGGGCGCGATTCAGTCTCTGACGTCGGTTCCATTTTTTACCGGCCTTGCCTATCTTTCAGTCTCCGGTTTTTCGCCGTTGGTTAATTACGCGGCCTTATTTCTCTATGCCAGCTTGGCATTAAGCTTGCCGACGGCCGTGGCGGTGGTGATGGCGGTGGTGCGTGCGAATCCCACTTCCCCCGTGGGGAAATGGTTCACTGTGGCCCGAGCGAACTCGCAGCGCGTTTCGACGTACGCAGCTTATGCCGTCTCGATCATTTTGGTGTTGATCGGCGGACTTCACCTTTAGCACTAGGATTGCCTACACTTACTAAGTATGGGATCGAAGAAGGCTAAGAAAAAGAGCGCCGTGAAGGTGACCCATAATCCCCTCGGACTCAAGATCAAATCGACGTGCTGCCGGAACAACCCTCGCTGTATCAATTGTCCCGTGGTGTATCAGCGCTTAGAAAAATCGGGGGCATGGGCGCGTGATGATATGAATTTGCCGCGCGAACTCAAGCTCGCGCGGCGGTGGTGAAGCTTACTGGCTGTTAATCAGCAACCATGGGGAGCAGCTCAAATTCGGGGTGCTCTTTTTCGATGAAGGCGAGTTTCCACTTGTCGCCAAACAGTGCAACCAGTTCGCCGTCGGTACGCGTGAAGATCTCCACGCCGCGTTGTTTTGCCAGCTCTGTAGCTGTTTCTGGGGTGGTGCGACGAGCAACAGAGTATGGGATGGGATCGGCAACGGTTTCTACGTTGTACTCGTTTTGCATACGAGCCATCATGACCTCGAACTGCATGGGGCCAACAGCAGCCATGACGGGGGCGGCGTCGCCACGCGCATCATTTTTCAGGATCTGAACAACGCCTTCAGCTGCCAACTGATCCAATGCCTTACGGAACTGTTTGTATTTTCCTAGCGACTTTGCGCGCAGTGTGCGGAAGTGCTCTGGAGCGAACTGTGGCATCGGAGGATACTGAACCTTACGACCAGCAAAGATAGTGTCGCCAGGAGCCAACGATCCCGCGTTAACAAGACCCACGATATCGCCAGGAAACGCCGATTCCACAGTCGAACGGGTACGGCCGAACACAGTCAGGGCGTACTTCGTGGAAAAACTACGCCCAGATTGTGCATGCGTTACCTGCATGCCACGGTCGAACTCGCCAGAAACCACACGCATAAACGCCAAGGAGTCGCGGTGATTTTTGTCCATACCAGCCTGGACTTTAAACACAACGCCAGAGAACTCGTCAGTAACTTCCCGTGAGGAATCAAAAGCACCAGTTGCGGCCTCTACGGCACGCTCATCTGATTCTCGGCCATGCGGCTGCGGTGCGAGCTCGCAGAGAGTATCCAAAATCTGATGCACACCGAAGTTCAACATGGCAGAGGCAAAGATCAGCGGTGAGGTGGTGCACTCCAAGAAGAGCTCTTGATTATGCACAGCCCCATCCGCCGCCAGTAATTCGACTTCTTCAGCAGCAGTGTCCCATGCCGTTTCCTCACGGGAGGAGGCTTCCTCCGGCGTGTAGTGCTCCTCTGGGGCAATGGTGGATCCACCAGCGGTGCGCAGGAATCGAATGTATTCTTCTGCTTCACCATCGGGGTTAATGCGTGCAAGACCGCGGAAATCACCGGCGTCGCCAACCGGCCAAAACAGGGGAGTAGGTTGGAGATCGATTTCGGTGACGATTTCGTCGACAAGCTCGAGCGGAGTACGGCCAGGGCGGTCCCACTTGTTGATCACAGTAATGATCGGCAAACCGCGGGCCTTACATACACGGAAAAGTTTGAGAGTTTGCGGCTCGAGACCTTTGGCTGCGTCGATAAGCATGACTGCCGCATCAACTGCGGTCAGCACACGGTACGTATCCTCAGAGAAATCAGCGTGACCGGGGGTATCCACCAAGTTGATCATGAACGGTTCGCCAGAATGGCCCTCGGGGGCATACTCAAACTGCAGCGCAGACGAAGCGATCGAAATACCACGATCCTTTTCCATCTCCATCCAGTCAGAGACAGTCGCCTTACGATTACCCTTGCCGTGCACCGCGCCAGCTTCGCTGATCACATGCGCATGCAACGCCAACGCCTCCGTCAGCGTTGACTTACCAGCATCAGGGTGAGCGATAACAGCAAATGTACGACGGCGATGGGCTTCTTGCGCAACAGAACTCATGAGGAAATATCTTAGCCCCAGCTCACCCCAAGCTGCGAACTCAGATCATCGAAAACACGAGAAGCAACCTTGGGATTTCGCGCAATCGGACGCTGCCAGCCTGCCGAAAGTTTGTTGTTGTAATACATCCCCGACTCCACCTCCTCCGTGAGGAAACGAACCAACAATCGGCCACCAGCATCAGGAGAATCAAACCGCTTTCCGATCGCGCCCGAATACAACCGCCCCAATACCCCCGACGTTCCCTGCGCAAAACCCGTAGCCAGAACACCAGGGTGGAATGCCACCGAACGCAGACCATGCGCATGGAAATAACGAGTCATCAAAATATCGCCCAGTTTTGCATTGCCGTAGGCCCTCTCAGACGAAAACCCCCGTGAGGAATCAGGATCATCCGGACGAAACCACGACATCAACATATTAGCTATCGACGCCGTCTGAACCACCGTTGCAGCCTCCAATTGCGGACGCAATAACGACGTCAACAAAAACGGTGCCACCACATTGACCTGCCATGTCCGCTCCCACCCGTCACGAGTGAAAACGGGGCCGTCGAAAAGCCCGCCCGCATTATTCGCCAACCCATCAATACGCGGCAGATCACCAAGCTCCGCAGCCAACCGGCTCACCTGACCCAAATCCTCAAAATCCGCCACATGAAAACGCACCCCGCACTCACGCGCAACAGCCTGTGTCTTTACCGGATTACGACCAACAATGATCACACGATCACCAGGAAATTGACGACGCAGCCGCCGTACCGCAGCAGCCCCAATCCCATCCGAAGCGCCAGTAACAATAAAGGTGCGTTCACTCATCATGGAAGCGATTCTAACCTCATCCGCCTCTTAATCAACGACGATGAATCTCATTCTGAGCCACACTCACACCCCGCTCAACCACAAGACGAACCGCATCCGCCCCACAACGAACCGCGGCATCAAAATCTGCACCAGAATCCAACGCACCAAGCACATAATCCGGCACAGTTTCCCCACGGGGAGGACGGCCAATCCCCACACGAATCCGCACATAATCACGAGTGCCCAACCATTGCGACACCGACTTCAACCCATTGTGGCCATTCTCATTACCACCCACCTTCACACGAACCTTATGCGCCGGCAGATCCAATTCATCATGAACCACAACAACATGATCCGGCGACACCCCATACTCTTGGACAATTGGCCCCACAGCCTCACCGGACGTGTTCATAAACGTCGACGATCGCACCACCAACACGCGGCGACCCCCAACCTCAATGACAGCACCAGACGCCTTAAACCCCCGCAGCGGCAACAACCCAACAGCCCCCAACAATTCATCAATCACCATATAACCCACGTTATGGCGTGTCGACGCATACCGAACCCCAGGATTACCCAATCCCACAACAACCCAATCCACAGGCTCGGCCCCCGACAAACCCGATTGGCCAACACCACGAATACGAGCGACAACATCACTAAAAAATCCCATGGCCTAAGTCTGGCACACCTCCCCGTGGGGAAAAGAAAGGCATCCATTATCCCAGAAATGGGCAGCCCGTGGGGAACAAAAAAGGGGGAAGAGCCGTAAGTGTGAATAACTCTCCCCCGTGGGGAAACGTCGAAAGGCGGGATGTGGAATTTTTCTGCTGAACAAATTCTGAAAAACGTTACAGTCCGAGCCTATGAGCATTACCGCACAGCTGGCTGCGCTCGCGGGCCATGGGATCGAATTAGCGAAGGAAATCTTCGCTCACGGGACGAGTCTGAAATCCAAAGAGGACCTTGCCGCTGTTTTGGGCTTCGATCCGACTCGCGTGGGGCGCTATCAGAAAACAGCGAAAGCGCTTTTTGGTCCCACGGACCAGCCACAGCTGCGAGCTCAGGCTATTGACATCGCTCAAAAGAACAATTTCAGCATTGATGTGTTGGCACTGATTAACTGCAAAGTAGGGCGGCTTGCTGACGCCCCTCTCCGTGAGGAATTTCGCCTCGAACTTCACCGGTTTGCTGTTGATAATGGGTATACAGCGATCAAACAATTCGCCAACGATCAACTCGAAAAGCGTAATGGCCCTAATCCTGCGCGTCAGCATTCTCTACGGTATGCGAGGTTTTCCCATCACCCCGATGCCAATGGCATGCGATACCTCATTACGAGCTTGCCTGATGAAACGATGACGGCGATCGAAGCGAAACTCGTCGATAAGGCAAAAACCCGCAAAAGCGACACAATCTCCATGCAACAAGCGCTTGCCGACGCACTTTCCGATGCATTGCTTGGCGATTTTCCGGTGTCCCAGTCATCGCGTCCTCTCCGTGAGGGACTCATCATGATTCCCGCCGATGGCTGGCGTCACGTGGGGGATCAGTGGCTAGTTTCTACGGATGGGGCGAAGATTCACGCTTCTGAGCTTGCTGATCATTTACTTGCGGATTTCGGATATGCCATCGTCTACGACGAAATGGCAGAGCCTGTGGATCTTTATCGAACGCAGCGCTTTGCTAATGACAAACAGCGTTTGATTCTTACAGCTGATCAACTGTTGTGCGCGGATCCGCAGTGTACCCGTGCTGCGTATCGCGGCCAGGCTCATCACATCGAGGCTTGGAAAAACGGTGGCGACACGAATCTGAAGAATCTTTGTCTAACATGCGGTCCACATAATGCACTCAACGATGACGACCATGCCAAAGGGAAGCACAAAAACGGCCACTACGTGAGGGATAAACACAACGGCCGGATTGGATGGCAGCCCCCAGATCCTACGAAATCGATTCGTTTCAACAATCACGTGTTGGCCCAGAAGTCTGCACGCTCGTGGGCAATCAGGCATTTCGGGCTGTGATATCTTTTCGCCTATGGACTTAGCGAAATTGCGATCAAAAGCCGCCAAAGGCAAGCACAAAAAGAAATGCTGCAAGTCCAATCCGCGTTGCAAAACTTGCCCAGTTGTACTGCACCGACTCAAAAAATCCGGCGCCCTCAAGCTTGACGACGCCGCCCTCAAACAAGCTTTAACTAAAGCTCGGAAGTGGTAATCCTCTCCACCTCGTCTGCCGCATCTGCGCACACAATTGGCAATTCAGACTGCTCAATTTTAGAAAAAGGCTTCAGTACAAAACTTTTCGGAGCCATCCGCCCTGGTGGACGACCGATTCCTATTCCGCCACGGATATAATCCTTTGTTCCCAAAGCCTGCGTGATTGACTTCAACCCGTTGTGCCCGTGGTCCCCACCCCCGTGGCGAAACTTGATGGCACCGAACTCCAAGTCTAAGTCGTCGTATAAGACAACGATGCGATCTCTATCTACCGTAAAGAAATCCGCGAGTTTCCTCACGGAAGGGCCCGTAAGATTCATAAACGCGCGCGGCTTTGCGACGATAACCTTCTGCGTTCCCAACCGAGTTTCTGCCACTAGCGTGTTGGTCTTTTTATGCACGGTAAGCGTGGCTGGCATGGGACTGGTTCTCGTGAGGAGTTCGTCGATAGCCATGTAACCGATGTTATGGCGTGTTTTTGTGTATTCCGGTCCTGGGTTTCCAAGGCCGACGATCAGATATGGCGAAGTCACAAAGGTATTGTGGCAGCAAAAAGCCGGCCTGTACAAAACAGGCCGGCTTCGAGAGTTTTTACTCTTCGCCTTCTGCAGCTGGAGCTTCTTCGGCGTCTTCGCCTTCAGTCTCTTCTGCTTCTTCAGCAACTTCTTCATGGTTGACGGAAGCAATAACGGTTTCAGCGTCTGCAACCAAGGAGGTGTTGGCTGGCATTGCGAGGTCGCCTGCGAGAACCTTGGAATCTACGTCGAGGCCCTCGACGGAGAAGGTGATCTCTTCTGGGATGGAGAGAACGTCTGCCTCAACGAGGACAACGTCAGCATCCTGAACCAAGGTGGTGCCTGGTGCGGTCTCACCGGTGAGAACCACAGGAACCTCGACCTCAACCTTTTCGCCGCGTTTGATGGCGAGGAGGTCAACGTGGTCAGCGTTGAGGGTCAAGACGTTCTGATCAACGTGCTTGATCATGGTGAGGTGCTTCTCGCCCTCGATGTCGAGCTCGATGATGGCGTTAACGCCGTGCGCGCGGAGAACAGCGTGCAGCTCGAGACGGTTGATGGAGAAGTGGATTGGAGCCTCAACGTCTACGCCGTAGATGACGCCAGGAACCTGACCTGCAACGCGGAGACGACGAGCGAAGCCCTTGCCGAATTCGTTACGGGGTTGTGCAGCAATGGTGGTGTAATCAGCCATGTGATAACTCCTTGTCGTTGGTATTTTTCGACCGCAGTATCACGCCTAAAGTGCACGAGGAATGATAAAGCCTGCGGTCAACTCGAAAATGTCGTCGTCGAGTCTTCGCAGGCAAACAAAGCTTTTGAATACTATCGCGTCGATAACGGCTTTGATGTTTCAGAGAAATTCGCAGCCCTCGCCGAGACGGACGAAACAATACCACAACGTGCGGTTTTCTATCAACTAACTTGCTGGAGGATGCTTACGGAGAGAGGAGCGACCGTCCACGAGTTCGTTTCAATCTGTTTGTCCGTGGGGAACACATGGTCGTCGAGAAGCACTGCGAAGTATCCCTCCGTGGGGATCGAGCGTGGTTGCGTTGAAAAGTTAATGGCGACTGTTGTTTGTTTCCCCACGGAGTAGGTGAGGAAGTCACCGCTCACGAGCGTTGCTTCGTAGAGCTCGTTGATGTCGTCGTATTCGGTGGGGAACAGCTCGGTGTGTGTTTTTCTGAAGTTGTTGAGGTCGCGAAGGAGTTGGACGCTGTGGGGGTGTTGTGCGGCGCGGTCGTAGTCGATGGCGTTGATGTGGTCGGGTGAGTTGTAGGAGTTTTCGGTGTTGTTTTTTGTGCGGGCGAATTCTTGTCCTGCGTGGATGAAGGTGATTCCGCAGGCGAGGTATTGGATGGTGGTGGCGAGTTGGCAGCGTCGGATGAGCTCGTCGTGAGGCGTGTTGGGTAGGAGGAGGTGGAGGCGGTCGTAGAGGGTGTGGTTGTCGTGGGCTTCGATGTAGTTGACGGTGTGATTGGCGCTGGTGAAGTTGAGTCCTGGGAGGTGTTGGGCGCCTTTGATGTTGTTGAAGAGGGTCCACATGTGTTTGGGGTTGTGGTCGCCGGTGAGTAGTCCGCGGGAGTTGGAGTGGAATGTGCTTCCTTTGAGGGTGTCGCGGAGGGAGTCGTTGAAGTGGGCGATGCGTGGCATGTGGGCGGCGTTGTGTTGGTTGGCTGGGAGGATGTGTGGTGGGTGGTTGCCGAGGTTCCAGCCTTCGCCGAGGATGATGATGGAGGGGTCGATGGCGTCGAGGGCTGTGCGGATGGCGTTCATGGTGTCGACGTCGTGGATGCCCATGAGGTCGAATCGGAAGCCGTCGAGGCCGTATTCGGTGGCCCAGTGGGTGACGGAGTCGATGATGAATTTGCGCATCATGGGGTTTTCGGAGGCGGTTTCGTTGCCGCAGAAGGTGCCGTCGTGGAAGGCGCCGTCGTCGGTCATGCGGAAGTAGTGACCGGGGGCGGTGCGTTCGAGTGGGGAGGTGGTGGTGTCGTAGACGTGGTTGTAGACGACGTCCATGATGACGCGCAGGCCTGCGTCG
The DNA here is from genome assembly GCF_001457455.1 of Corynebacterium diphtheriae. Lineage (NCBI taxonomy): Bacteria > Bacillati > Actinomycetota > Actinomycetes > Mycobacteriales > Corynebacteriaceae > Corynebacterium > Corynebacterium diphtheriae. The sequence goes on from NZ_LN831026.1 coordinate 791,848, forward strand.
TGAAGCGTGCGGATGGTGTGTTTGAGTTCGTCGATGCGCGTGAAGGGGTCGTTGGAGTTGCTGGAGTAGGAGCCTTCGGGCGCGTTGTAATTCATGGGGTCGTAGCCCCAGTTGTATTGGGCGTTGTAGCTAAGGTCGCCGGTTTCGTCGACGGAGCCGAAGTCGAAGATGGGCAGGAGCTGGATGTGGGTGACCCCGAGGCTCAGGATGTAGTCGAGGCCGCTGGGGTTGCCAGCGGTGGTGTGGGTGTCGCGTTCGGTGAGTCCTAGGAAGCGGCCTTTGTTGTGGATTCCGCTGTTGGGAGCGATGCTGAGGTCGCGTACGTGTGCTTCATAAATGATGGCGTCGGTGGGTTCGCTAAAGGACGGCATGCGGGGCACGGGATGAGATTGCGTGACGACGACCCCATGCGTTCCGTTCGCCGTGACCGCCCGAGCATAGGGGTCTACTGATTCTATCGTTTCCCCACGGAGGGAAAGACGGTAACTATACCGTTGACCGTGGCGATCGCCCTTTAGTTTCGCCTCCCATGCCCCATCGCCGATGGGGTGCATGCTCACGGTGTGGTTTTCGATGAGGAGGTCAGCGGTTGCGGCGTCGGGAGACCAGACTCGAAAACAGGTGTCCCCGTGGGGAGTGAGGAAGGCGCCGAGTTGGCCGGTGTAGGAGTTGGTTGTGGTCATGGTGGGGTTCTCCTTCCCGTGGGGAAACTGTGCAGTTGTTTATTGTCTCATGATGGGTGGGTAGAGTGAGAAAAATCCCGCGTGCGAGGTACTCGCGCGCGGGATTGTGTGTTCCGTGAGAGGTTAAGCTTGGCCCTCGAAGAGGGTGGTCACAGAGCCGTTTTCGAAAATTTCGTGGATGGTCTTTGCCAGCAGTGGTGCGATGGACAAGACGGTGAGGTTGTCCCAGCCTTCGGTGGACTGTGGCAGGGTGTCGGTGGTGATGACTTCCTTGGCGCCGCACTGGGAGAGGCGTTCGCGGGCTGGGCCGGAGAATACGCCGTGGGTGCAGGCGATGATGACGTCTTCGGCACCGGCGTCGCGAAGGACTCCGACTGCGCCGGCGATGGTTCCGCCGGTGTCGATCATGTCGTCGAGGAGGATGGCGGTCTTGCCGGCTACGTCGCCGACAACGCGGTTGGCGACGACTTCGTTGGCTACGTCGACGGAGCGGGTCTTGTGGACGAATGCCATGGGGGCATCGCCAAGGGTGTTAGCCCATTTTTCGGCGACCTTAACACGGCCTGCGTCTGGGGAGACGACAACGACGTTGTCGAGATCGTACTTGCCCTTGATATAGTCCGTGAGGATTGGCATCGCGTGCATGTGGTCGACTGGACCGTCGAAGAAGCCTTGGATCTGGTCAGTGTGCAGGTCGACGGAGACGATGCGGTCAGCGCCGGCGGTGCGGAGCAAATCTGCGACGAGGCGAGCGGAGATGGGCTCGCGGCCGCGGTGCTTCTTGTCCTGACGTGCGTAAGGGTAGAACGGCAGGATTGCGGTGATGCGCTTGGCGGATCCACGCTTGAGGGCGTCGATCATGATGAGCTGCTCCATCAGCCACTTGTTGAGTGGCTGGGTGTGTGACTGGAGGACGAATGCGTCGCAGCCACGGACGGACTCTTCGAAGCGGACGAAGATTTCACCGTTGGCAAAGTCGCGTGCGGTGGTGGGGGTGATTTCTACGCCCAGTTCCTTTGCGACGGCGTCGGCAAGCTCTGGGTGGGCGCGACCAGTTAATACCATCAAATTCTTCTGGTTCGCGGTCCAGTTGTGCGAAGTCATGTTTTCGCTTAACCTTCCTTGGTTTCGTGGGCATGTGCCTGACGGGCGGCATCGGCAGCTGGAGTGCCGGGGCGGTTTTTTTCCACCCAGCCTTCAATGTTGCGTTGTTTGCCGCCGGAGACGACGAGTGCTCCCGCGGGAACATCCTCTTTAATTACTGTACCTGCTCCAGAGTATGCGCCGTCGCCCACGGTGACTGGAGCGATAAACATGGTGTCGGAGCCGGTGCGTACATGGGAGCCAATCGTGGTGTGATGCTTGTTCACACCGTCGTAGTTTACGAAGACGCTGGAGGCACCAATGTTGGACTCTTCACCTACCGTGGCATCGCCAATGTAGGTCAGGTGTGGCACTTTGGAACCGCGTCCAATCTGGGCATTCTTGGCTTCGACGAAGCCACCGAGTTTGCCGTTTTCGCCCACAACGGTCCCAGGACGGATGTAGGTGAAGGGGCCAATGTTGGCGTGGGCGCCGATGCGTGAATCGAATCCGTGGGTGCGAATCACATGTGCGTCTTCGTCAATGACCATGTTGGTCAAGGTGGTGTCGGGGCCAAGCACACAGTTATCCGCGATGCTGGTATTCCCCAAAAGTTGGGTCCCCGGATGGATGATAACGTCGCGTCCGATGGTGACTTCGGAGTCGATCCACGTGGTGTCGGGATCGACGATGGTGGCACCGTTACGCATGGCATCTTCGACGAGACGCTGATTCAGGATTTTTCCTGCTTGGGCGAGCTGAACGCGATCGTTGACTCCGGCGAGTTCACGGTGATCGTGTGCGCGGTATGCGCGAACGGGGTGGCCTTCGGTGCGTGCGATGCTTAAAACATCGGTGAGGTAGAGCTCGCCTTGGGCGTTGTTGGAATCCAGTTTGCCGAGGCTGGATCGCAAAATGGCGGCATCGAAAGCAAAAACACCAGAGTTGACTTCGGTGATCTTGAGGGTTTCTTCATCACCGTCTTTTTGCTCAACAATGGCGGTGACTTCTCCTTCTTCGTTGCGTACGATGCGGCCATAGCCGGTGGGATCGCTCAGCGACATGGTGAGCACGGTGACGGCCGTGGGGACGGCGGTGTGGGCGTCGACAAGCGAGCGAAGCGTTTCTGATCGCAACAATGGAACATCGCCGTTAGTGACCACGACAGTGCCTTCGAAGCCTTCGAGTTCGTGCATCGCGCATTGAACCGCATGGCCAGTGCCGTTTTGTTGCTCTTGGACCGCTACGGAGATTTCGCAGCCCACGGTGGCGGCAACGGCCTCGACCTCGGGGCGGACTTGCTCACGACGATGTCCGATAACTGCCACGATGCGCTGTGGGCTTAATCCTGCTGCTGCGTGCAGGGAATGCGCCAGCAGCGAACGGCCACCGATCGAGTGCAAAGTTTTTTGTTTTGCGGATTTCATTCGGGTGCCAGCTCCGGCCGCTAACACGATCACTGCGCTGGAATGAGGATTGCTCACAGGTGACATACTCCTTGGAGAGGCAAAGTCTGGTGGCTGTCTATTCCATCGCCACCGCGTCTGATAATTAGTGTGCCGTACTAGCTTATAGCGATGACTCAGTGCACGAAAGCTCACGCGCCACTGCAACCAATTGTGCGGCAGTAGGAGGAAGGGCTCGTGGCCCTGACCACACAGCAGTCAGGGGACGGGTGAGGTCGATTCCCTCCGTGGGGATTCGTTTAAGTGATCCTGCAGCTAGATCGTCTTTGACTACCGTATGCGATAAAACTGTTGGAGCTGATCCGGAAAGGACAGCGGATCGAACCGCAGCATTTGATGACACTTCTAATTTGATCAGCGGCGGTTGTCCCAAGGCGCGTTCGAGACAGATGCGTGTACCTGATCCTTTTTCGCGGGTGATGAGTGCGGTGGTAGATAGATCGGTGATGGTGACGTGGTCGAGCTGTGTCATGGGGTGATCGGGTGTGCACACCACGATGAGCTCGTCGTGGGCAACCACACTGTGATGGATTCCGGCGCTAAATTCTGGGGCTTCGATAAATCCGAGGTCCCATTGGCGGCGGTGGATGCCAGCGACTACTTCTGAACTATTGGTGGTGGTTAGTGCTAGTACTGAGCCTTCCCAAACATGAAGCCAGTGTGGGAGTAGGTGATCGGCGATGGTGTTGCTGGCAGCGATTCGTAGCCCCACGGGGGAGTCACCGAGGTTTCGAGAGGCGGCTTCGAGGTCGTGGTAGCCGCGGATGATGGTGCGTGCGTGTTGGACCACGATTTGTCCGGCTGCGTTGAGGGTGGTGCCTTGGGGGCCGCGGTCGAGGAGTTGGGCTCCGAGGCGATGTTCGGCACGGCTGAGGGATCGGCTGGCATTTGCTTGCGACGTGCCCACGATGTCCGCAGCGGCGCTCACGCTGCCGTATTCGTCGACTGCGATGAGTAGTGCGAGAGCTGTGGGCTCGACAAAAGTTTTCACATTGGCCACTCTACCAATGGCTATATCCGGTGCACATGGGGGAGTGAATAACGTGTGTTACCACTGTCGTATCAATGCGTGCCACAGTAATGATTCGTGAATAATAACCCGCTTGATTCTTCTTCTCAGCCACAACATCTTCCACTGCCTGGGCCTGGTCCCGTGTGGTTCCCCTCGGTGATGGGTACGGGCATTTTGGCGAACTTGTTGCAGATTCACGCTGAACGTCTGCCTGGTGCACATGATCTGGCTTTGGCAATCCTCATCGTGGCGTGGGCATTGCTGTTATTTTTAAGCGTTGGTTTTATTGTTCGTGTGATGCGGGATCCGCAGGTTTTTACGGCTTCGGTTCGTGCGATGACGGCGCTACCGTTTTGGTCCACAGTGTCGATGGGCTATTTGTCTGTGGGGTCGGCGTCCACAGTGGTCATTCCGTCATATTTGCCGCAGTGGCACGATTCGATTTGGGTAGTAAATACGTGGATGTGGGTGTTTGGAACTGTCGTCGGCGTATCTACGGCGCTAGTTTTTGCGTTCCGACTTATTGGAGTAGATCGTGGTGATCCCACGACTGTGTGGGGGCTGGCAGTAGTGGCGCCGATGGTGTCGTCGACTACTGGCGCTAATTTGGCTGCGCACGTTCCCCACGGGGTGGTGTTGTGGCTGCAGGTGGCCTCGGCGGCGTGTTTCTTCTTGTCGTTTTATGCGGGTGCTGTGATTTTCTCGTGTGTGTATCACCACTTTTGGCGAGTTGCTACGATCCCTGTTGCTGCTTCGGCATCAGCATGGATTCCGCTGGGCATGGTAGGCCAGTCGACTGCGGCTGCTCAGGCGATGGCGTTGCAAGCAGAACACGTCCTTGTTCAGGGGTTTGGGCAGTCGGTTCATCAGATTGCGCACACCTATGGCTGGATTATGGTTGTCGTAGGTATTCCCATGGTGGCGTGGGCGTGTGCGATTACGCTTCGCGGTTTTCGTAAGCGTATGCCGTTTAGCCCTGGTTGGTGGGCGTTGACGTTCCCCATCGGTACTTTGGCGTTGGGGGCTACGTTGCTTGGTGCGGGTACTCAGATTCAACCCTTGGTGTGGCTGGGTGCGGTGGGGACGTTGTGCCTTGTGGGGACGGTGACGTTGTGCTTGGTGGCGTCGGCACGCGCGGTGCTGCGTGGGTAGCTGATCTCCGTATGATGGGGGCTTGTGAAGTACTTTATGGGTCCACATGTATGGCAGCGCACGATTGCTGATCTTGAAGCGCTGGGGCATCAGCGCGTCGATACGCTTGAGCATGCTGAGGCTTACATCAATACGGAGTCGCGTCCGCTGCGGATCCCTACAATCCCAGATTCAGTTAGTTTTGTGCAGCATTGTTTTACAGGCGTTAATCAGCTTATCGACGCCCATGTGATCACCGATACTGGGGTTCGCTGGGCAAATATGGCTGGTGGCTTTGCACAACCGGTTGCTGAATCCGCCTTGGGGCTTATGCTTTCGCAGGCACATCACCATAAGGCTTTTGCGCTTGCAGGAACGTGGCGGGTAGCCCGCGATCTTGATCGAAGCCAGCAGTGGCTACATTCGGTAGGGGAGCCGCGTTGCGTGGTGATCTTTGGTGCGGGCGGAATCGCTAAAGAACTGATCCGTCTCTTAGAACCTTTTGGCATGCATGTGATTGCGGTGAACCGTTCTGGTCGCAGCGTGGCGGGTGCTGATGAAACCTTCGCTATGAAAGATGCGCATGCGCTCTGGTCGCGTGGGGATTTTATTGTCAATATTTTGCCGCTTACCCAAGAAACCAAAGGGCTAGTTGATCGCGATGTGTTTGCACAGATGAAGCCTTCTGCGATCTTTATCAACGTAGGCCGTGGTGCCACTGTTGTAACCGACGACCTTGTCGATGCCCTCCAACGAGGCGTTATCGCTGGTGCTGGCTTAGAAGTGGTCGACCCCGAGCCGTTACCAGATTCTCACGCGTTACACAGCATGCCGAACTGTACGATCACTCCGCATATGGCAGCTTCTGATCATGTAGCCGAACTTCATGTGGCGCGGATTTTTGATGCGAATGCCCAAGCTTTTACCCGTGGGGAAACGATGCCAACGGAGGTGAATCCGCACTTAGGTTATTAGGCGCAGGTGTGTACGGTTAACTCTTATGCAATGGCGTCTTTTTACTCGGCCGAATCAGGTTCCTCCACGCATGGTGACGTGGTCGTGGCTTGCGCCGGCCACTCCCTCGGTTAGTCGTGACTGTTTGCCACCTCGTGGATGGGGTTCGGGGCCGAAGGCAGCATGGTCAATATTGTGGATGTACCCGTGGGTGAGTATCTACACGGTTGCAGTGATGATCGCTTCATCGCTGGCGTCGGTGGGAGTGTCGGCGGTGATAGGCCGCGCGGTTGACGGCACGCTAGGCAGTGGAACGCTTGCCGACGCTCTAGCTCCGATGGCTGGTGTCGCAGCATTTTTATGGATGGTGTACCTGTGTCAGTCCACCGCTGATGCAGTGACTGAGATCGCTATTCAGCGCGGTGTTCACCATGTGCGTTTCGCGCTGGTGCGACGTCTTTCTACCTCTCATCCGAGCGATCTCACCCCAGGTCAGCTGTTAAATACCGTGGACGAGGATGTCCAACAGTTGGTCAGCGTGAAGCAGAATTTCAGTTTTCCCGTGGCCATGTTTGCCTATCTTTTGGGCACCGTGGTGGCCATTGCGCAGTTTTCGCTTCCACTGGGCGCGGCCGTGCTAGGAGGTGGCGTGGCCACGGCGGCAGTGTCTTATTTCACGGGTAAGGCGATTACAAAAGTTTCTGGTCAGCGGCGCAATATGGAGTCCGAGTCGGTGTCGTTGGCTACAGATTTAGCCCAAGGTGGGCGCGTGGTTCGAGGTCTGGGCGCGGTCGATGCTAGTGAACAGCGTTTCGACGCTGCCACTGCGGCCGCGTTGGCGGTCATGCTTCAAGACGCGAAGGTGTCTTCCATTACCACCTTGATTCGCCAAATGATCCCGATGATTTTTACTCTCGCGGTGCTGTCCTACGGCGGATGGCTCACGATGCATGGGGACATTTCTTCGGGACAGTTCCTCACAGTAACGCTGCTTGCCGTTCCAGCACTTTCGATTACGGGATATTCGTTGGGATTTCTTACCGACTTCTGGGCACGCGCGGTTGCCAGCGGACGTCGTATTAACAAGCTGTCGGAGCAACTGGCCCAACCTCGCCACGGGGAAGCACAGCGCAGTATCCACGTTGACTCTGGACTCACAGTTTGGGCGCCTACGACTCCTCGTGCACGAGAAACAGTGCACGAACTTACGGAACACCTCGTCCAGCACCGTGGAGCTATTGCTGCACCGCACGCTGTCAGTGTTTTCCAAGGCACGCTTACCGACAACATCGATCCGTTACAGCAGCTTTCGTCTGAAGAAATAGAGCAGGTGATTGAGGCTAGTTGTAGTACCGATGTAGTGAAACGCCTTGGTGGCGTTCCCCACGGGGGAGTGCCGAGTGCCCTTATCGGAGAATCCGGCCTCAACTTGTCTGGCGGCCAACGCCAACGTGTCGCCCTAGCGCGGGTATTGGGGATGAATCCAGAGATTTTGATTCTGGATGAGCCCACAACGGGGCTCGATGCTGTGACTCTTGATCGCGTGACGGCACATGTGAAGGAGTTTCGTCAAGGAAAGACCACGATTGTGATTACGACTTCGCGGGCGTGGGCAGCGGTGGCTGACACGGTTATTGATGATAAGGAGCTGGCATAAATGGCTACGGGTACTGAGTCTGCGCTGCTGCAGCCGGCGTCGATACGCGAAATCGGTGCCTTTTTGGCTACCTTGCCGTCTCGTCCGAGGTTGACATGGTGGGCGTTGCTTATAGGTAATTTTGCGGTAGCGCTAACGGCCATGGTGGTGACGTCGTCTGCTATCGGTGCGCTTGTCGACATCATCAATGGGATTGAACGTTTCCCATTCGGAACAGGGCAGCGCGCCTTTTGGCTGATGATAGTCGTTATCGCTACGGGATTGTTCCTCGATACGGTCGGTCGTGCTTATGGCCAATATATCGTGAGCTCGCGAGCCCGACTGTTGAGCGTAGATGTTCGTCGCTCATGCTTGGTATCGGCTCTGCGCGCGCCTATCCCCGACATTGTCGCGCTGGGAACCGGAAACGTGATTACTCGGTTGACCAAAGACATTGACGAGGCAGTGCGTATCGCAAATATGATCGGCGTGCGCCTTATTATCACCTGCCTTATGTTCCCTTTTACGTTTGTGGCGTTAGGGCTCATCCACTGGGGCTTTGTGGTGGCATTCATCGTTGTCATGCTGGCGATCTACCCCTTCGCCAAAGCAAACCTCGCGCTTCTTCCTACAGCAACCAACAGCTTTTCTGATGCTGAGGCGCAACGCAACAACTTGCTTTTAGACACCATCAAAGGGCTCCCCACGCTGCGTGCGTTGGGACTACGCGACTGGGCTACACGGCGTTTAGAACACACCTCGTGGCAAACAGTAATCAAAGCTGCTGACCGCATGCCGCTAGTAACACGATTGCTACGACACGGCACTATCGCCTATACCTCGATTGTGGTGGTGTGCTTTTGCATCGCAACGTGGCTAACCCACAATGGCCACATCACCTTTGGTCAAGCAACCGCGGCCATCACATTGGTGTCACGCATGGAAATGCACGTGTTTAACGTGATGTTTTTCTCCGGTGACATTCAAAACGCTTTGACCAGCCTCGGTCGTGCGGTCCGCCTTGCTACCTTGAACCAACAACACACCAAACCCACCCCAGCGGATCTTCGCACCCCGCCGACGGTAAGCGTTCGTGATCTCACCTTTGCATACCCCAGTGGTGCGACCGTGTTTAATTCCATCAACCTCACCTTGGCTGCCGGAACGACCACGGCACTCGTTGGGGCATCTGGTGCCGGAAAATCCACACTAGCTGGAATTATCGCAGGGCTTCAGCGTCCCACTAGTGGGCACGTCTATATCGGCGATCACGCAACCGACACTATCGACGACGCCTGGACCTCGCGACACGTGGCACTTATTAGTCAAGAAGTACATATCTTCGCCGGTACGCTTCGCGACGACCTCTCGATGGCCAAACCCGAAGCAAGTGATGCAGACATCCTCGATGCTCTCGCCGAAGTCGGATTGCATCCGCAATCAGCCATGTGGCAACGCTGGCTCCCACATGGCCTCGACACCATGGTCGGCGCAGGAGCTGCAGAGCTTGCACCTGAAATCCAACAACAGATTAGTCTGGCCCGCATCATTTTGTTGCAACCTCCGGTGCTCATCATGGATGAAGCTACCGCCGAAGCAGGCAGCGAAAATGCACGGCAGCTTGAAGCCGCAGCAACAGCGGTCGCCCGAGGGCGTACCTCGCTGATCGTTGCTCACCGGTTGGACCAAGCACAGTTGGCTGATCGCATCATCGTGATGGATAACGGTGAGATTGTGGAGGACGGCACACACGACTTCCTTCTAGAGGCTGGGGGCCGTTATGCAGAGCTGTTTAAAAAATGGCAATAGGAGATGGGCGTAATTTTGCTGTTAGTGGGGCAGATTTCCCATGAGAACAAAAAGTATGTAGGATACCTTTCCGGAAGTAGTCAGCACTCCTGGATACTACCTTTCCCCATGGTGTAATCGGCAACACTACGGTTTTTGGTACCGTCATTCTAGGTTCGAGTCCTGGTGGGGAAGCATTTCGATCCCATCGAATCGTGTAGATTCGGTGGGATTTTTGCATGGCGCATAGGTCTGCAGTGTCCGTGCTCCTCTAGGAGGTAGGCTGAATAATTATGGTTCGACAGCGGATGAGTGGCATTCAGCGCCGTGAGCAATTGATCGCGATTGGTCGCGAGGTATTTGCTGAGCGTGGTTTTGATGGTGCAAGCATGGAGGAAATCGCAGCTCGCGCTGGGGTATCCAAGCCTGTGGTGTACGAGCACTTTGGCGGCAAAGAGGGTTTATATGCCGTGATTGTGGATCGTGAGATGGTGAAACTCCAATCGGTCATCACCGATTCCATGCAGACGGGGCGTTCACGTGCTCGCATTGAGCAAGCGGTGGTCGCGTTGTTGACGTATGTTGAGGAAGAAACGGATGCGTTTCAGATCTTGGTGCGGGACATGAAAGCAGGTCAAGATCATAGCTATTCCACCTTGCTTAACGACGCAGTCGAGCAGGTTTCTCATATCCTCGGTCAAGCATTTGAGCGTTCTGGATTAAATCCGAAGAATGCGACGTTGTATGCCCAAGCGCTGGTGGGCATGGTTTCTATGACTGCGCAGTGGTGGTTGGACCGTCGTAAAGAACCCAATGCGGCGACGAAAGAGCAGGTCGCTGCTCACATCGTAAATCTGTGCTGGAACGGGCTTGCCGGAATGGAAGCAAACCCGCAGTTGTCTAACATTGATAGTCCTCCAGAGACGTTGGGCGCCCACTAATACTCGCTAGACTCACTGAATCGTTTCCTCACGAAGGGAGGGCATGTTCGTGCCTGATAAATCCGTGCCTGCGGCACAACCACCAATGCTTGCTGGTTTGCTCAAAGTTGCTGCCACCGATCCAAAAATCAAGGGACTGCTTCAGCATGTAGGCGAACCCCATCTGCATATCACAGGCATCGATCAGGCACGGCCGTGGGCGATTGCTGCGTTGGCACACCGCGCCCCAGTGCTTGTGGTGACGGCTACGGGGCGTGAGGCAGAGGACTTATCTGCTGAGCTGCGTGCCATGTTGGGGGAAAAGGTGACGTGGTTTCCGGCATGGGAGACGTTGCCGCATGAACGCTTGAGCCCAGGTGCTGATATTGCTGGTCAGCGAGCACGTATCTTGTCGCATATTGCAGACTATTCAGTGGTGGTGACGGCTGCGCGTGGCTTCAGCCAGCCGATTGTTTCACAGGTTGCTGGTCGAGATCCTTTGGTGTTGGAAGTTGATTCCGAATGCAGTTTGGAAGAAGCAACACAGCAGTTGGTGTTTCGGGCTTATCACCATGTGGATTTGGTGGCTAAGCGTGGTGAATTTGCGACGCGCGGCGGCATTTTGGATGTGTTTCCCACAACGGCTCAGCATCCAGTACGCGTGGAATTTTGGGGCGATGAGGTTTCAGAAATCCGTGGATTCCAGGTTGCTGATCAGCGTGCGATTCCTGATTCGGATGTGTCGCGGGTAGAGGTTTTCCCAGCGAGAGAACTGCCTATTACCCAAGAAATTGCGCAACGTGCAGCTGAGCTCGCTGTGAAGTTTCAAGGAAACCCAACGTTGCAGGAGCTACTGGCTAAAATTTCTGACTCTATCCCGTCAGATGGCATGGAGGCCTTGATCCCAGCGTTGGTTGATCAACCCATGGTTACCCTTGCTGAGCTTATGCCCGAAAACACCCATATTGTGGTGGTCGGTCCCGAAAAGATTCGTACTCGTGTAGCAGATCTTCAAGCTACGGATGCCGAGTTTTTGGCGGCTGGTTGGGAGGCTGCTGCTATGGGCGCTGATGCTCCCGTGGCAACGCGTGGCCTCGATCTTGATGCCAGCTCGTATCGCTCCTATGAATCGCTGGAAAAGACAGCACAGAAGCACACCATGCCATGGTGGACTTTTGCGCCACCTGGCATGTTTGAAACCTCAGACGGCGACACCCTCCCGTTGGAATTTGAGCCGGGACCTACGCCGCGTGGCGATCTCGAACAGATCGATCAGATGATGGCTCTGCTACTTGCACATACGCGCGACGGCGGTGCGGCAGCCTTTATTGCTCCTGCTCAAGGCGCTATTAAGCGCATGGTGGAACGCTTTAAGGAACAAGGAATCCCCACGAAGGTGGCAACACCTGGCTGGCAGCCAACCTTGGGTGAAGTGACACTGTATCAGGCGATGAGCCATGCAGGTTTGGTATTTCCCAAGGTACGAAAGCAACCTGGGAAGCCTGCATTGCCGCTGGTGGTGATCACAGAAACTGACCTTACCGGTAACCGAGTTGGTGACATTGCTGGTGCGAAGCGTCGCCCAGCCAAGCGCCGCCACCGTGTGGACCCGCTTGCTTTGAAAACCGGCGACTATGTGGTCCATGAAACCCATGGCATCGGTCGGTTCCTCAAGATGACCGAGCGTGTGATTCAGTCCGGTGATGAGACTTCGCGGCGCGAATACATCGTGTTGGAATACGCGGCGTCGAAACGCGGGCAGCCAGCAGATCAACTGTATGTGCCTATGGATTCCCTCGACATGCTGAGTAAATATGTCGGCGGTGAAAAACCTACCCTTTCTAAAATGGGTGGCTCGGACTGGAAGAACACCAAAAGGAAAGCTCGCGCAGCGGTGCGAGAAATCGCTGGTGAACTAGTCGAGCTGTATGCCAAGCGGCAATCCGCGCCGGGGCATGCGTTTGCACCTGATTCCCCGTGGCAGCACGAGATGGAAGATAACTTCCCCTATGTGGAAACCGAAGATCAGATGCTTGCTATTGACGCGGTGAAAGCGGACATGGAGAAGCCTTCGCCAATGGACCGCGTGGTGGTCGGTGACGTAGGTTATGGCAAAACCGAAGTTGCTGTGCGTGCGGCATTCAAGGCGGTACAAGATGGTCGTCAAGTCGTGGTGCTTGTTCCTACAACCTTGCTGGCCCAACAGCATTTGAGCACCTTTGAAGAACGCATGGCAGGATTCCCCGTGACGATCAAGGGGCTGAGCCGTTTTACCTCTCCTAGTGAATCAAAGGAGATCCTTAAAGGGCTTGCCGACGGCTCCGTTGACATTGTGATCGGTACGCACCGCCTGCTGCAAACAGGTGTGCAGTGGAAAAATCTGGGCCTTGTCATCGTGGACGAGGAGCAGCGTTTTGGTGTTGAACACAAGGAACACATCAAAGCATTGCGTACCCATGTGGACGTGCTCACGATGTCGGCAACTCCGATCCCGCGCACTTTGGAGATGTCGATGGCGGGTATCCGTGAGATGTCGACCATTTTGACCCCGCCAGAAGATCGACACCCAATTTTGACCTACGTGGGCGCCCAAGAAGATAAACAAGTAGCGGCAGCCATTAGGCGTGAGCTGCTTCGTGATGGCCAAGTTTTCTATGTGCATAACAAAGTCTCTGACATCGAGAAAAAGGCTCGGGAACTGCGTGAACTCGTATCGGAAGCACGCATTGTGGTGGCGCATGGGCAAATGAGCGAAGAGTTACTAGAGCAAACTGTTCAGGGATTCTGGGATCGTGAATACGATGTTCTGGTCTGTACCACGATTGTTGAAACCGGTCTCGACATCGCGAACGCCAACACGCTTATCGTGGAAAATGCTCACCACATGGGTCTGTCGCAGCTGCACCAGTTGCGTGGGCGCGTAGGGCGTTCCCGCGAGCGGGGTTACGCTTACTTCTTGTATCCCAAGGGTGCCACGTTGACGGAAAACTCCTATGACCGTCTTGCTACGATCGCGCAAAACAACGATCTTGGTGCTGGTATGGCGGTGGCCATGAAAGACTTGGAAATGCGCGGTGCCGGCAATGTGTTGGGCGCGCAACAGTCTGGTCATATCGCCGGAGTGGGCTTTGACCTGTATGTTCGTTTGGTGGGAGAAGCGGTCGAGGCATACCGTGCGCTAGCAGATGGCAAGGTTGCCGATGCCACGGAGCAGGGGCCGAAGGAGATCCGCATCGATTTGCCTGTCGACGCCCACATCCCCGAGGACTACATCAACTCAGAACGATTGCGCCTTGAGGTCTATCGTAAACTTGCCGCCTCGGCCAATGATAAGGACTTGGCGCTTGTGGTTGAGGAAATGAAAGACCGCTTCGGTCCCGTTCCCCACGAGGTAAGGCGGCTGCTGGCGGTGTCGCGCCTGCGTCACTTAGCACGCGCGACAGGGCTAAGCGATATTGGTGTGCAGGGCACACGCATCAAGCTGCACCCAGTGGAATTGACTGATTCTAAGCAGGTGCGTCTCAAGCGTCTGGCACCGTCTGCTACATATCGCGCTGCTGCTAAGGCCATCCAGGTGCCATTTCCTAAAGAAGGCGCGAAGGTAACGGACAAACAGCTTCGCGATGTTGAACTATTGCAGTGGGTTGCTGACTTTATAGCGGAGATGTTTGAACACGATCGTGTATCTGTGACAGGGGAGAAGCTGCCGGATAAAGTGATCTCGGTGGCGCAGCCCATGAGCCCTGCTGCGGCGCGTGCGGAGCGCGTAGCGCAACGGGCAGCGGCGCGCAGACAAGCGCGAAATGACGATGAGGACTACGAAGATCGTAGAGAAGCGCGACGTAGGAAATACCGTATGCGTTAATCGTTGAGCTACCCCCTCCATTGACACCCAGTGTTATGTAGAACACACTGGGTGGTGTGGACACCTACATCACCCGCGAATCGCTGCAAGCGATACTCAACAAGCTCGATATTGATTCCGCCATCGACGACGATGGCCTCGTCGGTGCTGGATTCCCCTCCGGAGAAACCGTCTTCATTATCGACGACACCCTAGTTACCGCCCGCACAAACTGGTACGGGATTATTCCCGACCACAAGCAGCAAGAAATCGAAGAGCTCATAAACTCCACTAACGCTCGTGTCCCCGTGGGGAAACTCATCCCCGTCGTGATGGGCGATGGCACCAAAACATTGGAGTTTCGGCTGCACCTTCATCAATCGCATCCGCTGTCTGACACGCAGCTATGCCAAATTCTTGATGCCTACTTCCAGCTCGCCTTCCACTGCTTTGACGCAGCGCTCATGGTGACTACTGGTGCGGACTTAGAACAGGAGCAATAACAATGGCGTGGTTTTTTAACAAAAAAGAACGCCCAACCGCAGGGCCGCAGCTCTACCCTGTAACCTGCGAGGCGGTAGTATCTGCGATCCGTGCCAAGGGCGGTGACGTACATATCGACGATGCTGGTTTTGCCACTACGGATGTCGATGGAATCTCGGTCATTATTGCCGATTCTGACAATTGTGTGGTGCTTAGTGTGCTCACAACCGCCGATGCGCGTATCGACGATTCCCCCTGTGACGCCGATCGTTGGGTTACTGCATTTAACGTCAACTGCATAGGGCCCGTGATGTTTACAACCACGCAGCCTATCGACGGGAACAACGCCACGATTGTGCACGCCGACTATCGCATTTTGGGTAGCCCCTTCGCACTGACTAAAGAACAGCTCACGGCTGAAGTTGTTTTTGGAGTCAACGCGGTAACTGAGGCGATTCGTGGCTATATTGAGGGCTTTGATGTTGGCCAAAGCCCTTGGGATTAAGGCGTCGGGGTTATAGCGACATTGATCCTGTCATGATCCCCGAAAGACCAAAGCCTGCTGCGATGATAATGAGTGCAACAACAAACCATTCGAAGGCGTTGAACACTCGTTCTTTTGTGTACAGGCGAGTCCACACGTAGGGGATCAATCCTGGCAGAACTGCGAGCGCGCCGAAGAGCACGTATTTCAAGTCGGCTGCGTAAAACAGCCACAGGGAGTAAATGAATGCGACTGCACCGACAAAGAGGTGTCGGCGGTTGTCGGCTGCGCTGACGTCGGGGCCGGAGTCGTCGAAACGCGTGCCTGCGGCAGGGTGAGAGATTCCTTTGCCGCGGGTAGCCAACAAAATGAGGTAGAGCGAGGAGAACACATAGGGCAGCAGGTAGAGAACTGTTGCTAATTGCACCATGGAGATATAGGTCGTTTCGTTGAGGAAGAACACGAAGACCCATAGTTGGATCACAATGGTGGAAATCAGCTGTGCGATAACAGGGGAGCCTGTGGCATTAATGGTGCCGAGTTTGCGGGGCAAAAGGCCGTCGAAAGCCATCATGGCAACAGGCTCTGCGCACAACATCTGCCATGACACATAGGCGCCCAGCACGCTCAAGCATAGGCCGATGGATACTAGTGCTGCTCCCCATGGGCCGATAACAGCCTCGAGGACATTGGCCATGGAGTTATCGGGAAGGGCTGCTAGTTCGGCTTGTGTGAGCACTCCGTAGGAGAGGGTGGAAACCGAGACGAGGAGTACCAGCACGGTGAAAAAGCCGATGACGGTGGCGCGGCCGACGTCGCGACGCGTGCGGGCTTGCTTGGAGTAGACCGATGCGCCCTCGACGCCGATGAAGACCCAGACGGTGAACAGCATAATGCCTTGGATCTGTTCGAATACGCTGCTGCCAGTGGATTCGCCCCAGAAGTCGAGAGTAAGTTTGTCCCAGCTAAAGCCTAGGAAGGCGACGAGGATGATGAAGGCAAAAATGGGGAGGAGCTTAGCGACTGTGGTGACGGCATTCATGAAGGCCGCTTGTTTGACGCCCATGGACAAAATGCCAAAAATTACCCATGTAAGAAGGGAGACGCCGATGACGGAGGCTACGCGGTTGTCGCTGTTAAAAAGCGGAACGTAGTGGCCAAGCGTGGAGAAAAACAGGGTGGCGTAGCCGACCTGTGCAATTACGCTGCCGAGCCAGTAACCCCAACCAGAGGTAAATCCGATGTAGTCACCGAGTCCTGCACGCACGTAGGAGTAGACGCCGGAATCGAGGTGTGGCTTACGGTGTGCCAAGATTTGGAAGACGAAGGCGACGGCGAGCATGCCGATTCCCGCGATCAGCCAGCCGATAAACATGGCGCCTGGGGCGGCTACGGAGGCGATGTTTTGGGGCAGGGAGAAGATTCCGGAGCCAACGGTAGAGCCGATGATGAGCCCAATGAGTGTCCAGATGCGGACGCTATGGCTTTTGGCAGAAGTTGCTTCGACGATGGTGGCCGGGGTGGTCATCGATTCTGTCCCCTTAGGAACGGCAGCCATGTGCACCTCTATACAGATAAATGAAGTAATTCTAAACGCGGTTAAGTAAAGCTAAAGGTTACAAGAAATTGCCGCAGAATCAATATCGCCACGAACGCCCAGCACCGGAGCGGGTACCCGCTATCAAAGCCTCTATGATTACTATGTCAGTCATGACCGTTCTGCTTCTCGACGCCCGTTGGCCATCCATGATCCCCTTTAATTTGGTAGGCAAGCTCGAAGGACAGCTACGATTCACCGACGAGGTACCCGTAAAAGTTCGCTGGAACCTCGACGACATTGTGCGTTTCGCAACCGATGACCTGCTTGTAAGCACCAATGAGTTGGATCCACAAGTGATCGAAGCCATCAACAATGGAGCAAGCGTTATTGAAGTTCCCAGCCGGCACGACGCCCTAGGTCAAGCACGTGACGTGATGCGCCGAGCAGTAGCCCGTGGGGAATGGGAACAAACCCAAACCCACGAATCTCTTCTGGAATATCTCGACGAAGAAACCGAAGAATTCGCGCAAGCTGTTGCCCACGGAACCACCGACCACATTGTTTCCGAGCTTGGCGACGTACTACTCCAAGTGCTCTTTCACGCCGAAATCGGTGCACGACATGGCGAATTTAACCTCGACGATGTAGCCGCAAGCTTTGTGACCAAAATGCAACAACGCTCGCCCTATCTTTTCGACGGCTCCGACGGAGTAGTACCCATAGAAGAACAAGAACGTCTCTGGGAAGCCGGAAAACACCGATCTGCACACGCTCAAACAAACTAGGGAGTCTTGGGTTGAGAAAAGCCGCAGGGTGCGCGCTAGGAGTAGTGCTGGCAGTCATTATGGTCATTGCCATCGTCGGGTGGACCCTATCCATCATGAGTGGGGTATCTCCGATACGGCAATTAGAAGATGTCCCCACGGATGTGCCGCCGGCACGCGCTGAAGCCGTTCCGCAGATCGACATCAACGCACCGGGACGCACCTCAGATAAGTTGGCGTTTTGGGCTGATCCGATTGCAGAGGAGACGTCGATAAGCTCGGCGGCGATACGTGCCTATGGCAACGCGGAGTTAGTTGCTGCCCAATCGTGGCCCGAATGTCACCTCAGTTGGGGAACATTGGCCGGGCTTGGTTTTGTGGAAACTCGTCACGGAACATACTCAGGCCACCTTTTTGATAGCCGCAGTATTGACGCCGACGGCAACGTGCTTCCGCCGATCATTGGTGTGCCGCTCGACGGGTCACCTGGGTTCGCGGAGGTAAAAGATACCGATTCGGGGGAGCTTGACGGGGATCCTCAATTCGATCGTGCGGTAGGGCCGATGCAATTTATCCCTGAATCGTGGAAACGCTACGGGCGCGACGCTAATGGTGACGGGGTAGCTGACCCCAACAACATCGATGATGCCGCTCTAGCTGCGGCGAACCTCCTATGTGACGGAAGAGACTTAGCAACTGCGGACGGTTGGACGAATGCTATTTATTCCTACAACATGTCCAATGACTACCTCGTTAAGGTTCGAAATGCGGCCGCTTCTTACGCCCTGCGACAGCCAGCTGTGCAATAACTCACTCTCACAGCGTTCCAAAGTGTCCGATTTGTTGGCATAATTGTTGAAGGACGCTAAAAACGGACAAAGTAGTTTTTGTTTGTTCAACATTTTTAGCGTGTGTAACTTGCAATGGATGAATAATCTTGCATCCACACAACGTCAATAGGAGACACACAGTGGCTGACATTATGCACGTATTTGCTCGTGAAATCTTGGACTCCCGCGGTAACCCAACCGTTGAAGCCGAAGTTTTCTTGGATGACGGATCCCACGGCGTTGCGGGCGTTCCTTCCGGTGCGTCCACCGGTGTTCACGAGGCTCACGAGCTTCGCGACGGTGGCGAGCGCTACCTCGGCAAGGGCGTCCTCAATGCAGTTAACAACGTGAACGAGGAAATCGCTGACGCAATCGCTGGTGCAGAAGCCGACGATCAGCGCCTGATCGATCAGGCCATGATTGCTCTCGACGGCACCGAGAACAAGTCTCGCCTCGGCGCAAACGCTATCTTGGGTGTATCCATCGCCGTAGCTAAGGCTGCCGCAGAGTCTGCTGGCCTGCCTTTGTACCGCTACATCGGCGGCCCTAACGCTCACGTTCTGCCAGTTCCTATGATGAACATCGTGAACGGTGGCGCACACGCTGACTCCGGCGTTGATGTTCAGGAGTTCATGATTGCTCCTATCGGTGCCGAGTCCTTCTCCGAGGCTCTGCGCATGGGTGCAGAGGTCTACCACTCCTTGAAGTCCGTGATTAAGTCCAAGGGACTTTCCACCGGCCTCGGCGACGAGGGTGGTTTCGCACCTTCTGTTGAGTCCACCAAGGCAGCTCTCGACCTCATCGTTGAGGCAATTGAGAAGGCTGGCTTCAAGCCAGGTGCTGACGTCGCACTTGCACTCGACGTTGCTTCCTCCGAGTTCTACAAGGATGGCAAGTACCACTTCGAGGGCGGCGAGCACACCGCTGAGGAGATGGCAAAGGTCTACGAGCAGCTCATCGCTGAGTACCCAATTGTTTCCATCGAGGACCCACTGCAGGAAGACGACTGGGAGGGCTACACCGCCCTGACCGCCGCAATCGGCGACAAGGTCCAGATCGTCGGCGACGACTTCTTCGTCACCAACCCAGCACGCCTCAAGGAAGGCATCGAGAAGAAGGCAGCCAACGCCTTGCTGGTTAAGGTCAACCAGATCGGTACCCTGACCGAGACCTTCGACGCTGTTGATCTCGCACACCGCAACGGCTACCGCACCATGATGTCCCACCGCTCCGGCGAGACCGAGGACACCACCATTGCTGACCTTGCAGTCGCATTGGGCTGTGGCCAGATCAAGACCGGTGCACCAGCTCGTTCCGAGCGCGTTGCCAAGTACAACCAGCTTCTGCGCATCGAGCAGCAGCTTGACGATGCAGCAGTCTACGCAGGCCGTTCAGCATTCCCACGTTTCCAAGGCTAATAACAACTCGTAATTAACCCCGAAACACACTTCAGTCCCCACGAAGATATTTTTATCTCCGTGGGGACTGAAATTTTCTTCACCACCCTTGATTGACAACAGCGCTAAACTAGGTGACCTATGGTGTTTACAAAGCGACGAGCGGTTCCCGTGGTCAACCGCGAAGAGAAACCGCGCGGACTCAAGCTTTCACGCCCCAGCATGAAAGTTGATGGCCGCTGGTTGGTTATCTACGGCACGATTGTGATCGTGCTATGTGTTGCTATCCTGCGCCCGCTGAACACCTACATGGATCAAAAAGCTGAGACTGCTCGGTTGAAGGCGTCGATCGCCGAAAAACAGATTGAAAAAGAGCGCCTACTCGCTGAGCTAGAAAAATATGATTCCGAAGCCTACGTTAAAGAACAAGCACGTAAGCGCCTAGGAGTTATCGCCCCTGGCGAAAAGGCCTATCGAGTCATGACTCCCGAGCTGGAAAACCAAGGCTCGCACGTGAGCACCAAAGAAGAAACCAAGGCCAAAAATCCGTGGTACGAAAAGCTGTGGGACTCCGTGACCATCGTTGAGCCCGCTGAAGAAGCTGAGCAGCAAGGCGATCAACCGCAGATGAATTTGCCATTGATTCCAGCAGACCCTCCTAGTGAGCAACCCTAAGAATCGGTAAACGCGCGGGCTTCATGAGACAATAGCCCGCATGAGTGCTTCTGAATCTGATCTTGCCATTGTTGCCGAGCAGCTAGGCCGCAAGCCCCGCGGAGTTATCGAGGTGTCCTACCACACCCCAGATGGTGTACCTGGTGTGGTGATGACAACCCCCAAGCTTGACGACGGCACCCCGTTCCCAACCCTCTACTACCTCACGGAGCCACGTCTGACTGCTGAGGCGTCACGCCTTGAAGTTGCACATGTAATGAAGTGGATGACGGATCGCCTGCACAGCGATGAGGAGCTTCGCAAAGACTACGAGCGTGCGCATGAGTACTTCCTAGCCAAGCGTAACGCTATCGAAGATCTTGGCACCGACTTCTCCGGTGGTGGTATGCCAGATCGCGTCAAATGCCTGCACGTGTTGATCGCCTATGCATTGGCAGAAGGTCCCGACCACTTCCGTCTCGGTACCGAGGCTGTAGCTTTGGCTGCCGATCACGGAGGTTTGCGTGGCACCGCGATCCCACAAGACTGGCCGACTGTTGAATCATTGGGCATAAGCCTTGACCAATTCGACTTCAGCCACGCAGACGTTCCAGGCGCCTCCAAGTGAGCGTGGTAGCTGCCGTTGATTGCGGCACCAACTCCATACGTTTGCTGATTAGCGAGCAAACGCCTACCGGACTGCGTGAGATCACCCGTCAAATGACGATCATTCGTCTAGGAGAAGGCGTCGATGCAACGGGGAAAATCGATCCCGCAGCCATCGAACGCGCCCGCGTCGCCTTGTCTGGCTATGTGGATACCATGCTGGCTCACAAGGTGACAGCTGTACGCATGGTGGCAACATCAGCGACTCGTGATGCCTCCAACAAGGATGATTTCTTTGCCATGACTGCTGATCTCCTAGGCGCGGTCGTACCAGGGGCATGTGCAGAAGTGATCTCAGGTGCAGAAGAAGCCGAGTTGTCTTTTATCGGCGCAGTAGCTGACATTCCTGATACAGATCGGCCCGTATGTGTTATCGACCTAGGTGGTGGATCAACCGAATTTGTAGTGGGAAAGAAAACCGGTGAGATCCTAGGAGCGTATTCCACTCAAATGGGATGTGTACGCCTCACGGAACGCCTTATGGTATCCGATCCACCGACTGCGGAAGAGATCGCTCAAGCACGGGAGTACGTCGATACGCAGCTGACTGTTGCGCTCGACAATGTGCCGATTATGCAGGCCTCGATGGTGGTGGGCTGCGCCGGAACGTTTACCACTGTCGCTGCGCTCGCTTTGGGCCTTGATTCCTATGACCCGCAGCGAATTCATGGTTCGGTGCACACCGCCGACCGTCTCCGTGGGGAAACTCAGCGTTTGATAGGGGAGACATCACAGCAGCGCGCAGCGCATTCCGTGATGCACCTAGGTCGTGCAGACGTCATTGCAGGGGGCAGTGTTGTAATCGAACAGATCCTTGCGATGATGCAGCGGCTCGGTGTGTCTGATTCCGTGACCATTTCGGAAAAAGACATCCTTGATGGAATAGTTGCTCGTTTACTTGAAGAATAACGGGGGGAATTTTTTTCGGCTCTGAACTGGACTAACCTCACTGCATTTCCTCCCAGTGGGGTTAGCTAGTAAAGTGTTGTGGTGTTGCCCCCATAGCCCAATCGGCAGAGGCAATCGACTTAAAATCGATTCAGTGTGGGTTCGAGTCCCACTGGGGGCACCATTAGAACTACCTCGTGCTACAAAAGCACAAGGTAGTTCTTTTTGTTTAGCACCTTATTGAGCTTTCAGGGTTAAGGGTCAAAAAAGGGGATGCGGACGTTTTGTTAGACACTTTCAACCTCACGCTACCGCAGCCATGCGATAACGCGCGATACTCATACCATTGAGACTAACTTTAATGCGATGATTGTTATAAAACTCGATATAAGCAGCAATGGCATCGTCAAGCTCTTGGATTGTCTGCCACCTCTTGCCGTAATACATCTCATTTTTCATCCGCCCGAAAAACCCCTCGCATGCCGCATTGTCAGGACTACACCCCTTTTTTTCGACATCGAACGAACGATGCCATATTTCGCAGTCAGACTATGCCAACTCCGACCACGGTAATGCACACCACGATCTGAATGAATCACTAATGAACCATCCGGTGGAAGACCCTCAGCATCAATAGCGGCCTGCAGCGTAGATTCTGCTAACTCCATAGTGGGATTCACACTCGTCTTAGCAGCAACGACTTTGCCATCGAAACAATCAATAATCACAGACAAATACACCCGCCCCTCATTCGCAGCGAAAACACTAATATCAGTCAGCCACAACGTATTCGCAGCAGTGGCATGAAAACAACGGTTGACCAGGTTCGGCGGAGCCGGAGAAATTTCTCCTTGATAACTGGAATATTTCACCTTCCGCTTCGGAAACCGCACCGTAATTGCTTCTTCGCGCATGAGCCTGCGAACTACTTTTTCACTGATAGTTATGCCTAAATGTCGTAATTGCCACCAGATACGGCGATAACCATAGGTATTATGTGAATCAGAACTGATGCGGTGCACCATGCTGCGAATAGCTGCGTGCTTATCAGGCATGCGTCGTTTTTTCAGGTGGTAATAGAAACTGGATGCAGCAAGACCACTAGCAGCGAGCAGCATTGCTAATGGAAACGTGCTACGCAAAGCGTCAACCACGTCGGTTTTGTGCTTATTACTCAGCTGACCGGGGATGACGCTTACGTCTTTTTTTATAATTTCCAGCTCCTTTTCCAACACGGCTTTTTCTACCAGCAGCGTGGCCATCTGCTGTTTTAACTGTGTTGGATTATCCGGCAATGATTTTTCTAGTGCTGCTTTAGTAGGGATGCGGCCATGGCCTGCGCGTTCTTTTTTCGACATCAAGCCCCATTGTCCTTCCTCACGGTAGCGTTGCGCCCAAGCATAGACGCTGGCGTGAGTGTGCAGGCAGCATTCCTGGGCAATATCAGCTGGTCGCCAACCATTGTGGAAAAGTTCTACTGCGCGAAGTTTGACTTCGTATGGGTAGTGGGTCAGGGTTTTGGCTTGTTTACGTGGTTGTGGTGGGGTTTGGGCTCGCGTAGCCATTTATACAGGGTCCATCTGCCTGGGTAGCCGAGTTCGCGGACTGTTTTAGTCACTGATTGTGTGCGTTTGTAGACCCGCAGTGCTGTGCGCTTCTGCGTGTTGGTGTAGGAACGGTTCATAATGGAATCCTCCAAGATTCCGTCCGCATCCCCTTTTGACCCTTAACCCAGCTTTCACGCTTTGAAGGGGAAGCGGCTACGAAGACGAAAATTGCTAGTGTTCAGTGCGCTAGTGCTGATTTAACGTCCAGTTTTTGCTTTAGGTGTTGCAGGGTTTGGCGCTAGCTACATATGAAGGGGCTGTCGCTTGGGGGCGGTGATGATCGGTGTCATATTATTGGCGGATTGTGCTTAATGTTTCTCAGAAAGTCACAGGTTTTTGGCAGGAAACAGATAGGTCGGTTCAAGGCGGAGTTTTTAGGGTGGTAGCAACATATAAAACCAATGCCGTGAAGGAGATAAAGGCAATGCCAGCTGCAATGCAAACCTCGTACTACTTAGAGCCGCTTGATCCCTACTCCGAGAATTCGTGGGGATATATTCCCGAGTCGTCGTCGCGGCCTTGCGCGGGACTTACGGGTAGCTCGCAGACTTATCGGTCGAGTCGTTCGCTGCCACAGTCGGTGAATTCGATTCGACATCGTACGTAGCGCAACGAGCAAGGAGTAACCTTAGGCTTGCCTTTGTAACCATCCTTTGGTTTGATGGCATCTATACAGACCGTATAGGTGCCATTTGTATGTTCAAAGGGGTTTCGGCTCGTGAGTCTTCCATCAATTAAGACGACCAATAGTTACTGTGTGGTGCTGTGGTGCGATCAGGGTAGCGCAACGATTAACGCTCCAGATCGGGTGGTCCAGGTGATGGCTGGTGATGTTGTTCTTGCACCTCACGGTGCCTTTGTTACTGGGCATGGAGTGGTTTTGCCGATGGCATTTCCTGATTTTGACGGCGGGGAACACACTCGTCGCCTGCATATGGGGACTGCGTGGTCGAAGCGAATGATTTTCGAGTTTTCGCGCAGTCTATTAGGTGAGACGCACCCATCGGAATGCATTGCAGCGCTTTTCGACGATCGCGCGCGGCCGCCACGTGTTCCTGAACCGCAGGCAGCACGGAAGGTTGCTCAGAAGTTGATTGCTTATCCGGCGGATCAAACACCGTTGTTGGAATTTGCCCAGCTTCACAACATTAGTAGCAGGACATTGCAGCGTCAGTTTGTCGCGTCGACTGGTTTTACGTTTAGTGAATGGCGTGCGGCATTGCGTGTGTCTGTGGCGGCTGATTTATTGGCTCATGATTTCCGGATCGGTCAGGTTTCACAGATGGTGGGCTTTAGTGCGACGTCGTCACTTACGCGCGCATTTAAGCGTCATACTGGTGATACTCCTTCTTCTTTTACCTCGCCGCGTATGCATGCTGTGTGCGAGCAACAGCCGCCGATGATTCCAGCAACCACAACGTTTGCGCGGGCTTCGGACGACATTGCCTTATGGATTTACAGTGGAACGGCGACCGTTACCACCCCTGGTTATTGTCGATTTATGGGTGCGGGGGAGACCGTCACCATTCCCTCTGGTACAAGTACGCGTCTCGACGTTTCTGCTGGCTCTGTAGCATTGCCCGTCCCGCTTGCTGCGGCTCATGACGACTTAACGCTGAGCGATGTTCTAGCTGCTTCTGTTAACCCACTTGCTGCGGTGGAATTGCAACGATTGAGTGCACAGGAACGTGCTGATGCTGAGCAGGTTTTGGTTCCTTCTGTGTAAGTTCATAAAAATTTTTAAAAATAGCTTTTTCTAGGGAACTAAAAAGCATTGCGATGCGTTATTGCAGATGTACGAAGATGTTCCTTTGGCAAAGATGGAGCCAAGGGCGTTGAAAGGAAAGTGTCGCACAATGCGCAGTAGCAATCCGGTCTTGAATTCTCTGACGGGTACCCGCCAAAACTATGCTCAAGCGGGCTACCAGCAGCAAGCGTTCAACCCTATGTCCCAGTATGACCAGTATGGTCAGCCCGTTACCTCAGCTGGCGCTGCAGAGCGTCCTATGACTGTGGACGATGTGGTGACCAAAACTGGTATCACCGTCGGCGTTATTATCGCCTTCGCCGTGGTTAACTTTGCGTTGGCCACGGTTAACCCTGGTCTTGCATTGATCCTTACCGGCGTTGGTGCCATCGGTGGCTTGATCACCGTCTTGATCAGCACCTTTGGCCGTAAATATGGTTCGGCAGCAGTGACCTTGACCTACGCGGCATTTGAGGGCCTGTTTGTCGGTGGCATTTCCTTGGTGCTTTCTGGTGCGATGGTGGGTGGCCAAAATGCTGGTGCCTTGATCGGTCAAGCAGTCCTTGGCACCATCGGCGTATTCCTCGGAATGCTCTACGTTTATAAGACGGGTGCTGTGAAGGTAACCCCTAAGTTCAACCGCATCCTCACGGGATCATTGATTGGTGTGCTGGTTCTAGCTTTGGGCAACATGGTTCTGGGCTTCTTTGGTAACAGCCTAGGTCTGTACTCCGGCGGCCCAATCGCCATCATTTTCTCCCTGTTCTGCATTGGTTTGGCAGCGATGAGCTTCCTTCAAGACTTTGACATCGCAGATCGTCTGATCCGTCAGGGTGCGCCAGCAAAGAACGCTTGGGGCGTGGCTCTGGGCTTGGCAGTGACCTTGGTCTGGCTCTACACCGAGATCCTGCGCTTGCTGAGCTACTTTAATCAGCGTTAACAAATAAAAACGCGAGGGCGGTACCGAGTAACGCATGTTGTGTGGACTCGGTACCGCCCTCGCATTTCTTTATAAACTTAATGCCTCGCCATCGACAGAGACGTCGATAAACACTGTGCCTCCTACACCTTGAACAGGTCGAGATAGCACAATGGATACGGTACGTGGGGCGGAACCTTTTTCTTTGACACGGCCGGTTCCGTACGCCGCTTGTTCAGTCCACTTAGTCCACTTAATTTCTTGGATCGTTGTATCGTGAGAAGCACAATCCATTGTGATAGAGGTGGGCTTTACCATCGCAGGCCCTAGACAGTCGATAAATCCAGGAATTTCTGGTGTACTGCGACTAGGAGGGGGAGTAGTCGACGTTGGAGCGCTAAAGCTTTGCGCGGTCACTACTTTTGTGGCTGTGTCGACCTGATGGGGTGGGGAACAGGCGGCGAGAAGCGTCGATAAGCAAAGGGCACCATAAATAGTGCCCTTGTGCATTAGGAGTTACGTGGAGTTGCGGCCTTCGAGGAATCGTAAGGCTCAGCGGAAACGATAGTAACGCTAATGGTGTTGCCATTAGGTGCGGAGTACTGGCGGGTTTCGCCTTCCTGTGCGCCAACGACTGCGGCACCGAGCGGGGACTGCTCGGAGTAAGTCTCCAAGTCCTTGTTGTCGGATGCTGCAGCGCGGGTACCGATCAGGAAGGTTTCCTTATCGTTTTTGTCGCCATTGTAGTAAACGTGGACGACGGAACCGATGTGGGCAACGCCCTCGACGATGCCGGCACGCTCGGTGGTGGAATTGGCAAGGATTTCGGAAATCTGCTTGATGCGAGCTTCTTCCTGATCCTGCATTTCGCGGGCTGCGTCGTAGCCTGCGTTTTCTTTCAGGTCGCCTTCTTCGCGGCGCTCGTTAATTTCGGCGGCGACGACAGGGCGGTGAGCGATCAGGGCATTGAGCTCTTCTTCGAGCTTTGCCTTGGTTTCTGGGGTGATGTACTGCTTCTGGTTGTCAGCCATTTAGTCTTTGTCCTTACACATTTGTATTTTGCATGCAGCCACGCAGGCGATCACGATTGAAGCCCCGGCAGGACTGTGCAGTCAGCGAGCGCGGGGCTAAAAAGTCACCTAGTGCATTCAAGCGTGGTATTTCTGGCAGATTCTAGCACAGTGAATGCTCATTGTGCGTTGTTGTGGCTAGCTCTGGTCTAGGTAAAAGGGGATGTCAGTGGCGCAGCCGTATACGTCTCCGGATACTGCCGGTTCGGTGGTTTGAAGCTCCACATCAATTCGGCGGGTGGAGTCGCCACCTGCGGGAAGGAAGATTTCTCGACGGCCTACTTCTGCAATGTCATAGTTCAGTGCGGTGACGATGCAGTAGGAGGGGACGGAGACGTCGCTACGCGTGATGTCTACTGTGAGCTTAAAAGTGTGATCGTCAATCACGTGGACATTGGCGGTTTGACCACTGATTTTGGTCATTTGTGAGTGCTGAACGTATTTTGCCAACGCCACGACAATTGCTGCCAAAATAACCACAAGGAGTACTGCCAAGAGCTTTCCTGATAGCGTGCCGCGATCTGAGGCGGTGGCAGCTGAGCCTGATCCGTATCGCTGACGCGGCTGAAACTGGGGCTGCTCAGTGTCATTCTTAGGAGTAGGCATCGTGAAAAGTTGCTCCTTGACGTGGATGAATTGCGCGATTGATCATTCCTGATCACCGCCCTTGAGGGGGTGCGTGCCTTATTGTAGCCCTGTTCTTGCTCAGAACCGCAACGTGGGGCGCACGCCTGTATGCGACTTATGATTATTCGGGATCTAAATACAAAGTGTGATGCCGTAATAGTTCCGGCTTCTCATGATGGGTGAAGTTGATACTCTTAAAGCGATGACAACTTATTGCAACTGTGGCCATTGTGTGTTGCTAGCAATGTAGATCCCCCAAGGTAAAAGGACTGTAACGACCATGAGCTCACTTTCGTCTCCGGCACGTTTGCTTGCTATTCATGCCCACCCAGACGATGAATCAAGTAAGGGTGCAGCCACGATGGCGAAATATGTGGCTGAGGGGCATGAGGTCATGGTGGTGACCTGCACCGGCGGTGAACTTGGTGATGTGCTTAATCCGTCACTCGATAAAAGCGAGGTGGAGGGCAGGATTGCTGAGGTTCGTCGTGAAGAAATGGCTCAAGCAGTCAAAGAATTAGGCGTCCAGCACCGGTGGTTGGGGTATCACGATTCTGGTTTCCCAGAGGGGGAACCGCATCCACCGGTTCCGCCAGGAAGTTTCGCACTCGAAGATTCTGATGAAGTGGCGGCGAAGATCGTGGAGATTATTCGCGAGTTTCGCCCGCACGTAATCGTTACGTATGACGAAAACGGCGGGTACCCACACCCGGATCATCTGAAAGTTCATGAGGTATCTATGCTGGCGTGGGATCTGGCGGGTGACCCCGACTATCGTCTTGACCTAGGCCAGCCGTGGGCTCCGTTGAAGCTTTATTACACACATGGTTTTATTCGCCAACGCATGGAGATGTTCCATAATCTGCTGGTTGAGCAAGGGAAACCGAGTCCTTATGAGGGGATTTTAGATCGTTGGCTTGAGCACCGTGCAGACATCATGGCACGAGTAACAACGCAGGTGTATGCCGCAGACTATTTTGATCGTCGTGACGCGGCTCTTAAAGCTCACGCCACGCAAATTGATCCGGCAGGCACATTTTTTGCTACACCGATTGAAACCCAACAACAATTGTGGCCTACAGAAGAATTTGAGCTAGCTCGCACACGCGTTTCTACTTCCTTGCCGGAGGATGATCTTTTTGAAGGAATCGATATCTCGGCAGATTAAGCTAGCAAACAGTGGCCTCTGCTTAGAGGTTTGTGCGCGTTACGCATAAGATGAATGCGATTACCGTACTCCGGCGAGTGGAAAGAAGTAGGAAGAACTGTGACACAGCAATTTGCGGACATGGCAAACACGGTGTTGATCGTGGCACAGCAAGATGGTGCTGGGCCAGTGGGGTCGGAATTTGGCAAAGCCTCACCCATCGGCTGGTTCGTCGTTGTTGCGCTGCTTGCCGTGGTGCTTTACATCGGATGGGCGTTTCGACGCCGCTACACGCGCATGCACCGTAGGAATCTGTTTGCCCAAACTCACGGAATCGACCCGTTTGATCATGAGGCGATTGATAAAGCAATGGCTGAAGCAGGAGTTCTCGATCAAAGTAAAAAGTACTGGTTGTGATTACTTAAGGGAGTAGACATCATAATGCGCACACTAAAAAAGTTCTCTCTCCGCGACCTTGCTTATAACGCTGCATATCCTTTCTACGAGAAACGACTGATGCGAGAAATTCAAGGGGTGCGGCAGCCTGAGCACGTTGCCATCATGTGTGATGGCAATCGCCGGTGGGCTCGTGAGGCCGGATTTGCCGATGTTACCCATGGGCATCGCGTAGGTGCTAAGAAAATTGGCGAAATGGTGCGGTGGTGTGCGCATACTGATGTTGAACTCGTAACCGTCTACCTGCTATCGACGGAAAACCTAGGTCGAGCCTCCGACGAACTACAAATGTTGTTCGACATCATTGGCGACGTCGTAGATGAGCTCGCCTCTCCAGAAACCAATTGTCGTCTGCGGCTTGTCGGACACCTTGATTTACTGCCTGACGACGTCTCCCAGCGTCTCACCCAAGCCCAAGAAAGCACCAACGACAACACCGGAGTCTCCGTCAACGTTGCCGTTGGCTATGGCGGCCGCCAAGAAATCGTCGATGCGGTGCGCGAGCTTATCGACGCCGAAGCTGCAGCAGGAACGACTGCTACAGAAATGGTCGAGAAAATCTCCGTCGATTCCATTTCCAAGCATCTGTATACATCGGGTCAACCAGACCCAGATCTCGTGATTCGTACCTCAGGCGAACAACGCCTCTCTGGCTTTTTGTTGTGGCAGGCTGCGTATTCAGAAATCTGGTTCACCGATACGTACTGGCCAGCTTTCCGGCGCGTTGACTTTTTGCGAGCATTGCGAGAATACTCAAAGCGAAGCCGACGCTTCGGTAAATAACGCACACGTATTCTTCTCGTTCTAGGAAGGGGACCATTTCCCAGCATGGTTCATGTTCGCTTCCACTCCATTTATGGCTCCACAGCGCGCTACGCACACGAGCTAGCGCGCCGCTTGGGCACCACTGCTTGTGACTTTGATACGCCAGTTCCTCACGATGCACAGCCGCTCGTAGCCCTTAGCCCAGTGCACGGTCCCAGCATTCCTGCCGTTAAATTTGCCCGCAGCGTTTCCCCACGGGAGATTGCCGTTGCTGCTGTAGGCATGACCCTTCCTAGTGTGGCTCGCTCTAAAGACTGTCTAGCGTCGATGGTGCCAGCTTCGTGGGGACGGTTCTATCTTCCTGGCAGTTTGAAATATTCCACGATGCAGGCAGGGCATAAGGCGACGATGGCATCGATAGTCGCATTGGTGGCTGCCAAGCCAATGAAAAGTGCAAACGACAAGAGCATGATTTCGATGTTCCAGCGTGATACCGATTGGGTAGATTTTTCCGAGCTCGATGCAATTCAGCACTGGGTGCTGGAACGTCAGAATTCCGTTTAAATTTTGCGCATGCGCACGCGAGCGACTTTATGGTCTGCGCCTTTGCACAGCACTAGAGACGCTCGAACCCGAGTGGGCAGGATGTGTTCTACAAGGTTGGGGAGATTGATCGTTTGCCAGATTCGTCGTGCTTCGTCAGTCGCTGCGCGATCGCCCATGTCCGCGTAGTGGGAGAAGTGGGCATTGGGGGCGCGGAATGCTAGCTGCCGGAGTTTCAGGAAGCGATCGATATACCAGCGTTCGATGTCTTCGAGGGCAGCGTCGACATAGACACTGAAGTCAAAAAGGTCACTGACCGACAAGGTGGGGCCGGTCTGCAACACATTAAGACCCTCAACGATCAAAATGTCGGGGCGGCTGACCGTGACACATTCGTTTTCTACACGGTCGTATAGAGTATGCGAATACACTGGGGCTTTAACGTGCGCTTTTCCGGCTTTTACATCAGTGACAAAGCGCAATAGCGCGCGTTGATCGTAGCTTTCTGGGAATCCTTTGCGGTCCAAAATGCCGCGTTTTTTCAGAATCTCGGTGGGGTGGAGGAATCCATCGGTGGTGACCAAATCTACGCGAGGATGTTCGTCCCACCGCTGTAAAAGGACTTGGAGCAAACGTGCTGTGGTGGATTTTCCTACTGCCACAGATCCAGCAACGCCGATAACGAACGGGATGTGGGGTGCTTTTTCACCCAAGAAGGTCTCGGTTGCCTGCGTGAGTTCTTGGCGCGCGTGGACTTGGAGATGAATCAGACGCGACAGCGGTAGATAAACCTCGGCGACTTCGTCGAGATCGATGTTTTCGCCAATACCACGTAGTTCCACGACCTCTTGCTCTGTGAGTACCTGGGGCATCGACATGCGCAAATGACGCCACGTCTCACGATCAAAGTCGAGATATGGGCTGAGGTCTTTGTCACGAGCCATGGGTTCTATTGTGCCTTCCGTAGCCCGTGAGGAAAAAATCAGTGTGAAAAAACACCATAAGGGGGAGTGGAGTATGGAAATCTATCAATGGTTAGATATATGGTTAAGATGCAGGTATAACGCAAAAGTCGCTTACTTGCGTTTCGCTCGTTAACATCCATGATGCGCACATATGACCACAAACGATGAAAGGGTTAGTGGCCTTAAGTCATGACAGATGACATCCGTTACCAATCGCTAACCGAGCTTGATCCAGAGATTGCGGCTGCAATCACTGGTGAGCTTGACCGCCAGCGTTCCACGCTCGAGATGATCGCGTCTGAAAACTTCGTTCCACGCGCAGTTTTGCAGGCACAAGGATCCGTATTCACCAACAAATACGCTGAAGGCTACCCAGGGCGTCGCTACTACGGTGGCTGTGAAAACGCCGACATCGTTGAAGATCTAGCGCGTAACCGTGCCAAAGAAGTCTTCGGTGCCGAGTTTGCCAACGTGCAGCCTCACGCAGGTGCACAGGCTAATGCTGCTGTGTTGATGGCACTGGCCAACCCCGGCGATAAGATCATGGGCCTGTCCTTGGCTCATGGTGGCCACCTGACCCACGGCATGCACTTGAACTTCTCCGGAAAGCTCTATGAAGTTGCAGCCTACGAGGTAGAACCAGATAATTTCCGCTTGGACATGGACAAGATCCGTGAACAGGCTTTGAAAGAGAAACCACAGGTTCTGATTGCTGGCTGGTCCGCATACCCACGCCACCAAGACTTCGCAGCATTCCGTTCTATCGCTGATGAGGTTGGCGCTAAGTTGTGGGTCGATATGGCTCACTTCGCTGGTCTTGTGGCTGCTGGTTTGCACCCATCGCCAGTTCCTTACGCTGATGTTGTGTCCACGACCGTTCACAAGACGTTGGGTGGTCCACGCTCGGGCATGATTTTGTCCAAGCAGGAGTATGCCAAGAAGCTGAACTCCGCAGTCTTCCCAGGCCAGCAGGGCGGACCTTTGATGCACGCAGTTGCTGCTAAGGCTGTTGCCATGAAGATTGCTGCTACTGAGGAGTTCAAGGATCGCCAGCAGCGCACGCTTGATGGTGCTCAGATTATCGCTGAGCGCCTGACAGGTGCTGATTGCAAGGCTGCAGGTGTAGACGTATTAACCGGTGGCACCGATGTCCACTTGGTTCTTGTCGATCTGCGTAATTCCCAGATGGATGGCCAGCAGGCTGAAGATCTCCTCCATGAGGTCGGAATCACCGTGAACCGTAACGCGGTTCCATTCGACCCACGTCCACCAATGGTCACCTCCGGTTTGCGTATCGGTACACCAGCTTTGGCTACCCGTGGCTTCGATGCTGCAGGTTTCACCGAGGTTGCCGACATCATCGCTACCGCATTGGCCCAAGGCGCCGGTGCTGACACCAAGCAGCTGCGCGCGCGCGTCGCTAAGCTTGCCGAGCAGTACCCACTCTACGAGGGCCTTGAGGACTGGAAGCTCCTCTAAACCTCAAACAAAAGCCGCACATCGTGAAGGTAAAACTCCTTCAGAATGTGCGGCTTTCGTGTTGTATCACTTAGTTTTCGTCGTGATCATTGCCAGTTTCTGTAGTACGATTTTCTGCCAACGACGTACGCGCAGCACGAAGCCACTCTGGCTGGTTCTCTAGGAGGGATTTGATCTCGGCGGTGGTTAAAGCCTTGTCCATATCATTACGCTTGAGCGCGGTGATCGTGATGCCCAACTTCTGGGCTACCACAGGACGTGGGTGTGGACCATTACGGCGTAGATCTTGCAGCCACTGGGGCGGATTAGCTTGTAGTTCCACGAACTCGTCGTGAGTCAAAGCGTTGTTCTGGAACTCCTCTGGCGTGGCGGGCAGGAAGATGCCCAGCTTCTTTGCAGCGGTCTGCGGCTTCATTGCTGTGCCGGACGGCTTTCTAACAGATTCTTCATTCACAGGGTTAACGGTAGCATTGATTCTTATGCTGACACTAAGTTTCGCCACTGGAACCGAGCCAAATAAGTGGTTCACACGGTTTGAGGAACGCACCGATCATGGCGGATTGCGCACCCTGAGTGATGACGACCCCCTTTCGTTGCTTGTCGACGCCACCGCGGATCTAACACTCGTTAGGCTCCCAGATTCTCGCGTGGACAACGACGACACCGTGCACGTGGTGGAGCTATATCGAGAGTCGATGGGCGTGGCATTGCCCAAAGAACACACCTTGACGCTGCTGGACGTGGTAGAGCCAAGTGATCTTGATGGTGAGATGATTAATTACGTCACCCCTCCTAGTCTTGAGGTTGATGTCGCAGCTGTTCGTGCGCAATTGCAGATGGTGGCAGCTAATGTGGGCGTGGTGATTGCTCCGCGGCCGCTATTGAAGATTCTCAGTGGCAAGCTCGTGGAGCATCGCGAGTTTAGTGATCCGCAGCGGTATGGTCAGGCGCGTACTCGCATTGCGTTGGTGTGGAAAAAGGAGCGCGACGGCGAGGATATCCAAGATTTTGTTGGTATTGCTAAGGGGCGGACTGTGCAGTCGTCGAGGCAGTCGAATGCCAAGAAAGTATCAGCTCGTGAAAAGACGCTGGCGAAGCAGAAGCGTCGGAAAGAGGCGGGGAAGAAACCCGTGCGTAAGGGCGGCCGGCGTAAGCGTTAAGCGTACAGGGGGTGCGCAATTGCTGGGTGTTCGCATACACTCGGTTGCTTTGGTACCGACGTTTCAGCAAGGATAGAAATTATGAACGCACCGTCGCAGCCCGATTTTGTCATCCGTCCACTGCGTAGGACGGACTTCGGCCAAGTTCAACAGATTTATCTTTTGGGCTTGGAAACTGGTCATGCATCTTATGAAATTGAAGCCCCTAGTTGGGAAAAGTTTTCTACGTCAAAAATCCCAGAGACGTTGTTCGTTGCCGTCGAGAAAACCGATGATTCCAAGGTGCTCGGCTGGGTTTCCGCCGCTCCCATTTCCTCACGGACGGTTTTTAGAGGTGTTGTCGAGGATTCGATCTACATTCACCCAGATGCCCGAGGCCGTGGCGTAGCGGGTGCTCTCGTGGATAAGCTTATCGACGTCTGCCAGCATCTTGGATTCTGGGCAATCCACTCGTGGATTTTCCCCGAAAATGAAGGATCCGCAAGACTGCACGCGTCCCGTGGATTTGAAAAAGTGGGTACTTTCAGCCACCTCGCCAAGATGACATACGGAGAAATGGCAGGCCAATGGCGCGACACTGATATTTGGGAAAAACTGCTGCCCAAGCCAGAACTCGCTGATCATGAGGCAGCAGCTGTAGAACCCTAAAATACTAGCGCTCGATGGTCTGGCTTAGCTCAGTCTCGTGAACAAGGGCAAGCAAGATCGCCGCTAGAATCGACAACGGCGCGACTAGGAGGAAGACGGGGGTAAGCGCGTCGTTGTACGACACAGCAATAGCATCTTGAATCACCTGGGGCAGGTGGTTGACAAATGCCGGCGTGAGTCTACTTGCACTTTGCAGCTTATCGACGGCATCCATCGGGTAGCCCTGAGCCACAGCCTGCTGAACTGCCGTGGGCAGATGCGTTCCGATCTGTTCCTTGAGATTGGTCATGAACATCGATCCGATTAATGCTGAACCTACAGCGCCTCCTACTTGGCGGAAGAAGTTGTTTGATCCAGTGGCAGTACCCACCATTGCGAGTGAGAATGAATTTTGAACGATCAGGACCAAGATTTGTATTGTGCAGCCAAGGCCCACACCGAAGATGAACATGTATATTCCAACGGTGACAAGCGAGTCGTTGTAATGCAGCCGAGAGAGCAATACCAATGCGATGGATGTGATGATCTGCCCGATCAGTGGGAATGTCTTATAACGACCCGTGCGTGAAACGAGGTTTCCTACTCCGATTGAGGAGATCATGAGCCCAGACATCATCGTGATCATGGTTAGACCCGCCTTGGTGGGGCTCATATGGTGCACCATCTGCAAATATGTTGGTAGGTAGGCCATTGATCCGAACATTATGACACCGATAGCAAGTCCCGCGATCGTTGTGAGCGTGAAGTTGCGGTTTTGGAAAAGAGTCATGGGGATCAAAGGATCGTCGACACGCAGCTCTACAGCGACAAAAATAATACCGAAGACCACAAACGATGCAATAAGACCCACAATGATGGGATCGCTCCAAGCGTAATCGCGACCGCCCCAAGTGACAAACAGCACCAGCGAAGCCGTAGCGATGGCCATGGTGAGCGTTCCCCACCAATCCAGTCGGAACTTCACGTCTTTGCTTGGCAATGACAACAAGAGCCAAATGGTGATCACAGTGACAGCTCCTAGTGGGAGATTAAGCCATAGGCCCCAGCGCCAACCTGGGCCGTCGGTAAACCAACCACCCAGCACAGGGCCTAGTACTGAGGACACCCCGAAAACAGTGCCCATCACGCCCATGTATTTACCGCGTTCGCGGGCAGTGGTGACCTCGGCAGTGATTGCCTGCGAAAGAATCATCGACGCACCACCGGCAACTCCCTGAATGGCACGCGCAAGAATCAGCATCGACATCGACGTAGCCAACCCGCCAAGGAGTGATCCCAACATGAACAACAGGTTGGCAAAAATAAAGAGCGGCTTGCGATTGATTACATCGCCCAGCTTGCCAAAGAGCGGCATGGCGATCGTTTGTCCCAGCAAAAATGCTGTGATTACCCACGACATGTGTTCCACACCGCCGAGATCCCCCACGATAGTTGGCAGTGCGGTAGCAAAAATCATCTGCCCCAACGAGCCCATCAACATACTGAGCATCAAAGCTGCAATAATCCAGCCCACAGGGCGATGGTGTGCGGCCGGTTCGCGCATATTTTCCAGCGACAATTGAGTGCTCACGTTATAGTCCTTTGTTGATCGTGCGAAGGTGGACCAAGGCCTCGAGGCACGATTCCTCGAGGGTAGAAAAACTAGCGGAAGGGCTGTTTGCCCATAAAGTAAAACCAAAGCGGATGGCGTAGCTGGATGAAAGAACTACTGCGGTTGCTTCAACATCCACATCCCCTCCTAGTCGGCGTTGCTCGGGGAAGCGCTTGAAGTATTCGTTGACCAGCGTCTTAAAATTGACAAACACCTTGTGGTATAAGGCGTTGTAGTTAAAGCTTCGCTCTGGATTGTTATGGCGAATTGCTTTTCGGCGTCGAATTATTTCCCCACGGGTGTGGGGGTCGAAATCCTTGCCGGAAAACACAAGGTTCATGTGAAGTCGAATTACTGCTTCGGGGAGATCCTCATGTGGATGGGAAAGGAATTCTTCTCGCAGCTGCGGCAAAATGTCGACTTGGGTGTCGCCGAAGACGGCATTTTCTTTGGAATCGAAGTAGTTAAAGAAGGTTCGTTTGGAGATTTCTGCAGCGGCACAGATGTCCTCGACGGTGACGTTGTCGAATCCGTCGCGAAGCACGAGTGAAGTCGCGGCATCTTCAACGTTTATGCGGGTTTTGAGTCGCTTTGTGGCTCTTAAAGATGTAGCTGGTTGCGTACTCACAGCAGGTAAACCTAGTGCAAAAGTACACTGAGTGCAAAAAGATAATTTATGTGTCTACAAAACTGCAGGTAAAAGAAAGTGCGCCTCCCAGTCTGAAGGTGACTAGGAGGCGCACTTTGTTGTCAGATGCGACAGATTAAAGTCTTACTTGTCGCGATCGGTGTTGGCCATTGCGAGAACGTCGAGGCGCTTGTCCAGCTCTTCCTCGGTGAGCTTTTCGCCATCAACAAAGCCCAAGTCGATGACAGTCTGGCGAATGGTCTTGCCTTCCTTTAGCGCGGTCTTTGCCACCTTCGCTGCAGCTTCATAGCCGATAGCGGAGTTCAGTGGGGTAACGATCGATGGGGAAGACTCAGCCAAGGTGCGCATGCGCTCCTCATTTGGCTGGATGCCGTCGACAAGACGCTCTGCGAATACGCGGGCGGTGTTAGCCAACAGGCGAGAGGACTCGAGGACGTTGCGGGCCATCATTGGAATAAAGACGTTGAGCTCGAATGCGCCCTGTGCACCACCAAAAGCGATGGCTGCGTCGTTACCAATAACCTGAGCTGCCACCTGAGTTGCGGTTTCGCACAGAACTGGGTTGACCTTGCCTGGCATGATGGAAGAACCTGGCTGCAGGTCTGGCAAGTGGATCTCTCCGAGGCCGGTCAGTGGGCCGGATCCCATCCAGCGGATGTCGTTAGCAATCTTGGTCAAAGACACAGCGATGGTGCGCATTGCGCCGGAGAACTCGACGAGGCCGTCGCGGCTTGCCTGGGCCTCAAAGTGGTTCACGCACTCGCGAAGTTCAGAAACGCCGGTAAGCTTAACGAGCTCGGCGGTGACCTTCTGGCCGAAGTCTGCTGGGGTGTTCAGGCCGGTGCCTACAGCGGTGCCGCCGATGGAGAGCTCGCCAAGACGTGGCAAGCATGCCTCGACGCGCTCGATGCCAGCCTCAATCTGGCGAGCGTAGCCGGAGAACTCCTGGCCCAAGGTAACTGGAACGGCATCCATCAGGTGGGTACGGCCGGACTTGACAACGTTCTCCCACTCGGCAGCCTTCTTGGCTAGGGAGGCATGGAGAACCTTCAGGCCTGGAATGAGGTCCTTAACGGCGGCCTCAGTTGCGGCGATGTGAGTAGCGGTTGGGAAGGTGTCGTTGGAGGACTGGCCCATGTTAACGTGGTCGTTAGGGTGAACCTCAACGCCGTTAGCCTTAGCGATCGAGGCGATAACCTCGTTGGAGTTCATGTTCGACGAGGTGCCGGAACCGGTCTGGAAGACGTCGATAGGGAACTGGTCGTCGTGCTTGCCCTCGGCTACCTCGGTAGCTGCGGCGATGATTGCATCAGCCTGCTCTGGAGCCAGAAGTCCGCGGTCCTTATTAACCTGAGCGCAAGCGGCTTTGAGCAGACCCATAGCGCGGATCTGTGCGGCTTCGAGGCCACGGCCAGAAATTGGGAAGTTCTCAACAGCGCGCTGGGTCTGTGCGCGCCAGAGGGCGTCGATAGGCACCTTAACTTCACCCATGGTGTCGTGCTCGATACGGTACTGCTGCTCAGTCATAAGTTGTATCCACCTTTGTCAGTAGAAGGTTGCAGAAATCTGTGCGCGTGGTAGCTCGGGTAAGCGGGACACGTGCACACATGACTACCAGTATGCCCAAAAACCAAGCCAAATGTGGCAAAGATGTGGGAAATACTGATGGTGTGAGGTGAATCGATGGTAACGGGGCTACGTAAGCTAATAAAAACACCCCGTTCACCTGTGCTTAGGGCAAAGGATACGGGGTGTGGGTGATAAAAATTACTTTTTAGATGCCACTACTTCCGTGGGGAAATCTGGGAGTAATCGACAACGGAGTATTCCTGCAGTTTGTGCAGCTTGTGGGTGGATTCGATGAAACGAACGGTGCCGGACTTAGAACGCATAACGAGCGAGCGGGTGGTTGCGCCGTCCGCACGGTAGCTCACGCCACGGAGCATGTCGCCATTAGTCACACCGGTAGCGACGAAGAAGCAGTTGTCTGAAGAGACGAGGTCATGAGTTCCCAGAACGCGGTTGAGCTCGTGGCCAGCATTACGTGCCTTGGCGGCCTCCGCATCATCCTTGGGGGCCAGCACACCTTGGATCTCGCCACCCATGCACTTCATAGCGCATGCGGTGATGATACCTTCTGGGGTTCCACCGGTACCCATCATGATGTCGACTGAGTTGGTTGCTTGAGCAGCAGCAACTGCACCTGCAACGTCGCCATCGCGAATCAGGCGCACCTTGGCGCCGGCCTCGCGAATGTCTTTGATCAAGGTTTCGTGGCGCGGGCGATCCAAGACAACAACGGTGACTTGGTCTGGGGCAATACCCTTAGCCTTTGCTACGGCCTTGATGTTGTACTTGACCGGTGCGTTGATGTCGATGGTGCCCGCTGCTTCCGGCCCAACGGCGATCTTGCGCATGTAGAACACGGCTGATGGGTCGTACATGGAACCACGCTCGGCGGCGGCTAGAACGGAAATAGCGTTGGGGCGACCTTCTGCCATCAACGTAGTGCCATCGACGGGATCAACAGCAATGTCAACTGCTGCGCCTTCGCCGGTGCCTACCTGCTCACCATTGAAGAGCATAGGGGCTTCGTCTTTTTCGCCTTCGCCAATAACAACCACACCGTTCATTTGAACTGAGTTGATAAGTTTACGCATGGCGTCGACAGCTGCTCCGTCACCCTCGTTCTTCATGCCGCGACCGACCCAGCGGCCAGACGCCAGTGCAGCTGCCTCGGTAACACGAACCAACTCGAGGGCGAGGTTGCGATCTGGAATCTCTGGGTTGAGGTTGGTCATAAGGGAATGCCTCCTGTGGATGACGTTAAAAATCTCAATAGTGGGAACTGCTTATATGGTGACGCGAACAGCATAGCGAGGGGACACGGGGGAGATCCTCGCGAACACACGGTTTTTGTCTACCTGCCTAATTGTTGCAAAGCTATGTGAGAATTTACTGGAAAGCCACACCCTAAAGTGGGTAATTGTGACCTGCAAGGCAAAAAATCTTAAAGGTAACCTTGCAGACACTTTCCCTTACTGCAGCTACACCCATGCGCACGTATCCGCTGATTAACGCGCACTCATGCCATACTGTTGTGCGTGGCTGTAGAAAAACCTCGCATTTACCAAGGCACTCGGGACATCATTTTGTCGCTCGGCTCGATTTTGCTCATCGTTGCAGTGACCATCGGTTTTACTGGAATGTGCAGCTTCGATCGTGGGAATAAAGATAACGCCCCTATTCAACGCGTAGACGCTCGGACCTTCCTAGAAATGGAAGCGCGTGGGGCAGACTTCGCTGTGCGCTATCCAGGTGAGATCGAGGGCTGGCAGGCAAACTCGGCCCGCCGCATAACTATCGCCAAGGCAAGCGCGCCGGTCGTGGGGTGGGTTGTAAACAAGGACTCCTACGTTCAGCTTGCCCAAACGGGAGTCGATAAAGATGAAGCCATCAAGCGTTACGACGGCAACCTGCGCACCCGCTCCGGAGAGCATTCTCTAGGAGGGAAGGTAGTCGAGGAATATAGCTCTGAAGATAGAGACGTCCGTGATATTTGGGTCGTCGATCTAGGAGACGCACGTGTGATTGTCAGCGGTGCAGCTCCCCGTGCGGAATTCGATCGCGTCATCACCAAAATTATCGAGGCGAGCCCATTGCCTGGACCCGCCTCACAATAATCGTTGGTTTTACTGTTCGTGGCCTTGGGATGTCTCGCCCAAGGCTTTTTCTATGCGCTGTTGTGCCCCGTTGAGGTGTTCTTCGCATCTTTTAGCGAGGGCTTCGCCTCGTTCCCAGTATGCGAGTGATTCGTCGAGACCCATTTGTCCTAGTTCAAGGATCCGGACTACTTCTACTAACTCATCACGTGCTTGTTCGTAGGAGAGTTCTTCTACTGGTGCAAAGGCGTTGGTTCCAGTTCCTTGACCGATGATGTCATGTGGCATGAGGAGATGCGTCTTTCTGTTGTATGTCTTAGTCTGCTGGGATTGTTTGCATTGCGGCGGCGGTGATGGAGCCGTCGGCAACGCGGATGCGTAACTGGCTGCCAGGTGGTGACATTCCAATGGTGGTCACTACCTCGGGAGCGCTGCCATCTCGTGGCACGACTTGGACGACTGCGTAGCCTCGTGCCAATGTGGCCGAAGGTCCAAGGGCTGCGACTTGTTGGCGTAGCGACGCCACTGTGGCGCGTTCAGTACTGAGCATGTAACGCATATCGCGTCGGATAGAAGAAATTGACCGAGCAATCTCCTCGCGATGCAGCGTGATAGCGCGGACGGGATCTGCAAGGGCTGGTCTACTGCGTACGGCGGCAAGTTGTTGGCGCTCTTTGTGGACCCAGCCGCGTAACGCTGCGGCGCTACGGGAGCGAAGTTCGGCGATGAGCTGGCGTTCAGCAGCAACATCTGGAACAACCTTTTTGGCAGCGTCAGTTGGTGTTGCTGCGCGAAGATCGGCAACGTTATCTAAAACAGGATTGTCTGGTTCGTGGCCGATGGCAGAGACAACTGGTGTGTGCGCTGCAACAACGGCACGTTGGAGTGCTTCTTCGGAAAAGGGGAGTAGGTCTTCGACAGAGCCACCGCCACGGGCAATGATGATCACGTCCACGCTAGGGTCGGCGTCGAGACGCTGTAGGGCTTCGATGATCTCTGGCACGGCGCGTGCACCTTGCACCGCAGTATTGATCACGTTGAACTTCACTTCAGGCCATCTACTGTGGGCAACGGCCAGCACATCGCGCTCGGCGGCGGAGCCACGCCCTGTAATCAAACCGATGGTGTGAGGTAAAAACGGCAGCGGCTTTTTTAATGCGGGATCGAAAAGTCCTTCGCTTGCGAGTTGTTGCCGTAATCTTTCGATACGAGCCAGTAGCTCACCAACGCCCACAGGGCGGATATCGGTAACCCACAACGAAAAAGAGCCACGGCCCTCATAAAACGCTGGCTTACCGTAAACCACTACGCGGTCGCCGTCTTGAAGCCGACTAGGCAACGAGTGCAGTAACGAAGTAGCGCATGTGAGCTGCACGCTGGCTTCAGCTTCAGGATCACGCAGGGTGATATAAGAAAACTTCCAGCTGGGTTTCATATTCAGCTGGGTTATTTGTCCTTCAACCCACAGATGACCTAATCGCTCGATCCAACTTTTTACCTTGGAATTAAGCTCACGAACAGGCCACGCACTTTCCGGTGCATTTGGTTGTGCAGCCAAACCTTAAACCCCCTTCTTCACGGCGAGCAACAAACTGTATTCAACAGGAACCAACACACAAGCATACGGCAGGAGGGAGCACTCAGTGGGACAGTAGTTTAAGCTGGTGTGCATGACTTCACCCGATCAGCTCACCGCTTCTGAGTCCGCTGACACCGCCTCCGCACACAAGCGTGTGCTTGTCGCAGCCCCACGAGGCTACTGCGCCGGCGTGGATCGCGCTGTCGAAACCGTCGAAAAGGCCCTAGAAAAATATGGTGCGCCCGTCTACGTGCGTAAAGAGATCGTCCACAATCGTTACGTTGTGGACACACTCGCCGAACGCGGCGCCATCTTTGTCGATGAGACAACCAAAGCTCCAGAAGGCGCCCACCTAGTATTTTCTGCTCACGGCGTCAGCCCCGCCGTACACAAAGAAGCAGAAGCACTGAGCCTGAAAACTCTTGACGCAACGTGCCCCTTGGTCACCAAAGTGCACAACGAGGTGAAACGGTTTGCACGCGACGGCTACCATATCCTCCTAGTCGGACACGAAGGCCATGAGGAAGTTGAAGGCACCGCAGGCGAAGCTCCAGAGGTAACGCACCTTGTCGACGGAGTTGAAAGCGTGGACAAACTCCCCGAATTTCTTCACGACGAAAAACTCATCTGGCTTTCGCAAACCACGTTGTCTGTGGATGAGACGATGACGATCGTGAAAAAGCTCCATGAGCGCTTCGCACACCTCCAAGACCCTCCTAGTGATGACATCTGCTATGCCACCCAAAACCGCCAAGTGGCAGTCAAAGCAATTGCTGCAGAATCGGATGTTGTCATCGTTGTCGGCTCCCAGAATTCCTCGAACTCCAAACGACTGGTTGAAGTGGCCCTACAAGCCGGTGCTGGCGCGTCCTATCTGGTTGACTACGCCCACCAGATCGATGAGTCTTGGCTCGATGGTGCCACCACCGTGGGAGTATCTTCAGGCGCTTCCGTGCCAGAGATCTTGGTGCGCGGAGTACTAGAATTCCTTGACGAGCGTGGCTTCCATGACGTTAAGGAAATCACTACTGCGGCCGAAAAGATTACCTTCGCCCTTCCTAGAGATTTGCGCCCTGCGCGCACATAGAGCGAAACAAAAGGCGCCACACATGGGATATGTGTGGCGCCTTGTGCTTTCTAACTTTCGATTTTAACTGTATAAGTCGTCGTCGAAAGTGCGAGTTCTATGAATTTCGGGATCTGGATTTACTAGGCGACGAGTCAAGTCCCGCTTGGCGGCCTCACGCTGAGCTGCAGTACGTGTAGGCCTTGGCGCAAACGACTTGGCACCGGTTTGTTGCTGTTCTTGCCTACGCCGCATCAGCTCTTCAACAGTCACACTGTTATCGCGGCGAGATCGGCTGCTGGCCCGAGTGCGCTGCGGTTTGCTAGATCGTTGCGCTTGTGTGCGAGCCTTCGACGCGGCCGTGTAATTCCGACGATCAGTCTCGCTTTGAGCACGTCGAGTGCGCTCCGCGATAGTGGTAACGCGCTTGTATTTGCGTTTGAGGAGCGACACACGAAGATAAGCAATCAGTCCCGCACCGATGGTCGTTGCCGCTAGGAGGGGGAAATGCTCTGTAATGGGATAAATAGTAGTAATAAGCTGCGTTGTGCTAAAAGGCGCGCCTTCAGCTGCTGAGCTTTTTACAATGAGCCATGCTGTGGCAAGAATTCCTACACCGAAAAACAGCGGCAGGCTTGCCACGAGTAGGAATAGACCACTGGGAAGGGTAAGGAGTGTCGTAAACAGCGAGAATGCGACAAAGATCGTGAGAAAAGGCCAGCCGACGCTGCCTGTTGCTTGAGAAATCAGCAGCCCAGTGACCATCGCGGCTGTCATGAGAACAAGAGAGGACCACAAAGAGATGCCAAAGAATTGGTCGTTGGCATAGGTGGTGTGTGCCTGGCTGTGGCGTTTATGTTCTGTCTTGTTCTGCACGGATGTTTATCCTACTCAAGGGGATCTGTGGTTG
Organism: Corynebacterium diphtheriae; assembly: GCF_001457455.1. Taxonomy (NCBI): domain Bacteria; kingdom Bacillati; phylum Actinomycetota; class Actinomycetes; order Mycobacteriales; family Corynebacteriaceae; genus Corynebacterium; species Corynebacterium diphtheriae. The sequence goes on from NZ_LN831026.1 coordinate 836,661, forward strand.
GGAACTTTGGCCTAGGGGGTGTGTCCTAAAAATCAGGGTTTGTGGAACAGATGTGTTAGGTCGCTGATTTTCGCTTTTATCCCTTGGACAACAAGGAAGTGATCAACATCTGGTTGCGTGTCTGATTCTCTAGGAGGGGGAGAGGCTTGTTGTTCTTGGGATTTTAGTTTCGCTGCGATTAGTTCTTGGTTTTTCTGTTCGCCGAATTTTCCGGTGATGGAGCCTGCGCGAGTAACAAATTTGATGTCGTCGGCGGTTTTTTCGCCAGCTCGTAGCGCTGTCATGTCTTGGAGGTAGCGGAATAAGACGGCGATCATGGCTGCGGTGGGGACTGCGAGGAAGGCTCCGACGATGCCAAAGAGGCTGCCACCGAGGGTCACGGATACCAAGACGACCACTGGATGCAGGTTCATGGCGCGAGATTGCAGGATGGGGGAAAGCACATTGCCTTCGAGTTGTTGAACTGCGAGCACGATGATGAGTGTGATCACGGCTTTGGTAAAGCCTAAGGACACGAGTGCTACGAGGACGGCTAGAGTTCCTGCGACAAAGGCTCCGACGATGGGGATGAATCCGGCGATGAAGGTGAGCACTGCGAGTGCGAGTGCCATGGGTACGCCTAGGAGGAGGAGTCCGCCGCCGATCGCGATGGCGTCGACAAGCGAAACGAGGGCTTGGGCACGTACGAATCCGCATAGGGTGATCCACGATCGTGCGAGGAGCTCCGTGAGGTGCCAGCCTGCGCGCTTTCCGACGATCCCACGTACCCAGGGCAGGAATTTTTCGCCGTCTTTGAGGAAGAAGAAGGTTAAGACGAGGACCACACCGAGGGTAACGAGTACGGATGTTGCCACTCCCAGTCCGGAGAAGATTTCACCAGCGATGGTGCCGCTTTTACTTTGGAACCATCCGGCGGCGGCATTGATGCGGTCGTTCAGCTCTTCAGAATCGAGGCTAAGTGGTGGTCCTTGCAACCACAGTTGGATCTTTTGGATTCCTTCGAATGCTTGGAAATACAGGGTTTGAGATTGCCGTCCTACATCTGGGGCGATAATCCAGATGAGGAACCCAAAGAATCCAAAGCTGGCCAAAATGCTTATGAGCGCGGCGATTCCGCTAGGGATGCCTTTGCGACGCATCCAGATTGTTGGCGGCCACAGCACGGTGCAGACGATCAGTGCGAGAATGACCGGCAGTACTCCGCGCCACACCTGCTTGAGTAGATACCAGGTAGCAAATGCGGTGGCTGCAATGATGAGAATGCGGATACACCATGTGGAGAGAACTTTAACGCCGTGCGCTATGACTTCCGAGCGGTCGATGCGGGCGTGGTCGTCGTGAGGAGACATGGCCTCAAAGACATCAGTTGCCTCGGTAGAAGATCCGGCGTGTTCGGTGCGTGGTGTCACACGATCTGGTGCGGATTCTTCTGGGGTGGGAATGTCGGAAGTCACAGCAATTATTGTGCCTCATCACATGCGTTAGCGTGGAGAGCAATGCCCAATGATGGGATGTCTTTTTTCTATGCCATCCCCCGTGGGTGTTAAGAGGTGTGTTCTTGAGCGATCAGTACGTCGTCAGTGGCGAAGTCGTGTTCGCCGAGGATTCCTGAGGTTTCATCGGGATGTTTGATCAGGGTGATCAAGGCGAGAGCGAGTCCGCCCCATATGACGATGATGAATAAGAGCATCATCAGGATAGCTGCGGTCGACATTAGTGCAGTTCCTCCTTGCTGTATTGCTCGATCGCAAAGCCCGCGATACGACGTTTCCCGTGTTTTCCGTGGTCATATTTTTGGGGCTTACTAGGAGTGCGCTCATTTTCTGTTTCGACGCCGAAATCGGACCCCGGTGGGCCGTCGATAGGCGTGGTACGAGGCCAGCCGATCATTGACATGACGATGGAGCTGACGATGATGAAGGCGATGACACTCCATCCAAACCATGCAACTTGAGTGCTGGTGTATCCGCCATAGGGCTCAGAAATCAGGCTGGCTAGTTCTTGGAAGAGGGTAAAACCTAAAACCAACGTGGTCACATTGACCACACAGATACGCCAGAGCGTGCCTACGCGGAAAGACGACACCATATTCAGATGCAAGGAGAATTCATCGACTCGACGCAAGATCCAGTCGATAATCACAATGCTGATGAGTGCGATGGCAACAATGCCGACATTGTTGGTGAACTTATCCATGATGTCCAAGGTGGCCAGGCCTGACGTAGTTGCAAACAAGACAATGGACAAGCACGCCATGAGGATGCCCACGGTTACTGCCGTTGCTTTCCTAGACAAGTTCGTTTTATCTCGTACGCCAGAAACTACAACCTCTAGGAGGGAGAAGAGGGAGGTAAAACCAGCCACGGTAAGCGAGCCGAAGAACAAGATCCCAAACACGGCTCCGAAAGGCATCTGATTAATAATGGTGGGGAACGCGACGAAAGCAAGACCGATTCCGGATGTTGCTACCTCGTTGACGGCAACATTTTGTTGAGTTGCCATGAAACCTAAGGTGGCAAAGACGCCGATTCCTGCGAGAACTTCGAAAGAAGAGTTAGCAAAGGCCGTCACTAGACCGGTGCCGGTGAGGTTGGAACGTGGCTTGAGGTAGGAGGAGTAGGTGAGCATGATGCCGAATCCCACGGAGAGTGAGAAGAAGATCTGACCGTAGGCTGCTACCCATACTGTGGGGTCTTTAAGAGCTTCCCAATGCGGAGTGAAAAACGCGTTGAGGCCGGTGGCGGCGCCGTCGAGGAAGAGTGCGCGAACCACCACGATGATAAACAGCACGGTGAGGATGGGCATGAAGATTTTGGATACTCGGCCGATGCCGGCGTCTACTCCCATGGCAAGGACGATGATTGCTGCGATCCATACCAAGGCTAGGGCAATGGTGATGGGGCCTACGAAGTCAGTGGAGAAGGTTGCCGTTTCGTCGAATTGGAGGAAGTCACCAAAGAAGTACGCGTTGGGATCATCGCCCCATGCCTGGTTAATGGACTTTACGGTATAAAGCGCTGCCCACGCGATGATCGCGGCGTAGTAGATGGTAATAAAGAAAGCGATACCGAGCTGGATCCAGCCGCCGACTTCTGCCCAGCGCTTGATACGTCGAAACGCAAGTGGCGCAGAGCCGCGGTAGCGGTGACCGATGGCAAAATCGAGGAACAGCAGCGGGATTCCGGCGGTGAGAAGCGCGATGAGGTAAGGCAATAGGAAGGCTCCGCCACCATTTTGGTAGGCCACATAGGGGAATCGCCAAATATTGCCCAAGCCAACAGCTGAGCCGATGGCAGCGAGAATAAAGACCCAGCGTGAGGAAAACGTCTCACGGCGCTGGCCTTGCTCACGTGTGCTTGTCATGAGCGTACCTTTCGTACAAACCCCCAGACGCAAAGTGCGCGGGGGCGAAGGAATACAAAACGAGCCTCTCTTTTCCGTGAGGAATCATTGCGGCTGAAAAGGTGGTGCGGCCGAAGTGTCTAGGAGAGGATAAATAAGGTATGCCCTATGGGTGAGGGGGCCTTGAGGGGAAATGAGATGTATTAAAGATAACACCTTTTGTCCCGTGGTGTGAGATTTTTGCAAGATAAAAATCCCATTTTTACAGGAGTATGTGTTCAGCGTTGCGACGCTTCTGTGATAGCTCCCCCTGATATACGTGCACAGCGCTGGTGGTGAGCCATTTTGCTGGCTGCTTGCTAGTATGATAGTTCGTGAGCCTTACACTTGGAATCGTCGGCCTGCCCAATGTTGGCAAGTCCACGTTATTTAATGCCCTTACCCGCAACGACGTTCTGGCGGCGAACTATCCCTTCGCAACCATCGAGCCCAACGTTGGTCTTGTCGAGCTTCCAGATGCTCGCCTGAACCGTCTCGCAGAGATCTTCCAATCGGAGCGCATCTTGCCAGCTACGGTGTCCTTCGTTGACATTGCTGGCATTGTCAAAGGCGCATCCGAGGGTGAAGGCATGGGCAACGCCTTCCTAGCGAATATCCGCGAGGCAGACGCCATTTGCCAAGTAGTTCGTGCCTTTGCTGACGACAACGTGATTCACGTTGATGGTCGAGTAGACCCCAGCTCAGACATCTCAGTGATCAACACCGAGCTGATCTTGGCAGATCTACAAACAGTAGAAAAAGCGCTTCCTCGTCTTGAAAAAGAAGCCCGCAAGAACAAAGATCTGGCCGAAACCGTCGAAGCAACCAAGAAAGCACAAGCCATTCTTGAAGACGACCGCACCTTATTCGCAGCATCCAAAAACGGTGAGATCGATCTCGCCCTGGTCCGCGAACTACACCTCATGACGGCTAAGCCTTTCCTCTACGTCTTTAACTCCGATGAAGAAGTACTGACCGACGATGCCCGCAAGCAACAACTTCGTGATCTCGTAGCCCCTGCCGAGGCCGTGTTCCTCGACGCAAAGACTGAGACTGAGCTCCTCGAACTCGACGAGGATGAAGCCCTCGAATTGCTCGAGTCCGTTGGCCAAACCGAACCAGGTCTTGCCACGTTGGCAAAAGCCGGCTTTGCAACCTTGGGTCTTCAGACTTACCTCACCGCAGGTCCTAAAGAATCGCGCGCATGGACGATCAAGCAGGGATCTTTGGCGCCTCAAGCCGCTGGAGTTATCCACACTGACTTTGAAAAGAAATTCATCAAGGCCGAAATTGTCTCCTTTGATGATCTCGATGCTGCTGGTTCCATTGCTGAAGCCAAGGCTCAGGGCAAGATGCGTATGGAAGGCAAAGACTACGTCATGCACGACGGCGATGTGTGTGACTTTAAGATCGGTGGCTAACTGCCAAAGCTATTAAAAACCGCGCCCCCTCCTAGAGACGAAGGGGCGCGGTTTTGCTGTGTTGAAGGGGATCCGGTTAGTGCTTCTTTTTGTGGAAAGGCGCGATGAAGGCTACCACAATAAATCCCAAAATCAGGCCGAAGATCAGCGATCCTACTGTTTCTGTTGTCCAAGCCACTGCGCCACCTAGGTGTTCCACGGAATGTGCCAAGTGGTGGATTACATCGTGGGGTGCAGGCCACAGCTTGAGTGAATCTAATCCGCCGATAACAATGTGGCCACCGACCCAGAGCATGGCGAGCATACCGATGAAAGAAATAGCGTTAAGAACCACAGGCATTGCCTTGACAAGTCCAGCACCGAAGGCGCGGGCAGTACCGGAATCTTTGCGCTGATAGAAAAGTCCTACGTCGTCAAGCTTGACTAGGAGGGCGACTGCACCATACACCACGGCCGTAATAAAAATGCCGACCGCAACAAGAACGGCCGCTTCCATCCAGATGGTTTGGTCTGCGACTTCATTAAGCGAGATCACCATGATTTCTGCAGAAAGAATCAAGTCGGTGGTAATTGCGCCTCGGACAAGTGTGTTTTCGTCTTTTGCACCGGCTTCTTCTTCGCTGGAATGTTGTTTTCCAGTCACCATCTCCCAGACTTTTTCGGCGCCCTCGAAGCACAAGAATGCGCCGCCTAGCATCAAAATGGGGGTGAGCGCCCACGGGGCAACCGCGTTGAGTAGGAGGGCGATCGGCAAGATGATGCACAGTTTGTTCACCAACGAGCCTTTGGCAATGCGCCAGATGATGGGGAGTTCTCGGGCGGGGGTAACGCCGCGAACGTATTGCGGGGTCACGGCTGTGTCATCGACAACTACGCCTGCTGCTTTGGCGCTGGTTTTTGCCGCTGCTGCAGCAACATCGTCGACGCTTGCCGACGCGGTGCGTGCAATCAGTGCGACATCATCTAAAAGGGCAGCTAAGCCACCGGCCATGGGAAACCTCAATTTCGCTTTGTGACATGGTCAACTTTCCTCCAGTCTACGTCGCAGGACTGCTCTATTGTCGGTGGCATGCATATTGTGATCGTTGGTGCCGGCGCAGTCGGCGGGTTTTTCGGTGGTTTGTTGCACGAATCGGGCACGAAGGTCACTTTTGTTGCCCGTGGGGAATCGTTTGAGGCGTTGCAACGTCGAGGGATGAGGCTTTACGACGCCTCCGGTGTGCGAGACATCCGCGTTCCGGTGGTAGAAGACCTAAGCCACGTTCCCGACGCCGATGTGGTGATTTTGGCGACCAAGACCTTAGGCAGCGTGGATGTGCCCAAAAATCTTCCCAAGAATGCCGTGTTGGTTACCACTCAGAATTCAGTGGAAATGCCCCACATCGCCGTAGAAGCGCTGGGTGTCGACCGAGTAATACCGGGCGTGGTGCGCAGCTTTTTAACCAAGCGTGGACCAGCCGAAGCGGAGTTCTCCGGCGGAATTTTCACGTTTACCTTCGGGTGCATGAGTGAGGCGACACGTGGGATCGTCGATAAGCTGGCGCACGTCTTAGATCGAGCCGGAATCGAACCGGTGGTGCACCCAGCGATCATGACCGATATTTGGTTCAAAGCGATGTTCGTCACTTGCTTTGGTGCCCTAGGTGCGCTCGTCAACCAACCGTTGGGTGTTGTGCGAACAACGTACCGTGACGATTTTAAATCTCTGATCAACGAGGTTGTCACAGCCGGCCAAGCACATGGTGTGGACTTTCCAGAAGATGTGGTCGATCGCGTATTAGCTTTTGCTGACGCGCAGCCTAAAGGGGCAACTAGCTCTATGCAGCGAGATCTAGCCGATGGTCTTCCTAGTGAGCTCGATGCTCAAGTTGGTGCGGTCGTGCGAATGGCGCAGCGTGTAGGCGTAGATGCTCGCCTCCATCACCTAGTAGGCAACGTACTTTCTCATAAGCACAGCGACTGAGTATGCTTTAAGCGCACAATTTTTATAAATCACGGGTGCTGGACGGCATACGTTTGCCACAAAGCTGAGACAGGGCGAGAAGACGTGCACGCCCCTGAACCGTTGAACCTGATCCGGGTAATACCGGCGATAGGAAGAATAATGAACCGATCGAAGAATTCTTGGCGTGTCATTGACATCGTGATCGCCTCCGTCATTGCTATTGCCACTGGCTTGCTGTTTTGGGTGTGGAACACCATCGGATACGCCTGGTATTCGGCGGCCGACGCTTTCACACCTGGGTTTGGCGGCATCGCTGTTGGAATCTGGCTGATCGGCGGTGTGTTGGGTGGACTTATCATTCGTAAACCCTTTGCGGCGATCTACGTAGAACTCATCGCCGCTTGTGTTTCCGCAGGCATTGGTAATCAGTGGGGAATTGAAACGATTTACTCAGGTCTAGCACAAGGCCTCGGCGCTGAGCTCGTGTTCGCCTTTTTCCTTTATCGACGCTTCGGACTAGTCGTAGCAGCGCTTTCTGGTGTTGGCGCAGCCGTCGGTGCCTTCGTCCTCGAACTGTTCACCTCCGGAAACCTTGCTAAATCCGCTGTCTTTAACCTGACCTACCTAGGAAGCATGGCTATTTCCGGTGCTGTTCTAGCTGGCGTCCTTGGCTACCTTCTAGTCAAAGCACTGGCACAAACTGGCGCGCTCGATCGCTTTGCTGCTGGTAGGCAAGCCCGAGCACTTGTCTAGTCTAGGAATCCTAGCTATCTGATTTTTCTCGTACACCAAAAACCTGCGGCCGCTGTGACTACCACAGTGGCCGCAAGCCATATATCGGGGTGGGTGAGCTCAATAGCCATCGCCGCGCCAAACAACGGAGCCCGTTGCGCAATCGCCAACACGATAGCGGCAGCAACCAATGCCATGACCGCGTGCGGAGCGCCAAAAAGAATAGCAACGCACACTCCGGCTGCCGCCCCAACAGCAAGTGATGGTGTCAGTACACCGCCCACAGCACCTGCACGAATGCACACAAGCGTTGCCATCAATTTGGCGAGGAGAAGTGCACAGGCCATTAAGGCGGTGATATCAGTACCGAAGGCGACATCAAGTACGAGCTGACCGTTGCCATGAACCGCAGGAAACCATGTTCCCACCGCATACGTGATCGCAAGCGCTAGTGGGAGAGTAATCACAAGCCAAGGGCCGGTATAGCTACGCTGCAACTGTGTGACTGTCAGACGACGCCACATCACAGCAACCACTGTGGCAACAATTGTCACGACTAGGAGGGGGAGGAAATCATTGACTCCTAGCGCTTCGTGAGGAAATCCGTACAAAGGCGCTGGAACTACCGGCGATGCGACTGTAGTGGCAATGGCGCACACTGCGATGGTGGTCGCTATCGTGGCGCGGTCGCGTCGAACGGGGAGGAGCTCAAGGACGAAGAAGATTCCGGCGATGGGAACGTGGTACATAGCTGCAAGTCCTGCGCCAGCTGCGGCGGCGAGGAGCCGAATACGACGATGGCGGTCGGTGTCGTTGTGGGCGGGGGCGATGCGTTCTGCAAGGGCTGCGGCTAGTTGTCGAGGTGCTTGTTCTTTACCCAGTGAGGCTCCTGCGGTGACGATGAGCAGTTGTAGGAGGGCGTCGGCAAGCGTGCGCCACAAGGGTAGGGGCGTATCGGTGGATAGTGCTGCGGTGACGGTGACGATGGGGCCACGTCGGCGTAGTGCCCACCAGCATGTTCCTGCAAGTGCTCCTACTCCTAGGCTGATGAGTGCCATGGTGGTGTGGGTGAGGTGTGCGAGCTGGTGTTCTGCGGTGTGAAGAAGGAGTGTGGTGAGGATTCCGACGAGTCCTGTGGTAACACCGACGATGCTTATGCCGGCGATTTCTTTGATGATGGCGGTCCTACTCACCTTTTTAGAATGACACATGGGCGCGTTGCGACTACGATCAACGCCGGTGCACACACGAGATGCCCGGGTGCCATGTGCTTGCTGTACGTGGCTGAGACGGCTGTTTGGCCGAACCGTAGAACCTGATCTGGGTAATACCAGCGATAGGAAGACTTCATACTGTGACTGATCATGTCATCGCTCATGCGTTTAGTTATCGGCATGCGAGTAGGCGAAAGCCTGCTCTTGTCGATCTCACATTGAAAATCTCCCGTGGGGAACGGGTCCTTCTTTTGGGTGCATCGGGGTCGGGTAAATCTACTTTGCTCGCGGCTATTGCGGGTGTTTTGGCTGATGAGGACGGCGAACATAGCGGAGAGCTTCAGGTTTCGGGAACCCCTGGCATGGTGTTACAGGATCCAGATTCGCAGGTAATTTCCTCGCGCGTGGGCGATGATGTCGCCTTTGGGTGCGAAAATATGTGTGTTCCGCGCGATCAGATTTGGCCGCGAGTTACCCAAGCATTGGCGCAGGTAGGTCTAGATTTGCCGTTGGATCATCCCACATCCGAGTTATCTGGTGGCCAAAAGCAACGATTGGCACTTGCTGGTGTTATCGCGATGGGGGCGGATATTGTGCTTCTCGACGAGCCCACTGCCAATCTTGATCCGGATGGTGTGCGGGAGGTGGTGTCCAATATCAGCAGAGCAGTAGAGACAACCGGTGCCACCATGATTGTTGTGGAACACCGCGTGAGCACTTGGCTAGATCATGTCGACCGCATTATCGCACTAGGACCTGATGGCAGGGTGCTTGCCGACGGTCCCGCACGCGACGTGATCGCCAAACATGGCCGTGAACTGAGCGAATTAGGAATCTGGGTACCAGAAAACGACCCCCAATTACCAGCGGCACTGACCCCTACTCACAGCGATACGGCGATACATGCCCGTGAGCTAGCTGTGGGCTGGAATCAACCACTAGGAACTTATAGCTTTGATATTCCCGCTGGTGCCTCCACCGTAATCACCGGTGCTAACGGAAAAGGAAAATCTACCCTCCTACTCACGCTCGCCGGATTGCTACCTGCGCACAGTGGGCGAGTAGAAGTTGCCCACAACATCGCACGCGGGCTGCACACCGATCCGCTGCGTTGGAAATCCAAGGAACTAAGTTCGCGTTTTGGTTTCGTCTTTCAAGATCCCGAGCACCAATTTGTAGCTGCGACGGTTCGGGAAGAAATGCGCGTGGGGCTTCATGACCACAATCACCTTGCTCGAGCTGATTTACTCCTCGAGCGGTTGCGGCTTGATCATTTAGCTGAGGCCAACCCATTTACCTTGTCCGGCGGGCAAAAACGTCGATTGTCGGTGGCAACCATTTTGGTTAACACCCCAGATGTAGTTTTCCTTGATGAGCCAACCTTTGGACAAGATCGCACGACGTTTATCGAGCTAGTTACCTTGCTGCGCGAGCTAACCGATGCTGGTACCACGGTTGTTTCGATCACTCACGACGAGCTCTACCGACGTTGCTTGGGTGACAAGGAGATTGCATTATGAACCTTCTACAAGCCACCAACCCCGTCACCCGAGTAGCAGCACTCATGTTGTTGACCACCCCGCTATTACTCAGCGTCGATGTCGTGTCAGCGGCCGTATCTCTTGTCCTAACGATCGTGCTGTCACCACTTGCAGGTGTTGGCGTGGGCACGCTGCTGCGGCGCGGTTTCCCGCTTCTCATTGCTACCCCCATCGCGGGAATATCCATGGCGCTTTATGGTCGACCCGAAGGACACGAATACTTCTCGTTCCTTTTTGCCCACGTTACTGATAACTCCCTCCAGCTAGCCGCAGCGATCATGGTGCGTGTGCTGGCAGTAGGGCTTCCAGCGATAGTTCTTCTCGCACACATCGACCCCACCGAACTAGGAGATGGCCTCGCACAAATCCTTCGTCTGCCACATCGCTTTGTCATCTCGGCTGTCGCAAGCACCCGAATGATCAGCCTTTTTACTAGAGACTGGCAGTCGATGCGACGTGCGCGCCGGGTGCGCGGCATTGATGATTCGAATCGGGTTCGGTCAAGTTTTTCGATGGTGTTTGGCCTGTTGGTGCTCGCTGTTCGTCGCGGCTCCAAATTGGCGACAGCTATGGAGGCCCGTGGTTTTGGGCGCAAATCTGAGCGTACGTGGGCGCGGGAATCTACGGTGGGTGCCGCTGATGCGGTGTTGTTGCTGGTGTGCGTGGCGGCGTCGACAAGCGCGATCGTGGCGGCGATCGTGACAGGAAGTTTTAGGTTTCTCGGCGCATGATCGTGCTTATCGACGGCCCCTCCGGTTCCGGGAAAACTACCTTCGCGGGATTTCTTGGCGAGATTTTAGGAATGCGCATCGTGCATTTTGATGACCTGTACCCAGGGTGGCATGGATTGGCTGCTGGAGTTGAGATCGTTACTGCCCTCCTAGAGGGAGCGGGAGGATATCACCGTTGGGATTGGGAGAACAACGTCATGGGGCCGTGGGTGGAAGTGCCCGAACGGAACTTAATTATTGAGGGGGTGGGTAGTCTTGCCCCCAGCGTTGTTCGAGCGGCGCGGCAGCATGGCCCAGTATTGACCATGCTGTTTGATGGCCCTGAGCAGATGCGACGGAGCAGAGCGCTCGCCAGGGATCCGTTTTATGAGCCATGGTGGGAGATGTGGGCTGAGCAAGAAGCTCGACATTTTGCGACGGTAGAGACGCCGGATGTGACACGGGGGTATCCCTGACGGGGGCACTTTAGGGGGTGATGACGTCGGCACTGCACCTTCATTGTGAATGTAATCACGTACTCTTAAAAATGCAGGTCTAAGGTATTTTTAATGAAATAAAACTATTATTTGATAGTTTTAGTGACTTGGAGGGGGATAAGTGGCTTCGTCGTGATGTGCGTTACGGGATAGGATCTTGCTCAAGCAACGAAAGTTTCCTTCTAGCCAAACGCGCGGACGCTGTTGCGAATGATGTCCACATCCCTTGGGAGGTCTCACATGACGCTAAAGAAGACTCTCGCCGTCGGCATGACCGCGGCACTAGCTCTAGGCCTGACTGCCTGCTCTTCGGATTCCTCATCCGGAAGCACTGGCGGTTCGGGTGACAATTATGTTTTGGCAAACGGATCAGAGCCACAAAACCCTCTGATTCCGGCCAATACGAACGAGGTCGGCGGTGGCCGAGTCGTTGACATCATCTATGGCGGTCTGGTCTATTACGACACCGAGGGCAAAGCGCACAACGAGCAAGCAGAATCCATCGAACTCGAAGGCGATCGTATCTACAAGATCACCTTGAAAGATGGCCTGAAGTTCTCCGACGGTACCCCAATCAAGGCAGAGAACTTTGTTAAGACGTGGAACTATGCCGTCGCTAACGATCAACTCAACGCTTCCTTCTTTGAAGGCATCAAAGGCTTTAAAGAAGGTGTCAAGGAGCTCGAAGGCCTCAAGGTAGTAGACGACAAGACCTTCACTGTCGAACTTGATCAGCCAGAATCCGACTTCCCATCCCGCCTAGGTTACTCTGCCTTCTTCGCGCTACCAGATGTAGCTTTTGACGATATGGCAGCATTTGGCGAAAACCCTGTGTCCTCCGGTCCTTACAAGTTAGCGGAGTGGAACCACAACGAGTCCTTGACCATCGTTCCTAACGAGGAATACCAGGGCGATCGCAAAGCGAAAAACGATGGTGTGAAGTTTGTCTTCTATGCATCCCAAGACGCTGCATACTCCGACCTGCTCGCAGGCAATTTGGATGTTCTCGACCAAGTTCCAGACTCCGCATTTGCCACCTATAAGGATGAGCTAGGCGATCGTGCGGTTAACCAGCCAGCTGCTGTCTTCCAGTCCTTTACCATCCCAGAAAAGCTGGAACACTTCTCTGGTGAAGAAGGTGCACTGCGTCGCGCAGCAATCTCTCACGCAATTAACCGTGAAGAAATCACCAAGACGATCTTCCAAGACACCCGCACCCCAGCTAAGGACTTCTCCTCGCCAGTCGTTGACGGCTACAAGGAAGGCCTGAAGGGCTCTGAGGTAGTCAAGTTTGATTCCGCAAAGGCAAAGGAACTGTGGGCTCAAGCTGACAAGATCTCCAAGTTCACCGGAGAGTTCACCATTGCCTATAACTCTGATGGTGGCCACCAGTCGTGGGTTGATGCAGTAGCAAACCAGCTCAAGAACAACCTCGGTATCGCAGCAAGCGGTAAGCCATACCCAGACTTCAAGTCGCTTCGCGACGAAGTCACTAACCACACCATTACCGGAGCATTCCGTACCGGCTGGCAGGGTGACTACCCACTGCTCGGCAACTTCTTGCAGCCTCTTTACGCTACAAACGCAAGCTCCAACGATGGTCAGTACAGCAATCCTGCATTTGACGCCAAGCTAGAAGAAGCCGCAGGCGCTAAGTCTGTTGAAGAAGGCCTCAAGCTCTACCAAGAAGCAGAAGAAATCCTCTTCAAAGATCTCCCAGCTATCCCACTGTGGTACGCAAACGTCAACGGTGGCTCTTCTGACAAAGTCTCCAACGTGACCTTCAACTGGAAGTCCGTTGCAGCATACGAACAGATCACCAAGGGATAACACCCCCTGCCCGTGAACTCCGTCGTGAGCCCCGCGTCACCACACGCGGGGCTTCGGCGACGGATCTAGATGTTGAAATAAGGAACCACATATGTTGCGTTATATCGGGCGCCGATTGCTCCAAATGATCCCCGTGTTCTTTGGTGCAACCCTTTTGCTCTACGCACTCGTCTTCTTGATGCCTGGCGATCCAGTGGCCGCCCTCGGCGGCGACAGAGGCCTAACCGAAGCAGCCCGCGCTCGCATCTCAGCCGAGTACAACTTGGACAAACCCTTCCTCGTTCAATACCTGCTCTACATCAAGGGTATTTTTCAGCTGGACTTTGGTACTACATTTTCCGGCCGCCCAGTTGCAGAAGCAATGGCTCATGCATTTCCTGTGACTATCAAGTTAGCTGTCATGGCACTGATCTTTGAAGCTGTGTTCGGTGTTATTTTTGGTGTGATCGCCGGTATGCGTCGCGGTGGCATATTTGACTCCACCGTTTTGGTCCTCTCGCTTCTCGTTATTGCAGTGCCTTCCTTCGTGATTGGCTTTGTTTTCCAGTTCTTTGTGGGAGTGAAGTGGGGATTACTCCCTGTAACTGTTGGTTCAAATGTCTCGGTGAAGTCGCTTCTTATGCCCGCCATCGTATTGGGTGCGTTGTCTTTTGCCTATGTTGTTCGTTTGACTAGGCAGTCCGTATCGGAAAATCTCACTGCTGATTATGTTCGCACTGCGCGAGCTAAAGGCTTGAAGGGGTCGACCGTGACGATGCGCCATGTGCTGCGTAACTCGTTGATTCCAGTGGCCACATATTTGGGTGCTGACCTAGGCGCCTTGATGGCCGGTGCGATCGTGACTGAGGGCATATTCGGCATTAACGGTGTTGGTGGAACTATGTACCACGCCATTTTGAAGGGTGAACCTACTACGGTGGTGTCATTTACCACCGTTCTCGTGATCGTCTACATCATCGCCAACTTGGTCGTGGACTTAATCTACGCCCTGCTTGACCCAAGGATCCGCTATGCATAACAATAACTTTTCGCGTCGTGGCCAAGAGCATTTCGTTTCCAGCGTCGACGAAACCGGTCTGGGTGCTGTCGACGCCGTTGCTGATGAATCGGCACCAACCTCTATGTGGGGCGAAGCATGGACCTACTTACGACGCCGCCCTTTGTTCTGGGTTTCAGCAGCGTTGATCTTCCTCGCTTTGCTCATGGCAATCGTGCCGCAGCTTTTTACCTCCACTGATCCGCAGTTCTGTGAACTGGGAAAGTCGTTGGCAAAACCTGTACCTGGTCACCCCTTTGGTTTCGATCGTCAAGGTTGTGACATTTACTCCCGCATGATTTACGGCGCACGTGCGTCCGTTGCCGTAGGCGTGCTCACCACCATCGCAGTGGTGCTAATCGGCACCGCGATTGGTTCCGCAGCAGGCTATATCGGTGGTTTCTTGGACACCTTGCTGTCGCGCCTGACAGATATTTTCTTCGCGGTGCCTCTCGTGCTCGCCGCCATCGTTGTAATGCAGATGTTCAAAGAGTCTCGCTCCATCATCACTGTTGTCGTCGTGCTCGCTTTGTTCGGTTGGACCAACATTGCCCGCATTACTCGTGGTGCGGTGCTGTCCACTAAGAACGAAGAATTTGTTACAGCTGCTCGCGCTGTTGGTGCCTCGAGGTGGCGTATTCTCACCACTCACGTTCTTCCTAACTCCGCAGCACCCATCATTGTGTATGCAACCGTGGCATTGGGTACTTTCATCGTGGCAGAGGCAACCTTGTCCTTCCTAGGCATTGGCCTCCCACCGAGCATCGTGTCGTGGGGTGGCGACATCGCCAAGGCGCAAGCGTCGCTACGCACGCAGCCCATGGTGCTGTTCTATCCTGCCGTTGCCCTTGGCCTTACCGTCTTGAGTTTCATCATGATGGGCGACGCCGTCCGCGACGCCCTCGATCCAAAGTCTAGGAAGCGATAATCATGTCTGAGAAAAATCAACAGCCGCTTCTAGAGATGCGTGATGTTCGCATCGCTTTTACTTCCACCACCGGAACCGTTGAAGCAGTCCGTGGAATTGATCTAACTATTTACCCAGGACAATCGGTCGCAATTGTTGGTGAATCTGGATCCGGTAAGTCCACTACGGCGATGTCCATCATCGGGTTGTTGCCAGGCACCGGCAAAGTGACCGATGGGCAGATCATTTTCGATGGCCAAGACATCACCACATACAGCGAAAAACAAATGCAGGAGTTACGTGGCTCCCACATTGGTTTGGTGCCACAGGACCCGATGAGCAATCTCAACCCTGTGTGGCGCATTGGCACGCAGGTGAAAGAATCCCTCAAAGCCAACAACGTGGTGCCGGGCTCCCAAATGGACGAGCGCGTAACCCAGTTATTGGAGGAGGCGGGGCTTCCCGACGCTGCCCGCCGCGCCAAGCAGTACCCTCATGAATTTTC
Organism: Corynebacterium diphtheriae; assembly: GCF_001457455.1. Taxonomy (NCBI): domain Bacteria; kingdom Bacillati; phylum Actinomycetota; class Actinomycetes; order Mycobacteriales; family Corynebacteriaceae; genus Corynebacterium; species Corynebacterium diphtheriae. The sequence goes on from NZ_LN831026.1 coordinate 852,380, forward strand.
TGGTGGTATGCGCCAGCGCGCCTTGATCGGTATCGGCCTGGCCGCACGTCCTAAGCTCTTGATTGCCGACGAGCCGACCTCTGCTCTCGACGTCACCGTGCAAAAGCGGATTTTGGACCACCTAGAAAATCTCACCCATGAGCTCGGTACCGCGGTGCTTTTCATTACCCACGACCTTGGCCTAGCTGCCGAGCGCGCAGAGCACCTCGTGGTCATGCACCGTGGTCGTATCGTGGAATCAGGCCCGTCGCTCGATATCTTGCGAAACCCTCAGCACCCCTACACCCGTCGACTGGTCAAAGCTGCACCATCACTGGCATCAGCGCGCATCCAATCTGCTCAAGAAAAGGGCGTTGAAAGCTCGGAGATCCTTGCAACGGAAAAGAAGACCGATGAGGAAATCATCCGCGTTGAAAACCTCACCAAGATCTTTAACGTTCGCGGCCAACGCGGTGACAAAGCTGAACTCAAAGCAGTTGATGACGTCAGCTTCAGCCTGAAAAAGGGCACCACATTGGCGCTGGTGGGTGAGTCCGGATCCGGAAAATCCACCGTGGCCAACATGGTGCTCAACCTCATCGATCCCACGACGGGCAAGGTCTATTACAAAGGCACCGATCTTTCCACACTAGGAAAGAAGGAGCTTTTCGACATGCGCCGCAAGCTCCAAGTAGTGTTCCAGAACCCTTATGGTTCTTTGGATCCGATGTATTCGATTTTCCGCTGTATCGAAGAGCCCCTCCTAGTGCACAAGGTGGGTAGTCGAAAAGAGCGGGAGAAGCGCGTAGCTGAGCTGCTTGATATGGTTGCTATGCCGCGCTCTGCGATGCGTCGCTACCCGAATGAGCTTTCCGGTGGTCAGCGCCAGCGGATCGCCGTCGCGCGAGCACTCGCATTGAACCCTGAGGTGATTGTGCTCGATGAGGCAGTTTCGGCTCTTGACGTTCTTGTTCAGAACCAGATTCTGCAGCTTCTGGCTGATCTCCAACAGGAGTTGGATTTGAGCTACTTGTTCATCACCCATGACCTTGCAGTTGTGCGTCAAACAGCGGATCATGTTGTCGTCATGCAAAAAGGTCGCGTAGTAGAGCAGGGCACTACCGACGAGCTGTTCCTCAATGCACGTGAGGATTACACCCGTGATCTGATCAACTCTGTTCCAGGTCTTGGCGTTGAGCTCGGTACGGGAGAAAACCTGTAATTTCATCTTAGTGACGGATTAGAGCTGCCATGAAATAGGGCTGCTTGCATGGACGCACCAATTGGTAGGTATAGCAATATGCTTGTTCGTTGCTGAGTTACGCGCCACCCGTATTGGGGGTGTCCCTATGTTTTTGTCAAGCTGCGGGCTGGCTGTGTGTGGTCAAAACTGTGGGGGTGCTTTGTCGTATGACTAAGGGGCCGGTGAGTGTGAACTCATCGGCCTGCAGTTTTTACTTTATGCCGCTACAGCGCGGGCGGGGTGATGACAATGCTCCTTTAACTCATGTGATAATCATATCCATTATCGATTAGCTTCAAGTTTCCTAAGGTCGAACTACCTAGTTGCCGCATTACTGGCGTCAACTACCCTCATATCGCCTATTTCAGCACATGCAGAAGGTTTTTTGAGACTCGTCTCGACGGTGTGCGTACAGGATTTATTACGCGCTCTTGGAATGACCGTAATTATGATGGGTATAACACCGAAATTACAGCCGCTAATTGTTTGAATAATCCTCACGGATCGCCAGGTAGGGTTGAATTTACTCTGAAGAAAAAGATTCCAGTGTTGCCGGACCATGATTTGGGTACCCGTATTCTTAACGGATGCTATAGGGAGTGGGACCGTGGTAACTGGGGGCGAGTTGCTGCTGGTGACTACTATGCTGTTGTGGGTACTTTTGATTGGAATCGCCTGACTATTAACTGGCTAAAGGTAGGTTACTGACGATGCTTGAGCTTCAGAATGTCAAAGTTAGACGCTCCGGAAAGCTTTTACTCGATGTACCATCGTTAAAGATCGATTCTCGTGCCACACTTTTATTGGGGGTAAACGGCGCAGGAAAATCAACACTTCTATCAATTTTGGCAGGGCGTTTAGCACCTTCTGCGGGGCGTGTAAACGGATCTAAATCGGTTATTAGCGTGGAGCAGCAATTTAAACCCATCATTGGTTTTACGTGTGTTGAATACTGTGCATATGTTGGCTGGTTGGGTGGACAAGCTTGGTCAGTTGCACGTCAAAAGGCGTCATACTGGCTTGAGTTTGTTGGAATTGAACATCTAATGCATCAGCGTTGTGAAAAACTAAGCGGTGGTGAACGTTCGCGCTTAGCCATTGCTACCGCACTAAACTCCGGTGCCGATATGTTGCTTTTGGATGAACCCAGCGCTGCATTAGATCCAGTGAGTAAGCAAGCGATTAGCGACTTATATTGTCAAATAGTCGAATATGGACAATCGTTATTGGTATCAACTCACGATAGCGCTGATTTGAAGTTCCCGTTTGAGCGCGTGATCGTTCTCGATGCTGGTCAAATCCGATTTGATGGCTCATGTGCTGAGTTTCAAGATCTGTCGTTGCAGCAAGGAGATTCTCCAGCTCATATACTTTCTAAAGCATTCAAGAAAAGGGAGCGTAGGTAGTATGTGGAAATTCCCTAGATCGCACTGGATAAAACGTCCCTCTTTATGGTGTTGCATAGGCGCTCTTTTAGTATGTTTTTGCCGCTATCTCAGTGGACTGTGGTGGCATATACTCCTTCGATTCTAGCGAATGCTACAATCGTGTTTTACATTATCATTCCAGCAATGGCTGTGGCAGTGGCATGGGAAGCATCTCGGTTTCGGCCTGTGATTGGGGTAGCCGCTAATTCCGTACGAAAAATTCTTTTGGATCGACTGCTTTGGTTTGCTTTATTCCCTCCGCTTGCTTACACAGCGTCGGTTATTTTTCTTGCCGGAAATCTGACAGCTCTCAATTCTTCTATTTTTATAGGTATGCTTGGTTATTCCTGCATACTTGGTATTGGATGGGTAGTTGTCGGGACCGTAATAGGCTTTTCGTTACGTCCAGCTATATCGGTAGGCTTAGCTGGCGTACTGTCATACGGATGGTATGCACTTCTGCCTTCTATGATTGCTCCCGGAGCGATACGGCGGTTGTCTGGCGACTTCCTAGCATGTTGTTCACTTGATGCAGATTTGGATCGCCGTGCTGTGGTCATTGCAGGTGGCGTAATTTTGGGTGTAAGTATGCTCAGTATTGCGTTGTTTTCCCTCATTAAAATGCAATCATCCAAAAAGTTACCGGTGATGGCAGGCTGTGCAGGAGTTGCTCTGATTGTGATTAGTGCGGTGGCGAATCACTCGTTGACTGACAATGGTTTGATAGCGCGTAACCGTGCAGACCTCGTCTGTATAGACGGAGTGTGTGCTTGGCCTGAAATACCAAAAGATAGTATCGCACTTAATGCTCGTGCTCGGGAAAAGTTTGCTGAAATTATTCCTAATGAATGGAGTGAGTATGCAACAGCGCCTGTGGTTTGGGGAGAAACTGACGATCAATCAAGCATTGAGTTTAGTGGTCAACGGACTCTTCCTGGGGTATTGGGAGACTATGTGGACTATGTTGGTTCGATCGAGTTGGCCAGAACGGGAGTTGAAATATGCGGTACGCCATTAGAAAAAATTGGGATCGTTCGCAGTGGCCTTGCATGGAATCCAGAGGAATTGGTATCTATCGAGGCGGTTGAGCATCGCCTTGAACATTCTTTGTGTCCAACGAGGTTATAAGCATATGCAATCGAGATTTGGACTTTACTGTAGGGCGCATCGTGTTATTCAGGCAACAAGCTTTATTTTAATATTATTGGCGATAGTAGTGCCTGCAGGTCATATGATTGTTTATATACCTTGGTTAAATGGAACAAATCTTGTGACTATTAACGGGGTAGCGGGGATAGCGTATGGCGCGACACCGGTAATGCTTTTTCGGAATGAAGGAACGAGGTTAGAGCTTTTTTCTTTATTCCCGTGGCGACTGATTAATGGCGTAATTCTGCTAATTTTATGGATTGTACCATGGGTAATGTGTGGGATATTTAGGCCAGCAAGTCAATTTGCGTATATTGCTACTTGCTCAATAGCTCTGGCCGTTGTTGTAGGACAATTTTTAAGATCAGATACCCTAATACTGTTTATTATTGGCCAGTTTTTGCTTCAGACAGTGATGTGGCAGAGCGTCAGAAATCTGCCCATTCGCTTCATTATGTTTGCCGTAAATCAACCACCACTGAAAGTTGCGTTTATTATTAGCGTTTCTTTGTTTGTAATTAGCCTTATATGGGTGAGAGATCCACTTAAAACAAATAAATTAGGTCAGTAGTTGATGTATGCAGACTAAAAGCATTTGTCCTCAATTACGAACTGCAATGCCTTATTTTGCAAGAAGTTTTCTTTGAGATATAAAAACGCTACTATTCGGCACTCTTCTGGTGAAAATTATTTCAATTTGTGTAAGTGTAAGATTTGCTGACTGGTAAATGGCGAAAAGTGTGGCCATTTCGGTCGCTTTCAGATTTTGGAAAGCTCTTAGTGTGGTTCGAGCTTATGTATTGTTTCTTCTCGTATAAGAAATTTATTATTTGCTTTAGGCTTGACTGCTCTAATGATTGGAGGGCTGTTATCTTAAGATAAAGCTTTAGGTGATGGAAATGTGGACTATTTTAATCGCCTATTCCAGCGTGACAGTATATGTTTTAGATTCCACGGTGATAATCTATTTCATTCTTTTGTATTGTGGTGGTTAAATATTTTGACGTTATTTTTCTACTGCTAGAAGTAAGGGTAGACATTCTCTGTTTTATTTTCTATAAATTTGCTATTTCAGAGAAGTCGTCGATATGAGTATTAAAGCTTATGTCTGATTGTCGGGCTACTTGACGGATGTTGTATTTAGTCTTACGGCTGATTCTGTATTTTAAGTTAATATGGTCAAAGTGCTTGGATACTCTTTGAGATATGAATTAATAGGGGGCTACATAGCTATGAGTGATAGTTTGTGGCTGCGCTTGACCAATATATGAAATCTTGCGGGTCTTGCTGTTTTGCTAGAAAAGTGAAACCGTCTTCGATGAATCATTTGAACAGAGGGTGTCAGTCCCCGTACACAAACGGACTGACACCCTCTGTTCTTCCTACTTTAACAGGGAATTCACCACATATTGACGATCCTGCCAGTGTAGTTCCGTCGTACGTGGCAAGATGTTCCGGGTTGTCGAAGAAGGGCCTATCGTCGATTGCTAGTGAGATCTTCCCTGCGTTCTTGATGTCGAGCTGGGCATGCTCATTAAAATTCTGGAAAGTGGGAAATAATCAAGTATGTTCAACGATGGTGGTGTGTTGCTCTTTCAACGCGTTTGTGCCCGCATTAAACTTTTACATTTTTTAACATGCCGAAGGATTCCTTGGCTTCCGAGATCGCTGGCGATTCGGCTAGGAGGATAGGCTAGCGAGGCTTGGCTCTTGCGTCGGGAAGGCTGTGGCGTCGACGAGCGGAGCGGGCTTGTCGACGCTTCCCGGTGCGGGGATTCCGGCTGCCGCCGCGATCCAGTCGGCGTGTTCTGCGGTGGGGATGTACCAGCCGACGCGGCCGGATGCACTGCTCATGCTGAGTACTCCTATGACGTGATTGCCCTCTAGGAGGGGGCCGCCAGAGTCGCCTGGGCGTAGTACACCTTGGCTGATGTGGTTTTCGATCATGACTGCTTGGCGGTCGGGGCTGGGGACGTCGGTGACGCGGCGTTGCATGGTTGCAGCTGCTGCCATGGGGATGCCGGTGAAGGTGCTTCCGTAGCCGGCAACTCCGAAGCGGTTACCTGGTTGGGTGTGACGTCCAGAGATTGCGGATGGCGCTATTGGCGCTGGGCGATCGAGGTGGAGGACGGCAAGGTCTGCTTGGGGGTGTGCCACGGCACGTACGGCGGTGAAGTGATCGGCGCCGAGTCGGACGTGGCCGAGGCCGCCGTTGAGGCAGTGTCGTGCTGTGAGCACGGCGGTGGGGCTGACGAGTGTGCCGGTGCACTGCATGTTGTCAAAACTGACGTACGCTAGCGAAACTTGATGTGACGGTGTCGGACTAATCACTGCTTGTGCTGGCATGGTCGCCATGGTTGATGCTGCGATTGCGGTCAGGGTTACGGCTAGGGTACGAAGTTTCTTCATCTAGAGAATTTCTTTCAGAATTTCGGTTGGTCGGGCGATCCGCGTTCCCTTGCATGTTGCCACAATTGGGCGCTGAATGAGGCGTGGGTGGGTGACCATGGCCTTGATTAGCTCTGATTCGGGGGTGGTGGAGCTGAGTCCGAGTTCTTTGTATTCGGCTTCTTTGGTGCGGATTGCGTCGTGCGGGCTGAGGTGGGCGTCGGCAAGCAAAGTGCGCAGCTCTTGTTCACTAGGAGGGGCGTCGAGGTAGCGGATGATGGTCACCTCGTCGTCGCTGTGTTGTTCTATGTACTCCAAGGCTTTGCGCGAGGTGGAGCAGCGGGGGTTGTGATAGACGGTAATCATTCGGCCTCCTTAAGCGTGATGTTTTTTGCCCATGTTAGTGGGTATCCCATAGCGGCGAGCCATGCCATGGGGTCGTCGTTATGGCGTGTGATGCCGTCGACGGCTAGGAGGGTGGCATCGATGGCTTTTTCGGCGTCTTCTGCGGTGATAAGCCCTGCTGAGGTGGCGGCGGCGAGTTCGTCGGTGTCGTCGACGCGTACTGGTTCGCCTACTACGCTGATGAGGTCGACGTAGAGGTCACGGGTGTGCCACGTATGGCCGTCGTGGCTGATTTCGGCGATGTCGAAGTAGAAGTCTTGGTGTTCGTCGATGCCGTCGCGGAAGTGGAAGATGTTGGCCCGTAGGTTGATCTCGGGCAGAAGCCAAGATTCGAGGTATCCGAAGCGCGGGTGGTTGGCGCCGCGGGCCATATAGAGGCCGAATTCGGTTTCGGAGTAAGTGTCTACATCGCGGTGAAAACCTTTGGGGTCGATGTTGTTCATCGCCGTGATGTTAAAGGTTTCTTCTTTGACTGGATGTAGGTCTGTCATGGGTTATTTCACCTCGAAGAACATGGTCGTAGGAAGGAATGTGCAGGGGCCGTCGCCGGTGCCCACGGTGCCAGCTGCGACGGCGATTACGCGCCCGCGACCGGTGTTGGCTACTCCGGAGATTGTGGCTGGGCCGTCTGGGTTTATTCCGTTATTGCCTAGTGGCGCTGCACCTCCTCGCAGTGTGGAGAGGTTGAACCAGTGCACTGTCATGGTGTGGGTGTCGGTGGCCGGTGCTGTGCCTAGGGCGGTGAAAACGAAGGCGGATTGTCCAGCTCCCGCTCCTGGTGCTGGGATCGATGTGGGACCCGGTACGGCGATGACGGATCCTACTGAGCTTTGGTCTCCTTTAATGCACCGTGGGGAAATGCTTGGCCAGAATCCTTGAAAGAACCGCGGTGCTTGAGGGGGCAACGCAACTGTTGGGGTGCCGGTGCCTTCATAGAATGCGACTGTGGCTAGGAGGGGGGCTTGTAGTGCTGGTGGGAGGGTGCTTGCGAAATGGCGGACGGCATTGAGGATTTCTGGTTTGGGGCGTCCGAGTTCGTCGAGGGGAAACAGTGGTGACGTACTGCTTGTCGACGTAACCTGCTGGCTTGATTGCGCACTCGCAATAGGGGTGGTTGTCACACTAAGGGGGAGTAGTGCTGCGAGTGTGGCAGCTAGTGCGGTGGTTGCGAGTCGTCCCACGAAAATCCCTTCTTTGGTGCGATGTGGGAATCCTAATCCTTAGGCCACATGCGCAACATTAGTCACATTAATGTACTTCATTCACAGTAGAGGCTTGGAGTTATGGCTTTCAAGTGTTTTTGAGTTTGGAGTACATCTCTATGGGGATATCGGCTACACCCGCAGTAGCGTTACCAATTCGTAATAAATGCATTTCTCTAGGAGGGGAGGTGCGAAATGGGCTCTGGTGGAGTAATGTATCCACGCTGTACTAAGCGCTCATTTCGACGTACTTCCGTGATGGCGGTTGCCAGGCGTTCGTCGAAAAGCGGCCACTGAGGCATGAGAGTGCATATTTAATTTTTCAGGAGATTTCTTTGACACGTCCAGAGTTTCGTAACGTCGCTATCGTCGCGCACGTTGACCATGGAAAGACCACGCTAGTCGACGCTATGCTGCGCCAGTCCGGAGCCTTCGATGAGCATGCTGAGCTTGTTGACCGCGTGATGGACTCTGGTGACCTTGAAAAAGAAAAAGGCATCACCATCCTCGCAAAGAACACCGCTGTGCGTCGCCGCGGTGCTGGCAAAGATGGCAATGACGTTGTTATTAACGTTATTGACACCCCAGGCCACGCTGACTTCGGTGGCGAGGTAGAACGCGCGCTGTCCATGGTGGACGGCGTTGTTTTGCTTGTTGACGCCTCCGAAGGCCCACTGCCACAGACCCGCTTCGTGCTTGGCAAGGCTTTGGCCGCGAAGATGCCAGTCGTAATTTTGGTGAACAAGACCGATCGTCCAGACGCTCGTATCGACGAGGTTGTCGAAGAGTCTCAGGATCTCCTCCTAGAGTTGGCATCGGCACTCGATGATCCAGCGGCTGCCGAAGCTGCAGAGCAGCTGCTCGACCTGCCAGTTCTTTACGCTTCCGGCCGTGAGGGCAAGGCAAGCACCGTTAACCCTGGCAACGGAAACGTTCCAGACGCTGAGGATCTGCAGGCATTGTTCGACGTGATCTACGAGGTCATGCCAGAGCCAACCGTAAACGTAGATGGCCCACTGCAGGCACACGTGACCAACTTGGACTCCTCTTCCTTCTTGGGTCGTATCGGCCTGATCCGTGTGCACTCCGGTTCTTTGAAGAAGGGCCAGCAAGTTGCGTGGATTCACTACGACGAAGAAGGCAACCAGCACACCAAGACCGCTAAGATCGCAGAATTGCTGCGCACCGTTGGCGTGACCCGTGTTCCTGCAGACGAGGTTGTTGCAGGCGACATTGCTGCTATCTCCGGTATCGACTCCATCATGATCGGTGACACCCTCGCTGATCTTGAGCACCCAGTGGCTCTGCCACGTATCACCGTTGATGAGCCAGCGATCTCCATGACCATCGGTGTGAACACCTCGCCACTTGCTGGCCGTGGTGGCGGCGACAAGCTCACCGCACGTGTGGTCAAGGCACGCCTTGAGCAGGAACTCATCGGTAACGTTTCTCTGCGCGTTTTGCCTACTGAGCGTCCAGACGCTTGGGAGGTTCAGGGCCGCGGCGAAATGGCTCTGTCCGTTCTCGTTGAAACCATGCGTCGCGAAGGCTTCGAGTTGACTGTGGGCAAGCCACAGGTTGTTACTCAGACTGTCGATGGCAAGCTCTTCGAGCCATACGAGCACATGGTCATCGACATTCCTTCCGAGTACCAAGGCAACGTCACCCAGCTCATGGCCGCTAGGAAGGGCCAGATGCTGTCCATGGACAACATCTCCGATGAGTGGGTTCGCATGGAATACAAGGTTCCAGCCCGTGGCCTGATCTCTTTCCGCACCATGTTCATGACCGAAACCCGTGGTACCGGTATCGCAAACTCCTACTCCGAAGGCCTTGACGAGTGGGCTGGCGAAATCAAGGGCCGTGCTACCGGTTCGCTCGTGGCTGACCGCTCCGGTCAGATCACTGCCTACGCACTTCAGCAGCTTGCCGACCGCGGTAACTTCTTCGTCGAGCCAGGCACCGAAGCCTACGAGGGCATGGTTGTTGGTGCCAACAACCGTGACGAGGACATGGATGTTAACATCACCCGTGAAAAGAAGCTGACCAACATGCGTTCCGCAACAGCAGACGCAACCGTCACCTTGGCAAAAGCTCGTAGCCTCTCCTTGGATGAAGCGATGGAGTTCTGTGGCCAAGACGAGTGCGTTGAGGTCACCCCTGACGTGCTGCGCGTACGCAAGGTCATCCTAAATGCAACCGAGCGTGGTCGCGCGCGTGCACGCGAAAAGGCTCGTAACAAGTAAGATAGGTTCCATGTCAAACAAACACCGTATCCTCGTTCCACTACTGGCTACGGCGCTTGTGTCATGTTCAGCCAATCCAGGACCTGCACCCGTGGAGAAGGAACAACCTACTTCCACGACCACCACGCCTGCGAAAAAGGCGAAAAAGACCTCGGAGATCGCGGTGGGCATCGACCCTATCAACGGCGGCCTCAATCCACACATGCTTGCCGACGACTCCACCTTCGTCAGATCCCTTGCAACCTTAGTGCTGCCGAGTTCTTATATAGGCGGTGAGCTCAATAGCGATTTGTTAGAAAGTGTGGACGACGTTCCCCCTCCTAGTGGATCGAAGGCTGTACAAACAATCCGCTACAAGATCCGCCCAGAGGCCCAATGGTCGGATGCCACGCCAATCACGGTGTCAGACTTTGAATACCTGTGGCATGCGATCGTCGAAACGCCCGGCACTCTAGGTGCGCCGTACTATCGTGCGATCGGGCAAATCCGTTCAGCTGATGGCGGCCGTACAGTCGACGTCGATTTGGCTCAGCCATTGCACGATTGGCGCGTACTTTTTAATAATCTGTTGCCCAGCCACGTGCTTCGTGGTGGGGACTCTGATTTTTCCACCGTGCTTGCCGACGGCATCCCTGCTTCCGCTGGTCGCTACTCTTTTGCAGGTGTTGATCGTCAGCGGGGGATTGTCACCTTGAATCGCAATGATCGGTTCTGGGGAGAAAAGCCGGCTACCGTGGAAAACATCAAGTTCCGCGAGGTGACTGATATTGCCCAAGGTCGCGAGCTTTTACGTACGGGTCAGATCAAGTTCCTTGATATCACGCCTACTGAGGTGGCAAGGGAAGCATTTGAGCTCATGCCGAACACGCAGGTGCGCACGACCACCACTTCGCTTAATCTTCAGCTGATAGCCAATACCCATTTGACTCTTAAGCAGCGTGCTGACCTTCAATCGCTTATCGACGTCCATACCGTTGCTCGCATTGCCATGGGGCGAAGTACTGATCTTGGTGTTGGTGATCAGCCGTATGAGCCACACGCGGATCACTTGATGTCTCTAGGAAGGCCGGTGCGAATCGGAGTAGATCCCAGTGACCCAGAAGCCCAGATGGCTGCCCGAGTGCTCTCGGATGTTCTGGCTCGAAAATCAGTGAAAACCCAGTTGGTAGAAACCGACACCACCGACCTCATTGGTTCAAAATTAGCCGCGTCAGCTGTCGATGCGATCATCACATGGAGTGCCGCTAACGCCATGGAAAAACTACAGTGTGCTCCCACACCGACCAACGTCAACATCGCATTGTGGTGCGACCCAGATACTGACCAACACATAAACGATGTGCTCAGCGGAGCCATGACGCGTGAAGACTTCAATTCCTACGCCGCTGACGTAGACCACCAGCAGCACCTTACCACCGTCATCGCACCCGACACCCGCCTCCTAGTCCTCGGCACACAACCCGAAGGAAAAGGAACGAAATTTACCAACTGGCCCATGGGACTTACCTCCATCGGGCAATGGAGCATCAACGAGGAATAATGCGAGATCTCATCGGATTTAAAGCAGTAGCAGTACACGCACACCCTGACGACGAAGCCATCTGGACCGGCGGCCTCCTCGCCAACCTAGCTGCCCGAGGTGCCGACGTCACCGTGGTCACATGTACCCTCGGCGAAGAAGGCGAAGTTATCGGCGAACCCTACCAAGGGCTCACCAACAAAAACGCAGATCAGCTTGGCGGATTCCGTATCCACGAGCTTCACAAGTCCCTCTCCCTCCTAGGCGTGCGCGGCGAGTTTCTAGGAGGGGCGGGATGCTGGCGGGACTCCGGCATGATCGGCGACCCCGCCAATGAACACCCACGCGCCTTTATCAGCTCCGGCGATAAATCTATCGAGCAGCTCACCGAAATCTTCGAACGCCTCCAACCTGACCTTGTGATCACCTATGGTCCAGACGGCGGCTATGGACACCCCGACCACATTCGTGCGCACAACATCACCCACACCGTGGCCGAAAACATGGACATTCCACGAATCTTGTGGGCAGTGACTCCGCGCACGGAACTCGAGCAGGGGATGGCGGCAATCACCACCCTTCCTAGTGGCTGGCGCCGTGCACTTCCAGGCGAAGTCGCCTGCGTCGACCACGTTGACCTCACCATCGCACTCGACGACCACGCCTTTGCCGCCAAAGCCGCAGCCATGCGCGCTCACGCCACCCAACTTTGGCTTGCCGACGCCACCATTTCCGACGTCAACCCCCACGCCGCCATCGCAGGGGTCGCCGACCCCAAAGCCGCACCCCTCGTCTTTGCTCTCAGCAACCTTATTGCCCAACCCCTCCTAGACATCGAATGCTATCAACTAGGAGGAGGAACACCTCTGACCTCCAATGACCCCACCGAGGGCATCCGCTAACACACAGTTTTCTCTAGGAGGTAGGAATGGCTGATCAATCGTATGTTTATCAAGGATTCAGTAGGGCAGAGGCTGCGTGGGGAATCTTCTGGATTACCCTTGGGGCTTTGACCTCCCTCCTCCTAGAGGTGGTGTACCTCGATACGCGTATCGACGGTTTTCCAGTGCCCTACACCATTGTGGTCGCATTTCTATTCAATAGAGTTTTGACTAAAACATCACTGCTGTGGTCGCGTACCCCCGCGATTGCCCTGATTCCAATTTTTGTTTGGATCGCGGGTTTTGTGGTTTTGACCATGACTCCTGGGATTACTGGGGATCAGATTGTGGGGCAGAATTTGCGCGCAATCCTCCTCCTAGGCGCTGGCGTTGCTGGGGGCAGTTGGCCTCTTTTGTCTAGGAGGTGACATAATGAATCGCATCACTCAATCACTCGAATTGGAGAATATCTAACCGATGACGTACACAATCGCACAGCCCTGCGTTGATGTCATGGACCGAGCTTGCGTTGAAGAATGCCCCGTGGATTGTATTTACGAGGGTAAGCGCTCACTCTATATCCACCCCGATGAGTGCGTGGATTGTGGCGCCTGCGAGCCTGCATGCCCTGTCGAGGCTATCTTCTACGAAGACGATGTCCCTGATGAATGGATCGATTACAACGATGCGAACGCCGCGTTTTTCGATTCTCTTGGTTCTCCTGGTGGTGCGGCGAAGCTTGGGCCGCAGGATTTCGACGCTGCTTTGGTGGCGTCGCTTCCACCGCAGGTTTAACCACTTTTCCTAGCTAGTTGTAAGGATCGATGATGACGCGCGTACCTCTTGGTGCTACTTTGCCTGATTTCCCGTGGGACTCGCTTGCCGACGCCAAAAAGACGGCAAGTTCCCACCCCGATGGGTTGATTAACCTCTCAGTCGGCAGCCCTGTCGACGAGGTTGCCCCTGGGATTCGGCTGGCTTTGGCAGAGGCTGCGGCCGCGCCAGGTTATCCGCAGACTATTGGCACCCAAGAGCTGCGCGCTGCCATTGTTGATTCTCTCCAGCGCCGCTATCACGCAACTTCTCTAGGAGGGGTGTTGCCGGTAGTTGGTACTAAAGAAGCGATTGCTTTGCTTCCCACCCTCCTAGGGATTCGCGGTACTGTCGTCATCCCTGAGGTGGCGTACCCGACTTATGAGGTGGGTACTTTGATGGCGGGTGCGACCCCGCTGCGTTGCGACGCCCCCCATGAGCTGTCCAACGATGACATCGATTTGGTCTTTATCAATTCGCCGTCGAATCCCACGGGCCGTGTGGCTTCTGTTGAGGAGCTGCGTTCCATTGTTGCTTGGGGTCAGGCTAACGACGTGATCGTCGCTTCCGACGAGTGTTACCTCGGTTTGGCGTGGGATGGGGAAGCGGTGTCGATTTTGGACCCGCGCGTCAACGATGGCAACCTCTCCAACCTCCTAGCGATTCATTCGTTGTCCAAGTCGTCGAATTTGGCGTCGTATCGCGCCGGTTTCTTGGCCGGAGATGAGGCGCTCATTGCCGAGCTCACCGAAATCCGTAAGCACTCAGGTTTAATGGTCCCAGGCCCCATCCAGGCCGCCATGGTGGAAGCATTGCGTGACGACGACCAGGAAGCACTCCAAAAGCTTCGCTACGCCCGTCGACGTGCGCTCCTCATGCGCGCGCTTATCGACGCCGGCTTTACCGTCGAACACTCCGAAGCCGGTCTGTACCTGTGGGCCACCCGCGGCGAAAACTGCCGTGCCACCGTCGACTGGTTTGCCTCTCATGGCATCTTGGTCGCCCCCGGCGACTTTTATGGCCCCGACGCCCACAACTTCGTGCGTGTCGCTCTGACCACTACTGATGATAATGCCGAAAAAGTGGCGGCCCGCCTCCAAAAGGGGAATTAGTTACCAGAAGGTCGTCCTCCACGATGTCGTCCCCGAAGGCGAGTACGTGGCGGCGTCGGCAGGCGATAGTCCCTTTAGCCCAGGGACCCCGCTTGCCCTTGGCACCCTCCTAGAGAAACCCATCCCCGCATGGTTCTGGCCAGGAGTTCCGGAGGAGCCGTCAACCCCGTTCGACTACACGGTCATTGCGCGCACCCCTGACCTCCTAGTGGTGAATAAGCCATGTTTTCTGCCGGCAACCTCTAATGGACGAATCGTGGCAGAGACGGTGCAAACTCGCGCCCGAATTCACGAAAACAACCCGCACATCGTGCCGCTACATCGTCTCGACCGCCTTACCACCGGCATTCTTTTATGCTCAACCAATCCCGAGACACGAGCCGCTTACCAGCAGCTTTTCCAGCGCAGAGCAATCACCAAGCGCTATATCGCCCACGTCGAGGGCCCGATCCCGTTCGGTCCACAATGGACAGAGATCGAACTAGGAATGCGCAAAATGGGGTCGCGGGTCGTCCGACCCCACAGGCCCTCCTACTCGCACGATGGCGCGTCGACTAGGAGAGGGGGTTGTTGAGCTCCAGCCGGCCACAGGCCATACTCATCAGCTTCGCGTCCTCCTAGCGTGGTTAGGTTGTCCGATCATTGGCGACGACACATATCCCGTCGATCGGCGGCGCAGAATTTACGATTTTTCCAAGAAATTAGAGTTGTACGCCACGTCTTTGGAGTTCGTTGATCCCGTGTCCAATGTGACTAGGCGATTCGCTAGAGGCTAAAATCAAAAAGTTCGCTGTCTCTAGGAGGAAAGACATGACCAACCGAGCAACTGATTCAGTGCTGGGCAATCTTCGTCAGTTCATTATGTTTGGACTGGTTGGTGGCTCGGGCACGATCGTGAACCTCCTAGTCGCGGTGTTGTCGAAGAAGATTGCGTGGTGGACTGCTGGCATAAGCGAGCATGAGCCGTTTTTTAATCTTTTTGGCACGGCGTTTCATATCCGCTGGTATCACGTTTTTATGACGATTGCTTTTGTGGTCGCCAACACGTGGAATTATCAGCTCAATCGCATGTGGACGTTTAAACAAGCCGCAACGTTGTCGTGGTGGCGAGGGTTTTTCCTGTTTTTTATTACTGGTCTTGGCGCGTTTGTTGTTAGTCAGATTATGCTCACGTTGCTCATGAATGTTGAATCGCCTCTGTCTCTTCCTACAGAAATTTTCGACGATTCCTCTGGGCTGCGCACCAAATTCTACTGGGCGAACGCGATTTCAATTCTGGTTGCGATGCCGGTCAATTTTGTGATCAACAAGCTGTGGACTTTCCGTAACCCCAAGGTCCAAGTAGTCGCTGCCGCCGATCCTCACTAGGAGGAGTTAGACGGTCACTCCGAAGTGATCGCATGCCCACACTCGCGCAGAATAGGCCGCGAAGGGCACTCTGGTGCGTCTAGGAGGAAGGCTGGGATCTGCTGGCTGAAATCCTGCGCATCCGCTATGCGGCATGCGTCGAAAGTAGCCGTTTTTGTGCCGTTCTGGGTCGTCATCGTTGCGACGATTATGCGTAGCGCAGGCGGCAACCAAATTGTTTACGTTGGTCTCACCGCCACGCTCCCAGGCTGTGCAGTGGTGGATGTGACTGTTATTGGCTAGCCGATGACAATCCGGATGGCTGCAGGTGAGCTGGTCCGCTGTGATCATGAGCCGCTGTTTATCGTTGGCGTAACGCTTTGTGCGATACAGGTCGACCGGCTCAGGGACGCCCTCATCATTGAGCGCATACAGCATGGCATAGCCGTATTCCTCTAGGAGGTGTTCGGCAAGTTTGTGCGCGGGTATCAGGCTGCCGTCCGTGGTTGCGAGCATTCCGTTACCGCGGTGCGTGTAGCCGTCGGCAGGTAGGAGGATGAGCCCTTCGCGACGTTTCCTCCCTCCTAGAGCGGGGCTGTCCAGGATGGACATGGCAAAGATTTCCGCCATGGCCTGTGAGTAGGAGAGGGAGGGGGTTTTCTTGGTGAGCCAGCGGGCGCCGGCGTGGAGTTTTTCGGCGACGGCGCTAGCGGTGGCGTCGTCAAGCGATGCGTGTATGTGGCGTTGCCCTGCTGCGTCGGTGGATTTTGAGATGCGGACGGCGGGTTTGCGTGGGGTGGCTCCGCATGCGTCGTTGAGGGCGACGACGCGGGTGTTGGCGTGTGCTTTTGCCTCGGCGGGCGTCATGCCGCGGGCTTCGCGATAAAGCCGGAGGCGGAGATCGTCCTTGGTGACGCTGGCTTTCTTGTTGAGTCTTCCTAGCGCAGGATTGATGGCTTTGAGAACCTCAATCCCAAGTCCTAGCTCCTTAGCCACCGAAATGCATTCTTCGCGACTAGGAGAGGGGCGGGGATCGAACAGCTCCTTGGCGAGCTTCATTACCGATCCCACCCACGCCCGATCGAGCGCATAGTCGCGTGTGAGGTCGTCTTGTGTTTTGCCTTGAAGGATCAGTTGGTGGAAGAACTGGAGGATGGCGATTCCGTTTCCGGAGAGGAACTGGAGTACTGCGTGCGTGTTCATACTTCGCACGGTAATGACGATGGCCCGCCTCCTAGTGGTGGAGGCGGGCTTGGGCGTCGTTTTCTGTGGATAACTCCTAGAGGCGTTCTCTAGGAGGGGGAGTTCTGTGGATAACTAGCCTCTCCTGGCAGGAGGGCCTTGTCAAAGGGGCGTTTTACTGCTATGAGGCTGATCGCGAAGAGGATGGCGACCATGGCGATGGCGGAGAGTAGTTCGATGCGTGCGCCGGCGTCGCTAAGCATGAGGACGGCGAGTCCGAAGAGGATGGCGAGTGTGGCGATGGTGAGTCCTGGGAAGGCCCACATGCGTACAGCTAGGTTGCCTTGGAGTGCTTCGAGGCGTCGTCGGAGTTTGAGTTGGGAGACGGCGATGAAGGTCCAGACGGTGAGGAGGGAGGCGCCTGCGGCGTTGAGTAGGAAGGTGAGGAGCCAGCCGGTGTCGACGTAGTTGAGGATCACCATGATGACGCTGAGTACGACGGAGAGCACGATGGCGGGCAGTGGGACTCCGCGGTTGTCGACGCGTGCGAAGATGCTTGGTGCTTGTCGACGTTCCGCGAGGGACATCATCATGCGTGAGCTGGCGTAGATCTGGGCGTTGAATGCGGAGAGCAGGGCGAGCACAATGACGACTTCGATGACGCCTATTACTCCTGGGATGTTTGCCATGGCAAGTACTTGGGAGAAGGGGCTTTCTGCTGCGCTTTTCGCCTTACCTAGAGACGAGTAAGGCAAGAGCAATACGATGATGGCTACTGAGCCGAGGTAGAAGATGCTGATACGCGTGATGGTGGTGCGCACGGCGTTGACGAGCGATTTTTGTGGATCTTCGGATTCTGCCGAGGCGATGGCGACGACTTCGATGCCGCCGAAGCCGAAGGCGACGGCTAGGAGGGCGGCTGCGATTCCTCCTAGTCCGGTGGGCGCGAATCCTTCGGCGCGAACATTGCTGAGCCCAACGAAGTCGTGATTTGGTAGGAGGCCGAGTACTAGGAGGGAGCCGATGATCAAGAAAACGACGAGCACTGCCACTTTGATGAAGGCGAACCAGAATTCGAATTCGCCGAAGGCGCGGACGCGCATGAGGTTGACGAGTCCGAAGAATGCGACGAAGACGAGCGCTGGTATCCATGGTGAGACGCCGAGCCATGAGGCGACGAATCCGGAGGCTCCGGTGATTTCTGCGCCGAGGACTGCGACGGTGGCGAGCCAGTAGACCCAGCCTTGGATGAATCCGGCCCAGTGGCCGATGCCTGCGTCGGCGTATTCGGAGAAGGAGCCGGAGGCGGGGACGACGGATCCCATTTCGCCGAGCATGCGCATGATCATGACGGCGATGAATCCGGCGATGATGTAGGCGATGAGTACGGCGGGTCCTGCTGCTTTGATTCCTACGCCGGTGCCGAGGAAGAGGCCGGCGCCGATGGTGGAGCCGAGTCCCATCATGGTCAGATGGCGGACTTTGAGCCCTTTTGTGAGGGTTGGGGCGGTGTGTTCGGTCATGTGTTTTTTCTGCGGTAAAAAAGGGAGCCGCTCTCTAGGAGGGGCTCCCTTGGTGGTGTGCGGTTAGTTTGCGTGGAGCGCGTCGTTGAGTTCGACTGCTTGGGTTTTCCACGCGGTTGCTTCGATGGCACCGCTGATGGAGTTGCGTCGGAAGAGGATGTTGTTGGCTCCGGCGAGTTCGAGGGCTTTGGTGGTGTCGCCGTCGTTGAGGCCGGTGGCTTCTGCTACGGCGCCGCGGACGATGATTTTGGAACCTGCGGTGACGTAGAGGCCGGCTTCGATGACGCAGTCGTCGCCGAGTGGGATGCCACATCCGGAGTTTGCGCCTAGGAGGCAGCGTTTTCCTAGTGAGATGACTTGTTTGCCGCCGCCGGAGAGTGTGCCCATGATGGAGGCTCCGCCGCCGACGTCGGATCCGTCGTCGACGACGACGCCTGCGGAGATTCGACCTTCGACCATGGAGCTGCCGAGTGTGCCTGCGTTGAAGTTGACGAATCCTTCGTGCATGACGGTGGTGCCTTCGGCGAGGTGTGCGCCGAGGCGGACGCGGTCTGCGTCGCCGATGCGTACGCCGCTGGGGAGGACGTAGTCGACCATGCGTGGGAATTTGTCAACGAGGTAGACGGTGACAGGGCCGCGTGCTTGGAGTTTGGCGCGGGTGATGTCGAAGTTTTTTACTTCGCAGGGGCCGTGGTTGGTCCACACGACGTTGGTGAGCAGTCCGAAGATTCCGTCGAGGTTTTGGCCGTGTGGCTTGACCAGGCGGTGCGAGAGAAGGTGAAGACGCAGGTAGGCGTCGTAGGCGTCGATGGGGGCGGCATCGAGGTCAGCGATCGTTGTGGTGATCGCTTGTCGACGCACCCCGCGATCTGCGTCTTCGCCGACTAGGAGGCGGAGGTGCTCAGGGATGTCGTCGCCGTCTAATACTGTGGTGCCGGTGGTGTCGACGGTGGTGAGCTCTGGTGCTGGGAACCAGGCGTCGAGCACGGTGCCGTCGGCGGTGATGGTGGCAAGTCCTGTTGCTAGTGCTGAAGTCATGGGTGGAAGTCTACTTACTCTTTTTCTTGGTGAAGAATGACACGACTATGAGTAGGAGGAATACGACCGTAACGGAGGTGATCTGGCTGCGGGAGGCGTCGTCAGTCAGCATGAGGACGGTCAGTCCGAGGAATCCTGCGATGGTGACCCAGCCGAGCCATGGGAAGCCCCACATACGCACGGTGGTGATTTCTCCGTTGCGGACGAGTTCTGGGTGCAGTTTGAGGTATGCGAAGGCGATGATGACCCAGATGACGATCAGGCATCCGCCTACAGCGTTGAGGAGGAAGTTGAGGAGGCCTGCGGGGTTCCAGTACTGCAGTCCTACGGAAACGAATGCGAAGAACATGCTGAGGAGTACGGCTGGCATGGGGACGCCGGAGGGGTTGGTGGCTGCGAAGATCTTGGGGGCGTCGCCACGTTCTGCGAAGGAGTGGACGATGCGTGAGGTGGCGTAGATTTGGGCGTTGAATGCCGAAAGGAGTGCGAGGACGATCACGGCTTCCATGAATCCGACCACACCAGGAATGTTGGCCATGCCAAGGATGATGGTGAAGGGGGAGTCTGCTGCGCTCTTGGCGCCTCCGATGCTGGAGAATGGGATGAGGAAGCAGATCACAAGGACAGAGCCCAGGTAGAACAAGGAGATACGCCAGATCACGGAGCGCACGGCTGTGGCGATGGCAGTCTTGGGATCTTCGGATTCCGCTGCGGCGATGGTGACGATCTCGATACCACCGAAAGCGAAGGCGACGGCTAGGAGGCCGGTGGCTACACCTGAGATACCATTAGGCATAAATCCGTCGCCGAGGAAGTGCTGGGTTCCTACGAAGTCATAGTTGGGTAGTAGCCCGAAGATGAGCAGTACGCCGATGACGAGGAAGAGAATAATGACGGCAACCTTGATAAAAGCAAACCAGAATTCGAATTCGCCAAAGCCGCTGACACGTGCGAGGTTGACGACTGCGAAGAAGATAACGCAGATGAGAGCTGGGATCCATGGTGCGATGCCGAACCATTGACCCATGATGGCTGCGGCGCCGGTCATTTCGGCACCGAGGACCATAGTGAGCATGAACCAGTAAAGCCAGCCGAGGCTGAAGCCGGCCCAGTGGCCGAATGCCTGCTCGGCGTAGACGGAGAAGGATCCGGAGGCTGGGCGGGCGGCCGCGAGCTCTCCGAGCATTTGCATCACGAATACGACGAAGATGCCTGCGAGGACGTAGGCGATGAGTACGGCGGGTCCTGCTGCTGCAATTCCAACGCCGGTTCCGAGGAAGAGGCCGGCTCCGATGGCGGAGCCGAGTCCCATCATTGTTAGGTGCCGAGTTTTTAGGCCTGTGCCAAGCTCGGTCTCAGTGGTTGCTTGTGTCATAGATCTGAGAATAAACTCCCAAGGTCCGTTGCATATAATCTACGGCAAGTTAATTTTATGCGGGGGTGTCTATGTGGGGCGAACGACGGGCTCCGGTCGGCCACTTTCGGCATGAATTTGCCAGTCCGATTGACCGTCAAGAATCGCAGCTGCGGCGGTGACGTCGCGGTCTGCAAAGTACACCATCGTCTCCTTGTCGATCACCACATTGTTGCCCACGCGGACGTTGTCGCCAAGGTTGATCCCCATGACAGCAGAACCCAATCCGAACACGCAATTAGCACCAACGCGCAGCTGAGCATGGGGCTTATCAGGAACAATCGAGGCCGAAATGCCGAGATCGACGTTGTCACCTACCACTGTTCCGGAATACAAACGGCCTTCAATTCGACCAGCGCCAAGGGTGCCTGCATTGAAAGAAACATATCCTTCTCGCAAAACCTTGGTGCCTTCTGCAAGATAGGCGCCCAAGCGGACACGTTCCGCTTCGGTGATTTCTACCCCTGTGGGAACCACATAATCGACCATGCGGGGTAAACGATCAATACCATAGACGTGAATAAGGCCACGGTTGCGTAGCGACATTCTGATGTTTTCAAAATTTTCCGGCAAACAAGGACCCTTGTTCGTCCACACCACTCGAGAAAGAATGCTCATCGCATTATCCATATTGATCTCGAGAGGTCGCACCAAACGATGCGACAACAGATGCAGACGCAGGAACACATCGTGGGCGTCGATAGGCGGGGTATCTAAATCGCCAATGTAGGTTCGCACGGCAACTTGCTCCACCAAACGGTCTTCGTCGAGACGCACAAGGCTCAAAAGCTTAGGTGGCAGATCCTGAGCTCCAAGCCTTTCCGTGTAGGAGGGAGAAGTGCTGGCAGGGACTAATTCTGGGGTTGGGTACCAGGTATCAAGGACTTCGCCGTTCATGGCAATGTTGGCGATACCGATGGCAGTGGCACCGAATTGACTCATAATTAAATACCTTAACGGAGCAGGCATGATTTGAAGAAGTTAGCGCTTCCCCTCCTAGAGGCGCGGTATTGTCGATGCCATGCTCGATTTGACTACGAATCCCATTGACCTCACCCGCGCACTTGTTGATATAGAAAGCCCCTCCCATTACGAAAAGAACATAGCCGACGCCATCGAGCAGGCTCTTCATGCCATCGACAATGTTGAAGTGCTACGCCACGGCAATACTCTTGTTGCTCGTACCCATCGAGGACTAGGAGAAAGGGTAATCCTCGCCGGCCACATCGACACCGTCCCAATAGCCGACAACGTTCCTAGCCACATGGAAGGCGACGTAATGTTCGGCTGCGGCACCGTCGATATGAAATCGGGCATGGCTGTCTATCTTCATGCCTTTGCCACCTTGGCTAACCACCCAGCGCTGGCGAAGGACTTGACCGTCGTCTGTTATGAGGGCGAGGAAGTCGCTAGTGAATACAACGGGCTGGGGCATGTGCAGGCAGCTCACCCCGACTGGTTAAGTGGCGATCTCGCCCTCCTAGGCGAGCCTTCCGGTGCTGTGATCGAAGCTGGATGCCAAGGAACGATTCGTTTGCGCGTCACCGCCCATGGTGTGCGCGCACACTCGGCACGGTCGTGGCTAGGAGACAACGCCATGCACAAATTAGCGCCAGTTATTACGAATATCGCACAATACGACGCCCAAGAAGTGCTTGTCGACGGCTGCCTCTATCAGGAGGGCCTCAACATCGTGCATTGCGAGTCTGGAGTTGCCACGAACACTATCCCCGATGAGGCCTGGATGTTTGTTAACTTCCGTTTCGCACCTAATAGGAGTGTTGACGAAGCCCTAGCCCACATGCTGGAGGTGTTGGATCTACCCGAGGGGGTGACCTATGACATCGACGATGCTGTTCCAGGGGCACGTCCGGGTTTGGATCGTCCGGCAGCTGCCGCCCTCCTAGAGGCGACAGGCGGAAAATTCCGCGCAAAGTACGGTTGGACGGATGTGTCGAGGTTTTCTGAGATTGGTGTTCCAGCGGTGAACTTTGGTCCTGGGGATCCGGCATATTGCCATAAAAAAGACGAACAATGCCCAGTCAGCATGATTACCGAAGTCTCTCGCACGCTGGTGCACTATCTCACGAGTACGAATTCCCAGACGACAGGAGCCTGATTGCTTTATGACTACTCAACCGCAACGCAATGAACGTCATCTGTGCGGGCCAGTGTTGGTGCGAGGCAAAAAGAATCAATCGCCAAGTACCTACGATCAACGCCTCCTAGAGCTTCCTGCTGATCATGATTGGTTGCACGCCGATCCGTGGCGTGTACTGCGAATCCAAAGTGAATTCGTCGCAGGTTTCGATGCCTTATCACAACTACCTCCGGCTGTAACCGTGTTCGGCTCGGCCCGCGTTGCACCCAATCACCCGTACTACGACCAAGGCGTTTGTCTAGGAGAGGGGTTGGTGCGTGCCGGCTACGCTGTGATCACCGGTGGCGGCCCTGGTCTTATGGAGGCCGCAAACAAGGGTGCTTTTGATGCCGATGGTTATTCGGTGGGGTTGGGCATTGAGCTTCCTCACGAGCAAGGCATTAACGACTACGTTGATCTGGGCTTGCACTTTAGGTACTTCTTTGCACGCAAGACGATGTTTTTGAAGTATTCGCAGGCGTTTGTATGCCTTCCGGGCGGTATGGGCACTCTGGATGAGCTCTTCGAGGTGTTGTGCATGGTCCAGACCGGCAAAGTGACCAATTTTCCTATCGTTTTGTTGGGCACCAGTTTCTGGGGTGGGCTTGTCGACTGGATCAAGCAGCGCCTGGTAGGAGAAGGCATGATTTCCGAGGAAGATTTGTCCTTGTTCTTAGTCACTGATTCGGTCGACGAGGCGGTGGAGTTCATTCGCCAAGCGCACCGCAGAATGATGCACGTTGATGACTAGGAGTGCGTTTCAACACGATCCCGAGTGCGCAACGGTCATGGCGATCGTTAATCGCACCCCAGATTCCTTTTACGACCACGGTGCGACCCATGCGTTAGCAGATGCCATAACACGCGCCAGTGCTGTGATTGCGCAGGGGGCGGGGATCGTCGATATTGGTGGGGTCAAGGCAGGTCCTGGCCCTTATGTCTCTCCTAGTGAGGAGATTGAACGGGTGGTACCAGTTATCGACGCAGTTCACCGTGCGCACCCCGAGATCACCATTTCGGTAGATACGTGGCGTGCCGAGGTCGCTGATGTGGCGATCCGCGCCGGGGCGTCGTTAGTAAACGACACGTGGGCCGGCCATGATCCGGAGCTTGCCGAGGTAGCGGGACATTATCGCGTGGGATACGTGTGTTCTCATACGGGAGGCGTAGCGCCACGCACCCGCCCGCACCGCGTGCGTTTCGACGACATCGTTGCCTCTGTTATTGAGGAAACAACAGCTCAAGCTGAGCGGGCGGTTCGCCTTGGTGTTCCTGAGGACCGCATTCTTATCGACCCCACCCATGATTTTGGCAAGAACACCTTTCATGGATTGGAGCTGCTGCGGCGTATCGATGAGATTGTGGCAACCGGTTGGCCAGTACTGATGGCCTTGTCTAACAAAGATTTTGTAGGAGAGACACTGGCTCGCCCTGTCGATCAGCGTGTAGCCGGAACCCTTGCAGCTACAGCATGGGCAGCGGCTCATGGAGTTGCGGCTTTTCGTTCGCACCAAGTCGCAGAAACCGTCGACGTGATCCGCATGACCGCCGCAATCCAAGGACGCGTGTCACCTCTGGCTACCACACGGGGGCTTGTATGAACGTCTCCGTAGTAATTCCTGCCCTCAACGAGGAAGCAACCGTGGCCGATGTGGTCGCATTGTCTAGGAGGGGGAGTGACGAGGTCATCGTCATCGACTCCGACTCCACAGATGCCACCGCCGCCCGTGCGAAAGCGGCCGGAGCGAGCGTCGTTAATTGGCGCGACGTTGTGTCCTTGCCTCCGATCCCTGGTAAAGGCGAAGCCCTATGGCGGGGCGTTGCTGCCGCACGTGGCGATGTTGTTGTCTTCTTAGACGCTGATCTCACAGAAATTTCGCCCACTATTGTCGAGGACCTCGCTCGTCCGTTTATCGACGATTCCGTCATGCTTGCGAAAGCCGCCTACACCCGTGGCGATGCGTCTGGCGGCGGCGGGCGCGTGACCGAGTTGACCGCCCGCCCCCTCCTAGAGGCGTTCTTCCCTGAGCTGGGGTTTGTGCGTCAGCCTCTAGGAGGGGAGTATGCCATTCGGCGCAGCGCAGCTCTTGATCTACCGTTTGTTGGCGGATATGGCGTTGAGGTTGGTTTGCTTATCGACGTCTTCCGCTGCTTCGGTGCAGCGTCGATTGCGGAGGTTGAGGCTGGGCATCGTGGTCATCGTCACCGTCCGTTGCGTGAGCTTGCTCCTATGTCACGCGTGGTGGCGTCGACAATTCTGCAGCGTGCTGGTGTGGCTTCGGGGCTGGATGGGGTTGGACAGCGCCCTGCGATATCCTCCTTAGAAAGTGGCGTAGGAAAGGTGTGAGTTGATGCTGTGGTGGATTGTTCTCCTCCTAGTCATGATGGTGGCTGTGGTGGTGTTGACCTTTGGGTTTGGTTCGGTGTTTGGTCGTGGCGATGGTGTGGTTTTGCCGGAGGTCGATCAGTTGATGGTGTCTAATGAGCGTGCGGTTCGTCGGGGCAGGGTGGATGATGTCCGCTTTGATTCGGCGCTGTGGGGGTATAACCAGCAGCAGGTAGATCAGGTGATTGCGGCCTTGGAGTCTGAGATTGACCAGCTCAAGGGGCAGACACGGGGTTTCAAATGAGGGTAGACTGAAATGCAGTCTCGTATCTTTGTGATATGTGGCGGCTTTTATTATTTGAATAAGCATGTAAGGAATCGGTGATCTGCATGGCAGCCATGAAACCCCGCACGGGAAACGGTCCAATGGAGGCGGTTTTTGAGAGTCGTAAGATTGTGATGCGTATTCCTACCGATGGTGGTGGCCGCTTGGTCATCGAGATGAATAAAGAAGAGGCAGCAGAGCTGGGTGCTTTGCTGACAGAAGTTTCGCAGTAGTTTTGCACAATAAGGAGTAGCCCTAGGTGCTGTCGCATGTTGTAGATGTTCTTGCGGATCCCATGGATGGTTCTGCGTTGACGCTTGTCGACGATAACCGCCGTCTGGTGTCTGAATCCGGCCATAGTTTTGATATTGCACGTCAGGGGTATGTGATCCTCGCTGGCGGTGCAGGTATTCGATACGTTGGCGATGATTCTTCTATGATCCACGCCCGCGAGACGTTCCTTTCGGGTGGCCATTTCGCGCCATTCGTCGAGGCCGTGAGTAATTCCGTTCACCTCGCCTTGGATGAGGCTAATGTTCCGGATGATGCCTCTCCTGTGATTTGTGAGGTCGGTGCCGGCACTGGCTACTACTTGGCACATGCACTGGATGACATTGAGAACTCTCGCGGCATTGGCATTGACGTTTCTGTGCCAGCGGCGAAGATGTTGAGCAAGTGCCATCCACGCGTGGGCGCTGTCGTAGCAGATGCATGGTCGCGATTGCCGCTTCGCGACGCCTCTATCGATGCCATTACCGTTGTCTTTGCACCTCGTAACGCCTCCGAGTTCGCCCGTGTGCTCAAACCTGGCGGCCAAGTTATCGTATTGACAGCCGACGCAGGTCACCTCGAAGAACTGCGCGAGCCTCTGGGCATTATCGGCGTGGAAAAGGACAAAGTCCAACGCATGATTGATCAAGCAGCAGACAACCTTGTGCCTGTTTCTGATCCAGAACCCATTGAGTTCACCATGCACTTAGATCAAGACTCCATCGCCTCCCAGATCGGTATGAGCCCCTCAGCTCGCCATATTCACCCCGATGTACTAGGAGAGAGGATTGCCACCCTCCCTAGTGTCATGGACGTGACCGCGCGTGCGATGATCACACGTTTTGCCAAGATCGATTAGTTCTTAACCAAAAAGATGGCGACGGGAATTATTCCCGTCGCCATCTTTTATGCTCGTTTAGCCGAGTGGCTTTGTCACGTCGCTGCGGAGGATGTCAGCGCCGTCGCTTGCCTGCGGTGTAAAGGCTTCACAGTAGCCGTTGAAGTACACACGGCTAGCCATGGCGATTTGTCCGCCGTCAGCGAAGACTTCCACGGTGGAACCGTCAACGATGATTGTTACGGAGTCGGTGTCGTCTTCTGTCAATGGTGCAACGGCGATGTCATCGCCTTCGTGGTGAGGATTCATGGAGCGATCGAGCTCTAGGAGGTCGCCATAGTGAGTAATCTTTGCGGCGATATTTCCGGTGGTATCGACGAGCTCCACGGTTACTTTCTCTCCTAGAGGTACGTCTAGGAGGCCAGTCCACATGATTGCGTGGTCGGAGTCGCGGATGGCGTCGGGAAGCCCTGCGACGGGGGTGTGGTAGATCTTTCCGCCTTGGAGGGTCATGCGTCGTGGTAGTGAGAGGCAGTTGGCCCATTGTTCTTCGCGGAAGCTGAGGTGGGTGGTGGCGTCGTCGAGACGTCCGATTCCGTTCATGAGTCCGAAGACGTGGGCGTGGCTGTAGCGGTGTTCGGGGGCCACGCTGCTGCTGAGGTGGGAGGTGTAGTTGGTGTTGCGTGGTCGGGTGAAGTCGTGTCCGTAGTCGATGCGGGTGAAGGGGGAGACGACGGTGAAGATGTTGTTGTGGAGTTTGCCAACGAGGTAGCCGGAGCGGTCGATGCCGCCGATTTCGATGGTGACGATGAGGATGTCGTAGACGTTTTGGTCGATTTCGTCGCGGAGGCGAATGATTCGTGGTGCGACGAGGCGTTCGCCTTCGATGCCGGAGTTTCCTACGACTTTTAGTGGTCCGCGTAGTTCCCAATCGGTTCCGTTTTCGGAGTCGAGGATGACGAGGGTGGGTTCGTCCATGTCGCCGGTGACAGCGAGCATGATCCAACCGGAGTGGCCTTCGTCGCGGTCATCGGCGGTGACCCAGTTGGGAACTACACAGGGGGAGCGGAAGTTGGTGTAGCCGCCTTGGTCTGTGACTACTTGTCCGAGCCTTGTGACGTGGGGGTCGGTGGTTGTCGCATCATCGTTGACGTCATAGGTGGTGGCGTCTAGATCGGTGATTTCGGCCAGATGGATTGAGTCGCCTTCGTTTGTGATGCTGGTGAAATAAAGGCGGGTGGTGTTGCCATCAGAGGTGACAGATCCTGCGCGCAGTCGGATTTCGTCTCCTTGTGGGGCGATAACGTCATCACAGATTTCCCAGTTAAAGGGGGCGGTGGTGGCGTAGTCGTGGGCCCAGCGGGAGGGCGCTGTCGCTTTGGGGCGGAACTGATGGAAGAGGTGCCACGTGGTGCCGTCGAAAAGCGCACCTGCAGGGGCATCGAGGATTCCGATTTCTGGGGTGACATGGAGTTCTGGCCGATGTGTCATCGCGGTGGGTTAGCCTTTCACTTCGGTTGCGTGGATTTGTGCGTCGAGGTCGTCTGGCGCCAAGGATGCTTTGCTGAAGTCTTGGGTCAGCGGCAGGCGCAGCTGGAGGTCGGTTCCTGGGCAGACTTCGATGGTGCCTTCAGACATGGTGAAGTCGAGGACGTGGCCGCCGCTGGTGCGGTCGGTGTCGATGAAGTGGACGTGGCAGCCAGGTACGCCTATGCCTTTTTCATAGATGGGGGTTCTAAAACCAGCTACGACACCGGAGACGTTGGTGAATTCGAGTTCGGCGTCGTCGCCAGTCGCTTGTGTCATCGGGCGGTAAGGGCGTTCTTGCTTGGTCACGGTGCGGACGCTGACTGATGAGAACATTCCGGAAATACGTACCGCATACATGTAGTTTTCGCTGGGTAGGAGGGAGGTGATGAAGTCACTGAGTTCGCTCCTGTGCATGCCTCGTGGTACACGAGCTTTAAGCCGTGGCACAAAGTTTGTGGCGATGGCGAATGGACTGCGTTGTGTAAGCGCTGCTTCACTGGCGGATCCGTCGCCACGAAGTTGGTAGCAGACTCCGTCGAGGATGACCATTTCCCCGTCGAGGGCATCAAATGTGCCTATGCCGAAGTTGCCGTGTCCCAGTAATTCGCCGATGGAAATTTCACCGTCATAGATACCGTCTAGGAGGGCGGTCATGAGTGAGCTTTGGAAAATCGTATGGCGCTCAGCGAGCAGCGCGTTATGGTCATCCATGCCCGCCCACCATAGTCGTGTGGGCGGGATTTTGCAGCGGACCCCCTATTTTCTATAGGAGGGAGGAGTACACATCGACGGTTTGTTGTGCGATGGAGTCCCACGAGAACTCGGATACTGCGCGGTTGCGTCCTGCTATACCGAAAGCTGCGGCGCGTTTTCGATCGGCGACCATGGCGTTGACGGCTTCGGCGAGGTCGTGTTCGAAGGTATCGGTGTCGTTGGGGTCGTAGTGGACGAGGCTTCCGGTGGTGCCGTCGACGACTACCTCGGGGATTCCGCCCACATCTGAGGCGACAACGGCGGTGGCGCATGCCATGGCCTCGAGATTGACGATTCCGAGTGGTTCGTAGATGGAGGGGCAGACGAAAGCGTCAGCGGCGGTGAGGATCTCTTGAATCTTGTCCTTGCTCAGCATTTCTTGTACCCAAACAACGCCTTCGCGTTCTGCTTGTAGTTCTTCTACGAGGTGTTGGGTGCGTGCCGCAATTTCTGGGGTGTCGGGGGCTCCGGCGCACAAAACGAGCTGGACTCCTGGGCTGAAGTAGCGAGCGGCTTTGACTAAGTGTTCCACGCCTTTTTGGCGTGTGATTCGGCCAACAAAGGCGACTATGGGCTGGTCTGGTTTGATCCCGAGGTCGCGGAGTACTGAGTGTTCGGCGTCGTCAAAAGTGGGGCGTGGTTGCCAAAGCTGTGTGTCGATGCCGTTGAGTACGACGCGGATTTTATCGGCGTCGATGCGCGGGTAAGCACGCAGAATAGCGTCTTTCATTCCGGCTGACACTGCGATCACAGCGTCGGCGTATTCCATGGCATTTTGTTCTGACCAGGAGGAAACATCGTAGCCACCACCAAGTTGTTCCCGCTTCCATGGGCGGTCGGGTTCGAGGGAGTGGGCTGTGACGATGTGGGGTACTTCGTGAAGAAGCCCCGCTAGATGCCCTCCTAGTCCCGTGTACCACGTGTGGGAGTGGACTACATCAGCGTGGGCTGCGGCGTGTGCCATGCGTAGTCCTGTGGACATGGTTTGTAGGGCGGCGTTGGCCGAGGTGAGTTCAGGGTCAACGCCATAGGTGTAGACGTTGTCTTCGTTTCGTGGAGCGCCCATGCAATGGACGTCGACGTCGACAATGTCGCGCATGTGGCGGGTGAGCTCGGCGACGTGAACTCCTGCACCGCCGTAGATCTCAGGTGGGTATTCTTTGGTCATCATCGCAACTCTCATACTTCCGAGAGTAACGGGCTATGGACCATTTTGTGGGGTGTTCTGTGTCTTATTGTTGGCAAACCTGCCCGCGGGGCGGAAATTCTCGATAGATTGGGCTTTGTGAGGAGTAAACAGAACGTTTTAGCAATTGTCCTTGCCGGTGGAGAAGGTAAGCGGCTGTTCCCGCTCACCGAAGATCGTGCCAAGCCAGCTGTTCCTTTCGGCGGTACGTACCGGCTTATCGATTTCGTGTTGTCTAACCTAGTCAATGCCGGATATTTAAAGATTTGTGTGCTGACTCAGTACAAGTCTCATTCCCTTGACCGCCATATTTCCCAGGCGTGGCAGTTCAGCGGCCCTACCAGTCAGTACATTGCGTCGGTGCCGGCGCAGCAGCGTTTGGGGAAGCGCTGGTACATGGGCTCCGCGGATGCAATTTTGCAGTCGTTGAACTTGGTGTACGACGAGCGTCCTGATTATGTTTTGGTGTTTGGTGCTGACCATGTTTACCGCATGGATCCTGAGCAAATGGTGGCAGACCATATTGCTTCAGGTAAGGCCGTGACCGTTGCAGGAATTCGTGTGCCTCGTTCGGAAGCGAGCGCATTTGGTTGCATTCAAGCAGATGAAAATAACAACATCACTGAGTTTTTGGAAAAGCCAGCGGATCCTCCCGGTACGCCTGATGATCCGTCGATGACGTTTGCCTCCATGGGAAATTACGTCTTTTCTACAGATGCCCTCATTCAGGCGTTGAAAGAAGACGAAAACAATCCCGATTCCGAGCACGATATGGGTGGAGACATCATCCCATATTTCGTGAGCATGGGTCAGGCGAATGTTTACGACTTCAACAAGAATGTTGTGCCTGGTTCCACCGACCGTGATCGGGCTTACTGGCGCGACGTTGGTACCGTCGACGCCTTCTACGAGGCGCATATGGATTTGATCTCTGTGCACCCAGTGTTCAACCTCTACAACCAGCAGTGGCCTATTCGTTCCACCGAGCGTGGCGACCTGCCACCAGCGAAGTTCGTTCAGGGTGGTATCGCACAGGCTTCTATGGTTGCCCAAGGCTCCATCGTGTCCGGTTCTACTGTGCGTAACTCGGTTGTCTCTACTGATGTTGTGGTGGAAGAAGGCGCCACAGTCGAAGGCTCCGTGATTATGCCAGGTGCGCGCATCGGCAAGGGGGCAGTGGTGCGTCACTGCATCTTGGATAAGAACGTGGTCGTTTCCGACGGTCAAGTCATTGGCGTTGATCGTGAGCGCGATGAGCTACGCTTCCAGATCAGCCCAGGTGGCGTGGTAGTCGTCGGTAAGAACTCCGTCGTATAAAATCTAAGGGAGGCATCGATTGCTTGTCGACGCCTCCCTCTGTAGTTTCCACCGAGCGTTAAAGCTTGGTAATAAGCGTTGTTCCCCCTCCTAGTGGAAGGCGGCACACGACAACCTGATCGAGGTTGCGAACATAATCATCTGCCTCACGAGCTGCAACCGTTTCTCGATCTTTGCGCGTGGAATCAGCCACGGTGCCGTCGAGAAGCGTGTCAGGTAGAACTAGGACGCCGCCGCTGGCAAGCAGTGGCAGGGAAGCGTCGATAAATGCGCGAAGGTCAAGAGGGGCTACTTCGCCGAAAATGACCTGATACTGGCCTCGTGCTAATCGTCCCATCACATCCAGTGGACGAGAGGGCAAAAACCTAATCCGTGAGGAACCATAGCCCGCATCGCGGAAAGCTTTCTTGGCGCGTTTTTGGTGCTCAGGCTCCGGATCGATACACGTCAAGATGCCTTTTTCGCCAAGGCCGGCTAGGAGGTGGAGGCCCACCACACTCGCTGCTGGGGTAACCGCAATAGCGCCGTGGGCGCGCGATACCCCCGCCAACGTGGTCAACAGCTGGCCCGTAATGGAATCGGGGACATGGAGCCCAAATTCCTGCGCATCCTCGCGCGCGGTGGCTAAAGCGTCACTCACGTCGGTCGTGGAGTCAATGTAGTTGCGAATAAAGTCTGATGGAGCGTTCACAATCGACAGTGTATGTCTAGGAGGAGGGGATTGTGGTGGCGACATGGGCCCAACACCAAAGGTTGTGACGCCTGTTAACAGTGTGAATGCTGCAAACAGATCACCATAAGGTCACAATCTGAGAACAATTATGCGTTGCCAGCCTTTTTGCAGGAACTTGGCTGGTTTTCCTCAGAACAGTCCGGCACAATCAACAACCATGACATACACGCACGGCTCCGCCCTCCCTAGCACCGACGACGTCACCATCGACGCCGACGTAGCCACCGAGGAATTGACTGGAACCGCAGCTTTCGACGCAGGCGTAGGCGACATGCCTTCATGGGAAGAACTCGTTGCCCAACACGCCGATAGCGTTTACCGTCTAGCCTTCCGCCTTTCCGGTAATCAGCACGACGCGGAAGACTTGACCCAAGAAACCTTCATGCGTGTATTCCGGTCGCTCAAAGGCTATCAACCTGGAACCTTCGAAGGCTGGTTGCACCGTATCACCACCAACTTATTCCTCGACATGGTGCGCCACCGTACAAAAATTCGTATGGAGGCCCTACCTGAAGATTACGAACGCGTTCCAGGTACGGACATGACGCCCGAGCAGGCGTACAACGTGTCTAACTTGGATCCAGCGCTTCAAAAGGCTCTCGACGACCTCAGCCCTGACTTCCGCGTCGCCGTCGTGCTTTGCGACGTCGTAGGCATGAGCTATGACGAAATCGCAGACACCTTAGGTGTGAAAATGGGCACCGTTCGTTCCCGAATCCACCGCGGACGCTCCCAATTGCGTGCACATTTGGAGAACCAAGCAACCAGCGATGAAGGTGCCCAACTCCTCCTAGCCACTGGGAGATAAAATCGGGGTACAGTTCGATGGCGGAGGTGACTATTACCAGATGAAAAAAGAACACTCCCCTAAAAACAAGGTGCGTCACTTCGCATCAGTGGAGCATCTCAACCCCGAGGCTGTGGCAGCTTTTGTTGACAACGAGCTCAGCCCCGCGGCAGCACATCGTGCCAAAATTCATCTGGTTCACTGCCCCGAGTGCAGGGAGGAAATCCATCGCCAGCGTCGCGCAGCCGATCGGCTTCGCGACGGCAACAATTCGGACATGCGGCCTTCTTCTGATTTGATCGCCAAACTGCAATCGATTGCTGCTTGTTGCCCCGATGGGCCTACGGCGGAGGAAGTGCCGTTATCCCCCCAATCCCTCCTAGACAAATTGGATGGGGTTGCTAGAAATATTTACAAAACTACAAAGACTCTTCGTGAGGCACGCAACGAAGCCTTGCGACAGTACGATCGTTAAAATTTCGGTCAACAGGCTAGAGTAGGAGGGGTGTTTTCCTCCATTGGCTGGCCAGAAATCTTCACGGTTCTCATTCTCGGATTGATCATCATTGGTCCTGAGCGACTCCCGAAAGTTATCGAGGACGTTCGCGCTGCGATTTATGCGGCAAAAAAGGCCATTAACAATGCCAAAGAAGAGCTCAATGGCAATTTGGGTACGGAGTTTGATGAGTTCCGTGAACCGATTAACAAGATCGCGTCTATTCAACGCATGGGGCCCAAAGCGGTGCTCACTAAAGCTTTGTTTGATGAGGACGAAAACTTCATGGACAACTTTGATCCGAAAAAGATCATGGCCAGTGGCACTGAAGGCGAGGCATACCGCGAGCGTGGCATAAATCCGCAGCCCGCTGGTGATTCAGCCTCTCCTCAAACTCCAAGCAACAAAGAATCCCAGCCAAAGGCGGGCTTCAGCTGGGATGACATCACTTAGTTTTAGTGGCTAGTAACTCCTAGCCCGAGTGGTTTTCCAGCTAAGGAATCACGGCGGACGACGAGCTTGTCTGCAATCTTATGGATTGCAGCGCCAGTTGGCGACTGGGGATCGCTGACTGCGATAGGAGTGCCTGCGTCGCCGCCTTCTCGCAAGCGTGGGTCGAGCGGCACGCTGCCTAGGAGGGGGACGGGGGTACCCGTGAGGGTCTTGAGCCGATCTGCCATCGCCTGTCCGCCGCCGCTGCCGAACACATCCATGGTGCTGCCGTCTGGGAGGACCATGGATCCCATGTTTTCGATCACGCCGGCGATTTTTTGGTTGGTTTGGATGCTGATGGAACCGGCACGTTCGGCTACTTCGGCTGCTGCAGATTGTGGTGTGGTGACCACGAGGAGTTCTGCGTTGGGGACGAGTTGTGCCACGGAGATGGCGATGTCGCCTGTTCCTGGTGGGAGGTCTAGGAGGAGGATGTCGAGGTCGCCCCAGAATACGTCGGCTAGGAATTGTTGGATGGCTCGGTGGAGCATGGGGCCGCGCCATACGACGGGTGCGTTTCCTTCGACGAAGTGTGCGATGGAGATGAGTTTTACGCCGTGGGCTTGTGGTGGCATGATCATGTCGTCGACGGCGTGGGGGCGGTCGGTGGAGCCGAGCATGCCTGGTACGGAGTGGCCGTAGATGTCGGCGTCGAGGACGCCTACTTTGAGTCCGTGTGCGGCGAGGGCGGTGGCGAGGTTGACGGTCATGGAGGACTTGCCGACGCCGCCTTTGCCGGATGCTACTGCGAATACTCGTGTTGTGGATTCGGGTTGTGCGAAGGGAATGACGGGTTCGTCGACGCTGCCGCGTAGCGACATTCGTAGTTCACGACGTTGTTCGTCACTCATGACGTCGGTGCCGACGTTGACTGTGCCGACGCCGTCGATGTCTTCAATTGCTGCCTTGGTGTTGGTGACCAAGGTGTTTTTCATGGGGCAGGCAGCGATGGTGAGATAGATGTCTACGTCGACGTTATTGCCGTCGATGTTGATGGATTTCACCATGCCGATTTCGGTGATCGGCTTGCCGATTTCGGGGTCTTCGACGCGGGCGAGGGCTGCGCGCACGTCAGATTCAGTCAGTGTATGTGTCATCGATGTGTTAGGTTACTCGTTTTTATCGTGCTCGCGAAGGTCACCTTGGGTGGGGTCGGAGATCTCTTCGTGGCCGGATTCGTTAATTTGGTGGATTAGTGCGACACGCGATGCGGCTTCGTCGTCTAGTTTGGCTTCGATGCGGTCGAGCATGTTCTGTAGGTCTTCGAGCTCGTGGCGCAGGTAGTCACGAGAAACCATGTCACCCACGGCAAGGCGCAGGCCGGCGAGCTCACGGGTAATAAATTCCGTGTCTGCTTTGGTTTCAAAGGCGCGACGACGATCTTCGTTTAAGGAGACTCGGTCGCGGTCCTCTTGACGGTTTTGCGCTAGGAGGATGAGAGGCGCTGCGTAGGCTGCCTGCGTAGAAAACGCAAGGTTGAGCAGGATGAAGGGATAGGGGTCCCATTGCCAAACGAAAACCCCGCAGTTGAGTGCAACCCACAGCACCACGAAGACGGTTTGCCACATGAGGTAGGTGCCGGTGCCGAAGAATCGTGCGATTTTTTCGGCGTAGGCGCCGATGGTGTCGTCGTCAAGTTTGAGAAAGCTGCGGCGTTGTTTGAGAAATGGGGTGTCGAGCTCGGAACGGTTGTTGTATTCCGCCATGAGCTACACCTCCTTTGGTGTTTCGTCGGGGCGAATGCCGGTGTCGCGCCAGTCGTCGGGGAGCATGTGGTCGAGGAGGTCGTCGACGGCCACCGCGCCTAGGAGGTGGTTGTCGTTGTCCACGACGGGGCCGCATACAAGGTTGTAGGTAGCAAAGTAGCGTGCGGCTGTTTCTTGGGAGTCACTGGCCCATAACGGTGGCAAGTCGGGGTCGAGGATGCCGGAGACGAGCTCGCTAGGAGGTTCGCGCAGGAGTTTTTGCAGGTGTACGCATCCTAAGTACTTGCCGGTGGGGGTTGCCGTTGGCGGGCGGACGACGAACACAATGCTGGCCAGTGAGGTGGGCAAGTCAGGGTTGCGTGCTAGCGCGAGTGCTTCTGCGACGGTTGTTTGTGGGGAGAGGATGAGTGGTTCGGGCGTCATGAGTGCACCGACGGTGTCGGGGCTAAAACTCATCAGGCGGCGCACGGGGGCGGACTCTTCTGGGTCCATGAGCTCTAGGAGGACGTCGGCTTTGTCGTCATCGAGTTCGCCAAGGAGGTCTGCGGCATCGTCGGGGTCCATTTCTTCGAGGACGTCGGCGGCACGTTCGATGTCGAGGGTTTCGATGAGTTCTGCTTGGCGGTCTTCGGACATTTCTTGCAGGACGTCGGCGAGGCGGTCGTCGTCAAGCTCTTTGGCTACGTTGGCGCGTTGGGCGTCGGGTAGCTCGTAGAGGACGGTGGCGATGTCGGCGGGGCGCATGTCTTCGAATTCTGCGATGAGTTCGGCGGCTGCGTCGGTGATTCCTACACCACCTGCGGAGATGCCGTGGACGTGCGACCATGGGCAGGTGAACAGTTCGGGGCGGCGTCCGAATTTGGGGCGTTCGCCTATGACCGCAACACGTGAGATTGCCCAGTCGCGGGTGCGGGTGCGTTCTAGCTCGATGTCTGCGACTTCGACGGGGCGCCCGTGGAGGTGATCGAGTTCGGGGTCGTCGATGTGGACTTTGGAGCCGACGATATCGGCGATGATCGCCACCTCGCCGTTTCTCGGTTTGTATGCGCGTAACGACACTGATCCAGAAACCAGCGTAATTTCCTGAGGCTCGATAGCAGCAACGCGAAGCATGGGAAGGAAGATCTTCCGATTGTTCATCATCTCGACAACCAAACCCAAAACGCGCGAGGGTTGGCCGTTGGGGCGAACATTGACAATTACGTCGCGTACACGGCCTATGGCATCAGTATCGGGCCCGCGGACAATCATGCCGGCGAGACGTCCTGCATACACACGTGTCACTTGACTCATAACGGCCAGTCTACGTGCTTCAAGGCGATGAACCACATCGGAACTATCTTTGTGACTCAGTCGTTGACTAGGAGGAGAACATCACCGAACGAATATGTTGTGCGTACCGCACGAGGAGAATACTGATGACCCTCAACTTCAATGCTCGTCCTAGCGACAACACCCCAGCCCAGCTGCGTGATCGTGCTAAGCCTGAAGGCTGGCCGGTTGGTTCATTTGAGTCCTATGCGCAGGCTCAGGCGGCCGTGGATATGTTGGCGGACAACAACTTTCCGGTGGATAAGCTCACCATCGTGGGTGTAGATCTCATGGAAGTAGAGCGAGTAGTGGGCAAACTCACATGGGGGAGGGTACTCATTGGCGGAGCTGCTTCCGGCGCTTGGATGGGCCTTTTTGTCGCCGTTGTGATGGGCATGGTGTCAGGAACTTGGGGAGCAGCACTTATGATGGGTATCCCGCTTGGCGTCGTGTTTGGTATGGGGCTTGCCGCCGTGCAATACGCTTCCACGAACGGGAAACGTGACTTCGCTTCTAGTACGCATATCGTCGCAGGGCGTTACGACGTCCTCTGTCATCCGAGTGCTGCACGAGAAGCACGGGATGCCATTGCTAACTACATGCGCTCTGCGCGATAAGCTAGACGCAGATGAACGTTGCTAAACGCGGAAAGGGGCCGGTTGGCGCTATGAAACGAGGTCATGTGACCCAAACCCTCCTCCTAGGCACTGTTGCTGCAGTGGGACTAGGAGGGGCTGCGTGCGCTGAGTTTGAGCCGGAAACCCCAAAGAATTTTGATCAGACCAAGGTTGTTTCCATTGTTATTGATCCTGACGACTGGACTCAGGCAGTTCTTGGTGAGGCATACAAGCAGGCGTTAACTAAAGATGCGGGGCGTCTAGCGGTTGTGCATGTTCGTGTTGGGGAAAAAGACAGCGCGGATTCGGCGAGCATGTTGTCTACTGGGCGTGCGGATTTGTATATCAGTTGTACTGGCCGAGAGCTTAAAGCTCATGATGCGAAGGCTGCGGCAGAGCTAAGTAAGGAATACACGACCGATGAGGACCGCTTTGGTTCCAACCGAGGGCAGTGGCGTGATCGTACTTATAAGGAGCTGATGGCTCGCTTAGGCAACCGTGTTGATGCGACGGATCCTTCCAATGCGATGGCGTGCAAGCAGGACCAAGAGTTTCTTCCGCAAAATATTGTTCCGTTGTATCGCATGCCGGTGTTTAATCG
Source organism: Corynebacterium diphtheriae (assembly GCF_001457455.1). Lineage (NCBI taxonomy): Bacteria > Bacillati > Actinomycetota > Actinomycetes > Mycobacteriales > Corynebacteriaceae > Corynebacterium > Corynebacterium diphtheriae. The sequence goes on from NZ_LN831026.1 coordinate 890,676, forward strand.
TAGTGAGTTAGCAACGTTGAATCATGTGACTGCACGGTTGGCGCAGATTGATTTTGATGAGCTAGTTAGTTATGCGCAGTCGCATGGCAGTGCGGCAACGGCTGTCAATGACAAACTATTTGATGAGTAGAAAGCACATCAAACAAAAAGGGCGGCCCCTCTAGGAGGGGCCGCCCTTTCAATTCTTAGTCAGCGAATGCTTCGTCGAGCAAGTGCTGCTGTTCCACTGCGTGGACCTTGGATAGGCCGGTGGCGGTGGAGGCCTGTGCGCGACGGGAGACGCGCTTCATTGGCAGCATGCCTGGGATGAGCTCTGGTAGGTGCTCGTGCAGGAATGGCCATGGGCCTTGGTTTGCTGGTTCGTCTTGGCAGAAGCGGATTTCTTCGGCGTTCGGGTAGAAGTCGAAGGCTTCTTTGAGACGGTTGAATGGGATTGGGTGGAGCATTTCGATGCGGACGATGGCTACGTCGTCACGCTTGTCTTTTTGTGCTCGCTTAGCAAGGTCGTAGTAGAGCTTGCCGGAAACCAGCATGATCTTCTTGACCTTGTTCTTGTCCAATTCGCCGTTAACGAAGCGTGGGTCGTTGATGACGGACTGGAACTTCTTCACCTGGGTGAAGTCTTCTACGCTTGAGGTTGCAGCCTTCATACGCAGCATGGACTTTGGCGTGAATACGACGAGTGGTCGCTTCAGTCCGCCGAGTACGTGGCGGCGTAGAAGGTGGAAGTAGTTGGCTGGGGTGGTGGGCTGTGCCACGGTCATGGTGCCTTCGGCGCAGAGCTGCAGGTAGCGCTCAATACGTGCAGAGGAGTGGTCAGGGCCCTGTCCTTCATAGCCGTGTGGCAGAAGAAGTATCACGGAGGACGTCTGGCCCCACTTGGCCTCACCGGAGGAGATGTATTCGTCGATGATGGTCTGGGCGCCGTTGGCAAAGTCACCGAATTGTGCTTCCCATGCGACGACGGCATCTTCGTTACCTACGGAGTATCCGTATTCGAAGCCCATGCCAGCGTATTCGGTCAGGGCGGAGTTGTACACGAGGAACTTACCGCCGTTGCCCTTGCGCTCAGCAAGGTCGTTGAGGCCGTTGAACTCTTCACCGGTGCGTGGATCGTAGACCACTGCGTGGCGCTGGGTGAAGGTGCCGCGTCGGGAATCTTCACCTGCGAGGCGAACGAACTTGCCGCCTGCTGCGAGGGAGCCGAAGGCGATGAGCTCGCCCCAACCCCAGTCAATGCCACCGTTTTGAGCTGCCTCGAGGCGCTTCTTTGCTACTGGTGCTACGCGCTGGTGGAACTCGAAGTTTTCTGGTGCTGTGGCGTAGGCCTGACCGATTTCTACGAGTTCTTCACGGGTGATGTTGGTTTCAAGGCCGTGTGGAACTTCTTGGGAGGAAGTGATGCCAGCTTGTGCCTCGAATGGCTTCTTTTCGGTTTCCTTGACGTCGTTGAAGATGGATTCCATCTGGTCGTGGAAATCGCGCTGTACCTTTTCGGCGTCCTCGGTGGTCAGCTCGCCACGGCCTAGGAGGTCTTCCTTGTACTGTTCGCGCACGGTGTTGCGGGCGTCGATCAGCTTGTACATCTCTGGCTGCGTCATCGATGGGTCATCGGCTTCGTTGTGGCCGCGACGACGGTAGGAGATCATGTCGATGAAGACGTCTTTGCCGAATTGGCGACGGTACTCGGTAGCGAGGCGTCCAACCCATACCACTGCTTCTGGATCGTCACCGTTGACGTGGAAGACAGGGCAGCCGTAGGCCTTGGCAAGGTCGGTGGCGTAGTGGCTAGAGCGGCCGGAGTCTGGGGTGGTGGTGAAGCCGATCTGGTTGTTCACGATGATGTGAATGGTGCCGCCGACGGTGTAGCCACGCAGCTGGGCGAGGTTCAAGGTTTCTTGAACGATGCCAAGTCCTGCGAATGCAGCGTCGCCGTGCAACATCATAGGAACAACGGAGTAGCCGTCAGTGGAGTCACCCTTGTTGAGGAGGTCTTGCTTTGCGCGGGCAATACCTTCCATAACGGGGTCGACTGCTTCGAGGTGAGATGGGTTAGCGGCAAGCGAAACCTTGATTTCGTTGTCGCCGAACATCTGGATGTGAGTGCCCTCAGCACCGAGGTGGTACTTCACGTCGCCAGATCCACCGGCAGCCTTTGGCTCGATGTGGCCTTCGAATTCGGTGAATACGGTTGCAAGTGGCTTGCCCACGATGTTGACCAGCACATTGAGGCGGCCGCGGTGTGGCATACCGATAACAACTTCGTCGAGGCCTTGGCCTGCGGCGGTGTCGATGGCAGAGTCCATCAGCGGGATCAGTGCCTCGGCGCCTTCTAGGGAGAAACGTTTTTGGCCAACGTACTTGGTTTGGAGGAAGTCCTCGAAAGCCTGTGCCGCGTTGAGTTTCTGCAGGATGTACTTCTGCTCAGCGTAGGAAGGCTTCGGCATGCCCGCTTCGATGCGATCTTGCAACCAGAGGCGTTCATCGCGGTCGAGAATGTGGGTGTATTCCGAGCCCACTTTGAGGGTGTAGGCGGCGCGGAGGCGACCGAGCACCTCGCGCAGTGTCATGGTTTCCTTGCCGCCGAAGCCACCAACGTTGAAAGATCGATCAAGGTCCCACAGGGTAAGACCGTGCGTGGCGATGTCTAGATCGCGGTGGTCTGGGACTGGCATGCCTGGCTGGTGCCAGCGCAATGGGTTTGTGTCTGCAATGAGGTGTCCACGGGAGCGGTATGCCTCGATGAGCTGCATCACGCGGGTGTTCTTATCGATTCCCGTGTTAGGAAGATCAGAAGCCCAGCGCATCGGTGCGTAAGGGATACCGATGGATTCGAAGATCTCATCCCAGAAGGCATCATCGATAAAAAGCTGGCTCATGGTGCGCAGGAATTCACCGGATTCCGCGCCCTGAATGATGCGGTGATCGTACGTAGAGGTGATGGTGACCAAGCGGCCAACACCTAGCTCTGCGAGGCGGTCTGCGGATGCACCTGCGAATTCAGCTGGGTAATCCATGGAACCAACGCCGATGATGGCGCCTTGGCCCTTGGTAAGACGAGGTACGGAGTGACGGGTACCAATGCCACCTGGGTTGGTCAAAGAGATGGTCACACCGGAGTAATCATCCATCGTGAGCTTGCCCACACGGGAGCGTGCCACGATGTCCTCGTACTTAGCGACGAACTCGGCGAAGGAAAGCGTTTCGGCTTCCTTAATGGCAGCAACGACCAGTGCGCGGGCACCGGACTTTTGCTGGACGTCGATAGCCAAACCCATGTTGATGTGCTCTGGGGTGTTGAGAGTTGGCTTGCCGTCAACAACTTCGTAGTAGTTGTTCATATCGGGGTGGGCCATGGTTGCTTTGACCACTGCGTAGCCGATGATGTGGGTAAAGGAGACTTTGCCACCGGTGGTGCGCTTGAGGTGCTCGTTGATAATGGAGCGGTTCTCCCACATCAGCTTTACTGGCATATCGCGAACGGTGGTCGCGGTAGGAACCTCGAGCGACTCGTCCATGTTCTTAGCAATTGCCTTGTAAATGCCCTTGATTGCGGAGGAACCAGCTGTGGGCAGCTCGCCTGTGCGCTCGAGTGGGGAAGGCCGCTGTTTCTTGGCAGGCTTCTTGTTCTCTGGCTTTGGTGCAGCCTTAGCTTCGGTGGAAGCTGGGGCAGAAGCCGTAGTTGGTGCTGGCTTCTTGGCCGGTGCTGGTTGCTTCTTTGCGGGGGCGGCTGGCTGTGAGGAGGTGTTCTTAGCCTCAGTTCCCGGTGTGCTCGGGGCACCCTGCTTCTCGAAAAGGTCGCGCCATTCCTTATCTACGGACTGCGGATCCTTTTGGAACTGCTGGAACATCTCGTCTACCAGCCAATCGTTCTGGCCGAAAGTACTAGCGCTGCTCACTGCAGGTGCTCGCCTCATTTCTTTGTGAGATTTCTAACGTCTATTCACACTGTAATAGCTTCACTACAGGCTATCGGTTTTCTTCCTCCAACTGTGAACTGCTGAGAAAGAAAATCGCCTCCCCATACGTGCACAGTGGGATTTCACCTATTGTACGCGCCTTTATCGCGGGATTTCTTGTTCGCCGTGTGCCCACATTGTGGCGTAAATACCCCCATAAGTGCGTAGGCTTGCATGGTCGCCATCTTCAACAACGGCCCCGTTCGCAATCACAAGTATCCGATCTGCTTTCGCGGCGGTGGCTAATCGGTGAGCAACAATGACCGAGGTGCGTGTTTGCGTGAGCCGTTCGGCGGCAGACAAGATCGTTTTTTCGGTTGCAGGATCAAGCGTTGCGGTGGCTTCGTCGAGAAGCAAGATTTCTGGCTTCATCATCTCTGCTCGTGCCAAGGCAATGAGCTGACGTTGTCCTGAAGATAACCCTTGGCCGCGTTCGCCAACAGTGGCGCGGAAGCCGCCGTCGATGGCAGCGATTGCGCGCAGGGCTCCAACTCGGCGGGCAGCGTCGGTGATTTCTTCAGCGGTGGCGTCGGGTAGACCATAGGCGATGTTTTCGGCAACGGTGCCGGTAAACAGGTGGGTTTCTTGAGGAACGAATCCTACGGTGCGTCGCCACGCGTGGATGTCGTAGTCGCGAATATCGTGGCGTTTCGACGCCACCTTGCCCGTTGTGGGGTCGTAGAAGCGCTCGATGAGTTTCACGATGGTTGATTTTCCAGCACCAGTGGGACCGACTACGGCCACTGTGGAACCAGGTTGGATCGTCAATGTGAGGTCGTCGATCACGGCAGCACTGTCGTGAGAGTAGGAAAAACCGACGTTATGAAAAGTGATGTCGGTTCCTTCGTCTTCGCTTTGCGCCGGAACTAGGCGTCCTTCGTTGGGAACGCTACTAGGAGTAGAAAGCAGGTCGGAGATTCGGCGGAAACCCACCTGTGCCTGTTGGTAGGAATCGAAAACTTGGGAGAGATGCTGGATCGGGCCGTAGAGGCGATCCAAATACAGTAGGAAGGCAACGAGTACACCGGCGGCGAGTTCTCCATGTGCTACCAGATGTGCGCCTACTCCGAGTACAGCTGCTTGAAGGATTTGGCTCACGGCGTTGATACCTGGGAAGTACACGGCGACTGCGGTTTGGGTTTTGATGCGGGTGGCGCGATAACGTGCTGCTTGTGTGGAAAAATCAGCGAGTGCAGCGTCTTCCATACGTGCCATCTGGGCGCTTCTTAGACCACCGATGTGTTCTTGGAATAATGCGTTGACCCCGCTTATTTGTTCGCGAGCTTGGGTATAGAGCCGTGAGGAGATGCGTTTAAAAAAGACGGTGGCAACGCCGATGAGGGGCACGCCGATGACCGCGATAGCAAACAGTTGCAGGCTGGTCGCGCCTAGGAGGGCGAGGATTCCTAGCAGCGTGGTGAGGGAGACGACAGTTTGGGCAAGCCCTGTTTGTAAGAAACTATTGAGGGCTTCGATGTCGGTGGTCATGCGCGTCATGATGGTTCCCGACATGGTTTTTTCGAAGTAGTCCATGCCAAGACGCTGCAGTTGTGCATAGGAGCGCAATCGTAGGTGGTACAGCAAGCGTTCGCCGGTGCGAGCGGTCACGATGGTGGTGGCGATGTCGGCAAGCCATGCCACAATCACCACGCTGATTCCTATTCCTGTGACGATCCACAGTGCTAATGGATTATGTGCTGTGACGCCGCGGTCGATGGCAGCACGCACCAAGGTGGGGATGGTCAAGCTGGCTGCCACACCCACGATGTAGAGGCCGATGACAACCACAATGAGCCAACGCACTGAGGCAAAAAGTTGATGCGCAGTTACCTTGCCGTGGTCGTGATCGAGGAGTGGGCGCGGGCCTGGTGTGTCGCGAGTAGGAGGGAGGGCATCCACGCGGGCGAGGAGCTCGGGAGTTGCGGGTATCGACGCCGCCATGCCGCCGCGGCCGCGTCCCCGTCCGCCCGCCGCGGGGTTGGCACCTGCTACGGATGCCGCCGCTTTCATGGCTGAGGAATTAATAGTGAGGCGTGAGTCGTGTTGAGAGGATGCGATTTCTGGCCAGAGTTGTGTCCACTCGGGTTCGGTGCCGTCGTCAAAGGGAACAAAGGGCTCATGGGAGTTGCGTTCACGCAGGTGTTCTTGCATGTCCATGAGGTAGACAAACTGGGGGTTCGCGCGCATATGGCTAAGGCTGCCGTGATCGACGATGCGTCCGTTATCTATAAGTGCAACCGAATCTGCTAGGGATAGCGTAGAGTTCCGGTGCGCTACTGCGAGGATGGTGACATCCGATAACTCTGTGCTGACCTGCTCGTAGATGGCGTGCTCAGTGGTGGCATCGATAGCTGAGGTTGCATCATCCAAAATGAGCACGCGCGGACGTTCGAGCACCGCTCGTGCGATAGCGATACGTTGGCGTTGACCACCAGAAAGCGTGAGGCCTCGTTCACCTACGATCTCGTCGTACCCGTGGGGAAGTGCGGTAATAAAGTCGTGGGCTTGTGCGATGCGGGCAGCACGTTCGATCTCAACATCGGTGACGTTTCGTCCCATAGCGATGTTGTCGCGGATACTGGCGGAATAGAGAAATGGATCGTCAAAAACACAGGAAACGGCGCTGCGTAAGTCATGGCGACGCAGCTGGGTAGTATCCACTCCTCCTAGCCGGATCTGCCCGCTCTCGGGGCGATAAAAACCGCATAGTAGCTGCACGGCCATTGTTTTTCCGGAGCCGGGTGGGCCAACAATAGCTACAGTATCGCCGGCGGGAACGGTGAGGGTCGTGCCATTGAGAATCCCATCAAAGTGCACGTTTTCAAGTTCGAGTGACAACGGTCCTGCAGGAAGGTCCAGAGGATGTTCCGGATCGGGGTGCTCGGCAGTCATGTCGACAACATCCATAACGCGGTCGAATGAACTAAGTCCCATCTGCATTTGAACGACCATGCCGGCAAGCATGGACACCACCGATGTCATGGACGTGAGATAGGTGCTAAAAGCTAGGAATGAGCCGATAGTGATATGCCCATCGAGGGCGAGCCAACCACCTAAGCCAATGCCTATGACCAGTGCGAGTGTAGGAAGTTGCTGAACGAGTGGTCGGTAACGGGCAGAAAGTCGCGCCGAGCGCATCTGTTCGGCGTAGACCTGCGTGCTGAGCTCGTCTAGGCGATCGAGCTCTCGTGACTCCTGCGCGAATGCTTTCACAACGCGGATACCGCTTACGGTTTGTTCGATGTGTGTGGCTAGATTGGCAACGCTGTGTTGCGCCGACCACGTTGCGGCAAACAATGTGGTGCGTGATCGGAGTGAGAGCCACACCAGCGGTGGGATACAGGCGACTGCGATGAACATGAGCCAGACGTTGATCCACGCCAGAATTCCTATGGTGATGACCACTTTGAGCACATGCCCGATCAGCAGTGGGAACATGGCCACCATTGCTTGTGCAAGGTTGAGGTCAGAAATTGAGCGTGAGACTATTTGACCGGTGCGCAGTTTGTCTTGCTGGGGGCCGTCGAGACGCTGTAAGGAATCAAGAACGCTGACGCGCAGGGTGTGCTGGAAGGTGTTGGATAACACGCCTGCGAAAAATCGCCGCCCGAATTGGAAAACGTAGCGGGCGAGAGCGGTGGCGACCAAAATCCAGACCACACGCTGAACTTCGGCATTTCCCCCTCCTAGAGAACCGGTGGCAGTATCTACCGCGGAGCCCGCTAGGAGGGGGATGGTGGCGTCGAAAAGCGTTGTCATCACAGTGGAGATGACAGCGGCGATGACGATCCACGGTTGTCGCCACAACATGGCACGAAGTTTGGAGCCAACGTTGGGCGACATATCTGGTTTATTCCTTTACTTGTGAGGCGAGCAACGCGACGGATTCTTGGACCTCATCTTCGCTCGGTGCCGGGGTATCAAAAGCACTGGGCAATGCGCCAAGAGATTCTGATGTGCTGTGCACTACCTTAGCGGCCAGCTTGCGATTAGCCATCGTACCCAACACTGCGCCGATTCCCATTGGCATGATCTTGCCGATCCACGCTTGTTTCATGCGCTTGCTGATCTGATTCAGCGCAATCTTGACTAGTTGGTTGTTAACTTCCCGCACATTGCCAGGGCTCATACGCGAAATCGCGCTGACAGAACTGGTGGCGGTGAGAGAGGCGTCGACAAGCGCGGTGCCTTGTGATCCAGACAATGCCACCAAGATAAGCGCTTTACGACGATCCGGGTCCGTGATGTCTGCGCCACGCAAATAAGCCGATGCCACGGTATAAAAAGCAGCCGCGTCGAGGAACACTAAAGATTCTGCGCTAATCGTAAGAGCACCGGTAACAAAACCGATACCAGGGATGGCCGCTGCAGTACCAGCACCAGCGCCCGAACCTGTGGCTAGGCGGACGAAGTGCTTATTCATTAAGTCTTGAATCTCTGCAGGGCTTGCCTCTGGGTTCTTAGAACGTAACCAATCGACATAGCCGGTGATGGCACTGCGCTGAAGATGAACCACGCGATCCAAGGAATTAACCAAGATTTTGCCCGCCATGCCGGATTCTGCAATCAAGGCCTGGGAATCAGAACCAAATGCGTCGGTAACCGCCTGCTCTTTAGAATCGCGGCGACCAAACATCACAGAATCCCCGAGGGATCCCAGCGTTTTTCGTACAAAACCCATAATGTTCTTCCTTACATTGTGTTCGAGGTTACGCATGGTTCAACGGATAGCGGACAGTGATCGTTCCAACAATTGATCACAATCCTGCAACGATCGTCTCTAGGAGAGGGATTAACCGGCTCTTCCGGTTTTAGAGTGCATTGATTTTGTGTCGGATGTTGGCGGCGTGGCACTACGCGGAGTAGGACGTTTTCCATAACCATGGCTTGGCTGGGCTTGGCTGGCGTTGGTGGGCACTGGTGGGCGCTGGTGGGCGCGCCACCCCCGCTCACCCCCGAAAAGACGGCACTTCACACCAAATCTGCTCAAACGGCCGGTTTGGAAGCGATTTGGTGTGAAGTTCTGAGAAAAATCCTTCGAAATACCCCCGAATGGTGGCTCTTCCGGTTTTAGGGTGCATTGTTTGTGGTCGAAGTAGGCGAGGATGCCCTTGCGGCGCTTGTTCATAGTCCTGCCTAGCTGCACGATCTCAGCGACCACAGCGTCTTTCATGCCAACAAGCGTGTCAATGAGCGCGCTCATGGCTCGACGGGCTCGGCTTCAATAACGGTAACTATCACTGTGTTCTGCGGTGCGGCAGATGGTATCGACGATGGCATTTCCGTTAGGTTGCACAGTAGGTCCTTGGTTTTGTACGGACAAAGCCAAGGACCCTAGTATCTTGTGCTACGCCCGAACCCCTGGCGAACTAATCAATGAACTCTAAAACCGGAAGAGTCGCTTAACCCTGCTGTGCGTAATCTTCTGCCGCGCGCACAAACGCAGCAGAAGGAGTTACTCCGGTGTAGAGCGCAAACTGCTCAGCAGCCTGCAAACAGATCACCTCACCACCGTTAATAATCTTTTTGCCCCTAGACTCAGCTGCCTTTATCAGTGGAGTTTCTACCGGATAGGCAACGACATCGAAGATCACCTGCGCAGCATCGATCTCGGCATTGCTAAACGCCTGCACATGTTCATGATCGCCGTACATGCCAAGGGGAGTCACATTAACCAACATGCTGGTTTTAGCCGGCACCTCGGTGGAATGCTTCCAACCATAGCGCTGTGCCAATGCGGAACCAGTTTCTGCATTGCGCGCAACCACAGTGCCCGTCATGCCATGGTCAGCTAGTGCTGCCACAACCGCATTGGCCATGCCACCTGAACCACGGACTGCAACGCTCATATCAGCGGGAATCTCATGGGACTTAAGCAACGAGGCAACTGCGACATAATCGGTGTTATATCCGGTGAGTACACCGTCGTCATTAACAATCGTGTTCACAGCATGAATGCGTTGTGCCGAGGGGTGAAGCGCATCTATCAGCGGGATAACGTCCTGCTTATAGGGCATGGACACACCCGCGCCACGAATGTTCAATCCGCGAATTCCAGCCACGGCAGCAGTAATATCTGCCGGTGCGATTGCCTTATAGATAAAGTTCAATCCCAGCTGGTCATATAGCCAATTATGAAAGCGCACCCCATGATTTGAGGGCCGTGCGGCCAATGAGACACACAAAACGGTATTTCGGTCGACGAGATTTACCATGTCACCTACTCTAAAACATATGAGTGATTGGACCCCCAACGACGTAGTACGTACCACGTCTGGCCGAGTAGGAGGGTTAAGCACCACAGCCACCGACACCACCCCAGCGGTGCGCACTTGGCGTGGCGTTCCCTACGGGCGGGCCGACCGCTTCCGCGCCCCAACATCCCCGCACCCGTGGAAAGAAATAAAAGACTGCACGCACTACGCGTCTGTAGCCGCGCAGCCAACCTATGGTCCAAGTGATCGCATTCGTGGTTCCGAAGACTGCCTCAACCTAGACATCGTGCGACCAGACCACGACCGCCCCCTGCCAGTTGTGGTCTACTTTCACGGTGGATCCTTCGTCTACGGATCCAGCCACGAACAACTCTTACGTGGGCACCACCTAGCAACCAGCATGGATGTTGTTTACGTTGCCATCAACTTCCGCCTCGGCGCATTGGGATACCTCGACCTGCGCTCGCTAGGAGACGATTGCGTAGCCAACCCCGCAATCTTGGACCAGCTTCTTGCCCTGAAATGGATTCAAGCCAACGTCCAAGCATTCGGCGGGGATCCCACTAACGTCACCGTCATGGGCGAATCCGCAGGTGGTGCGGCAGTGCTTACTTTGATGTGTACGCCAACCGCGATGGGACTCTTCCACAAAGCTATCGCGCAATCACCGCCCATCGCAGCTATTCATTCCAAAGCACAGTCGACCCTGTGGGCGGGGATGCTCGCACAGCGTCTAGGAGTAAACACTCTGAAAGAGCTCCGCGGCCTCCCGGTGGCAGACATCATCCGCGCAGGGCAGTCGATGATGTGGCGGAGTAGGGAACTGATTTATCTTAATTCGTGTTATTCGCCGACGGTGGACGGCACTACTTTGTTTGAACATCCGCTAAAGGTTTTTGAGCGTGGTCAGCAGTTGAAGGTTCCTCTTCTTGTGGGGACGAATGTGGATGAGACGTCGTTTGCTAAGGGCATGTATTTGCGTTCCAAGGCGCGCACGAGGGCGGCGCATCGAGTGCTTACTACCTTTGATCCTCATAGCGCCGATCATGTGTTGGGTGTGTATCAGGGCGCTAAGCGGCGGCGAGATTTTGCGCAGTTGATTGCGGATGGTGTTTTTTGGGCGCCGAGTATTGCAGCGGCTCAGGCTCATTCGACGGTTGCTCAGACGTGGATGTATCGCTTTGATTTTGCTCCGGCACTGTTGCGCTGGCTGGGGTTGGGGGCTATGCATTCGATGGAGTTGACCCCGATTTTTGGTGACATGAATGCTTCTCGGATGTCGAGTCTTAATGTTCGGAATTCACGGGTTGCTTTAGAACAGCTTGGTGAGCAGATGCAGTTTCATTGGGCGCGGTTTATTCATCATGGTCAGCCTAGTGAGGCTTGGCCGTCGTATCACACTGCTGGCGATACAGAGCCTGGTCGGGCGACGATGGTATTTGATCAGGAGTCGCGGGTGATTTATGACCCGTTTTCGCAGCGCCGCCGTGCGTGGTCCGAATACGATATGACCGAGTGGGGTTTGGGGCGCGAGGATCTCCTGCGCGCGCTGGGTTTGTATGAGGAACCTACTTATTTTGCTCCGTTGGAATTAGAACAATAGCTTTGCAGGAAGGCGGATATGGACTCGGTTCTAGATGCTGCATTTGATCGATTAATGGCTGAGCATGAGCGTTTTCGCCCTTCGTTGGATCCCAGCGTCTCGCAGGGAAACGTGGTGGATGTTGAGCATTTGTATTTGGAAGACACGGTGAAAACGGCGATTGCGGCTTCGCAGCACATCTTTGGGGTGCCTACGGATAAGCACGCTGCACAGTTGTGGCTTTTTAGTTTGCTTGGCGACGCCCTCAATCCGTCGGTAACGGCGATGGTCAGCATTGATGTGGTGCCGTTGCTGGATATACGCCAGTCGACTGTATTTCATCGTGACGATACTGGGTATTGGTTTGGTTTTCGTCCCCACGTCTGCGCCGATAGTGTGCGGGAGTCTGGCCGTGCGTTGGCGGTATCCGTTGCACCATTGATAGTTGCCATATGTCGGCTGACTGGTATGCGCCCAGCACCGTTGTGGGCGGTGGTTGCTGATGCTGCTGTGCAGCCCGCTATAGCTGCTGGGAATGATGACTTTGAAACTGCAAGGGCGTTAGATACGGCTCGTGAATTGGTGGCGGGTCTTCGCGAGGGGGTTGATTCTCTAGGAGGGGATGTAGCGGAGTTTAAAGCCGCGATACCGCAGCATAACTTTGAGCAGATCTGCGATGGTTGTTTTGCTCCTATCGATCCAGGTGTTGAACCTGATTATGTGGTGGCGCACCGTGTGTCGTGTTGCATGATTTATCATTCGCCTACGGCTGGTAAGTGCACATCGTGTCCGCATCAGGACAAAGATGTGCGAAAGAATGCCCTGATTGCTGCTTCGGAGAGCTTTTAACGATAGGCTAGGGGCCGGCATTGAGCACCTCAGAAAGGGTTGACACACAATGAGCTTCTTTGAAGATTTGGCTACGGCGCTTGATAACGAGGGTATCGAGTCTCGTGTACATGATGACGTGTTGTTTGTTCCTATTACTTCTGATCTTGAGATTCAGTTTGTGGAGATCGACTCGGTGGTGCCAGCAGCAAATGTGTATATCGCTGCTGCTGACGTGGATGAAGACGACGATGAGTTTGAGGCAGCACTGGTTAGTGTTGTGTTCTCGGTCGAAGATGCTGTGCGCACGGTTGCCGAGCATGTTGCGACGGACCAAGTTGTGACGGTGCTGCGTGATCTGTTGGAAGGCACTGATGATCGTATTGCGGAGCTGGAGTTTTTCCAGGATCCGCATGATCCGCATATGGTGCATGCTGAAGTTGCTGAAAGCTCGGAGCTGCAGGTTGTTGTTGATGTTGTTGATGGTGAGGCGCTCGCCACGGTGACTTTTGTAGCATTCGGTGAAAGTTTTGATGACTTGGTTGATCAAGCAATTGATGAGCTGTGGAGTGATCAAAGCAATGATGCGCTTAGCGATGAAGAGCGTGATCGCCTGTTTTATGATGTTGCAGCTGAGCTGACAGAAGAAGCTGGGGAAGTTCTGCAGCTCGGTTCCTATTCTGATTGCAACAAACTGTTTGATGTCCTTTCCGTTGCTCTTGAAAATGCTGATGATTGGGAAGAACAGCTGGCTCCGTTGGAATTTGCTGAGGCTGATCTTGAATCCGAGGGAACCAGCTTTGAGTCTGAGGATTTGCTAGGCGATGATGACGATCTCGAATTTGATGATCTTGACGAAGATGACGAAGACGAGGACGCCTAGCAACTAGGCTAAGCAGCTGCTTGGAACGTCTGAAACATCGATGCTGGTGATGGCAGTGGTTGGAAATCTCCTCCGACGATCCAGACGAATACTGGGCACTGTCCATGATCTGTGATCATATGGATGCATTCGGCGTATTGGGGGCCTACGAGCTGAAGCATCCATTGTTCTGCGTGTTCGAATGACACGTTATTGGATTTCGAATCGCTTATCCGCACGCTCATGAGATAAGCGGGTTGTTGGCGTACGCCAAAACCTTTGAGCCGTGCTTTGACGTTTGGGCCAATGCGTCGCCGGCTAATAGAAGCCACCAAGTGGGGTTGCGGAGATATTGTGCTGTGAAGTCCAACAAGCTTAAGCGAAGGCGGACGCCACGTTACTGTGGGGCGGGCGAGGGAACGAGGGTGCTTCATGAGCATGGAAAAACGTGCCACGGTGTCTTCGCGCAAAGTAGAAGCGACCTGGGAATCGACAGCACTGTCACTTCGGTGTGCGTGCGCCGTATGAGGGGTGGATTGGTGGATCTTTGTTAGGTTCTGAATGAATTTCATGGCTTGAGACTATAACCTCCATCGAACATGTATACGGATTATCATACAAACAAGTGTTCGAAAAAGCAATGGGATGTTTATTTTTGTCGAAGATGGGGGATGTATAAGACCTTTTAACGCTTATGCTCGCAGGGTGGTTTGAAAGTCATTCCCAGTATTGGTGCGATTTTTGCCGATTATGGGGGTAAAAATATGTGACCTCCTCGACATGTCAGACCTATTAAGTGCAAACCGTTGCACTCTGGTTATAACAAGCGTAAACCCGACTATAGAAAGTCTGCTTGACTAGGGAGGATGACATGAAATGGATTCAATAGGAGAACAACCAAGCAACCGTGCCCCCGTTATTACTATTTCTTCTGGGCACTATCTAGCGCAGATCGCCACCTATGGTGGCGGAATTAAATCCCTTACTTACGACGGTCGCCCGTTGGTGGAAACCTACCCAGACGATGCGTTTCCGCCACTCAACGCGGGCGTTGTCTTAGCACCGTGGCCTAATCGAACTGACGCTGGTGCCTACGATTTTCAAGGTCAAAGCTATCAGCTGCCGATTACTGAGCCGGATCGTAATAATGCGATCCATGGTTTTGTGGCAGACATTGTGTGGAAGGTTGAGCTTATTCGCCCAGAGAGGGTATTGCTTTCTACCACTATTGAGCCACAGCAGGGATGGCCTTGGGCTATTGAGCTTGCGGCTGATTATTTACTAACGGATTCCGGTTTAAGGGCACAGTTCACGGCTACGACGCCGCATGAGGCTGTGCCCTTTGGCTTTGGATGGCATACCTATTTATCGGCCCAAGGCGCAGAGGTTGATAAGACCACGCTTCGTGTGGGCGTCGATAAGCAATGGATGCTTGATGATCGCAACCTTCCTACCGGTGAGCTCGTTCAACCTACTAACGACGTTTCCGGTGGCCTGCCCATGGCGGGAAAGCTTCTCGACGACTGCTTCTTGGCCGAGCGCACTCCCGTAACAACAGTCCTGGAATCGCAGGGGGTGGGAGTATCCATGCACTGCAGCGAACAATTCCCGTGGTTCCAGATTTTTACTCCAGATCCGGCATGGGAAATGCCATATCCAGGGCGTGGGCGGTCGGTGGCTGTGGAACCGATGACAACATCCCCAAACGGACTGAACTTGGGAATCGACACGATCGGCGCGGCATCTCCGTGGCACGGAACGATCACGATTTCCGCATATAACAAGCACTCTTAACCAGCATTAAAAATCAACAACATAAGGATGATCCTCATGGATACCGCATTGAGGCTAGACGCGACGTGGGTCGATTACCTGCTTGTCGCCTTGTACTTTGTATTTGTTTTGGGCATCGGATGGGCTGCGAAAGCTCGCGTGTCCTCCTCCATTGACTTTTTCCTATCTGGGCGCGGGCTGCCAGCTTGGGTCACAGGTCTTGCCTTTGTCTCCGCCAACTTAGGCGCTGTGGAGATCATCGGCATGTCGGCTAATGGCGTACAATATGGTTTCCAAACCATGCACTATTTCTGGATCGGCGCAGTACCTGCCATGGTGTTCCTAGGAATCGTGATGATGCCGTTCTACTACGGCTCCAAGGTCCGTTCGGTTCCTGAATTTATGCACCGCCGTTTCGGTAGCGCAGCTCACTTGGTCAATGCTGTGTCCTTCGCTGTGGCACAGCTGCTGATCGCCGGTGTGAACCTCTTCCTCCTAGCGAAGGTTGTCAACGCACTTCTCGGTTGGCCGCTGTGGGTCGCCCTCGTATTGGCCGCGGTCATTGTGTTGTCGTACATCACTTTGGGCGGTTTGTCTGCCGCGATCTATAACGAGGTGCTGCAGTTCTTTGTCATTCTTGCCATGCTGCTTCCTATCACCATCATTGGTCTTAATCGAGTAGGAGGGTGGCAGGGCCTAAAGGAACAGGTTGCTATCGAGCACAACTTCCACACGTGGCCAGGCGTAGAGATTTCGGGTTTTGATAACCCAGTGATCTCGGTGATTGGTATTACCTTCGGCTTGGGTTTTGTGCTGTCATTTGGTTATTGGACAACCAACTTCGTTGAGGTGCAGCGCGCTATGGCATCGGAGTCGATCTCCGCTGCTCGCAAGACTCCGATTATCGGTGCGTTCCCTAAGATGTTTGTTCCATTCCTCGTGGTACTTCCTGGCATGGTCGCATCGGTCACTGTTGCTGAGCTGATTGGTGATAATCCTGCCGGCAAGCCTAACGACGCCATCTTGTATCTCATGCGTGACCTTCTTCCCAACGGTCTGCTCGGCGTTGCTATTGCAGGTCTGTTAGCCTCGTTCATGGCTGGTATGGCTGCTAACATCTCGGCATTTAACACCGTGATCTCTTATGACATTTGGCAAACCTATGTGATCAAAGATCGCGAAGATGACTACTACCTGAAGTTCGGACGCCTTGCCACTGTTGCCGCCACCTTGATCGCAGTGTTTACTGCGTTGCTTGCCCAGAACTTTGGCAACATCATGGATTATCTGCAAACACTGTTCGGTTTCTTTAACGCACCACTGTTTGCCACCTTCATTTTGGGTATGTTCTGGAAGCGCATGACTCCTCACGCAGGTTGGACCGGCCTTGTGGCAGGTACTGCGTCGGCAATCTTCTACTGGTACTTGGCTACCTTTACTGAATCTTCTGCAACGCTGCTTAATCTGCCAGGACAAGGCACTGCATTCGTTGCTGCCGGTATCGCGTTTAGCGTCGACATCCTCGTCTCCGTGATCGTTACCATGTTCACCCAGCCGAAGCCGGATCACGAGCTGGTGGGCTTTGTAAAGTCTGTTACCCCAAAGGACCATTTCGAGGACCATTCCGAAGACGGCCAGCCGTGGTACCGCCGCACCGTTCCACTAGGAATGCTGTGCTTAATCTTGGTCATCGCTCTCAACGTTATCTTTGCCTAGGAGGAGAGGAAAATGCATAACAATACAACGCAAAAACCAGCGGGATCACACACTCACCTCGCCGGCGCATTTGATATCAGAAATGTCATCGGAGCATTGATCGGACTCTACGGAGTGATCTTGGTGCTTTGTAGCTTTGCTCTTGACCCAGGTATCAATCCAGATACGGGCGTGGCTAAAAACGCTCAAGATAATTTGTGGGCGGGCCTTATCATGGTCATCGTTGGTGTGGTGTTTTTCGCTTGGGCAAAACTTCGCCCGATCGTTATTGAAGAATCCGCAGGTGAAAAATAATGAACGTGACTACTTCCACGCTTGCCGACGGTCGCGAGATCATCTACTTCGATGACCACGAGCTGCGCGAGGGAGAACGAGTTCTTCACGATTCCAGGGACCTGCCCCACACGCAGCCACTGTCGGAGATCCGCCACGATCCCCTCACAAACACGTGGGTGGCTTACGCAGCCCACCGCATGAACCGCACGTTTATGCCACCAGCGAATGAAAACCCGCTTGCACCGACAACGCCTGGCAACCTTCCTACAGAGATACCGTCGCCTACGTATGACGTCGTTGTTTTTGAAAACCGATTCCCGTCGTTTTCTATGAACATCGCAGTAGGAGAGGATTGGGAAAGTTATGTCGATGGGATAGACCTCTATCCACGTCGACCAGCCCTTGCCCGTTGCGAGGTAGTCTGCTTTACCCCAGATGTAGACAAGTCCTTTAAGGATCTGCCGGTGTCACGTATTCGCACTGTCATCAATGCTTGGGCACATCGAACCGAGGCGCTGTCCGCCTTGCCTGGCGTCCAACAGGTGTTCCCCTTTGAAAACAGGGGAGAAGAAATCGGCGTAACACTCCAACACCCGCACGGGCAGATCTACTCCTACCCGTTCCTTTCCCCACGGCTACAAGCAATTGTTCAAAGTGCACAATACTATGCGGAAACACACGACGGCCATGATCTCTTCGATGCGATCATCCGCGAAGAAACTGCTGCACAAACACGAGTTATTGAACGCACAGAGCACTTCATTGTTTTCGTCCCAGCAGCCGCAAAATGGCCAGTAGAAGCAATGGTCATGCCGCTTCGTGCCGTAGCTGACTTCACCGAACTCACTGACGTGGAACGCGACGACCTAGCAGCACTACTCAAGCGCCTCTACACGGCAGTGGACAGCTTCTTCGAAGGAGTAGCTAAAACCCCATACATCGCAGGCTGGACCCAAGCACCAGTAGACCCAGCACTGCGCCCATTTGGCCGCCTCCACCTGCAGCTGTTTTCCTTAATGAGGTCGCCAAACCGAATGAAGTTCCTCGCCGGTTCAGAATCAAGCCAAGGGGTCTGGATCAACGACACCACCCCAGAACGCATCGCACAACGATTCAAGGAGGTATGGCCACATGCCACGCTGGATTAACACCCGAAGCCCCGAACAATTAGACACCGACGCCCGAGCACTGTTTACCCAAGCCTTCGGCAACGAACCCGAAGGCGTATGGGCAGCACCAGGACGCGTCAACGTCATCGGTGACCACGTCGATTACGCCGGCGGAATGTCCATCCCCTTCGCACTGCAACAAAACACAGCCGTAGCAGTACGTCAGCGTGACGACGCCCTCCTCAACGTCGTATCGCTCATTCCAGGTGCCAAAGAACCAGCACGCCTGAGCATCCCCCTAGCTGAAGTCGGCCCGCTCAACCCCGACTCATGGGCAGGCTATGTTGTAGGAACAGTGTGGGCAGGCGTGCAATCAGGAGTGATCCCACGTTGCAGCGGCCTCGACATCGCAGTTGTCTCCGACGTACCGGTGGGCTCCGGACTATCCTCCTCAGCCGCACTGGAATGCTCTATAGGAGTAGCAGCATACGAGCTCGCAGTCGGACACGCACCAGACGCAGCCGCACGCGCCGAGCTAGTCGAGGCAGCAATTCGTGCGGAAAATGAGGTCGTGGGGGCGTCGACAGGCGGACTCGACCAGCGGGCTTCAATTTTTGGTGAAGAAGGCAAAGCCCTTGTCATCGACTTTCACACTAATCAATTTCGGCTGGTACCCTTCGACCTTGAGTCGCGGGGTTTGGTTCTGCTCATTGCAGACACCAATGCTCCGCACGCGCTTAACGACGGCCAATATGCTTCTCGACGTGGCGTGACCGATGAAGTCGCTCATGCTCTAGGAGGGGAGAATGCCACCATTCGCAGCGTGAATTCCACAGGAGACATCCTTGATCGCACCCGCGAATGGGCCGCTGCTAACAACAAAGATATTGATGTAGTAGTTCGCCGCGTGAAGCACATCGTGGAAGAAACTGAACGCACCGCTGAAGCTGCAACTGCGCTTGATGCGGGGAACTTTGATCGCTTCCGCGAGCTCATGAAGGACTCCCATATCTCGTTACGGGACCAATATGAGGTTTCTACACCCGAGCTTGATTCAGCATTCGATGCGGCTGGGCAATATGGTGCACGAATGACAGGTGGTGGCTTCGGTGGCTCGGTGATTACCCTCGTCGCCGCTGACCGAGTAGAAGAAGTAGCAACAGCGATTGCAGACGCTGCGCAACGCCAAGGCTATCCAGAACCCACATTTGTGGTGGCCTCGCCGGGTCGAGGCGCGCGACGCCTGAGCTAAGGCATAGGGGAGAGCCCTTCGCAATCATGTGTGTGACTGCGAAGGGCTTTTAGTTACACCACTGCACGGCCTTGGATGAAGAGGTGCTGTGGCATGCTTCGCTGGAGCGCCAGCTCAAATTGGATTGGCTTCTCGTTTTTATGGGAAACGTAATCTACTTGACCTAACAAGGTGAATGACTCCGCAAGACCAACTTCATTTTTATTGGCATTTCTTACTGCCAAAAGTAGTGAGTGATCGAGCTCTTTATGATGGATATAGCGCTGTGCAGTAGGCGATTTAATAGCTGTTCGAGATTGAGACTCCCAATGGAACAAATCAGGAGAAATCGGGTAGTCCTTGTAAGAGGTTTTTTCGTTGAAATGTTTATCGCTTTTCTGCAAAGTAACAAGAAACAGATCGGCATTAAAATTATTAAGTTTGCGAACACCTTCTCGAGGAAGTTTTGCCATAATCGGCAATTCTTCTCCATCTTCTAAAACTGCCATTAGTTCCGCAAGTGAATATTGCGCATGCGATAACAACACGGTATTTCCTAGGTCACCCTTGAGAGGCGCAGGATTTACTTTGCTGTCTTCAACTTGAATTTCGAGCAATTCGGATAGTTCTTTGCAAAACGCACGATGTCTGTGGATTTCTTCTAAAGCTTTATCGAATGTGGCAGGAATGACTTTCTGTGGCCTGTTCGCCCAGATATTAAGGATCAACATTTTCGCGTAAGGCTGTAGATCGAGGGGAAGGGAACCGATCGTATTCGCAGTCGAAGCAATAATGTCACGATATGCATTGGCTCTCTGATAATCGTTTATATGAAGGAACGACTTGACTCGGTTGAGAAGTAGATCCTTACGTGGATCAGCTTTGTCTGCTAGACCAGCTTGCCCCAGATAGAAATTCCAGCTGTAGTCTTTAGGCCGATAAACGTCCATAACAGGAATGCCAGTTGAATCGATGAATTTGCGTAATGAAGTTGATCCGATTTCACCGGTTAAACTGATCATCCGCTTGGATGTTGTCCGTGTCACCTGTTTCAGGTTTTTAAGGACTTGTTCCTTTGTTAATTTATCTAGGATAATGCTGCTGCCAGCCGGAATAGCAGGGAAATCATTTTCGGCTTGGTCAACGAGTTCTTTTCCTGTAAATCCAGTTAGGGCTCGGAAACGGCTTTCCATATCAAATTCCTGGCTGTGCAAACCAACAAAGTCCAGAATGAGACAGGATTCTTTCCTTTGATAAAGGCGAAGGCCTCGGCCAATTTGCTGGAGGAATAGTACGGGGCTTTGAGTAGGACGAAGTAAGAGGACGGTATTAATTTCTGGAATATCAAGGCCTTCATTGAAAAGGTCTACAGAGAAGATAACTTTGATACGTCCAGTTTTCAGATCATCTAGTCGGTTGCGTCGGGTTGTCGCATTATCTTGCCCGCTCAGCACGGCTGCAGGCACACCTTGTTTACTAAAATATGCGGCCATGAATGTTGCGTGTTCTACAGAAACGCAAAAACCCAGTGCTTTTACTCCCGATAAACCGAATGCATAATTGTTTAATGACTGCAAAATAAGCCTTGCCCGTTTTTCTCCACGCGCAACATAAAGTTCATTCAGGGCTGATACCGCATATTCATGCTTGCGCTTGTCCCAAGCAACTGACTGCAGATCAGTATCATCATTCACACCAAAATATTGCATGGGGGCAAGCAATTGAAGCGAAAGAGCGTCCCAAATTCGTAGCTCATGGGCTACGCGGTAATCGAAGAATTCCTTGACATTGATTCCGTCTCCACGTTCAGGAGTAGCAGTTAGCCCGAGTAACTCTTGAGGCTCGAAATAATCCATGACCTTGCGATAAGAGATTGCTTGGGCATGGTGGAACTCATCAATAATGATGAACTCGAAATGGTCTTTTCCTAATGCTTCCATTCGGGAAGTATTTAAGGATTGAATACTTGCAAAGACATGAGTCCATTCTTTAGGAAGAACGCCATCAACAAGTAGTTCTCCAAAATTGCCGTCTGATAGTACTTCGCGGAAGGTACGAAGTGCTTGTTGCAGAATTTCTTTTCTATGTGCAATGAAAAGTAAACGGGGACGTCTACCCAATGCATCGCACATGTTTCTGTAATCTAAGGCTGCAACGACAGTTTTACCTGTGCCAGTTGCTGCTACAAGCAAGTTTCTATGTCGATTATGTTGCTCGCGTTCTGCTTGCAGACTTTCCAACATGTCTTGTTGATAAGGATATGGCTTTACTTCTAACCCTGATATAGCGAGCTCATCGCTTCCACCGCTAGCAAAACGATCTCGTTGAAGTGCGTATTCGAGTTCCTGTCCATCAGTGCGTGGATCATAAGAAACGAAGTGTTTATCGGCCCAATACGAATCAAATGTTGCAATAAATTTCGAAACAATCTCAGGGGATTTACCTGACGAAGTACGAACATTCCACTCCATGCCGTTAACCAACGCTGAAGCAGACAAATTTGAACTTCCGATGTATGCAGTATCAAATCCCGAGTTGCGTTTAAATAACCATGCTTTAGCATGCAAACGCGTCATATTTGTCTCGTACGAGATCTTAATTTCCGCCCCGTATTTTTCCACGAGCCTATCAATTGCCTCCTTATCGGTAGCACCGCAGTACGTCGTGGTGATGATGCGAAGGGGAACACCGCGATCGCGAAGCTTAAGAAGAGGCTCATCAAGCACTCGAAGCCCTCCAGTTTTTATGAAAGCGCATAGAAGGTCAACCGAATCAGCTGTTTCCAGCTCACGGCGGATTTCGAGATCCATATTGGATTCATTTTTCGCATTTGTTAAGAGCGCCAGGGAGGAAAGTGGTTGCTCTGGTAGCTGGGGCGCCTGTATTAAAGAAGTCGGACGGATCGACGTAAGTAGCTGTTCAGAATCAACACTGGAATCAGTATCTAGAAGCGCAGCCATAGAATTGATAAGCGCTATGCGTTCCTTTTCCTCATTAAGGCTTGATAGCTTGGCTTCGAAGCGTAGCGAAAACTCTCGGGCAAGCGCGTCGGTGTAGCGGCGTTTTACCTCTTCATCGTCAAGTGACTTGATTTCGGCCACTGAATCCGGGGAAAGCTTTTGAGTTTCTGTAAGACGTTCAGAAATCCTACGAGTAATGGGTGTTTCATAGACACCAAAGGGAAGAGCTGAATCGGCAGTAGACATATTTAGTCGCTTAGTTGGTGAAGTTTTCTAAAAGTTTGACCGTAGGAATATCTGCAGGTGCCCAGTCCAGCTGAGCGAGTTCACTGGGACGTAGCCACTTGATTTGTTCGTGTTCAGTCAGCTGTGGCTCGGATCCATTCAGCGTGCAGAAATAAGTTGATAACTCGACGATTCCAAAGTCATATTCAAATTCCGTTGTAGTAATGAATTTGCCTACGTGAGCGTCGCAACGTAATTCTTCGTGCAGCTCGCGCTGGAGTGCTTCTTCTGGGGTTTCGCCTGGCTCAATTTTTCCTCCAGGGAATTCCCATAGCTTTCCCTGGTTCTTAGATTGTCCGCGTTGAGCTGCGAGAATGAGGCCGTTGCGTGTGAGAACTGCGCCGGTAACTTTGATGCGCTTTTTCATGTCACTCCGATATAATTTTTGAAAAGAATCGTGTTGAATGCTACCAAGAGCAGGAATGCTCTGCGGACAGAACGCACTTTATATCAACTTCGCTGTATTTACTGTAGGTAGTCAGTGGGGAAACGTCGCAAAGCGTGCAACTGTGTAAGGTGCGACACTAATTATTCAATGATTAGGTAAAACATGTGGATGTGGCGTAGCGTGGTGGGGCAATGAGCATTACCGATAACGCCACCAGCGGCGAGAACGAGCTGGACATTAAGATTTTGTCGGAATCTCAGGATAATTCGCAGGTAGACGAAGGCACCACCATCAATAATGATGTCGTTGCCGATGTAGACGACTCCAGGGTTGCGAACACTTCTGAGGCCACCGACTCCGCTCAGAAAGAAGCGGACAGTGCAGAAAAAGATGGATTCGAGGCTCTAGGTCTCCCAGAAGCAATCCTGAAGGCAGTCGCTAAGGTTGGCTTCGAAACGCCATCCCCAATTCAGGCGCAGACCATTCCGGTGTTGATGCAGGGGCATGACGTTATGGGCCTCGCGCAGACGGGTACAGGTAAGACGGCAGCATTCGCGTTGCCAATCTTGTCGCGTATCGACGTCAAGAAGCGCCACCCACAGGCGTTGATCCTCGCCCCAACTCGCGAACTTGCTTTGCAGGTTGCAGACTCCTTCCAGTCCTTCGCAGATCATTTGGGCGACATCCACGTGCTGCCAATCTATGGCGGTCAGGCTTACGGCATTCAGCTATCCGGCCTGCGCCGTGGCGCACAGATCATCGTGGGTACTCCAGGTCGTGTGATCGACCACTTGGAGAAGGGCTCCCTCGACATTTCCAACCTCCGCTTCCTCGTTCTGGACGAGGCAGACGAGATGCTTAACATGGGCTTCCAGGAAGACGTTGAGCGCATTTTGGAGGACACCCCAGAGGACAAGCAGGTTGCTTTGTTCTCTGCCACCATGCCAAATGGTATTCGTCGTTTGTCCCGTGACTACATGAAGGATCCTCATGAGATCCAGGTGAAGTCGCAGACCCGCACCAACACGAACATCACTCAGCGTTACCTCAACGTTGCACACCGCAACAAGCTCGATGCCTTGACCCGTATCCTTGAGGTCACCGAGTTCGAAGCCATGATCATGTTCGTGCGTACCAAGCATGAAACTGAAGAAGTCGCTGAAAAGCTTCGCGCACGCGGATTCTCCGCTGCCGCTATCAACGGCGACATCGCTCAGGCTCAGCGTGAGCGCACCGTCGACCAGCTCAAGGACGGTCGCCTCGACATCCTCGTTGCTACCGACGTTGCTGCCCGTGGCCTCGACGTTGAACGCATCACTCACGTGTTCAACTACGACATTCCAAACGACACGGAATCCTACGTCCACCGCATTGGTCGTACCGGTCGTGCAGGTCGTTCTGGTGAAGCAATCTTGTTCGTCACTCCACGTGAGCGTCGCATGTTGCGTTCCATCGAGCGCGCCACCAACGCAAAGCTGATCGAAATGGATCTGCCAACCGTTGATGAGGTCAATGAGTCCCGCAAGGCAAAGTTTGCTGACTCCATCACCGAGTCTCTTGAAGACGATCAGGTAGCAATCTTCCGTAGCCTGATTAAGTCCTACGCGGAAGAGCACGATGTTCCACTAGAAGACATCGCCGCCGCATTGGCTACCCAGGCACGCGCTGGTTCCGAATTCTTGATGAAGGAGCCACCACCAGAAAAGCGCCGCGAGCGTCGTGACCGCGACGATCGTCGTGGCGGACGCGACCGCTTCGACCGCGATGACCGCCGTGGCGGCCGTGACCGTGACCGTGGCTCCCGCTTCGAGCGTAACGACGACATGCAGCTCTACCGCCTAGCAGTTGGTAAGCGCCAGCATGTTCGCCCTGGTGCCATCGTTGGTGCTCTGGCAAACGAAGGTGGCCTGTCCAACAAGGACTTCGGTCGCATCAACATCTTCGTTGACCACACCTTGGTCGAGTTACCAAAGAACATGGATCCAAGCGTGATCGATCGCCTCAGCGATACCCGTATCTCCGGCCAATTGATCCACATCGAAAAGGACAATGGCCGACCACCACGTCGTAACGACGACGGTGACCGCGGCGGATACCGTGGCGGCGACCGCTTCGACCGTGACGATCGTCGTGGTGGACGTGGCGGACGCGACCGCGGCGGATACCGTGGCGGACGTGACCGCAACGACCGTGGTGATCGCGGTGGCTACCGAGGTGGCCGCGGCGGATACCGCGACTAATAAGAAAACTGAAATAAGGGAGTACGGTAGTTATCCGTGCTCCCTTATTCATTCCCCGCAGCCTCCGACTCGATAGGAGACAATCACCGTGGAACGCAACATATTTGCAGTCATTTCCGTGTTCATCGCCTTCCTAGCCCTTGGCGTCACAATGGTCTGGCTCCTGCAACACGATCCCCTCGAGCAAGCGCTCAAAGGGAAAGAATCACCAGTTACAGTCACCGTGCACGATGTTTACGATGGCGAATGGGTAAGCGTCAGCTCCGTATGCCCCTACGAAGACCGTGAAGCCGCTGCGGACCGCCTAGGAATGAAAGACCTCAACATTCCTGAACAAGGCGCCAAAGACTCTGAGAATTTCATCGTGATGCACGCCGCCAACGGTGAATACGAAACCCACAAATACAAGCGCAGCGCCATGGATTTGTGCACACACCCCTTTGACCACGTCGACGCACTGACTCTGACCTCCACACCAGCAGGGTGGGAAGTTCAGTAAAGCGCTCTCGAAGAGAAAACCAAAAGCTGGGCTAGAGCCAGCGTGGCAGTCTCTTTAGCACTAGAAAATACAAAAATCCACACCGGCAGTAAATCATCGCCGGTGTGGATTTTTATGAGTGATTACAACTACTTAATAACAACCATCAGGATTGCTACGATCACCCAGATCAAGGAGAAGATGCCGCCAAACATTGACAGTTGGCCCTTAGCCTTCTTCCAATCGGCGATCTCAAATCCACCCTCGGCCTGCTCGTCAGCCTCTAGGAGGCCCAGGTTGCCCATCATCTTCTTTTGCTTAGGCATGATGACAAAAATCAGCAGGGCCCATGCGATCACAGACAGTGCCATAGAAGCGTGGTAAACACCGTTACTCCAGTAAGAATCGTTGGTGAACATCACAGCAAAGCCCACCAGTGGCACTAGGAGGGAGAGCATGCCGTAGGTCTGCGTGATCTTGTACAACACCGCAGCAGCGCCCTTGGCCGTCTCATTGCCGTTGTGTGCGGCGAAGGCACGGGTGTGGAAAGTGGAAACAGCCACCGTGACGGGGCCGAGGAACAAAATAGCTGTAAGTACATGCAGCAAAATCAGGACGGAGTTCATAGGAACCGCACGAGCCTTTCATACGATGGGTGAGATTAAAAACACATCTTAACATTGTCTGCGCATGACCCTTAGATCTGCGGAGCTAAGAGGTAGATCGTATTTACGTGCCACATCGGCTAATCGGTTGACGTACCAGCACCGTTGCTTGCGTGCCGAGGGTAGCCATTCACTGGGCAGCTTGTCAGATTTTTGACGATTTTGTTGTTTGGAGGCGGCCACGAGATTTAACGGATCATTAGCAAACGCTATTCGCCGCTCCTTATCCCAAGCGAATGCGCCCATGTCCCACGCGGCAGAAAGCGGATATACATGGTCGAGCTCAATAGGCTCTCGATCGTGGCCTGGATGGACAGCAATAGGGCGAAGCGAATAAGGATCATCGCCGTATCCTCGAGTAAGTGAGCAATCGACGGTGAGATGGGCGTCGATAAGCGTGGCTGCTAGCACCTCGTCTCGCGTGGAACATCCACTGTTTTGTAGCGCCCAACCATCACCGAACTGCGAACGCTCATACCCAATAACCGTCACGCGGTGGGAAACCTCACGCAGATCATGAAAATACCAGCCGTGGGGAATCGACAAATACACCGCGAAACACGTCATCGCGACTAGGAGGGTAAAGAAAATGCGCTTCATACATGTTTGGACGTATAAAGCGCATTATTTGGTTCCCTGTTAGAGCAACTTTTCTTGAACTTCGCTGACCTCTAGCTCTGGGTGTGCCTGTGAAACTTTTGTCAGCTTAGTGGCGCGGTCAAAAGCAGAACGTACAGATGCAGGTGGGGCAGGGGTGGCTAGTGACACCACAACCATCACGAACAATCCGCTGAAGAAGCCAGGCACGATTTCGTACAAGCTATCTCCTAGAGGCGACATTCCCCAAGCAAACGACACCACAGCGCCGGTAACCATGCCTGAGATAGTGCCTGCGAAATTCAAACGTTTCCAGTACAAAGTGAGCAGCACGAGCGGACCAAACGCTGAACCAAAACCAGCCCATGCAAAGCCCACTAGGTTCAGAATGGAATCTTGGGGGTCGATAGCCAATACGCCGGCCACAATGGCTACTGCCATGACGGCAGTACGAGAAAGGTTAATCATCACAGTCTCGCTGGGAAGGTTCTTTTTAAAGGCCTTAAATAGGTCTTCGATCAACGAGGTGGAGGTGACTAGGAGCTGTGAAGCGATCGTCGACATAATCGCTGCTAGAACCGCGGTAAGAATCAAACCGCCGATAAGCGGGTGGAAAAGTACGCGACCCATGTCCAAGAAAATTGTTTCGTATGCTTTCTTATCAACAACCTCGACATGAGGATTTTGGCCAAAAAATGCCGTGCCAATAATCGCGGTAAACGTTGCGCCCAAAATGGACAACAACATCCATGCTGTACCGATCCACCGTGCTTGGCCCGCATCTGATGGCTTACGCAGAGCCATAAAACGGACGATGATGTGGGGCTGGCCAAAATAGCCCAAACCCCAAGCAAGGTTACCGATCACCGCAGCAACTGAAACACCAGAAATCATTGAGAAATAATGCGGATTACCTACGCCATCCATGTACGGGCCGTAGTCATGCGATGTTGCCCATGTCCAAATTGAACTGGGATCGTCCAGATACAACAGTGCCGCTACTGGAACGAGAACGAGCGACACAAACATGATGGAACCCTGAACTGCATCCGTGTAGGACACAGCCAAAAAACCACCGATAAAGGTGTAAATGACCGTGATACAAGCAACGATCAGCATGCCGTCGAGATACGCACCGCCAAATGTTGACTCGAAATAGCGGCCACCCGAAACCATGCCCGAAGATACATAGAAGGTGAAAAACACAATGATGATCAACGAGCTGACAATGCGAAGGATTCGCGAGGAATCCTCAAGGCGATTTTCAAAAAACGACGGAAGTGTAATTGAATTCTGAGCAACCTCCGAGTAGGAGCGCAAGCGAGGTGCCACCCAGCGCCAGTTAGCCCATGCACCAATCAACAAACCTACGGCGATCCACAGTTCCGACATGCCGGTGACAAACAGCGCGCCAGGCAAACCCATGAGCAGCCAACCGGACATATCAGAGGCACCGGCAGACAGTGCGGCAACAAAGGGGTTGAGGTCGCGCCCCGCAAGCACATAGTCGTCATACTGGTCAGTTTTGCGGTAGCTCCAATAACCGATAGCTAACATCACCGCCATATAAATGATGATGGCGACGATGAACCACGTATGTTCGGTCATCCTCTCTAGCCTCCTCACGTGGTGCCTGATCGAACGACGCACGGAGATGAAATATCTGAGACAAGGACCGTGTGCTCGACGAACGCGACGAAAAACAATTGACGTGAAAACTTTACCCTGTCGTTGTGACACTCACGGAAAAACTGTCGGAGGAAGGTAGACACGAAGCGGTGTATTTTAAATCCGTTACTCCCCAAAAGTCTTCGAACTGGTAGAAATGATGAAATGAGCACGCACCTACTCCATGCATTGTGGCTGAAGAATTCTGGCTTGCATTTGTGGATTGAGCAGGTGGAAGGGCACAAAATCGTGTTATCTGATGCGGTGCCGGATAACACTTTTCCGGATAGCGTCGCAACGCTGATTCGAGGCAAACGATTTACACATCAAGTGAAAACTAAGTTGCTTACCCCCAAGGGGAGGGAGGTTACCCTCCAACTGCCCACCATAGCTTTTACTCCAGAGCAAGCAGTCAGGGTGCTCTCTCAGATCGCAGCCATAACGCCCATGGTGGCAAGCAGTGCCCAACGCGCAACCTTGGCGCCAGATTTGATGTGGATGGTGCGTCTTTATCAAGGCCTAGAACAATTTGTTCGTGCTGGTCGATTGACCATCAAATTGGGATACGCTGACCATCAATGGTGGCCCACGTGGCAGCTATCTGCGGGACTCCAAGAACGCGGATGGATTGCACAAATGACGGCAGCGGCCCCTGGGGTGCTCATTGCTAATGCAGGATCGTCTGTGGCAGAAGATATTGCAGATGAACTTCCGCATTGGATAGCTAACTCCTTATTGCAGGATTTGCTTGACACTCCGCGTTCGAGCGAATGGCATAGCTTCCCCGAAGCTCTTATGCGGAGTACTCCGTTGCGGCGTGGCACAGCACAACTTGTTTCAGCGCTTAATGAGTGGCGCGATTCCATGACATCAGTCAACGTGCAACTGGTGTTTATCGTGGAAGAACCCTCGAAAGATCGTGAAGATCGAATCGATCCTGCGGATATGCTCTGGCCCATTCGTGTCCGAGTTCGCTCCGGTGTGGATTCCCCGCAGCCGATCATGTTGTCGCATTACGACTCAGCCACAAAAGAACGCTTAAAAGCACTGAGGCGTGAAGTAATTCTCGTTGCTCCGATCCTGGAAAAACAGGGTACTGATTCTAATGTCACCCCCACTCAACTTTTTGAGCTTCAGCGTGAGGAAGGCGCAGGGGACTGGGATTGCTATGTCACGACAGATCAGCTTGTCGAATTTATCGGTGATGCCGCGGCACGGCTGAAATCACGCGGATTTAACGTTTTGCTGCCACGATCATGGGACCAACAAGTAACGAAAGCACATTTGCGTCTCAGCGATCCCGCGGAAGCATCAACCCAAGCCACCATCGGTTTGGACAAAATAGTGGACTACGACTGGCACATGTCGGTCGGAGACATCGAGTTGACCGAAGCCGAAATGGTGGAGCTCGTTCGTTCCAAGTCGGGGCTTATCCATTTGCGCGGCGAATGGGTTATGGCTGATACCGCAGCTATTCGACGCATCGGCGACTACATGAAAGACGTCGCTGCGCAATCCCGTAAGCGCAAAAAACAAGCCCTTGATACCGCCGTCATGGAAGCAGAACTTGCCAAGGCTAACGACGACCCACGGTGGCCGATGCTGGAGGCGCGTGCAGAAAAACTTGCCGAGGAATTTAACAATGAATTCGCGGAATTCGGACAAGTAACGCTCGCAGAGTTACGGGAACTCGCCCTCAAAGCACAAGAAAATGAGCCGATTGCCTACACGGGATCGCCGTGGCACGCCAGCCTCGCGGGCGGGAGCATGGGGAAAGATTCACCGGCGCCTCAACGTGTTTCCATTCCCGATACCGTTCATGCTGATCTGCGTGAATATCAACGCAGGGGAGTAGATTGGCTCTACTGGATGGCACACAATCATTTAGGTGCTGTTCTTGCCGATGACATGGGTTTGGGTAAAACGCTTCAGCTGCTTTCTTTAGAAGCCGTTGAACGCAGTGAACAACAGCGTGGTCCCACGCTTGTGATTGCACCTACGTCTGTCGTGGGCAACTGGTCGCGTGAAGCTCACAAGTTTGTGCCCACCATGCGTGTGGCAGTGCACCACGGAACCTCGCGAAAAGCGGATGATGAGTTTATTCAGCTGGCTCAGTCCCGTGATGTGATCGTGACCAGCTATGGTACTGCGGCGCGCGACTTTGAGCTTTTGGGCAAGATTACATGGCGACGCGTAGTACTCGACGAAGCTCAGCACATTAAAAACTCGGCAACAAAGGTATCCAAAGCAGTACGCTCGCTTCCCTCAGAACATCGCGTTGCGTTGACCGGAACGCCGGTAGAAAATCGCCTATCAGAGATGCGATCCATCTTAGATTTTTGCAATCCAGGGGTATTGGGCAGCGCTTCGTTCTTCCGAAATCATTTCGCACGTGCCATTGAACGCGAACATGATGAAGACATGACCGAGCGCTTGCGAGCATTAACTGCACCCTTTATCTTGAGGCGCCTGAAAACCGATTCCGCGATTGTGGATGATCTTCCGGCAAAGACTGAAACTGTTGTGACGGTAGATATGACCTCGGAACAAGCTGCTTTGTACAAAGCTTACGTCGATAGTGTGAAAACTCAGCTTGATCAGGCTGAGGGGATGAACAAGCGAGGCCTGGTGTTGTCTGCCCTGACTAAGATCAAGCAGATTTGTAATCATCCTGCGCATTTCCTTGGCGACGGCTCGGCCATGACGATTAAAGGCAAACACCGATCTGGCAAAGTTGCTGAGCTCATGAATCTTATCAATGACGCCGTTGATTCCGATCAAAAACTTCTGATTTTTACGCAGTACCGCGCCTTTGGTGATCTTCTCGTCCCGTATCTCAGTGACTACTTTGGCACCACGATTCCATTCCTCCACGGCGGTGTGAGTAAAACAGGACGCGATCGAATGGTAGAAGAATTCCAGACTCCAGATGGACCTCCGGCAATGATTCTTTCGCTGAAAGCTGGCGGCACGGGCTTAAACCTCACCAATGCCTCCATCGTGGTGCACATGGATCGCTGGTGGAACCCTGCTGTAGAAAACCAGGCTACTGACCGCGCATTTCGTATCGGTCAGCGTAAAGATGTCACGGTGTACAAGATGATTACCGCTGGGACTCTTGAAGAATCCATTCAAGATATTTTGGATGGTAAGACTCAATTGGCTTCAGCTGTAGTCAGTGAAGGCGAAGGCTGGCTCACCGAGCTGTCTGCGGAAGAACTCGCTATGCTCATGAGTTATCGAGGACGGGAATAGATGGCACAGCAGGAAACACCCCAGGACAAGAGACGTCGACACGCGCGAGTGGACAACGTTATTTATGCAAATTTCGGGGCAAAAACAACGGTTCGCACTGAACCCGAGGCGCCAGAGATCGTCGAGTCCCGCAATTTTTCCCCAGTTGCTTTGCGAATCCGCGACTTGGCTACGCAGGAAGCAGACGCCGGCAGGTTAAAACGCGGGCGTGATTATGCACGTTCCGGCCATGTGCTCAACGTGAAGTTTGGGAACTCGCTCATTACTGCCGACGTCGCCGGATCCCAAAACCTCCCATTCCAAGTCAGCATCGCATTTCCGTATTTAAGCACCGACGGTTTAAGCCAGATCACCCAATACATTGCTGCTTCGCCTGATGGCCTTAACGCTGCACGTCATGGTCAGCTATCAGAAGATATTTTGGATTTGTTGCTTGGCACCCAAGTGACGTTTCGTTGTGACTGCCCAGATCACGTCGTGTGCTGTAAACATTCAGTCGCTGTGGTGACGGTGGCCTCTGAAAAAGTTGAAGCGGATCCGTTGCTGGCCTTTCGACTTCGCGGGCTAGATCTAGCCCAGTTGGAGCAGGCCGTAACGATGCAAGCACGTGCGGCGAGCACTCAAGACCTGAAAGAAAGATTCTGGCAAGGCCGCGATTTACCGTCCTTGCCGGAGCCTAAAATCGCCCCAGCTTTAGACGATTCTGATGCATCGTTGCTGCATAAAGCTATGAGGCTCGTGTCTTACACCAACATTGATGAGCTTCGGGCAGTGAGCGACATCGAAGACATCTACTACCATCTCACCCACGAAAAGGGGTAAGCGTGTCACGGGTGAATGATAGAACAATTTCATGACAGTTAGGTTCCTTCACACCTCCGATCTCCAGATCGGCATGATTCGGCGATTCCTCGATTCAGACGCACAAGCGCGTTTCGACGCCCACCGTATCGCCGCCATCACCAAGCTAGGAGAGATCGCGGCCCAACACGATTGCGAATTCATCGTGATGGCAGGAGACATCTTCGAACATAACTCTCTGAAACCTGCCACATTTGGACGCGCCATGGAAGCACTCAAAAAGGTCTCTGTACCGGTGTACCTGCTTCCGGGCAACCATGATCCCCTCACTGCGGATTCCCAACTCGCGCGAACCGAAGTACTCGACCATGTCCATGTCATTTCGCATTCTCAACCCATAGTTATTCGACCAGGAGTGGAATTAGTGGGGGCGCCACTGACTGCAAAAACAGCAACGCGTGACCTTGTTCGGCTAGCCTTGGAACAACTTTCTACTGCTGGAACCACTACTCGTATCGCCGTAGGGCATGGACAAACACTTGCCCGCGATAATGAGATGAAACCGGATGTTATTGATCTCGCCTTCGTTGAGCAACGTATCAGTGAAGGGGCTATCGATTACTTGGCGCTTGGTGACACTCACTCGACAGAAAGCTTGGGGTCCACAGGTCAGGTCTGGTACTCCGGCGCTCCAGAGACTACAGATTTTGTTGAATTTCCTAGCGGCGGTGGGGAGATAGACTCAGGAAATGTGCTGATGGTTGCCATTGAAGACCATCAAGTATCTGTGGAAAAAGTGCCAGTTGGAAAGTGGACCTTTGAGGCTGTCACATGGGACATTAACTCTTTTGACGATGCACAAGCCTTTATTTCGCACTTAACTGCGTATTCCGAAAAGGAAAATACGGTAGTGAAATACGCGCTTCGTGGCACTGTTTCCATGCAGACAATGCAATACCTCGAAACGGAGTGTGAAAAATTACGACCTATCTTTGCCGCACTCTATGAGCGTCGGCGACTCATGGATTTACACCTAGAACCTCGGGAAGATGAGCTTGACCAATTGGGGCTTAGCGGTTTTGCTCAACAAACGTTGCACGAGCTCGTCGATAGTGACGATCCGGTTGCACATGATGCCCTCAAACTGCTGTTTCGACTAGCAAAGGAAGATTAGTGCGTATCCGTTCCCTTGAGATCGAGCACATGCGTGCCATCACGCATCTGGTATTAACAGATCTACCTTCCAACGGCGTCATCGTTATCAGTGGTGAAAACGAGCGCGGTAAATCAACAATTATGGAAGCAATCAAGTTGGTGTTGGGAGAAAATCATGACACCAACAAACAAAGCGTCAAAGCTATCCAACCCAAAGGCCACGATGTTGGAACGCGCATTTGTTTGGAAGCAGACCTAGGCCCAGTGCGATTCCGCGTAAGCAAGGTGTTTAACAAAAAGAAAAGTTCCGAACTTACGATTTTTGAACCGAAACCAGCAAATTACACGGGCAAAGAAGCAGACTCGCAATTATCTGGGCTTCTTGATGCACACCTTGACTACGACCTCTTTTCTGCGCTGTTCGTGGAACAAGGCGACATCACGTCCATGCTAAGCGCCGCAGGTATTTCCTCTGTTACACAGGCCCTTGGTGGTGCCACGGACCACGCCAGTAACGAGGACAATGCATTAATCCTGGCTGTGGAAAAAGAAAAAGACCGTTACTTCACCAAGTCGGGTGCCACTAAAAAAGGTGGCGAATTAGGCATAGCCGAAACAACTGTCGCCGAAGCGGAACAAGCTGTACTTGCGGCCACTCAACAAAAGGAAACCCTAGATCGACGTGTTGAATCAGTAGCAGGTTTTCAACGTGACCGCGATCGGGCCCAGCAAGATCTTCCAAATGCACGTGACACCCTGACTACTCGAGAACAAGAGCTCAAGACTGCAGAATTAGCTGCCCAACAGCTGGAAAACGCCAGTGCTCAGTTAAAAATTGCCCAAGATCAGGAACGAATTCTTCAATCCGATATTGATGCCCGTGAGGAATTGCGTAAAGAACAAAGCCGACTAAGCGAAGCCCTTCAGATACGGATCCAAGAGGAATTGGATCTGAAAGAAAAGACCGACTCATTAAGCGAAGCACGCGAAAAGTTGCGTTCTCAGCATGAAAAAGCACGTGCTGACGCCGAAAAAATGCGACAACGGTTGGAAAAACTAAAGGAATCGCTGCGGCTTGACACATTGCGTACTTCCTACCAAGAGCTTCTTACTGTCTCGAAACAACTAGAAGAATTACGTACTGTTCCCGAAGTTACTGGTGCTCAATTAAGCGCGGCAGAAGAAGCCAATGATCGAGCCAAGGCTGCCGCATATGTGGTTGAAGCTCACGCCGCTACCATGCGTATAAACGCTGTTCAGCCCATAACAATTCAGATTGATGGTGAAGCCGTCGCATTAAACGATACAGAGTGGACTACGCGTATTACTTCGGAACTAACCGCTGTAATTGGCGATGTTTCCCTCACCATTGAACCAGGTGAACAAGGAGAACAACTCGAACAAAAACGAGCAGAAACTCAAGAAACACTCCGTGCAGCCCTAGGTGATGCGAAAGATATCGCAACGCTTCGGTTGCAACGCGAAGCGTGGGTTGATGCAGAAAAAGAACTTCAGAGCCTAAATAAGCGCAAAAACGAGATAGCGATGCGCTTTGGCGATAAGGCTGATCTCGAACGTGACATCGCTGACGCGGAGCTGCAAGTAGCTGAGCTCGACATTCAAGAAAGCGACGATCTCCAGCAGCTCATCGATGATGCAGAAAAAGAGTATCTCCAATATCAACAAGATGCAGATGCGTATCAGAAAGAATTGGCTGCTTGGGATTCCAACGATATACAGGTGCGCTATGCAACGGTGAAAGCGCGTGTAGAAGCCGAACGCGAAAACCTTGACCGCTGTGATCAAAAGATAAAAGCACAGGAAGAACAACGGCCGCTTGAAGCTTTACACTCCGAGCTTCACAACGTAACCGCTGAGCTCAAAAGACAGCAAGATCATCTTGCTGAGCTTAGAGAAACTGACAATCTCCAAGTTGCCAAGGATCTTTACGCTGGTGCCGCTGCGAGGGTTGAATCGCTGGAAAATACCATTCGAGATTGCGAGGCGAACCTCAAAGCACTTCAAACACAGATCGATTACGCCGCAGGAGCAGCTGAGCAACTTGATGTTGCGTTAGCTCAACGAGATGTAGCATTACGAGCCCTAGAAGCAGTGCATCATCGGGCACAAGCAGCCATGTTGTTGTACACGACTCTCATCCGGCACCGCGATATAGCACGCCAAAAATACGCTGCTCCGTTTACACAGCGACTCACAGAGTTTGCTGCACCAGTTTTTGGTAAAGGTGTAGTTTTCGAGCTCGGCCCAGATCTCAGCGTGGTGAAACGTACCATGAAGGAGCAAACCGTTGGGGTAGATGAGCTATCAGGAGGTGCCCAAGAACAGCTTTCTATTGTGCAGCGTTTTGCGGTTGCTGATCTTGCCTCACAAGGTGGGGAAACAGTCCCAGTATTTATTGATGATGCCCTAGGATCCACCGATTCCAACCGGCTGGAGATGATGGCTACATTATTTTCACGTCAAGGCCATAACCAGCAAGTATTCGTACTCACTTGTATGCCGCAGCGCTATGACTACGTAGCCGGAAAGCATGAGCTGCGTATCTCTGACCTTATGCAATAAAAAAGACGGTGGCCTCTTTCAGTGTGAAACTGAAAGAGGCCACCGTCTAAGAGCCCTAAATCTTGAGAGGAAAGTATTAAGCCTGCTTGATTGCAGATCCCTCGATCTCAATCTTGATCTCATCGGAAACCAGCATGCCGCCGGTATTCAAAGGAGCATTGAAGTTGATACCAAAATCGCGACGGTTGATCTTGGTCTTGGCCTCGAAGCCCAAGCGAACGTTGCCGAATGGATCTTCTGCAATGCCCTCGATGTCAACATCAAGGACGACGGTCTTGGTAACACCCTTGATGGTGAGGTCGCCGGTGACCTTAGCGGAGTCCTCGTCCTTGATTACTACATCGGTAGCAGTAAAGGTGAGCTCAGGGAAAGCCTCGGTGGAGAAGAAATCATCTCCGCGAACGTGTGCATCACGATCGGCATTACCGGTGGTGATCGATGCGGACTTGATTGTTGCAGAAGCCTGAACATCTTCATCGTTGATGGTGAAGGTAGCGTCGAATTCGCCGAAGTTGCCGCGAACCTTGGTCACCATAGCGTGGCGAGCGATAAAGCCGATAACAGAGTGGGCTGGATCGAGCACGTAGGTTCCGTTGAGGTTATGCATGGGAGTCTCCTAAATAAAGTTGGTAATAGATTACAAATATCTGACTTGATAAGAATCAGGGCCATATAAAACTCACACAATTATGGTGTCGTGTCATCATTGCCCTGACGTGGATTACTATACACGACTCAATTGACGTGTCAACAAAACTCCTTAAGGTTTTTTGTTTACGAGATAATCCGCAGGCAGGGGGCATTATGTTTATTTTCCATTTACGGATTTTCGGTCTAATCTGAACCACATGACAACCCCACGATGGCTAACACAAGACGAACAATCCCTATGGCGCCTTTTTCTAGCAATGGAGCGTAAAGTGACAAGGGGAATCGACGAAGAACTACAGTCCAGTCAAAGACTGACTACTCCAGAATTTTCAGTCCTTGTTAGCCTTTCGGAGCGACCAGGGCATGAGATTCGCCTTCGCGATCTTTGCGAATCGCTTCAGTGGGACAGAAGTAGAACGTCGCATCAAATTACCCGTATGCAGCGTCGTGGCTTAGTCACAAAAACGAAATGCTCAGATGATGCACGCGGTGTATTCGTTGAGCTGACTCCAGAAGGGGAGAAGCGTCTCCGTGAGGCTGCACCAGGGCACGTTGATGTAGTCCGCAAATTAATCTTTGATGTGATGACCGAGGAAGAAGCCGCAGTGTTGCGTGGCTATTTCCAAAAAGTGATCGATGTTCAGTGTGGGGCGTCTACGGGAAATCCACTAGACGACTAAATCAGGGTGTTATTCAGGGACTTCCCCGATGCGGACAAACCCATTCATTTGGATAATTAATTATGCAAGCGCAAACAGCTAGAACCACATGAAGGGGCTCGAATAATGAACTTCTCCAACAGCCTTAACCGTCCGCTCGCCCGTAGTAACAGCCAGCAGTGGGTAGGAGGAGTGTTGTCGGGAATCGGCGAGACGTACAACATTAACATCGCGCTGCTTCGCGTTTTGTTTGTTTGCTCCATCCTCCTACCAGGGCCACAGGTTATCCTTTATGTGATTGCTTGGCTCATTATGCCGCGTCGCTAGGAGGGGGAAGGAAGCCGCACACGAATCACAGTGTGCGGCTTTTGTCGTTTGAGCGTTGCAAATATCGCTTGTTTCTACATGCCCGATCATGCTGGTTCTAATCGGACACCTGGATTATGTGATAGGGGAAAAGTAAAAGTCGGAGCGTAACTGAGGTACGTTCCGACTTTTATAAGAGGCTTTTATGAAACCTCCCGACCGGTTATACCAGGTCCGCGGCTACACCCCGGTTACACGCAGTTTCGCCTCCGGTTACACGACAGAAGTCAATTATACGACCTGAGCAGGAGCGCTCCTTAGAACGGGAAGTCAGGAAATTCCGCTTCAGCCTCTTGCTGCCTCTCGGCAAGGTCCACGCTCCACCGTGCACGCTCGACGAGTTCGTCAAAGGTGAGCACCTCCGGTGACTTACGGTTCGAGCGGAAACTTTCAGAGCTACGGAACTTCGAGCCAAATCGGTTGCCTTCGGCGCGGCACAAATCGCACATGGGCCGATCACCAGAAACGAGCGTGGTTCAACCAAGTATGCACCGTCGCCAGTGTTGTCTCCCTCGTTGTCCCTCTCGACAAGCTATCCGGCAAGCCTCTCTTTGACGGCTCGAACCGTCGTCGAACCCCGAGGTGTCCCCGCTGCCAACGAGAATCGAGTCGTGGCTGCGGATGGGGTAGATAAGTTTGTACGAACCTTCCCGGTTCAAGATGATGAGGCCATCGAGTTTTGTCCCGTTCGGGTCATTGCTTGGGGCCTGAAAACGGATCTCGCGAACTACGCCAGGCTCGTGCGCAACTTGGATCTCGATCTGGCGAAGCTATCGCAACTTTGCCGGAATCTCTGCCATCTCGGCTACTTCCACTGTCTCTTGAGCAGCGCACACAGCTGCACCGCTATCCGGAACTTGACTAGTTCAGCGATCGCTGTATAGTTCAGCGCATGCTGACTATTGCTTCGCGTCTCGACGTGATGAACCGCCTGGGTCGTGCACTGGCCGACCCCACTCGATCCCGGATCATCTTGACCCTGCTCGACCATCCCGCCTACCCGGCGGAACTATCCCGAGATCTGGACCTGACACGCCCGAACGTGTCCAACCACCTGACATGCTTGCGCGATTGTGGGATTGTCGTCTCCGAGCCAGAGGGGCGTCGGACACGATACGAGATCGCCGATCCGCACCTGGCACAGGCACTGACAGCACTGGTCGATGCCACCCTGGCAGTAGACGAAGACGCCCCGTGCATCGATCCCGTCTGCACGCTTCCCGGGTGCTACGCAGCTGGGGAGGACGCATGATCCTCACCTCGGTCTTGCAGGCGATAGGCCTGTTCGCAGCTACCAACATCGACGACATCATCGTGCTCTCCCTCTTCTTCGCGCGAGGGGCAGGCCAGCGCGGCACCACCGCCCGCATTCTGGCCGGCCAGTACCTCGGATTCGCGGGCATCCTCGTCGCCGCGATCCTTGTGACCACCGGCGCCGGAGCATTTCTGCCCCCGGCAGCCATTCCATACTTTGGTCTCATCCCTCTGGGCCTCGGCCTCTGGGCCGCATGGCAGACCTGGCGCGGAGACGATGACGACGATGACGACGAGGCCAAGGTTGCCGGCAAGAAGGTCGGCGTGGGGGCAGTCGCAGGCGTCACCTTTGCCAACGGTGGCGACAACATCGGCGTCTACACCCCTGTATTCCTCAGCGTGGAACCTCTCGCAGTAGTCGCCTACTGCGTTATCTTCCTCGTGCTCGTTGCGGTGCTGGTGGCCCTGGCAAAGTTCGTCGCCACCCGTCCCCCGATCGCGGAAGTGCTCGAACGCTGGGAGCACATCCTCTTTCCCATCGTTCTCATCGGACTCGGCATCGTGATCCTCGTCAGCGGCGGAGCCTTCGGGCTCTGACGTAGCGGCAGCATTCCAAACGGCCTCGACTGGACGCACCCCTCTCGGCTCAGACCCCAACAACTACCCGCAGCCAGTCCTGCGTGATCGCAGCAACAAGACCGCCATGGAGCGCTGCAAAACCCCGCCATCGAACGAACGAAGCACAGCCTCTGTGTGCAAGCGCCTCTACGGTTCATCGAGTACACCCGATGGACAGCCGCTCTCAGGCCAAGGTGAGCACACCCATGGAGGCCCGGTGATCGCGGGCCAACCACCCCTGGCCTGAAAACGACAAGACCGGCGCCCAAAAGATAAAAACCGAGATATCGGTTTGTCCACCTTGTCGCGACTGAACTGTCAACTATGTCGCGACTGATGACTTCACTTCGTATCAACGACAGAGTCTGGTTCGGTGACCTCGTTCTGCATGTCTCGTGACACTGTTCCGGCTTTAGCTGTGTGTATGTCTCGATATATCGTACCGGTGGGCAGTTTACCGGCAAGAATTGCCCGAGATCCCGACGTCGGCTGTCTCGAGACATCATTCCTTCATGCTTAGCCATGGAAAAGGAAATAGAAACTCGGCCTACAAAATCGGCAGTAACGCCAAAACAACACTGAGCTGGCAGTCGAGACCCGAGGCCGTGACGAGACGAACGACCCAGCGAACCCGAACGCCCCGCCATTGGCAGCGTAGCCCGACCAAGGCCACCGGCTGGTCCTCAAACAACGAGGAAGAAGCCCGTGGCCTAGAGATCGTGGGCGAGTGCCGAAATTGGTCCTAAAACGGCGCTGAGACGAAGAAAAATGACCCCTCCTGAACTGAGCCTCGTTTTCCGGACTGGGTTAATTCTAAACGGTTAGGGTCTTTGCAAGGGTCTGGTTCCGATATTGCATCGGAGCCAGACCCTTGAATCGTTCTTGGAGTCGGTACGTGTTGTACCACAGTATGTAATCATCGATAGCTTGGCAGAGCTCATCGACACTGGTGAAAAACGCGCCGTAGTACATCTCTGATTTCAAGTGTCCGAAGAAATTTTCCATCACCGCGTTGTCGTAGCAATTGCCTTTGCGTGACATTGACTGCACACCGCCAACGCTTTTAATCAGGGTGCGCCAGCTTGCGTGTTGGTACTGAAAGCCTTGGTCAGTGTGCACAATCAGTCCTTTACCCGGACTAAACATGGCAATGGCATCGGCCAACGAGCGTGATGTGAGCTGAGTATTCGGTGACGTAGACAGAGTATGCGCCAAGATGGTTCGGTCAAACAGATCCATGACTGGCGACAGGTATACCTTGGTGCCGGCTACCCGGAACTCTGTGACGTCACTAACCCACACTTTGTTCGGTGCGTCTTGGATGAAGCGTCGGCCAAGCACGTTGTCAGCAATGTGGCTGACAGTGCCACGGTAGGAGTTGTACTTCTTACGCCTGATCTTCGATACCAATCCTTGCTCGCGCATGAGCCTGCGAACCACCTTCTTGTTGACGATCGTGTTGTTGTTGCGCAGCGCACGCCAGATACGGCGATAGCCAAACGTGGCGTTGGAGTCGTAAAAGATCGTCGTAATCTGTTCCTTGAGGTCGGCGTACTTGTCTGGCAGGTCAAAACGACGCTGGTGATCAAAAAAACGTTGACCTAGCCAGGCCAGAGACGGCAAGCAAGTCATCCAGGCGGTGATCGGACTTGAGGGTGATGATGGCCGCAACTTTCAGCCTCGTCGTTGATCCCTCAAGTCCCTCAATTTTTTTTAGGTACGCCACTTCCGCCTTAAGAAGCTCATTTTCACGCCGCAGCTTATCTTCTTCCGTCACCGGTGCAGGCCGAGCTGAGCCTTTAGGCCTGCCTTTGGGTTTCGGCCGTAAAGCATCAGGGCCACCTTTATTGACCTGCCATACCCAATGGTTAATCAGGGCAGGCGACGACAAGCCATATTCCTTGGCAAGATCGGATTTCAATTCGCCAGCTTTATGGCGGCGAAGGATCTCCATTTTCGCATCGAAGGAGTACTGCCTCTTCGTTCGTTTGCTCACCAGACATAGTCTGCCATGTAACCGGAACCGGTCTTCGAGATGACGTACTTGCTCACGCCTGACCCCGAGGCGGTTAGCCACTGCCCGCGAGCCGTAGCCTTCCTCGAATAGGTCGACTGCCAGCTCACGCTGAGCCTGACTGAGTTTACTGCGTGGATGCATAGAGAAACTCCCCACAATCTGGTTTCTGATTTCTCAGTCCGGATTATGGGGAGCAGTTCATCCGAACGAACGGAGCGGGTCATTTTTGCGTTCGCGGCCGTTTTCTTTCGGCCGGCGCGGGGTTTTGTGAAAAGATTGGAACAGTTTCGTGAAACCCTCTATAAAAATTGTGTCCCCGACAAGATTCGAACTTGCGACCTTTGGTACCGGAAACCAATGCTCTATCCACTGAGCTACGGAGACAGGCTGTGTTAAGCAGCGGGATTTATTTTAACCTATTTGGACGAAAAAAGCGACGCGGCTCAAAGCCAAGCAAGGAAAGACTTTGAGCCGCGCGGTTTATTTCGGCCTAAATTAGAATTTAGCTGACGACTACGCAGATGAGGGTACGTGGGCCGTGCACACCTTCGACACGATTGAGCTCGATGTCTGAGGTTGCGGAAGGACCAGAAATCATCGTGTTAGGACGGGTGTGGTCGAGGCGGGAAACCATCTCTGGAACGCCGTAGACAACGTTGTCCATGCGGACGATGCATACGTGGCAGTCTGGCACAAGAGTCAGGGCGCGGCGGCCACAGACTTCGTTGGAAACCAAGCAGATGGTGCCGGCTTGTGCGGAAGTCACGTGAGAGTCGGTTACAACTGCATCGACATCGTTGAGTGTGCGAGGATCAACGTCTGCGGAGTCTGGGGTAGCAGTGCCGTTGAAGCTTTCGAACAGTGCGGTGTCCAAGCCAGGCGCGAAACGAATGTCCTTAGCATCGCGATCATTGAGGATCTTAGCCACGGTATCGTTGAGCTCGGCGTCCGTGCACTCGACAACCTGCGCCTTGTAGTCTAGGAGGCGGTCGACGAGCAGCTCTTTGAGCTCCTCGCGTGGCATATCAGTGTTCGTGATGTATTCGCGGACAACTGGGTATGCTCCCTCAGGAGCCTTGGCTAGCTTGTTAGCGTTACGGATACGCTCGAGGATCTCGGTTTTGGCATCCATCTCAGTTCTCCTTCTTCTGGTTAACTTCTGGATTATTTGGGTGGATGCCGTCGCGGCGAGCGTCGGCAAGCAGCTGTTGTGCTTCCTCGGTTTCGAACCACTGGCGGAAGGACTTCTTTGGTGGGACTGCGGTGTCGCGAACGTCTGTCCAACCAGCCAAGAAGCTTGGCAGGTGGGTGATCTTGCCGTTTGAGCCGCCCATGATGCGACCCATGAATACCATGCGAGTGATCATGTTCCACATGGTTGAGTTGCCCCATGCGAGCTGCATGGCGCCCATCATTGCTTTCTCAATCTTTGGAGCGTCGGTTTGAATCTTCTTGTGGCGCAGCTCGAGAAGGATGTCAGTGAATGGAATCTTCACTGGGCAAACCTCATTGCAGCGACCGCATAGGGAAGAAGCGTATGGCAGGTAAGCATTTGGATCATGCTTATCCTTGATACCGGTCATCTGTGGGGACAAGATGGCGCCGATAGGACCTGGGTAGGTCGAACCGTAAGCGTGGCCACCAGCGCGTTCGTAGACTGGGCATACGTTCAAACACGCAGAGCAACGGATGCACTTGAGTGCTTCGCGGCCGATCTCGTCGGAGAGTACTGCGGTACGGCCGTTATCAACGAGCACGATGTGGAAGTTCTTCGGGCCGTCGCCTTCGGTAACGCCGGACCAAGTGGAAACGTATGGTGCCTGGCGCTCGCCGGTGGAAGAACGTGGCAGCAGCTGCAAGAAGACCTCGAGGTCTTGGAAGGTTGGGATGATCTTCTCGATACCCATGACGGAGATCAGGGTTTCAGGAAGAGTCAGGCACATACGGCCGTTGCCT
Organism: Corynebacterium diphtheriae; assembly: GCF_001457455.1. NCBI lineage: Bacteria > Bacillati > Actinomycetota > Actinomycetes > Mycobacteriales > Corynebacteriaceae > Corynebacterium > Corynebacterium diphtheriae. The sequence continues at coordinate 934,823 of NZ_LN831026.1, forward strand.
TCGGACTCCATGATGGTCACGGTGCCGGTTTCAGCGATACCGAAGTTGGCTCCTGAAATGGCAACCTTTGCCTTCATGAACTGCTCGCGTAGGAAGGAGCGGGATGCTTCTGCCAACTCTGCAGGTTCGGAAGAAAGGGAGTCGTCGGTGTTGGGCATTTCGCGAATGAAGATGTCGCGGATCTCGGCGCGGTTGCGGTGAATTGCCGGAACCAGAATGTGAGATGGCTTGTCTTTGCCTAGCTGAACGATAAGCTCAGCCAAGTCGGTTTCACGGGCGGAAATGCCGGCTTCGCGGAGGCGGTTGTTGAGGTCGATTTCCATGGTTGCCATGGACTTGATCTTGACAACGTTTTTCTCACCGGTTTCTTCAACCAGCTTGGTAACGATGTCGCCTGCTTCTTTGGCGTCGCGTGCCCAGTGGACGTGGCCACCGCGGGCAGTTACGGCTTCTTCGAACTGAACGAGGAGCTCGTCGAGACGCTGTCCGACATCGCGCTTAATACCGGAACCAGCTTCGCGGACTGCCTCCCAGTCAGGCATCTCGGCGGTGACGTTCAGACGCTTGGTGCGAATGGTGGTCGTTGCCTTGGTGAGGTTTCGGCGCTGGGTTGCATTGTATAGCTCATGGTGAGCGGCGTGGACGAAGTTCTCGTCACCGCGCAGCTGGCTGCGCTCCGATGCGCGTGGTGGCATCGCTGGGGTTCCAAGTGAAATACTCACAGCATGACCTCTCGGGAGTAAGCGGCAGTGGTCGGGGTCCAAGGATTTTCCTTGGTGGAGGCAAGAATCTCAGCCATGTGGATGGCACGGATTCCTACATGCTTGCGGGACAGGTTGCCTGCAATGTTCATCAAGCAAGAGGAGTCGCCACCGGTGATGTACTCGGCTCCGGTCAGCTCAATGTTGCGGGTCTTGTCAGACACCATGGCAGCAGAGGTTTCTGCGTTCTTCAGGGAGAAGGTTCCGCCGAAGCCACAGCACTCTTCTTTGTTTGGAAGCTCGATAAGTTCCATGCCGGCAACGTTTTGCAGTAGTCGGTATGGGCGGTCACCTAGGCCAATGAAGCGAAGGCCGTGGCAGGATGGGTGGTAAGTGACCTTGTGTGGGAAGAAAGCTCCGACGTCTTCAACGCCGGCAACATCGATCAAGAATTCCGACAGATCGAGGGACTTCTTTGCGGCGATGTGTGCACCATCTTTCAGTGCGGCGTTGCCGTAGCGGTCTGCGATGTGCTCGTGCTGTTCGCGCACGGCGCCTACGCAAGAACCGGAAGGTGCAACTACGTAGTCGATGGAATCGTCAGCGAATGCGTCCACGTAGTTCTTGATTAGTGGGATGGCTTCTTTTTGGTAGCCGGTGTTGACGTGCATCTGGCCGCAGCATGTCTGTCCCTTAGGGAATACGACTTCATAGCCGAGGCGGGAAAGCACGAGTGCGGTTGCTTTGGATGCATCGGGGAACATTGCGTCGCCGATACAAGTGGAAAAGAGCGCAACTCTCACGGTACTTGCTCCTTGCTTTATGGATATGTGGCTTTGGTTCTTTTACTTCCACAGAATCGGAAGCGCGACATGCCACTGGACATAACCAATCTTACTGATGAAACTAGAAAAACAAAGTGTGTAAGTGTGTCCTAACCTGCAGTTATTAACGAAACGTTTTTGTTTTCTAATTCCGGATTTCCGAACGGAAATGGGCATAGGGTGCGGATATGTAACAACAGACCTCCGATGACACCCAAATTGGAACAAGTAGCATGCTTCAACGTCGGTCTAAATTGTGGTGATAAATACAAGGCGAAGGGGCAATTTTTGGACTATATGGTCCACCCAGACCCTGTGTTTGGAATCATAATCTTCCCCAAATATGACTTATGGGCTAAAAAAGCGCACAATAATCAGTGAACTTTTTGTCCCCCCAATGATGGGAGTTAAGCCTCGTGTTTACACCAGTCATAGATACCGTGGGCGGTAGCCTCGGTCTCTCGGCGCTATGCGCGATCCTGCCGCTAATCGGCTTCTTCATATTCTTGATGGTGCTCAAGATGAAAGCCCACTGGGCGGCACTCTCAAGCGTTGGAGTGGCGCTTCTTGTTGGTATTTTCCTCTTCAAGATGCCCGCTAACCTAGCACTTCTTTCCTTCGCTGAAGGCGTAGCTTTCGGTTTATTCCCAATCGTTTACGTCATTTGGATGGCGGTTTGGATCTACGATCTCACCGTTAAATCAGGTCGTTTTGAAGACCTTCGTACGATCTTCTCCAAGATCGGCCGCGGCGATATGCGAGTTCAGGCCATGCTTATTGGCTTTGCATTTGGCGGCCTATTGGAAGCACTTGCTGGGTTCGGCGCACCTATTGCGATCGTTGCGGCAATGTTGCTTGCCATTGGTCTTAAGCCGATGAAGGCTGTTCTTGTCACCTTCGTTGCAAACTGTGCGCCTGTGGCATTTGGTGCCATGGGTATTCCTGTGACGACTGGTGGTCTGCTCACTCAGATCCCAGGCGAGCAAGTTGCTGCTATGGCCGGACGACAGGTTTCCCTCATTGCCTTAATCGTCCCGTTCATTTTGGCACTGATCATGGATGGCACCCGTGGTGTTCGCCAGACTTGGCCAATGGCCCTTTTGCTGGGTATCACCTTCGGTGGCGGCCAGTTCTTGGCATCTAATTACTTCTCTTATGTGCTTACCGACGTTGTCGCGTGCCTACTTTCCCTCATCTGCGGTGTTGCGTTCTTGCGTATCTGGAAGCCAAAGACTCCAGAGGATCAAGCTTCTGAGATTGATGCCTCGACCATTCACCTGTCTGCTGATCGGGCATTCCTTGCGCTGTTCCCATATCTTCTCGTTGTCGTGGTGTTCTCGATCACCAGCTTGTGGAAGATAGGCGTTAACATCCCAGCTGCTCTGAAATCGACAGATATTAAGGTTCAGTGGCCTGGACTTCATGGCCACTTGGTCAACCAAGCCGGCGAGCCAATTCCTAACACCATTTTTAACTTCAACTGGTTGTCTACCCCTGGCACGATCCTCTTCTTCTGCGGTTTGATCACAGTTCTCGTGTACTCCGCAGCGGCTAAGAACAGCAATGGTGCATACCCAATGTCGTTCAAAGCGGGCTTTAGCCAATTGGCTGAAGGTGCCTACAAGATGCGCTTCTCCGCTTTGACCATTGCTGCTGTGATGGGTCTTGCTTATGTGATGAACCTTTCAGGCCAGACTGCTTCTATTGGTGCCTTTTTGGCAGCTACCGGCACTATCTTCCCACTGCTTTCGCCGCTGCTGGGTTGGATTGGTACGTGGGTGACAGGATCTGCAACTTCTGCCAATGCGTTGTTTGCGCAAATGCAGTCCACCACCGCAACCCAGGTGGGTGTAAGCCCAACTCTACTGGTGGGTGCCAACACTGCTGGTGCAACCTTGGGCAAGATGATGAGCCCGCAGACTCTGACCATTGCTGCCAACGCTGTCAACATGGAAAACGGCGAACGCAAGATCATGGCTCAGGCGTGGAAATACTCCCTCGGACTTCTGGTCTACATCTGCATCATTGCGTACCTTCAGTCCACCCCAATTCTCGGATGGATGGTTGTGGGCTAAACTTCTAACCCATGACACCTGCGGATCTTTCTCAACTAATTAAACAAACAGCAATTGATGTTTTGTCGGCGCGTGAGCTCGACACCACGGTGCTCCCTGAAACTGTCGTGGTGGAGCGCCCACGCAACCCAGAGCATGGAGATTATGCAACAAACGTTGCTCTTCAGATTGCTAAAAAAGTTGGGATGAATCCGCGAGAGTTAGGCCAGGTGCTTGCTGACTCCCTCGCTGCCAACACGGCAATCGACGAGGCGTCGATCGCAGGCCCTGGCTTTATTAATATCCGCTTGGCGGCAGCCGCTCAGGGTGAGATTGTGGCGAAAATTCTGGAGGCGGGAGCTACCTTCGGGCATTCCGATCTTTATCAGGGGCGTCGCGTCAATCTTGAGTTTGTGTCTGCGAACCCAACTGGCCCAATTCACTTGGGGGGAACACGTTGGGCGGCGGTAGGAGACTCTTTGGGCCGTGTATTGGAAGCCTCCGGTGCACAGGTCACCCGTGAGTACTACTTCAATGACCACGGACGTCAGATTGATCGCTTTACTAACTCGTTGGTGGCTTCGGCCAAGGGGGAGCCAACTCCAGAAGATGGTTACGGCGGAGATTACATCAAGGAAATCGCTGATGCAGTAGTTGCGCAGCACCCAGATGTGTTGGCTCTGGCCGAAGCGGATCTCAATGAAGGGTTCCGTGCAACTGGTGTTGAGATGATGTTCGCGCACATCAAGGAATCTCTCCATGAGTTTGGTACTGATTTCGATGTGTACTTCCACGAGAACTCGTTGTTCGAATCGGGAGCAGTAGATAAAGCTATTCAGACGCTGAAAGACAATGGCAACCTGTATTTCAATGAGGGCGCTTGGTGGCTTAAGTCCTCTGAATATGGTGATGACAAAGATCGCGTAGTGATCAAGTCTGATGGCGATGCTGCTTACATTGCCGGTGACATTGCTTATGTTGCGGATAAGTTCGACCGCGGTCATGACCTGTGCATTTACATGCTTGGTGCAGACCATCACGGTTATATTTCTCGTCTTCGTGCGGCAGCAGCTGCGATGGGTTACGAGCCTTCCAACGTCGAGGTCCTCATCGGTCAGATGGTTAACCTTGTGCGTGACGGCAAGGCTGTCCGTATGTCTAAGCGCGCAGGCACCGTTATTACCTTGGACGATCTGGTGGAAGCAATCGGAATCGACGGTGCTCGATACTCGATGATTCGCTCTTCGGTTGATTCTAGCTTGGATATTGACTTGCAGCTGTGGGAGCAGCAAAGCAGTGATAACCCTGTTTATTACGTTCAGTATGGTCACGCACGTTTGTGCTCGATTGCACGTAAAGCTGCTGATCTCGGTATCACCGCAATCGATCCTGACCTTTCGCTTTTGACTCATGACCGTGAAGGCGATTTGATCCGTACACTCGGTGAGTTCCCAGCTGTAGTGAAGGCTGCAGCAGAGCTACGCGAACCGCACCGCATTGCGCGTTTTGCTGAGGATCTTGCTGGTACGTTCCATCGTTTCTACGATTCCTGCCAGATTTTGCCTAAAGTAGGCGAGTCTGCTGAGCCTATTCACACTGCACGTTTGGCGCTGGCTAACGCGACGCGTCAGGTATTGGCTAATGCGCTGGGGCTTGTCGGAGTATCTGCGCCGGAGCGTATGTAGTCATGGATTTCAACGCACTGCCTTCCCACGTGTGGCCAAGACATGCTGCACGTGAGGCTGGGGGAGATGTCAGTGTCGCCGGTGTATCTTTGGCGTCCATCGCTCAGGAATATGGGACTCCTGTATTTGTCGTTGATGAGGCAGATTTCCGAAGCCGTTGTCGTGACATGGCAGCAGCTTTTGGCGGCGCGGATAAGGTCCACTACGCATCCAAAGCGTTTCTTACTCGCCGAATTGCTCGGTGGGTTGAAGAAGAAGGCTTAAGCCTCGATATCGCATCTCATGGGGAACTACAGGTTGCACTGCGAGCAGGTTTTCCGTCGCAACGCATAACGGCACATGGCAACAATAAAGATCGTGCCTTTTTGCAAGCGCTTGTCGACGCCCGTGTGGGACATGTCGTCATCGACTCCATGGTGGAACTCGAACGCCTTGAGGAAATTGCTGGTGCGGCAGGTATCCAACAGCCTGTGATGGTGCGTGTTAAACCTGGTATCGAAGCCCACACTCACGAGTTCATCGCTACTAGCCACGAAGACCAAAAATTCGGTTTCTCGTTGGCCTCTGGTTCAGCATATGCGGCGGCAGCGCGCGCTATCTCGTCTGAGTCTTTGTACCTCATTGGTCTGCATTGTCACGTGGGATCGCAGGTATTTGACGCTCAGGGATTTAGCTTGGCAGCTCAGCGTGTTCTCGATTTGTACTCCAGAATTCACCGTGAACTTGGTGTGGATTTAGAGCAGCTTGACCTCGGTGGCGGATACGGAATTGCGTATACCGAAGATGAAACACCATTGGATGTTGCTGCAGTGGCTCAAGATTTGCTCAAAGCAGTACAGTCTGCGGCTGATGAAATCGGTATCAGTGCACCGGAAGTCCTCGTTGAGCCTGGGCGAGCCATTGCTGGTCCCTCAACCGTTACGGTTTATGAGGTAGGCACGGTTAAAGACGTCCACGTGACTGACCGGCAGACGCGTCGTTATCTAGCAGTGGATGGTGGCATGAGCGACAACATTCGTCCTGCTCTTTATGAGGCTGAGTATGATGCGCGGGTGATTAACAGAAACATCACCGGAACACAAATTTCGAGTCGAGTAGTGGGCTCGCATTGTGAATCCGGAGACATTTTGATCAACGATGCGATGCTGCCTGATGATATTCGCGAGGGCGACTTGTTGGCATTGGCTGCTACCGGTGCCTATTGCTTTGCTATGAGCAGTCGCTACAATATGATGGGGCGTCCTGCGGTTGTGAGTGTGCTCGACGGACAAGCAAGCGTGATGGTGAAACGGGAAAATATAGACGATCTATTGCAGTTAGACGTCCCGTAACGTGAGACGAACGTCCAAATACCCCCATTTTATGCATATATTGTGCGTGAAATGGGGTTCTTATTTTTCCTGTAATTGCAGGTGAAGTGGGGGTAAAGAGAAGTATCGTGCCCCCATGGCACCGAAGTGGGAAGCGGAACGCTGCTACAATTTGGGAAACCTAATGCCCACCTGTTCCGCTATAGGAACCTCTACGAGGAGTGCTATGAACCCTGACTCACAGCATCATGCAACGTTTAACCCTGGCAAAGGTGAAGGATCACCTGTGGGAATCGCGATTTTGGGCTATGGCACAGTGGGTAGCCAAGTTCTTCGTCTCCTCACCGAGAATCATAATGATTTCCAACATCGCGCCGGTGGACCGCTTGAGATCAAGGGTGTTGCTGCCTCCAGTGTGGAAAAGCACCGTGGATCTCTTGCCGATCAACTAGGACTACTTACAGACGATGCGCGCTCGCTTATTGCTCGTGATGACGTAGATATCGTTGTGGAAGTCATCGGTGGAATCGACTATCCGCGTGAGCTCATTCTTGAGGCTCTACACAGCGGAAAGTCTGTGGTGACAGCAAACAAGGCGCTGGTCGCGGCTCATTCAGAGGAGCTTGCTGCTGCAGCTGACGAGGCCGGAGTTGACCTCTACTTCGAGGCCGCAGTTGCCGCTGCAATCCCAGTGCTTGGCCCACTACGTCGTTCCTTGGCTGGTGACCAAATCCAGTCGGTTGCCGGCATTGTTAACGGAACGACCAACTTCATCTTGGACGCCATGGATTCTACGGGTGCAAGCTATGATGACATGCTCGCAGAAGCCACCCGATTGGGCTATGCAGAAGCAGACCCAACAGCAGATGTTGAAGGCCATGACGCAGCATCGAAAGCAGCTATTCTTGCATCCTTGGCATTCCATACACGCGTAACTTATGCGGATGTGTACTGTGAGGGAATCTCGAAGATCACGGCAGACGACATCAACGCAGCCAAGGAAGCAGGCTTTACCATCAAACTGCTTGCTATCTGCGAGCGGCTCAATGTTGATGGCGTAGAAAAGGTTTCTGCGCGCGTTCATCCCACCTTGGTCCCACGCAATCACCCCCTGGCCAGCGTAGACAAGTCCTTCAACGCAATTTTCGTTGAAGCTGAAGCCGCAGGCCGACTTATGTTCTACGGCAATGGTGCTGGTGGTAACCCAACGGCATCGGCGGTGCTCGGCGATATTGTCGGCGCTGCTCGCAACAAGGTTTTTGGTGGGCGTGCCCCAGGCGAATCCACCTATGCGGATCTTCCCATTGCACCATTCGGTGAGGTCCCTACACGCTTCCATATCGATATGGAAGTAGAAGACCGCGTTGGCGTATTAGCGGATCTTGCTAAGACATTCTCTAGCCATGGTATTTCGTTGCGCACTGTGCGTCAGGCTGAAAAAGATGGTCATGCCCGCTTGATTGTGGTTACGCATACGGCCAAGGAATCGGAACTTGAAGCAACCGTTGAACAGATTAAGAATTCTGACTCGGTGAAAAAGATCAACAGCGTTATTCGTCTAGCAGGGGAGTAAACCCATGGCTATAGAGCTGCCGGTAGGTAAAAAAGTAACGGTCACGGTGCCAGCATCGTCGGCAAACTTGGGCCCAGGCTTTGACACTTTGGGGTTGGCATTGTCTTTGTATGACACCGTTGAAGTGGAGGTCACTGACCACGGTCTTGAAGTCGAGGTTTTTGGTGAAGGCCAAGGAGAGCTTCCCCTTGATGGTTCCCACCTTGTTGTCAAAGCAATCCGTGCGGGATTGAAGGCTGCTGATGTACAGGTACCTGGGCTAAGAGTTGTCTGCCATAACAACATTCCACAGTCACGTGGTTTAGGCTCGTCTGCGGCTGCTGCTGTTGCCGGTGTTGCGGCGGCAAATGGTCTAGCTGGATTCCCGCTTGACGACGCCCGTGTGGTTCAGCTTTCCTCAGCATTCGAAGGGCATCCAGACAATGCCGCTGCTTCAGTACTAGGTAATGCGGTTGTTTCATGGACTGAAATTCCAGTCGACGGACGTACTGAACCGCAATTCAAGGCGGTGACGATTAACGTCGATAGCCGAATTAAAGCGACAGCGTTGGTTCCTGATTTCCATGCGTCAACGGAAGCTGTTCGTCGAGTTTTGCCTAGCGACGTTACTCACCTAGATGCGCGATTTAATGTTTCGCGTTGTGCCGTCATGACAGTAGCTTTGCAGCACCATCCAGAGCTGTTGTGGGAAGGTACCCGCGATAGACTGCATCAGCCGTACCGTGCAGATGTCTTGCCTGTGACGGCGGAATGGGTCAACCGACTCCGCAATCGTGGCTATGCTGCCTACTTGTCTGGGGCTGGGCCGACCATCATGGTGCTTCATACTGAGCCAGTTGACGAGGCTGTTCTCGATGACGCGCGTGAAGCTGGGTTGCGTGTGCTGTCCTTGGATGTAGCAGATGCTGTATCGGTGAAAGTCGATGCCTAGATAACCGCATGCCAATTTAACTACCGCCCTCCTAGTCAAGTCTCTAGGAGGGCGGTAGTCGTTATTCGGCGGAATCGCTATGGGAGGATCTACCTGGGCCTTTAAGTGCAATGATTTCAAAATCGCCATCAGCCAAGTGTTGGCGCAGGTCAATTTTGTCAAACTTGCCCACGGATGTTTTGTCAATGGATTTAACAAACGTCCAGTATTCCGGAAGCATCCAGTTGGGGAACGTATCGCGTAACCCCTCGCGTAGGCGTTCAGCTGTTTCTTTATTCGGTTCCACACCTGCAGCTAAGACTGTCACTGACAGCGGTCGTTCGCCCCATTTAGGATCGGGATATCCAATTACTGCTGCCTCAACGACGACTGTTGCTGCCATGATTTCGTTTTCCAACATTGTGGAGTAGATCCATTCGCCGCCTGAGCGGATGACATCGCGAGCGCGGTCATGGATGGTGAGGTAACCGTCGCGAGTTACTGAACCAACATCACCTGTGCGAAGCCAACCATCCTCAGTGAACTGTTCAGGTGCATCCTCTACTTCGTGGTCGCGGAACATCGACGCGGCACCGCCATTGTCCTCGGTCGCTGAGTGGTAGTAGTGTTCGGTGACCCAATTTCCTCGGACTTGAATTTCACCTTGGTTACGGTCGGTCGAGCTCATGATTTCACCATCATTGACTACGCGATATTCCAAAGTGGCGGGGAACCGACCTTGGCTAATGCGATAGTTCAGTCGGGTTTCCCCTGAAACTCCCGATGGTGGTCGTGCCACTGTACCGATTGCAACCGTTTCGGTCATGCCCCACACGTGGACTACATCGACGCCGTAGCGTTCTTCCCAAAGCTTGATCAAGATCGCCGGTACAGCGGAACCTCCCACATAGATTTCTTGCAGGCTCATACGTTCAGGAGAGTGGCGCATGTAGTGGACCATGAGCTGGATCCACAACGTGGGAACACCGTGAGCGACACGAGGATGCGCAGTAGCGATGATGTGTGCAAGGGAGGGAGCCGATACACTAGACCCAGGGAATACGAGGGGGGTGCCGGACATGAAGGCTGCGATGGGGACGCACCAGCTCAAGATGTGATAGATCGGCACGCAGCACAAAAATGACTGCCCGTGGGTAACGGCGAGCGAGTCTGTGGTGCGAAGATTTAGCGCTTGGAGATACAACGCACGGTGGGAATATGCCACCCCTTTGGGTGCTCCAGTGGTGCCGGTGGAGTAGCAGATCGCCGCTGCTGTGGTTTCTTCAACTTGTGGCCACTCGTAGACGGTGCTGCGACCGTCGAGAAGCGATTCGTAGGAGTAGCAGGTAATTCCTTCGGGTATTTCCGTGGCTGCATCCGTGATAGGGCTTGTTCCGATGAAGATCACGGCACGCACACTAGGGCATCCTTGATGCAGGATCGTACCCAGTTGTTTAGCGAGGCGTTGATCAGCAACGATGACTTCATCTTCAGCATGATTAATGATGTGGCGAATCTGATCATTCATTAATTGCTTATTCAGCGGATTGAATACAGCACCCATGCAAGAAACCGCAAAAAGAACTTCGAGATGTTCTGCGCAGTTATACATCATCGATCCGACTCGCTGGTCATCGTCAATACCCAGTTCGTCGTGAAGCGCGTGGGCGAAAGCCGCAGCTCGTGCGGCAATTTCCGCATATGTCGTCTCTGATGCTACCTCGCCATCAAAGGTGGTGATCTTTGTGTCCGCGTGGGCGGTGGCACCGTAGGTGAGAATGCGCGCGAGATTAAGCGGAATGTCCTGCATTGTGCTGAGCATGATAATCACCATAGTTGTGTTTTTGGCACAAAGTTCACTTAAACCTACTTTATGGGTTAGAATCGCTACGAACTTCACGGAAATTTTCTGTGCTTGCCCACGGTTCGATGTTTACTTCTTACCGAACCGCCAGTGTGTATAGCCTCTTCGCAGCAGAAGTTCATTACTCGGCACACCTCACCATCGCTATCCGCTACATTTATGGTGATCGGTCGTGGTATGCCACGGATTCTCGCCGAAATTTCGGTGGTTTTACCCGTTTGAATCCAGTCAATTCCACAGAATGCTGTCAGCGGTTGTGTCTTGGTTGAACTATTCCCAGTGACTCCTTGACTGCTGATCACGCAATGAAAGGACATCTGTGACTAATACAGATAACAGCGCACAGCGTAATCTCGCTGCTCTGCGTTTGCCCGAACTGCGCAAAATTGCCGCAGAAATGGGCCTGAAAGGTACGTCCGCCCTGCGTAAGGGTGATCTAATTGCGGCTATTAACGGTACCTCTGCCGCTCATCCAACATCTGTGGCCCCCTCGGAAGAGAACAAAGCAGATGCACCAAAGAAGGAACGTCCAGCACGTCGTCGTGCGACTAAGCACGTTGCCCAAGATGCCGGTTCCGAGCCAGCGCCAGTGGTAACAGAAGTTGCTGCGCCTGCAGAACAGAATCCTGCGCCAAAACAAGAAAAAGAAGCTCCAGCTGGTGAGTCCGAGCGTCAGCCACGCCGTCGTCGTGCAGTAAAGACGTCTGTGAAAACAACGCAGGAGGAACCCGCTGAGGTTCGCGTAGCAGAAGCTACTGACAAATCTTCTGAAGAGCAGTCTGCTGAGGCAGGTTCTGAGGATAAAGATAACTACCACTACGAGTCTCGTTCTGCCGCTCGACGTGCCCGTCGTAACCGTGCTCGTCGTGAGCAGCGCGAATACAATCGCCCTGGCGCTAAAGATGAGAGCGAAGCATCTCAGCCAGAAAATGAGAATTCTCGCAACGACGTCGCACCAGAATCCTCTGAGGTAGCAGACAACAGCAACGAGCAAGCTCGTTCTGATCAAGCTGATCAATCCACCAAGTCGGACTCTCACGACAATGGTCGTGAGGACAACCGCCGTGGCAATCGACACGAGCGTGGGGAGCGTGGCGATCGTAACGATCGTGGGGACCGCAACCGTCGTAATCGTCGTAACCGTCGTGGCCGTGACCGTGATGATAACCGTGATAATCGCGAAAATAACAACAACGAACCACGTGAAGATGAAGTCTTGCAAAATGTTGCAGGCATCTTGGACATCGTGGACAACAATGTTGCTTTCGTGCGTACCTCCGGTTACCACGCCGGTGCCGCTGACGTCTATGTGAACAACCAGATGATTCGCCGCTTGGGATTGCGTTCTGGCGACGCAATTGTGGGCCAAGTTCGTATGAATGGCGAAAACAACCACGGCGGACACAACCGTGGCCGTAACCGCCAGAAGTACAACCCATTGGTACGCGTTGATTCAGTCAACGGGATGACGGTGGAAGAAGCAAAGGCACGCCCTGAGTTTGCTAAGCTCACCCCGTTGTACCCCAACCAGCGTCTGCGCCTCGAAACCGAGTCTAAGGTTTTGACTACCCGTGTGATCGATTTGATCATGCCGATTGGTAAAGGTCAGCGTGCTTTGATCGTGTCTCCTCCTAAGGCTGGTAAGACCACGATCCTGCAAAATATCGCAAACGCTATTGCTACCAACAACCCAGAGTGCTACCTCATGGTTGTTTTGGTGGATGAGCGTCCGGAAGAAGTTACCGATATGCAGCGTTCTGTGAAGGGCGAAGTTATTGCATCGACCTTCGACCGTCCACCAAGCGAGCACACCGCTGTTGCAGAGCTCGCTATTGAGCGTGCGAAGCGCCTTGTGGAGCAGGGACAGGATGTTGTTGTCCTCCTAGACTCCATTACGCGTCTTGGCCGTGCCTACAACAACAGCTCACCTGCATCCGGCCGAATTCTCTCCGGTGGTGTGGACTCCAACGCGTTGTACCCACCAAAGCGTTTCCTTGGTGCGGCTCGCAACATCGAAAATGGTGGATCGCTTACGATTATCGCCACGGCCATGGTTGAGACTGGTTCTGCCGGCGACACCGTGATCTTCGAGGAATTCAAGGGCACCGGTAACGCCGAGCTGAAGCTGGATCGTAAGATTTCTGAGCGCCGTGTATTCCCAGCTGTCGACGTCAACCCATCGGGTACCCGTAAGGATGAGTTGCTGCTGGCTCCGGAAGAAGCTCGCATTATGCACAAACTCCGCCGCATGCTTTCTGCTTTGGATAATCAGCAGGCTATCGATTTGTTGATCAAGCAGCTCAAGAAGACCAAGTCCAATGGTGAATTCTTGATGCAGGTAGCAAGTTCTGCGCCGATGGCTGCGGATGCTGAGGAGGACTAATGTCTCAGGTTTCTGCAGTTGACGACATCGTCTCGGAATACCAGGGCATTGAAGCCCAAATGGCTGATCCAGAGACGATGGGTGACCAAACGCTATTCCGTAAGCTATCCAAGCGTTATTCGGAGTTGCAGCCCATCATCAACGTAAACAACAAGTTGGTGCAGGCTCGTGACGACCACGAAGCCGCTGAGGAAATGGCCTACGAGGATAAAGAGTTCGCCGCTGAGGCCGAACGTCTTGCCGAAGAAATCGTTTCTTTGGAGGAACAGCTCGCTGATCTGCTTGCACCACGCGATCCTCACGATGGTGATGACATCGTGATGGAAGTCAAAGCGGGTGCCGGTGGTGAAGAAGCTGCACTTTTCGCTGGTGAACTCGTGCGTATGTACCAACGCTACGCGGAAAAGCATGGTTTCACGGTCGAGGTTCTGGGCTTGTCTGAATCTGATTTGGGTGGCGTCAAAGACATGACCTTGTCCATTCGCTCGAAGACTCTATCTCGTGATGGTGCGTGGAGCGTGTTCAAGTTTGAAGGTGGCGTTCACCGCGTACAACGTGTGCCTGTCACTGAGTCTCAAGGCCGCATCCAAACATCGGCAGCAGGTGTACTGGTCTACCCTGAGCCCGATGAGGTAGCTGAGGTCGAGATCGACGACAAGGATTTGCGTGTCGACGTCTACCGTTCCTCGGGTAAAGGCGGTCAGGGCGTGAACACCACAGACTCCGCTGTGCGTATTACGCACCTTCCTACGGGATTGGTTGTGACCTGCCAAAAGGAACGTTCGCAGATCCAGAACAAGGCTCGTGCTATGCAGGTGCTCGCTGCTCGTCTTCAAGCTATGGCAGAAGAACAGGCAGAAGCAGAAGCAGCTGAGGGTCGCGCTGCACAGATTCGTACTATGGACCGCTCGGAACGAATCCGTACCTACAACTGGCCAGAGAACCGCATCTCGGATCACCGCATTGGATACAAGGCCAATAACCTGGACTCCGTACTCAACGGTGATCTTGATGATCTGTTCTCTGCGTTGCAGGCAGCAGAGCGTGCCGAGAGGCTCGAGGCGGAATAGCCACGTGCTAGCTCAGGCATTACACAAGGCGGAGGCCATTCTCGCTGAAGCGGGGGTGGCCTCGCCGCGTAACGACGTCCACCTTATGGCGGCGCATTTACTGAACTGCCAACCTATGGAGTTATTCCTTAAAGGCGATCATGATGTTCCAGAGCACTTCTGGAAATGGGTTGAGCGAAGGAAAAACCGTGAGCCACTCCAACACATTCTCCAAGTGACGTGGTTTGGCCCATTGGAACTTCATGTGGGCCCAGGTGTTTTTATTCCGCGTCCAGAAACTGAGGTGCTAGCCGATTGGGCAGTTCGTCATACTGACTCCAAGGACACCGTGGTCGATTTATGCACTGGGTCAGGGGCGTTAGCAGCTTACATTGCGCACGAACATCCTGAGTGCTCGGTATGGGCTGTGGAACTATCTGATGCAGCCATGGCATTTGCTCGTAGAAATCTTCCTGACCGAGTCCATCTGGTTCAAGGTGACGTTACAGATCCAGAGATCTTAGATCACCTCAGTGGGGCAGTAGATCTCCTCGTGAGTAATCCACCCTATGTGCCATTAAGTAATGATTTAGAGCCCGAAGTGTACCAAGACCCCAGTATGGCGGTGTTTTCTGGTGATTCGGGAATGGACACCATTAACGCCATGATTCCAGTGATTTACCGGCTGTTGGCCCCTGGTGGGCTCGTGGGCATCGAGCATGATGATTCAACGTCTGAGCAAACGCAACAAGCGCTCATAGATCATGGTGGATTTAGCAACATTGAACCGCTGAAGGACCTCACTGGCCGCAGTAGGTTTGTAGTTGCGAGTAAGATTCCCTAAGAAGTGGCTTCAAATGTATATCTTTGTTTTGAAGCGATGCAGAACAATTAGCATCCCCCGTAGCATCGAGGGACCGAAAACTATCGAGAAGAGAAAGACTTTCGAACGTGGGCAGAATCTTTGACTGCAGTGACGCGGAAACTCGTGAAGCTGGCCTCCAGCAAGCCATCAGTACTGTAAAAGATGGCCGACTAGTGGTCATTCCCACCGATACGCTTTATGGAATCGGTTGCGATGCTTTTGATAACACCGCAGTAGCAAAACTCCTAGAAACGAAGCACCGTGGCCCCGATATGCCAGTACCAGTATTGGTTGGTAGCTGGGATACGTCTCGTGGATTGGTGCACAGCTATTCCGATCAAATGCGAACACTCATTGAGGCGTTTTGGCCAGGTGGGCTCAGCATCGTTGTGGAGCAAGCTCCAAGTTTGCAGTGGAACCTCGGCGATACCCGCGGCACTGTGATGCTGCGGATGCCGTTGCACCCAGTTGCCATTGAACTTTTGCGAGAAACAGGCCCGATGGCGGTATCTTCTGCGAACATTTCTGGTCAGACTCCACCCACCACTGCTCAAGAAGCACAGCGTCAGTTGGGTGACAACGTAAGCGTTTATCTTGACGCTGGTGAGACGCCCGTAGGAACTGCGTCGACAATCGTTGACCTGTCCGGTGATCATCCGCGAATTCTTCGTGAAGGCGCGATCTCAGCGGAACGAGTCGCAGAAGTATTGGAAGTCGACGTGGAGACGCTTCGATAGATGGGTGCTGGTGCCGGTGTTGCCGGTGTGCCCATGCGTGAGCTTGCACTGATCATTCTGGTTGCAGCTTCGCTGACGTTTTTGACCACGGGGATAGTTCGCTACGCTGTGGTCAAAAGCGGGCGAATGGGTGAAATCCGTGAGCGAGATGTCCATACCCAGCCCAAGCCGCGGCTTGGTGGTGTGGCGATGTTTTCTGGTTTTATCGGCGCAGTATTCTTGGCCGACCAGCTTCCAGCCTTGACTAGAGGGTTCAAGCCGGTTACTCCGGAGATGAGCGCCGTTTTCTGGGCCGGTGCGATTATCGTCATCGTGGGTATTCTCGACGATCTGTTTGAACTGGACGCGATTACTAAACTTGCGGGTCAAGTTCTAGGTGCGGCCGTCATGAGCATCTTGGGGCTTACATGGACTTTGGTCTATCTGCCATTTGGTGGTGGCTCGACGCTTGTTCTTGATCAGGTGGTTTCGACCTTGGTCACGGTGCTGTTTACGGTCACTTTGATTAATGCAATCAACTTTGTGGATGGCCTCGATGGTTTAGCCGCTGGTTTGGGCATGATCGCTGGTTTATCTATCTTGTTGTTTTCTATGACGGTTCTCCACGATCAAGGTGGCATGGTATCGGCATATCCACCAGCAATTATTGCGGCTTCCCTCGTAGGCATGTGTGCAGGATTTTTGCCGCACAACTTTGAGCCGGCTCGCATTTTCATGGGTGATTCTGGCTCCATGCTCATCGGATTATTGCTTGCGGCAGCGTCAACGTCGGCTAGCGGCAAGATCGATATGAGTCTGTACGGCACAGTTGACGTAATCGCCTTGATGTCTCCGATCATTGTGGTGATAGCGGCAGTCTTTATTCCGATGCTTGATTTGGTGATGGCCATTGTCCGGCGTGTTCGCAAAGGAAAATCACCGTTTTCTGCCGATAAGATGCATCTGCATCACCGGCTATTGTCTTTGGGGCATACGCATAGGCGGGTCGTGCTGGTGCTTTATCTTTGGGTGTCCGTGGTCGCTTTTGGTGCGGTTGCGTTCTCGATTGTTCCCCCCGTTTTTGCCACCGTTGGTGTGATTACGGCTATCGTGTTCGCAGTACTTGCCAGTAGGGGGCCGGTCATACGCGCCCAAAAGGAAGCGCATCGTCGTGAACATCCGCTCTCATAGACTCAAAGGAAAGTTTCGTGATTACATCTGACCAATCGAACGCTTCGCAGTTCGACGACCACCGCAGGCCGTTATTACGAGCGCTCAAATTTGGAACCATAGCATTGGTGGCAATCACCCTAATTTCACTGGTTTTATGGGGTCGGTTCCGTGATTTGCCAGGAATCTGGGGAGTAGTGCTTGGTGCTGCTGTTGGCGGTGGATTTGTCCTTCTTACAGTTGTGAGCGTCTTGGTAACGTCCAATACGTCTGCAGCGACGACGGGAGCAGTGGTGCTCGGTGGATGGCTTCTTAAGCTCGTCGCCTTGCTTATTGTGCTCATTATCCTGCGTGGAATGGACTTTTATGATCCAGTGGCCTTCGTAGTCACGACCATTATCGCGCTCGTTGTTGTGCTTGGAACGGAGGTATGGGGGGTTATTACGTCACGGGTGACGTATGTTTCGCCGGACAATATATAGTGTGATTGGGGGTAAAAATCATACAAATGAGGTCTAGGAGACATAGACCTCATTTTTTGTTTTTTGTCATACTTAATCGGCGCCAGGAAAATTGCCGTTAGTGTGTTCCTTGCTGCGCGTTTATGCCTGTTTAGGGGTGTCGGGTGGGGGAGGGTGGGTACCCCTACACATGTTCTGTGACCGAGGTAACAAATTTGCATTTTGCCCGCTAAAGGGCGGTGTTTGAATGATGGATTCACAAGGGGAAACTATCCCCCCGACGCAGGTGGGAATTTCACATTAATGCCTGATAGGGTATTCCGCGGGTTGTTTGAGTAGATCATTTTCGGTTTCTCAGGCCATGTCCCCTGCGATCATCATGCTGATGTGCGACGGAGTCCGTGATGATTGCAGAGAGTTTTCAGACGTCCATCGCACCGCATGCTTGATCTCAGGTATATGCGGCCCGAAACTGGGAGAGAACGCTGAGCGTTACAACTTTGGCCATGAAGGGCGAGTTTCACGCGCCCTCCTTGGATCACGAATTTTTCCCGGATCCCATCTGGTTCGCCGATGTGGCGAACGGTTGGTTCACAATCGACCGTCTGATGTTCGTCCGCCTGCTTATGGCGTTGGTCCTTGTAATCTTCTTCGCAGTCGCTATGCGTAGCCCGAAGCTTGTTCCTTCCGGCTTGCAAAACGTTGCTGAATACCTTTTGGACTTCGTCCGAATTCACATTGCAGAAGACATTCTGGGCAAGAAAGAGGGCAACCGCTTCTTGCCAATTCTGTCCACCATTTTCTTCGTGGTTTTGTTCTGCAACCTGCCTTCGGTCATTCCATTCCTGAACATTTCGCCAAACGCGCGCATTGGTATGCCACTCGTTTTGGCTCTGTTCGGTTACATTGCCTTCATCTACGCAGGTGCTAAGCGCTACGGCTTCTTCAAGTATGTGAAGTCTTCGGTGGTTATTCCTAACCTTCCGCCAGTTCTTCACTTGCTCGTTGTGCCACTCGAGTTCTTCTCGACATTCGTTCTGCGTCCGGCCACACTGACTCTTCGTCTTATGGCCAACATGCTCGCAGGACACATCATTCTGGTGCTTCTTTTCTCTGCCACGAACTTCTTCTTCTGGCAGCTGAATGGTTGGACTGCGCTGTCCGCCGTAACTTTGGTTGCGGGGATCGCGTTCACGCTGTTCGAGATGCTGGTGATTTTCTTGCAGGCGTACATCTTCGCTCTGCTTTCTGCCGTGTACATCGAACTGGCGTTGCACGCCGACGAACACTGACCCCGCGGACCCGCGGATCACAATCTCTACATTATTCATATTGCCTAGTAAATAACTGGGCACCTAGAAAGGGAACGACACTCTCATGAACGAAGTCATCCTTGCTGCTTCTGACACCGCAGTCTCCGGCTCCATCGCAACTGTTGGTTACGGCATTGCTACCATCGGCCCTGGCCTTGGTATCGGCATCCTTGTTGGTAAGGCTCTCGAGGGCATGGCACGTCAGCCTGAGATGGCTGGCCAGCTGCGTACCACCATGTTCCTTGGTATTGCATTCGTTGAGGCTCTCGCCCTCATTGGTCTGGTTGCAGGCTTCATCCTTTAATAACCGTCCGACACGAAAGCCGAGATTATGACGAACGTCATTAATTACCTCGCTGAAGGCGAGGCACTACCGCTGGAGGATCACCCTAGCGTGTTGCTCCCTGCGAGCTACGACATCGTCTGGTCGCTCGTCGTGTTCATTATCGTCCTGATCCTCTTCTGGAAGTTCGTTCGTCCGAAGTATCAGGAAGTCCTGACCGAACGTGAGGACCGGATTAAGGGTGGCATTCAGCGTGCAGAAGCTGCACAGGCTGAAGCAAAAGCCGCTCTTGAGAAGTACAATGCTCAGCTCGCCGAGGCACGTGCCGAAGCAGCAGAGATCCGCGAAGAAGCTCGTGCAAAGGGCAAGCAGATCGAAGCTGAAATGAAGGCAAAGGCCACCGAGGAGAGCAACCGCATCATCGAGTCCGGTGAGAAGCAATTGGCAGCACAGCGCGAGCAGGTTGTCACTGAGCTTCGTCGCGAGATGGGCCAGAACTCGATCAGCCTTGCAGAGCGTCTGCTTGGAGACCAGCTCTCCGACGAAGTCAAGCGTTCCGGCACGATCGATAAGTTCTTGGCTGAGCTCGACACCGTGTCTCCCGCAGGAAAGTGAGCACCATGCACGCAGCGAGCCGCGAAGCACTAGCACGCGTTACCTCTGACCTCGACAAGGCATTGTGGGAGGCCAAGGAAAACGCTATCGCTACTGCAGCGCACACTGGCGCAGAGCTTTTCGACGTCGTAGAGGTTCTGGATGGCGACCGCGCACTGCGCGTTGCTGTCGCAGATTCCGCGAAGTCTGCCGAAGATCGCGCTGGATTGGTTTCTGCTGTGTTCGCCGGAAAAGTCAGCCCTGCGACGCTAGAGGTTCTCGTTACCTCTGCACGCGAACTGTGGTCTAACCCTCGCGAATTCCGTGATGGTCTGGTCACGTTGGGCCGCCGCGCACTTCTCCGTTCCGCTGAAGGTCAAGGACAATTGGGCCAGGTTGAAGACGAACTCTTCCGCCTCTCCCGCATTTTGGACAAGGAGCCAGAGTTGACTCTCTTGCTCGATGACCGCAGCACAGACGGTGCAAAGAAGCGTGAACTGCTGGCGAAGGTGCTGTACGGCAAAGTCACTGCTGTGACTGAAGCCCTTGCACTCCAGGTTATTGGACGTCGTGAGTCCAATGCGATCGACGATATTGATGCGCTATCTAAGGAGGCTGCTGCATTGCAGGGCCACTCCGTAGCACACGTCGTAAGCGCAGGACGTCTCAATGACGAACAAAACCAGGCACTGGCACAGAAGCTAGAGCGCATTTATGGTCGTGCGATGAGCATCCACTCTGAGGTTGATCCCAGCCTCCTCGGTGGTTTGGTCATCCGAGTTGGCGACGAAGTTATCGATGGATCGACCTCGGGCAAGCTCGAGCGTCTCCGTGCGAACCTCGCGTAAGCTAACGCGACAACACAAATAGAAATAATGCTGGAAGAAACTACCGAGAGCAGGAAGAACATGGCGGAGCTTACGATCTCCTCCGATGAGATCCGTAGCGCGATTGCGAACTACACCTCGAGCTACTCCGCGGAGGCCTCCCGTGAGGAGGTCGGCGTGGTCATTTCCGCAGCTGATGGTATTGCCCAGGTTTCGGGCTTGCCTTCAGTTATGGCAAATGAGCTCCTCGAGTTCCCAAGCGGCGTCATCGGCGTCGCACAGAACCTTGACACCGACCGTATCGGCGTCGTGGTTTTGGGTAACTACGAAATCCTTAAAGAAGGCGACGAAGTCAAGCGAACCGGCGAGGTCCTCTCGATTCCGGTTGGCGAGAAGTTCCTTGGTCGCGTCATCAACCCACTAGGCCAGCCAATTGACGGCCTTGGCGCTATCGAGGCTGAGGAACAGCGTGTCCTCGAACTGCAGGCACCTTCTGTGCTGCAGCGTCAGCCAGTCGAAGAGCCAATGCAGACCGGCATCAAGGCTATCGATGCAATGACCCCAATCGGTCGCGGTCAGCGTCAGCTGATCATTGGTGACCGCAAGACTGGTAAGACTGCAGTCTGCATCGACACCATCTTGAACCAGAAGGCTAACTGGGAGTCCGGAGATAAGAGCAAGCAGGTTCGCTGCATCTATGTTGCAGTGGGCCAGAAGGGCTCGACCATTGCTGCCGTTCGTCAGACCCTAGAAGAGCACGGTGCGCTGGAGTACACCACCATCGTTGCTGCACCAGCTTCTGATTCCGCAGGCTTCAAGTGGTTGGCACCTTTCGCAGGTGCTGCATTGGGCCAGCACTGGATGTACCAGGGTAACCACGTCCTGGTTATCTACGATGATCTGACCAAGCAGGCAGAGGCATACCGTGCCATCTCCTTGCTGCTTCGTCGCCCACCAGGACGCGAAGCTTACCCAGGTGACGTCTTCTACCTCCACTCCCGTCTGCTGGAGCGTGCTGCAAAGCTCTCCGACGACATGGGCGCAGGTTCCATGACGGCACTTCCCATCATCGAGACCAAGGCAAACGACGTTTCTGCCTTCATTCCTACCAACGTGATCTCCATCACCGATGGTCAGGTATTCCTCGAGTCCGATCTGTTCAACCAGGGTGTTCGCCCGGCTATTAACGTCGGTGTGTCCGTTTCCCGTGTTGGTGGCGCAGCTCAGACCAAGGGTATGAAGAAGGTTTCCGGTTCGTTGCGTCTGGATCTCGCTGCTTATCGCGACCTCGAGGCATTCGCTACCTTCGCATCTGACCTCGATGCTGCTTCCAAGGCTCAGCTTGACCGCGGTGCACGCTTGGTCGAGTTGCTCAAGCAGGCAGAGAACGCACCTCAGTCTGTTGAGCACCAGATCGTTTCCATCTGGCTTGCAGGCAACGGCCACTTCGATACCGTTCCCGTCGAAGACATCCGTCGCTTCGAGTTTGATTTGATCGATCACCTGCACGCTGCTGTACCACAGGTATTCGAGCAGATCGCCGGCGGCGCTCAGCTGTCTGAGGAATCCCAGGCTGCGCTCGTCGCTGCAACCGAGGATTTCAAGCGCACCTTCCAGACCACTGATGGCACCCCCGTGATTAACGAGCCAGAGGTCGAGGCATTGTCTGCAGACCAGGTGAAGAAGAACACGATTTCGGTGAAGAAGTAAGACGTTACAGTCTGAAAACGACCATCAAGGAAAAGAAGGGAGGCGAATGAACCATGGCAAATCTTCGTGAGCTGCGCGACCGTATCCGGTCAGTGAACTCCACAAAGAAGATCACCAAGGCTCAAGAGCTGATCGCGACGTCGCGCATCACTAAGGCTCAGGCTAGGGTAGAGGCTTCTCAGCCTTACGCTACTGAGATCCACAAAGTGATGGAGCGTCTCGCTGCAGCTAGCTCCCTTGAGCACCCCATGCTCCGCGAGCGTGAGGGTGGAAAGCGTGCCGCAGTCCTCGTTGTTTCGAGTGACCGTGGTATGGCTGGTGGCTACAACTACAACGTTTTCAAGAAAGCAGCAGAACTTGAAAAGCTGCTCGAAGAAAACGGATATGAAGTTGTTCGTTACGTCACCGGTAACAAGGGTGTTGGTTATTACAAGTTCCGTGGCCAAGAGGTTGCGGGTGCTTGGACCGGTTTCTCCCAGGATCCTTCTTGGGAAGAAACACACGACGTTCGTCGCCACCTCATTGACGGTTTCAACGCCAGCTCTAACGGCACCGCACGGTACCGCGATGGCTTGAACACCGATGAGGGCCAAGAAATCCAAGGCTTTGACCAAGTCCATGTTGTGTACACCGAGTTCGAGTCCATGTTGACTCAAACTGCACGTGCACATCAGCTTTTGCCGATTGAGCCAGTCATCGAGACTGTGGAAATCCCAGAAGCAGATGGCATCTTGGATCAATCTGGCGAGCCGACTCCGGACGTTGAATTCGAACCAGACGCAGATACCTTGCTGGAAGCACTGCTTCCGCAGTACGTATCACGCAGCTTGTTCGCAATGTTCCTAGAAGCTGCTGCGGCAGAGTCCGCATCGCGTCGTAACGCTATGAAGTCTGCAACTGACAACGCTACGGCCCTGGTCAAGGACCTTTCGCGTGTTGCCAACCAGGCCCGTCAGGCACAGATCACCCAGGAAATCACAGAGATCGTCGGTGGTGCTAGCGCACTCGGCGATAGCGGAGAAAGTGACTAGATTATGACCACAGCTCTTGAAGAGCAGAACACGCAGCAGGCGTCCGTCGCCGGCCGCGTCGTGCGCGTCATCGGTCCGGTCGTCGACGTGGAGTTCCCGCGTGGCGAGCTGCCGGCACTGTACAACGCGTTGACTGTCGAGGTCACCCTCGAGGCAGTCGCTAAGACCATTACCCTTGAGGTTGCCCAGCACTTGGGCGACAACCTCGTTCGCGCCGTGTCCATGGCCCCTACCGACGGCCTCGTCCGTGGTGCTGTTGTGACCGACTCGGGCAAGCCAATCTCCGTGCCAGTTGGCGACGTTGTTAAAGGCCACGTTTTCAACGCACTGGGCGATTGCTTGGATGAGCCAGGTCTCGGCCGCGATGGTGAGCAGTGGGGAATTCACCGCGATCCACCACCATTCGATCAGCTCGAAGGTAAGACCGAAATCCTCGAGACCGGTATTAAGGTCATCGACTTGCTCACCCCTTACGTTAAGGGCGGCAAGATTGGTCTGTTCGGTGGTGCAGGTGTGGGTAAGACCGTGCTCATCCAGGAGATGATCACTCGTATTGCTCGCGAGTTCTCCGGTACCTCCGTCTTCGCTGGCGTTGGTGAGCGTACCCGTGAGGGCACCGACCTCTTCCTCGAAATGGAAGAAATGGGCGTTCTTCAGGACACCGCTCTCGTGTTCGGCCAGATGGACGAGCCACCAGGAGTCCGTATGCGCGTTGCTCTGTCCGGTCTGACCATGGCGGAGTACTTCCGCGATGTTCAGCACCAGGACGTGCTTCTGTTCATCGATAACATTTTCCGTTTCACCCAGGCCGGTTCCGAGGTTTCGACCCTTCTTGGTCGTATGCCTTCCGCCGTGGGTTACCAGCCAACCTTGGCTGACGAGATGGGTGTTCTCCAGGAGCGTATTACCTCTACTAAGGGTAAGTCGATTACGTCTCTGCAGGCCGTTTACGTTCCTGCCGACGACTACACCGACCCAGCTCCTGCGACCACGTTCGCTCACTTGGATGCAACCACCGAGCTTGACCGTGCAATCGCTTCCAAGGGTATTTACCCTGCAGTGAACCCGCTGACCTCTACCTCTCGTATCCTCGAGCCAGGTATCGTAGGCGAGCGTCACTACGCAGTTGCACAGCGCGTGATCAACATTCTGCAGAAGAACAAGGAACTCCAGGACATCATCGCCATCCTCGGTATGGACGAGCTGTCTGAAGAGGACAAGATCACCGTTCAGCGCGCACGTCGCCTTGAGCGCTTCTTGGGCCAGAACTTCTTCGTTGCTGAAAAGTTCACCGGCATCCCAGGCTCCTACGTGCCGCTGGCTCACACCATCGACGCATTCGAGCGCATCTGCAACGGCGACTTCGACCACTACCCAGAGCAGGCCTTCAACGGCTTGGGTGGCTTGGACGACGTCGAGGCTGCATACAAGAAGATGACCGAGAAGTAGAGGAGGCACGCACATGGCTGACATCACCGTGGAACTGGTTTCAGTAGAGCGTATGCTGTGGTCTGGAAAGGCCAGCATCGTTACTGCACAGACCGTTGAAGGTGAGATCGGTGTGCTGCCCGGCCACGAACCATTGCTCGCCCAACTGGTGGACAACGGTGTTGTGACTATCCGTCCGGTCGACGGCGACAAGCTCGTCGCCGCCGTCCAGGGTGGTTTCCTCTCCATTTCTAAGGAAAAGGTCACCATTCTTGCGGAGTACGCTATTTGGGCTGATGAGGTTAATACCGCTGAGTCCGAGTCGCATCTCCAGGCCGATGACGAAATTTCCAAGGCTCGTGCAGAAGCAGAGCTCAAGGCCGTACGTCGTAAGGCAGAGGCCTAGGAAAAGGGCACAAGCCCCTCTCCATTCGTAAGCCCCTGTGGGATTCTCAGCTTAAGTCTGGGAGCCTCGCAGGGGTTTTCGGTGAATTTATATTATTGAGCTTCACTTTTAAAAATGATTAAGTTTGTTCCCGCTGGTAACCGTAGTAAAATATCAGATTAACTATTTTTTGTGCAGTTGTTTTAGCTGTTCTGACATTCTCAGCCTCGCCGCAAGGAGCAATGTGATGAAGTTCGCCATTGGTATTACCCTTCTCTTATTGGTCCTCGCCGTGCTGCTTGCTGTCGCTGCATGGCGTTTTTTATACGTACGATGTAGCGGCTCTGCTGTAGTTATTCGTGAGTTACCGTCTCCTAGTGGCCGACATTGGCGTCATGGATCCATGAGGTATCACGGCGAAGGATTGCAGTATTTCAAGCTCCGTTCCCTCAAACCTGGGCCAGATTTGGTCGTGGATCGCCAGCAAGTGGATTATTTGGGGGCACGCCCACTTGAAGATTCCGAAATTTTATTGCTTCATTCCGATGCGACGGTTCACAAGATTAAGTATTTGGCTCGAGAATATGAAGTAGCACTCGACAAATCTGCATCGATGGCTTTTGTTTCGTGGATTGAATCCGCTCCTAGTCGACGTCAAGAACGGATCGACTACAACGCCTTGTATCGCAAAGTCGACCAGAATAAGCGTAAATAGCCCTAACACGATAGGGTATTGAGCATGCGTCTTGTCATTGCTCGTTGTTCTGTCGATTATATTGGTCGCCTCGAAGCTCACCTTCCGATGGCCGATCGTCTACTCATGGTCAAAGCTGATGGATCTGTTTCTATTCATGCTGATGACCGTGCATACAAGCCTCTGAACTGGATGACACCTCCGTGTACGTTAACGGAAACGACGCATGAGGAATCGGAGACTGGTGAATCGATTCCGCTATGGATCGTTGAAAATAAAAAAGGTGAGCAGCTGCGTATCACGATTGAAGCACTGCACTCCGATATGTATTACGACTTGGGTGAGGACCCAGGGCTACAAAAAGACGGCGTTGAGGCGCATCTCCAAGAGCTTCTAGCTGAGCATATTGAAACGCTTGGCGACGGCTACTCGTTAGTGCGTAGGGAATACCCCACACCAATTGGCCCCGTCGATATTCTGTGCCGTGATGATAAAGGTGGCTCCGTCGCCGTCGAAATTAAGCGCCGTGGTGGCATTGATGGCGTTGAGCAATTAAGTCGTTACCTTGAGCTGCTTAACCGTGATGATTTACTCGCACCAGTGGCAGGTGTATTTGCAGCCCAGCACATTAAACCGCAGGCTCGGACTTTGGCTGAAGACCGTGGAATTCGATGCGTCACACTTGATTATGATTCTCTGCGTGGCATTGAATCGACAGAACTGCGACTGTTCTAGTTAGTTTTGTGTGAGAGGTTGATCTAACGTGGGGCGAAGAAATAGAAGAGCAGTGCCGGAATTACGCGCTTTACCGCGAGATGGCGCAACTTACTACGGAACTCAGGTTGTAGAGGGTCCGCAGTGGACTAATGGTGAACTGTACTTGATGCGGCATATGGGTTCGCATGCTGCCGTGAAGTTCTACGTATGTCCAGGATGTAATCAAAATATTCCTCCGGGAATTGCGCATATTGTGGCGTGGCCCAAAGATTCTGTTCGAGGCGCTGACGATCGACGCCACTGGCATCGTTCATGTTGGGAACGTCGCTAATAAACAGCTAATGCAAAAGAGCGGCCGGTATCCCCTTGCAGTCAAAGGGATACCGGCCGCTCTTGGCTAGAAACGCCTTACTTCTGTGGCTCGGTGAGCTCTAGGAGGACGCCGCCGGCATCCTTTGGGTGAACAAAATTAATACGAGCGCCAGCGGTGCCGTTCTTTGGTTCTGGGTAGAGAAGGCGAACGCCCTGAGCTTTGAGGTGCTCAGAGAGCGCGTCGATGTCTGAGGTGCGCAGGCACATTTGCTGCAAGCCTGGGCCCTTCTTATCGATGAACTTAGCAATGGTGGATTCTTCGTTCAATGGAGCGAGAATCTGGATCATTCCATCGGTTTCCTTGAGGTTCTTAGGGCCAATCATGGCCTCATGAACGCCTTGCTCCTCGTTAACCTCATCGTGGTGGTTAACCCAGCCGAATGCAGAACGGTAGAATTCGACGGCTGCGTCGAAGTCTGGAACTGCGATGCCTACGTGGTCTAGGCAGATAACGAGCTCGTGTGGAATATCAATGGCTGAAATATCGGTACTCATGGTTTCCAACTTTAGCTACATCGACTGTCATGTGTGCGGATTTTGTGCATTCAAACCATATTTGGAGTGTGAGACTATGCTCATTGACATGATTCTTGCATTTTCTGTAGCACCTACCGAAACCTCAAATAACAAGGCAGAAATGGCTGATGTAGTAGCAGAGGCCATCCGAGTTGTTCGCGAATCTGGTCTGCCGAATGAGACAAATGCCATGTTTACTTTGATCGAAGGGGAGTGGGATGAAGTCATGGCTGTGGTGAAGAAAGCCACCGACGCTGTTCTTGCTGTGTCTCCTCGGGCAAGCCTTGTTATTAAGGCAGATATCCGACCAAGTTACACAGGGCAATTGCAGCAGAAGGTAGCATCGGTGGAGCGTGTGCTTGCAGGGGATTCGGAGAGCTAAACCTATTGCAGATTTTCTAGGACTGATACATCAGGTTGAGGCATGCTTTTGGGCACGATCACCACATGATCGTCGATGGTATGAACATCAACATTGATTTCAAATACCTCGGAAATCAATTGTGGTGTCATGATGCTGCTTGGAGCGCCTTCGGCATAGACTGCGCCACCTTTCATCACAATAAGATGGTCGGCATATCTAACAGCCTGTTGTAGATCGTGCAAGACGGTCACAATAGTTCGTCCGAGCTGTTGCCGCAGTGCTCGGGCGAGCTCTAAAAGCTGGTATTGGTGGGCTACATCGAGATACGTTGTGGGCTCGTCTAGGAGAACTACGGGTGTGTTTTGGGCCAGCACCATTGCGAGCCAGACTCGTTGACGTTGGCCGCCAGAAAGTTCAGTAACGCGGCGGTGGCGTAGTTGTGCCGTGCCGGTTGCTAGGAGGGCGGAATCAACTGCTTGAGCATCCTTAGTTGACCACTGTCGCAGAAGGGTTTGGTAGGGGAAACGACCTCTGCCTACGAGTTCTTCGACAGTAATATCAGTTGGTGCAAGTGCTGTTTGTGGCAGCAAAGCGATACGTTGGGCTATGTATTTTGTGTGCAAAGAATCCAGCGGGTTGTCACCTAGATATACTTGCCCAGTGTGTGGTTGAAGAATTCGGGCGAAGCTTTTTAATAGTGTGGATTTTCCACAACCATTTGGCCCAATGATGGCTGTGAATTGTCCTTGCGGCACCTCGACCGTGAGATCAGTACTTACTGTGTGCTTATCCCACGCCAATGTGACGGAATCGGTACGAAGAATGGGGGAAGTGCTGGTCATGAGTTCTCCTTCGAGCCGCGGGCTATGAGCCACAGCAGGTACATGCCACCGATGGTGACGGTGACGAGGCCAACAGGAAGCTGGGTGGGGTAGAAAAGTCGCTGGCCGATGAGGTCGGCAACGATAATAAGCAAAGCGCCGATTACCGACGTCTCTACAAGTGGGGTTCGTGCAGACGACGTTAGTGCACAGGCAATGTGTGGAGACGCCAAAGCCACAAATGCGATGGGGCCTGCGACAGCGGTGGTTGCTGCCACGAGGAATACTCCACCGACTAGGAGGAGGAGCTTGGTTAACTGCAATCGAAGTCCGAGGCCTACAGCGAGATCGTCTCCTAGGCTAAGAACATCGAGGAATCGCCGCAATGGAATGGTTGTGATGATAAGAATTGCTAGGACACAGCAGGCTGGTATCGCTATGGTCCAGCGGAGTCCATTGAGTGAGCCTGCACCCCAACTTGCAGCAGACAGTGCTGTGTCGAGTTCTCCGCGGGTGATTAGCCACCTATTGAGGGCCGAGAGCATTGCTGAGATTCCTAGGCCTACTAGGATGATGCGGAGGCCGTCGATACGCGTTCGGACTGACAGTGCGATCACCACGACTGAAACTGCTAGACCGCCGATGAGCGCACCGACAATGGTGGCACCAAAGCCTGACCATCCAAGGAGGAAGGCTGCGATTACGCCGGTGTAGGCGCCGGTTGAAAATCCGATGACGTCAGGTGATCCGAGCGGGTTGCGTGTGAGGGATTGGAATAGTGACCCTGCTATGGCGAGTGCTGCGCCTACTAGGATTCCGGTGACCACTCGAGGCAAGCGCCACTGCATGACAACCGTGTGTGCTAATGGGGTTTCGCTGGTGAGAAGCTGCCAAGTACTTAGTCCGGCTCCGGGAATTACCAAGCTGTATGCCGCGGTGACTAGGAGGAAGGAGGAGAGTATGACGAGTGCACGCATGCTAAATCTCCTTGCGTTTCGTCTGCGCGTAAGCGATGAGGAATGGTGCGCCGATGAATGCGACGACCACGCCGGCGGGGAATTCGCCTGGAACGATGATTCGGCCGAGGATATCGGCTGATAGCACGATGATGGGGCCGATGAGAGATGCGGTGGCCACTAAGCGTAGGAGGTTGGGGCCTACGATCCATCGTGCGATATGCGGAACCATAAGCCCTAGAAACGTAATTACCCCAGCTGCGGCAGTGGCGCTAGCAGCGAGTACGACGATTGCGATGAATGTGAATAGCCGAGTTTTTGCTATCGACGCCCCCATGGTGATGGCCAACTCGTCTCCTAGGGATAATGCGTTGAGTTGTCTCATGCATGTTGCAGTGACGAGAATCCCTAGGATTAGTCCTACCCCTGCTACGGCTGCGGGTTGATAAGAACCGGCGTCGATGTTGCCGACCATCCAGCTCTTGAGTCGATCAAATGCTTGGGGATTCACTAGTGATAAGCCGTCGCCGATGCCAGTGAGTATTGCGCTTAGCGCTACACCGGCAAGTACGAGACGTAAGGGGTCAGAGCCTTTGCATGAGTTCATACTGAGTGCGTATACGCATGCTCCGGCTAGGATTGCGCCTAGTAGCGCGAGCGCGAATATGCTGATGTGACTTAGCGATCCAGCTAGAGCTATGCCGATGACAATGGTAAAAGCTGCGCCGGCGTTGATGCCGAATACACCGGTGTCCGCTAGGGGATTACGGGTTAATGCTTGAATTAGCACACCTGCGAGGCTCAGTGACGCACCGGCTGCAATGGCGATGAGCGTGCGGGGGATTCGGCGTCCCCAGATGATGTGGCTGTTTGTTGGGTCGCCGTAGTGTCTAAGAGCTGCAAGTATGTCAGGTGAGGTAATATTTCGAGCCCCGACTCCTAAACTCATAATGATCATGCAGAGGAGGATGATTACAAGGAAAGTGATAACTAAAGGCAATGGTAGCCGGACACGAGGTTGTCGAAGCATTAGATAATTCTAACCAATTAATTTGAAATTAGGGTAACCTGTCCAACATGTTCGAAATATCCCGATCTCGTGCGAAAGCAATGCGTCCTTTCCTTGCCCTCGCCACAGCCACTGTAATGATGCTGTCCCTCGCAGCGTGTTCTTCTTCTGACAATTCCTCGACTAACGCTCAAGGTAACACTGATGTTGCCGTGGGTGGCCAGCGTTTTAGCACCGCTGATCAAGAAACTGCCAAGCTTGGTAGTGATGCACAACCTGGTCAATTCCCACGTACCGTCGTTCATGCTGCTGGAACAACGGAGATCACAACAAAGCCCGAGCGTGTTGTTGTCCTTGATACCGGTGAATTAGATAGCGTCTTGTCTCTTGGGATCACCCCAGTAGGAATGACCACTACCAAGGGTGCTAATCCAGTGCCGAGCTATCTCGCCGATAAGGTAAAAGACGTGGAGCGAGTTGGCACTATCAACGAGCTTAATATCGAGGCAATTGCTGCTTTGAAGCCCGACCTGATTATTGGTTCGCAATTGCGTGCCGACAAACTGTATCCGCAGCTTTCTGACATTGCGCCTACGGTTTTTTCCATCCGACCAGGTTCTCCATGGAAGGAAAACTTCCTCCTCGTTGGCGAGGCACTTGGTATGGAAAAAGAAGCGGAAGAAAAACTGAATGAGTATGCTGACCGCGTTGCTGAGTTAAAGAATAACGTTCCTCAAAATACTGAGGTTTCTCTCGTTAGGTTTATGCCTAACAAGCTGAGGCTGTATGGAAACAAGTCGTTGATCGGTGTTGTTCTTGCCGATGCTGGGCTTGCTCGCCCAGAAAAACAAAACGTTGATGATCTTGCTGTTGAAATTTCTCCAGAAAACATCGATCAAGCTGCAGGATCGGTCATCTTCTATACTTCCTACGGAAAGCCAGATGCTACAGGGGAAACCGCTGTAGTTGAGGGGCCGGCATGGAAAAACCTTGAAGCAGTGGCTGCGGGTAAGGCCCACCGCGTTAATGACGATGTGTGGTTCCTTGGTCTAGGGCCAACAGGCGCTATGGAGATTGTCTCGGACCTTCACGACTACTTACTGAAGAAATAAAATCCTTCCGAAAAATTCTGATCCGCTTCTAGTGAGCTAACAATCATTGCGATGCAAGTTCACTAGGAGCGGATCATTTTCTTTGCCTTATTGAGGCTAAATACTTGGCCAGTGGGCGGGTGCAATGAATAGGTAGGTTCCGCCCATTACCAACACCATAAAGAGGATCAATAATCCAACGAGGCTGGTTCGCACTGCTGGATGGCGCTGACCGTACCAAGCAAAGAAGATATCCAGCTTGGATGCTAGCCAGATTGTAAGCCTGTGGGTAGGTGGATGCACCAGAGAAAGTATTCCTAGCGCGATAAAAATACAGAGCCAACCAGGGGCTGGGGTAGGCAAGATGATGATGCCAAAGACTAGCAGGCACACACCTGCCACTAGGAGAAGAGGAGAAAGGACAGGTCCATACCACGCAGCCTTCATGTGCAGGTGCCGATCCTGCATCTTGTTCATTAGGTTGTGGACCTTTTCTTCCATCGCCCCTCACTGCACGCTCAGAAATTATAAAACTGAGTGTTATTTTAAGTGATACTTCGATTTACTTCATATAAAACGATCGACCACGCAAAAATTGGTGGAAGAACGTAGGCTGGCACAGGTAAATACTTTGCTGAGGAGTGAAAAATATCATGACAACGCCCAATCGTTTTGTTGCAGGTGCGATTGATCTAGGAGAGGTAAAAGCTCGTGCGGAGGCGCGTTCTCAAGCACAGCGAGCGGGTCAGTCGTCTGTGACTGAGGTGGAGCCCACAGTAACCATCACTATGGATAACGTGGAAGAGCAGCTTATTAAGCGTTCCATGCAGGTTCCCGTTGTGGTGTTGATTGGTACTCCACGAAGCCCCGACTCGGAACAGTTACGAGCGGATCTTAGCCAGATTGCCAGCGGCGCAAGCTTGAGTTTCATTTTCGCCTATATTGATGCGGACGCTACTCCGCAGGTTGCCCAAATGTTTGGCATTCAGGGCTTGCCGACGGTCGTGGCGTTGGCTCAAGGTCAGCCTTTGGCTAATTTTGAGGGCGGTCAGCCAATGGAAGCGTTGCAGCAATGGACAGCTGCCGTAGTTAAAGCCGTCGAAGGGAAACTACCGGGCATCACAGGTGATGATGCAGAAGCAGAGCCAGCAGAGGATCCTCGCTTTGAACCTGCTACTGAGGCATTGAATGCTGGCGATTTTGATGCGGCCATTGCGGTTTATGAGGAAATTTTGCGCCATGAACCAAAGAATCAGATGGCCTTGCAAGCGCGAGACAACGCCAGATTGTTGTCGCGTCTGAAGGATGCTGACCGGAGCGTCGATCCTATTGCTGTTGCAGATGCTGATCTACAGGACGTGGATAAAGCATTCGCTGCTGCTGATGCAGAGATCACGACTGGAAAAGTAGAGGAAGCGTTTGATCGTCTCATCGAACTGTTGCCTAACGAGAAAGTTAGGACGCGGTTGCTGGAATTGTATTCGGTGTTTGAGCCTAGTGATTCTCGTGTGCAGGCTGCCCGATCAAAAATGGCAAGCAAATTGTTTTGATCGTTAATGGGCTCTTCCGGTTTTAGAGTGCATTGATTAGTTCGCCGGGGGTTCGGGCGTGGCACTACGCGGAGTGGGACGTTTTCCATAACCATGGCTTGGCTGGGATTGGCTGGCGTTGGTGGGCGTTGGTGCGCGCGCCACCCCCGCTCACCCCCGAAAAAGAAGGCACTTCACACCAAATCTACTCAAACGGCCGGTTTGGAAGCGATTTGGTGTGAAGTTCTGAGAAAAATGCTTCGAAATACCCCCGTTTATGCCGCGCAATCAGAAGTGAGCCAGAGTTTTGTAGGTTCCGAAAAACTTTTTAAGAAAAGCGCGGGTAGTAACTAGTAAAAGCGAGAACGGTACGTTGCCGGCCAGTTTGATGCTGGTCGGCAACGTACCTTCTTACAACAGCGTGATTATGCTTCCCAACGATAGAGCTGGCCGCTCATTGCAGGTATATGCACTGTGAGGGAATGCTGATAGCCATCCCAGTCGGTGTCCCACGCCATGACGTCGCTGTCGAGGTAGTTGTCTTCTCCTTCGTAGATGCCTGCATCAGTGTTGAGGATGCACTTCCAGTTTCCGCCTTCAGGCACACCTAATTTGTAGCTTGGGTGATCTGCTCCACCAAAGTTGAATACAGCTAGGATCTTGGATCCATCAGCACCGTAGCGCACGAAAGACAAGATGTTGTTTGCTGCGTCGTCAGACTTTGTCCAGCTAAATCCTGCTGGGTTGTTGTCTTGGCTGTAGAGCGCAGGGGAGTCTTTGTACAGTGCGTTGAGGTCTTGCACTAGGGTGCGGATACCGCGGTGGTATTCGCCTTCCCAACCGTCCATGTCACCCCAGTCAAGGCTTCGTTCTTCGGACCATTCTTTCACTTGGCCGAATTCTTGTCCCTGGAACAGCAGATTCTTGCCTGGGTGAGCGTACATGTAGGCATACAAGGTGCGTAGACCCGCTGCTTTGTTCCATGCGTCGCCTGGCATTCGAGTCCACAGCGAGCCTTTGCCGTGAACTACTTCGTCGTGGCTGAAGGGGAGCACGAATTTCTCAGAGTATGCGTACGCCATGGAGAATGTGATGTCGTTGTGGTGGTACATGCGATGAATAGGCTCGTGTGAGAAGTATTCGAGTGTGTCATTCATCCAGCCCATGTTCCATTTCATGCTGAAACCGAGGCCGCCTTCCCACGTTGGAGAGGTAACTCCTGGCCATGAGGTGGATTCTTCAGCAATGGTCATCACGCCTGGGTGGCTCTTGTGCACGGTGGCGTTCATTTCTTGGAGGAACTGAACAGCTTCGAGGTTTTCACGGCCACCGTAGATGTTAGGAAGCCACTCACCGGGTTCGCGTGAGTAGTCCAAATACAGCATGGAGGCCACAGCATCGACACGGAGTCCATCGACATGGAACTCTTCGAGCCAGTACAAAGCGTTGGCGACGAGGAAGTTGCGGACTTCGTTGCGGCCGAAATCGAAAACGTAGGTGCCCCAGTCTTTTTGTTCACCGCGGCGCCAGTCAGGGTGTTCGTAAAGAGCTTGACCATCGAAGCGGCCGAGTGCAAAGGCATCTTTGGGGAAGTGTGCTGGTACCCAGTCGACGATTACGCCGATGCCTGCTTGGTGGAAGGCGTCGATAAGCAAGCGAAGCTGATCTGGGGTACCCCAGCGTGAGGTAGGAGCGTAGTAACCAGAAACTTGGTAGCCCCATGAACCACCAAAGGGGTGCTCTGCTACAGGGAGGAACTCCACGTGGGTATAGCCCATTTCCTTGACATAGTCGACAAGGTTGGTGGCTAGTTCCTCGTAGTTTTGGCCTTGGCTCCATGAACCAAGATGGACCTCGTAGACGCTCATCGCAGTGTTGTCGTGGTCGGTGTGCGCACGATTGGTCATCCATGTATCGTCATTCCACGTGTAGGAGGAGGAAGCGATGATAGAGCCGGTTGCCGGTGCTACCTCGGCACGCTTTGCCATGGGGTCTGCCTTGTCGAGACGATGACCTTCGTGGGTGTGGATCGCAAATTTGTAGACTGTTCCCACGCCAATGTTAGGGATGAACAGCTCCCAGATTCCGGTCGAGCCGAGGCTCCGCATAGGGTATTGGCTGGGGTTCCATCCGCAGAAGTCGCCGATGACAGCAACTCCGCTTGCGTTAGGTGCCCAGACTGCAAAGGCAGTACCTTCAACGTCACCCATGGCCGTGGTGATAGTGGTCGGGTTTGCGCCGAGTACTTCCCAAAGTCGCTCATGACGGCCTTCGTTGATGAGGTGGAGGTCAAGATCACCTAGCGTTGGCAGGAAATGGTATGCATCGGCTTGCTCGGTTACTTGTCCACCTTGCCAGTGAATTCGTAGGCGATAATCGCAGGAAGCATCGTGGTCAACGATTGCTTCAAAGATGTCGTCACCTACGGCGGCGAGCTCTACCACAGTGGAGTCGCTGAGTAATGCTTCCACGCGTTCTGCTCCGATGTGGCGGGTACGGATAACTGCGCGTTCAGCATCTACCTCGTGCCAGCCATATACTCCGTGCGGATCGTGGTACTGGCAGATTTTGAGGGCGTGGAGGACATCAGGATGGACTGGTGTGATCTGAGTAGGAGAAACCATGAGAGTAAGTACTTTCTTTACGTTAAGTCGATATGAGGCGGATGTTGACTGTTATTAGTTCCGATAATCGGATTCTCCGCGCCACGATAGTTGCGCTTTGCGGCTATTCGGTGCAGGTGGAATAGCAACGATATGAGCTACGTTGGCACACGGATCGAGGCGGATGAAATTACGTTGTCCCCAGTGGAATTGCTGTCCGGACACCAGATCGGTGACATCGAAGGATTCTGTGGTGTCGCGCCCAAGGGCTTCCATATCGAGTTCAAGTGTTGCCTGTTGAGCATGGTCAGGATCTAGGTTGACTACTACCACGATGGTGTCGCCGGTGACCGGATCAACCTTGCTGTAGGCAAGAATGGAGTCGTTATCGGTTGGGTGGAAATCGATCACACGTAGCTGCTGGAGAGCAGGGTGCTGTGCACGAATCGAATTGAGCAAAGTGAGATACGGTTCGAGAGAATTACCCGCTGCGCGGGCAGTGTCAAAGTTGCGAGGCCGTAGTTCGTATTTTTCGGAGTTTGCATACTCTTCACTACCGTGGGCTACTGCTTCATGCTCGAAGAGCTCGAATCCGGAGTACACACCCCATACCGGCGACATGGTTGCTGCAAGCGTTGCCCGAATAGCAAACATGGCGCGACCGCCATACTGCAGTGACTCGTGCAAAATATCGGGGGTGTTAACAAACAGGTTGGGGCGGCTAACATCAGCCATCTCAGCGATTTCTTCGGCGAATTGCTGCAGCTGAGTCTTCGAAGTCTTCCACGTGAAGTAGGTGTAGGACTGGCTAAAGCCCACTTTGCCTAGGCCATAGAGTCGCGCCGGGCGGGTAAAAGCTTCCGCCAGGAAGATGACTTCGGGGTGCTTGGCATGAACCTTGGCGATAAGCCATTCCCAGAAGTTTGCTGGTTTGGTGTGAGGGTTATCTACGCGGAAGGTGGTCACACCTTGCTGAACCCAGAAAAGGACGACGCGCAGAATTTCGGCATAGATCTTCTTTTGTGCGTTATCAAAATTCAATGGGTAGATATCTTGATATTTCTTGGGTGGATTTTCTGCGAAAGCAATAGATCCGTCAGCAAGTACGGTGAAAAACTCTGGGTGAGATTTCGCCCATGGATGGTCAGGTGCAGCTTGCAACGCTAAATCAAGTGCGACTTCAAGGTTCAGCTCGCGTGCACGGGCGATGAGCGCGCGGAAGTCGTCGATAGTTCCTAGACGGGGGTGCACTGAATCGTGGCCACCTTCAGCAGAGCCGATTGCCCATGGTGACCCTACGTCGCCAGGTAGGGCAATGAGTGTGTTGTTTTTGCCTTTGCGGTTAATCTCACCGATGGGGTGGATTGGTGGGAAATAGACAGTATCAAAACCCATGGCAGCCACTCGATCCAAAGCCTGAGCTGTGGTAACGAATGTGCCGTGAACAGGCTGACCGTTATCGTCCCAGCCGCCAGTTGAGCGCGGGAATAGTTCGTACCATGAGCTATACAGGGCCTTAGTACGTTCAACGGAAATTGAGTAGGTGTGCCCGCGGGTGAGCAGTTCGCGCACAGGATGCTCAGCCAGCAGATACGTGATTTCTGCGCTGAGTGCAGGAGCGACTCGGGTGCGCAGGGGAGCGTCGCTGCGCAGTGCGTTGATGACCCGAGTAAACGCTGGCGCTAGAGTCTTTCTTTCGGCCTTAGGTGCACTAGCGATGGCTGATTCAAATAGGGCAGCCCCATGCTCAATGTCGTTGTAAAGTTCCTCGGGGCTTTGACCTGCCTCAATTTTTGTGGTCACTGCATGGCGCCACGTGGCTACGGCGTCAGACCAAGCATCGACTCTAAAAGTCCACGTACCGGGGCGATCAGGAACGAAACTTGCCCACATACGGTCGGGATCGAACTTCTTGGTCGCCATGGCAATGGAGGAACTTTGACCTGTCGGATCAGTTACCACGAGAGTGGCGGCAATGGCATCGTGGCCTTCGCGCCACACCAAAGCGCTGACGGGAATCATTTCCCCGACCACGGCTTTCGACGGTCGTCGCCCGCACGAAACCTTGGGGCGAACATCTTCAATAGCAAGTCGTGTGGACTTCGAACTCATATGCCGATTCCTCTATGCGTAGGGGACTGTTCACTGTCGGGAAAATCCTTCCCGAGCCTTGTCTCTTAGAGTAGTCAAGCTGTGTCTATTCCACATGCACAGTGAGAAATCCGTCATGATGGAACCTATGACGAACCCGAAGAATGATCCGCGTAACCCCGATCTCCTTCTCGATTTTGAAGAGGTTGAGTTCACTCGGGGTGGAAAAACGCTGGTAGGGCCTATCACCTGGCAAGTCGAATTGGATGAGCGGTGGGTGATCCTCGGACCAAATGGTGCGGGCAAGACCACACTCATTCGGATGGCGGCTGCCGAAGAATTCCCCTCAAAAGGTGCATTGTGGATCATGGGGGAGCGCATCGGTAAAACAGATATGCGCGATTTGCGAGCGATGATCGGTGTTTCTTCGTCAGCGTTAGGAAACCGAATTCCTACCAACGAAAAAGTCCTTGATCTCGTGATCTCGGCAGGGTACGCCATCTTGGGGCGGTGGCGCGAAGAATACGACAAATGGGATCACGATCGCGCCATTGAGATCCTAGAACAAGTCGGTGCGTACCACCTAGCAGATCAAACATGGGGGACTTTAAGCGAAGGTGAGCGAAAACGAGTCCTAGTTGCCCGCGCTCTTATGACCAATCCCGAGCTCTTGCTTCTCGACGAACCCACCGCAGGCATGGACCTAGGTGGCAGAGAGGACCTCGTGGGATACCTTGCTCAACTAGCAATGGATCCCGACGCACCGGCGATGGTCATGATTACGCACCATGTAGAGGAGATTCCCGCAGGTTTTACTCACGCACTACTCCTAGACGAAGGCGAAGTAGTCTCCCAAGGGCTTATCGACGAAGTCCTTACCAGTGCAAACCTCACCAAGGCATTCCATCAGCCCATCAAAGTAGACAAGATCGACGGCCGTTATTTCGCGCGCCGTCAGCGCACTGCCCGTAGTCACCGTCGCTAGCGGACTGTCGACAAATCAAACACGCTGTAGAATATCTTGCGACTACGCCGGACTTGGGAATCGAGGTGAGCAACTCCCATGAGTACACCAGTGGACCTCACTGAAGGGCTCGACGGTGCAAAACTAGCCGTTACCGTGCTCATGATCCGAGATTCCCCCACTGGACTCGAAGTCTATGTTCAAGAACGAGTCTCATCGATGCCGACGTTTCCCAATGCCACCGTATTCCCAGGCGGCGGAGTAGATCCCCGTGACTTCGAACTCGATGGTGTCGAATCAGAACACGAAACCTTTGGTGGGCCAAGCCTCATGCACTGGGCTCGCTCACTCGGCACAAACCGTAACCGAGCACGCGCACTATTATTCGCAGCAGCACGCGAACTCTTTGAAGAAACCGGCACCCTGCTAGCCACACACTCAGACGGCACTCCCATCCCTGATGCCACGCAATACCACCCTCAACGGTTGGCGTTGGAAAGTCACAGACTATCGCTTTCTCAAGTCTTGGCACGACATGATCTCACGTTACGCTCTGAATGGCTACGCCCCTCCACCCGATGGGTAAGCCCCGAAACAGACGAAAAACGATTCGATATGTTTGCTTTCGTCGCAGTACAACCCC
This sequence comes from Corynebacterium diphtheriae, assembly GCF_001457455.1. Classification (NCBI taxonomy): domain Bacteria; kingdom Bacillati; phylum Actinomycetota; class Actinomycetes; order Mycobacteriales; family Corynebacteriaceae; genus Corynebacterium; species Corynebacterium diphtheriae. The sequence goes on from NZ_LN831026.1 coordinate 974,329, forward strand.
CTGGACAAGAACCCGACGGAAATACCCGCGAAGCAGCATCAACCGGTTGGTTTTCCCCATCACTCATCCTCGACGGATGGCGGGCAGGACTCATACGACTCGTAATCCCAACATGGGCACAACTACTGATCCTCAGTCGATTCGATTGTGTGCGCGACGTACTAGAATTTCTTCGCCGCGCAGACATGACACCCATCATTGGCGATCCCGTAGACGATCCGCGCTTTGAAGAATTCTATAGTTTTACCCCTCCCGAACGCTTCTAAAACAACACTTTTAAAAAACACTGAAAACGAGAACACCAACCAGTGAGTTACACCACCGACGAGGTGCATTTCCTCCTCGACCTTGATGCAGAAATAACAGCTGTAGCAGGCGCGATCACTCGCGACCATGAGATGACCAAAGCGACAGCAGTAAAAGACGCCGCAACGTTTCACAAACATTTCGGCGCCAATGGTCGAGCAGCAATGGAACTATGCGCCTCTCGAACATCAGCGCAGGGAAAACTCCCGCACGACTGGCTGATGTGCCACGATTCCGCACAACAAGCAACGCCACTAGCTGTGGCTCAGCAACGAGCGCACCGCATCCACCGTGTCTGTGGATCCGAAGCAATAGTCCACGACGTAACATGCTCCATCGGTACAGAGGGAGCAGCAATTACTGATCTCGGTATGGCGTACCACGGCAGCGACCTCGATATGTCACGCCTCCTTATGGCACGACAAAATGTGCCTAATGGTCTATTTTTTCAAGCAGACGCACTAAAACGAGCGTCGACAAGCAGCGACGTCATCATCGCAGACCCCGCTCGGCGTGCAGGAGGACGCAGAATCACCAAGCCCGACCAACTCATTCCACCGCTGCCACAATTGGTTGACCATTGGCGCATAACTACAACCACAGCCGCACCGATGGCAATCAAATGCGCGCCGGGCTTGGATTTTCAAGAATGGGACGGGCTGGTCAGCGTTGTAAGCGTTGCTGGTGGCGTAAAAGAAGCGTGCCTCTACACACCAGAGTTATCGGAAGGATTGACTCGGGAAGCCATCATGATTGGACCAGATCAAAGTGTCGACGTCCTCAACGACCGCCACGGTGGTGAAGTACCCGCTGGGGATCCAGGGACTTTTATCATCGACCCCGATGGTGCAGTTGTACGTGCGGGACTGGTCCAACACTATGCTGCGCGTGAACAATTATGGATGCTTGATGAGCACATTGCTTATCTCACTGGTGATCTCATTCCGCAGGGGAGAAGCGGCTTTAGATTCATTGAGATGGTGGGGCTTAAACAGCTGAAATCGGCTTTGGTTGCTCACGATGCCGGAAGCCTAGAAATCCTAGTACGAGGCGTGGATGTGGATCCGGATCAATTGCGAAAGAAACTCAAGCTCAAGGGCAATACTCCTATGGCAGTGATATGTACCCGCATTGGTCGAAAAGGTGTAGCTTTGATCTGCCATGCGCGCGAACATTCACAGATATAGGAAGAAAATGCCAGATGCATGCTCACGATAAGCACAAGTTTGTGCGCTGCATTAGACTAGTCGGGCGCGTGGCCCACAAGGGTCCAAGCGCACTATAAAAAACAAATAGATATTCATCTATGCGGACGAGCACTGCGTCGGTGCTTGTGCGCACAATGAGGAAGGAATGGCACCAATGCCCGCTATTGTGGCTCTGGTCAAAAATGTTCCCGACACGTGGTCGGTGAAAAAGCTCGAGGCTGATTACACGTTGGATCGCACGAACGTGGATTCAGTCATCGATGAGATTAACGAGTACGCAGTGGAGCAGGCATTGCGGCTTCGCGACGACAACCCAGATGCTGGATACGAAGTCGTGGCGTTGTCTTTAGGGCCAACAAATGCCGAAGAAGCTTTACGCAAGGCATTGGCGATGGGTGCAGATCGTGCGGTGTTGCTTTCCGACGACAGCCTCGCAGGTTCTGATGTTCTGGGTACTGCTTGGGCATTGCATAACGCGATTAATCAAATCCCTGACGTTGCAATGGTTGTTACGGGCTCTGCATCTTCTGATGGCTCAATGGGCGTTGTACCTGGAATTTTGAGCGAATATCGCCAACAGCCTGCATTAACACACCTACGTTCCGTGGCTATAGTCGATGGTGTAGTCAAAGGCATTCGAGAAACTCATGATGGTGATTTTGCGGTTGAGGCACCACTGCCTGCGATTATTTCTGTAACCGAAAAAGCAGATAAACCACGGTTCCCTAATTTCAAAGGCATTATGGCGGCGAAAAAGGCGGAGATTACCCGCATGGCGTTGTCATCCATTGGCGTAGCACCTGAACAAGTTGGTTTGGCGCACGCAGCAACTGTAGTCACGGCTGCAACGGAACGACCAGCCCGTGTCGCCGGTGAAGTTATTAACACATCCTCTGCTGAAGCAGCGGCAAAGATTGCAGACTTCTTGGCTGCGGAAAAGCTTATTTAAGGTTTAGGAGAACAGATATGTCTACTGTTTATGTCCTCGTAGAACACGCAAATGGTCAGGTTCTTCCCGCAACCGGAGAGCTTATTACTGCCGCCCGTCCGCTAGGTGATGTAACTGCAGTTGTAGTTGGCACACCAGGCAGCCATGAAGCACTAGTCAGCCAAATTGCTGAATACGGTGCAACAGCCATTGTGGCCGCACAGGTCGCAGATGCGGACAGTCGAGTTGTTATTCCACAGGCTGATGCGTTGTCTATGCTGGCAGCAGCCCAACCGGGTCCAATTCTGCTGGACTCCGGAGCTCATGGCAATGAAATCGCGGGCCGTCTGGCAGCCCGTTTAGCTTCCGGAGTGCTGTGCAACGTTGTAGGCGTGAACGCAGATCGCACAGCTGTGATGTCGATTTTCGGTGATACCGTCGATGTTTCCGCAGCTGTGGGTGGTGCGAGCCCGATCTATACTTTGCGTCCAGGTGCTGTGGAAGCTGTTCCAGCGCCATCGCAGCCAGCAGTGTCTGTGATGGATATTCCTGCAACCGGCGTCAAAGACGTCAAGGTTAGTTCCTTTACCCCCGCGGCTCAGGGGGATCGACCTGATCTAAGTACCGCTAAGGTCGTGATCGCTGGTGGTCGAGGCGTGGAATCCGCAGAAAACTTCACCACTATTGTCGAGCCACTGGCTGATGCCCTCAACGGTGCAGTTGGAGCCACCCGCGATGCAGTAGATCTGGGTTACTATCCAGCGCAATATCAGGTGGGACAAACGGGAGTGACTGTTTCTCCGGATCTGTACATCGGTTTGGGTATTTCCGGAGCTATCCAGCACACATCAGGCATGCAGACGTCGAAGAAAATCGTCGTTATCAACAATGATGCAGATGCGCCATTCTTCCAGATTGCAGATCTTGGAGTCGTCGGTGATATCCATGAGATCGCACCGTTGCTCGTCAAAGAAATTGCTCAACGCTCTTAAAAGTAGTGGTATATCCAAACGCGGGTTATTTTGACTAGAAAATAGCTCGCGTTCGGTGTTTTAGCACTTCATAGCGGCTTTCTATGCGCATTGATAGAGGTAGCACATATCAAGCACGATGAAGGAAGGGCGTCATGATGATTGATTAGATCACGTGGATGTTTCGTATCCACTATGGTGATCACAGGTCTTGTCACATTCATGGTGCTGTTTTATGCGTTGGTCACCAAGTCGTGGATCTGGTGGCTCGTCGTAGTGTTCATTTTTCGCGTGGTTGAGCCCATGGCAACGCCCCAGTGCTGCATGCGCCATCGTTGCACTTTTAGTAAGTCTGCAAATTTTTTCAGAATTAGTGCGCCGAAATAATCCAACTTCGTTAACTCAGCCGCACATAAACGAACAGCCATTATCGCGGCGTGGACGTAGAGTGAGCACGAGACGGTAGTAAACTACCTCAACATGCAGACTCGCTACTTTGATCATGCCGCAACAACTCCAATCCGTGAGACAGCTCGTGCTGCATGGCTCGAGTACGCAGGCATGGCTAATCCTGCTAGCCAATATGCTTCTGGCCGTGCTGCTCGCAGCGTGCTTGATACGGCACGTGAACAGATCTCTCAGTTGTTGGGCTGTGAGCCTATTGAAGTAATTTTCACAGCCTCGGGCACCGAATCTGACAATATTGGGGTCCATGGCTTGTGGAAGGCCCGTCAGGGACAAGCTCCCAACCGGATTGTGACCACAACAATTGAACATCCAGGCGTGTTAGAAACAGTCAAAGCATTGGAAGCGCATGGTGCCAACTTAGATTTCCTTCCCGTCGACTCTCATGGAGCGATTGCAAATGTTGATGCGTTAAGCACGCCAGCCGCTGTTGCAGCGGTCATGTGGGCAAATAATGAAACTGGTGCGATTCAACCTATTGAAAAGGTCATCGCAGCCGCTAAAGAAGTAGACACTCCTGTCCACGTTGATGCAGTGCAAGTGGTAGGACACCAGCACATTAATTTCGATGTATTGGGAGCTACGACTCTTGCGGCCAGTGCTCACAAATTCGGAGGGCCACGTGGAGTTGGCCTACTACTCGCACGGCGTTCGCCAGCGCCACAACCTGTCATGTTTGGCGGCGGGCAAGAACGCAGTATTCGTTCGGGAACTGTCGACGTAGCTGGGGCGGCGGCAACCGCGGCCGCACTGGCAGAAGCGGTAAACGAGGTCGACGAAGAAACTACGCGGTTGCGTTATCTGGTTAATAAGTTGCGAGATCACGTCGTCGCTACAATCGACAACACCGTTGTCCACACCCCGCGCCATAGCTTGCCAGGCCACCTTCACCTGTCATTCCCCGGCGCGGAAGGCGACAGCCTCATCATGTTGTTGGATTCGTTGGGGCTTGAGGCTTCAACGGGCTCTGCATGCTCCAACGGAGTAAACAGGGCAAGCCATGTGCTTCTTGCAATGGGCGTTTCAGAATCTACTGCTCGAAGCGCGGTACGTTTTACACTTGGTGCCACCACGACCGAGGAGGACGTCGATACGCTTATTGCTCAGCTTCCTGATGTGGTTGCGCGTGCTCGTCTTGCAGGAATGGCTTAATCGTGTCGTGCGGTGGATGAGGAACTGAAATTCTTTGTCCAGTTGTCGCCCTTAAATTGGGCGGGTACTCCGCCGCCGAGAAGTAGGCGTGTTAATGCTTGTTGTTCTTGGTCAGTGGGGAGTTGGGTGTCCGTGGCAATCAAAATGATGTTGCCGTAGCGTCGTCCCTTCAACATGGTAGGGTCGGCGATGCAGGCAACGTGATCGAAAACTTCACGCAAACCTTGTACTTCCGCTTTTGCAACGTTGAGGTCGCGATGGTCGCCGCAGTTTGCAACATAAAGTCCCCCAGGAGAAAGCGCTTGGTGGCATTGCTGAAAAAATTCGACTGTGGTGAGTCGACGGGGAGTTTGATTACCTGCAAAAACATCGCGAATGATGACATCGCGGGAGCTGGGCACAAATGTTTGGGCTACTTCCCAAGCATCGCCAACACGGATCTTGAGCTGAGGAGATCGAGGCAAATCAAACCACTCCCGCACCAGCGTGGCTAAGGTCGCATCGAGTTCCACCACCGTGTTACGCGCATTGGGGTAGCGGTGGCATACGTAGCGGGCGAGTGTGCAGGCACCGCCACCTAGGTGCGTTACGCGTAGTTTTTTCGGATCGCTATGGGTAGTAACAAACCAATCGACGATAGCCGCGATCCAACGCATATATTCATATTCCAATTGCTCAGGATCTTGGGCGATATGGCTGGATGGGACACCATTAACGTAAACCTCGAACGCATGGGGCAAAAAAGAATCGGCACGAAGCTCTACTTCACCTGTCGTTGTCGGATACACCCCAGGAACTGGGCCGTGCGCATGCGACTGAGAACTATTCTTGCTTTTTCTTCCCATAATCACTCGATGCTACGCGGTTAGTATTAGAACACGGGATTTTGGGGTAACTGTGCACATGACAGCAAATTGTTACCACGGTGAGAAAAAGACTAGGCTACCGTGGTGGTTTTAGTTGGATACCAAGCACCGACAAAGTAGGAGTAAGAGAAACCCATGCGAGTTCTAGCAGCAATGAGCGGTGGCGTTGATTCCGCGGTGGCGGCCGCCCGTGCAGTCGCAGCCGGACACGATGTGGTGGGTGTACACCTTGCCTTATCTCAAGATCCGCAAACGGTGAGGGAATCTTCACGAGGATGTTGCTCGTTGGAGGACTCTGCTGATGCGCGCCGAGTATGCGACAAGCTTGGTATCCCATTTTATGTCTGGGATTTTTCTGATCGTTTCAAAGAAGATGTGATTGATGATTTCATCTCTTCGTATGAGGCGGGAGAAACTCCGAATCCCTGCTTGCGGTGCAATGAGAAGATCAAATTTGCTGCCCTCCTAGAGCGAGGCATTGCCTTGGGTTTTGATGCGGTGGTGACCGGTCATTATGCACGTTTGACTCAGCCGGTTGATGGCGGCGATGGCTATCTGAGGCGTTCGATTGATCCGGACAAAGACCAGTCCTATGTGCTGGGAGTCCTCGGAGCTCATGAGATTGCGCATTGCATGTTCCCTGTAGGCGACACCGTGAAGCCAAAGATCAGGGAAGAAGCTGCTGCCATGGGATTTTCGGTGGCTAAGAAGCCGGATTCTTATGACATCTGCTTTATTCCAGATGGCAACACCCAGGCATTTTTGGGACGCCATATTGGGCTACGTCCTGGAATGATTGTGGATTCTGATGGCAATGAGCTAAAAGAACACGATGGGGCCTGGAATTACACCATCGGTCAACGTAAAGGGCTTGACATTAAGCAGCCTGCGGCTGATGGTAAGCCTCGTTACGTTACGGACATTGACGCTGCAACGGGAACGGTTACCGTTGGATCGCGTGAGAACTTGAAGGTGATTGCGTTGACTGCTGATCGGCTGAAGTACTTGCACCCAGCTATGACAGGTAGCTTTGAGGCTGAAGTCCAAGTTCGTGCCCATGGCAGTGTGGTTGCTTGTAGCGTGATGGTCAACGAGAGTGACGACACCATGCGAGTGGAATTGCATACCCCGTTGTCTGGTGTTGCTCGAGGCCAAGCCGCCGTGATCTATCTTCCTGATGACGATGGCGATATTGTCCTAGGATCTGGCACGATTTGTGCCACTGAACACCAGTAGCGAAGTGGGAAAGAGGTTGGGTCACTCCATGGCGGAGTCTGTAGGTTTCTTGGAATCGGTCGCGTGCGCGTTGGGTCCAATGCCAGGGCTTGATCTTTACCAAGCTGCTGATGTGATCGTGGGGGAGACTGGTGACTGTATGGCTCTGCCTGAGCTGGTGCAGCGTGGTGTGACAGATCAATTAGTTGGGCGAACCTGTGCGCTGTTGCCAGAACTTCCTGTGGAAAAAGGTCCGCGGTCGTGGCGGCTTAGTGTTCGTCCTCAAATTGCTACTCGTAGATTGTGGGATGGGATTGAACGCGATCTTGATGATCTTGAGCAGCAATGGGGGAATGCTTCACTAATAAAAACTAGGCTTATGGGACCGTGGTCGCTAGCTACTCGGATTGAGCTAGCGAATGGGCACCGTGCCGTCACCGATCGAGGGGCTGTGCGTGACATCGCAGCCATCATGGCTGAGGCTATCCATGAGCACTGCGGGGACCTGAGGCGTCGTTTCGGGGCACAGGTGGTAGTGCAGCTTCATGAGCCCGATGCGGTTGCCTTGATGCACGGTACTGTGCCAGGTACTACGGATTTTGATGTTATTCGCGCCGTCCATGTAAAAGATCTAGTTGAAGTACTAGCTCCGCTTGTGAGTTCGGTGCAGTCGCATGAACACAGCGCGGTTGTGCTTAGCGCAATCTCGGCGGCAGCGGTGCCGCAATCTGAATCTACGGCCGCCGCTATCGAGCTGATGCGACAGTCAGGAGCCACATCGATGGTGATAAATCCTCATGATCTTTGTGGCACGAAGACTCTCGATGCCTGCGGTAATGCGCTCTCGAGTGGCGTTGGCGCTATATGGGCATTGCCGGCTCCGGGTTTGTCTACACCAACACCGGTAGGAGAGCTTGTTGAGGACCCAGAGCGCCACGCTGCTATTCAACTGGCCAAACTTATCGACGAAATGGGGCTTGACCGTTCTGTTTTGGAGACAAGTTCTGTAACACAACAGCTTTTCACGCTGCCATCTACGATCCTCGATGCGGCCCGACACCTCCAGCACATCGTGCGGGTACGCACGATGCTGCGTGAAGATGCAGGTGACCTTTAAATCTGTCAGCGCTTCACACGAGGTGGCTCCATATGGTCGTGTGTTAGCGCGAATTTTGCATTGGCCACCCGAAATTGACAGTTGATGTATCTCGGCCAAGCCCATCGAGGTATTTCTTCATGTCTTTTTGCAGCTCGTAGTACTGAACTGCTTGATACTCCATTAATTCATCATGTGAGTAGGCCGCTAGATCGTCTTTAAAGCGTTTCTTCGCCTGCATCCATGCAATACGTGCAGCGGCTAAGGCATCAGAGGTTGCCTCATGAGCATTGTCCATCCGCACACCATAAACAGAACACAAATCGGTCAGAGTACGCTTTCCTTTACGGAAGCGATCCATACTGCGGTCAATCAAATATGGGTCGTACACTGGGCCCTTAACAACAAAATCTCCGGTGAGCTGGCGTAATACCGTCAAATCGTACGGTGCGTTGTACACCACAAGGGTGAATCCTTCTTCCCATGCAGCATAGATTTCATCAACGGTGCGTTTGAGCACGGCCTCGTGTGGTTCGCCGTGTTCACGGGCATACTCTGTGCTAATTCCATGAACTTTGCTGGCGGCTTCTGGGATTTCTACTCCTGGATCAGCTAGCAATTCCACAGGATGGGCGCCAGAACTATCAATTCGTACCAACGCAGAAGTGACAATGCGTGCTTCGAAAGGATTGGCAGAGGTGGTTTCTAAATCGAAACTCAAGACATGTGCGGGATTAAAAGATTGGTCGGGAGCTGCAATGTTATTCATAACGCTTACCCTAGAGAATAACCGTGACATGGGGGTAACTGGGCGTCGAAAAGCGTTGTTAACACGGCAATTGCCTACCCCGCTACACTGGGCTGCGTGACTGATAATTTTGCTGATCTACGCCGCCAGTGGGACGACCTTGCCGAACAAGTTCGTCACCATAGAGATGCCTATTACAACCACACCCCTGAAATCTCAGACGCGGAGTTTGATCAGCTTTTCCGCCAGCTGCAGCAATTAGAACAGGAACATCCAGAATTAGCTGTGCCAGAGAGCCCCACTTTGGGGGTCGGTGCTCCAGTTGAACAGAGTTCTTTCGACAATGTTGAGCACCTTGAGCGCATGCTCAGTCTGGACAATGTTTTTGACGCTGCCGAGCTTGATGATTGGTTGCAGCGAACCCCCAGTGCTACGTATCTTACTGAGCTTAAAATCGATGGTCTGTCTATCGATTTGGTCTATCGTTCTGGGCGTCTTGAGCGGGCGGCTACTCGTGGCGATGGTCGGGTAGGAGAAGATGTTACTGCTAACGCCAAAGTTATTGAGGACATCCCGCACCGTCTTCAGCATTCTGATGCATACCCCGTGCCAGAACTTGTCGAAATTCGCGGCGAGGTATTCATTGCCGTAGAAGATTTCGCTTTAGTCAATGAACAACGCCAAAAAGAAGGCGGAAAGCCGTTCGCAAACCCACGTAATGCTGCTGCTGGCTCGCTGCGACAAAAAGATACTGAGGCTGTTCGTAAACGCCGGTTGAAGATGATTTGTCATGGAATCGGTGCTTCAGAAGGATTTGAAGCAGATAGTCAGTTCGAGGCATATAAAGCCCTAGAAGCATGGGGTCTGCCAGTATCGCCGTATACAAAACGTGTCCACTCGGCTCAAGAAGTTCAGGAGCGCGTGACCTACTGGGCACAGCATCGCCACGATGCGACTCATGAGATGGACGGGTTAGTTATCAAGATCGATTCCTTTGCAGAACAGCGCGCGCTAGGATCCACTGCCCGCGCGCCTCGCTGGGCAATCGCCTACAAATATCCTCCAGAAGAAGTGACCACCAAGCTTCTTGATATCCAGGTCGGCGTTGGGCGTACCGGCAGGGTGACACCCTTTGCCGTTATGGACCCAGTGTTCGTTGCTGGATCCACCGTAGAGATGGCTACGTTGCATAACCAGACCGAAGTAAAACGAAAAGGCGTTCTTATCGGCGATACCGTGGTTATCCGCAAAGCCGGCGAAGTGATCCCAGAGGTTCTCGGTCCTGTTGTTGAAAAACGTGACGGTAGCGAACGCGAATTTATTTTCCCGACACTATGCCCAGCATGTGGAACACGCCTAGCGCCACAAAAAGAAGACGACGCCGACTGGCGATGCCCGAACTCCCAATCATGTCCAGCGCAGTTGTCCTCACGTCTTACTTATCTAGCTGGACGAGGCGCATTTGATATCGAAGCCCTCGGAGAAAAAGGAGCTGAGGATCTTATTGCCTCCGGCGTGCTTATCGACGAAGCCCAGCTGTTTAACCTGACGGAAGACGATCTTAAACGCACCAAGGTGTACACCACCAAAGCCGGTGCGCTTAACGCAACTGGTGAAAAGTTGCTGGCCAACCTTGAGTCTGCAAAGCATACGGATCTGTGGCGTGTTCTCGTTGCACTGTCAATCCGACACGTTGGACCAACCGCAGCCAGAGCTCTTGCGGCACGTTATCGAAGCCTCGAAGCATTACGGGCTGCTGATGTGGAGGACATTGCTAATACTGAGGGCGTTGGTGCGATTATCGCACAGAGCTTCGCGCAGTGGTTTGACGTGCCATGGCACAGAAATATCGTAGAAGTATGGGCTGATGCTGGTGTCACAATGGCGGATTCGGAGGCAGATATCCCTGACCAAGTTCTAGAAGGATTGACCATTGTAGTGACCGGTTCTTTGGTCGATTTTTCTAGGGATTCCGCTAAAGAGGCAATTGTTTCTCGTGGTGGTAAAGCAAGCGGCTCGGTTTCCAAGAAGACCAGTTACGTGGTAGTGGGTGAGAACGCAGGTAGCAAGGAAACGAAAGCCCGTGATCTGGGATTGCGCATCCTCAACGAAGACGAGTTTAAACAGTTGTTAGCAAACGGCACCGTCTAGGACATAAAACAGTACGCCCTCCGAAGTGATGAAAAGTGCTTCGGAGGGCGTACTGAGTTGTTTTAGTGTTTGAGCAGGCTGCCGAGGATCTTTCCTAGGTTTCCAATGTGCTCAATCTCGCTGGACAAATAATCTGGTCCGCCTACGCGGCCGATGACCAATACAAGATCGGTTCCGGTCAGCGGTGCAGCAATGAGTGAAGAATCTAAGATGGCCCAACTCTCAGGGATCCACGATTCTTTTTCTGGTTGTAAAATACGCGCCTGTTCGATCGGTAGGGCGGAAGGATTGGAGCCGTCGTCAGCCGGTGCTCCATTAGAAGCGGTTACTCGGGTGACGGGATTTTTTGCGCGCAGCAAGATCGCCCACGACGAGGTGAGGGCCTGTGGCATCTTATTAACCATGTCAGCCAGCAGTGTCGAATTAGTTGAAGCTCCTGCGACAGATGCCAACATAGCGATTTGACCACGCCTATCAACGCGCCCAGAAAATGGGCGGATGGAGTCAACCTCTACACCTTCGACCTCATGCGCTGCCGTGATCAGCTCATCAGCCATGGTGCCTGCGGGAAGCTCCACGACCATGTCATCAGTTACGGTACCGTTGCTAAACGCTTCGACAACATCAACGGAAGAAATGTTGCCCCCGATAAGACCTACTGCCTCAGCGACACGGCCAAGGCTTCCTGGTTCATCGGGAATTTGCACACGGATGAGATAGGACATTTGTTAATCAGCGCCTTTATTTTGCAGTGGACCATTCATAAAACAGAAAATGAGCACTGCACTTTATTGGAGATGGGTTAATAAAATCTGTACTAAACAACAGTATGTGGGCAGTTTAGCAATCACAAGGGGTACAAGGTCGGAATATATCGAGGGTGCAGTAGTATGTTGTAAGTCGGATGCGTCTTTGAATGAAGGCGTCTTTGAGAATGTAGAACAACACCCCAACGTGAGTTAAGGATCGACGTAGTGCCTGAGATTTCGCGCGATGAAGTCGCCCACTTGGCCAAGCTGTCTCGTTTGGCGTTGACTGATGAAGAACTGGATCGATTTGCCGAGCAAATCGACGGAATTATCGGAAACGTGAGCGCAGTGCAGCAGGTAGCAGCAGAAGGCGTGGAGCCTATGAGCCACCCGCACTCTATTAAAACCACGATGCGTGAGGACGTCGTTGAACAGATCCTCACTCCAGAACAGGCGCTTGATCAAGCACCAGCCGTCGACCAGCAGCGCTTCGTCGTGCCACAGATTTTGGGGGAGCAAGATTAATGAATAAATACCTCGTACCAGATTCCGGACTTACTTCCTTGTCCGCTGCCGAACTGGCAGAAAAAATCCACAGCCGCGAAGTAACCTCTCGTGAAGTTACCCAAGCGCACTTGGATCGCATTAATGACGTTGATGGAACTCTCCATGCGTTTCTCCACGTAGGTGTTGAGGAAGCACTGGCTGCAGCCGATGCCGTCGATGAGTCCTTGGATAAGGGAGAAGCCCCAGCATCAGCACTTGCAGGTGTCCCACTAGCGTTGAAAGACGTCTTCGTTACTACCGACGCACCCACCACCTGTGCTTCCAAGATGCTCGAAGGCTATGTTGCTCCTTACGACGCCACCGTTACCAAGAAGATCCGCGAGGCGGGAATTCCTATCTTGGGTAAGACCAACATGGACGAATTTGCCATGGGCTCTTCTACGGAAAACTCCGCCTATGGTCCAACATTGAACCCATGGGATATCGAGCGCACTCCAGGCGGCTCCGGTGGCGGCACCTCAGCTGCACTTGCATCTGGCGAGGCGCCATTGGGTATCGGCACTGATACCGGTGGATCGATTCGCCAGCCAGCAGCCTTGACTAACACTGTGGGTGTCAAACCAACCTATGGCACGGTTTCTCGCTACGGCCTAGTGGCTTGTGCATCTTCTCTCGACCAAGGTGGCCCTACTGCGCGTACCGTTTTGGATACAGCATTGCTGCACGAAGTTATTGCTGGTCACGATAAGTACGATGCAACCAGTGTTAATCGTGCGGTAGCTCCTGTGGTAGCTGCTGCACGCGAAGGTGCTCGCGGTGATCTTAAAGGCACCAAGATCGGTGTGGTCAAGCAATTTGATCGTGAAGGTTACCAGCCAGGCGTTTTGGAGCAGTTCCACAAGTCTGTTGAGCAGCTTACTGCTCAGGGAGCAGAAATCGTTGAGGTTGATTGCCCTCACTTTGATGACGCATTGGCAGCGTATTACTTGATTCTTCCATGTGAAGTTTCCTCCAACCTCGCGCGTTTTGACGGTATGCGTTACGGTTTGCGTGAGGGCGATGACGGAACGCACTCTGCGGAAGAAGTCATGTCCTTGTCTCGTGCGGCAGGTTTCGGCCCAGAGGTTAAGCGTCGAATCATCTTGGGCACCTATGCCTTGTCTGTTGGCTACTACGATGCGTATTACTTGCAGGCACAGCGCGTACGTACCCTTATTGCACAAGACTTCGCAGTGGCCTATGACAAGTGCGATGTGTTGGTCTCCCCAACGACTCCGACCACTGCTTTCAAGCTCGGCGAGAAGGTATCTGATCCATTGGCTATGTACAACTTTGACTTGTGCACCTTGCCGCTCAACCTTGCTGGCTTGTGCGGTATGTCCTTGCCATCTGGTTTGGCACCTGATTCTCAGCTTCCAACTGGTTTGCAGATTATGGCTCCTGCCTTCCAAGACGATCGTCTTTACAAGGTAGGCGCGGCATTCGAGGTTGGTCAGAAGTAATTTTTTAGTATTTCGTAGCTAGGAGTTCTTAATACTTAAAGGCAGCGCTCGTAAAAACTGTGAGCGCTGCCTTGTGGTATTTCCGCTAACAATAATGGTTGTTAGAAGCGGTAGCACATGATGCTAAATCCAGCATCAGAGTGACGGATATGTTGGAACCCGAGCCGTTCGTAGAGCTTTTTTGCGCGTGGATTTCCGTCGTCAACAGACAGCGACAGTCCAGGTGCACCAAGGGTTCGTGCAAGTTCAAGGGACTTATTGAGCAAAATACTGCCTACGCCCTTGCCTCGATAACGTGGTTCGATAGCGATAGCAACTTCGGGAATGTCTTCGGATACGTACCCATAGCCATGGTCGTTGTTATTTCCCCACACAAGCCATGCACCTCCGGCTGGGATCATTTTAGGTGACCAAGCAATGAGGCCGCCGTTGGTGGGATCCCATTGTTTGACGTAAAAACGGTAGTCCTCTAAGAAATCAGCCCCAATGTCGGCATGTTCATCACCGAAAACATCGGTAAGGAAATTGAGCCGAGCAATATAAGTTCTATCGGATTCAGTTGTGGGCACTAATGTGAATTCTGAAGCTGACATGATGACAAGTCTACTATTTTTAGGTGTATTGTGTTTCCAGTCGATTGTGAAACTAGGAGGTAGATGTTGAGCACAGCAACTAAATCTGACACTCAGTATCCCACCATGCCGTTGCCGGAAAAAGAGGCATGGCCTGCACTAATTGCATTGTGTATTGGGTTTTTTATGATCCTTTTGGATCAAACCATCGTTGCCGTTGCTACTCCTGCGCTGCAAGCGGATCTTCATGCCTCCTACAACGAGGTTATTTGGGTAACGTCGGCCTATTTGCTGACTTTTGCTGTACCTCTGCTTATCACAGGGCGACTAGGGGATCGATTCGGTCCTAAGAATATTTACATCATTGGCATGGTGATCTTTACGCTTAGTTCTCTTGCCTGTGGTTTTGCGCCAAATATGATGACGTTGATTATCGCCCGTGCGGTTCAGGGTATCGGTGCATCTATGCTGACGCCACAGACTATGAGCGTGATCAACCGTGTGTTTGCTCGTGAACGTCGTGGTGCGGCGCTAGGAATCTGGGGCAGTGTTGCCGGAATTGCTAGCCTTGCTGGCCCGATCTTAGGTGGGTTTATTACTGCTTGGGTCGGTTGGCAGTGGATCTTTTTCATCAACGTGCCTATCGGCGTTGTGTCTGTATTTGCTGTTGCCCGCTTTGTTCCGCGTTTTAAGCCAACTGAGCGCAGTATCGACGGTTTGAGCATGGTGCTTTCTGTCGTTTCTGTTTTTGCGTTGGTGTTTGCCTTGCAACAAGGTGAATCTGCTGGCTGGGCATGGTGGATTTGGGTTGTCATGGTTGTTGGTATTGCGGTGGGCGTACTGTTTGCGTATCAGCAAAATCGTGCAGAAGCCAAGGGAAAAGATGCGCTTATGCCACTTTCGCTTTTCCGTGTACGAAACTTTTCTCTCGGAAACATTGGTATTGCTGCGATGGGCTTTACTATTGCTGGCACTCCGCTTCCGATCATGCTGTACCTTCAGCAGGTTCATTCGCTTACACCGCTTCAGGCCGGCTTGTTCATGATGCCCCAAGCATTGATTTCGGCGTTTTTCTCTCCACTCATCGGCCGCTGGTCTGATCATTATTCGACTAGCAAATTGGCAGGTTTTGGTTTTTCTACGATGGCTATGGGGCTTGTTTTGATCGCAGCGGTCATGATTATTGATGTCAATCTGTGGTGGTTGGTTCCGGCATTTATCGTTTATGGATTGGGCAATGCTTTTGTGTGGTCGCCAAACTCTACGTCGACCATGCGTGATTTGCCGCTTCATCACATGGGTGTGGGATCTGGCGTATATAACACGACACGACAGATTGGTTGTGTGATTGGTTCTGCTGCGATCGGTGCAGTACTGCAGTGGCGCATTATGGCGGGGGATATGGGTGCTGCTTATGGGCAGTCGATTATTCTCGGCGCGGTGATGCTAGCGGTTGGATTTGTTTCTGCGATGTTGGCGCAAGATAAGCCCCGCCGTTAGTCGCTTTAAAAAGGTCTCATTATCATTCTCAATGAGAGTGTGGTAGTGGGGCTTTGTGCTATTGAGCTGCGTCGTTGATTAAATACGCTGCGGCAGCTGTAGCCGCGGTGACACTTACCACCGAAGGCCATGCGCCGATCTTTTTCGCCAGTGGGTGAGAGGCGCCGAATGCTGCGATGTATACAGCGCTTAACGCGGCCGTTCGAGTAGCACCACCGCGTGCCCACCAAGACCTTCCGGCCCAGATTCCAGCAGCTGCTAGGACTACTCCGCCTAGTGGGCGAATTCCGGTCTCGCGAGCGGTAAGCCAGCCGCCAATTAGGCCCGTGGCTACGACTGGAGCAGTACTGACTTTGTTTGCAGGTTTTACATCAAATCCCATAAATGTTGTCATATCGCAACAGCTTAGCGAGCCATCGGCAGCGGCGCTATCAAACTAAGCGGTTTGGATAGTTGCTATGTCATTTTTAATGGGGAATGGGCGTTGAGGCGTTTTTGAAGTTAGGTTTCGATAATTAGCTATCCTGTTAGCTATACTTAAGTGTGTTACACATTGATTAGGTGCAGCATAGAACTGCTGCATGGGAATCTGGTGAAAATCCAGAGCTGACGCGCAGCGGTGAAGGTGCAAGTGAGTGCTTCAATGTAGCCACTGAGAGTAAAAACTCTTGGGAAGGTGAGGCAATTACTCTCGCGTAGAGCACCCCAGTCCGAAGACCGGCCTAATCAGAAACATGTGCTGCTGTCCTCGCGTTCTAGGTAAGCAGACCGATATGTAGTTGAAGTTGGTCATGTGATCAGACGACTTACCACGCCCGTACTATTTATTGCACTTCTTATTGTGGCGGCCGTTAGTTTTGTCATCTCCTTATCTTTTGGTTCTGTCGACTACCCACAGGAGCAAGTATGGGCGGTAGTAAAAGCTCATCTTGCCGGAGACGTCTACCCAGATCAGTCGATTGATGCAGTGGTATGGGAATTGCGAGCACCTCGTGGCGTTTTAGCTCTTATTGTCGGTGCAGGTTTGGCGCTCGCCGGTGTTGCAATGCAGACCTTGGTGCGTAACCCATTGGCAGATCCTTATCTCCTGGGCATTAGCTCTGGTGCGAGTGTGGGTGCGACCGCAGTGCTCGTTTTTGGTTTGCTAGGAAATTTTGGACTTTACGCGCTTTCTGGTGGAGCTCTAGTGGGTGCAATTATCGCTACGTTTGCGGTGTATGCAGTTACCCTTGCTCAAGGTGGGTTGACACCGTTGCGATTAATTTTGTCAGGTGTTGTGCTTTCGTCAGCTTTTTCTGCGCTCGCTAGCTTTCTGGTTTTTAAAGGTCCAGATGCTCGCGCTGCTCAAGGCGTGATGTTTTGGATGCTTGGTTCGGTTGCTGGCGCGCAATGGGGAAAACTTGCTATTCCTGCCGTTGTAGTAGCACTGGCTTTTGCTGGTTTGCTGTTTATTAATCGTCAGATGGATGCGCTGGCTGCTGGTCCTGACACCGCAGCAGCTTTAGGAGTCAACGTTCCAGCCTTGCGTCAGGGGCTATTTTTCCTCCAAGCGATGCTCGTTGGCGCCATGGTTGCGGTAGCTGGTGGAATTGGATTCGTGGGACTTGTGATCCCTCACTTGGCGCGCATGATGGTGGGCTCTCTGCATCGTCGGTTGTTGCCCATCGCTGCTGCTTTTGGTGCAGTGTTTATGGTGTGGGTTGATGTGTTGGCTCGGGTTGCAGCACCTCCTCAAGAAATTCCGCTCGGTGTTGTTACGGGTGTTATCGGAGCCCCGTTATTCCTAATTTTGATGGGACGTAAGAGCTATCGCTTTGGGGGACAGGAGTCATGATGCATTGCCAAGCACAGGGTATTGCTTGTGGTTTTGATACCAAGACAACGATTTTGAAAGACATTTCCTTTTCTGTTGATCAGGGCACGATGACTGCGATTGTGGGGGTTAATGGTGTCGGAAAATCTACGCTGTTGCGTGCCCTAGCCGGTATCACGCAACCTCATGCTGGCGTTGTAACGGTCAATGGCCATGATATTCACAAAATCCGTGCCAAAAAACGTGCCATGATGTTGACCTTCGTGGGCCAAGAGGAACAACCACCTGCGGATTTATCTGTGGAAGAAGTAGTGGCCCTGGGCAGATTGCCGTATATCAAGTCATGGCAGTTGGGTTCTAAGAATGAACGCGACATCGTGGAACATTCTCTCGACTTGGTCGGTTTGGCAGGGCGTCGTAAAGCGTTGTGTTCTGAGCTTTCTGGCGGACAGCGGCGTCGAGTGCTGTTGGCGCGTGGTTTTGCACAGCAAACGGATCTCGTTTTTCTCGACGAACCGACCAACCATCTCGACGTTCAGCACCAATTGCACTTGCTCCATGTGCTTCGTGATTCCGGACGCACCATCGTTGCCACCATCCATGACCTTGATCTGGCGGTGTCGCATTTTGATCAGGTCGTGGTGGTGGGCAACGGTGGCGTGGTCGCTGCTGGATCTCCGCAGGAAGTTCTCACCCCTGAGATTGTGTCTCAAGTATTTGGCGTGGAATCACTGCTTGTCCAACTCGAACAAGCCCGTCGTGTGCATTTGCTTATCGACGCCCTATCTCATCAACCTCATCTATCCCCGAAGGAGTAGTTCTCGTTCTCATGAAATCTAAACTTTTTCCTCTTCTTGTCCCTATGCTCGGTGCATCCATCGTTTTCGCTGGTTGTAGTAACGCCGATACCTCTAAGCAGGCTGAGTCCAAAGATGGCGTGACCATCACCAACTGTGGCAAGGAAGTTACCTACACCAAGGCAGACAACTTGTTTGTCAACGATGGCAACATCATTTCCATTGCTCTTGCTGCCGGTGCAGCAGATAACGTGAAGTATGTCAGCTCTATTCAGCGCGATAAGGAGCTATTGCACGCTAAGTATGGCAAAGATATCGATAAAGCTGAAGACGTTGCTAAAGAGTATCCGTCATTGGAATCTATCGTTGCCAAACACCCTGATATCTTTGTTGCCGGTTGGAACTACGGCTTCTCTGAAGAAAAGAATCTCACGCCCGATGCGCTGAAAGACCAAGGTATCGATTCCTATATTTTGAGTGAATCGTGCCGCCAAGAAGGCTCGGAGAAACGCGGCTTGTACGATCCTTGGGAAGCCGTCAAGATGGATATTTCAAACATCGGCAAGATCACCAGCCATGCAGATACCGCAGACTCAGTGGTCAAAGATATCGATTCTCGTCTAGAAACCTTGAAGAAGGCTCCACAAGCCGATAAAGCACCAACTGCATTTGTGTTTGATTCTGGTACCGATACAGTATTTACCTCGGGTAAGTTTGGCGCTCCGCAGGCGATTATCGAGGCAGCTGGTGGCCGCAACGGTGCTGAAAACGTAGAAGATACTTGGACCACTGTGAGCTGGGAAAACCTCGCTGCATCGAAGCCTGATGTCTTTGTTTTTGTTGATTACCCAGGCCAAGAGTTTGAAGAGAAAATAGCGGCATTGCGCAGTAATCCAGCGACTAAGAACTTGCCAGCTGTCAAGGAAAACCGCTTTATCAATTTGCCATATGCCATGTGGACTTCTGGCCCACTCAACATTGATGCTGCAGAGCAGATGCGCAAGGGTTTTGAAAAGTTCGGCCTCGTTCCAAGCTCTGAAATCAAGCCTTCCTTGGAACTTCCTGCGTCTGTGCCAGGCCAAAACTACTACAAGTAGACAATAAGGTGTGCTTACGGCTGGGGGATCGTAGGCACACCTTCACTATAGATATAATGAAAGTCGTTTAATACGAACGACTTTCATTATCCTAGCGGGAGGTCAAGATGACCAGCCAGAGCCATAAGTTTCTTGAATATGAAAGTGCTCTAAAACGAGCTTATGCTTGGCGCACTTTTCTTTTTGCTTTACTTTATGGCTGCGATCTTATCGCGGTAGCGCTAGGATATCCCCTTGTAGGATTCCTTGTGTGGATTGCGATTTTTATTCCTTTCTTGATTAAAACATCGTGGGGGATACGCCTTGGGCGGCAAGTAGTTGATGATGCACCTGCTAGGTGGCGCAAATATGACAAAATCTTCTTGGGCATAACGATTTTAATGCCGAGTGTAATGAACATTGTTCGCGATCTGAGCCGTGCAGGGGCTGTGGTTTTAGCTGTTATCGCGACGGTAGTGTTTTATTTCCTAGCACAGTCGTGGTACGGAGGTTTCAAAGATACGGCTGAATTGGTACGTGGTGATTCCAATGAGTGCATTGAACTCACAGATGATCAGCTGAGTTATCTAGCAGTGTTGCGGGCTGCTCGCTGTATGGTAGGTTTTCGGGAAATGAAACTGTCGCGTTTAGCTAAAGAAACTCGGCTATCGCATGAAGTTGTTCAGAAAATCACTCAGATTTTTATTACTCGGGGCATTGTGTCCGTCTTTGAAGAATACGGGCCTTCTGGGCAAAAAGACGTCGCGTGGGTGCAACTTACCGAGCATGGTTGTGGTCTGGCGAAGAATTTGGAAAGAGTTTCTTCTCATTCTTAGAAGGTCTCTCTTCTTTCTACTGTGCTTTGTTGGAGTCATCACATTTGCTGTATGTTGCAGGCATGTGCATCCATGTTGTTTAGCTGGCTGCCCTCATGTGTGGGATATTTACTGTGATTCCCGCCAAAATTCATTCCGATCGGGCGTAATCCCACACATTCTTCAACAATGATTCTCGAGAAGCGCTACACTGAGAATCATGCGAATTGCGACTCTTACATCCGGCGGCGATTGCCCCGGCCTCAACGCTGTGATCCGCGGCATTGTCCGCACATGTTCTGAGTACGGCTCGACCGTCGTTGGATACCAAGACGGCTGGGTGGGGCTCATGGAAGACAAGCGCATTCAACTATATGACGATGAAAACATCGATCGTATCCTGTTGCGCGGCGGAACCATTTTGGGTACCGGCCGCCTTCACCCTGACAAGTTTAAGTCTGGTCTTGACCAGATTAAGGCAAACCTTGAGGATGCAGGTATTGATGCACTGATTCCTATCGGTGGCGAAGGTACACTTAAGGGTGCCAAATGGCTATCTGATAATGGTATTCCTGTAGTTGGCGTGCCTAAGACGATCGACAACGACGTTAACGGTACGGATTACACTTTTGGCTTTGATACCGCAGTCTCTGTTGCTACGGATGCTATCGACCGACTGCACACTACAGCTGAGTCTCACAACCGTGTGATGATCGTTGAGGTTATGGGTCGTCACGTTGGCTGGATTGCGCTGCACGCCGGCATGGCAGGCGGTGCGCATTACACAGTCATTCCTGAGCAGCCATTTGATATTGCAGAGATCTGCAAGGCAATGGAACGTCGCTTCCAGATGGGTGAAAAGTACGGCATTATCGTCGTGGCGGAAGGTGCACTGCCTAAGGAAGACACGATGGACTTTGCCGAGGGCGGCGTCGACCAATTTGGCCACCAAACGTTTAATGGCATTGGTCAAGTAATTGGTGAGGAAATCAAGAAGCGCCTCGGCCATGACGTTCGTACCACGGTTTTGGGGCATATCCAGCGTGGTGGCACACCTACTTCTTATGACCGCGTTTTGGCAACCCGTTACGGTGTTCATGCAGCACGTGCGTGCCACAACGGTGATTACGGCAAGATGGTTGCGTTGCACGGTGAACATATCGATCTGATTCCGCTCGAGGACGCGGTAGATACGCTAAAGACTGTCCCTGACGGACGTTACCGCACAGCACGCGCCCTGTTTGGCTAAAAATTGGGGGAGAATCCACTTTCGAAGAGCTTTCTTCGGAAGTGGCTTTCTTCGTTATAGACCCCCGAATCTACGATTTTTAAGAGAAGGCATTAGACTATTTCACCATGACTGCTGCGATGTATGACCTGATGGATTATGACGAGGTCCTAGAGAAGTTCGATCCGGTAATGGGTCTTGAGGTTCACGTTGAGTTAGCAACCGAAACCAAGATGTTTTCGGCACCGTCTGCACATTTCGGCGCTGAACCAAACTCCAACGTAGACCCAGTATCGTTGGGCTTGCCTGGTGCATTGCCCGTCGTTAATGCTAAAGGCGTTGAATGGGCTATCAAGATCGGTCTGGCTCTCAACTGCAAGATTGCTGAGTCTTCTCGGTTCGCCCGAAAGAATTACTTCTACCCAGATCAGCCAAAGAACTACCAGATTTCGCAGTACGATGAGCCGATTGCTTATGACGGCTACCTTGACGTAGTGCTTGACGACGGAACCCCGTGGCGTGTGGAGATCGAGCGCGCCCACATGGAAGAAGACACCGGTAAGCTCACCCACTTGGGTGGTGCCGACGGCCGTATCCACGGTGCGACAGCTTCGCTCGTCGACTGCAACCGCGCAGGTATCCCGCTTATCGAGATCGTGACCAAACCTATCGAAGGTGCTGGCGAGCGTGCGCCTGAAGTTGCTCGCGCATACGTTGGAGCTCTTCGTGATTTGGTTAAGGCCTTGGGGGTTTCCGATGCTCGCATGGATCAAGGCTCCATGCGTTGCGACGCAAACGTTTCTCTGCGTCCAGTAGGAACTGTTGAGTTCGGTACCCGTACCGAAACTAAAAACATTAACTCTTTGAAGTCGGTGGAGCAGGCTGTTCGTTATGAGAT
Organism: Corynebacterium diphtheriae; assembly: GCF_001457455.1. Taxonomy (NCBI): domain Bacteria; kingdom Bacillati; phylum Actinomycetota; class Actinomycetes; order Mycobacteriales; family Corynebacteriaceae; genus Corynebacterium; species Corynebacterium diphtheriae. The sequence continues at coordinate 996,892 of NZ_LN831026.1, forward strand.
GCAGCGTCAGGCTCAGGTCCTAGAAGATGGCGGTGAGATCGTCCAGGAAACTCGTCACTATCAGGAAACCGATGGGTCGACTTCTAAGGGACGTCCAAAGGAAACGGCAGAGGATTACCGCTACTTTAATGATCCTGATCTGCCACCAGTGATTGCTCCTAAAGAATGGGTAGAGGAGATCCGTGCCACCCTTCCGGAGCTTCCGTGGATTCGTCGTGCTCGTATTCAAAAAGAGTGGGGGCTTAAAGACGAAGAAATGCGTGACTTGGTCAACGCAGGTGCTTTGGATCTGATCGTTGAGACAGTCGAAGCTGGTGCATCGGCATCTGAGGCACGCTCGTGGTGGGTTGCTTACCTTTCACAAAAAGCAAACGAGTCTGGAGTTGAACTTGATTCCTTGTCAATCACTCCGCAGCAGGTAGCTCGCGTTGCTGCACTGGTGAAGGAAGGAAAGCTGACCAATAAGCTGGCGCGGCAGGCTGTAGACGGAGTTCTTGCCGGTGAGGGTGACGTCGATGAGGTCGTTGCTGCTCGTGGCCTCGAAGTGGTTCGTGATGATGGAGCTATTGAAAAGGCAGTGGATGAAGCCTTGGCCGCTAATCCCGATATTGTTGAGAAATACAAGGCTGGAAACACCAAGGTCACCGGCGCAATTGTTGGTGCAGTGATGAAGGCTACGCGTGGCAAGGCTGACCCTGCTCAGGTAAATAAACTGATTGCAGAGAAACTCGCATAACCTCAGCAATTAGGTTGCCCCCTTTTATCGTGTGTATTCGCGCGTTTGAAGGGGGATATTTTTATCTCTTGCTGCGGTGAGAAGTTGCGCGCACAATAGGGGAGTATGACTTACTCACGGCAAGCAGCGCAGGTATATACTCCTGCGGTTCAACGGTACGAGGATATGGAATACCGGCAGTGTGGCCACTCGGGCCTTCGACTGCCAGCAATTAGCCTAGGTTTCTGGCATAATTTTGGTGACGATAAGCCGCTAGCTAATCAGCGCGCCATTGTTCGTCGCGCGTTCGACCGAGGCATTACACATTTTGATCTGGCAAATAACTACGGGCCTCCAGAAGGTTCGGCAGAGATCAATTTTGGAAGAATCTTCCGAGAAGATTTGGCCCGCCACCGGGATGAAATCGTTATTTCTACCAAGGCAGGGTGGAACATGGGAGCAGGTCCATACAGTTTTGGTGGTAGCCGCAAGTACTTGATGGATTCACTGGATTCTTCACTTGATCGCCTAGGGCTTGATCACGTGGATATTTTCTATCATCATCGTCCAGATCCAGATACGCCTTTGGAAGAAACTGCATATGCTTTGCGAGACATCGTGGCATCCGGCAAGGCTCGCTATGTGGGAATTTCCTCCTATGGACCTGAACTAACCGCAGAGATCTCGGAAATTCTAGCTGGTGAGGGCTGCCCGCTGCTGATTCATCAACCGAGCTATTCTATCTTGAACCGCTGGGTAGAAGAACCAGGTGAAGATGGCGAGAACCTGTTAGAGTCTGCGGCGAATAACGGACTGGGTGTTATTGCATTTTCGCCACTTGCACAGGGGCTTTTAACTGACAGGTATCTCGAGGGCGTGCCAATGGATTCACGGGCAGCAGCAGGGAAGTCCTTGGGTAAAGAGATGCTCAACGCTAAAAATCTTGACATGGTGCGTGCACTGAATGATTTAGCGTTACGACGTGGCCAAACGTTGGCACAGCTGGCTATTGCGTGGGTGCTGCGGGAGCAAGGCGATTATGGGGCCACAACGGTAACCAGTGCGTTGATCGGAGCATCGTCGGTAGCGCAGCTGGATCAAAATCTGGGAGCTCTTAATAATCTTGAGTTCAGCGTTGAGGAACGCAATTATATTGACACTGTTGCCAAGGACGCTGGAATTAATATTTGGGCGGGTGCTACTGCCTCGAAGGTTCACGATTAAAGGCGGGGTAGCTTAAAGAGCAATGAGCCTAGTGCATGATGAGACGTGCGCACATGATCATCATGATGATTCCGATTGCTATGTTGATATATCGCCACACGGCTGGCCGAGATAGCACGGTAGAAAAGCGTGTGGAGGTGTATCCAATAAACGGAAACCACGTCAGGCTCGCGCACAGTGCGCCGAGGGCGAAGATCCAGCGCCCGTCGGGACCGTGTTGGTTGGCGATTCCTCCCAACATGACAAGAACGTCTATATAAGCGGCTGGATTTAGCCACGTGAAAGCCAACGCTGCAAGCACTGGTTTAACCCACGTGCGCTGCGCTGACTTGGGTTGAGCTTTTGTGCGTGTTTTAGTGATCACTCCGGATGATGCGTCAGCCGCTGGTTCGTAGGCCACCGGTTCGCTTTGCTCGACTGTGAGCGCTTGGCCGTGACGTTTAAATGCTTCTTTAAAACAAGTGAATCCGAAATAGAGCAAGTACGCTACACCGAGCCATTTCAGTACTACTAGTGCGATGGGGGCACGATCGACTAATGCGCCGACACCGGCAGTGCCTCCAAAAATGAGGATCACGTCAGAGAGTATGCATACAACCAGAATGGGGATTAGACCTTCGCGTTTAATGCCTTGACGAATAATCAAGGCATTTTGTGGCCCGATGGCCACGATCAAGGACAGACCCATGAGGAATCCAGCGATAGCAATACTCATACTAAGCAATATGCTCCTCTGAAATGCTGAAGTAAAATAACAGACTTTCAGGTTGGGTTAGAATTGCTTCATGAATCCGCTTCATTTAGAAACCTTGCTCGCAATAATCGACGAAGGCAGCTTCGAAGATGCGGCTTTTGCATTAGGAATTTCTCCTTCAGCAGTAAGTCAGAGGATTAAGGCGTTGGAGCGGGAGACTGGTCGAGTAGTGGTACGCCGTACGTCACCAGTCACTGCAACTGATGCTGGCGAGGTACTGGTGCAATCGGCACGACGTATGGCACTTCTGCAGGCCGAAACAAACGCTCAGTTGCGGGGAAGAATTGAGCGGATTCCATTGTCTGTAGCTGTCAACGCAGATTCTTTGGCCACATGGTTTCGCCGGGTGATGGCAAGTGTGGCGGAGATGGATAACGCCACATTGCATATGCGTATCGAGGACGAGTCGCATTCGTTGTCGTTGTTGCGTCGCGGAGATGTCCTTGGCGCTGTAACGGGGGAAAAGACACCTGTATCTGGTTGCGACTCGATAGCGTTAGGTGCATTCCGATATTTTGCGGTGGCAAGTCCGAAGCTGTTGGATCGCTACACCATAGACGGTGCTGTTGATTGGGAGCGGATGCCAGTATTGCGATTTGGCCCTCGGGATGGGCTTCAAGACCGTGATATTAAGCGTCGTCTTGGTGAAGTTCCGGCAGGGCGACGTGTTAATGAGATCCCTTCATCGGAGGCATTCATGGAAGCGGCCCGTGTGGGATTGGGCTGGGCAATGCTCCCCGATATTCAAGCGTTACCGCTTTTGGATTCTGGTGAGGTAGTGATGCTAGATAGCGAGGTGCACGAAGTTCCGCTGTATTGGCAGCGATGGCGGTTGGAATCTCCAGCCCTAGAGCGGTTGACTCAAGCGGTAGTGGATGCAGCCCTCGAGGGACTACATCCACTGTCTGCCTAGTTTGTGCTCGTTATTGGCCGTCGATCTTATTCTTAAGACGCTCTTCGTAGGAAATTTCTCTAGGTAGGGTCACGCCTTCCGCGAAGGGGCTATCGCCTAGTTTTTCACGACCATGAGGGCTAAAGAAGCTTTCTAAACTTGGTCCCTTGGGTACGATCTGGGTTGGGTTTACGTCTTGATGCGTGATGTAGTAGTGCTGTTTGATTTCTGTGAAATCGGTGGTGTCTCCAAAACCGGGTGTCTGGAACAGATCACGTAGGTAACCCCAGAGGTTGGGCATTTCAGTGATCTTGTTTCGGTTGCACTTGAAGTGGCCATGATAGACGGCGTCGAATCGCACCAAGGTGGTGTAGAGATAAATATCTGCGATCGTGATGTGTTTACCGACTAGATAACGTTGGTGGGATAAACGTTCTTCTAGCCAGTCAAGAGCGGTAAACAGTCGATCGTAGGCCTTGTCATAGGCTTCTTGGGAGCCGGCGAAACCGCATCGGTATACACCATTGTTTACTTCGGTGAATATCCGCTTGGTTATGGCATCAATTTCTTCACGTAGGGTCTCTGGATAAAGATCAGGTGCGCCGGGACGTTCGTATTTGCTCCATTGATCATTGAGATCACAGACGATGCTCGGGTAGTCGTTAGTAACAACTTTTCCAGTAGCTACTTCCACAATGGCTGGAACAGTAATTCCGCGCGGATAGTCCGTAAAACGTTTTAGGTAGGCGTCGCGAAGCCTAGGAATTCCTAAAACTGGATCGACTTCGTTTGGGTCAAGGTCGAAGGTCCATGAGCGCCAATCATGGGTTGGTCCGACGAGGCCTAGCGAGATGACATCTTCAAGACCTTTGAGTCGTCGAGTGATAACGGTACGGTGTGCCCATGGGCAGGCTCGTGCAGCTACTAGGCGATAACGTCGAGGTTCTGCAGGCCAGAGGGTGTGTCCGTCTTCTAGTGGAGTAGGGGCAGAGACACTATCGACGATTCGGTCGTCGATGTATTGGGTATCGCGGATGAATTCGCCGCCATTTTCTGTGGATGTGTACTTCTCATATTGTGTGGACATGTCAACAACTATAGTGATTGTTGACATGTAAGTAAAGTGTGTTGAAAACGAATGCGATTGCTAGCATATGAATCACTATGGCAAGGAAAAATAGGCGGGCGCGTGCGCGTCGCCGATCTTTTATAAGGAAAACAAGTCGTCTGCTGGCAGGATTTGCAGTGGTCATGGCCTCTGCCGTCGTGATCCAAGGATCATGGTCTGGGCTCGAACCTCAGCGATGGGAAGACAGCATTCGCGACGTTTTGAGTCCTGCGGCAACTGCCGAAGTGGACCCATCACGTGCGGACGTCATAGCGCTTAATGCTCTAACTATCGACGATTCCTTTGGTGATAAGCCTGCATACAGCAGGACTCACTTTGGCAACAACTGGGCTGATAATGTCTCGGTAGCTGGCGGCCACAATGGTTGCGATACCCGAAATGACATTCTTCAGCGTGACCTCACCAACATTGTATTCCGGCCGGGGACACGTAACTGTGTCGTATCAACCGGAAATCTACACGACCTCTACTCGGGTGTTGACGTAGCATTTACCCGCGGTCCTAAGACGTCGACCATGGTGGAAATTGACCACGTGGTAGCGCTTGGCAATGCTTGGTATGCCGGTGCATGGCAGTGGGATGACGAAACTCGCCGCAACTTTGCCAATGATCCCATCAATCTTCAAGCAACTACACACGCGGAAAACCAAGCGAAAAAGGCAAAAACGGCTGATCGCTGGATGCCTAGTGATCCGCAATACCACTGCACGTACGCACAACGGCAAACAACCATCAAATCTACCTACGGTTTAACTGTTACCAGCCGTGAAAAAGATGCCCTTATGAAGGCATTGGCAACCTGCTCCTAAAATACGGTTATCAGTTTGTAATAGGTGGCGCGCCGAGGAAATACTACGTCAACTCGGCAAAACCCCTACGCTGGTCTACATGGCCGACAACAATATCCCCGATCGCGCGAGCGATTTTGACGATGACATCCCCACCTATAACGGTGGGGGAAACAACGGCGCAGAGACTTCGTCTGCACCTAATTCAGCGCATCAGGGCGCACCTAAAAAGCTAGGCAGTGGGCTTTCGGCGGCCGAAATTTATGCTCGTGCCGGTCGTGCTGCACCGCAATCTATTAGCCCGCAACGGCCAGCGGCCAAAGTGGTAGCCAACAGTGAAAACGAAAATAAAAAAGACACTGAAGTAGTGGCTCCAGATACGCAGCCAGAAGATAGTTACAAAACGACTATCATCGAGCGCCCAGCTGTAGCACCTCAACCAGTGCTCAACGACGATCCTCATAGCAAACCATTAGCTTCAGATGCGCCGACTACGGTTTATACCGTTGCCCAGCCACAACCAGCTGAGCCGGAACCAGCGCCTGTGACGGACTATCATGACGAAGATTTTGCTCCGACGCCCGCAACACCAGTAGCGCCTGCAACTGCTATTGCTGAACCTGTGCCGGCGCCAGTAGCCGCTCCAGCAGTTGCCCCAGCCGTAGCACCAATGGTAACTGCTTCGAATCAACCAGTGCACAATGGAGAACCACATCGACGTGGAACTATCGACTTTGGCATTTTGGTTTTGCGCCTATTTTTTGGCACTTGGCTCATCCTTAAGTCAGTGACGGTATTTTTTGCCATGGGATCCCATGGTGGAATCAACGCACTCCAAGAACAATTTGGTGCCTATCCTTATGCCAGCACTTTAGCGGTAGCTATTCCAGCACTTGAGCTGGCAGCAGGTGTGTTCTTAGTCTTCGGATTGCTTACTCCGGTAGCGTCCGCGTTAGCTATCATTGCCACTTCATTCATGGCGCTTCACGGTATTACTAAAGCCGGCGGAATTGATATTTTTGATCATGAAAGCTCAGTGTGGTTTGCCATATTCCTCCTGATTATTGCGGTTGTTTTGCAATTTACAGGGCCAGGAAAATACTCCTTTGACATTTCTCGCACGTGGGCGATTCGTCCACTTGCATCCTCGTGGGTATTTGTAGTCGTAGCAGTCGCAGCTGCAGTAGCGCTGTGGTGGTTTGGAGCAGCAGTTAACCCATTCGCATAGTTTTATCACAACAAGATAGTCAAAGGCCCTGGTTCCCTCTGGAATTAGAGAGGGTTAGGGCCTTTAACTTAGTGGGTTAGTCTAACTGACGTACGGCGCCTTTGTCTGCGGATGTTGCCATGGATGCGTACGCGCGCAATGCCTTGGATACAGGTCGATTGCGGTTGGTTGGGGTCCATGGTTTTTCACGTTCCAACATAGCTGCACGACGCTGTTCGATCACGGCATCGTCGACATCTAGATTGAGGCTGCGGTTCCTAATATCGATGGTGATTGTGTCGCCGTTTTCCACCAGTCCAATCAGGCCGCCATGTGCAGCTTCTGGAGAGATATGGCCAATGGAAAGCCCAGAAGTACCACCAGAGAATCGGCCATCGGTGATCAGGGCACAAGCTTTTCCTAAACCTGCACCCTTTAAAAAGGAAGTGGGGTGGAGCATCTCTTGCATACCAGGGCCACCAGCTGGTCCCTCATATCGAATCACGACAACATCACCCGGTTGAACCTGCTTGTCTAGGATGATCGACACGGCCTCTTCTTGGCTTTCCACGACGCGTGCTGGGCCGGAAAAAGTCCAGATCGATTCGTCAACGCCGGCGGCTTTTACAACGGCTCCGTCAGGGGCAAGATTGCCGCGCAGAATAACTAGGCCACCATCGGCCGAGTATGCGTGGTCAACGTCGTGAATACACCCACGGGCCTGATCCGTGTCGAGTGAATCCCATCGATTTGATTGAGAAAATGGCTCGGTCGTGCGGACGCCGCCTGGCGCTGCGTGGAAGAGCTCGATGGCCTTGTCTGTTGCCTTTCCACCACGGATATCCCAGTCATCAAGCCATGAATCCATTTCCTTGTACAGTACGGTGTGCACACCTTTTTCTAGGAGATCGCGTCGGCGTAATTCTCCCAAAATTGCAGGTATTCCTCCTGCGCGATGGACATCTTCGATGTGGTAATTGCCGTTGGGTGCGACTTTAGAAAGGCATGGGATTCGGTGAGAAAGTGCATCGATGTCGGAGAGATCAAAGTCAATCTCTCCTTCTTGGGCGGCCGCTAGGGTGTGCAACACTGTGTTTGTGGATCCGCCCATCGCCATATCAAGAGCCATTGCGTTGATAAAGGCCTTTTTTGTTGCAATGTTTCGCGGTAGAACGGATTCGTCTTCTTCTCCGTAGTAGCGCTGGCATAGGTCTACGACTAGCTTTCCGGCTGTCTCAAAAAGCTCTCGACGTGCGGTGTGCGTTGCTAGGGTTGTGCCATTTCCTGGCAATGAGAGCCCTAGAGCTTCAGTCAAGCAGTTCATTGAATTAGCGGTAAACATTCCTGAGCAAGAACCGCAGGTGGGACATGCAGATTGCTCAATGGATAACAATTGATCATCATTCACGCTGTCTTTGGCTGATGCGGTGATTGCGGTGATCAGATCCGTGGGGGCGTGGGCTATGCCATCTGCTACGACTGCTTTGCCGGCTTCCATCGGTCCACCAGAGACGAAAACAGCTGGAATGTTTAATCGCAAAGCAGCATTGAGCATGCCCGGCGTGATTTTGTCACAGTTTGAGATGCAGACCATGGCGTCCGCTGTGTGTGCATTCACCATGTATTCAACGGAGTCTGCGATGATTTCGCGAGAAGGAAGTGAATAGAGCATTCCGCCGTGTCCCATAGCGATGCCATCGTCAACTGCAATGGTGTTGAATTCTTTGGGAACGCCTCCTGCGGCGCGAACTGCCTCGGCGACAATGTCTCCTACGTTTTTAAGGTGCACGTGACCAGGAACGAATTGGGTATAGGAGTTCACAATAGCCACAATGGGCTTGCCAAACTCATTGTCTTTGGTACCAGTAGCTCGCCAAAGGGCGCGGGCTCCAGCGGCGTTGCGGCCAACAGTGGTTACTCGTGAACGAAGTGGAAACATGATTTCTCGATCCTGTGAAACAGATTCATAGCAGTGCGTAACTTCGACGGAAAGAGCAGGCGGGGTGGTGAGACTCTTCGTTGAAGATAATGGTGAAGCGTAGGGTGACATGCTTCTGCTTTAGGAGGATACCGCCAAGTAACAACGGGGGTACCCCCATCCAGTGAGTGAATCTTACTGCATGGGAAATCATGTCCCATAATCGTGAGGTTTTTGGTGATGGATTGAGGACAGTATGGCCACCATCCCCAGTGGGAAGGCGGCCATACTAGCGGTTAAAGTGTGGAGTTATTTATTCTCTGCTTGGCGTTGTTCGTATTGCTCTTTCGTAAGCATTTCTTGGTATCCATCGCGGTGAACGATCACAATTTTTTCATCTGCCGCCATTTTTCCTTGCGTCAGTGCATCAGGAATTCGGCCACGGGATGCAGTTTCAAGTTGGGGGAGGGAATTAAAAGATACAGCTGGGAGGGGAAAAGACCTGCCATCATTGGTGTGCAGAATTGTCTTTGACCCTTTAAAACTCACTCCCTGAATTTCTTCCCACCGAGCTGCTTTGGTTGCGGCGGCGAGGTAACGAGCTTCGATTCCTGATTCAGACACGGTGGTGGAAGAGCGAAGTACCCACAGGATGAAAACGAGTGGGATGATCGGTAGCCAAAATAAAAGCGCTGGGCGTGCGCCGATCACCAGCAACATGATGGCCAGCATGACTCCAGCTGCTAGGAGATGGGTTCGTTCGGGGCGAAACACTACGGTCGTGTCTGAATTCATAATCTGTAATCCTAATGCATGTGCTCTGGAAGGGGATTGGTAGACGTGACCTGCACCATATGGGGGTAAATCGGTCAAATTCTATCAAATCTCAAAAAGGCTGGTGTATCGTCTCGTGTCATGAACATTATTCGACTTGTAGTGATTACCACTCGGCGCTTGCCGTAGCGGCTACAAGTCGTTTCCGAAAAGCGCCCTCGACAGCACCACACATGCTGAGCGGGGGCTTTCCTTATATCGGGCCACCATACTTGATGGATAACTTGACGGAAATGGCAATAGTGTTCACAGGTCATGAGGACTTGGCTGTAGGAAGTAAACCTTGGCTTTCGTTCGGCAGAAGTGCTAATTCGACCATTGGATAACATCCCGTCGCGGGAGGCCACATGTTGCAACATGTCAGTCCCCGCAATTACTACAAGGAGCTTGATGTCGTGGCAGCCTCCACTCAGCCCAATCAGCCCACACCAGCGACGTTAGCCCGACGTGCGCAGGTATTAAAGCCGGAGCGAATGACCGGTGCAGACGCAATCGTGCGATCGTTGGAAGAACTCGGAATCGACATGGTCTTTGGCCTTCCAGGCGGCGCTGTTTTGCCTCTTTATGACTCGTTGTATGCATCGACCAAATTGCGTCACGTTCTTGTACGTCATGAACAAGGCGCAGGTCATGCCGCAACTGGATATGCACAAGCTACTGGAAAAGTGGGTGTGTGTATTGCAACGTCGGGTCCAGGTGCAACGAACCTTGTAACGCCTATCGCGGATGCGCACTTGGATTCGGTGCCACTTGTCGCTATCACCGGACAGGTTGGGCGCTCCCTCTTGGGGTCTGATGCTTTCCAAGAAGCCGATATTCGTGGTATTACGATGCCGGTTACTAAGCACAACTTCATGGTTACGGATGTCAACATGATTCCGCAGGCGATCGCAGAGGCATTTTATCTGGCGGCTTCCGGTCGGCCAGGACCGGTGCTTGTCGACATTCCCAAGGATATTCAGCAGGCTGAGATCGACTTCCATTGGCCTCCAACTATTGATTTGCCAGGTTATCGTCCGGTGACTACTCCGCATAGTCGACCTGTTGAACAAGCAGCCAAGATGATTTCACAAGCTCGTAGGCCTGTTCTATATGTCGGTGGTGGCGTTATTAAGGCGAATGCTTCTCAAGAACTTCAAGCATTTGCTGAACACACTGGAATTCCAGTTGTTACTACTTTGATGGCATTGGGTGCGTTCCCTGGCTCGCATGAGCTCAATATGGGCATGCCTGGAATGCACGGAACCGTTCCAGCTGTGGGAGCTTTGCAAAAGAGCGATCTTCTCATCACTATCGGCGCGCGTTTCGACGATCGTGTCACGGGTGCACTGGCATCATTTGCTCCTGGCGCAAAAGTTATTCACGCTGATATTGATCCTGCGGAAATCGGCAAGATCAGAGCAGTTGATGTTCCAATTGTTGGTGACGCTCAAGAAGTTTTGACCGCGTTGCTTAATGTCTACAAAGACTTGGATCTGCCACAGCCTCGGCATGAGCGTTGGCTGCGATACCTCAATGGTTTGAAGAGCAATTATCCGCGTGGTTGGGAAAAGTCTGACGACGGCATGATTGAGCCGCAGGCGGTTATTAGGGCGCTTGCTAAGACGGTTGGTACTGATGCGATTTATGCTGCAGGTGTTGGACAGCATCAAATGTGGTCTGCACAGTTCCTTGACTTTGAAAAGCCACGTACGTGGCTCAATTCTGGCGGCTTGGGCACGATGGGTTATTCGGTTCCCGCAGCCCTAGGTGCTAAGGCTGGTTGCCCAGACAAAGAAGTTTGGGCAATTGATGGCGATGGTTGCTTCCAAATGACTAATCAAGAGCTTGCGACGGCAGCTGTGGAGGGCATGCCGATCAAAGTAGCCCTTATTAATAACGGCAATCTAGGCATGGTGCGCCAGTGGCAAACGCTCTTCTATGACGGTAACTATTCAAATACCAAGCTCCGCAATCAGGGGCAGTATATGCCGGACTTCGTGATGCTGGCGGAATCTTTGGGCTGTGCAGCTTTCCGTGTGACGGAGGAGACTGACATCGTTCCGACGATTGAAAAAGCACGAGCGATTAACGACCGCCCCGTGGTGATCGATTTTATTGTTGGTGAAGATGCACAAGTGTGGCCAATGGTTGCAGCAGGACATTCCAATTCTGACATTGAATATGCTCATGGGCTCCGTCCGCTTTTCGACGGAGAAAGCTCTGCTGCTGAGACTCCAGAGGATATCGACGATGTTATTGATGAGGCAACGCTTCTCGCACTTGAGGCGCAAAAACGTCACCTAGAACCTAAAGAAAATATCTAGAAAAGGAGCACTGTGATGCAACAGCAAGAAACGTTTCGGCACATCCTCAGTGTTCTGGTTCAGGATGTTGATGGCATTATCTCTCGTGTATCTGCAATGTTTACGCGACGTAGTTTTAGTCTTGTTTCCTTCGTGTCTGGCAAGACTGAAATGCATGGAATCAACAGAATCACCATTGTTGTGGATGCAAGTACACAAGATATTGAGCAGATCACCAAGCAGCTTAATAAGTTGATTCCAGTGTTGAAAGTGGTGCGCCTTGATGAGGACGTTACTGTAGCGCGTGCATTAATGCTGGTGAAAGTATCGGCCGATGCGTCTAATCGTCCCCAAGTAGTTGATGCTGCCAAAATTTTCCGTGCGCATGTTGTCGACGTCGCCCCAGATTCGGTGGTTATTGAGGCAACCGGCAATAAAGGTAAGTTGCGCGCATTGCTTGACGTCTTGGAGCCTTTTGGAATCAGGGAATTGATCTCTTCTGGTCAGATCGCACTGAACCGAGGATCAAAGACAATGGCACCGCAAAGTTCACGTTCCTAGGGCACTCAAAATTCTAAATAATTCACGAACGTCTCATTTAATGAGATAAAAAAGCAAAAATATCTCAATATGTGATATAAAGGGCAGAAGCCCACAACATACGAAAGGACTCCATCCTTATGGCTATCGAACTTCTTTATGATGTAGATGCAGACCTGTCGATCATCCAAGGCCGTAAAGTTGCCGTGATTGGCTACGGCTCTCAAGGTCATGCTCACGCGCAGTGCCTGCGTGATTCCGGTGTTGAGGTTGTTATCGGTTTGCGTGAAGGCTCTAAGTCTGCCGAAAAGGCGCAGGAGGCAGGTTTTGAGGTTAAGTCCAACGCCGATGCGGCTGCGTGGGCAGATGTTATCATGCTGCTCGCTCCGGACACCTCTCAAGCAGAGATCTTTACCCATGATATTGAGCCAAATCTTAAAGACGGCGATGCCTTGCTGTTCGGACATGGTCTGAACATCCACTTCGAGCTAATCAAGCCTGCTGCCAATATTACCGTTGGTATGGTTGCTCCTAAGGGGCCTGGTCATTTGGTTCGTCGTCAATTCGTTGACGGCAAAGGTGTGCCATGCTTGATTGCCATCGCTCAGGATCCAAAGGGTGAGGGTAAGAATCTTGCGTTGTCCTATGCTGCTGCTATCGGTGGTGCACGTGCTGGTGTTATTCCTACAACCTTCCGTGAAGAAACCGAAACTGACTTGTTTGGTGAGCAGGTTGTCCTTTGTGGCGGCCTTGAGCACCTGATGATGAAAGGCTTTGAGGTTTTGACTGAAGCCGGCTATGCGCCAGAGATGGCATACTTTGAGGTTCTTCATGAGATGAAGCTCATTGTTGACCTCATCTGGGAGGGCGGCATTGAGAACATGAACTACTCGATCTCGGAGACTGCCGAGTTGGGTGGTTATGTTGCTGGTCCTCGCATTATCACTCCTGAGGTCAAGGAGAATATGAAGGCTGTGTTGGCTGATATCCAGTCGGGCAAGTTTGTCCGTGACATGGTTGCTGATGTTGAAGCTGGTCAGCCTGAGCTCAAGCGTTACCGTGAAGAGATCGCCGCGCATCCAATCGGGGCTACGGGATCGAAACTGCGTGATCTGATGAGCTGGGTAAAGAATCCGCTCGATGAGACTGCCTAGTTTTGGATTTTAGGGGGTTAAGGGCCTCGCCTCAGTTGTGAACTGGGGTGAGGTCCTTGCTCTATGTTGGGCTTGCGAGGTAGAGAGTATCAGTACACATTATTTTCAATAAAGTGTAATAAATGAAAATATGGGCTATGCTGCACCATATGAGCAACCATCACCATGACCACCATAACCACCATGACCATCACCACGGAGCACCGTCGAGTAGCCGTGCTTTGTTGCTGGTTGCCGGCCTTACATTCGCCTTCTTCATTGTTGAGCTCGTCGGTGGTGCACTAGCCAAATCTTTGGCTTTGATGTCTGATGCCCTGCATATGCTGTCAGACTCCACGGGACTTATCATCGCACTTATTGCGGTTGTGATTGGGCGGAGAAAGGCTACGTCGCAAGCAACCTATGGATATAAACGCATTGAAGTTTTAGCAGCCTTGGTCAATGCTTTATCCGTTACCTTTATTACTGGGTGGATTGTCCTCGAGGCTATCCGCAGGCTTTCATCGCATACTGTGATCGATACGAGAACCACAATGGTTATTGCCATAATCGGACTCGTATTCAACATAGTGGGGGCGGTGGTCCTTCATGGACACAGCCATGAAGGGGTTAACGTCAAAGGCGCTTACCTTCATATTTTGGTGGACCTGGGAGGCTCGGTCGCGGTCATCGTTTCGTCGTTGCTGATTATGACTACAGGCTGGATGTGGTGCGATACGGCTGTGTCGGTATTGCTCGCAGTAATAATTTTGCCGCGTTCCTTGTCCTTAGTTCGTTCTACGCTGGGTATTTTGATGGAACGAGTTCCCAAGACTGTCGATGTTGAGACAATTCGATCACGGATTGCGCAAATTGATGGAGTAGGCGGCGTTCACGACGTTCATGTTTGGTCAATTGATGGACAACAAGACATAGCAACGGTCCACGTTGTGGTCGATGAGAACGTCAACGTTAAAGATTGCACGACTCTAGATCGGATACAAAAAGTCTTTCACGATGCAGGCATTGACCATGTCACAGTGCAGCTGGAACATGATACGCACATGAGTCATGAGTTACCTTGCCAACATTAGTGTGAGGGGAACCAAACACCTGTGAGCGAGATTCCGCGTTAGTATCAAAGGCATGGGTTTTTCTACTCCAAGCTACGACCTGATTTATCTGTTCAACCGGATCGATCGAGGCGATTTGCAACTTCCGGATTTCCAGCGCGAATATCGCTGGGATGTCGATAGAATTCGAGCGCTGCTCGTTACTGTTTTGCGCGGATACCCTATGGGCTCGATTATGGCCTTGGATACCCGTGGGGAAGAGATGCGGTTTAGACCACGGCCACTTTTTGGTGCCCCAGATACTGGAATGGCACCTGGACTTTTGCTTCTCGACGGCCAACAGCGCCTGACAACGCTGTACCAATGCCTTACCGGCGACGGCTTGGTGGAGTCAGTTGATTTTAGAAATAAAAAGATCAAACGACGTTTCTTCGTAGATATTCAAAAGGCTGTTTCAGCTGAGGTAATGCCTGATGAGGCCGTCATTTCTGTAGACCAGCACGGTGATGTGAAATCACACTTTGCCAAGAATGACATTCCACGGTTAGCAACCGAAGAGGACATGTTGCGTCACCAGTGCATGCCAGTGTCATCGCTTTTGCAAAATCGCGGCACGGATATGCTTTTCGACCTCGCGCAAAATGCGGAACCAGATGCACGCGAGCGGATCAAGAACTTCCACAACACTGTTCTTAAGCCTGTAGTGCGGTATTCAGTGCCAATGGTTCGATTGGATCGTGAGACTGCTCAAGAAGGCGTTGGTTCAATCTTCGCAGCTGCAAACTCCAGTGGGCTGCAGATGGATGTATTCGAACTACTCACATCGCTTTTCGCTGCACAAGACCCTGACTTTGATTTCCGTGCGGACTGGCACAAAACCGAAGAAGTACTCAGACAGTTCCCAGCGCTTGACCAGATCGGCCAAACCGAATTCCTCACCGCAGTCGCGTTATACGTCACCGCAGTAAAAGGACACGCTAGTGGCCACCGCGAGGACATCCTGAAACTCAGCGTCGCCGACTACCAATACGCGGCACCTTTGATTCGAGCAGCTTTCCATGAAGCCGCGCACTATATGCGTGAGCGATGCATCATGAGCATCAAGCAGGTGCCTTATAGCGCGCAGCTTATCCCACTCACAGTAATCATCGCGTTATTAGCACGTGATCCGAAAAACATGTCACATAAAGACAGCTGGGATCGTTTGAACCAATGGTTCTGGTGCGGCGTTTTTGGCGAACTTTATGGATCGCCAGCGTTGGCAGTCCGAATGGGAGTAGACGTAGATGAGGTCACCCGCTGGATCGATGATGCCAACAACCCGAGCCCGAGCGTCGAAAAGCCACAGTCGATCCGAGACGCTCGATTCGTTGAATCCCGACTTCTTAGCGCCTGCCCAGAATCCGGATTATATAAAGGCATCTATGCGCTGCTGATGGGACGTGGTGCCCGTGACTTCCGTACCGGTATGGCATTTGATCACACGAACTTTGAACAGCTAGGAGTTCACTTCCGACCAGTATTCCCAGAAAGCTGGTGCGAAGAACACGGAATCAATCTAGTACTGAGCTCATCAGTACTCAACCGCACCCCGATGGGGCGCCGCACGCACGTCATGGTCGAGGGCGCTTCGCCAGCACGCTATCTGGTTCGCCTACAGTCAAAGTCTCTCATGGATGATGCTGAGTTCGATCAAGTTCTTGCCACTCACTTGGCAGATCCTCATGCACTATTCGCCGGTCAAGCAGAGGAGTTTTTCAGCGATCGCCGCAGCAAATTCCTCACCATGATCGAAGAAGCCATGGGAACAGCCGCAATTCGTGACGTCGACGAAGGCGATCTTACCGCTGGCGAGGAAGGTCCACTGGCCTTTGAGAAGTAAGGCATCACGGACCTGGATAGCCACACTTGCCGTTATTATAAGTGTGGCTATTGCCATGGGAACAAGCGGATGCACCGTGGATACCTCGCGCCGGGATAAAGTGCGAATGGCTTTGCCTCACGCCGAGCTCGAACAAGCGCGAATGGATAACCTTACGCGTCACGTGGCACAGAATTTTTTGAGAGAGCCACAGGTGGTGGGTGAACCCAATGATTCAGGCGTCGCAGTTTCGCAGTTGTTGTTCGAAAAGTCGGATACGGTCGTGATTTCAGACCGTGAGATTCACCACCAGCTGCGGGCGGCGTCGATAGCTGTGGTCGCTCATGCGCCGATGCTTCTTATGAACGATACTGATCGTGATGCGGTTCAAGCAGAAATCGGTCGGCTGGGTGCTCGCTATATTTTGGCCATTGGTGATGTGGGCCTGCCAAAGACCACCGGAAACGTTAAAGTCATTCCAGATTCTGGTTCTTTGACAGCTTTGGGAAAGCTCACGTCTTTGCAGTTTCGCACCCAGCGTATCGACGTCTCCAATGCGCTTTCCGCTGTCTCTCGGTTGGATGGGACGCATCCCATGTGGTTGCTGACTAATCGGCAAGAAAAAGTGCAGTCGAGTCCAAGTGATGGGGAAGTATCAGCTTTTCCAGTGCAGTCGAGGCGCGATGCTGGTGCAGCTCCGCAAGTGATCGCTACTCAGGAATCTGGCATTGCGGCAGTTGCTACTGCGCGTTCTTATGGCGCATCGGTGACCGTCATGCGTTTTCCGGATCCGCGGCTTAATGTGGAATCAATGCGGGCGGTTGCTGGGCTTTCCGATCAGCCGCTCATTGCTTTGGGCTCACAGTTTGGAACGTCACAGCAGCTCAGTGAAAGAATCGAGTTGGGTGAACGTGCGCCGTTAGCACTTCCGAACAAGACCGGTCTTGTTTTTGCTCTGCGTACTCTAAGAGCGCGATACCTTAATGATTCCTATGTATCTAAGCGTGCGGATATTCCTTATGGGGCGAATTATGTGCGTACCATTGCGCGTCCGTTGTCCTCGCAAGATCAACAGGACTGGAAAGCATGGGCCGATGCAATCAACGCGCAAGATGGATTTGTCTTTATCGAAATAGATGCGGTTCATCGCGATGCTGATGAGATTCTTGATTCGGTCGAGGAAATCGTTTCTCAGCCATCAATTGGGGTGATTTTGAGGAATGCAGCTCAGGTTTGTGCACGATCTCCTCAATCACGCCAAAGGATTGCAGATCGCCTCATGCATTGGAATAGCGAAGTTATTAATCACAATGGCGATCAGCTAGGCGTGGTTCTTGAAGGGGTAGACATCCTCCGAGGCGGTGTATGTGGAATTTCTCCCCAAGAGCTTATGGGTTTGGGATTGGCAATTTTGCCTGCTCGTGGAGAACATTTAGGCGGAGACGCGACCGTGAACAGTCAGTTATATTGGGATGATTGGTTCGTCGCCGAACGTGAATCATTCCAACCCACTGGCACATTAAGATCCCCCCGACTTGGGTTAATAATTCGCGACTAACTGCATTATTTGCCCTAATTCTGTCATGCACTAGGTGAGTTTCCGCAGTCTCGTTTACACTGTGTTGCAGTCGCGCGCCAGTGAGCAGGCGCGGACCCATTGCTATCTGACGCGGTCGTGCCAGATAGGGGTGGACATGCGGATAATTTCCAGGAGAATATCGTGAGCCAGAATGGCCGTCCTGTCGTCCTAATTGCAGACAAACTCGCGCAGTCAACTGTTGATGCGCTCGGAGATGCCGTGGAGGTGCGCTGGGTCGATGGTCCAAATCGCGCAGAGCTGCTTGCAGCGGTTCCAGAGGCTGACGCACTTCTTGTTCGTTCCGCTACCACCGTAGATGAAGAAGTCCTCAATGCGGCGACCAACCTTAAGATTGTCGGTCGCGCTGGTGTTGGCTTGGACAATGTTGATATTGCCACCGCGACTGATAAGGGGGTGATGGTGGCAAATGCCCCAACCTCCAATATTCATTCTGCGTGTGAGCATGCTATTTCGTTGTTGCTTTCTACTGCACGTCAGATTCCTGCAGCAGATAAAACGCTTCGTGTTGGCGAATGGAAGCGTTCTTCGTTCAAAGGTGTGGAAATTTTTGGCAAGACCGTTGGTATTGTCGGATTTGGCCATATTGGTCAGCTTTTTGCGCAACGCCTCGCAGCATTTGAGGCGACTATCATTGCGTACGATCCTTACGCTAATCCAGCGCGTGCTGCGCAGTTGGGTGTAGAGCTTGTGGATCTAGAATCGCTCATGCAGCGTGCGGATTTTGTCACCATCCACTTGCCTAAGACTGCAGAAACTGCTGGCATGTTCAATGCCGAGTTGTTGGCTAAGTCCAAACAGGGGCAGATTATTATCAATGCGGCACGTGGCGGGCTTGTCGACGAGCAAGCGCTCGCCGATGCTATTGACGCTGGCCGGATTCGTGGCGCTGGTTTCGATGTTTTTGCAACTGAGCCATGCACAGATTCGCCACTGTTTAACCGTCCAGAGGTTGTGGTTACTCCGCATTTGGGTGCTTCAACTGTAGAAGCGCAGGATCGTGCCGGTACGGATGTTGCCGCATCTGTTCTCAAGGCCTTGGCAGGCGAGTTTGTCCCAGATGCAGTGAATGTTTCGGGCGGACGCGTTGGCGAAGAAGTTGCTTTGTGGCTTGATTTGGCTCGCAAGCTTGGCGTGGTTGCTGGCAAGCTTTTGGATAAGGCTCCAGTAGCTGTTGAAGTTGAGGCTCGCGGCGAGCTATCGACGGAAAACATCGATGTCCTAGGTCTGTCGGCATTGCGTGGCGTCTTCTCTTCGTTTATTGAAGAACCAGTTACGTTTGTCAATGCCCCGCGTATTGCAGAAGAGCGTGGCGTAAAGCTGGATGTTACTACTGCGTCCGAATCCCTTACACACCGTTCTGTGCTTGAGGTCTGTGTGATTGGAGCCGATGGTTCTAAAGAATCCGTCATTGGTGCTTTGACCGGCCTCAATCATGTGGAAAAGATTGTTCGCATTAACAAGCGTGGTTTGGATCTTCGTGCTCAAGGATTCAATGTGTACTTCCAGTACACCGACACTCCTGGTGCTCTAGGCAAGGTTGGCACAGCATTGGGTGCTCAGGGGTTCAATATTGACGCGGCTGCTTTGTCTCAGGATTCTGAAGGCGATGGCGCCACGTTGGTGCTTCGTGTTGACAAGCCTATTCCAGATGCATTGGTCGAAGAGATCGCTGCCGGAATTGGTGCAGAAGCCTTCGCTGTCGACTTTGATGCCTAATTTATACACCGACGTTCAACGGACCTTTCCCCCTAAAAGTACTGGGGGAAAGGTCCGTTTGTGCTTTGGCGTCAGTTTTTGGGGATCGGTCTGCTACACTCGGGTACAAAGTTCACATAGTGGGAAGTGAGGTTCCATAATATGAAACTAGCTGTTATTGGTGGCGATGGCATTGGCCCAGAGGTTACTGCAGAAGCTCTGAAGGTGCTCAATGCGGTACGCGATGACATTGAAGTCACCGATTATGACCTCGGCGCACGCCGTTACCTGCGCAACGGTGAACTTCTCGCAGATGCTGATTTGGTATCTTTACGCGAACATGATGCTATTTTGCTGGGGGCAATCGGGGCACCAGGCGAGGTTCCACCAGGAGTGTTGGAGCGTGGATTGCTGTTGAAAATGCGCTTCGCATTGGATCATCATGTGAATCTGCGACCTTCTAAGCTGTATCCCACAGCGACGTCGCCGTTGGCTAATCCTGGCGATATCGATTTTGTGGTGGTCCGTGAGGGTACTGAGGGTCTTTATTGTGGCAATGGCGGTACTTTGCGTGAGGGGACGCCGCATGAAATAGCGTCGGAGGTTTCCCAAAACACTCGCTACGGTGTGGAACGAGTTGTGCGCGATGCTTTTGAGCGCGCTCAAAACCGCAAAAAGCACCTTACGCTGGTGCATAAAACCAATGTTCTTGTTAATGCTGGTGGTTTGTGGCAGCGTACCGTCAATGAGATTGCCACTGAGTATCCAGAGGTTACAGTCGATTACAACCACATTGATGCTGCAACTATTTATATGGTCACGGACCCCAGTCGCTATGACGTTATTGTGACCGATAATTTGTTTGGAGACATCCTCACCGACCTTGCTGGTGCGGTAACGGGTGGTATCGGTTTAGCGGCTTCGGGCAACATTGATGCCACTGGTGTGAATCCTTCAATGTTTGAGCCTGTTCATGGTTCGGCCCCAGACATTGCGGGTCAGGGGATTGCTGATCCTACTGCTGCTATTTTGTCGGCGGCGATGTTACTGCGTCATGTGGGCGATGAGTCTAATGCCCAGCGCATTGAAGCGGCGGTAACCTATGATGTTGCAGAGCGGCCTGCTGGACCGGTTAAGACTGTCGAGGTGGGTGATCGGATCGTTGCTGCATTGCAACGGTAAGGCGTACTCGAGGAGATCTCGGGGTTCCTGAGTTGTCAGGAACCCTTTAGTAAACTCGATCCGCAACACATCCGCCATGTCGTGTCTACTGCTACCATGCGATATGCACCCCGAGGCACTGTAGTAGTGACTCCGAAAGAATCTAATGATTATTGCTTTGTTATTCGCAGTGGGGCAGTAGATATTTCTAGCGAGGGCGATTCGGATTCTGTGCCGGTTTTGTTGGATCGTCGTGAAGCAGGACGGTGCTTTGGCTATGCCACGATCCTTGGTGATAATGCCAGTAGATATCGCATTGAGGTGGTCGAAGATGCGCTGCTTTTAGCGAATCATCGTGATGCATTCCTTGACGTGTGCCGTGCAAACTCGCAGTTTCGAGACTTCTTCTCCCATTAGTCTCGCCGTATGCGTAAGGCTGCCCAAGAATTGGCACATCGGGCGACGTCGAAAATGCTAGCTACCCCGTGTGCTGACTTCATGTCGCGTGAGCTGGCTGTGGTCTCCGTGTTCGATTCGCTTTACGACGTCGCGCGTGCGATGGATACCAGCGCAGTCTCGGCAGCTATTGTGGTTCGCGGCGCAACTGTGGTCGGCATAGTGACGGACCGAGATTTTCGTTCCAAAGTAGTTGGAAAAGCACTGTAGGTTGAGCATCCAGTCAGTGAGGTGATGTCGCAAGAACGCGTTATTGTCTATCCCGATACGCCCGCAAGTCATGCTCATTTGTTGATGACGGAGTACGGTTTTCACCATTTGCCGGTGGTAGAAGAATCGACGCATGCGCCAGTTGGAATGGTGGAGTCACGTTCCGTTATGCGCTTGCTCAAAAAGGACCCATTGCTTGTGGGGCGGGATGTAGTTCGAGCGAAAACTGCCGATAAGTTGACGCACGTGCGTTCAAGTTCGGTGCTCACTGCCGCCCAGCTGGCTCAACCTGGTGCGCCGGCTCAAAGAAGTCAGTGCACTGCTAAGCGTGACGGCAGATTCGATTGCTCAGCGATTATGTCAGTTGGCGGAGCAACGCCTTGGTCCACCGCCGGTTCCATACGCATTCGTCGTGGTGGGCTCTCATGGGCGCAAAGAATTAGGATTTGTTTCCGATCAAGATAATGCACTTGTTATCAGCGACGATTTCCGTGCTGATAGTCATTCGGATTATTTTGCGCAGCTTGGAAATGTGCTGTGCGAGGAGCTTAATCAAACCGGTCAGATGTACTGCCCAGGAGAGATGATGGCGAGCAATCCGCGCTGCCGGTTGACCTATTTCGCAATGGCGCGAGACACTACGCGATTGGATTACTGCACCGGAGCCTGATGCATTGCTGTATGCCCAAACATTTTTTGATATGCGCAGCGTGTTTGGTGATCACGGAATGGTACGCAGCGTGCACGACTCGGTGAAGCTGTCTCGGAACGCGGCGCTCGTGATCTCGTCGATGCTTTTGATTTTCTTATGATGATTTCTCAACGTCATAACTCCGAGGCTGTGTTGGTTGGAAACGAACCGTCTTATCATCTCGATCCTGCTGATTTATCCACAATGGATAGGGAACATCTCAAAGACGCTTTCCATAGTATTAAGTCAATGCAACAAGCCTTTGGGGCTCAATTTCCAATGCAGATGTGAGGCTATTGGCTGTTGATATGGAAACTACTTCCTTGGATCCGCGTAACGGAAGCATTGTTGCTATCGGCTGGGTTCCGGTTGAAAATGGCGTGATCATGGTAGTGTCGGCGGGTTACCAGCTTGTTTATGATGTGCAGGCCCAAGAATCAGTAGGGGATTCAGGTACACCTCACACCATGCAGCGAGTGATGCGTTAGCCTGCGCAGAACTCTATTTGGCGCAACGACATAGGAGTGGATTGCGTGGATAAGCTATTTCGAGTAGTGCTTTTTGGTGCAGGTTTGTATTACTTATGCACTGCGGTGTGGTGGTGGATTTCGGGGCGAAATGTTGTCATCTCATGGTTGTATATCGGAGCGGTAGCTATATTGGTGGCAGGGGCATGGCTTACGCGCCGTTATCAGAAAAAAGATGGTCGCACAATTTGGTGAGTTTGGAGAGTTATCTGAGCAGCAACGAGATACAATTCGTGAACTTAAAGCTGGTGGTCGTGTGGTGGAAGCTGTTCGAAAAACCCGCGTTTGGTACCCGAGTTTGGGGCTAGTTGAGGCTAAAAAGCTGGTAGACGAGCTTTAGTCAAGCCCTTATATCGTGGGTGATTGCGTGCAAAATTGCACCACCATCACAGGCATTCGGTAGGATCGCCTCTATGCGTTTTGGACGAATTGCCACACCCGATGGAATGTGTTTCTGCGTTGTTGAGGGCGATGATGCCCAAGCAATCTGCAAAGAAATTGAAGGAACCCCGTTTACCGAGCCTAAATATACGGGACGACAGTGGAAGTTGGACGAGGTGCGCTTGCTCGCACCCATGCTACCTTCCAAGATTGTTGCCATTGGCCGTAACTATGCTGACCATGTTAAAGAGGTCTTTCAAAAGAGCGCTGAACATCTGCCACCAACGCTGTTTTTAAAGCCACCAACGGCCGTCGTGGGGCCAGGTGCTGCTATTCGAATTCCCGAGTTTGCTACCAAGGTGGAATTCGAAGGTGAGCTGGCCATGGTTATTGCTAAGCCTTGTAAGAATGTAAAGAAAGAAGACTGGAAGTCTGTAGTCTTAGGCTTCACTATCATCAACGATGTGTCGTCTCGCGACTTGCAGTTTGCTGATGGGCAGTGGGCACGTGCAAAGGGCATTGACACTTTCGCGCCACTAGGTCCGTGGATTGAGACGGATATTGATTCGATTGAAACCGACAATCTTCCCATCAAAGCACACCTGACACATGATGGCATCACGGAGACTAAGCAGGACTCTAATTCCAATCAGATGATTATGGATCTCGGTGAGATCATCGAGTTTATTACTGCTTCGTTTACATTGCTGCCTGGCGACGTCATCTGTACTGGTTCCCCCGCAGGTACCGCGGCGATGGTTCCTGGCGACTTCATTGAAATCGAAATCCCAGGCATTGGCCGACTAGGTAATCCGGTAGCTAAAGCCTAGGAGTAGCGGTACCCTCTGGGGTATGTCAACTACTCATAACAGCCTCCCCGCATCCTCTGATAGGCATCATAATGGGCATGGGGAGGCTTCTTTGTATCACGCCTCGCACGGCCATGCATGGTCAGGTAATCCCAACTACACACTGACGCAGCTCATTCCTGAATTGAGGATTAATCTAGGTTCCAGTCTAGATATTGGCTCTGGGGAGGGGCTGATGTCGCTTGGCTTGCCAGCCTCGGGTGGAAAGCTGTTGGATTGGAACCATCGGACGTTGCTGTCGAGCGATCTCGTGAACTTTCCTCCAATGCGACGTTCATCCAGGGGCAAGCTCCTCAAGATCTCGACCAATGTGGAGGCCCCTTCGACCTCGTGACAGGGTTTTATATCCCGATCGCTGGTGAAGAAGCATGGCGTGCCATCGCTCGTCAGGTAGCTGACGGGGGATACCTAATCTATGTCCACCACAATCTCGATGAGCTTCGCACCAAGGGTCATCCACTTCTTGGCCGAGACGATCTTCTCATGCCTTTCGACGCGGCGGATCTTGCTCCTAGTGATGCATGGGAAATCGTGGTCCACGAAACTCGCCATCGCGAGATCGTAGGAGGGCATGGCCACCATCACCATCTTGATGATGTTGTGGTGCTTAAGCGTCGTAAGAAGTAATGCCTAAAGCTTTCATGATGGTGTGAAGTTTTGCAGTTGTTTCTTCGACTTCTGCGGCCGCATCAGATTCTACGACGATTCCTCCGCCTGCCCATGCTCGTGCGGAGGTGCCGTCACCGCTTACCTCGGCACACCGGATAGACACCATGAATTCACCATCGCCGTGGCTGTCTGCCCAGCCCACGGTTCCTGCGTAGAATCGGCGATCGCCTTCTGCGATGCTGATGAGCTCTTCGGCCGCATCAGTCGGAGTACCGCAGATGGCGGGGGTGGGATGAGTGTGCATTGCTAATTCAAGTGCGGTAAGTGATGCGTCCTTTAAGGTTCCAGCAACAGGAGTGGCAAGGTGCCACATTTCGTTGGTCTTGGTGAGCTCAGGGTTTGCGGGGATGCTGAGCTTTGAACATAGTGGATCTAAAACATCGCGAAGATGCTCTACAACATACGAGTGTTCTTGTAGATCTTTGTGGGAACGTCGTAAAAGTTCGGCATTGGTGGCATCTGTGACCGCATCCGCGCTTCTGGGTGCGGAACCGGCGAGGGGATACGCCGTCACGGTTGAGCCTTGTTTCTTGATGAGTACTTCTGGTGATGAGCCCACAAGCATTGCTCCTGCAAAATCTTCGCCAGCAGGGGTGAGATCTGCGATGAAACCATCGCGGTTGCGGGAAAGATCGATCAGTCGTGCGGCAATAAGTCGTGGATCAACGGCAGGGGAGAACGTCATATCTACCGCGCGTGCTAAAACGACTTTTTTCAAGGATGTGGACTTGATTGTATTGATCGCTGCTTCAATGCGGGCATGATGTTCCTCGAGTGATGGGACAAGCTTTTCCACTTGAGCATTCACGATGCTGCCGGGTCCTTGCCGGTAATATGCGTGGGGCTCTAAGGGGCCCTCCTCACGCATGACGGAGCGGGGAACCGTAAGGGCGCAGGCGTGGTCGCGTCGAAAAGCAAGGGCGCCAACGACTAGCTCAATGCGCCCACTACGTAAGGCCTCTACTGCTTTCCAAGGATCAGAAAACGTTTCTACCGCGCCTTGGGTACGGATAGAGCCGTGGCTACGGGAGAGTAAAAAATCGGGGGCAGTAGCGGGTCGATGGGCGCACATGTCTTGCCAGTCTAGTGCACTAGTCTACGATGAACATTATGTCTGATGTTCGTGTACGTTTTTGTCCGTCGCCGACCGGTACGCCACATGTCGGTATGGTTCGCACCGCTTTGTTTAACTGGGCTCACGCTCGTCACACTGGCGGCAAGCTCATTTTCCGTATTGAGGATACGGATGCTGCTCGTGATAGCGAAGAGTCCTACCAAGCGATTATTGATTCCCTGAAGTGGCTCGGAATGGACTGGGACGAGGGTGTTATTGTTGGTGGCTCTCATGAGCCATATCGTCAAAGCCAGCGTATGGACATCTACAAGGATGTCTTGGAAAAGCTGAAAGAGGCTGGCTTTGTCTACCCTGCGTACTCGACTGCTCAGGAAGTGGAGGAGCGTCACAAGGCCGCAGGTCGCGACCCTAAGTTGGGCTACGACAACTATGACCGCACTCTGACTGACGAGCAGATCGCTGCATTTGAGGCAGAAGGTCGTCAGCCAGTGTGGCGTTTGCGCATGCCGGAGCAGGATTGGAAGTGGAACGATCTGGTTCGTGGCGAGATCGAGTTCAAGAGCTCTACGCAGCCTGACTATGTGGTGGCGCGTTCCAATGGTGCACCGTTGTACACCTTGGTCAACCCAGTCGATGACGCATTGATGGGCATTACCCACGTGCTGCGTGGCGAGGACCTCTTGCCTTCGACCCCTCGCCAGTTGGCTCTGTATGAGGCTCTTAAGGCCATCGGTGTAGCCCAGCAGACCCCTGAGTTTGGCCACCTGCCGTTCGTTATGGGTGAGGGGAATAAGAAGCTTTCCAAGCGTGATCCACAGTCCAACCTGTTTAATCACCGTGATGCCGGCATCATTCCAGAGGGCATGCTGAATTACCTGGCATTGCTGGGCTGGTCACTCGCTGGTGAAAAAGACATCTTCTCGGTTGATGAGCTTGTAGAAAACTTCGATGTGACCAACGTGTTGGCAAATCCAGCTCGTTTCGACCAGAAGAAGCTTGAGGCGATTAACGCTGATCACATCCGTCTTCTTGAGCCCAAGGATTTCGAGCAGCGTTTGCGTGCATATCTCAACGAATACACGGACTTCCCAGCAGATTACCCTGCAGAAAAGTTTGCAATCGCCGCAGAGTTGGTGCAAACACGCATCAAGATGCTTGGCGACGCATACGGTTTGCTGAGCTTCCTAGCGATCGCCGATGAGGATCTCACCTTGGATGAGAAGTCGGCGAAGAAGAATCTCAAAGAGACGGCAATTCCTGCGCTAGATGCTGGTATTGCTGCCCTTGAAGAGGTGGAGGAGTGGACCACTCCTGCTATTGAAGCTGCATTGCATAAGGCGCTGATTGAGGATCTTGAGCTCAAGCCTCGTGTTGCTTTTGGTGCTCTGCGTGTCGGCATCTCTGGCCAGGCTGTGTCGCCACCTTTGTTCGAGTCGATGGAGCTCTTGGGCAAGGAGTCAACGTTGACTCGTTTGCGTGCTACTCGTGCGGTTACCCCGTATCAGGTTGCCGCTGAGTAAGTTCACATTAGGCATTCCCCTAGGCTAATGGCCTAGGGGATTTGTTGTTTTGAGGAAGAAAAACTGTTGTAACTATTGAATATGTTGCTTATGTGACTAATGTTAAGCAAGTGATATTTGGGTATGTGGGCCTTGGTGGCCGAAGAAAAGGTGCAGTGGTGTTCGATGCGGCGCGGGCGGCGTTTTTGGGGGTGGCCGTCTTTATTAGCGTCTTACTCGTTGCATCTTTCTTTAGCCCCACCCAAGGGAGAGCGGTGGAGCCGGCGCCAGCCGGGGCTCCAGCGCAGCAAGGCTCTTTGCCTAACGACGCTCTTGGTTCTATCGAACCGATCCATGATGTGGATCTGGGAAGGGCAGGCCAGCAGTCACCATTGCCGGCTCCGGTTGATCCTGATCCAACTTTTAATCCGCAGCCACCTTTTGTACCGGGTGAATTGCGCGAAGGCTTTGTCGATGTGGGGAATGGGAACCTTCGCCGTTATCTGATTCATGTGGGAACGAACTATCGGCCACATACTCCAGAATTAACGCCCGTGGTCTTCGGCTTTGGTGGTTGGAAAGATACTCCGGAAAAGTTTGCGGAGTACTCGCGATTTGAGCTCACCGACTTTGGTGCGAACGCCATCATTATTTACCCAGAAGGAATCGCGCGTGCGTGGGAAGGTGCCCCGTATGCATCAACCCGTATGGGGGACGATGTTCACTTTGTGCGAACAATCCTGAATGCCGTCGATGCTGACTATCGAATCGATCGCGGTCGTGTTTATGCGGTGGGAATGTCCAACGGTGGCGGAATGGCGGCTTCTCTTGCGTGCCATGCCCCTGATCTCGTTGCGGGTGTTGTGAGTGTGTCAGCTGCCTATTATGAGCCTGTGGTAGCCGATTGTGCGCCCGGTGCAGTGGCAACTCTCGACATTCACGGAACGCATGATGAGGTCATTGCATATCAAGGCGGTATGCGTCACGGTGCACCATTCCTTGGTGCTGAACAAGTTGTGGCGGGAGTTGCTGCCCGTAATGGCTGTGGGCCTGCATTACCGCCGCGATGGATTGAGGGTCCTGCAGAGCATTATGGGTTTGCTGGCTGTGCTGCGCCGGTGGAGCATATCCGAGTTCTGGGGCAAAAACATGTGTGGAATGGGGTTCCGCATGCTACCACGTTGGCGTGGGAGTTCTTGCATCGTCAGCACAAATAATAAATTGCCGTTTACCAGCGGATTTGTGCGATCCTCTGCCTTGTGGTTATATTAAACCCCGTTGAACAGCAGGGCCTGCAAAGAGCAAGCTGGTAGACAAATGGCCTATGGTGTAATTGGCAACACTACGGTTTCTGGTACCGTCATTCTAGGTTCGAGTCCTGGTAGGCCAGCAGCGAGAAATCGCTAACTTGAAAAAGTTCTATGCCCCGTTCGTCTAGCGGCCTAGGACGTCGGCCTCTCACGCCGGTAACACGGGTTCAAATCCCGTACGGGGTACAAATAGTCTCCACTCTTTTGGGTGGAGGCTTTTGTTATTTCTAAATACTGCCCCTCGGTTGGGGTGGGTGGGGTATTAGCAGGAAGCGTCAATGATGGCACTGATGGTCGCGGTGAAGTAATCGTCGGCTTCGGGGCTACTGGGGGTTTGGATTGCGGTCATTACAACCGCGCGCACGGTGGCAACAGTGAGTTCAATATGCGGGGTGCCAAGCTGCGCAAGTTCAACGCGGGTTAAGTAGCAAAAAGGGCATGATTGTGACACCCTGTCACGACTGGGTTGAGTATGAGGAAGACAAACATGTTTGAGGTGCTATACGGTAGCCGAAAACGGGCGTTTTCACCGTTATCGGCTGGATAATCATGATCGGGGTGTTAGCTGTACTATCGCCAACAATCGACGACGTCCTCACCAAGGGCAACAACAACGCAGGCGCTGATGCTGTATCCACACAGGCTGCACAACTGATTGAAAAGAATTTTCCTGATGCTGACGCAGTTCCCGCGATCCTGACGGTGCGAGGCAGAGACGCTAACGTATCCAAAGTGTTGGCGGCAGTCGATTCGGTGAGAGAAAACGTTGACCGCTTTGGGCCGTCGATAAGCGCGACGTGCAAGCGTCCCAGGCCTACATGCGTTCCCGCTAACGCTGCAGAAATGACCAGCGGTGACACCAATCTAGTGGTCATACCAGTCACAGGTGATCCCACGACGACCGAATATCGTGACGATATTAAGACGCTACGTGCCGAGCTCGCTCATGCATTTGGGTAGAAGACCTGACTACCGATGCAGCCCCTGTCCATGTGACTGGTCCGGTGGGCATTGTTACTGACACCGTGAACGTGTTCGCTGGTGGAGACAAGATTCTGCCGCTGGCCAGAAGGTAATCGCGCAGGACTTTGGTGAAGGTGAAATCGCGCCGTCCACCATGATTGTCACTGGCCCAGGCGCGGATGCAGCAGCTAAGGCGATTGCTGAACAACTCCCGCAACAGCTTCCAGAGGACGTCACGCGCGCAGACTTTTCGCCTCGAAAGGACGTGAACGAAGACGGCTCGGCTGCCCGTGTCGACGTAGTGCTCAACGCTGATCCATACTCCACAACGGCCTTTGACATGCTGGACCGCGCTACGGAACAAGCAGGTGAGATCGCAGGTTCTGAAGTGAGAGTTGCCAGCGCTGGTGAAACCGCCACTGCCCGAGATAGTGCTGCCGAGGTCACTCACGACTTCACACTCCTTGTGCCACTGATCTTCTTTGTGATCGCTTTGATCCTCGGACTGTTGCTGCGGTCGTGGCTGGCTCCGATCTATCTCATCGCCACACTTGGCCTATCGTTTGCAGCAACGCTCGGCCTCGTCGCCTTTATCACCCTCACGGTGCAATGCGATACCGGTTTTGGCCGCAACATTTGCCGTGCTGATGACGCAGCCCATCCGCGAGCTCTACCAATTCGGTATGGCCATGATGCTGGGCATTTTGATCGACACTTTTATCATCCGACCGCTCATGGCACCGGCAATCGTTACCCTCCTAGGCGATCGCGCGCTGCTGCCAGCGAAGCCAGGGCAGGAGAGCCGCGAGGCTTCTATGGAGCCTGTGCCTGCCTCATAAGCAATCTGTAACGCCCGAAGGGGCGGCACCTGTGTCCATGCTGGTCATAGGCGCCGCCCTTTCACATTGCCCATCGGGGGGTAATTGGGTAGGCATGATTAAAAAACTAGAGGGAATGAGCCTTAGACTGAGAAAGTCTTAATCAAAAAATTTCAGCTGTTTTAGGGGAAACGAAGATGTCGCGTGCGACGTTGGGTATTCGTTCATCGTGGGTTGGGTTTGTTGCGGCGGCGACCACCGCAATGGCTAGCACTATTGCTCCTGTTGCGCATGCACAAGTAGCACATCACGTGCCACATGATGGATGCAGCGCAGTGGAGGTTGCAGTAGTTGGTGGAACAACTCAAGCAAATATTCACGACGATCCCCATGACGTGTACAGCTTTGGCAAGGGAACCAACTTTGCGGTAAATATGACGCGGCGATTCCATAACGTTACCGCGTGGCAATTGCCTTATTACTCATCGGCAGGAATCACAGCCTCGAACAACGACGCTGAACAAAAAGAATTCCCGCCCTATGCAGTCTCTAAAAACCGCGGAGTTGATGCGCTTGATGCGCACCTTTCCGATCAGGCTGTGAAGTGTCCAGATACCCAATTCGTGATCGCAGGTTTTCCCAAGGGGCGGACATCGCAGGTGATATGGCTGAGCGTATTTCTCGTGGCAAGACTAACCCTGCACTTACTCCGGAACGCGTTCTTGGCGTTTATCTTTTGGCAGACCCTGGGCGCTCGGATCTGCTCATGAATCCCACGCAAGGGCAGACAACGACGGGCAAGAGTGGCCCGTTGACCGAAAACGGTGCCGTGCTGATCGAAACAAACCTCGGTCTTCCTGGTGCAGGTTCTGTAGGCATTGCAGGGCCACGTGCAGCGGGGGCATTTAGTAACCTTCCCGGAAAAGTTCGCTCAATCTGCAGTAGTGGTGATCCCGCCTGTGCGGTCCACCCGAAAGGTCTGCTGGCATCCGTGGGGGAAGTGGGCAAACGATCAAAACGATTTTGAACACGTACCTGTGGAATCTGTACGCACGATGATGCTCAATGGCTCATTCTTCATTTCGCTTGCACCGCACATGAACAAGATCCGAGGCGACTTGTATGCTTCGGATCCGGTTGCGCTCAAACAACACTTTGACGACGCCTCCATGCACCCGCGTCTTACACAGCCTGAACGTAATACTCTTCACCTCGTAGGTGCAGAAATTGCTGGACTTATGGGGCACCTTAAACAAGGGCGCGATCAGGTAGCAGTTGGCTCTAGTGATACTGGATTAAGTAGTGGCGGACCGCGCGATCGGCTTATTGCCTTGGAAAAAATCGTTCAGCAGCAAACTGGACTTGTGGAACTTCAGCTCGCTGTTGGGTTGATGATCGTTCACCTTAGCTACACAGGGGATAGCCGTGAGGTCAGCACAGTGGGCGCGCAGCGTGCCGATGACTGGATCGATAGCGACATGACGCAGCTCATTAGTGGATATCTAAACACCCTTTCAGTACGCGCACCCTACGTCACGCTTGGCGAACGCCATACGTTCATCCAAAAAATGGGCTGGCCGATTTGGTGGATTGTGAGCTCAATTTGGGGTCAGCGTAATCACGCCGCTCGTGGAGTATGGGAGTTCTTCGGACTCTAACCTGCGAGCAATGTCAAGGAGAGTTATGTCTCAACAAAAATACTGTTTTAACAGGCGTAACCCTCCTACAATGAGGTCTTGTCAGGGTGATCGGATCGCTCGAACAATCCCCGCTATCTAACGGGAAGCACTCATTTTCATCCGAGCTAACCGGCACTGTGACGCTTGTCAGCGTTTTGTCGATCAAGCGAAAAGGAGGTTGTGTGGCAGGAATCGAACAACCAGAACATCACGGTTACCGCGTAGGTGAGTCTTCCGCCGGCACTGCCATGATTCGGGATTCCAAGCGCCAGGGATGCGCGAACCCGAAGCTAAAGAACAACATCTTCTCGGTAACTTCTCACAGTTGCGCAGGAATGCTGAACTAAATAGTGAGCCCGTCACCCGCGTACCTACAGGTATGAAGCGGACGAAGCAGTGAGATGCTGGCTTACGAGACTTCCGCTCAGAGACGCGAACTCACACGCAGTTATAGTGACGCATTCCTTGTCGCACACGACGTTGATGTACGCGATAGAGAGGAGACCTTTATCGGACACGGAGAATTAACGGCGTAAATATTGTGCCCCACGGTAAACGTGGGGCCTAATTCTTATCTGACCTGTGGATTTGGTGATTTATAGGAACTCAATCTACTATTTCTTTACACCGCTTCGCACGATGTCTTTGCATCATGTGAAATGTCGAACATGCCCCGTTCGTCTAGCGGCCTAGGACGTCGGCCTCTCACGCCGGTAACACGGGTTCAAATCCCGTACGGGGTACAAATAAAGCAGCCAACGAAAGTTGGCTGCTTTTCTCTTTATCTCGGCGCCCTCTTCCTGCCCCGAACCTAACCTACATGGGGGATATGCGCACCAATATGCCGAGCAGGCTTGGTGATCTGCGCTACATTGATGGGCACACTTTGTATCCATCACTTTTGTAGGAAGGCTGAGCTCGTGACTGCTGCCATTTCTGATCGTGTCCGTGAAGATATTCGATTGCTGGGACGCGTACTAGGACGAGTTATTGCGCAGCAAGAGGGCGAAGAAGTCTATGAGCTGGTAGAAGCTACTAGACGCATGGCGTTTGATGTTTCTCATGGTGACGCTGATCCTGAAGATTTAATGGTGATTTTTAGGGATCTTGATATCACTAAGACCAACCTTGTTGCTCGTGCTTTTAGTTATTTTGCGCTGCTGGCTAATTTGGTTGAGGATCTTGATGATGAATCCGTAGAGGCGGATGTTTCATTGCGTAAAACTTTTGCCAAGCTTAAGCGGGAGGGGGTGTCTGCAGCTGATGCTGCGAGTGTGATTCGTAGTGCTGAGGTTGCACCGGTGCTTACGGCGCATCCTACGGAGACGCGTCGTCGTACGGTGTTTGATACTCAGACTCGGATCAAGCAGTTGCTCAAAGACGCCCATCATGGTGGGGATATGCAGGTCATTGAGCAGGAAATGTATCTGCGGATGACGCTCTTGTGGCAAACCGCGCTGATTCGTATTGCGCGTCCAACGCTGGAGGATGAGATCGATGTGGGGTTGCGCTATTACAAGAAGTCACTCTTGGAGCAGGTTCCTGCGTTGAATCGTTCGATCCGTCATTCTATGAGGGAGACGTTTGGTCTGCAGCTGCCAGATATTGCGGTGATGCGTCCTGGCTCGTGGATTGGTGGCGATCACGATGGTAATCCGTATGTTAATGCTCGTACCTTGACGTACGCGACGCGTCAGGCCGCCAAGACAGTGGCGCGTTATTACGTGGAGCAGTTGGGTGAACTGGAACGCGAGCTGTCGCTGTCTGATCGTTATTCTTCGTGCTCCAAGGAGCTGCTTGCGTTGGCCGAGGCTTCGGGTAACAACTGGGAATCGCGTGTTGATGAGCCGTATCGTCGTGCAGTCTATGGGATGCGCGCCCGTATGAAGTCCAATGTGGACGCTTTGGAGCGTCCGGAGAAAACAGCGGGGAAGAAGTCGTCGAAACGCACGCCTTATGCAACTCCTGAGGAGTTCTTGCGCGATCTTGATGTGATTGATCGATCATTGCGTGCGCACAATGATGATGTGATCGCTGATGATCGGCTAGCGCGTATCCGCTCGGCTGTAACCACTTTTGGGTTCCATTTGTACACTCTCGATATCCGTCAGAATTCTGAGTCTTTTGAGGCTGTGATCGAGGAGGTATTCGCGGCAGCGCGTCGTGTACCCGGCGGTAAGCGTTATTCGGAGCTTGCTGAGGCAGAAAAGGTTGAGCTGCTTATCCAGGAGCTGCAAACTCCGCGTCCGCTGTTGTTCCCCGGCGCGCTTGAGGTCGAGGATGCGTTTAGCGCTGATACCACTAAGGAATTGGGGATTTTCTTAGCGGCGGCTCAGGCGGTGCGGGATTTCGGATCGCGGTCAATTGCGCATTGCATTATTTCGATGACGGCTACGGTGTCCGACATTTTGGAGCCTATGGTGCTTTTGAAGGAAGTCGGATTGCGTGATGTTGATGTGGTTCCGCTTTTTGAGACTATCGACGATCTTCGCTGCGGTGCTGCTATTTTGCGCGAGCTGTGGTCGCATCCGTTTTATCGTGAGCATCTTCGTGCCCGTGGGGATATCCAAGAGGTGATGTTGGGGTATTCCGATTCCAACAAGGACGGCGGGTATCTGCAAGCTAACTGGGCGTTGTATGATGCTGAGCTGGGCTTGGTGGAGTTGTGCCGTGAGCACAATATTGAGTTGCGTTTGGCTCATGGCCGTGGTGGCGCTGTGGGCCGTGGTGGTGGACCTACTTACGATGCGATTTTGGCGCAGCCGAAGGGTGCGGTGTCGGGTTCTGTTCGTATTACGGAGCAGGGTGAGGTGATTTCTGCGAAGTATGGTGCGCCTGAGACGGCGCGCCGTCACTTGGAGGCGTTTGTTTCGGGGACGTTGGAGGCGTCGCTTCTCGATACTGAGCCGATTGCGGATCCGGATCGTGCGTATGCGATTATGCGTGATCTTGCTGGCTTTAGTGGTCAGAGGTATCAGGAGTTGGTGGGAGATCCTGGGTTTATTGAGTACTTCACGCAGTCGACTCCATTGCATGAGATTGGTGAGCTTAATCTGGGGTCGCGTCCTGCTGCGCGTAAGCAAACGACAGCTATTTCAGATCTTCGTGCTATTCCGTGGGTGTTGTCGTGGTCGCAGTCGCGGACCAATATTCCTGGTTGGTTTGGTGTTGGTAGCGCGGTGAGCCGTTTTGTATCGGCGGTGCCGGAGAAGGACCGAGAGTCACGGTGGCAGGAGCTGCGTGATTTGTATGCAACGTGGCCATTTTTCCGCTCGGTGATGTCAAATATGGCTCAGGTTATGGCCAAGGCAGAGATCTCGCTGGCAAGGTTGTATGCCGATTTGGTGGATGATCCCGAGGTTGCTGACCGGATTTATGCGTTGATTGCAGAAGAATTTGAACTTACGCGTCGTGCATATTTGGCTATTACTGGTAATGAGGCACTGGTGTCGGAAAACCAGCGCCAAGCCCGTTCACTTAAGCGGCGTTACCCGTATTTGCTACCGCTTAACGCCATTCAGCTGGAGTTGCTGCGGCGTTATCGTGGTGGCGATGATCAATTCTTGGTGTCTAAGACTATTCAGGTCACCATGAATGGTTTGGCCACTGCGTTGCGTAATGCGGGGTAGGAAGGGGATCTATACGATCTTTTTCACCACTGCTGGTTTGAGGATCATC
The DNA here is from genome assembly GCF_001457455.1 of Corynebacterium diphtheriae. Taxonomy (NCBI): domain Bacteria; kingdom Bacillati; phylum Actinomycetota; class Actinomycetes; order Mycobacteriales; family Corynebacteriaceae; genus Corynebacterium; species Corynebacterium diphtheriae. The sequence continues at coordinate 1,032,526 of NZ_LN831026.1, forward strand.
TGGCCGAAGCCGTCGATTTTGCATTCGATGTAGTGATCCTCAGGGCCGGTACCTACTTCCGGCTTGAGGCGGATGTTGCGGGCTTTCATGCCGGATTTAAGTGGCTGTTGGGCACCTTTGACCTTGATGGTTTTGGTGATGGAGACGGTGTCGCCGTCGCTTAGAACGTTTCCTACGGAATCGACAATCACCGTGGAGGTTTCTTCTGGGTCAGCTGTGGCAGTGTCGGTAGAAAACTCGTGGGCGCATTCGGGGCATACGATCAGCGGTGGCATCTCGTAGGTGTATTCAGATTCGCACTCTGGGCACGGTGGCAAGGTGTCTAGACCTTGGGCTTGGGTATCAGTCACGAGGAAACATCCTAAAACATCACCGTGCCAAAGTTGCTATTTCTTAACTGTGAGAGTGGTCCAAGGTGACGGTGTATCCGAGATCTTTGACTAGTGCCATGTCACTGGCGATGGTGGTGCCGGTGGTGGTGAGCATGTCGCCGCTGATGGCGGAGTTTGCGCCGGATTGGAAGCAGGCCTTGCCGTCGTCGCCAAGTAGTTCGCGGCCGCCGGCGAGCCTAATTGCCGCTTGGGGGAGGATAAAACGAAAGATGGCTACGCAGCGTTGTACTTCTTCGGGGCGTAATTGTTCGGTTCCAGCCAGCGGGGTGCCTTCGATGGCCACGAGTACGTTGACGGGGAATGAGTTGACCCCGAGCTCACGGGCGGATAGTGCCATGTCGATGCGGTCTTCCATGGACTCGCCAAGCCCTAGGATTCCGCCGGAGCATAGGCTCATGCCTTCGTCGCGTGCTGCTTGTAGGGTTGCGATTTTATCGTCAAAGGTGTGTGAGGTGCAGATGCTCGGGAAGTATGCGCGGGAGGTTTCTAGGTTGCAGTGCACGCGAGAAATACCGGCATCGTGGAGAGCTTGGAAATCTTCGGCGCTTAGTAAACCTGCGGAGATACATACTTCGATGCCGACTTCTTGTTTGATTCGGCGTACGCCCTCGCAAATGTGGCGGACCTCGTCGCGGCGTAGCTTGCGGCCGGAGGTGACGATGGAAAATCGGATTACGCCTTTGTCTTTGTTTTCTTGTGCTTGTCGTACGAGTTCGTCTGCGGTGATCAGCGGGTAAGAGTCCACGCTGATGGTGGGGTACCTGATGCTTTGCGCGCAGAAGGTGCAGTTTTCTGGGCATCGACCGGATTTGGCGTTGATGATGCTGCACATGTCGAATCCGTCGCCACACATCTGGGCGCGGATGCGGTCGGCTGCTGCGCTGAGTTCGTCAAGGGGTGCGTCGATAAGCGAGAGGGCCTCGTCTCGCGTGATGGCGGTGCCGGCAAGTACTGATGCTTCGAGATCCTGAACTGTGTTCAATGTGGCAGTCATAGTCCCTATTGAACACCTTTCAATCGCAAAGATCTGCTGTAACGACTGTGGTGTTCGACGCGTTAGCTTAGGATGATCTCATGATCAGCCCGCGACTCGCCCACGCAATCTCCATTGCCGCCTATGCCCATCGCAATCAGATACGCAAAGCCACCAGCATCCCTTATATCTGTCACCCGTATTCGGTGATGGTGATAGCCCAAAGCTGTACGTGCGATGAGGACGTGTTTATCGCAGCGTTGCTTCACGACGTCCTCGAAGACGCGGCCGAGGAGTATTCCGAGCATGAAATGCTCAACGATTTTGGCCCCCGAGTGGTGTCTATCGTGAAGGAGGTGACTAAAGATTCGAGCTTGTCCATGTGGCAAGAGCGTGCGGATTCCTACTTAACGCACCTCGAAACCGCTAGCCATGAGGCACTCATTGTGTGTTTAGCTGATAAAACCCACAACCTCATGTCCATGGTGGCGGATTATGAGGCTGTGGGTGATGCTTTGTGGGCGCGGTTTAATGCCGGAAAAGATCGCCAATTATGGTGGTATTCCAGCGTGTGGGATGTGCTGGAGCGCAGGCTTGGCAAAGATTTTCCAGGGGTGGCGGACTATGCCCGCCTGCTGAGCATGTTTGCTAAGGCGTAATGAGTAATGCCTAGAGTGATTGCGATAGATGTGCCGCAGCTTCGGTTAGTTGCTGTGACCATAGTGTGGAAGGTGATGGGCGCAGGCGCTCGGTGGGGCCGGAGATAGACAGTACGGCGATGAAAAGACCTTCGCTGTCGAAGACGGGGGCAGAAATACTTGCGAGGCCAACTTCGCGTTCGCTAATCGATTCCGACCAGCCGCGGTCGCGGGCCTCTTCAAGGTCTTCGGGGGTAAACTGCGCCCCCGATGCCAGCATGGCATCGCGCAATGTAGGGGAGGAGTAGGCAAGAAAGACCTTTGCTGCGGATCCAGCGGTCAGTGGTAGTCGTGTGCCCACGGGGACGGTGTTTTGTAGTCCAATGGTGGGCTCTTGGGCTGCAATACATACACGGGTTGCGCCTGCGAGTTGGTACAGCTGCACGGATTCGCCAGTTTCGTTCATGAGGCTAGTCATGATCGGGGTGGCTACGTCGATAAGCTTGGTGGAGCTACCGGCCCCGAGCGAGCTCAAGACTGCGCCGATGGTCCATTTGCCATCGGAGGTACGTGTCAGGATGTTATGGGTTTCTAGCGCTGTGGCCAGTCTGTGTGCTGTGGCTCGGGGGAGATTGGTCACGTCGCACAGTTCGGTGAGCGATAGTGGACGTTCCGCGACTGCGAGCATGATGGAGACAGCGCGGTCGAGAACCTTAATGCCGCTTGTTGCAGCAGGATCTGTGTTAATCTTTCCCATGAGATGAATATTAGCATTCCATTGCGCGGGATTCACCTGTGGGTCGTTTGATGTAGTGGAAAATTTATGTAGAAGAGGTGATTCGATTCATGACCAGCCCCATGACATCGAAGGATTCAAAACTCACGCTCGCTGAAAAAGTCTGGCGTGACCACGTCGTTTCTCAAGGAGAAGGCGACCAACCAGATCTTATCTTCATTGACCTTCAATTACTGCATGAAGTCACCTCACCTCAGGCTTTCGACGGTCTGCGCATGGCCGGACGTACACTGCGACACCCAGAACTGCACCTAGCCACCGAAGACCACAACGTTCCCACCGAGGGAATCCACAACGGCTCCCTGCTAGAAATCAACGACCTTGTCTCACGCACCCAGGTAGAAACCCTGCGGAAAAACTGCGAAGAATTTGGAGTGCGCCTCCACGCCATGGGCGATAAAAAACAAGGCATCGTGCACCAGGTAGGCCCACAATTAGGTGCCACCCAGCCAGGCATGACCATCGTGTGCGGCGACTCGCACACCTCCACGCACGGAGCCTTCGGTGCTATGGCCTTTGGTATCGGAACCTCTGAGGTAGAACATGTGATGGCAACACAAACGCTGTCGCTAAAACCATTTAAGACCATGGCCATTAATGTCACCGGCGAGCTGCAACCAGGGGTCACCGCAAAAGACCTCATTTTGGCGGTCATCGCAACCATCGGCACCGGCGGCGGACAAGGCCACGTGATCGAATACCGCGGTGAAGCAATCGAAAAACTGTCCATGGAAGCGCGCATGACAGTCTGCAACATGTCCATCGAAGCAGGTGCTCGCGCCGGCATGATCGCCCCCGACGAGACCACATTCGACTACATCAAAGGCCGCGAAATGGCGCCCACCGGCCAAGACTGGGACGACGCCGTGGCCTACTGGAAGACCCTGCCCACCGACGAAGGAGCCGAATTCGATACCGAAATCACTATCGACGGCTCCGCGATCACACCATTTATCACATGGGGAACAAACCCAGGCCAAGGCCTACCGCTGTCAAGCGTCGTGCCCTCGCCAGAGGACTTCCCAGGAGATAACGAAAAAGTCGCAGCCGAAAAAGCACTCGCCTACATGGGACTAACCCCAGGAACCCCACTACGCGACATTGCCATCGACACAGTCTTCCTCGGATCCTGCACCAACGCCCGCATGGATGACCTCCGCATTGCAGCCGACATCCTGCGCGGCCGAAGCATCGCCGACTCCGTGCGCATGATGGTCGTCCCATCCTCAACCATGATTAAAGAGCAAGCAGAGGCAGAAGGCCTAGACAAGATCTTCATCGAAGCCGGCGCACAATGGCGTACCGCAGGATGCTCCATGTGTCTAGGAATGAACCCCGATCAACTCACCCCAGGCGAGCGCTGTGCATCCACCTCGAACCGCAACTTCGAAGGCCGCCAAGGCCCAGGCGGACGCACCCACTTGGTATCACCAGCAGTTGCCGCCGCAACCGCAATCAAGGGAACCCTGGCAAGCCCCGCCGATCTGGACTAAGGAAGAAAACAATGGAAAAATTCACCACCCACACCGGTGTCGGCGTACCGCTGACCCGCTCCAACGTCGACACCGACCAGATCATCCCAGCCGTCTACCTCAAACGCGTCACCCGCACTGGATTCGAAGACGGACTCTTTAATAACTGGCGCACCAAGGACCCCAACTTTGTCCTTAACAACGAAGCCTACCGCAATGGATCCGTCCTCGTGGCTGGACCAGACTTTGGCACCGGATCATCACGCGAACACGCAGTATGGGCACTCAAAGACTACGGATTCGCCGTCGTCCTCTCATCACGATTCGCCGACATCTTCCGCGGAAACGCCGGAAAAGCCGGATTACTGGCAGCCCAAATGGAACAAACCGACATCGAGCTGCTATGGAAACAACTCGAACAAACACCCGGCGCGCAGGTCACCGTAAGCCTCGAAGAACGCACCGTCACCTGCGAAGGAAACGTCTACCCATTCTTCGTCGACGACTACACACGGTGGCGCCTCATGGAAGGCCTTGACGACGTAGGACTCACCCTGCGCAAAGAAGCCGAGATTGCAGCCTTTGAAGCACGCCGGCCATCCTTCAAACCGGTAACGCAATAACACCTCAGCCGCAAAGAAAAGTGGGGCTTCCTAGAGCGAACAACTCTACGAGGCCCCACAACTATGCCAGGAAAGCGATTACTTCACGCCCAAGGGGCTCACCAAATAATCCGCACCTGTTAGTTTGCCCTCGTGGAAAGACAGCACCCAAGCGCTAGCCTTCTTCGCTTCAATGGTCTCTAACGGCAAACGTCCCTGAGCGGACAACCATGCAATAGCATCAGGAATAAAAAGACCTTGGCTGACCACCACATGAGTACCAGGAGTTGCAATCAGCTCCTCACAAGCCTTCTGCGCAACCGTCATACGCGATAGCCACGCCTCATCATCAAAACGATCATCAACTACGACCTCCAACCCCGTAAGCTCAGATAGCGGTGCAGCGGTTTGCTGGCACCGCGCCGGGGTGGCGGAATGAATACTTGTTGGGCCGTAAGCTGCGAGCATGGGACCAAGTAGGTCTGCTTGGCGCTGGCCCTTTTTCTCCAGTGGTCGGATGCTGTCATTGCCTGCCCAATTGTGACGTTGATGTGCTTTAGCGTGACGCACCAAAATCACTCGAGTAGTGGTGGGCAACGCAAGACGTTTATAGGCCTTGTCTAGCACCAGGCGGTCCACGTCGTAGCTGAGAAGTTCTCGAGCCTCGGTGTAGGGGAGCCAGCGTAGTTCATCTACTTCGTTATTTTCTTCGAAGGCTTCATCGTGGACTTGGGCGATCCAGTAGTACACCACTTTGGTGCGTTCGCCGACGGGGTAGGACACTTTCCCGAGAAGCTTTCCCAAGTGAACGTGGTGGCCAGTCTCTTCACGGATCTCGCGTTCAGCGGTGACCGGTAGCGATTCGCCTGGATCAACTTTGCCTTTGGCAAGGGACCAATCGTCGTAATGCGGGCGGTGGATTACGGCAAATTCCACTGCTGGGTTTTCCGTGATTGTGGAGCTGTGGCGCCATAGAACAGCACCCGCTGCCAGGGTTGGCTTGGAAAATTCTTTTGTGGGATGAGCCGAAATTGTTTGGTAGCGGCCTGTGATGTCGAAAGCTGACTGTTGGTCTTTGTCTACTTCGTGGAGCTTGTTAGAAGACGTCATGAAAATGCGTGACCTTTCTCGCAGTGCATGCGGTTTTCAACAATCTTAAGCCTTGATCACGCCGTCGGTGGCATTGCCATCACCCCAATACCATCGCATAGCAATAGTCTTATGTATAGGGAGATGCTGGGAACAGATATAGTCGAATACAACGAGTTTTATGGAGTGTATCCGTGCGAATTAGGAGGCAAGTGATGAAGATCGGTGTGATGGGTGCCGGTTCTTGGGGAACTACCTTGGCTAAAGTCTTTTCAGACGCAGGCTGTGATGTCACCTTGTGGGCACGTCGTGAAGAAGTTGCCCGAGAAATCAACACCGAGCACACAAATTCCACCTATCTTCGAGGTATTGCGTTGCCGCACACCCTCACGGCCACAACGCAGCCAACGCAGGCGCTGTGCGATGCCGATGTGGTTGTCCTCGCGGTTCCCAGCCAAACATTGCGTGGAAATCTTGCTGAATGGTGTGCGGATATTCCGCAGGATGCTTTGTTGCTGAGCTTGGCAAAAGGCATCGAAAAAGAGACATTTTTGCGCATGAGTGAAGTAATCGCGGAGGTAACGGGTGCGCAACCTGACAAAGTGGCTGTCTTGTCAGGTCCGAATCTGGCTCGAGAGATTGCAGAGGAACAACCAGCAGCCACCGTTATTGCCTGCACAAACGAGAAAAATGCCCAGCGTATCCAGCATGCTTTGGCGGCTCCTTATTTCCGTCCGTATACCAACACAGATGTCATCGGTTGCGAGATCGGCGGGGCTTGCAAAAATGTGATCGCTCTCGCCTGCGGTATGGCATCTGGCAGGGGGCTAGGAGAGAACACTCTGGCAACGTTGATGACGCGTGGTCTAGCGGAGATCTCACGTTTGGGTGTAGCCATGGGTGCAGATCCGCGAACCCTATCAGGTTTAGCTGGGTTGGGGGACCTGGTAGCTACATGTTCATCGCCGTTGTCGCGTAACCGCACCTTTGGTGCCCGTTTGGGTGAAGGCAAGACTTTAGACGAAGCCCGTGCAGCGACAAATGGGCAAGTAGCCGAAGGAGTTATATCCTCGCAATCTATTGCGCGGCTAGCAGATTCCTTGGGGGTTGATATGCCCATTACCCGTGCGGTATTTGGAGTATGTCATCGTGATCAAAATGTTGCCGACATGGTGGCTGCATTGATGGGGCGTACCAAGAAATCTGAGTAGCTACAGGGTAGAGTTTCCGTCTGTGAGCCAAAATCTTTCAGCACAGAACTCTTCAGAAACTCCTCGTATTAAAGTTGCCATCATCTATGGTGGCCGCAGCTCAGAACATTCCGTGTCGTGTGTGTCTGCCGGCGCTATTATGGCGCACCTTGATCCGCAGCGCTACGAGGTGTTCCCAGTAGGTATCACGCACGACGGTGTGTGGACTGTGGGGGAACCGGATCCGACTCGGCTTAAGACTGTCGACCGTGTGATGCCAGAGGTTCAGTTCACAAGGGAAGTATCGTTGTCGGTCAACCCAAACACCGCTGGCGAGCTACGTTTCGAGGATGGATCGCTTTATGCCAAAGTCGATGTAGTCTTCCCAGTCTTGCATGGTCGCTTTGGCGAAGACGGTACGATCCAAGGTCTATTTGAGCTCTCTGGTGTGCCCTACGTTGGAACTGGTGTGTTGAGCTCCGCTTGCGGAATGGACAAGGAATTTACTAAGAAACTCATGGCGGCTGAAGGTTTGCCAGTTGGCAAGGAAGTTATCCTTCGCGGCTCGGAAACGTTGACTGAAGAACATAAGCGTGAGCTTGGTTTGCCAGTGTTTGTTAAACCTGCTCGTGGTGGATCATCCATTGGTATTTCTCGTGTAGCTGATTGGAGCGAATGGGACGCGGCATTGAGTCTTGCACGCGAGCACGATTCCAAGGTGATCGTCGAGACTGAAATTGTGGGTGTAGAAGTCGAATGCGGCGTGCTTGAGCGTATCGACGGTTCCCTGATGGCGTCTGTTCCCGCCCAGCTGCAAGATACCGATGAGGGTGACGAAGGTTTCTATGGTTTTGATACCAAGTACCTGGACGATGTGGTCACCGCTCACATTCCAGCGCCCTTCGACGCGGAAACTACTGCGTTGATTCAAGAGCTGTCGCTGAAGGCTTTCACAGCTTTAAGCTGCCGTGGTTTGGCACGCGTGGACTTCTTTGTCACCGACCATGGACCTGTGCTCAACGAGATCAATACCATGCCAGGATTTACCCCTATTTCGATGTACCCCCAGGTATTCGAGGCAACAGGTATCGGTTATGCGCAGCTGCTCGATAACTTGATCGAGCAGGCCTTGCACAAATAATTTGCGTTAGCGGATCGACTCCAACGCCTCAGTAATTGCTACGAGCGCGGCGTTACCAGCCTCATGCGGCAGGTTCACCGCGACCGTAGCTTTTTGATCTAATGCGTAGTGCGTCGATGCGGTCGTACCATTACGCAATGTGGTGTCTTCAAACCACGGAACCGAATTGATCTGGTTGAGGCGTTCACCAGCCTTATACGATTTCGGGAACTCAACTCCACAACGCAGCACTACGGGCTCAAAACCAGCCGCAGTCCACACAGCGCTGCCATCAGGAAGTGAAACAGTGGTGTTCTTCCGGTATGTAATGTCTTTACCAAAGCTATCCGGAACCGACTTCAACAATGCACGACACGTCGCAGAGTGCTCCTCACCAGCATGAACCTGAAGATCCGTTAGCGGAATAGGGTGCGGCTTCGTTTCCTTATTCTCTAACACAGATACTGCACCCTCAAGCTCCTCCAAAGGAGTTTCATGCTCTCCGAGAGCCTCGGCATCTGCAGTTACTGCAACAATTGGGAAGCGGTCAACCGAATACCACGTGCGTAATGTTGAGCCCGGCGTGGCATCACCCACCTCCACCCACTCGGCGTTGGCGGCGTCGATACGCTCAGATAATGCGGTGAATTGCAACGGTGCGTCCACTCCACAGCGAATCGTAACGCGCCGAGTGGAATCAGACTGCCACGCAGCAGCCCCAGCAGGCGCAGGATCAGCAATCTGGGCACGCTTATGGCCCAAAACATGCTCAGGGAGGGCCTCCAAAAAATCATGGCACTGCGCAGAATCACCCAACGGGGAACCCACATCCGACATCGCCACCGGCTGATGCGCCGCCTTGTCGTACACAAGCTTCGCACCGGCCAAAACGCCGACAACTAACACAATGGATAACACCAAAGCTATAACGATCGGACCGCGGCGAAAAGAATCATCTGAGTGCATAAGCACATAGTAGATCAGATAGAGAACCTGCCAAGAAGTGGCCTACTATCGAAACCACACCGGACCCCACCACCGAGGAGTACCCACCACCGTGACTGAAGAACACATCCGAAACAACCCCACCCTCAAAGAAGTCGGCGAACAAGCCGCCATCAATGTCATCACAGCACACGCACCAAGCTCCCGCAATGGCGATGACGCAGCAGTTCTTAGTCACGCAGGGGCTAACTCCAGGGCAGTCGTCACCACCGACATGCTCGTAGAAAACCGACACTTCCGCCTCGACTGGTCCACCCCAGCAGAAATCGGCCGCAAAGCCATCACCCAAAACTTCGCCGACATCGAAGCGATGGGAGCGCGCCCCGTCGCAGCCCTTCTAGCCATATCCGCACCCGCATACACACGATTGCAGTTCGTCTCCGACCTAGCACGCGGAATCGCAGAACGCGTGAGCGACTACTCAGCAGAACTTGTCGGCGGCGACATCACCGACGGCGACGCGATCGTCTTATCCGTCACAGCCGTAGGCCAACTCGGTGGATCACTACCCGAACTTGCCCTCGACCGTGCCCGCTCTGGTCACACTGTCATCGCCAGTGGAGTGATCGGCGAATCAGCCGCAGGACTAGCCTTGCTCAACAGATTCGGTAGAGACGGCGTCCCCGAACGATTCATGCCACTAGTATCAGCACACTGCGCAACCTACGTCCCTGAAGGACGAGGCTTTGTCGCACGTGCCGCAGGCGTATCCTCTCTTACCGACAACTCCGATGGCCTCATCGTGGATCTGCGCACCATGGCCCGCAAATCCGGCGTAGTCATAGACTTGGACCCCAGCGCCATCCAACCCAGCGCACTGATGCGTGAAGCAGCCGAAATTCTCGAAGAAGACCCATGGCACTGGGTCCTAGGCGGTGGGGAAGACCACACACTTATGGGAACAACAGCGCACGCAGTACCTACCGGATTCCGAAAAATCGGCACGGTAATCAAACGCAGCAACCAACCAACTCACGCTGCCGGCGAAGTCCTCGTCGGCGGCGAAGCACCAGCATACGACGACGGATGGGTGAGCTTTTAAACATGAACAACACACCACTGCCAGTTCATCCCTCATGGATAGAACCACTAGCGCCCGTGACTGACAACATTCACGCCATGGGAGACTTCCTCCGCAATGAAATCGCCCAAGGCCGTGGCTACTTGCCCGCAGGATCAGACATCCTCCGCGCATTCCAATACCCATTCGACGACATCAAAGTGCTCATCGTTGGCCAAGATCCCTACCCAACACCAGGACACGCCATGGGCCTATCCTTTTCCACACAACCCGGCGTACGCCCACTGCCACGCAGCCTCGCCAACATTTTCAAAGAACTGTCCGCCGACCTCGGCATCCCAGCCCCCACAGACGGCGACCTCACCGCATGGTCGCGACAAGGCGTGGCACTGTTCAACAGAGTCCTTAGCGTCCAACCCGGAAACGCTGGCTCTCACCGCAAAAAAGGATGGGAAACCATCACAGAAACCGCCATCCGAGCACTCGCACAACGCAACACACCACTCGTCGCAATCCTGTGGGGCAAAGACGCCCAAACAACCCAAGCATTCCTCGGCGACACCCCCGTCATCACCTCACCACATCCCTCACCACTATCAGCATCCCGTGGTTTCTTCGGATCCCGCCCCTTTAGCCGAGCCAACACCATCCTCGAACAACTAGGCACCACCCCCATCAACTGGGAACTATAAAACCCCTGTGCCAAACCAACCCCCACCCGCTTTCAACCACTACACTATTTTTCCATGCCAAACATCACGTTCCTCGGTGCACACGACCTTCTCACATGGGCTACCACCGCCACCGCAGAACTCGTAGCGCGCCGGGACGAGATCAACGCCCTTAACGTATTTCCCGTGCCAGATTCCGACACCGGCTCCAACATGGCACACACGATGACAGCCGCTGTGCAACAAGCCCAAGGCGTTGACAACCCAGACGACCTAGCAGCAGTCGCCATGGCATTGGCCACAGGCGCAGTCAAAGGTGCACGGGGAAATTCCGGCGTCGTGCTCAGCCAAGTACTACGCGGCATCGCACACCACGCGGACAGCGGGCGTATCGACGCCCACGTGATCCAAGAAGCTCTGCGATCCTCCCTCGACTTCGTAGCCGCAGCGATCTCAGATCCCGTTGAAGGAACTGTCATCACCGTGCTACGCGCGGCTGCTATCGCTGCAACGAACGCCGAAGACCGAAGCCTCGCAGCAGTGGTAAGCGTAGCTGCCCATGCTGCGCGCATCGCTTTGGCAGAAACACCATCACAACTACAAGTCCTCCGTGATGCAAAAGTCGTCGATGCCGGTGGCCAAGGCCTTGTCATTCTCCTTGACTGTCTCGAACACGTCGTGACCGGTACCGCAACCAGTTACGACCCCCACATAATCGAAACAACAGAACAACAGCAATCTCACGGAACCAGTGGCTACCTAGAAGTCATGTGTTTTATCACTGGGGTAGAAGTATCCCACCTCCATGACCTGCTAGCACCTCTCGGAGACTGCCTTGTTATCGGGCCGATCAGTGATACCTCGGCAACCGTACATATCCACTCCACCGACGCGGCTACCGTAATTTCAACGCTATACGCAACAGGAACGATCACGGATCTCCATATCGAAGTTCTCCCCGAAACCCCTAAGGTTGTTCACCCCAAACGCATCGTTCTCGCGCTTACCCCACCAGGCGACCTCGCTCAGCTCTATACCGACGCAGGAGCCCTTGTCGTTGTTCGCGACGGGCACCACTTTGCCATTGCCCGAAGCACCAACTTAGGCCAAGCCGAAACCCCACTTGCTGACGGCATCGAGATTGTGAACGAACTCGTCACACGATCCCACCAAAGTGGGGCACAAGAAGTCATACTCCTACCCAACGGATTACTGACCACCCAAGAAATGGCAGCCGTTGAGCGTTCCAGCCAAGCCTTCAAACAATCCATCACTATGCTGCCCACTGGAAGCCTCGTACGCGGCCTCGCGGCACTATCCGTCCACGACCCACAGCAAAGCCTTGCCGTAGCAACCTATGCCATGACCGAAGCCATGAGCGGAATGCGCACCGCAGTCATCGAACGCGCAGAACATGCAGCACTCACCCCAGCCGGCGCCTGCGCCAAAGGCGACCTTCTCGTCCACCTTGGTACCGAACCCATCGCCGTAGCGGAACAACCCGAAGAAGCACTCCGAATTGCCTGCCGCCGCCTCCTCGACATCGGCGGTGAGCAAATACTCATCCTCGCACGCAAAGAACTAGCCCTTACCCCCGACAATCACTCACTGACTGGGCCACACACCGATGTAGAGATCAATCAGTACGATGTAGATCGTCTCGGAGCTCTCATCGAAATCGGAGTGGAATAACACCATGCTCGGCTGGCACGACCAACGACCACTGGCACAACTCTTGCCAGCCAAAGAAGCAAAAGCGTTCTCTCGACACTTCAGCTTCACTACCGTCGAAGACCTACTCCAACACTTTCCCCGCGGATACGCAGCCCACGGCACTGGACTCGCAGCCGAAGCCGCAGAAGAAGGCGACATCATCACCTGCGTGGGAACCATTGTCGACACCCACGAGCAACCCGATCGCAACGGATACAGCATCTACTCCGTCGTAATCTCCGACGGCTTTACCCGCAGCACCGCCACATTTTTCCGTGCCACATGGATCAAAAAAGTCCTCACCCGCGGAGCACAAGGAATCTTCACCGGTAAACTCAAATTCTTCCGCAATACCCCACAACTCCAGCACCCCGACTTCTTCCTCTTCCCAGAAAAAGGCAAAAAAGCAACCGGAACCGGCGGAATGCAAGCACTATCAACCACCGGCGAACTCGACGACATCACCGACATCCTCGTCGCCATGAGCTACCTGCCGGTCTACCCAGCCAAAAAAGCAATCCCAACCTGGCGCATCCTCGGCGCCGTCCACAACATCCTTACCCACACCCCACACATCGAAGATCCACTCCACGAATTCGCACCCCACGACCTCCCTAGCTTCGATCAAGCACTACGCGGCATCCACGAACCCGACGAACACGGCCCCCAGCCCTACATCACACGCATCAAATACGACGAAGCCCTCACCCTCGCGCTCGTCATGGCACTACGACGCGCCGACACACAACGTCGACACGCATACCCCATGCCCCCAACCAACGATGGCCTACGCGCGCACATGCTCAGCCACCTCCCATTCGAGCTCACCGAAGGCCAACACAACGTCCTCACTGAAATCAGCGCAGACCTCGCACAACCCACCCCCATGTCCCGCCTCCTACAAGGCGAAGTAGGCTCCGGAAAAACCATCGTCTCACTCCTCGCCATGCTCCAAGTCATCGACGACGGCAAACAATGCGTACTACTCGCACCCACCGAAGTACTCGCAGCACAACACGCAACATCCATCACCCAACAACTCACCAACGCCGGCATCAACATCAACGTCACCCTCCTCACCGGATCACTACCCACCGAACAACGCAGAAAAGCCCTCCTCAACATCATCTCCGGCGACGCAAACCTCATCATCGGAACCCACGCCCTCATCCAAGAAGGAATCGAATTCTTCGACCTCGCACTCTGCGTCATTGACGAACAACACCGATTCGGAGTCGAACAACGCGACCACCTCCGCAACCAAGGACGCGACACCAACACCCCACACGTCCTCGTCATGACAGCAACCCCCATCCCACGATCCATCGCCATGACCGCCTTCGGTGACCTCAGCGTCTCAACCCTCAAACAACTCCCCGGCGGACGACGCCCCATACACAGCTACGTCATCGACCACCAACACACCACATGGACCACACGCATGTGGGAACGCATACGCGAAGAAATCGACAAAGGCCACCAAATCTACATAGTCTGCCCCAAAATCAAAGACTCTGGGGGAGTAGAAGAAACCACCCATCAACTCACCACAGGCATACTCGCCAACTACCGCATCGCCATGCTCCACGGAGCCATGCACCCCGAAGACAAAGACACCACCATGAAAGCCTTCGCCGCCGGAACTATCGACGTCCTCGTAGCCACCACCGTCATCGAAGTCGGAATCGACGTCCCCAACGCCACCGTCATGCTCATCCGCGAATCCGAAAACTTCGGCGTATCACAACTCCACCAACTCCGCGGCCGAGTCGGACGAGGCGGCAACGAATCCATCTGCTTCTTCCACACAACCGCACAACCAACAACTCCCGCCCACAACCGAGTCACAGCCGTCGCCGCAACCACAGACGGATTCGAACTCGCCGAAATCGACCTCACCTACCGACACGAAGGCAACATCCTCGGCACACAACAATCCGGGCACACCAACAGAATCATCAGCTTCATCCACGACAAAGACCTCATCGAACGCGCCAACAACGACGCAACCCACATCGTTACACACAACCCCCAACTAGCACGCCATCTCGTCGCCGACATCGACGACACCACCCAAACCTACATTGATAAGTCATAACCACCCCCATGCGATAAAGTAACAAACATGAAAATCTGCGCCCCGTTCGCCGGAATAGTCCACTACAAAGTCTCCCTAGGAGACACAGTCACCACCGGACAAGAACTCGCCTCCGTCGAAGCAACCAAACTCGAAGCACCCATCATCGCGCCGGGGCCAGGTATCGTTGCTGAAATAACGAGTAGCGATTTTGACGATGTTGTTGGGGGAGACGTGCTCCTCCGAGTCGTGAGTCAGGAGAAGCCATGACCCGTATCATTTCAGGTGAAGCCCGTGGGCGAACTATTAAAGTTCCAGAGCACGGGACGAGGCCCACATCAGATAGAGCACGTGAAGGCCTATTTTCCTCACTTCAAGTACGTTTTGGTTTTGCTGGTGCACGTGTCCTTGATTTATTTGCGGGATCTGGTGCATTGGGGCTAGAAGCTGCTAGCCGAGGTGCCGAGTCGGTTGTTTTGGTAGAAAACAACCCGAAGGCTGTCGCTGTCATCCGTCATAATATTGCCGTTGTTGGACACCCTCACGTTGATGTCGTAGAGATGAAGGCATCCACTTATGTCGCTTCAGCACCGAAGAATCATTTCGATATGGTGTTAGCAGACCCACCCTATGATCTTGACGATCAGGCAGTCGTCGAAATGCTTCATGCGCTCATTCCTACGCTGGTAGATGGGGCAGCAATAGTGGTTGAACGACACCGTGATTCTCCCGAAACGGCATGGCCAGCATGCTTCGTGCCTACCACTCAGAAGCTAAAAAAACGCACATTCGGGATTGCACGAATGGACATGGCCGTTTTCCATGCTGAGCTCGTAGAGGAGTAAAAACATCATGCGTAAAGCAGTGTGCCCAGGATCTTTTGACCCAGTGACTATGGGGCATCTTGACATCATCGGAAGGGCGGCCCAGCAATACGACGAGGTCACTGTTTTAGTGACTGCTAACCCCAATAAGCCCTCAGGTATGTTCACCGTCGATGAACGCCTTGCCCTTATTAAAGAATCCACTGCGCATTTTGTGAATGTCAAAGTGGATAACTGGGCAGGACTCCTTGTTGATTACACTACGGCCCACGGTATCGATGCAATCGTCAAAGGGCTTCGAACGGCACTGGATTACGAATATGAGCTACCCATGGCTCAGATGAACCGAAAGCTATCTGGTGTGGACACCCTGTTTTTGATGACAGATCCACAATATGGTTACATTTCTTCTACACTCTGTAAGGAAGTAACAAAATATGGTGGGGACGTCTCAGATATGTTGCCACCAGCTGTAGCCGCAGCGATTGTGGAGAAAGTAAAAAGCTAAGTATAGGATTTGCACTTGTTGTCTTAATAATCGTAATAATCGGTTGTTTACTTCAACTTCTAGTAAGACTTCTTCTCCTAGTCGCATTGGCATTAGTGGTATTCGGCGCAACTTATCTACCACCGACACGCGGAAAGATTCCCGCAATAGTGGCGGGTATCGCCGGTGGGTTTATGAATACCCTTGCAGGGGCCGCAGGTCCTGCGATCACTGTGTATGCCCAAGCGTTAAAGTGGGATCAATAGCGCTTCGCTGCAACTCTACAACCCATATTTGTTATTTCGGGGCTTGTATCCTTCATCGTAAAAATTGTCGCAGGTGCAGGAACAATTACGCAGATATCAGCATGGATATGGATCCTAGGTATTGCAGGAATGTTTTTGGGTATCAGTCTCGGCGCTAGGGCTTCGAAAATGGTGAGCCGAACTCACGCACGAAAGCTCGCTTTGCTCCTAGCTACAGGTGGCGGGGTATCCGCTGTTGTTCGCGGATTAACGGGGATCCAAGAAAGGGTGCCCCACGACAGAAACAGTCGTGGGGCACCCTAGTGCTTTTATAGATTCTAAACTTACAGAAGGCTTGAAAGGAATGCCTTGGTGCGCTCGTGTTGAGGGTTATCAATGACCTGTTCTGCTGGGCCTTGTTCCACAATGACGCCACCATCCATGAAAGCTACGGTATCGGCAACCTCGCGTGCGAAACCCATCTCATGGGTAACCACAAGCATGGTCATTCCACCTTGAGCTAGTTCTCTCATAACGCGAAGTACTTCACCAACGAGCTCAGGATCAAGAGCAGAAGTGGGTTCGTCGAAAAGCATGAGCTTTGGCTCCATAGCAACTGCACGGGCAATTGCTACGCGCTGCTGTTGGCCACCGGACAACTGGGCTGGATATGCGTCTGCCTTATGCTCCAACCCCACTTGCTTGAGCAGCGCCATTCCGCGAGAACGAGCCTCCGATTCCGAAACGCCCTTAACATGCACGGGTGCCTCGATAATGTTTTCAATGACTGTTCTATGCGGGAACAAATTGAAGTTTTGGAACACCATACCGATACCGGAGCGCTGTCGGGCAGCTTCTTTTTCGGAAATTTCGTACAAAACTCCACCGCGTTCGCGATACCCAATCAGTTCACCGTCAACATAAAGGCGACCACCGGAGATCTTCTCGAGGTGATTCACACAGCGAAGCAGTGTGGACTTACCCGAGCCAGACGGGCCGATAAGACACGTCACTGTTCCTTGGGGAACCTGGAGGTCGATGCCTTTAAGCACGCTCAACTGGCCGTAGTTTTTACACAGTTTCTGTGCATCAATCATGAGATTGTCCGTCATGGCTTAGGCGCCTTTCTTAGGAGTGCGGGGAGTGTGCGGCTTGGGTGTTTCTGCAATGATGTCAACATTTTTGGGAAGAGTGCCTTCAGCGTCAGCAAGTGCCGCGAGTTGACGTGCAGTGAGCTGGCGCGTTGCGCCACGGTCGTAATACTTCTCCAAGTAGTGTTGGGCCACCATGAGCAACGAGGTAATCACTAGGTACCACGTTGCCGCAACGAGCAAAAGTGGTACTGGGTCGAAAAGCGCTGCTGCGATATCGGTTGCACGACCATAGAGCTCAGAGGTGTAAGGGATTGCCACAACCAGTGAGGTGGTCTTCAGCAATGAAATAAACTCATTGCCAGTAGGTGGGACGATGATACGCATTGCTTGTGGCAATACAGTACGACGAATGGTCATCCACCAGCTCATACCTAAAGCTTTAGATGCTTCTGTCTGTCCCTCGGGAACTGCTTGGATACCTGAGCGGACAATCTCAGACATGTAAGCAGCCTCGTTAAGCCCAAGACCTACGACTGCAAGAATAAACATGTTGGAAAGCAGGTTTTCCAACGAAATTTCGGTAAAGCCCAAGTTGATGCCGCTGTAAATAGAGCCCAATAGTCCCCAGAACACCAACTGAACGTAGACCGGGGTACCTCGGAAGATCCACAAATAGAACCACGAAATACCACGCAAAACAGGGTTTGGCGACATGCGCATAATTGCTACTATGCAGCCTAAAACGACACCCATGAGCATCGACAAGATCGTAATAGCTAGCGTATGCACTGCAGCAGAAGCAATACGAGTATCAAAAAGATACTGGCGATAAATATCCCAGCCGTATGCATCGTTCGTGGCAGCGCTAATAAGAAACCAAACAAACAGGGCGAGAATAATAATGGCAGCGACCCAGCGGCCCGGATGCCGCAATGGTTTTGCCTGAATAGGTTGTGGGGAAATCATGGATAAGTCCTTTTAACGAGGGGAAATAAACGGGGAAGATACACGTAAAGCGTCGAGTTAGATAGGTTTTTCGTTGATCATTCCTTGCTCAACGTAACCTTCTTTGACTCCCCACATGTTCAAAATCTTTTGGTAATCGCCAGTTTTGATGAGATGCTCCAAAGCTGCGGCGATAGCTGGGCCCAGAGGTGAGCCTTTAGGGACAGCAAATCCGTAAGGAGCCGCATCGAAGATTTCACCTGTAGTAGTGAGCTTGCCCTCTGCACGTTCGACAGCCCATCCCACCACGGGGGAGTCTGCGGAAAAGACATCTGCGCGCCCTAGAACTAGTGCGGTAGCCGCTTGGTCAGAGGTGGCATAAGGAAGAATTTCGACTGGTTTTTTACCCTCGGCGATACATTTTTCTCGCAAAGGATGAGCATCATCGGTTTCTGCCACAGTGGTGCGCTGTACTGCGATAGTCAGGCCGCAGGGATTTTCGCGAGAGACTGAAGAGTCCTTTTGTACACCCCATTGAATGCCGGCATACAAAAAATCGACGAAATCATAGTTTTCACGACGCTCGTCGTTATCTGTAAAACCGGAGGCGCCCACGTCGATTGTTCCTGCGCTTAACGACGGAAGAATCAATGAGAAGTCTTGCTGCTGAGCCTCATATTTTAGACCCATTACCGCAGATATTGCCCGCATCAAATCCATTTCCATACCAATAATGTTGTGGTTGGAGTCTTTGAATTCGAATGGTGCAAACGGTGGGTTAGCACCTGCCACCAAAGTGCCGCGATCTGCTAGATCTTGCGGAACCATGGCAGCGATCTCGGGGACAGCGGCTGGGGTTACTTCCACCCAAGAATCCGGATGTCCTTGTTCTTCGTTGGTAACACACGCGGTAAGCGGTAATGCCAACGCGACCGTGGCGCATATAGCCACAACGTGAGAGCGGATTGTCATTCTTAAAATAATACCGTGATCTTCATAATATTAAGAATCCCTGCCGCAGGTATCCGCAAAACGGGGTAGCTATTTGTGGTGTGAATTCTTACGCTCAAGCAAAATTTCCGCGAGCACTACGCAAGCTACAACTACTGCACCCAAGGCGATAAAACCAAATGTTGTGCCTGAACCAGCTGGCGGCCAAAGGAGATCGGCATTGTCCGTTTGCCAAGGCCACAGTGCGCGAAGCGAACCGAGCATCATACCGGCCATGGTGGCCAAAGTTAGCGTGTGGTGGCGGGTCATGAGAACATCGAGAACCTTGATAAAACATGCCAAGCCTGTAATGGCACCGGCAGCGAACACTGCGATGATGGTGAAGTTACGGTCACTTACCGCTTGGATAATTGGTTCGTAAAAACCCAGTGCCAGCAAAATAAATGAGCCGGATACGCCAGGTAGGACGAGTGCACACACGGCAACCATTGCTACAAAGAAAACAATCAAAAGCGATGGGTCAGTCTTGGGCTCTGAGGTCATGCTTGTGGCAAAGAAAGTTGCAATAGCGCCAATAATAAAAAGAAGTAGGGCCGGCAATTTCTGAGAGCTCAAGCTTTCAGCCCGAATCATACGCAATGGAACTACTATTGATACCGAAACCATTCCTAGGAACAGGGCACGCGCTGTTATAGGGTGGTGGTCAACAAAGTGATGCATCACGGAAGACATAGTAAAAACAGCGCCGATCATGCCCACAGCTACCGATGCTAAAAATCCCCACTCCACGCTTTTGATAGAAGTTTTAAGCTGGGATCGATCGCTTATTAGGACACGCACAATATGGACAAGAGCATTGCCATTGTGAATTGCTCGTTCATAAATGCCGGCGACTAAAGCAACGGTGCCACCAGAAACGCCTGGCACCAACTCTGCGAGTCCGATCAATGCGCCAAAAACCACATTGATTACTGCGTTGATGGGGCGAGTCTTATTAGTATTGGCCTTCACAGGGGAGGTCATGGTTCTACTTTCTCGTCTCAAAGAGAGTGGTTGAATGAACTCTCCACTGTAACCTACTGCGTTAAGAGAACCTCTTTTTATTGTGAAATCCCATCAAATTTGTGACGGGATTAAGAAGGCACACTCCGATGTGAGCCTGTCTATTGGAGGGGCTAAGTAGAAAAACTAAAACGCCTTGTACTAGCAAAATGCTAATAACAAGGCGTAATTATTGGTGCCCCTGGTGAGACTCGAACTCACACTGCACGGGTTTGTTATCAAGTGTGAGTATAAAACCACTACCAGCGACAATAGTAAAAACTATCCATCGGTGTGCCTTTTATTGGTCGAAAACATTTCAAGCACCGCAGTCACATCAGGCACCAATTCCGGTGTACTTTCCACATAATGCTTTTTCGTGATCGACACCCCCGAATGCCCCAACAACTTCGAAGCAGCATCCAAAGAATCAGTATTCGTCACAATCGTAGCGACACTCTGACGGAACACTTTCCACGACACCCAACCAAAATCATCACCACGCGCCACACGCCATGCACGGTTCAAATTCGCCCGAGAAATCATCGTCTCACCCCCACGAGAACCGAACACCCACTCACCATTCCTCTGACGTAACCGACGCCGCAACATCTGAACCGCCGTGGGAGTCAACGGGTACAGCAAATCCTTACTACCTTTGCTGATTGGCTGGTACACAATACCCTCGCCCTTGATGAACACCTGTGTTGCCGAAATATGGACAGTGTTCTTCGCAAAGTCCACATCCTCCCACCGCAATGCCAACACCTCACCAATGCGAGCACCCGTCGACATCAATACATCCACCACATCTAACAACGGCTGATTCGTGATCGGGCGCTCCTGCCACCGGCGCACATTGCCACGCAACCGCACCAACTCATCCGCCGTCAAAGACCGCACAGCTTTCTTCCGCACTTCCTTACGACGCTTTGAGCCAGCCATCAAATCCACACCCAGTCCACGCCGCAAGATAAACCGCGACACATCTGACATGACTGTAAAAGCATTGCCATAGTTGCCGGGGGAATCTGCATAAATTTCATTCAGCATGTCTTCCACGACACCAGCGTTCAGTGTCCAAATCGGGCGATTGCCGATTCTTGGCACAATGTGGTTCCGCATAACGCGCTTGTAGTTCGCAAGGGACTGCCTACGGGTCGCATCGTAAGTCTCTAGGTGCTTCTCCCATGCGTCAACGAGAGTTGCAAACGGCATTTGTGCCGTATAAATGGGGCGATCAACCAATTTGTTACGGAGTCGACGTTTCGCTTCTGCACTGGTTTTCCCCGTGGCGGTAACCCGTCGTGTTACACAGTCCGCGTCACGGTATCGGGCGCTGGCTAGATGTGAGCCGCTGGGCGTTTTCCGGACGGTGATTTCGCCGAATGTGCCCGGTTCTAATGGTGGTCTGGGCATGATTCTTCTTTTGGGTGGTGCTAGGTGGGGTTATTTATGCCGTGGGTCGTATTCAATGCCATTCTGGGACATGGCGCCGGAAACAACGTTTGCTTCCGCCATGGACTTGATCATGGCGTTGAGGCTTTTACGTTGTGCTTTCGTGAGCAGCTTCGCTTCTTCTGGTGGTGTCCATTGTTGGGGTTTGAAGGGGAGTGCTTCACGAATCCACTTGGTGACGGTGGAGATGTCTTCATCTAGGACTTGTGCGAGGGTGTGCATGGTGGCGATTTGTGGGCGTCTTGTTTCGCCGCGGATGATGCGCCCAACGGTAGAAGGGTGAAGGCCTGTGTCGCGTTGTAGGGCGCGCAAGGATGGTTCGCTTGTGACTGGGCTTACGAAGCCTGCTCTGCGGAACGCAGATGCCCAAGGTTCGGGAACTGCGTCATTGTAGGCGTTCATGGTGTTGTCCTTTCTGGGGTGTGTTGGGTTTAGTGCCTAATTTTCGACACCCTAAATCGTAGTACACAAAAAGCAAAAAAGGGCTACTGGAAAGTAAAGTTTGCACAATTGGCCGTAAGTGTTGCAAAATAGTTTTGCAACCCCCTGAACCGTAATGGAAGGCAAAATGGCTAACGCAAATACCTTAGAACTCCTATCGATCAAAGAAGTTGCAGACCGGCTCAGCGTCTCAGAACGCACGTTACGCAACTGGCGGCAGGCCGGCGGGCACGCACTCATGAACCTCAAAGCAATCCGAGTTGGCGGCCCAGGTGGCCCCCTTCGCTGGCGCTCGGAAGACGTCGACGGATTCATTGCAAGTCTTGCCTATGAAGCATCCTAAAAACCCTAAAAACACATCGAACGGAAATTCGAAAAGCCTAGGAGAAACACCTTGCGTGAATACGCACAAATCCACCTACGTATATGGGACGACGATGATTTTAGAAACCTCTCCGTCTGCGCCCAACGCCTCTACCTCCTGCTCCTATCCCACCCGACACTCAGCAACGCGGGAGTGGGGGACTGGCGCCCCGCACGCCTCGCGGTCCTTGCAGGAGAATCCACAAAAGCCGACATTGTGTGGGCCTCACGCGAACTCCAAACCTCACGATTCGTTTATGTCGATGAGGAAACGGAAGAGTTTTTAGTCCGCTCATTCGTCAGAAATGACACCGTTTTACGCTCCCGGAATATGGGTACGGCGGTCGCAAAATCCATCAAGATGATCGCCTCTAGGAACCTTAAAACGCTTGTGATTCGGGAGCTACAACGCGCAAAACATGAGGAAACCATCAGAAAAGGGCTGGAATCCAAGGAGTTGCAGGGCTATCTTAATCGCGAAATACACCCAGATGAATATAAATATGCCCAGCTAGAATTGAATGAACGATTGAATGGCAATTCAATTGAAACTTCACCCATCATTCAATCCCCAAACCAACTTTCGTTGTATCCGTCATACAACCCACAGTCGTATAAAAAAATCCCAGAGTTGTATGAAGAAATGACCCCCTACAACAAACAACTAACAACTAACAACAAGCAAGAGGGGGTTACGGAGGTAGGGAACACTACTGGCGCACACACATACGCGACCCCTCAACCCCAAAAAACTCAAACCCAAACCAGCCCATGGGCGCACGCTCACGCGGCGCCACGCCAGACCATCACCGAACAACCGCCCGACCCGACCCCGCCCAGCGCCCACCACGGCTACACGCCAGATCACAACCCAAGCCACTGGTGCAACGAAGACAACCCCCGCTGCGAACAACACGCACACATTCCCCCAAGCCAACACGTCCCACCATGTCGCCAATGCGCCAACGTCAAAGCATGGTTCAAACAACAAAAAAACCAGATCAAAGCCCAAAGGCGGCAACAAATCGACCAATGCGACCAATGTGACACCAACGGCCTCATCACAGCCCACAGGCCAGACGGAACCCCATACGCATACCGATGTGACCACCAAACTAGCCCAAAAACACGCCCAGAAGCCCCGCAGGAGCTCCAAAACGTGCAAAACGACCAATCACACCAAACCCAACATCCAACCCCGCAAAACGCCGCACAGGACAAAAACCAACCCGCCAAACCACACACCACCGCCCACACAACAACCCAAACCTCACCAACACAACAACCCACAAACAAACAAACATTCGAAAAACACAACCCCACAACAACCCCGCAAGAATCGCCTTCGTTCAACCCGTCACGGGCGCGCACACATCTAGCAGCGGTATCCGCATGAACCCCCGGAGAACTACGCTTAAAAGCCCTGAAAAAGGTTCTCGGTTACCCCCATATTTTGGCATGGGATATACATCGAACACGTGTGTGGGTACTGTGTGGAGAGCGCGAATTTGGGTTCGACGCCGACCCGCAGGTTCGGGACGTGATACGACAGTTTTCTTAACGAAAAGTGCCCTAAAACGGTGTGGGTGTTGCAATGCATGCCCCCGTTCATGCTGTGAAAAGGTGTCGAAAGTTAAAGTGCAACACTTAGCCCAAAATTATGCAACACTTGGTGTGGGTAACAGATCACACCAATGCCCAAACCACCCTGCAAAGGAGAAACAATGTCGATGACCTACCGAACACTGGACTGCCACATGCCATGGCTTAAGTTCATCGACTGGGTGATGGAAGGAGCCCCCATGAACCGATCACTACATCTCAACGATGTGAAAGAAGAACTACTCGCGCTCGCTAAATTCACCTGTCATGACACGAATGATGAGTTCGAGGCGGAAATGTGCAGGTTTCGCGCTGCCGAAGGTCTTGCATGTTTCTGGATGAGTATTCATCCGGCCCAGCGCGCCCGCGTGGTGGGCAAATACTTCGAACTTACAGGGTTCAAACCCGATGCTGACCCATTCGGGCACATCACCGCCTACATGCCGGAAGAAGACCTCATCACCGACCAGGCGAAAGAATATGGCTGTGAGAGCATCTTCCGCTTCATTGGGTCGTTTCAGGATTCACTGGTGAGGGAGCAGTTTCTTCAACTTATAAGCCAATACCCGCGCCTACGCCAAGTCTTCATAGAAAACTGTGCGGTCATCGGGGAAACTGATGGGGTAGACCCCTCGGAGGGGAGGCGCGCCGGAAGAATCCTCGAACTCTACCTAGCCTCCAACCCTGCATTCACTAAGTGGTGGAAAACGATCACCGGCTAGGAATCCAATAATCACCATGTGGCACACTATGATGGTGTTGCAAAACAATTCACAGCACCACTCATTGAAGCCAAGGGAGTCCATCACATGCACACCGACATACTCACACGGAAACTTGGCATACTCACCACCCCACAAACCATCACTAACCTCGACGGAAACGACTACGTTCTACCACCAATCCTTGATCAAATCGGGGAACTCAAGGCTAAACAGATGGATCATTCCGGTGGTGGAGCGTCTACCACTGGAGGCAGTGCACCCCTAAGTTTTGCAGCGCTTGACTGGGAAACCAGCCTCATTAACGCCATTGAGTACGCCTATGGGCATAACATGTCCATGAAAACCGTGGGGCAAACTGTTAAGTACGCTATCCGTAACTACCCACAGGAATCCATGGTGGAGTGGTTTGAGAAGCAACTCGACCACCTCACACAACACGCATGGACAATCATTTACCCCGCAAAGTTCGAAGTCATCGGCGCATGCCCACAATGTGGCACACACACCGCCAAAATCGGGGACGCCATCACAACCGCCCTACAGGTTCATGAAGTTTTCGCCCGGTGCGGATACTGCCAAACAATGTGGTGGGGTACAGAAATCATTGACCTTGCCAGCCACTTTGGAGCTTTAAAAAACACCCCAACTGCCATAGACTAACCCACATGGGGCTGAACTATGTCCAATAAAAGTACACAACACCACCCCAACATGCGGGTGGTGTTTTTCATGTCTGAAACAAGGAGCCCACCATGGCCAAAAAACCACGCAAACCACACACCAGTCGCAAACGCATCATCACCCCAGAAACCCGAACCAAAATCGCCCGCGCCCTCGCCGCAAAACTAGGGCCAACCAGCGACTGGGACAAACCAGAACCCACAGGACGTAAAACCAACGGCATCGATAAAACCACCGGCCATAAAATCACCATCAGCACACCCAAACGCACCCTAACCAAACCAAAAACACCACCCAACCCCAACACCATCCACAACCCGAACGGCACCAAAGCAGGTGGACATCGCGCCTCCACCCACTACCTCAACACCCAAAAAATCACCCAAGAACCACTCGCCAAAGAACGCCTCACCGAACGCACCAACACACTCAACACACCCAAAAAAGTCACCAAATACCTCGACAAACTAGACCAACGCCTCAAAACAGCCAACACCACCACCAAAACCCCTAAACAGCCTTGGCACCCCAAAACAAACGGCACCTACACACCCCAACAACAAGAACAAGAACGCAAAAACCCCGCAGCACCCGGCGGAATCATCCACACAGAAGCTAAAAACCTCACCCCGCTCCAGCTCAAACGCCTAGCCAATCACTACGGGATCACCGACGAAAACACCATCAACCAACTCGGAGTCCAAGCCGGAAACCCCAAATTCCGCAAAACCCAAGCCTTCAACACCACCTACGACAACTGGCTACTCGACAAACTTGGCACCAAACTAGGCGTAACAAACCGCCAAGAACTCGACACCAAACTAACCGAACTCAACGGCGGCAAAGACCCCCACAAAACCATGATCAGCCCCATCATGTTCCAAACCGCCACACCCGAACTACGCCAACTCATCGAACAAGAACTCGGCTACCTCCCATCCCGCCGAAACATGGAACGCGATAAAGCCGGCCAACCTAAACCACACCCACGCGCAGGCCTCAAAATCAGCCAAAAACGCACCAAACAAGAAACAGACGCCCGCGACCTCGCAGCACTCAAAGCCGACCAACAAACCATCCGAAAACAAGAAACACAAGCCAAAAAAGACACCGAAAAACAAAGAATCATCAACCGACGCGCCACCCACCAACGCGACGAATACCAAGCCAACCAAGACGACACGGCCAAAGCACTACAACACGCCCACCGCGACCAACAACTAGGCAAACGCTCCCGATTCAGCCAAGAAACCAAAGACGCCGAAGCCAAATTCAACGCAGAACACCCCATCGACTCCTACCGCCCACTAGCACAAAAAATCCTCGACACAGAATGGGAAAACTACAAACAAGGCAACCACGCCCCCGTATCCATCAACGCCCAAAAAGGACGCCCCACTAACCCCTCCAACACAGCCATATATGCCAAAGCCGCAGAAGAAAACGGTGGATTCCCCAAAGCAGTAGGCAACCCCCAATACGAGAAAACAGCCACCACAACACCAAAAGCCACCCACAAAACCGAAACAAAACCCACCATCCCCGTACCAAAACGCAACGAACGCATCATGCGTAAACACACCACAGATGGGGAAACCTTCAACCGAGACGGCATCATCCGCAACGGAATCAAAATCAAAAGAGGCTACAATGGCTACGAACTCGAAGTCCCCGGACGCGACAAACCTGTAGACCTCACCTACAACTACCGCACCAACACCGGCCCCGAAGACCTCAACGACGCCCGAGCAGCAGTAGACCGTATCGCCGAAGACATGAAACTCCCCGGTGTCGACCCCAACAACTACTGGCTAGGCCGCCCCGAAAAAGAAATCAGCGAGACCGTAGACGACCCAAGACTTCTCCCTTACATCGAAAGCAACAAACTATACGACGCGGAAACACTTCGTGCCGCAAGGGAACAAGCCACCACCGGCAAGAAACCATTCGCAAGTAAACGGCCCACTTATCCCATCCGCGATCAAGCAGACCAAAAGTCAGTAGCTAAAACGCTCCGAGCTGTTCACCGCCTGCAAAACCTTAGAACAATGCCAATAGGTGAAGAACGCCTCAAAGCGCGAAAGCAATTCAACGAAACACACCCCGTTGAAAACTACGAAGAACTAGCCGCCAAAATCATCGAAAATGACGCGAAAGAATACTGGAAAGGCAACAGATCCCAAGCAACTATCGCACCCAATAGAACCCTCCGCCGATTAACAGACAAACTTTGGCTCAACGCCGTCGAACAAAATGGAGGATTCCCCAACGCTGACCTGAAAAAGAAACTCAAAGACCTAGAAAGCAACACTGCCACGAGGCATATCCGGCGAGGAGAAGCAGGGGTCAAAGTGCGGGAAGCACGCAAAAAACTCAGAGAACTTACCTCCAAAAATCTAGGAAGTGAGAGCACAGAAGAAGTACGCAAACTCAAACTCGAGGGAGCTCAGCACGAAGCAAAACTAAGGAAACAGCTCGAAACTTTCTGGAAAGAACAAAAACGCACCCTGAAAATGGAGGGCGCCACCGACAAAGACCTTGAATATGTCAACGGAAAGCTAGAATCAGCAACAAGAGTCTCCAAGCAAGCTGAAAAGAACCTCGCTAAATACTCCGAGACTCCCAAACCAACCCGAAAAGAACCACCCCGCACCAACTGGAAAACCAACCTCACCACCAACGACCCCAACACACCACTCGAAAACCAAGCCCGCAACCTCAGTGACAATGACCTCATCACCGCCTACAAAGGGCTCAAAGCAGACATGAAATACTGGGAACACCACCTCAAAACCCGAAGCACCTACACACAACGAGAAGCCATCACCAACAGAGATAAAACCCTCACCCAACAAATCAGCATCAAAGATGAACTAAAACAACGCGGCTTCAAACTCAACGCCCTCAACAAAGGACGACAAAACGGCACCACCGAAGCCCAAATGAACGCCCAAAGGGAACGAAAAGCCCACCAGGCGAAACTACACAACGCCAACGTTGTCAACAGCATCGCCATCGGACGACCCGAAGCCCTCACTAAACTCAACGACACCGAACTCACCGACTGGTACAACACCATCAACACCCTCGAAAAGAACTACAAACCCGAAGACTGGGCAAAAGTCCAAAAAGCACTCCCCACCATCCACGAAGAAATCAACCGCCGCGGACTCGGCAACACCGAACAAACCAACCGCAAAGCCCAAAAAGCAATGTCCTTTGACGACGACCTCATAGCCGCCGCCAAAGACCCACACGCCGACTACATCCGCGAAAACGACATCCTCGTACCCCACAAAAACTACAAAGTCACCACCTACAAAGGAGACGGAGCAGGAAAAGACAACAACTACATCACCAACCCCAACGAACTAATCAACATCGCACTAGCCAACACCCACAACACCAAAGAAACCAACAACCTACTCAAATTCCGCGACCGCATCGACGCAGGAGCACCACTATGGACAGATAAAAACGGCACACTCCACACCACAAGCAAAATCGACGCCAACACCCGCATCAACCTAGAAACCATCCTCGAAACCACCGGAACCACCACCGACACACCATCATGGAACGACGGAATCCCACAAGGCCGCATCCACCACGATGACCTCAAAGCCCGAGGCTGGACCAGCGACATGATCTGGCAAAACCTCGAAGACGTCATGAAACTAAAAGACGTCCCAGAAGGCACCAACAAGCGCACCTACTCCATGCGGGAAGTAGAAGCCGTAGAAGCCACCAACAAAAAGATCGCCAAAGCAGTAGGGGACCGTGCACACCTCATCCCACTCGCAGAAACCCCAGCAACCAGTGAAAACACATGGGGTAGAACAGCGCTAAAAGAACGCGGCTGGACAGAACGGATGATCGAACGCTACCTAGGCGAACCCGACTTCTACGACCGCGGCTACGACAACCGCCCCTTCTACAAGTGGCACAAAGACCGCATCAAACAAGCCGAAGCCGAAGACCCAGCACTACGACGCCGCATCGAACAAGACGAAAAGAAACGCCAAGAAAAGTTCGACAAGCTCACCGAAGGAGGCAAAGGGTACTTTAGGCGCATCAACGGCGATTGGGTGATCGCAGGTAAAGACATCAAACGCGGCCAAACCATCATAGTCCGCAAAAAGAACGGGGAAGAAAAGAAAGTCTACATCGGCTCTGTTACCACAGTTGATGACACAACCTACGGTGTCCCCGGCACCCCGCCTGTGACGCTGAACCAGCAAGCCCGCGAGATAGGGAAAGAACTCCCACAACCAATGTCCAACAAGGCCAAGGAGCACAAAGTTAACACCAGCCCTGTGACATCGAAACAAATCTCGTTCATCAACAAACTGCTTGCACGACACTCCCGAAACTACGGGGTGATAGAAGGCGAGAATCTGTTTTTGGATTCCTTCACTTACAAATACCCAACACAAACCGAATTGAAGAAGATGACACGATCAGAAGCCTCCTTCCTAATCGACATCCTCCAAAACGACGAAATGTAAAACCCCACACCAGGGCATAAAAAGAACCCCACGAACCAGAAAAGGGACGTGGGGTTCTTCGACACCCGAAAGAAGAAAAGCCAAGCATCACTGCCTGCCCGAAGCGTCCCCTAAAAGAAGGGAACACCATAATAATAACACACTGTTGCAAACACCTTTACAACACCCCCGACCTGCCCCCTAAACAACAAAGGAAACACAATGAACATCCACGGACGATGGCAACCACCAACCACCGACGAAATCAACGACATGGTCAAACTTCACGCCGACGGCTACTCAGTACGTCAAATCGCCAAACGCAAAGGCTGGGGAGTAGCAACCGTCTCCAAATACCTACACAAAGCCGGCGCCGACATAGACCGCAGCAAAACACACGAAGCCACCATCGCCCGCAAACGCCGACTCGACGAACTCAAACTAGACCTCGCCGAACAACTCTGGGACGACATCGAATCCCTCCGAGACCGCATCTGGGAACCCTACGAAACCTACCTCGGCACCGGAGACGGCGTCGAACACGTCGAACTCGACGAACCACCACTACGCGACCAACACGACGGCGTATCCGCCCTCCAAAAACTCGTCAAAATGGTCGACGACCTCACCGCAAACATCGACACAGACAGCACCACCAAAGAAAGCTCCGACGCTCTCACCAAACTCCGCGAAGGCATCACCAAACTCGTCACCGACATGAAAGAAAAACAACACCAATGACAGACCTCATCGCACCCGGAATAGGGCTAGGCCTCAACCAAGCAATCTCCATCGCAGAATCCAACTATCGTGTCAACGTCTGGGAAGGTGCCATCCGCTCCGGAAAAACCTTCTCATCACAACTCAGATGGCTCATGTACATCGCGGGAGAAGCCCCCAGTGGTGGACAGCTACTCATGGTCGGACGAACCCGTGACAGCCTCTACCGCAACGTCATCGCCCCCATGCAAGACCCAGAAGTATTCGGCGACCTCGCAGACCAAGTCCGCTACACATCCGGTGCCCCCTACGCCACCATCCTAGGAAAACGCGTCCACATCCTCGGAGCACACGACTCCAAAGCCGAAAAAGCCATCCGTGGTATGACACTCGCAGGGGCCTACGGTGACGAAGCAACAATCCTTTCCGAGCACTTCTTCACCCAGCTCCTAGGCCGCATGTCCGTCGACGGGGCAAAAGCATTCTTCACCACTAACCCCGACAGCCCCAGCCACTGGCTTAAAGAAATCTACCTCGACCGAATCAACGACCCCATTAACCCACTCCAAGACTGGGGATCATGGCACTTCGGACTCGACGACAACCCCAACCTCAGCGAAGACTACAAAAACAGCATCAAATCCGAATTCACCGGACTGTTCTACAAACGCTTCATCGAAGGCCTCTGGGTAGCGGCAGAAGGCGCCGTCTACGACATGTGGGTACCAGAACGCCACATCGTAAGAAACGAAGCCATGCCCACCATCGAACGCTACTTCTCCATCGGAATCGACTACGGCACCACCAACGCCACCGCTGCCATCCTCCTAGGCCTCGGAACAGACGGATGCCTCTACGCCGTCGACGAATGGCGATACACCCCAACCAGCAAAGAAGTTCGAAAAACAGACATCCAACTCGTTGACTCCATCAAAACCTGGGCAAGCATCCAACACGACCCCCACAACCCCAACGCCACCGACACACCCATAGTCGTTGACCCCGCAGCAGCATCCTTCAAAGTCCAACTCCAACAAGAAGGCATCTACCCCTACAACGCAGAAAACGACGTCCTCTACGGAATCAGGCTCATCTCAAGCCTCCTATCCGCAGACAAACTCAAAATCAACGAACGATGCGCCGCACTCATCAAAGAAATCAGCGGCTACACATGGGACCCCAAAGCCACCCGCGAAGGCATCGACGCCGTCATCAAAGTCAACGACCACTCCTGCGACGCCCTCCGCTACGCCGTCGCAACCACCGAAAACTTCTGGCGCCGCTACATCAACCTCTAGGACACACCAATGAACAACCCCAACCAATGGCCACCCGCACCCTACGACATCGCCATCAAAGACATGGAAACATGGAAAGCATGGTACGCCGGTAACACCGACGAACTCACCCGCATCTACGCCCACCAAGGCCATACCAAAATCATCCTCCCCAACGGGGCAAACGGTAAAACAACCGGCGAAACCTACTTCTGGGGCCGCCCCAACCCACAAGCCCGCAAACGCCGCCACCTACCCATACCCGCCGATATTTCACGAGCAAGCGCCGACCTACTCTTCGCCAACCCACCCTACGTCCGCCTCGGCGAAAACGACCAACCCACCAAACCCGACAAAGACCCCACAACAGGCGACGAAATTCCACTCGATACCGACACCCAAAACCGCAACCAACAACGCAAAAAACTAGGCGACCGACTCGCCACCATCTTCGACCCAGCAGACTTTCCAGCACTACTCAACGAAGCCGCACAATGGGCATCAGTACTCGGTGGAACCTACCTCACCGCATGGTGGGACAGGGAACTACGTTCACACGTCGTACCCACCCACGTCACCGCAGACCGCGCCATCCCCACATTCCGCTTCGGAATCCTCTCATCCGTCACATTCTGGAATGAACTACAACCAGACCCCACAAACACCACCTACACCACAAGCACCCTCCGCCACCTCGAACACCACACACCCGGCAAAATCACCCACGAACTCTGGGCGGGAACATCCAACACCCTCGGCGAACAAATCCCACTCGACCACCACCCAGATACCGCATGGGTACTCCAAGAGGACGAAACAGGGATCATCGAAACAGGCCTCAAACGCCTCGACGTCGTCTACATCCCCAACAAAAAACCCAACAAAGCATGGATCGGCATCAACCAACTAGCCCCACTCGGATGCTCCGACTACGACGGCATCGAATCCGAATTTGACGCCATCGACGAAAACGCCTCCGGACTCATCCGAGACGTAAGAGACGGCGCCTCCAAAATCTTCGTAGACGAAATGCTCCTACGCGACGACGGAATAGGCAAAGGCGCCACCTTCGACCAAGACCAAGGTGCCTACGTCAAACTTGCCCCCGGCATGGGATCGGCAAAAGACGGATCACGCCCCATCGAATCCGTCCAACTCTCCATCCGCTGGCAGGAATACTCCCAAGTCCAAGCAGAAATACTGACCACCATCCTCCAAAACGTTGGCATCAGCGCCCAAAATTTCAACGACGGGCGCCTATCCACCCAAGTCACCGCAACCGAAGTCAACGCCAACAGCGCCACCAGCGAAAACACCCGCAAAGCCAAAATCAACTTCTGGCGCAAAGGCATCACAGAATTCGTCGAAATGTGCATGGAACTCGACTCCGTCCAATTCAACACCGGCCTTAACCTCACAGACCGCCCCAACGTCCGATTCCCAGCACAAGCCACCCAATCCGACAGTGAAAAAGCCACCACCATCCGAACCAAAAAAGAAGGCGGCTTCCTCTCCACCGAAACGGCAGTACGCCAAGACCACCCCGACTGGACAGACGACGAAGTCATGGCAGAACTCGACCGAATCGCAGAAGACAAGCTCCGCGAAACACGACTCTCTTTCGGTAAAGGTCTTGACGATAGTGGGGAAGCAACCCCACCCACCTACGACGAAGGCGACCCACAACCTCGTGAAGTAGGAGACGACTGGGAAAACCTCGCCGACGACCTCGACAGCATCAACAATGAGAATCAGAAATGATCCAACAACCAGCAACCAGCCCACAGAAGAAACGGAAACGATGGCGCGCCCTCGACCTCACCCGTGGCCTCCACCTCGACATGCTCGACGGACTCACCAACACCGTTGTTGATACCGCATCAGCACTCGAACGCCGCATTATCGAAGCCGTCAAACACCAATCCATCCAACCCAACCCCAACCGCAACAAACTCATTAGTATCCTCACCAACATTGTCAGTTACGGGGTGGGGATACTCACCGGGAAAGGGCGGAAAACCCTTGAAGAAGCTGAAAAACTTGGGGTGAAAACCGCCCAACACAAAATAGGGCACATGCCCCAAAATAAACGCCTTCCAGCACCCAAAGCGCCCCGTAATGTTGACCTTGGAACGACTGTCAGAACCCCCAAAGCCCTTGATGACACTTTCCAACAACTAGCCCATACCCTCATTGGCTCCGGATCGGCTCTCTTCGATGAGGTTGTGCTAGCGATTGTGGAAAACCCGCCGGAATCAGAAGCAGCACGCCGTCGCATAGCCCAAACCGTTCTTGACCAATTACGGGATAAAGGAATCACGGGGTACGTGGATAAGGCAGGGCGCCGGTGGAATCTTGTGTCCTATGTGGAAATGGCGACCCGTAAAGCAGCAGGTGACCTAGCGTTCGCAGCGCACATGGAAGAAATGCTCAAAGCAGGCCTTGATGTTGTGCGCGTTACCGTCATGCCGAACTGTCACCCATACTGCCAGCCCTACCAAGGGCGCCTACTGTCCCTCACGGGGGAAACAACCCATGTTGGTGGTGAAAAAGTCGTGGCCACCGTCTCCGAAGCAGTAGCCCACGGATTCCGTCACATCGGATGCCGCCACACCATCTACCACTGGCAACAAGGCGACCCCTTCGTAGAACCCGACAGTATCGACCACGGCGACTACGAAGCCTCCCAAGCGCTACGAAGGTTGGAAAGGGAAGTCCGCCGGTGGAAGAGAGCAGAAGCTGGTGCGGTCACAGATGAAGCACAATCCAAAGCGCGAGCCCGTATCCGTCTATCGCAGAAAAAAATCCGTGAACATGTACATAAAACGGGGGTGGTGAGGAATAGGTATAGGGAACAGGTTGCTAAGGCGTTGTAATGTCCGCCCGTGGCGTTGCATTACCGCTCGTGGCGGTCTAACATTGCAGCTTATGGGGCATACGTGCGTTTAATGCAAGAATGCTGAACAAAATGTCCCAGCCGAAAGGCCACGACACCACATAGGTGAACACATCAAACAGCACACCCCCTAAGCGGAAACAGCAACATCCGTTTAGGGGGTTAAACGCATGTCTAACCACCCCCAAAATAGCCACGCCGGGAGCGGGCACATGACAGGCCAGGTGCAGTCATGAACACAAAGGAGAACCCAAATGAGCAACAAAACCAACAAGGACACCCTCAATCACGACGATGAGGACAAACTTATTGGCCCCGCAGTCGAAGTAGAGGACACCGACAACGAATCGGGTGAACCCAACTACACCAACGGCGAAAACGACGACGACACCGACGACACCAGCGACACCACAGACGGTGAAACAGACGACGAACTCGACGACTTCGACGACGACATCGAATGGCTCAACATCGACGAACTCAACGACTTCGACGACGACGAAGATCAAGAGCAAACCCCCGACGACACCAACGCCGAAGACACCACAAGCGCCGAAGAGAACACCCCCGACGAAGACACCGCCGATACATTCCCCAAGGAATACGTTGACAAACTTCGTCGCGAAAACCTCCACCGCCGCAAACAAAACAAAGAAATGCGCGAACAAATGACCACCAAGGTCGAAACCGCATACCAAGAACTCGTCACCCAACTCGCACAAGCCGCCGGAATCGAAGCCGACAACGCCAACGACCTAGCGGAAAAGCTCAACCAAACTCTCCAAACCGAGCGAAAGCAAGCACAACAAGCACGGCAAGAACTCGCCATCTACAAAGCAACCCAAAACGCCGACGTAGACCCCCGCGAACTCACCGACTCCATCAGCTTCAACAACCAGCTCGCCAAGCTCAACCCACAAGACGGCGACTACGACGACAGCATCCAAAACCTCGTCAACCAGTACGCCGCAAAAACAAACCGCGCACCCAAGCGCACACAACGCTCCGGAACCGACTACAGCGCCGGAGCCAACACCATCACCGCAGACAACAGCTTCGAATCTCTCCTAGGACAACGACGCCAACGACGCGGTGTCAACATCAACTAACAAAGGACACAACAAATGCCCGCTTCCGGTGCAAACACCAACAAATTCATCACCACCCAAACCATCGCCAACCAAGCACTAGTCACCCTCTACGAATCCCTCACGGTCAAACCACTCATCTACACCGACCTGACCCAAGAATTCACCAACGCCGGCGTTGGTGACACCATCAACGTCCGCAAGCCAGCAGTATTCAAAGCCAACAAGTTCAACCGCGCCTCCGGTATCGAAATCCAAACCCCATCCGAGGGCTCCGTACCAGTCAAACTGGACACCTTCCTCGATACCTCCTTCGAAGTCACCTCCGAGCAACTTGCCCTCGACATCGCAGACTTCGACGCACAGCTTCTCACCCCAGCAATGGAAGCCATCACCGAAGGTGTGGACAAGGCACTGCTCGAAACCCTCATCAAGGGCGCAACCCAATCCGTTGGCGACAAGCCAGACTTTATGTGGAACCAACCAGAATGCCTCCTGATGGCAGGCGCACTCCTGGACAAGAAGAAAGTCCCAATGGTCGACCGTGCAGCGGTCATCGGCCCCATGATGAAGGCCTACTGGAACAACTCCATCCACCTCAAGAACGCTGAGAAGTCCGGCACCACCGAAGCGCTACGCCGCGCATCCCTCGGTCGTGACGTATTCGGCTTCGAAACCTACCGCTCCGCAAACGTCACCCCAGAACTCGGTGGTGTTGGTACCGGCACCGAGGTTGGTGCAGCCTTCCACAAGTCCGCACTCGCATTCGGATCTGCATCCCTACCAATCCCATCTGGTGCAGAAGGTGCTATCGCCTCCCACAATGGCCTGTTCCTGCGTGTTGTTCGCCAATACGACATCAACCGCAAGTCTGACATCATCTCCATCGACATCCTGTTCGGTGCGAAGGTACTCGACCCAGATCGCATTGTTCTGCTCAAGGGCGGCGCAAACGAGGAAGAGGAAGCAGCCGCCGAATCTTCCACTATCACCCTTCCTAGCGGTGTTAGCTCTGGCACCTTCACCCTGACCGTTGGTCGCCAAACCACCCGGGCAATCCAATACAACGCTGATGGCAACGCCGTAGCGGAAGCCCTCAACGCCCTGTCCAACGTCACCAGCGCCAAGGTTGTCGGCTCCGCAGGTGGCCCATACACCGTCACTGGTGTGAAGCAAAAGATCACCGGCACCGGTACCTCGCTTGTCGGTGGGTCGTCCACCGGCATCACCGTGATGTAACCACATAACCCAAGGGGGAGACGTGCGCATATACGCAACTGAAACCAACATCAAACAGTGGATCGAAGAACCGCCCAAAAACATCAGATCGCTACTGCGACACGCCTCCCTCATGGTGGAACAAGCAACACGCCTTGACGTCTACACAGTCGACGAAGACGGATACCCCACAGACATCGACATCGAAGACGCCTTCCGAGACGCCGTCTGCTCACAAATCACAATGTGGGCAACCTCCGGACTCGACCCAACTAAGGGATACACCGGGCAAAAAGCCCAAATCGCCTCACAATCCGTACCCGGAGGCAGCGTCTCCTACGCCGGTGCACTCACCGTCGAACAACTCGGCGTCGCAGCAAACACACTCTGCGACGCCGCAATCATGCGACTAAAACAAGTCGGATTATGCAGGCAGGCGGTCAAATACCTTGGATGACCACACACCCCTAGACTTCCCCAACGGTGCAACACTGACCATCAAACGAGTCGGCAAAATCGCCTACGACAGCCTCGGGGATCGCATCAACACCACCAGCGAACACACCATCGGCCCCTGCTCCATTGTCTCCACCAACGGGCGCATCAACTGGGAAGACGACGGCACAAACCGCTGGGTAGGAACCATCGACATTCAAGCCCCACCACAAAGCGACGTCATAGCAACCGACAGGGTCTACCTTCCCAACGGGGCATACGGGATCATCATCAACCCGCCGATACGCCCCAAAAACCCCTTCACTGGGTGGGAACCATTCACACAGTTCACCATCGCCACCGCCGGATACACACCGGTAAACGAGACGAACACATGAACATCACCTTAGAACCAGCCCTCGAAACACAAATCGGCGACAGCCCAGAAGTGTTCGAAGCAATCACCGAAGCGGCCAACCAAATCTGGGATGTTTTTAACCTCATAGCGCCACGACGCACCGGGGCCATGGTTGCATCAGCCCACATGACCCCAGAACAAACCACCAACGGGAAAATTCTCCACCTCACCATCGACCCCGTTAACGAAGCCGGCACCCACTACGCAGCATACGTCGAATTCGGAACATCCCGCATGGCTGCACAACACAACCTCCGCTACGCCCTCGAAACAGTCGAAGCAGAAACCCAATGACAACCCCCCCACACATCACAGTCCCAGACGATCAACGCTTCCCAGATGTCGAAATCCTCATGGTCACTGTAATGAACACCATTCTGCAAAAACTCACCCCAGCTGGCAGGGCTTACATCATCCCTCCCGGCGCAGCCGACGCAGAACAACTCATCAACGCAGGACACTGTATCGCCACAGCAACAGGATTTGGTGGGGTAGCGGAACGAACCCAAGACCACCCACGTGTACTCGTCACAGTTACAACCGCCTACCGGTCCGACTCAACACGCGTGCTCCAGTGGCTCCGCAGGCAACTCACCAACTTCAACGGGACAGTCACGACCCCCGAAGGCGACGTCACCATCCAAGACATCAGCGACGCACAAGGCCCGCAGCGACTCCCTGCACCCCAACTAGACCACAGAACCGCGCAGGCCTTCTTCACGGTCACAACGCGACTACTTAACCTTTAGGAGCATTTCGATGCCAGAACCAGCAAAAAGCGCACCACTAACCAATGCGCAACAATTCCGCCTCATCAAAGACAAGCAAGACGACCTAGTTCTTGCATGTACGAATATGGCCGTCATTGCAGCGCCATACGGTGTTGACCTCGGATCGATCGTTGATGATTCCACCGGCAACCTTCTACCAATGCCATCCGGTGCATTCAGCCTTGGTGAAATCCAAAAGCAAGCAGGCGTTGACCTCACCCCAGACATGAAGACCGAAGGTGTTATGGGCTACGGCTCTCGTGCACAACGCCGTATCTTCGTCACTGAGGAAAACTTCGACATTGACATTGTCCTTCAAGAAATTCGAAAGCTTGGCCTGCAAATGTGGCTGAGCTTCGAAGACGAAGACGTCGAAAACAGCGGCAAGGCCACCCGTATTAAGAAGCGTGCAGCTTCCCGTGTGAAGTACTGGTCAATCGCTCTCATCGGCCTTGATGAATCCAACGACGTGTTCCCATTCTGGAAGTTCCCCAAGGTATCTCTCAACAAGAAGGGCAAGATGTCCCTCGCGGAGGCCAAAGAAATGGGACTTCCAATGACCATGTCCGTGTTTGAAGAAAAAGGTGAGATGTTCGAAATGGGGCTTGCCGGCCCAGGCTGGCCTGAACTCGCCCGTAAGGCTGGTTTCTTCACAGACGACAGCGAGGAAGAGGAAGAGGGCGCGACAAAGACCGTCACCCTTCCACGTAGCATTTCAGGCGGCACGTTTACCTTGACGCTGGGTAGTGAGACGACTGCCCCAATTGCGCACGACGCTACCGGTACGGCCGTTGCAGCCGCTTTGAACAAGCTAAACAATGTTACCGGTATTAAGGGAACCGGTTCTGCCGGTGGCCCATACAGGCTCACCGGTGTGAAGGGGAATCTGACCGGCACCGGCACGTCGCTGTCTGGCGGTGATTCGCACACCATCACCGTCGCATAATTGGTATGCCCCGCCTTGGGGTCGGGCGGGCAACAAATACAACCCTCTCTCCACAGTGGGGTGCGTTGGGATTTGGCAGACACCACGCACCCCACTTACTTATGTCTGCCACGCTTTTCCAATCCATAACTACAAAGGAGTCTGCCAATGGCTACCACCAAATCCGCCGCCGCTAAAAAGGCCAGCGTCGCAAAGAAGATCGCATCCTTCGAAGAGTTCCGTGATCGCGCACTCAAAACCACACGATCCTCTAACGCCCCCAGCATCGTCACAGATGAGCCGTTCGTTCTCGGCCCAGAGGACGGCTTTGATCCTCCTGTGGTCATTGAGAAACCGAACTTCACACTTCGCTTCAACCTGTCTGAGGCGATGAACAACGGCGATGTAAGTAAAGTTCTCCGCCTTGTCCTAATGAATGACATTAACCGTGTCTTCCATGTCATCGATGAATATGAGCGTGAAACCGGTGTCAGTGGTGACGAAATCATCACCGGAATCGTCATCTCCTACTTCGAACACTTCTACGGGGTAGACGCAGCAGCAGAATCGTTTCGCGCAATCCTATGACCTCATCGAC
Source organism: Corynebacterium diphtheriae (assembly GCF_001457455.1). Lineage (NCBI taxonomy): Bacteria > Bacillati > Actinomycetota > Actinomycetes > Mycobacteriales > Corynebacteriaceae > Corynebacterium > Corynebacterium diphtheriae. The sequence continues at coordinate 1,072,974 of NZ_LN831026.1, forward strand.
CGCTACGGTAAAGAACTCCGGTACGACTTCCACCACTATCTCGGAATTGATATTGATGATTTCTTTACCGGGCGGCGCTCATGGGAAACATTCTATGAACTCGCTGGCCTTCTTCCGCAGGGAAGCCATTATGTTTCTAGTGCCCAGAATGATGATGAGATAGCCCAAGCTGTCTATGACAAGTTCGGGGAACCCGATCCCCAGTACCGGCCGTCACTTGCTGGTTGGACAGATGAACGAAGTGATCTAGCCGATGTGAAAGACCTTCTCAAGGTTCTTATCAATGTGGTTGGTCAAACAGGTGAATTGCCTATGCCCGTAGCACGCCCGCAAACCGCCATGGAGAGGGTGAAGCGGACGCAGATCAAGAAACGACTTAGTTTTATTGAGTCGCAACTTTTCCCAGAAGCGTAAGGAAAACACGATGGCGAACTACAGTGCCGGTTCAGCAAGCGTAACAATCAAACCAGACTTGTCTAAGTTCGCCGAAAAGCTCCGCGCCGAAATTCAACGTATAAATCAATACTATAGCGTTGACATCACCCCTGATATGGGGGCGTTTGCGGCACGACTCAAAGCAGAACTCGAAGCCCAAGCCCACACCACAACCATTAACGTTGACGCTGACACCACACAAGCCGAAACGAAGATCGCCGAAGCGGCGCAAAACAAAACCGCCACCATTAACGTTGACGCCGACACCCTCGAAGCAAAAACCAAAATCGTCGAAGCCACCCACGACCGACGCACCACCGTCAACGTGGACGCAGACACCGCCAAAGCCCGCACCAAAATAATCGAAACAGCCCGAACACGGCGCACACGAATCCTTGTCAACATTGACCTTGCAACAGCAGCCACACGCCTAGCGACGCTCACAAGAACCCGTGTCGTCACCCTCATTGCGCGACTCAACACCACCGCAGCCCAAGCCAAACTGACAGCACTCAGGGCACAAATCATGGCCCTACATGCAGCAGGCCTCAAACTCGGTGTCATCAGCGCAGCAATCGGTGGTATCGGCGCACTTGCAGCCGGCGCCATCGGCCCACTATCTGCAATGGTCGCTCTCCTAGTGCAGGCCTCTAGTGTTGCAGCAGTCCTACCCGCAGCACTCGCAGGAATGGGCGCAGGGCTCGGTGCTCTCATTGTCGGTGTTGGCGGTGTTGGCAAAGCTTTCGGGGCAATGGGGCAACAAGCATCCGGTGCAGGCTCATCTGCGGGGGATTCCATGGAGAAAACCCAACGCGCCGTCGAATCCGCAGAACGCGCCATCGTCGAAGCAAACAGAGGAATCCGTGACTCTGAACGCAACCTCGCCCAAGCACAAGAACGCTCTCGGCAAGCGCAAAAAGACCTCACCAACGCCCGCAAAGAAGCAAAAGAAGAGCTCAAAGACCTCAACGAACGCCTCCGAGAAGCCGCCCTCAACGAAGAAGACGCAACACTTGGAGTCGCACGCGCCTACCAACGCCTCCAAGAAACCAAATCCTCCTCCAAATCCTCCGAACTCGACATCGCAGAAGCTGACCTTGCCTACCGTAAATCCATCAGCACACTGCAACGCGTCAAAGACGAAAACGACAAACTCGCAGAATCCACCGCCAAAGCCAACGCACAAGGCGTTGAAGGATCAGAAAAAGTCGTCAACGCGAAAAAAGAAGTCGAAGACGCCCAATACAACGAACTCAAAGCCTCCGAACAACTCGAAGACGCTAACTACCGGCTCGTTGAAGCCAACAGGCAACTAGCAGACGCCCTCTCAGCCGTTGGCGATGCAGCCAGCGTGGCAGCAGGCGGCATCGACCCCTTCGCCGAAGCCCTCGCGGCACTATCCCCAAACGCCCGCGAATTCGTCCTTGCCATGCGCGATTTAGGCGACCAGTGGAATGACCTCAAACTCGCCACCCAAGACCGACTCTTCGAAGACCTCGGTGCGGCAGTCACCACACTGGCAAATGTGCAACTCCCAGTTCTAAAAACGGGACTATCCAACATTGCGGGGGAGATAAACACAGGGCTACGCAACGCCATCGCAGAGTTCTCGAAAGAAACCGCCGCCATTGATTTCAGCACCACGCTGAACAACGCACGCGGCATGTTCGCGCAACTCGCAGAAGCAGCCAAGCCACTATCCAACATCTGGATAGACTTCGCCACAGTCGGCAGCGCATACCTACCACGCCTCGGTGCAGCTATTAATGAAACCTTGGGTGGGTGGGCAACCAAAGTCGACCAAATGCGACAAGATGGGAGCCTCGCCGAAAACATCGAACAGGGAATCCAAGCCTTTAAACGCCTAGGCCACGGAATCCAAACCACATGGAGTCTTCTGTCTGGTTTCTTCGGTGCAGCAGCACAAGCCGGAGTCCCATTCCTTGGGATGATGGGGGCGGCCGTCGAAAACATGGATGCATGGGTCAACAGTGCCGAAGGGCAAGAAACCCTCGTCGCCATGTTCACCTCCGCTAGCAACGCCATTAACGCGCTCATGCCCGTATTCGGTGCCATAGGAACCATCTTCGCTACACAAGTCATCCCATTCTTCGAAAAACTTACGGTGGCAGCAGGGCCGGGGCTTACCAACGCATTCCAAACCTTGGGTGATGTGTGGCAAACCCTGCAACCAGTCGCACCAATCTTGGGCGCTGCTATTGGCACATTAGCAACGGCATTCGCCCACATTCTGGAAGCAATCGCCCCGATTATTGCGTTCCTCGCGCCAGTGCTAATACCAGCGTTAGCAGCAATTGCGCCGGTTATTGCAGTGGTTCTTGGCCCGATTGGTTCATTCGTGGGGATGCTTCTCAAGGTCACCTCAGTGCTGAAACATGCTAAAACAGCGTTCACAGTGCTACGAACCGCCATGACACTTCTCACGGGTCCCATTGGCATTATCATTGGTGTGGGAACCTTACTGGTTCTGGCGTTCGTGAACCTCTACAAGAACAACGAAGCATTCCGCAATGCCGTCAACAAGCTAGGCGCCTACCTTAAAGCAGGGTTCATGTCGGCAGTTGACGGGGCAAAAACGTTTGTTATCCGACTCGCTGGGGCGTTCCTTCATGCCAAAACAAAAGTCGTTGAGTGGTGGAACTCCACGAAACAACGCTTCTCCAACTTCCATGAGGCCATCAAACAGATGCCCACCAAAGTCAAGGAAGTGTTCAACAACGCCAAAGAATGGCTCAAGAACGCCGGGCGAAACATCATCAACGGCCTGCAAGAAGGAATGAAACAAGCGTGGGCGTCGGTATCCAACTGGTTCGACGACAAAATTAACCGCCTCCGTCACCCATTCAGTGGAGGCAGCGGGCGACGACAAGCCTACGGCGGTTACACCACCTACGCCGATGGTGGCATCACCGCATACGCGGATGGTGGTGTTCCACGAAAGTCGAAGCAAGAAGCCCAAATCGCCCGCGGTGGCGAATGGGTTGTGTGGGCCGAAGACGAAACCCAAGGCGAATCCTTCATCCCACACGCACCATCCAAACGCGGACGCGCAACCCAAATCCTTGTCCAAACAGCCGACATTTTTGGTTACGACGTAGTTGACAGGACAGGGCAACGTGTCCAACGCGACGGCACGAACATTAGCCCACGCCCAGCCCAACGAATCCACGCCTACGCTGATGGTGGCATCACCGTCGAAGACATGGACAATTTCGCCCGTGGTCTCGAAGGCAAACCCTACGTGTGGGGTGGCGTTAACTGGGGTGACTGCTCCGGTTCCATGTCCGCCATCAGTCGCTACGCGGCAGGTCTTGATCCTTTCGGCGGGCGCTTCGCCACCGGCAATGAAGGCGACGCCCTCCGCGCCATGGGATTCAGCAACGGCAAAGGCGGCCCCGGTGCTCTCACCATTGGTTGGTTCAACGGTGGCCCGTGGGGTGGTCACACCGCGGGCACACTGCCTAGCGGCACGAATGTGGAAATGGGTGGTGGTCGTGGTAACGGCCAGTTCGGCGGCTCAGCAGCCGGTGCTAACGATCCACAATTCACCGATCATGCGCACTTGCCGGCTGAAATGTTTAAACCGATCAAGGTTCCAAAGATGGGCGGGTTGGAATTCGGTCGTGGTGATTCCTCCGAAGACCTCGTGAATTTCCGTGAATCCGAAGCATCCGACCCCATGTCTTACGGTGCGGAAGACGGTACAGGGGAATCATCACCAACCACCCTTGGCGAGTTGGGTTCCTCGTGGCTGAAATCCATGTCTAAGATCGGGTTGGAAGCCTTGACTGGTTGGGTTGATGACGCTGCGAATGCCCTCGTGGGGCAAGCTGAACTTCCACCAGTGTTCAAAGCATGGCAAATGTTTGAAAAAGCGCGTATCAAAGCGAAGAAGCAAACCAACCCTGCACAAGCAGCTAACCGTATCTCTGAGGTGGAGCAAGAATCCGCAAGGTTCCTTCGTGAGAACCCCGATGCGGAAACCGAAACCGTCACTGGTGGCTCACTGGTTGATCTGCAACCAGTAGCAACAAACACCCGTGGCGGGGATGTAATTCACCATGTGTGGGACCCTGCTGGTGGTGCGGAACAGTGGCGTCCAATGGCAGCACAAGCCATCGCGCATGTTGGTTTGAACAATTCGAAGCCACAAGTTGACGCAATGGTCAAACAGATTCAATCCGAATCCGGTGGTAACCCCAACATTGCTCAACAAATCGTTGACATCAACGGCACGGGCGACGCCGCCGGTGTGGGATTGTTGCAGATCATCCCATCAACATTCGCGGCACACCGTGACCCCACACTCCCGAATGATCGCCGTGACCCATGGGCGAACATGAACGCAGCACTCCGCTACTTCAAATCCCGCTACGGCCTCGACCTCACTGGGGTATGGGGTAAAGGTCACGGATACGCCAACGGTGGCAGCGTCTGGGGTAAGGGAGGCTCACGCCAAGACCTCATCCCAGCCGTGCTATCCAACGGCGAATTCGTGAACAACGCCGCAAGCGCGCACGCAGCCCGACCACTGCTCACCGCCATGAACTCCGATCCCGGTTTCGCGGCCTCTCTGAACAAGGCATTCACCAACACCACGAATAATGCCTCTCACCACGCTGGTGATGTGAAGATCAACTACACGATTCAAGCGTCCAATGCGGATGAGGGGCTGCGTTTGGCTGAAATGCACGCTAAGCAACAAGTTTTCTCTATGAGAGGAGCACGCTAAATGGCAGAACCCCTTTTGATCGAAATTATTGGCACCCATGGCGAAATATGGACTGTGTCCGGCAACGGCATGGGTGCCGAAGGTGTCGAACTCGACATCAGCCCCGATGATCTGCACAGTGAAGCACCGTTTAAGGGCATTTGGTCATCTTCTGCTTTTGAAGAAGGCGCAACACTTACGGGTGTCACGTGGGAACCACTGGATTTAGCGTTAACATTCAACATTTTCGCCTCCGAAGATGGGGCCAATTGGGAGGATGTTGAGGGGCGTTTCTACGGTTCGTTTGATCCGGTGGACACTTCAAAGATTCGTGTGACGTCCCCAGAAACGGGAACGTCGCGGTCGTTGGACGTGGTGAAGCTTTCTCGCACGATCACGAAATCGAAGCATGATCCCCGTATTGGACAGTATTCGAAGATGCAGGTCATGCTTCGTGCACCTCATCCTTTCTGGGAAGGTGACACGTGGGCAAGTTCGTTTAAAGCCTCCAGTGGAACCGGAAGCGGCTCGGTCACAATCTCTAATCCCACTGATTTGCCCATGTGGTTGCAGTGGACCGTGACCGCACCTGGTACATGGAAACTGCCGGATTATTCCTTCAAGAATGATTCAAAGGCACGCCGCACGATTACCACCCCGCGGTTGTCATCGGGGCAGCACTTGACCATTGACACGTATCCGAGAACGGAACGGTATGTTGCCGACGATGGCAGTAACATTGCTGGTTTGTTCGGTGGTGTGGATTTCCTTCACCCTGTGCCACCGCATACACCAGAAACTGAGCTACCTGTGAGTGTGTCGGGTGGTTCTCGTAATGCTGAATGCATGGTGCGGATGGTTCAGTATTGGCAACGCCCCTACGGGATGGGGGCATAATGGGACAACCATCAGATGACATCATCCGACTGTGGGAGAACGGTAAGCGTGCACGCGAAGAGCGTATTGAAGCACGCCGTGCGCTCCCACAGGTTCGCTTATGGGATGGTGATTGGAACTTTGTTGGCAGTGTCAATGACGCAATGGAAGGCAAGTTCCAGTGGAAGCTTAACGACACTGGTTCTGGTTTCCTGAAACTTCGTATTGATGACCGGCTCGCACAGTGGGCAATCCAACACCGTAACCGTGGCAAGAAGAACATTCACGTCACGATGGATAAAGACGGTGCACGCTGGTCGGGTCGCGCCTGCCAAGTCTTGCTGAAAAAAGACACCAATGGTGAACGATTCGTCGAACTGCACTTCCTCCACGATTACGAGGAAGTCAAACATGTGTATGTGTGGCCGAACCCGTATCTGCCATCGGCGGTACAGTTCCCACGCAGTTTCACCCTCGTTGGTCCTACACGCTGGGTGTTGAAAGTCGCTTTGATGCTCAACATTCGTCGTCTTGCCGGCAAAGCCTTCTCGTTCCCAGAAGACCCCCTCGACGGTAAGTCGTGGGTTGGGGTGTCTGGAACCGAGTTCTGGGGTGTGCAGGTTGCCCCCAATAGCCCCTTGTCGTCGGATGCTTCACCGTGGACTGTGATTTCTTCCCGCATGAAGTCATGGCATGAAATGGCGAAGCAAAAACTTGCTGATGCTCAACTATCCGTTGAGTGTAGGCGCTGGCTAACGGGTGATCCTGAGCCGTGGCCGGGTGCACGTATTCGGCACGGGTGTTTGGTGATCGATATTGTGGACAAGTCGGGCTATTGGTCGGAAGACGGCACTGTGTTGTCGGGTAGCCGCGAGAGTGGTTTTGTTCGCACCCTGCAAACCGTGTTCGGTGGTGGTGATCTTGATACCCGTAACACGGTATTGCCCGCGCCTCGTGATGTTCCCCAGTATCGTCAACGCAACTGGTTGGGTACAGCACCCAACTACCCTTATGTTGTTTACAACGATGGTCCGATTACAGGTGTGGAATCCTCCGAATACGCGTGGGAACCAGCTACTAGTACCCAAGTCGTAACAGGTGGGCATAGTGCCTATGGTGTCAACGAAGCTATTTCCGCAACGGTGAAACTTGTTGGCAACTACATCGGTAACTTCATTCTGCTCCCAACATTGGGCGCTATTGCCGATACATTCCTACAGCCGATTTATGCGGACACCTTGTTTGCGTGGATGACCAGTTATTCCAGCAACAGGTCAAGGGAACTGGGCTGGTCACACTACTATGAGCACTTTGTTGATGGGGCTGATAAGGCCTACACCATTTCCGCTGTTCTAGCGCTACGCCGTGGCATGTGGGAGACACGCGAAAAAATATCCCACAAAATCAACGTCGCCGACGGTGCCCCATGGTTTATCGGCGACCAAGGACAAGGGCACTACTTCCTCGGCGACCGAATCGGGGCCACAATCCAAGGCCTCGGTGAAGACATCGTCGTAGTGGAGCAAGTCACCGAATTGGTTTATGAATTCAACCGAACAAAACGCGGCTGGTCGTGTGTTTGTGGTGATTTGTCATCCCAGCATTCCCCATTGGAGCAGGTTTTGTCCCAAGTGAAAGAAGTTCAATCCGCCGCACACGATCTAGGAGTGATTTAATGGCCGGTCTGCCACTACAAGGGCATTTAGATGATGAGAACCCAGAAGAGCATTTTCTTTGGGCGCTCGTGGGGTTAGCTGGGCCGCAAGCCCAAGCACCACTGCTGGTTCCAACAGGGATTATGCGGAAATGGTCGCAGCACCTTTATGAGTGCGGTTTCCGTCACCATGATGAGCTGCAAACCATCAAATATGTGCCACCACATGGCACCGATAACTGGGTGATGGGGGCGGCAGGCCGGTGGGTGCCAATTGAAGAAGTACTCGACGCTAAAGACACCGTCCCGAACACCGATCACCTCAGTGCTGATGAGAAACGCCTGCTCATGCAGCAATTGCAATCCGAGCTGGATTACACCGCAGAACACGCAAAACCACTTGATAACCATGCGACCGTAAAGGATGCTACAGATGAGTGACAAGATGTTCCTTCTTGACGGGAACAACCCTGCGAAGGACCCGAATTCCAAGGATGCCCGCCACCGTAAAACCACCACTGAGGTTAAAGAACTCGATAGTGGTCTAACTGAGGGCACGTTGAAAGCACAGTTGCGTAAGGAACTGGATGAGCAGTTCATGGGCAATCGTGGTTTTTTCCAGAACTTGTTTGGCACCATTGGCAAGATTTTAGGCGGGGCTGTCCAACTAGGTGTCGGCATTCTCGCAGGCATCGGGCAAGGGATTGCAGCCCTGATTAGTGGTATTGCCAGCGCTATCACTGGTGGCGGTTTCGGAATCTTCAAAGAGATTGGCAACGCCACGAAGAACATCCGTGACGGGCAATTACAACTCAATAGCCGTGTTGACCTGCTTTCCCCGATCCAAGACTACGGGTCTGTTTATATGGACAGGGGCAAAGAGGTCAACGGTCCGCAGGTGCTACCAATGACTACACAGATTGGGCCTATGCAAGGTTGCGAGATGTATAGAAACGGTATCCGCTTCCTTGATAAAGGCCTTTGGGATATTCGCGCACAGGTGACCTTTTCATGGGTTGTCATCTCCACCTCCAGGGCAACGTGGTCGGTTAATGTCCACAGGCCTGATGGTCAGCTTTATTCTTTCCAACAGTCCACTTTTTATGCCTCTGAAAACACGACACAAACCATTGTGTCATCTGTTGTTGTCCCAGATTCTGGTTACTACGTCACTGTTGAGGTGGACACTCTCGCAAGCAGTCGTGGTGTCCTATCCGGGCCCTCACGTAATCGCCTATCCGTTCAACACATCAGCAGAAGCGTTCACGGCGATTGGTCGAACGGCAACGGAGAATCCGATCCACTTTCCAATTCGCGGACCTAATGAGAAAGCAACACGCATATGACAACTGTTTCAATCGATGTTGCCGACGCAGGTATCAAAACCCGCCCCGGTGACAAAATCATCTACTATGCGCCACGATTCAGAAAAAACGGGTCACAAGTAGTCTCCACCGCACCGCAAACAGCGGATGTTTCCAAAGGCGGGGCCACCATTGAGGTACACCCTGGTCCTTTGATGGTGGAGTTTCGGTGCCGTAATTTTCAGGATTCTCAACCATTCCGTGTGGTTGTCCCCGATAGTGGGCTGGTTACTCTTGCTGACCTTTTGGAGAAGTCCTACCGCTACGAGCCGCAAGTTTTAAGCGAGATTCAGCAGTTCATCAACGCTGCAAAGCGTGATGTGGCAGGGTTCCGTGGTGAGTCCGAGCAGAATGCGTTAGCGGCGAAGGAAGCCCAAAAAGCTGTGGCGCGTAGCGCTTCGGAGGCTAAGAAGGCAGCAAGTGAAGCGGCTATGCAGGCGGCGGATGCGGCTGGGCGTAATCTTGAGAAGCGCTTCTCGCAGATCAATGATGAGGTGCGTGAGTCAAAGACTTCGGTTGAGTCTGCGGCACAGAAAGCATTGCAGGCTGAGAAGCTAGCAAAAGAGTATGCGTCTGGGGCTAAGAGTGGTGAGTCTGCGGCACAGAAAGCACAGCGAGCAGCGGAGTTGGCGCGTGATAAAGCGCTGGCTTCGGAAAGTGCTGCGGGGGAGAATGCGAAGACTGCTTCCTGGTCTGTAGAACAAGCTAGTGCGTATGAGCAGGGGGCGAAGGCTGCTAAAGCTGGTCTTGAGGAAGCACTAGCGGGGGTGAAAGAAGCGCGTTCTGGTGCTGAGCAGGCACGGGATGGCGCTGTGGAAGCGCGTTCTGGTGCTGAGCAGGCACGGGATGGCGCTGTGGAAGCGCGTTCTGGTGCTGAGCAGGCACGGGATGAGGCGAAGCGTGCCGCTGGTGAGGCTGCTGGTTCTGCGGCTACACAAGCGGCGGATAAGGTTCGTGAAGAGGTTAAAAAGTCAACGGAGAAGGCAACTTCGGAGGCTAACCGTGCTGAACAAGCAGCTGAGTCAGCGGTGGTTGGTATTAAACCGGACACGGTGAAGAAGTCGATGCTTACGGAGGATTTGCGTGGTGAGATCGACGCGAAAGCGGATCAAAGTACTGTCACGGAGGGATTAGCGAAGAAGGCTAATTTGGCTACTGTTACAGCACAGTTGGCTGAGAAGGCTGATAAGGCTGTGGTGGAGAAGCAGCTAGGGGAGAAGGCTGATTCTGCGGATGTAGCTAAGCAGATCTCCGCTATCCCGAAACCCACGTGGGAGGGGCTGGAGGGTAAGCCCGCGGATTTTAAGCCGTCGGCGCACACCCACGCCACAAAAGAAATAACTGGTCTAGATGAAGCTCTCAAGGCGAAAGCCGATCTAATCACGGTAGATGAGAAAATCAAGGCCATCCCTAAGCCGGTCAATACGTGGGGTGAGCTGCAAGAAAAGCCCGCGAAGTTCCCACCTGAGACACATAAGCATGGAATTGCTGATGTGACTGGGCTGCAAGACGCTTTGGATGAAAAGACCACGCAGGCCTATGTGGACGGCAAGATTAGTAGCCTGCCGAAGCCTGCTACGTCGTGGTCTGAGATCACAGGCAAACCAGACTCATTCCACCCTGAATCCCACTACCATTCCACCAGCGACATAAGTGGTCTGGATTTGATGCTGCAGGATAAGGCCAGCTCCTCACACACCCACAAAATAGCGGATATAACTGCGCTTCAAAAAGTTCTCAGTAAACATACTGGGATGATAAACGAATGTAGGGTTGAGATTGGTAAAAAGGCTGATAAAAGCGAGATCGCTGGCATGGCCAGCAAGCACGAGGTGCAGCAGTTGCAGGCCACGGTGAACGCTGCCCCGAAGATAATGGTGGTTTCGCAGATGCCGACACATCCAGATAACTCGACTATTTATCTGGTTCGGTGATTGGTGATGGGTAAACTGAGAGTCGGGGATAAAACCCCCAGCAAGATTTACTACGGACGAGCTTCGGTAAGACAGGTGTATTACGGGGCTACGAAGATCTGGCCTGAGATCCCAGCATGGGAGCCTGGAAAATACTACAACCCTGGTGACGTAGTCCTGTACGGAGGTAGGGCCTACCAATGCACCCAGATTCATAAATCAAATGCGGAATATACCCCCTATACCCGTGGGTTCTGGATACCTATTTAATAAATAGGTAGCGCTGGCCTCGCAAAGCCCAATAGTCCAAGGCCCCAGCCGTGGAAGCAAAAATAAACGGAAAATATGACATGGAGGAGATTTTATGAGCGTTGAGACACTACAAAACCAAGTACAGAACCTCACCACCGACGAGTGGACGGAGTTTTTCGCATGGTGTGGCACAGTCGAGTACCCGCGTAGGAAAGCCCAGCCCTTAGTGGACGAAGCACAGGCCGAGGTGGTGAAAGCCCTACAAGACGAGGGCAAACTGACCAAGCCCGATGCGCTCACCGATCCAGACAAGCTTCCGGAGGACCTCACGGATGTACCAGAGTGGGCAAATCCGCACACCGATCATGCGTCCATGTATCGCAGAGGTGATATTGTGCGCGTCGGTGAAAAAATCTACCTGTCGCAATTCGACGGGTTGAATCACTGGCAGCCAGGGGCTACCGATGTACTGCCGACGATTTGGCTGGACATCACCCCAATCCCCAAAATCACAGACGAGGCGGGTCACGAGGTTGAGGCCGGCACCGTGAAAAACCCGATCCCGTGGCGAGCCGGCATTGAGCTACACGAAGGCCAGTACACCACACACGGCGGGAAACTCTACAAGGTGACCCGTGATGTAGAGACCCTCGACCCCACCCACACCCCAGATACGCTGATTGGGCATTTCTATGAGGAGGCCACCCCAGAGGATGAATTCGGGGAGGATGACGCATGGGAAGACCCTAATACTGTTGAGGATTTCAAGCCACCGACTGGTCAGTATGACGCCTACCCACTAGGCAAGAAAATCCGATTCGAGGGGCATGTCTATGAGAACGTCATGGAGATGAATGCCTTCTCACCGGCGGATTACCCCGACGGCTGGAAGCGACTCGACTAACCAAGCACCCCACGTAGGGTGCATTTTTTATGCCCTCACCACGGTGGGGGCTTTCTGTATGCCCAAGGAGCATAAAAATTGACGCTATTTGGCATAGACGTCTCCGAACACCAGTCGGGGATGAACCTGCTGCGTGCGGTGCGCGAATCCGATTTGTCTTTCGTGATCATGCGGACAAATGACGGCGATTATAGGGATCGCTGCTATCGCTCGCATGTGGATGATGCACGCAGGAGTACCGCAGCTCTCGCCGCCTACACCTACCTGCGTAACCCCAGTGAGGGTTCCACGCTGAAAGCACAGGTGGATACGGCTCTAGCTGTGATGGGGGATCGCTGGCGGCTACCGATATGGCTGGACTGCGAGACAAACGCGGGGCTGGCCATGGGGCATATCCGTGAGGTGAAGCGCCTTTTTGAGGCTGCTGGGATCACGGTGCTGGGGGTTTATTCCTATTGGCCGTGGTGGCAGCAGCACGGGGGCGACACCACCGAATTCGCACACCTGTGGGGTGCCGCATATCCGCGCACCAGCACGCTTCCACACACCGAATTGTATGGCGGCGACCGGCACCCCCAGTGGGATAAGTCCATGGGTGGCCGTCCCGTTGAGCTGTGGCAGTACGCGTCATCTGCGCTGGTATCCAGCTGGGTACGTGGCGTGGACGCTAACGCGTTTCGCGGCGATGTCACCCGCCTACAAGCACTTTTCAATAGTAGAAAGGAGGCGGTCGTGGAGAAAGTCCTCGACTACCCACGCTCACAAATCACACAAGACACCGGCTACTACTGTGGTCCTGCATCCACTCAGACCGTGGTGGCAGCGGCTACGGGGAAGATGATTCCCGAGTCTGATCTGGCTAGGAAGCTCGGCACCACGATTAACGGCACCGACTATATCGGGCAGTTTCCGGCAGTGCTTAACACTCTTATTGAGGGTGGGGAATACACGCACCGTGACGTAGGCGCATACCCCAATCAAGAGGCAAAGAACGTCATCTGGGGTGAGATCACCAACTCAATTAACGCCGGTCGCGGTGTCATCGCAAACATCGTGGCCCCACCATCAAACTACCCCAAGGCGGTTCCCCCGTCCACGATCAGCCCCACCTACGCCGGCGGAACCGTCTACCACTACATCGCGGTGATGGGCTACTCCGACGCGGGCGGCCGCAGACTCTGGATCGCAGACTCAGGCTTCTACCCCTACGGATACTGGATCGGCTTTGATCAATTCTGCACGCTGATCGTCCCCAAGGGGTACGCCTACTCAAAGACAAAAATCCGAATCAAGCAGGAAAAACATATGGATATTGATCTTCAGAAACTCACTTTTGAGCAGCTCGCAGGCGCGGGCCGCGACAACAAAGGCAATCCCACTTTCAACGGCTGGGACATGGAAAGTCTCAAGGGCATTGCTGAGAAAAAGCTCGCGGAAAAGGGCTCGCTGACACTTGTGGAAATGCTGGTAATGGTGTTTTTTGCCCAGCTTGAGCAAGGCGAGGCCATTAAGCGTATCAACGCACAATTGGAAGGAAAATAACTGTGAAAAAGTTTAATATCAAGTCCGCGTGGGTTCAGCGTAAGCTCATCTACGGTGCGCTAGCCGTCGCGCTCGGCGTGGCCGTCGCTTTCGGGATCATCACCCAAGAGCAGGCAGACGGGGTGACCGCTAACCTCGATTCGATTATCGGTGTGCTCGCGTCATTGTCTTTGGCGCTTGCGTCTGCGAAAACCCACGAAGGGTCTGATGACAAGACCACAAAAGGCGATCTAGACGCGGCGCTCAAGAAGATTGACCGTCTATCCGAGGCTGTACAAAACGTCGTCAACAACGCCGGACGGGGCGACGAGCCGAAGCCAGAAACACCCGGCGCGCCGTTCGGATCTATCTACCCACAGGGGTGAGTGGTATGCAGTTTCTTGGTAGGGCGGTGCGGTCTACGCGTGCTGGTCTGCTGATTTTGGCGACCTCTGCGATGCTGCGGGCGTGGTCTTATGCTCCGTGGCAGGTAGATCAGCAGCGTCGTCCGGTGCACTGGCTGGAATCATTGACTACCCCGATGGTGTGGGGCGGGGTGTGGGCTTTCATTGCTTTTATGCTGGTCGTGGCTATTTTTTGCCATAGGGTCATACCTGTAGCTGTCGGCTTGGTTGTCTCTATGCATGCCGCGTGGTGTCTGTCTTTTACGTGGCAGACGCTGGTTGGGGAGTCTTCTAGGGCGTGGGTGACTGCGATTAGCTATGGGTCTACCTCGCTGCTGGTGTTGTGGGCGTTTTCTCGCGCCTACCCCACTGTGCGGATTGATCTGGGTGATCGGAGGGAGGATCCCCGTGGAGGAGTTGACTAACCCGATTCTGAATTTTCTGCTCGGTGGTGGGTTGGTCGCGATCATCGGCTATTTCACGGCCCGTGTCACAGCACGCGCCCAAAAGGAGTCTGCTGAGGTGGAGGCTAAGGGCCCTGAGTGGCAGGCATATGTGCAGGAGATGAAGGATTGGACGAATGCCCAGCTGAAAGAACGGGATGTTTTAATTTCAAAACTTGAGGTGGAGGTGGGGGAGCTTAGGGAGAAGTTGGAGGTGTGGAAAAGCCGCTATTATGTGGCGATTCACTACATCCGTACCCTGCATTTGAGTTTTCCTGATTCTCGCACGATGCACCCCGTCCCTGATGAGTTGGAACAAGACTTCTAAAAATAATCCCCCTACTGGCGTAACTGCTGGTAGGGGGCTTATTTTGCGTTTTATAGCTTTCTTACTGTGGGGCGTACTGGGGCATCATCGGGGCCTTTCATAAAAGGCTGAATGAAAAGCGGCTTGCGCTGTCCGTGCTTTGGGCCGCATGCTTGCTGTCGCCAGTGGCCGCGCACCATAAATCGCACTGATAGGTGACGCTCCCCGCTGCTTTCGCTGCTGCCGCTAGTATGATCACCGGTACGCCCGCCGCCGCGAACGTTGATCACCCGCACGGCGCTAGGAGGCTGTGTTTTGCTACCGCTGCTGCGGTTGCGGCGTGAGGATTTATTGACTGTCTTTTCCTCAGCTACTCCTGGCTGCTGCGATAGTAACCAGATTGATCCGAGGAATTGCACCGCAGCGAATTCGTCGCCGTCCCGTGTCGGCAGGGGTGTCATTTTCTCGAATTTCGAGCGCCTTGTCATGATCTGCGAGGCCTGGAACACGAACATCAGCCCCTCGGTAAGGTCGCCGCCTTCCCCGTACCATGTGACAGCGGTGATGGAATCTTTGTCGTGATTGTATGTCCACCCGATAGCCCGTATCGGGGCGATCTTGCTTGTGATGATTGATTTCACGGCGGGGCTTTCCCCATCGATCCACATAAAGCCACTGGGGGTAGGCATAGCCTGTGTGGGGGACCATTCCGGCAGGGACTCAGCGGCACCTGCGGCTAGGGTGCACATATCATCTGTGATCCACCACAGTGCCATCTCATCGATCTGGGACGCCAGCGCGGGATCGTAGATATAGTATTGTCTGGATATTTTGCCACGTAGGGAGGGTAGGTCTTTTATTTTCATGATTCTATGATGAGGTCGAGTGTCTGGCAGTCGAGTGCTACGGCTGCAAGCTCTAGGAGCTTGCCGTCATCAGGAATTTGCGGGATAAGCTCAATGAACTGCTGGCGTAGCTCTTCGCGGGTGCCCGACCATGCGAAGTGATCGGTTTTTATAGTGATCATGGTTTTATGGAGGCCCATATGGCTGGCTAATTCAGGTAGTCAGCCATATGGGTTATGTGCGGTTTTTACCTTACTTCGAGTGGGAGGCTTAGGAATTTTTTAAAATTTCTTGCCATTGCTCGGAGGAAAGAATCTGGTATTCAATACCCTTGATCTTTTTCACATCCTCAAGGATCGTACGGGTTTCCATAGCCCCCAGCGGGGATACATGCACCCACTGCCGTGTTGATTGGTGCCATGTGAGGAGAGCGTCTTTGAGGTGCTTACGGATGACCGGGGCGTTGGTACGGTCGGTGATGGTGGCGGTGATAACTGCTGCGTTTGACATAATGTGCTCCTAGATTGTGTAGCCGTAGTGGGCGAGAATGTATTCGGTGATGGTTTTCTTGTCGGTGTCGCTCATAGGGTCGTCGGTGAGTCTGAGCATTTCCGCGACTGTCCACACGATGACATCGTTGCTAAAGAAATCGTGTCCGAATTTGGTGAAACCTTCATTGCCCAGGACTGTTGGGATGTAGCTGTGGCGTGCTTTGCTTTCGACGTTGAGCGCTTCACGGAGTGCGAGGCCACGGGCGTAGCGTTCCGCCCATAAGATAGCTTCTCGTTGTGTTTCACTTTCGGGGCGTTTTGCTGCGTGGTTATCGCAGGCGCGGAGGAGGTAGACGGCTTCCGCTAGCATGACGATTCCGAGGTAGTACTTGCAGGTTCCTGTGTTGACCATGATGTGTTCCTTTGGCTTATGGAGGTTGCGGCCTCCGCTTCTTGCTTACATGTAAATAGTATCATGTGATACTAAAGTAGTGCAAGTTGATTGGGAAAAATTATTTGCCGTCCCTAATTCGACGCACCCGAGGAGCCAAATACCTGGAAGCCTTCGCCATCGCATAATCGCTAACACCCTTCAACGCTGGATCAGTCATTAATACTTTCATCTCATCCTCCAGCCCCTTCAATGTCGCCTTAGCGATTCTGATACGCTCGCCAAGATCGCGAATATCCTCCAGCTCGTCAGCGTCACCAGCGTCGAAATCCTCCACGCTAATCACATTGTCGTGGACATTAAACTCATGTGGCTCGGCGGCGGAGGAAACAACCATTCCCCACTCGGCGGATGAAGGGTTTGGGTTCCGCTTCACATTCACCTTGCGACCATAGACTTTGCGTGCTGCCGCCGCAACGGTTTTCCCTTCGATGGTTCCAGCTTTGAGGAAACGAACTTTTTTCATGACATTCTCCAAGTCTTGATGTAATCTACTAACTATCCCCGCACTAAGCGGGGGTGAGCCCTTTTAATATCTCTACCGGGATGTTAAAGCTCAACATTCCCTGCACTAGCAGGGTGCGCCCCACCATGTGGTGGGGCTTTTCTAATGCCCTATGTAATTAACTCTTAGAAATAATATCTGATGATACCACCAACCTGTAGTATTGTGGGTATAAAAAACCGCCCACCCACACAACATGGGGAGCGGTCATAAAACATTACATTAACTTCAACGTCAAAATGTTCGGCTGCGAAGAATCAACCACATGATAACCATGCGAAGACAGCCCAGAAACTAAAGTCTTTGACCGGCTGGCATCGTCGGTAACGGGGAACTCAAATTCTTCCACGAACCCGCCATCAGGATTCGAAACAACCGCACCAAGGAAATCGGGGCCGATTTCAACTCCACAAGTGAACGTCTCGTACATGTTTTCTTCGAGTAGGTCTTTGATTTCTTGTTCGGTGAGGGCGTCGGGGATTTCCCATGAGCCATCGTCTTGGCGGGTTCCGATTGCGGCTGCCATGGCGTTTGGGTTGTAGAAGCCTGGCGTTTCGGTTAGCTCGTCGATGGTGTCTTCGATGGCTGTTTTGAGTTCGTCATATGTGCCGAAGTTCATTGGTTGTCTCCGATTTTGTTAAGGCGTTCTGCTGCGAGTTTGAGGTAGGTATGGTCGGTGGCTGGGGCGTTTGCCGCCATGTAGTTGAGTACGGCTGCGAGTTCTTTGTTGGTGATTGTGGCGTTATCCATTGTCGTTCTCGTCGTTGAGATATAGGAAGCCTTGTTTGTCGAGTTCTGTCATGATGTGGGTGGTGGTGTTGTCCCAATTGAACCATGGGCAGGCATCTATTGCTCCGCTGGTGTGGAGGGCTTGTTTGATGGTGGTTTTGAGGTCGTTTATTTCTTGCTCAAGTTGTTGTTGGTCCATGTCCGTGTGGTGTTGGGGGTGGCTTCCTCTCTAGGGGTCGAACCTAGACTTCGGGGACCAAAGCCCCGCGTGCTGCCTGTTACACTAAGAGGAAATAGTGTTGCAAAATAGTTTTAGACACACCAGTATAGCATGGGTTTTGTTTACAACAGGGTGGGGAATGATGCGGAACGCCTCGCGCCACCCGGAAAGGAGAGTGTCCGATTGTTTGTGTGCGGGGGGGGCTTGGTTTACAAGTAGTCCGCGAATCGGTCGGGGTAAGCCACGGCTAGTTGGTTGATGGCTTGTTTCCACCCGGTGGCTTTCGCTCCTTCAATATAGCCGTTGCATTCGATGGCGCGCTTCGCTTTCTTCGCTCGCTGGGCAGCGCGCTTGTCCTCGATGTTGCAGATCATCAGCCACAGCGTTTTCAGCGCCGCGGTATCGTTCGGGAACTGGCCGCGGTTGCGGGTGGCTTTCCGCAGCTCAGCATTCAGCGATTCGATCGAATTCGTGGTGTAGAGTACCCGCCGTGCCGCAGGCGGGAACTGCAAAAATGGCACAAACCGGTCCCAGGCGTCGCGCCAGACTTTGACCGATTGCGGGTATTTACGGCCCAGTTCACTGGCCTCGAATGCGTCCAGGGCGGCGCGGGCGGTGTCCTCGGTCGGTGCGGTGTAGACCTCCCGTAGCGCACTTGATACGGGTTTGCGGTCTTGGTAGGACACCCACCTGTTGGCCGCCCGGATCAGGTGCACGATACAGGTCTGCACCATGGAATTCGGCCAGGTTGCCTCCACGGCTTCCGGCAGGCCTTTGAGCCCGTCGCAGCAGACGATGAACACGTCTTGGACCCCACGGTTGGCAAGGTCAGCGCACACGGATGCCCAAAAACTGGCGCCTTCATTGTCTGCGATCCACAATCCCAGGATGTGCTTGATGCCGTCCATGTCGACGCCTACCGCCATGTAGCAAGACTTGTTGACCACGCGGTGGCCATCGCGGATCTTCACTCGCAGCGCGTCGAGGAAGATCACTGGGTAGAACTCGTCGAGCTGGCGGTTTTGCCAGATCATGACCTCTTCTAACACCGCGTCGGTAATGGTGCTGATCGTATCTGGGCTCATATCCACCCCGAGGGTGGTGGCGAGGTGGTGCTGAATATCGCGCACGGTCATCCCACCGGCGTACAGGGAGATGATCATGTCATCAAGCTCCGTCAGACGGCGGGTGCCTTTAGGCAGCATCCGCGGCGTAAACGTGCCAGCTCGATCCCGGGGCATAGTCACATCAAAGGTGCCGTAGCCAGAGTTGACGGTTTTGGTGTACGACCCGTTGCGGTGATTGCCACCATCCGGGGTGCCCAGCTGGGCTTTCGCCGTACGATCAGAGTGCGCGTATCCCAGATGCGCGTCCATTTCAGCCTGCAGACCAGCGTTGATCGATGCCTGCAAAAGACCTTTGACCAGGTCGCTGGCATCATCGGTGGAAGTCGACAACTCGCCGATCAGTTCGGCGATTTCCGGATTTTCCATCAGCTTAGCGCTGATCTCGTTGACCCTGTTCGGGTCATGACCTTTCCTCGGTGACACGGTAGTCATTATCAGTGAAACTCCTTCTGGATCAGAGCCTCACACACAAAACACCTGACACCCTCCCCGGAAAGTATCACACGAAGCGCCCCACAACTACGACTGCACTAACCCTTACGCGCCTTACTTGTAAGATGCCACTTACCGCACGGGCACCTATACGCCCGAATCGGCAAATGCTTATACCGCCCAGTCCGCCACGCCTCACGCAAACGAACCAGCGCATTTTTCCGCGACTTAAACCCCTGCTTATGAGGTGTGGGGCAGGAGACTGTCACAATGGCACCCTCCGCCCAACCCACTTGCACAGCCCGGTTAAGCGCTCTAATTCACGCTTATACATTTCTGGGGTCTTCTCACGGTAAAGAACCTCAACAAGGACGTCATCTTGAATAGCGATCTTTTCCACGAGGGAAAAGTTCTCCCACTCCCGCTTCACAAGATTAATCGTGTCTTGAAGGTTTTTACCGTGACGTGGCAACCCAAACCGAATCGCCATCAGAACAATGTTCCCAGAAACCAAATGCCTAGTTGGCGCCGTCATCAATGCACCTCAACATCTGGGACAATAACCGATGGCTTGAACACCACCTTGTAGAAATTATCAGACACATTCGCGCCGCTTATCTGCTCCGAAAAATAAGTCACATTGTCCGACAACCCAAGGAAATGCTTCTTAAACTCCCCACCATCCTTACAAATCACTTCCAACTGGCCTTGATCATCATTGATGTTGCAATAACCCTCAACCGACAACAAATACTTGTCAGTGATGCCATTGACGAACACAATCCGGCGGGCAATTTTGAAATTCTCAGCATCCTGTGTGATGTTGTGATTCACCACTGTGGAATCATTAACACACGCTGTCAGTGTGACGGCTGCGACGATTAGCGGAATGATAACTTTCTTCATTACTGCTCCTTAGCTGGGAAAATATTCGGCGCAATGGTGGCGAGTTGATCTGCTATCATCCCCATGACTTCTTGCATCTCAGCATCCACATCCGGCTGCGTGCGACGGTTAATAACCTCTTTCCATGCGCGCATATTGCCGGTCACAACGATGCGGGTTTCCACCATGTTCGGCAGTACCGCACGGGCTGCTTCGCGGGCTTGCTTACGTGACAATCCTTCTTCGGTGAGTGCATCTGTGAGAATTTGGTAGTTCAACGCACACTTCTCGGAAATCCATTGCAATGCGTCTTCTGCGGTTAGTTCCTCGCCGTTTCGGGCGACAAGTCCCGCTTTGTAGTCCCTGAGTGCTGGTGGGATGACTACTCCTGGTTTTGATTCATCAACGAATCGTTGGGAGAGCTGAGAGAATGAGAGGTGGCGGTGGCGGATGAGTTCGTGTGTGAAGGCTCGTGATACGCCGGTGATGTAGAACGTTGCGCTTGCGTGTTCTGCGATTGACCAGTGCCCTCGGTTGAAGAGGGTGTTGGCAGTGTATTTTTCTGTGGTGTTGGTTGCTTCAACGGGGCGGTGGAAGGACTGGTAGCAGGCGCGTCCGGCGAATTCGATGAGGGTTTCTACTTCGGAGGCATCTGGGTTGATGTCCATGAATTGGGTGATTGGTTCGCAGATGGTGGTGCGTGCGATGAGGTGCGCTTTGGGGGTTGCGATTGTCATTATGTGACTCCTATTTGCTGGTCTTGCGGTGTTGTTCGAGGGCGATTTGTAGAACTGCGATGAGTTCTTCAATTTCGGTGGGGGTGTAGGCGAGTTCTGCATCATCTGCGGGGAAAATAACACCTGTTTTTGTGAGCACCCCGAAGGTGAAATTTTTGCTGCGGATCATGATCCTCGGGTAGAGGGCTTCTACACCGTTTACGGTTGTGAGGTCGTCGATGGTGATGTTTGCGCGGTGTTTGTCGATGTCATCGCACTTTTCTTTAAGTTCGTGTGCGTAGCTGGTGAGTAGATGGAGTAGGTGTTCGTTGTGTGTACGTAGCTGTTTGATGGTGCGGGTCTTGTTGAAAAGTCTCATCGTGTGGCAAAACAATTTTGCAACACCCCAGTATTAAAAAAAAGGGCCGTTGACCCTTGGGGTGTTGCTGCGAGTCCTTTAGCTCGCGGTAATTTTAGGCTAGCCCTTCGTCGTGGAGTAGCTTGTTGGTGAGTTGTTGGATGCGTTGGTGTTCGGCCCATTCGGCTTCCGCCAGTGCTTTTTCGTAGGCGATTTTTTCTTCGTTTACTTTGGTGCTGGCGTTGATGAGCATGACTGTCCCAGATACAACACCGACTATTCCGCCGACCGCGCATCCTCCTACTGCTCCGTCTGACCCTCCGAGGATGATGGCGAGTAGCGGGATGAGAAATGATGCGATTATTAGCCCTGTGGGGATGATGAGGGTTTTACGTTGTTGCTGGTAGCGGAGTTTTGCGACGATGATGTTGGGGTGTTGTGGTGTTGGCATTGGTTTCTTCTCGGGTTGAGGTGTTGGTGTCTAGTTTAATGGTACGTTTTTTACGTGTTTGTTAGCTATTTATTCATGGGATGAAGTGAATGCATCCACAAAGACCATGACCATGATCGCTGCGGTGAGTATGAAGATGCACCAGCTTTCAAATGTGTTGTGATAGCACGCGCCTATAAACGCGCTCGCAGCTCCGAGTGTTGCAAAGAATAGGGAAATTTTTTGTAGAAGGTTTGTTCTTTTATGGGGTTTCATGGGTGACTCCGAATGCGTCATCGAGGATGTTGTTGATTTGTGCGACAACATTTTGGGCGATTGTGGTGTTGTTAGTAACGCGCGCTATTTCGTAGATGGTGAGATCGGTGGATTTGCGCAGGTCTTTGATGGGGTTTCTTTGATTTTTCCGTCCATTCGGCAACTCCGGCTTACGTATTGCACGATTTGTGAGCCTAGCCCTGTGAGATATTGGGCGATGTCGAGGGATTGTGTGCCCGTTGGGTCGCGGTGTTTGGGTAGTTTCGTCTTCTCATTGAGAAATGTGCGATACACCTGCCCAAACTCATGCAGCAGGGTGACCCATTCCCGTGCGGTGTTGAGGTCTTTGATCTTGGTCAGTCGCAGCGCAAGGTAGTATAACGCCTTGCCCGCATCCGTCCTAGGCCGTGAGGTGAGATAGCGCCGAACAACGCGTTGGGCATGAACTAGGCAGCGTTGAATCATGGTGTTGGGCCACAGGGCTTTTATTGCTGACCAGGCTCCTAATCCGCCGTCGAGTACTACACATAGTGGTGGTTGTAGTTTTGAGAGCAGTCTTTTGTAGGCCTTAGTGGATTCTGTCTTACACCAGTGCCAGCACAGTACATGGGTGCGTGATGCTGCAATGAGTAGGCATCCGCCATTGGTGTAGGTTCCGTCGATGAAGACTTGGTCGTAGATGCGGTTCTTATCTGGGGTGTTGGGGATATCGATAAGCCAGAACGGTTCGAATTTGCGGTTGAGAGTCCATCGGCTGCATCCGCGGTCTTCGGCAAGTTGGCTTAACGTGTGGTTGCCACTCGTATAGGAGATGAAGGCCTTGAAGTCGGCGATGTGGGTAAGGTCTGTTCGCTTTTTGGTGGTGGAAGCACCGCAGTCGGGGCTGATGCAGCGCCATCTAGTGGTGCCTTTTGTTGTTGTGCCGTTTTTCTTCATTTGCCCTGCACAAACCGGGCATCGTGGTCGATTCTTAGACATGAAGACGAATCAAACCGCACGTGCTAGCACAAGTACGGTTCAAAACTCGGGATTGGTCGAAATCCACCCCGATATATTGCCTGCCGGAATATACACGCAGCTTTTAGCTATTGTGACCAGCAGACTTCAAGAAGATCAGACACACTTTTTGCTACTTAGCCCTTATTTGATGATTTTTCAATCTCGCTGAGTGGCGCGGGTTTCAAGTCCCATGTTTCGAAACTCGCACAGATTTGGGGAGGGCCTTTAAAGAGGCTGCCCATGATGGTTTCGACGTGTTCTTTGACACTATTTAAGCCACACAGCTTGGCTACCTTCTCATGGCCTAGGTGTAGGTCAGCGGTAAAAATGTTCTCACGATTCCCTCTTCTTGGGGTCGAGCGCTCGGTACAATGACCAGCCGAAGTCAGTGAGTTCCATTCGTTTGGTGATACCAGCTCGGTCTAGTTCCCATGCTGTTTTCCTGGCGGGGACTTTGCCTCGTGCCGCCCTGCGGATTCCTTTGCGGATGTCTCTGGTGAGCATGCCGTAGGCGTGTTCTGGGTTTTGGCGTAGCATATCGTAGATGCGGTCGGATGGGTATCTCCCTGCTTCGTCGAGTGCTTGGTTCATGGCGTTGATGAACCGTCGTGTTTTTTCTACGGTGAGGTGCACGTCACCGTAGATACTGCCACCATGGAGTTTGACATCACCGGCTGGGGTGATGGTGATGGTGGGGAAGGAGGCTATGCCTGTGTGGATGGTTTTGTTCATGGTGTTCTTCTTATGGGAGACGGGGGTGGCGCGGGGGAGGGCGAATCGTGGTTTTCTAGTACGCTTAATTCACGCCTCATTCCCAGGAAGGATTAATTATGTTTGAAGCGAAAATAGATTGCCCAGTCGCAATCGCACACGGCGCCGCTGGTATAGAAGATGGCATTAGGGACTTGTTGAGATGGTTGAGGAAAACAATTGATGTTGAGGAGATGGAAGGCATAGTGCTTTGGGCACCAACCAAATCCGCCATCGAAAGGAATGATTTTGCCCGACGCCTTGCACACGGCAACGATGTCCGTGTCGCAACTGGCCACGAACCGTACAGACTCTTCGCCCGAGATGAAGCTGTTCTTGCATACCTCCCACACAGGAAACACCTGTCGGTATTCAACGACAACCCCAAGATGAAAGCATTAATGGTTCTCACTTGGGGGCAGCCGTTGAATGTGTGGAGTAAAGAAGTCGGCGCTACTGTGCTTTCAGGTGAGGTACCGGACTTTTACCAAGAAGGTATGTTACCTGCACTTCCGGAGGCTGCTGTTGAAATCTTGTCGAGCTGTGGGCAGATCATCAATCACAACAACACAATCACAGGAGGGTATGAGAAGCGTGATGTTAAGAGGGCTTTGGATGAGTTGAAGATACGCGGGTTGATCAATGAGATTGATCGGGATTCGGTTGTTGAGTGGGCTGCGGCGAATGGTTGGTTATGGAAGAATCCGAAGATTCTTGGTGAATATGTTGAGAAGTATCAAAGTGGGCGCACGATTCGTGTCTAACGTAGGAGGTTTTCTAGTCGTTGGAGGGCGATTTGTGGGGTGTGTCCGTCCCATGGTGCGGCTTTGGGGGATTCTGGGATTTTGAACATGTCCCATTTGCTCATGGGGTAGTGGTTGGTGATTTGGTCGGTGGGGTGTTTGCGGAGACGATGAACCAGCCACCACCAAGCATAAATTACCGTCACTGTGACGAATTGACTTGTGTACTGAAATATACCCCTTGGCGCTCCCACTCATTGAAAATTAGGGCGTTATAAGCATACCGGTAGTCATATAGTTCATCAATGTTGTGGTAATTGTCCACGAGTAGCCCCCAGCCTGCGAGATGTTGGGCTGCTTCCCCCCGAATCGTATGTGTTTTCAATAACATTTACGGCGGCATCGAAGTTGGTTTTCCCCAACTTCCCGTCCTGTTCAGGTTCTTCAAGACACACGATGGTTTTCACATCATCAACACTGTTAGTGGAGGGGGTGATGATATTTATTGGGCGGAATTCGGCTTTGAAAATCTTCGTGCCGAATAGTTCATCCGCAACATCATAGGAATCATAGGTGTTGCCGTCCTCGCATACCCATTGTTGTTGTGCGGGTCTGAGAGTTTCGGTATCCCATTCCTCATCGTTAGGTTCGTTGTTGAGGTATTCGTTGTTGGCGAAGATACTGGAACCGGGTGTTGTTTTGAGGCAAACACCAAGGTTGCCGCCGTATATGGTGGTCCCTTGGGGCGCTTCGGATAGGAAGTGGAGTAGATGTTTGATGTCCCCACCGGCAGCTTCAATGGTTTCTTGGAAGATGTTGCGTGGATTCATCCTATTGGCTCTCCGTACACACTCCATACTCTTTGAAGATCAGTGCGAATGTGGTCATTTTCTTATCCGTTCATAATTTCGTATGCGCCTGAATATGCGATACCGGCGCATACTGAGATGAATACAAGCAGGTAGATGAAAAGTAAGGCCTTATCGAGGTCATCGTCCCAAATGACCTCGTAAAGAACGGCGGCAAAATTTAATACCCATACGGCGGTGGCGAGGACCACCAAGATATAAGCAAGCGCCGTCACACTATCCCCTCCTGTTCTTTGTCTGCTAGTAGTCCCGCGTCTGCGAGCTGCTGCGCGAGGCCACGGGGGTTGAATTCCCCTGGTTCCGCCTCATATTGTGCGATCAAATCCGCCGCTTTATCTAGGTTGCTCATTTTGTCTCCTCATTCTGGTGTTGTTCTGCTGCTAGTAGTCCCGCGTCTGCGATACGCTGAGCAATTGCACGGGGGTCACCAGTGTCTTGAGAGATGTAAAAGTGCTCTTGCAGCCACTCGTGAATCACTCGTGCTGCTTTATCGATGTTGTTCACGATTGTTCCTTTTCACGGTTGGCCTGACAGTATTCGACATATGCAACAAATTCAGACAGGGGACGACGCTCCCACATCTCAGGATCAGGGATGAATTCTTCGCTGCCCTTTAGTGCATCGTCTGGATTCCATGTAGTGATGATGACAGGGCGGTGGTGCAGGTTGCTGCTGTAATACACGTGGGGTTCAACGGAAAAGCAGCCATGGCTCGTCCAGATGAACACGCGGTGCGGGATATTTTCGATAAAGAATGGGGTCTTTAACCTCATATTCTCTATATTCTTAAGCTCATGCTTGTATTTCCTACCGAGCTTCTTACGCCCGTCGAGCACGTAAACACCGTCATCAAACGAATAATCATTTGGTCCTGGTAGTTTGAGGTTTTTGTTCACGTTGTCAGGATCGTTGGGGACGAATCCGCCCATGTAGTATTCGCTTTGTCGACCCATGAATATGGCTTTGTCGTAGTCACAGTCAAGTTCTTCACAGACCTGCTTACAGAATGCGACCTGTTTTTCTTCATGCTCGACAGAAAGTTTATGAGCCCGCGTGTTTTCGCGTGGGTCTTTACAGACCCACCATGCACGAGCCTCGAAGAAAGACTCGTCGAAGTCTATGCCGATTAGCTCTTTAACCTTCTCTGGGGGTAAAACATCAGTAGTCATTTAATCCTCCTGTCGCTCGTAGGAGCCTTCTGCGGCATAGTCTTGTTCGTCTAATTCCCAGAACTGCGCTCCATCAAACACGCTTGTATTTGCACATCCTGTGCAACGGAATAGGATTAGATGCGTCTTAGCTTTCGAGTGCAGGGGCACTACATTGCCGTCGCGCTCTTCTGCTTGTTCGACGTGTCCTTTTCGCACGATGCCGCCACTTGTGCAGCCACAGTTATCGCAGGCGTTGGATGCCGAGCCGCAAACGATTGGCGCGGGTTTCCAATCTTCCCATTCGATTTCACGGCCGTCCCACCGTGGCGGCACACGGTCAAGGATGTTTAGAATACTCATTCGATTATCTCCAATTGTGCGTGTCGAACACGGCATTCGCCAGCGTCGATAGGACATAGCTTCTCAACGTTTCGCTCTTAGCAACCGCAGCTTCTTTTCCGCCTCCTGCGCCCTCAGCATCTGTGCATGTGCCTCATCGATCCAGTCTTTACCTTCTGGCTTACGCTGCTGATTAATTCTTTTTGCCTTGTTCAAATAGGACAAAATGTAAGGGTAAGCGGAAATCGTCTCACAAAGCTGGTTATGCGCCGATTCATGGATGCTCAGCGCTGAATCGTCATCATCAGGGTCTCCAAAAAGACCAGTGAGGTAAGAATAATTAGTCGCAGTAAGGTCGTCGCCAACCACGCTTGAATAGGCCCTAGCTACTGCTCTGCACCCGTCCCCGATTGCGGCGTTTAGGGAGGTTTCTTGAGGGGCCGTGTTGTCCCCAAAGTCTCGCGTTAGCTGCTTGTGGATCGCATCGAGCATTTCCGCCACTGTGTAGAAAAAGTCGATCATGTCAAGGCGGCTGATGCCGTGCCAATCGCCTAGGGGCATAAGGTTGTCAAAACCATTGGCAGTTTCGCGCAAGTTGTTGGAAGCTTCTCCGATTTTTTCAACTGCTTCAACAATTTTCATTCTTTGCTCCTAAATGGGTTGTAATGATTTTTGCGCCGGGATTTTCATTGAATGCTTTCAGCCCCCATGCCACAGCTTCGGCGATAGCTACCGACCGGTGCCAGCCCCCTTCGCAGAAAATGATCACCGTGTCGCACCCCTCGTAGATTGATCCTTTTACGCGATTGGCGGTTTTTATCGCGCCCTGTGGATCAAGTCTCGCGATGCAGAGCATCACAGTGGGGTCGGTGCCGAAAAGGTCGCCTACCTCTTCCGAAGGGTCGGGGAGTATGCGGGCGTCAACCACCGGCGCGTGAGGGTGCTGGGCTTTGGCCGCTTCGAGCTGGTCAACCCCGCACGTGATTAAATTAATGGCTCTCATTGCTGTGGCTCCTTCCCCTCGGCAATGTCCGCCATTCGCATAAGTGCTTGTGCGAACCGTCTAGCATCATTGGGGCTAAAGTCTGCAGGTTCTGTGCGTTGAATCATGACCCTGCCACCTACGACAGTCCACATAGTCGGCCCAGCCCCAGAATGCGGTACGCCTTCTGCCCAGTTAAAGGTTTCCGCCTTGAAACAGGCGCCATATTCGGTAATAAGGTCACCCAGAATATCTTTCATATCCGTCATGGTTGTGTTCTTTCTGCTGCTGTGGTGAGGATTCCCGCTAGCTCTTTCGCCTGTGCGGGGGTTAGCCCAGCGGCTTTGGCCGCTTCGAGCTGGTCAACCCCGCACGTGATTAACTCGATCCTTCTCATCAGGCGTCACCCCAGATACCCTTTAGATCATCTATAATTTTTGCGTTATCTTTCATGTATGCCTCGCATAAGGCGAAGACTGCTTCAAGGTAGGAGCAGGGGAGGTGGTTTTCATCGCCTGCTTCTATCCCACCCTCATCTTTCGAGATGAGGGTTTTTAACTCTTCTGGGGTGCCATCCCAGCACCCGATACTCATCCACCAGCCTTTACAGGTGGGGGTGAGAATGACTTGGCCGTATGGGGGTTGTGTTATTTGCAGACCATCCCATATACAGTTGTATAGGTTCGCGCCCCGTAGGTTAGCGCCCCATAGTTCAGCGGACCGTAGGTTAGCGAACCGTAGGTTAGCGAACCGTAGGTCAACGTCACGTAGGTTCGCGCCCCGTAGGTCAACGTCACGTAGGTTAGCGAACCGTAGGTCAACGTCACGTAGGTCAGCACCACACAGATCAGCACCACACAGATCAGCGCCACGTAGATCAGCACCACGTAGATCAGCACCACGTAGATCAGGGGCCTTATATTCTGCCCTCGCTTTCTTGATGATCTTTTCAACATCCTCATGGGTCAGGCTAGTCATTGGGTTCTCCTAGTGCTTCTTCGAGGTTGTGGACGTGGTAGGCAAATTCGGTGGCAGTGAGTGGGTAATCATCCCGCCGCATATCCACCAGTTCTGAGGTCATCATCTGCAGCACATCATGCGGGGTGAGCATGGGCGCCTGGTCAATAGGCATCATTTTTTCGCCTCCATATGCGTCACATCCACCTCAAGGAAACCGCTATCATCCATCCCCCGCAGCATCTCCGCCGCCTTCTCAGCGATAGCAACGCTTCGTTGCCAGCCTCTCTCGCAATAAACACACAGCGTCTTATGTGCCAAGGCCCAGCTGACCGCAGTGATAGCCTTACCCACGACTAGCCGACTGTCCTCAGTCACCATCGCGTCCCACACTCGCGGATCCGTACCAAAAATGTCCTGGCATGTGGGGCTAGGATCCGGCAAACCTCGCACATCGAGGCAGGCCATCTCACCGCGCATGAATGCCGCCATTTTTTCGTTGCATGAATAAATAGAAATTTTCATTTACTTACCTCCTCGTTAATCATTTTTCGACGACCTTCGTACCCGGAGAAATAGCGAGCCGATTTTAAGTTTTGTTGTCATGGGCTTCGTAGGCTTTGAGGTAGAAGTTGTAGATTTTGTGGAAGTGTTTTTCTGAGGCGCCTTGTCTGCGCCATGAATAAATGGTTTCTTTTTTGGTGTCGCAGGCTGCTGCGAGTGGAGTTGTTAGGCCTGACCGGATGATCCGGTCAACCCATACTTTGGGGCGTTCTAGGGTTTGGTCTTTGTGCTTTTCATCGGGGTTTTCGATGTTGTCCCATTCCAGTGGTACGGGCCAGAAAACGTGTGGCCCGTAGTTGGGGTGTGGGCGGAAGCTGTCACCGTTGTGTTTGTCCCAGAGTTGGTTAATGTATTGCTGTGTTACTGGGTGGATGTGGCCGGCGTCTTTGAGGGATTCGATGAGGCAGGAGGTTGGTGTTTCTTCGCTTCCAAGGTCGAAGATGTGGATTCCTAGTGCTAGGAGTGCACGGAGTTTGCGGCGTGCGATGAGGCTTCCGTGGGGGTTTGTATGGTGCGCCCCCATCCTGTGGCACACCATTGGCCGCCTGTTTTATGGATGTGTGGTTTTGCTTTGTGGGTTTTCTTCATGGTGCTTTTGGGGTGTTAGGCGACCGCTTGGGTGAACATTTCCCATGCTGGTTCTTCGCCGGCGTCGTAGGGTTGGATCATCCCGGAGTCGAATCCGATCCATTCACCTTCGATTGGGCTTTCGGCGGTGAAGGTGGTGTTGGTGGTTTGGTGGATTGTCCATCCTTCGGTTTCAAGGAGGTTGAGTAGTTCTTCGATGTCGCCGCGGAATTGGTATCCGGTTTCGGTGTTGTCGTCGCGGGTGAGTGTGAGGATGTCTGATTGGGTGAGCATGTTAGTGTCCTGTTGATCCGAATCCGCCGTCGCCGCGTTCGGTTTCGGGCATGGTGTCGATTTCTACGGGGTATGGGAGTTCGATTTTTTTGATGATGAGTTGTGCTATGCGTGTGCCGGCTGGGAATTTGACGCTGTGTTCGGAGAGGTTGGCGATGCAGAGTTTGATTTCGCCGGTGTATCCGTGGTCGATGATTCCGATGTTGTTTGCGAGCGTTAGGCCGTAGTTAAAGGCCATTCCTGACCTGATGTGAACTTCGCCAACGTAGCCGTAGGGGATATTGACGGAAAGGCCTGTGGTGACTGTTCGGATTGCGCCGCTTGGGATGGTGATTGGGGTATCGGTGTGGAGGTCTAGGCCGGCGTCGCCTCGGTATGCGCGTGCTGGGGGTAGGGCGTTTTTGGTGAGTCGTTTGTAGTGGAGTTCTTGCATGTTATTGGCCTTTTTTGAGCAGTTGGGTGAGTGTTTCGACAGTCATGGTGGCGTATTGTTCGGCTGGGTTGGCTTTGCCGTGGCGTTTGTGGATGACGATTGGGTAGGGGGATTCGTCGTTGGCGGCTTCGATTTCGACTTCTTTTATCCAGCCTGCAAGTGTTGTGCGGGTGGTGTTTTTGCATTCGATAGTGACGCGTTCGCCGTGGTATCGGACGCCCCCGATGTCGCCCTTATCTGTGGCGCCGGTTTTGACGCGGCGGTCTATGCGGTCGTCGATGTGGTGGGCGAGGTAGTCGGCGATGATTCTTTCGAATTGTGAGCCTGCTTTTCGCGCTGATGATCGTGTGCGTGCCATTGGTGGTACCTCGTTGCGCTGTAGTTTTGCGGTGCCAGGGCGGGGTATGGTGCGCCCTAGCACCGGTTTGTTGGTGCATGACTTACATGCTTTGGCACAGGGTACGGTGTGTGCCTTGTGCCCGTAGCCGGATTTGAACCGGCGTGCGGTGACTCTTCCAATTGAGCTGTACGGGCGTGTGAGTGGTGCAGGCTTGGCTAGGGAGACAGGTTTACTGCCGGGAACTATCCCATGATGGCGGCCTTTGCAGGGAAGTAGACGTGACCCGCGTTCACACCACTACGTGCCCCTAGCAGGATTTGAACCTGCAACCCACTGATTAAAAGTCAGTTGCTCTGCCAGTTGAGCTATAGGGGCTTTGTGGACTTAAAGCACCATCCACGGGTGTTATTTGCTGAGTTCTAGGACTTTCCGTCGGATTAATTCCGCATTTTCTAATAGCGATTCGCGTACTTCTGGAAGATGGTGGAGTGCAGTGTCTTTAGCAGCACTGCGAAGCCCGTATTCGACGAGTTTGAGGCGCTCACCGTCCATGAATCGTTGTTGTTTACCCATTGTCGATGGTTCCTAATGCTTCGATGTTGCGGTAGTTGATGAATCCACCGTCGGCGCGTTTGATGCTTTGCGGGAGGATGGCTTTACCGATTTTGCTGATTCGCCCGGTGGTTTCTTTGATGTGGGTTGCTCCGGAGAGGATTGCTTTTGTGACTGTGTCACTGTCGAAGGTTTTTCCGTCGATGTCTGCGAGTGTGACTGTGGGGAGGAATGGGTATCGACCTGTGAGGGGTTTCTTTCCGTCGGCGTGGGTGGTGGTGCGTTCGGTGACGGGGCGGGGGAGTTCGGAGCTAATGATGCGTGTTGCTTTTTCGAGTTCTTGTAGAGCTGTTTTTAGCGCACTATGTGTGGTCGCGCTGAGTGGGGTGCTTTGGCGCACCATGTTGAGGTGGGTGTGTAAGCGTCGGATGTGTGCGAGGGCTTCTTTTTTGGTGATGTTCATCTTGCACCTTGGGTGGTGGTTGGGATGTCGTTGATCCATGTGGGTGGTGCTGTGACGATGAGTGCGAGGGCGAATCCTGCGATGATTCCGATTGCGAGCCCTGCCCACCAGAGGCGGAGTCGGCGTTCAGCGATTTCTTTCCATGTCATGATTGTTCCTTGATGGGTTGTGTGAGTGGGATGATTTTTCTTGCGAATATCCGCTGGTAGATGCGTGTTATTGTTCTCATTTTTCTTTTGTTTGGGGGCGGGTTGTGCCATGCCTAGGGCTTGCACCTAGGGAGTTGCTGGTTCATGGCGTGTGTTTTTCGTGCCCTCTTATGCGGTGTTTCCTCACCCCTAGGCTGTGGTGCGGTGGGGTGGTTTCAGCCTGTCGGCACTAATGGTCAAGGCGATCTGTGACACACGCTCGCATTAGTAAGTAGTTCCGCTGGGACACGTCCCCACTACCGTTCTCTGTGGGGTTGGGCTCTCTTTTGAGTTATCAAACAGCACGTTTAGGTTGTGGTTCACAACCATGTTTTTATCGCCTAACAGTTGCTAAATTTTTTGCAACACCTGCTGACAAAAAGGACACTACCCAATATTTGCGGTAGTGTCAAACTCTGCTGTTAACCTGCGGAAAACCTTGATAACGCACTCTCTGAGGTGGGCAACTCTTCCGCTAGTTCACGGTTCGTAACGCCACGAAGTTTTGCAGTTTTCAACGCCTTTTTTGCGACACTCCGCTTCTCCGCGAGAACATCACGAGCGGCGTAATACTCCCGCATCGCAACAAGTGCAGCCTCTTTCAAATCATCTTTTCTCATAGCGGAATCATAACCCGATCACCACGGCGGGTTATCACCACCAAGAGGCGCCGGATTATTCCACCCGTCACCACCCTGAGACTGGCCACCAGACTGGGATTGTGACCCCTGCTCACCAAAACCACCGGTCGACGGCTGGGAACCAAACCCATTCCCACCAGAATTACGCTCATTCCGCATGACACTCGCAGATGCGTAACGCAACGATGGGCCAACCTCATCGGCTTCTAGCTCCATCACAGTGCGCTTTTCACCCTCACGGGTTTCATATGAGCGTTGACGCAAACGCCCGGTGACGATCACGCGCATGCCCTTGGTGAGGGATTCTGCAACGTTTTCGGCAGCTTGGCGCCAAATGTTGCACTGCAAGAAAACCGCGTCACCATCTACCCACTGGTTCGACTGGGAGTCGTACTTCTTGGGGGTAGAAGCAACACGGAAGCTGGTTACTGCTACACCATTAGGGGTGAAGCGAAGTTCTGGGTCTGCAACGAGATTACCAACAATGGTGACGTTGACTTCGCCTTGTGCCATTTTCTTTGTCCTTTTGATCTAGTGCGCGTTTTGTTGAGGTCGCGCCCCCTCATGACGTGCGGTTAGTTGGTGATTTCTGTGGCCCTGGTGTTCCACAGTTCTTCTAGGATTGCGTCTTCTTGTGGGGTGAGGTTTTCAGGGCGTGGAACTTGGTGCAGTTGTTCCATGGTGGTTGCGCTAGTGATCATGTTTTTGAGCTGTTCGATCAGTTCGGTGTTGTTGACCTCTTGCGCTGGCTGCTGGGTGATTTGTTCTTGCTCTGGCTTTTTAGCCATGAGTTGTGCGCGTACTTGTGCGGCAGACTCAGCGTTGTTTTGGTCCATGCGTTGCGCCGTTGCCTGTACGGTCTGCATTTCTTCTTCCACGTACATGCCTGCTGTGAGAGAACAGATTTTTCGGTGGGCGCCTGCTTCTGCACACTTTCCGAGCATGGTGGTTGGCTTGTCGTTCCACATTTGTGTGTAGCCGCCATCCTTCTTGGTTTGTGCGTACTCATCCCACATCACAACGTGGGTGGTTTCCGCGTCTCCGATACGGATGGTGACAGACGCGGCAACAGGGAAACCCCACTTCTTTAACCAGATTGGGGTTTCGGTTCCATCTTCTTTGAAGAACGTCGCGGGCTGGATGGATACCGATTCATTCCGGGCATCCGCCCAACGGCGGGTGACTTTTCGGAAACCGTCAATACCGGCTTGAACGGTCCACTTGGTTTCCCAGCGCACTGGTTCGCCACGGTAACCACCTGTTTTTGTTTTGCGCCCAATGAGATAGATTTCCTTGGCGAATGGGTCTAATCCGGTGCGATTCGCAACCATTTTGAGCATATCGAGGTCAGCATCTGATGCCTCATCTAGTCCTGCGAGTGCACGAAGCTGGTCACGTTCTTCGGGGGTGTATTTGCTGTTCTCACCCGTACGGTAGACGCCGCGGTCGTTAGTGGTGCCTACAAGATCTTGGCTGTTATCTGTGGTTGAAACTGTGGTGCTCATTTTTCTCCTTGTGGTGGGGTGAAGATGTTTTGCAACAACTACACCCTGTTTTATTGCGGCTAGTTATTTTTTACGACACTTAGCTTCCTGCGCCGCCTTCTTCTTCAGGTAGCGGGAAAAGCTGTTACGCAGGTTTGTCTTCTTGCGGTGGGTTGGCCACTCGGCCATAAGATCACATCCTTGATGGCTTTTACTGGTGTAAAGTATTTTGCAACACTACGTTACAGATTTGCGTATTTTTTCACCAAAGACGCTGGTTTGAACGCCACCTTTGGTGTGCATCCAGCCTCGTACATCTCCGGGTAGATTTTCTTCACAAGTTCAGGCTGTAGGCGCTTTTGTGACACATTCTCATAGATGCGATCATCTTTTAGTTGATCGGCAAATAAGACTTCCACTGTCTTTTTGGTGAATCGGGTGCTGGCGCTAGCAACAACATAGCCGTCGACTTTAAGCTGCCGGTGATCTCCCATCAGGGGGATTAGGGCTTCCTGTTCAAGTTTTTCTTTCTGCTTGATGAGTTCTTCAATTTCAATGCACACTGAGAGATAATCGCTTATCGCGTTGATGGGAACTTCCATTGCGTCGTTAACGGTTGGGGAACCGGTTGCTTTGGTGACCTCGTTGAGTACATCTGTGCTGATTGGTGGAGCTGTGTTGGCGTTAGTGGAATCGAAGAATCGTTTAAGCTCTTGAGTGACATCCGCCCATAGCTCAGAATCAAATTCCAGATGGTAGAACCGTGGAATCGTACTGCCAACCTGTGCGATCACGACCGCACTGTGAATGCCGGAAATGCCCATTTGAGCAAGCACCTGAGCGAACACATCGGCCGGTAGTGGGTCGCCTTCCGCGCCCCACTTCGCATAATCGGTTGAGGTTTTGCACTCCAATATGGTTTGTGTTCCATCGGGGAATGTGGCGACGCGATCAAGAAGGACTTGGTTGGGGAAATCAAGATCAGTGTTCGTGTAACCGACTTCACCATCAGACAGGGCAACACCTTCGTGGTAGCGTGCCCAAAACTTGCACAGTGAGTCTTCGGCATCGTGACCCCAATCGAAGCGTGCTTGTGTCACAGAATCGATAGTGTCTTCTTTGAGAATGTCGTTCATTCCTAGATGGATGTCGGCTCGGGTTTGGTATTGGCTTAGCCCGAGGATGGCGGGGACTTTTGATGCGGTGATGGCCTTGCGCCATTCGGTGGCTCCTGGGGTGAGCGGTGTTGTGACGAGTGTGGATGGCATGTGGCACCTCCTTGTCCGGTCGAGGGGGGATCGTGGTGTTTTTGTTGCAAAGTATTTAGCAACACCTGCTGACAAAAAAGACACTACCCAATATTTGCGGTAGTGTCAAACAAATGTATGTGACCAGTGAAATAAGGGATTTAGTCGTTTTTCTGTTTGAACAGTTCCATGCTAATCATCTCGCGGACCGTGTCTAAATTTTCGGCTAATTCTGGCGCATAGAAGCCGTCTTTGTCGCGCATCATGTCCACAAGGAACGCCAACATTAGTTCAACTTTTACGACGTTGGGGAAGTCTCCGCGTTCCTCGATGGTTACAGGAACTGTGTTAACGACTTTTCCGAACTCGTCTGGTTTTCCAGCGCTTGCGAATAAGCACCACACAACATTGTCGGGATTGATGCCAGTTACGCGGCCCAGCACGGTATTAATTAACGCATCCACAGTTCCACTCCTTACTCAAGGCGCCAATATGTCAATGATAGATGTGCGCGAAAAGCAATGACTACCGACCCGTTGTGTTTTACATTTTGCAACGGAGGTAGCCGAAAAAACGCCAAAAAGTGACACGGTTAACAAGAAGAAGGGTTAGGCGGCCTGTGGAGACTCCCATACCACACGAGCAGACCGAACAATCTCCACACCAAACCCATAACTCCGCAACAAATCCGCACGAGCACGAGCACCACCACGAGACTTATAAACACGATCCGAAACCGGCGCAATCCACTCACGAGTCTGCATCTTCTCCACATAATCCGGTGTCGGTGACCACCCAACAGGATGAGGAAGCATCATACCCTCCGAATACTCCATCTCCGGCTCACTCGTAATCAGCAGCCTGTATAGTCTCATTTCTTATCTCCAAACTCTTGTACGATCCATTTCCATGCCACATCCTGCCCCTTTGGGGACATCACTGGTGTCACATATGCATGCCCACTTGTTGAAACGCCTTTCTTATTGCGACCCCACCCACTGCGAATAGCGTGTGAAGACATGTGCCCGGTGTCGTTGCGTTGTCCCCCGATGAGCATCCCATGTCGTGTGAGTAGGTCACGGATGTGGGCTTGATTGATCTTGATTCCGCAGGCAATGCCCCATTGTTGGGCTTCGCGGTAGAAAACTTGGCGGGTCTTCCACTCCGTTACACCGCTGTGAGCATCAGCCTTCGCGATCTTCGGCGCAGCGACCTCTAAAGCTCGTGTGGCACGGGATGCTAATGCTGTTTGCTCATTGGCGCGGCGCTGTTCCGCCTCGTAAGCTTCAACGGTGGTGGCAAGCTCACGGAGTGCATCGGCATAGGTTTGTGGAAGTGCTGGTGTAGGTGGAGCGGAAACTTCAGCTTCGCGGGTTTTGATCGCAAAGTAGGCTTGTGCGGCAGCCGTCTCTGGTTTGCGCGGGTCACCGTTCATTGATGTGAGGTAGGCGGCATACCGTGTGAGGTGGACGTCTTCTCGTGGGCGACCCGCAGTCTTTTCGGTGACATCAACGAAAAGGCTGCTCACGTCTTCGCCGGTGTTCAGTGCAGTAAGTTTTGCCCGTTCGATTGCGGTTCCTAGATTGCGCCAGTCCGCCCCGTATCCCATCAGTGGCATGAGTTCTCTGGCGGACCAGTATTCGTAGCCGTCAACGCGAGTGTGCTTGAGGTTGTCGAATGGGGAAGTGGTTTCCGGCTGGTTGATGACAACAGGTGCTGACATGTCAGACTCCTTGGAAGCTGGTATCCATCATGAGGGCGGTTGCTAGTGCAGTCTCGATGGTGTGTTGGGAGTCTTTTTCTGTTAGAAGGTCAAAGGCGTGTGCTTTGATGCCAACGACCCGCATTGTGGCCCATGGGGAGGGGTCGTTTTCGAGAGCAGCGAGCGCGATAAAAGGTGTGGATTCCATAAGCCTTAATAGTGCCAGTGTCGTAAAACATTATGCAACAGGGTTAAACTTTCAAAACCGGCTCGGACATGCGAAAACGCAATAAAGTCCGAAAACCCCCAAATAGGTGTCACGCATGAACTACCCCCGAAACTATCGCTTTTGTGTGCCGTTTACGTGCCGGAAATAAAGTAAACAGCAGGTCAAAAAAGTAACATTTTGCCAAATAAGGGTTGCAAACCAATTCGCAAACCCAAAACAAAAAACGCCATCTACCAGCAACAAAGCTAGTAAACGGCGTTTTAGACGGTGCCCCTGGTGAGACTCGAACTCACACTGCACGGGTTTTGAATCCGTTTCCTCTGCCAATTGGGATACAGGGGCGCTGGAAAGAACTATAAACCATCAAGGTGGGTTTATGCCAAATTGCCTGTTCGGAGGGTGGATTCGGGCAAATGTTAGATGTACTCGTTACACTGGCCATCGTGACTTCCAATGCGAACCGACTCATGCTTATCGACGGCCACTCGATGGCCTTCCGTGCGTTCTACGCGCTGCCTGCGGAGAACTTCTCTACATCGGGTGGACAGGCGACGAATGCCGTTTACGGATTTTTGTCGATGTTGTCGTCACTGCTCGTTGAAGAAAAGCCAACCCACGTAGCAGTTGCGTTCGACGTTGGCCGCCAAACATTTCGAACCGAGATGTTCCCTGAATACAAAGCGCAGCGTGAGGCTGCGCCACCAGAATTTAAAGGACAGGTGGAAATTATTAAAGAGGTCCTAGGGACTTTGGGAATCACCACCTTGGAAAAAGAAAATTTTGAGGCGGACGATATCATCGCCACGTTGGCTACCGCAGCGGGCCCACTTGGTTTTGATACGTATATCGTTACTGGTGATCGCGATTCTTTCCAGCTAGTAAACGAATCAACCACGGTGCTGTATCCCATGCGTGGTGTATCTGTTCTTCATCGTTTCACCCCAGAAGCGGTGGAAGAAAAATATGGATTAACTCCAGTACAGTATCCAGATTTCGCGGCATTGCGGGGAGATCCTTCAGATAATTTGCCTAATATCCCAGGTGTTGGTGAGAAAACCGCTACAAAGTGGATCGTCCAATATGGAAATCTGGATTCCTTGCTTGCTCATGCCGATGAGATTAAGGGCAAAGCTGGTAATAGCTTCCGAGAGCGTTTAGATCAGGTGCGTATGAATCGCACTTTGACTGAGATGGTCAAGGATCTCGAACTTCCTTATGCTCCAGATCAGCTCGAGCGCAAACCCGCTGATGCGTCGGCAATTGCATCTAAGTTTGATGAACTTGAATTTGGATCGAATCTCCGCGATCGAGTGATCCATGCAGTTGATGCGCAAGGGAACGTCTCTGAAGAGCCTGAAGAAGACAAGCCTGAAGTCGTCATCGACCATGAAAAACTAGCATCATGGCTCGCCAATCGCGCTGGGCAGTCGCTGGCATTGTATGTGCGAGGCCATGGTAGTCCCGCCAGTGGTGATGCTGAGTCGGCGGCGATCGTCGATAAGCAATTTCATGCTGTAGCGCTTGATTTCGGTGACCTTGACGCCGATGACGACCAAGCATTTGCGCAGTGGATTGCTAGTGATTCGCCTAAATACCTACATGAAGCTAAAGCTGTATTTCATATGCTCGCGGGCAGGGGCTACACTCTCAACGGCATTGAGCATGATACTGCTATTGCGGGGTACTTATTGCGCCCTGGCCAGCGCACGTATGATCTGAAAGACGTGTATCAGTGCCATTTGCAACGTCAACTAGGCGGCGGTTCTAGCGAGAGCGGTCAACTCTCGTTGCTTGACGCACCTGATGCTCAAAAACTTGTTAACAGTGCTGTAGCGATTTTGGAGTTAAGTAAATCGCTTACTGCGCAACTACAAGCTATCGACGCATATGAGCTCTATCGGGAAATGGAGCTTCCGCTCGTTGGCGTGTTGGCGCGCATGGAGGCAACTGGAATTTGCGTTGATGTGGCCACATTGCGGGAACAGCGAGACGTATTTGTTGAGCAGGTTAAAGAAGAAGAAAGCGCTGCCCGAGAACTCGCGGGGGATGAGACCCTAAATCTGTCGAGCCCAAAGCAGCTTCAAGTGGTTTTATTTGACACATTAGGGCTTCCTAAGACTAAGAAGACCAAGACTGGATACTCCACGGCAGCAAAAGAAATAGAATCGCTGGCTGTTAAAAATCCACATCCGTTCCTTGATCATCTCTTGGCGCATCGAGAGTTCCAAAAGATGAAAACTACTCTAGACGGCCTCATTAAAGCAGTCGGAGATGACGGCCGTATTCACACTACGTTTAATCAAACTGTCGCCTCAACTGGTCGTTTAAGCTCAACGGAACCAAACCTGCAAAACATTCCTGTGCGTACTCCAGCAGGAAGGAAAATTCGCTCTGCTTTTGTGGTAGGACAAGGGTATAAGTCTCTGCTGACGGCAGACTATTCGCAGATTGAGATGCGTGTGATGGCGCATCTTTCTGAGGATCCAGGTTTGATTGAGGCTTATCAAACGGGTGAGGACCTCCACAATTTTGTGGGTTCGAAGGTCTTCGATGTGCCAGTTGATCAAGTAACTCCTGAACTACGTCGCCGAGTTAAAGCGATGAGCTATGGGTTGGTCTATGGGCTTTCTGCATTTGGTCTTTCCCAACAATTAAACATCCCTGCTGGTGAAGCCAAAGTGATCATGGAAAGCTACTTCGAACGATTCGGAGGGGTAAAACGATATCTTGACCAAGTGGTCGAACAAGCCCGAAAGGATGGGTTCACATCGACTTTGTTTGGCCGTCGACGTTACTTGCCGGAGCTTTCTTCGGATAATCGAGTGGCACGTGAAAATGCCGAACGAGCTGCATTGAATGCTCCAATTCAAGGCACAGCAGCAGACATTATTAAGATTGCAATGCTGCGTGTCGACGCCCGCCTTACTGCAGAAAACTGCCAATCGAGGGTGCTTCTTCAAGTCCACGACGAATTGGTGCTCGAGGTAGCTTCAGGTGAACAAGAAAAGGTTCAACAACTTGTAGAAGA
This sequence comes from Corynebacterium diphtheriae, assembly GCF_001457455.1. Classification (NCBI taxonomy): domain Bacteria; kingdom Bacillati; phylum Actinomycetota; class Actinomycetes; order Mycobacteriales; family Corynebacteriaceae; genus Corynebacterium; species Corynebacterium diphtheriae. Next base: position 1,113,766 of record NZ_LN831026.1, read on the forward strand.
AGAAATGGACGCCGCTATTTCACTGCGCGTACCGCTGGAGGTTTCTGCAGGTGTCGGTACAAACTGGGAAGAAGCTGCGCATTAATTTCAAGCTGGAATTGAGCCCGTGGCTGAGTGCGGAATTCATTCACGGGCTAACGGCAATGCGTTACAAAAATAGCTGTTCCTGGAAAGATACGACCTCTCAGTGGTGACCATTGGCCCCATGTTTCAGTGAGATTGGTAGGCCATTCTGGTTCAATCAGACGATCTATTATGAATCCAGAGGCATTGAGAAGCTCGATCCAATCGCCCATAGTGCGATGGAATTCTGCGTAGGTTATTTTGCCGTTCTTATCGCGTTCTGTGTAACTTCGATCAAAATAAGACAGCTCAGCACATAATCCGATTTCGGTGGGATCGTCTGGGAAAATCCATCGCATGGGATGGTTTGTAGAAAATACTAATTTGCCATGAGGCTTAAGGCACCGTGCAATATCTTTTAAAACTGGCCCTAAATTTTCTATGAAGGGGAAAGCACCAAAAGCCGAAAATGCTATATCGAAGCTGCTGTCTTTATAAGGAAGATTCACAGCGTCGGCCTGTGTGAGAGGTACGTCGGTAGGAGAATGTCTAAGCATGCCCATCGAAAGGTCAAACCCCGTAACAAAGGCGTCATAATTATCGAATAACCAGCGAGAACATGGGGCAGATCCGCATCCGATCTCTAAGACATTTAGTCCTGAAATATCTCCCAATAGGTGTGCCTCGCGTTCTGGGAGCATTTCTGGGCACCAATGAAATCCATTGAGATATGCCGCATGGTCGTTGTGGTAACGCTGGGCATCTGAATCCCACCAATCTCGATTGGCGTCTGAGATTTCTTGATCGTTGTGGTGGTCTTTATGAGAGATGTTCATCATTGATTATTCTTTTCTATTCAAACTGCTTGATCTAGCTGGGATTATGCACTATTGTTGTCACAGCGTGTCTGTGCTTAAGTTGCAGGTTGCCTTAGTAGGAGGGTGGCACTGTAACTCTAGTGGGATCAAATGCCAAGGGTATGTGGTGTTTTGAGAGACGCGTTCCTGTCCATCAACGATTCCTACATTATTTTCGGAGCATTTATACATATGCCAACCAACAACGTCCCTCAGGTTGCGATTAACGACATCGGAACCGCTGAGGATTTCCTCGCTGCAGTCGACGCAACCATCAAGTACTTCAACGATGGTGACATCGTCGAGGGCACCGTGGTCAAGGTTGACCATGATGAGGTTTTGCTTGACATCGGATACAAGACCGAAGGTGTTATCCCTTCCCGCGAGCTGTCCATCAAGCACGACGTCGATCCAGATGAGGTTGTCGAAGTCGGCGACCAGATCGACGCACTTGTTCTCACCAAGGAGGACAAGGAAGGCCGTTTGATCCTTTCCAAGAAGCGTGCACAGTACGAGCGTGCATGGGGTGCTATCGAGGAGCTCAAGGAGAAGGACGAGCCAGTTACCGGTACCGTTATCGAGGTTGTCAAGGGTGGCCTCATCCTCGACATCGGACTGCGTGGCTTCTTGCCTGCATCCCTCGTTGAGATGCGTCGTGTTCGCGACCTCGATCCTTACATCGGTCAGCAGATCGAAGCAAAGATCATCGAGCTGGATAAGCAGCGCAACAACGTTGTTCTGTCCCGTCGTGCATGGCTTGAGCAGACCCAGTCTGAGGTTCGCTCCGAGTTCTTGCACCAGCTGCAAAAGGGTCAGGTCCGCAAGGGTGTCGTTTCCTCTATCGTCAACTTCGGCGCATTCGTCGATCTCGGCGGTGTCGACGGCCTCGTTCATGTTTCCGAGCTGTCTTGGAAGCACATCGATCACCCATCTGAGGTTGTCACCGTTGGTGACGAGGTTACCGTTGAGGTTCTCGACGTCGATCTCGACCGTGAGCGCGTTTCCCTCTCTCTGAAGGCAACTCAGGAAGATCCATGGCGCGTATTCGCACGCACCCACGCTGTCGGCCAGATCGTTCCAGGTCGCGTCACCAAGCTCGTTCCATTCGGTGCGTTCGTTCGCGTCGAAGAGGGCATCGAGGGCTTGGTTCACATCTCCGAGTTGGCCCAACGCCACGTTGAGGTTCCAGACCAGGTTGTTAACGTCGGTGACGAGGCAATGGTCAAGGTCATCGACATTGACCTTGAGCGCCGTCGCATCTCCTTGTCCCTCAAGCAGGCTGACGAGGACTACACCGAAGAGTTCGATCCTTCCAAGTATGGAATGGCTGACTCCTACGACGAGCAGGGCAACTACATCTTCCCTGAGGGCTTCGATCCAGAGACCAATGAATGGCTCGAGGGCTTCGACGAGCAGCGTCAGGCTTGGGAGGCTCGCTACGCTGAGTCCGAGCGTCGCTTCCAGCTACACACTGTTCAGATCGAGAAGAACCGCGTTGCTGCCGCTGAAGCTGCAGCAGCAGGTGAAGCTACCAACTACTCCTCTGAGTCCGCTGAGGCAGCTCCGGCCGCAGCTAACACCGAGGCAGAAGGTGGCTCCTTGGCTTCCGACGAGCAGCTCGCCGCTCTGCGCGAGAAGCTTGCTGGTAACTAATCAGTACTGATTAAAAGCCTTTAAGGTGGGGGTCCTAGCGTATTTTGCTAGGACCCCCACCTTTTTCTATGTCGTATGGCGTACTAAACGTGAATGAAAAGGAATGCAAACACAACGTTCAAAATCGTGGCAACAATCATCGGTACAGATGTACGTTTGACGAGTTTGATAGGACTGACATTAATCGCAGTCGAAACAATAATGACTGCCGCGTTGACGGGGGACACCTGGCGCATCAAATTCGACGTTCCCCAAATTGCCGTAAGCATTTGAACGGGGAGAACACCAGTCTGGGCTGCAAGTGACGGTACGACTTCAGAGAATGCGAAGTAAGGGGCAGTGCCAGATCCCGTTAAAGCTGACATAAGTGCTGTTGAAGCTACGAATGCCAAAATGATAATCACAGTAGCGCCAGAGGATCCTTCAGTAGCATTAATCAGCATATCGATCACGCCTAGCTGGGTTACGCCCTCGACGAGTACCGCAGCTGCAACCAATAGTGCGACCACACCCGCAGCGCCTTCTCCCATGCCTTTAAAAAAGAGTTTCACTGTTTCTAGTGCATTCATGAGGCTTCGATGCCGGATGGCTTCGATTATCAGCGAAATGAATAGTGACACAATTGTCACCGGCAAAATGCCAGCTTCAAAAGATAGTAGGTCTGCGCGATGTAAGACGGCTGTCACCAAAATGAGAAGGAGTGGAAGCAAGGGGAGTAGGGCATAGTATGCGGGGAGGCCAGCGGCGCGCCGGAGCGCGTCGTCAACTGCTGACGTGTCATGCTGAATCGAAGGAGCATCACTTGTGGGAAGTGCTGATTTGCGTGCGTCTACTTTGTCGCAATGATGTTGCCAAGCCATGTGGACAAAAGCGGTGATCACAAGAGTTGGAATAGTGGCCTTAGCAACGTTGCCGTACACATATTCTGAAATTGGCATACCCACGAGATCAGCACCTTGGATAAGTCCAGCTTCCAAAGGTGTAGCTACGATGGTTGATGAGGTGACGATGATAGCGGCCACGGTGAGTGGGGTGAGACCGGCTGCGACGAGTGCTGGTAATAGGGTAGCGACCAATAGCAGAGAAAGTGCGGACGCTGATGGCACAATCAGGGACAACGCAGTTCCAATGGTAAAACCGATCGGTACCATCCAGTAAGAACCGCGCATTTTTTGGAGTGGTGCGGACAAAAGAACGACTGCTTTGGCGTCGGCACCGATTGTGCGCATGTAGGAGACAAAACCAAAGAGCACCATGATGGCCATGCCAATACCAGAAAATCTGGATTTAAAAAGTGCCTCGATGACAAGCAGCTCATCGTAAAAACTATTACCAGATGGTTTAATTTCTACTGACGGTTCGGCCTTCCCAGAAATAGCCGCAATCATAAGAAGAAGTACACCCACGAAGAAAATCGCAGCAGCAGCGTTGACTTTCTTGATAATTAGGTACATCACTGCGGCGAAGGAAATGAGGGCTATGAGAAGATAAAGCACTATCTGAGGTCCTTCGACATAGCGACCGTCCGCGTCATATAAGGAGCACTGGTCTTTGCGTGTGAAAGCATTCGACCTTGCCAAACTGACGCGGTGATCTCCCTGTGTGGCCTTAATCCAACACTTTCATGTAGTAACCACTTTAGCTAGTGGTTATGACCTCTGTGGAGAATATCTACTACTTGTGATGATTGACACGAGAGAGGCTACGACAATTACCTAGCGATTGTCTGCGCCGAGACGAGCGACGTGCAAGGTGAGATAAGATACTTCCTCTGCGGTTAGAGGGGCATTCATGCGCAATTCAATAATGGCCGAAAGAGCTTCGGCACATTGAGCTGCAGTCGGGTATTGCTCGGCAATCGTGCTTGCTACCCGTGCTGTAGGCGAATCAAGCTGTTTGTGCTCGGCCATGCGGACGAAAAGATAGCGCAGATGGGTAATAAAACGGGCGACGGAAATATCTTCTCCGCTTAGTGTGGTTCCATAAAAACCGCCGATAATCTCCAAGAGCTGTTCAATAAGGCCGGTCATCCGATACGTTCCAGATAGATCTCCTACGGAAAAACCAGCATTAACAATGTGGAGTGTTAATGCGATTGCCTCCGCTTCATGGAGTGGACGTTGTAACTCGGAGTTAATTTCTTTGAGTAACCGCTGCGCACTATGAAAATCTTCGGCGTAGAGGTGGCGAACCTCCGCCTCAAGCGGATACTCCACTGATTTGGTACGAGTTGACGCCGCATGTACGTGATCGGCTAAAGCGATCACGAGGGTGAGCGTGCTGCGTAGTTTTTCGGATAAACCAGCACGTTCCATGGCTTCGAGTACTAACCGAATGTACTCACCAGGAATAGCGGCTAGCATGAGCGCGGAGTGGTCTGGATCTCGACCATCAGCAGGCACGAAAACGCGTACTACCTTTGTGGGGTCGACGTCATCTCCAGTCTTAGCTTGGAAGCCCAGGCCGCGGCCGGTCACGATGACCTCTTCATCGTCACGACGGGCGAGAACCACATTGTTGTTAAAAACGCGCAGAATTTGCATGAGTATTCATTCTAAAGCAGGGCCGCTTCCTTGAAAGGAAACGACCCTGCTCTTGGCTCGCAGTGACTTCGAAGGCTGCCCTATAACAGGGGGCCGTATCGAATGTTCAGTTTATTGCGTAACAGTGAAGATGGTGTCACCCGCGCCGGCATGCTTGACGCCGGTTGGGGTTACGGCCTTCATTGCCTTTGTGTTGGTAACTGCAACGACGATGGTGGTGCCATATCCTGCAGCGCGAACCTTGTCATAATCAACAGTTGCGAGTTTTTGTCCTGCTTCAACACGGTCGCCCTTTTGGACTGCAGGAGTGAAACCTTCGCCCTTCATCTGAACGGTATCAATTCCGATGTGAACGAGAACCTCGACGCCGTCATCTGTCTTAATTCCGTAAGCATGGCCGGACTTCATGGCAGATTTAACGGTGCCGGAGACTGGTGAATAAACCTCTGTGCCGGCACCAGCAGTCGCCGTTGGGTTAACTCCGACGCCGTCGCCTAGTGTGCCTGCGGAAAATACAGGATCGGCGATTTCTGCCATAGGGAGTACTTCGCCGGAAATAGGGGAGCCGACTTTGCACTCGCCAGCAGGATTAGCAGCTGCAGCTGCAGGCGCTGGGGTAGTAGCTGATGGGACTGTTGCGGCAGGAACATCGTCAGCACTGTCGCGACGAGCAAAGAATTCTGCTTTTTCTTCTGCAGTGCGGTAGTCGGTGATGAAGATGGCGAGGAATGCCACGGTGAAGGCGACCAAGATCGAAACCATGTAGATCCATGCTGGGTTAAACACGAACATAGTTGGGATCGAAGTAAAGACGAAGGCGTTAGTGGTTACTGGTTCGAAGATGGTGGACAATACAGCGATGGTCAAGCCGCCTGCAAAACATCCGGCGAGCATACGTGGGTACACGCGTTTGAAGCGGAGGTGAATACCGTAGAGGGAAGGCTCGGAGATGCCGCCGAGAAGACCTGCAGCTAGAGCAGAACCAGCGGTCTGTCGCATTACGGTGTCCTTGTCGCGGATGGACAGTGCCAAGACGCCGGCGGTAGCACCGAAGCAAGCGAAGTTCCAAGTACCCATAGGGCCTTGAATGAAGTCGTAGCCCAAGGTCTGAATGTTGATAAGCATCAAGGCGTTCAGAGGCCAGTGCAGACCGAGTGGAACCAAGAATGGGTATAGCAGTGGAATAGCAAGAGCGAAGACGAATGGTGCGTTCTCGTTCATCCAGGACAAGCCAAGACCGATACCGTTACCAGCCCAGGTGCCGAATGGGCCGATGATGAAGGCGGTCACAGGAATCATAATGACCAAAGTCAGGAATGGTACGAAAACCATGTGAACTGCGGTAGGGATAACTTTCTGGAAGCCCTTGTAAACAACGGCAGCGACAGCGGCCATGATCAATGGCACGAAGACGTTTCCGCCGTAATCGGGGAAAGTCATGTTGATGCCGAAGATTGGAGCGTGGCAGGTTTCAGTGCCCAGGGCTGCGTTGGTCACGCATTCCGCAGTAGAGCTCTCTTTAAGACCAAGGAACTCTGGGGTAAATAGCGCAAACATAATGGCGGCTGGAACCCACGGATCGATACGCAGTTTCTTACCCGCGTTGAAGGCCACCATGACTGGCAGGAAGTAGAAGACTGAGCGCCACATTGCATCGACGAAGACCCAAGAAGCCGACTTGTCGTCTGCGCGGAAGTCGACGATGTGGAATGCGTCGAGCACAGCCGTGAACGCGATAATGAGGGAGGCGCCCAGCAGCACGCCCAAAATTGGGCGGAAGGAGTCGGATAGGTACTCAAAGAAGGAGTCCATCCATGGCAGTTTGCCCTTAGACTTTGCGCGAGCCGCAGCCTTGATATCAGCATCTGAAGGAGCCGCAGACTTCATCTCGGGAAGGTGGGTCATGTCGTCATAGACGTTGGCTACGTCGCCACCAATAACGACCTGATAATTACGGCCACCTTGTGGGACCGCACCCATGACCTTAGGTATGGAGTCGAGGGCTGCTTTATCAACCTTGGAGGCGTCGGCAAGCTCGAAACGCAGGCGAGTTGCACAGTGCGTAAACGACGTAATGTTGCTCGCGCCACCGATGCCATCAAGGATGGCCCGAGCGGTATCTTCGCGTGTTTGCGTAGACATTCGCTTTTCCTTTCATTTATGGATGGGCTCGATCTCTTTAAAAGCTTAGAAACCACAAAAGACCTAGGGCGCTGCAATTAAGCGTCCTAGGTCTTGCCCGAAGTAACAATCCATGTTTGAGAATACAGCTAGCTACCTAACAAAGACAATCGTGATGTGCATTTACATGGTGGGAAAGGCGTGACTGCCGTCATGTAAAGAGTTGAAGCTTGACTGATTTATGTGTGTGGCTGTCTTTAGGTATTGCTATTTTTATAAAAATGCAGGTAAATGGAATTTTTCAATCAATTCTAATGAGTCTTATGGGTATAATTGGATCTAGGTCACATTTTGATCTTTTTGGGGTGGAGTGGTGTGAAAGCGGTTGGGTACAGTACGAGTATGCGGATTATTGGATTAACTGGCGGTATTGGTAGTGGTAAATCTACGGTTGCGAGGATTTGGCAAGGCTGCGGAGCGATTGCTATCGACGCCGATGCAATTGCTCGCGTCCTAATGGAACCTGGTTCGACAGTACTTGAAGAAGTTTCGCAAGTTTTTGGCCGCGATCTTCTTGATGCAGAAGGAAAACTTCGGCGAGCGGAGTTGGCTGCGCGTGCTTTTATTTCTGAAGAGAAAACAGCGCAACTAAATTCCATTACTCATCCGGCAATTAGGCGTCAGATTAGAAGGGGTATTGAGTGCGCTAGGGCGGAAGGGGTTCAAGTCCTAGTGCTTGACCATCCGCTGTTGTTTGAATCTGGAATGTCGGATCTGGTGGACGACGTGGTTGTAGTGGACGTTCCGGCTGAGCTGAGAGTTCGCAGGCTTGTGGATTTGAGGGGGCTAAAGGAGGAAGATGCACGCCATCGGATTATGCGACAGATGAGCGATGAGGATCGCCGAATGAGGGCGGATTATGTGATTGATAACTCTGGATCTAGAGATGTGTTGGAGCGTTTGGCTCGTGAATTATGGCAACGCTTCGCCACTCAAGTGGAATGAGCTGGGGTTATATATTTTGAAGTTGGGTCGGTCGCTGCGGTGACGTGGTCTTAATTACTGTCGCCTAACTGGATTTTGGTAGGTAACCCGTTCCAAAATGGTTGATACAAAAGTCAATCGAAAGGTTGATTTTTGCGGATTACTGCTCAGTGGTTATTTTTGCCCCAAGCCGGAGGTCAACGTCAGGTGTCAACAACTCTCAACCCAGCTTCGCTCCAAGTGCCTCATACATCAAGTGATGTTGCTGATTTTAAAGAGGTCCGGCACATTCGTGGAGACATCAACCTCAAACCATTCATTGCAATTTGGGAGGTAACGAGGGCATGTGGCTTGGTGTGTCAGCATTGTCGGGCGGACGCGCAGCACGAGCCGCATCCTGAACAGCTGACCACTGAACAGGGAAAACAATTGCTTTCAGACCTTGCGTCATATGAACGACCTAAGCCATTGGTGGTCCTTACTGGGGGTGACCCCTTTGAGCGTCAAGACCTTGAAGAGTTAGTGGATTATGGTACTTCTCTTGGCTTAAATGTTTCTCTGTCACCATCGGTCACCCCGCGTTTGACTCCAGAGCGAATTCACCGACTTTATGAGCTCGGCGGCAAAGCAATGTCAATGTCTTTAGATGGTGCAACGGCTGAAACGCATGATGCCTTTCGCGGTTTCAGTGGGACTTTCGACACGACTGTTAAACGCGCAGCGGATATTCTTCAAGCAGGTTTTAGGCTGCAAATCAATTCCACTCTCACGAAGTCCAACATCCGAGAAGCTCCAGCATTACTGAAGACGGTGATGGGGATGGGCGCAAAAATGTGGTACGTATTTTTCCTTGTACCAACTGGGCGTGGAGCTGCCTTAAACGCGTTAAACCCTCAAGAACGTGAAGATGTTCTCCATTGGCTTGCCGACGTATCCGATCGTATTGCAATTAAAACTACTGAAGCGCCACAATACCGTCGCGTGGTGATCCAGCAGCGCCTACGGAAAGAAGGCCAGCTTGATAAGTATCCTGGCGGTGAACTTTATCGATACCTAACCCAAAAAACTACAGAATTATTAGGTGCCCACCCCGTTCAACCACGCCGCCCACGACCGCCGATGGCAGTTAATTCAGGGTCAGGTTTTGTTTTTATTGATCACATCGGAGATGTCTACCCTAGTGGCTTCTTGCCAATTCACTGCGGCAATATAAAACAAGCATCAATTAAAACTATTTATTCGCAATCGCCAACATTTAAAGCTCTAAGAGATCCCAACCACTGGCATGGTAAGTGTTCGGTATGTGAGTTTCATGATGTCTGTGGTGGCTCGCGTTCGACTGCTTATGCACTCACTGGTGATGTTCGTGCATCAGATCCTACGTGTGTATACATGCCGCAGCCGTGGTTAGATGCGGGGCATTCTGGCGTAGAAGATTAAAACTTGGCGTCTCGGGCGAGAAGTTGATTCAGACACTACACTTTTGGATATGGCTTTTGCGGCGGAACATCCAGAGTTATCGGTTTCAGAATTTCGTCCGGTGGGCGATATTGAGCGTACAGATGCGCGATTTGAGGTCATCTCCGAATACGAGCCGGCTGGTGACCAGCCGGCTGCTATTAAGGAATTAGACGCACGATTGTCACGTGGAGAACGAGACGTTGTTTTATTAGGTGCCACTGGCACTGGTAAGTCTGCAACGGCTGCGTGGCTGATTGAGCAACAACAGCGGCCTACTCTTGTGATGGCGCCTAACAAGACGCTAGCGGCGCAATTGGCAAATGAGCTACGTCAATTGCTTCCTAATAACGCGGTTGAGTACTTCGTTTCTTATTACGACTATTACCAGCCTGAAGCGTATATCGCGCAAACAGATACCTATATTGAAAAAGACTCATCAATTAACGATGACGTCGAAAGACTTAGGCACCGCGCCACCAGTTCGTTGTTATCTCGGCGCGACGTGGTGGTGGTGTCTTCAGTTTCCTGCATTTATGGTTTGGGAACTCCGCAGTCATATTTGGATCGCTCTGTTGTTTTGCGCGTAGACGAAGAAGTCGAACGTGATCGTTTTCTGAGACTACTTGTGGACATTCAATACGATCGCAATGATGTTGGGTTTACTCGAGGTACGTTCCGCGTAAAAGGTGACACAGTCGATATTATTCCCGCATATGAAGAGGTCGCGGTCCGTGTTGAGCTCTTTGGTGATGATATTGATGCGTTGTATTACATCCATCCTTTAACTGGAGACGTTATTCGGCGGGTAGATGAAGTTCGCATATTTCCTGCCACTCACTACGTCGCTGGGCCAGAACGCATGGCAAAAGCTGTCGAGGATATTAAAGCTGAGTTGCATGATCGTCTCGAAGATTTGGAAAACAGAGGCAAGCTTCTAGAGGCACAGCGGTTACGTATGCGCACTGAATATGACCTAGAAATGATCGAGCAGGTCGGATTTTGTTCCGGGATTGAGAACTATTCTCGGCATCTAGACGGTCGACCAGCTGGGTCTGCACCGGCAACGTTGTTGGATTATTTCCCTGAGGATTTTCTGACGATTATCGACGAGTCCCACGTGACGGTTCCGCAAATTGGCGGAATGTTTGAAGGAGACATGTCGCGTAAGCGCAATTTGGTTGAATTTGGATTCCGGTTGCCTTCAGCTCTTGATAATCGTCCACTAACGTGGGAAGAATTTGAGCAACGCGTTGGTCAAACGGTGTATATGTCGGCCACGCCTGGGGATTATGAACTTGCGGCTTCGGGCGGTGAGTATGTTGAACAAGTCATTCGACCTACAGGTCTGGTAGATCCTGAAATTGATGTGCGGCCAACTAAGGGCCAAATCGACGATCTCATTCATGAGATCAAACAGAGGACCACTAAAGACGAGCGCGTATTAGTAACCACTCTGACAAAGAAGATGGCCGAAGACCTTACAGATTATCTTCTAGAAAATGGTATTAGGGTGCGATACCTGCATTCCGATATCGATACTTTGCAGCGTGTTGAGTTGCTGAGACAGCTCAGATTAGGGGAGTATGATGTTCTCGTTGGCATCAACTTGTTGCGTGAGGGCTTGGACTTGCCTGAGGTTTCTCTCGTAGCGATTTTGGACGCTGATAAAGAGGGGTTCCTCCGATCAACTAAATCGTTGATTCAGACTATTGGCCGTGCAGCCCGAAATGTTTCAGGCACTGTAATTATGTACGCAGATAAGATCACAGATTCTATGCAGTACGCGATTGATGAGACCGAGCGGCGTCGAGAAAAACAGATCGCATACAACAAAGAACACGGCATTGACCCACAGCCGCTACGTAAAAAGATTGCGGATATCTTGGAACAGGTTCAAGAAAGTAAAGCACAAAGTACGGCACCTTCGTCCGATGCCGTAGTCGTTTCTAAAACAAATGCGTCGTCGATGCCGGTGGCAGAATTGCGATCGCTTATCGACGATCTTACGACCCAGATGGGAACGGCAGCACGAGAATTAAAGTTTGAATTAGCTGGACGTTTACGTGATGAAATCGCCGAATTGAAGAAAGAACTTCGTGGTATGGAAGAAATAGGGCTTGCATAAATGGGTGTTTTCTAGGCCACTGTTGTGAGCATCGGTAATGAATTTTTCCTATTGTGACGCGCCTTAATCCTGCTATCTGCTTGTTATAACGTCACCATTCAATTGGTATTTAAAAGCGCAATATATTGTTAGACTTACAGTTATTGCGCTTGCCTGCCATGCTCGTAATTTAAGAGTAAGCTGGCTAGCAATAAAGCACGTAACGCGAGTTCAACAATGAAAGGCTCTCATGAGCGATTATTCCACCATCGTTGTCGGTACAGATGGCTCCAAGTCCTCGATGCTAGCTGTCGAGCGTGCAGCAAAGATTGCTGCTGCTATGGACTGCACCTTGGTTGTCGGCTGTGCTTATTACGAAAATAAAGAAGACGCCTCCAAGACCCTGCGACAAGATTCTGTCACTGTGTTGGGTAATGACCCAGCTCAACAGAATTTGGATAAGGCAGCTGCAGTGGCTAAAGAGATCGGCGCTACCAAGATTGAGACTGCCATTCTTCCAGGAACTCCAGTTGAGGCATTGATGGCAATCGTTCGCGAGCACAACGCAGATCTACTCGTTGTTGGTAACCGTGGAATTAACTCCCTGACCGGTCGTCTGCTCGGTTCGGTTCCTGCTGATGTTGCACGTCAGTCGGATTGTGACGTCATGATTGTTCACACCGTAAGCTAAAGAGCAAATACACAATGGTGCCATGCGTTTTCGCATGGCACCATTTTTTTATGACAATTCAGGAAGATCGCCGATAATACAAAGGGACTGTGTGGCCCGGGTTAGTGCAACATAAAGGTCTTGCCATCCCTGTGGGGATCCATTAACAATATCGATTGGGTTGGTCACAACGACATGGTCGTATTCCAACCCTTTGACATCTGAAACGCCGAAAATCTCATTGTTCGCCATGCTGTCTGGTCCGATGATGGCAGTAAGGCGTGATGGATCATCTTGGCGTAGCTTTTGTGCGATCTCAATTGCTGGTGCATCACTATTTTCAAATCGTACTGGTGTGCCTGATTGCCGTAGAGCGGTGCTTCCGACTGCATCGGGTGCAAAAACGTGAAGGACTTTATTCGCCCATTCCATGATTTCTGCTGGAGTGCGGTAGTTAATAGTGAGGTGGTGGGTTACATAGCGGCCGTTAACAAACGGCTCTAGGGTTTCAGCCCAAGAGTCAACTCCGGCTGGGGAACTAGTTTGTGCGGTATCGCCTACAAGTGTCATCCATCGTGATGGACAGCGGCGCATGACCATTCGCCATTCCATGGGAGTGAGCTCTTGAGCTTCGTCGACAATGACATGGCCGTATGCCCACGCTAGATCTTCTCGTGCCCGTTGAGCTGTTGATCTAATATCACGGACTTCTTGGCGTCGAGCCAATGTTTCTGCATCGATGACATCATGAGCAGAAAGGATTTCAGCGTCGGATTCATCATCTAGATCTGTGTTAGCTGAACCGGTGAGGATTTCTAGCGCATCCTGAGCGTCTTCGATTTGTTCGCGCCACGCTTTTTCTTGCTCGGCTCGTTCTTTTTCTGGATCCAGTACCCCGATGATGACAGCTAGTTCGTCCAGCAACGCTGCATCTGAGGCGGCCCAGGGGCTACCTTGTTGTCTCCATAGAGCTTCTTGAGTTTCCTCGTCGTAGTCGTAGGCAACTGTGCTGATCATATTTTGTGATTCGAGCAGACTCGTTAATGTATCTTGGGGGGTAAGTTGCGGCCAGTACTCATCGACTATCTCGGCAACAACGGATTCTTCTAGCAGGTCATCATGTAACTGAGCAATATCGGCAGCTGAGAGCAAATTCTTTCCCCTCATGGGGTCGGCACCAATAAGGTCGGCCATTTGATGTGAAAGCAGCTCAGTCAAGTGCTCAGTAAATAGTGGCCTAGCTTCATTGTGAGGTCGTCTCGATCTGCTAGCTCGTGTTCGTGCTTTTTTCACTATGTCTGGAGTGACTGTGAGTTCTAGGCCATCGATTTTGATAGTGAATGGCTCTGAAGGAATCTGTTGATATTCTTGTACCAGTCGCCGGAGGACAGTGACCATTTCCTCACTGCCTTTAATCTCACGAGCGAGTGAATCTTCAACAGCGGTGCCGCTGATGCCAGGGTAGAGGTCCCCGACGGTTGACAACACGACACCAGTCTCGCCTAATTCTGGAAGAACTCGAGAGATATAGTCCAAAAAGCTACGGTTTGGCCCTACGATGAGTACTCCAGTTTTTGCGAGTTGATCGCGCCATGTATAGAGAAGGTATGCTACTCGGTGTAGCGTTACAGCAGTTTTACCTGTACCAGGTCCGCCTTCAACAACCATGACTCCACGAGTTGGGTCGCGAATAATGTCATCCTGTTCGCGTTGAATGGTTTCTACGATGGAATACATGTAACCTGTGCGTGCAGAACACATAGCGCGGTACAAAGCGGTTTCGCTCACTACATCTGCACGCTCACTGTGGGCGCTTTCTGCACTAACACCACTGAGCACTTCATCATCTACACCTACGACTGAACGACCTTGAGTTCGGATGTGTCTACGATGCAAAACACCTTCGGGGTGGGCAGTAGTGGCTAGGTAAAACGGTCGAGCTAATGGCGCACGCCAGTCCAATAGGAGGGTCCGGTAATCATTTTGGCGATCGTCAAGCCCCATGCGTCCGATATAACGACGATCGACGTTGTCTGTCCCTGCAACCAAATTGTCGATGAGGTCTGTGCGCTGGGTGGTTACGTCGATTCGGCCAAAAACTAATCCCAATTGGGCAATATTGAGGCGGTCGATTTTTTCGTTCAATGCGTGATATTCAGTTTCACGTCTGACCAAAGCTTCTGCATCGGGGTTAGCAGGGTCGACGTGCAACATAACGTCGTTGAGACGCTGATTGGCTGCTACTACTTCCTCGTCAAGTTTTCCAAAAAGCTTATCGACGTACGCCTGTTCGTCTTCAATCTCTGCAAAAGTTGAATCGATGGGGTGTTTCATTGATGGCGTGCCTTTCGTGTGGTTATGAAAGAACAAGCTGTCAATCATACCGCTTCTCAACTACGGCTTGCATCTAGTCGTTGTAGTGGGGAAATGCGAGTGCTGGCTTTAACACCGTCTCTCGTTAGGTGATAAAGCCAGCACTCGTTTCTGGACTAAATTAAGGCGATTCTAGAAAGCTGAATCGAATCGTTTCATTGCTTTGTTCAGAGATTTTTCTGCTTTTCGCTGAAGTTGGTTAGCTTTTTTAGAAGCTCGTTTAGCGTTACGGCCAGTAGATTTTTCTGCACTCTCGTATGCTTGAGCTGCTCGTTCTTGAGCGCGTGCTGCAACCTTTACGGCTTTCTTTTTAGCCAAAACAGCGTTCTTTTGAGCAAGAGCTAGCCAATCATCTTTGTTATCTTCGACGTACTCTAGCGCTGTTTGGCTGTATTGGGAAACAGCATCTGTCGCTTCGTTCCACAAATCTTTTGCTGTGGATGATGCTTGGCTTGCAACTGCAGATGCTTGGTCGCCAAATTTTTCGGTCTCAGTTTTGGTAGGGAGAGCTTGCTGAATCTGTGTGGATGCTTTTTGTACAGCCTTATCAGCGCGCCACTTCAAGCTTGGTTTTCCGGCGGTATCTGCGCTCGTAATTGCCAAACCGCCAAGTAATGCGATGCTCGTTAAAAAGCCCTGACGTCGAGCGATTTTTTCTTCACGATCTTGAGTTTCCCAAAACGCGTGACGAGCAATGATAGTTGGAACACTAATGGCAGCCAGAACTGTAGCGGAGGTGCGAGGTGCTTTACCGAGTGCGAGTGAGCTGCCGGCTAATACTTTGGTTGCTCCAACTGCCTGAGTGATTACCTGTGGATCCTCTGGAAGTTTTTTCATGTATTTGCGAGGCACAACCGTGCGCAGTCGGTTGATAACGGTCTGTGTGCCTTCCACATGAGCTTGGCTGTTGAGAACAACGTCGACACCGTCAGCCACGTAAACGGAGGCGAGCATGGGGCGAGCAAATTTGCGGATCATATAGAATTCCCTTTCTCTTAAGCCCTTTAAATCACTAGTTTTGATCGTTTAGTGTCCGGATCATCAAACCAGAGTACGATGCCCATGCTACAGACCATTGCTCGTTCCTGCTCGAGATGATTGCAACAAGTTGGTAAAGACTATGGGCTTTATACATGAAGATCTGTGGAGTGAACTGAAGTAATTACCAACCGCGTTGGCGCCATTGTTCCAGATGCGGACGCTCAGTTCCTAAAGTGGTGGGTTTTCCGTGGCCAGGATGTACAACAGCAGTGTCTGGATATACATCGAATAGCCGAGTTTTAACGTCTGAGAGTAATTGGTTGAACTCCTCTGGTGTTGAGGTTTTTCCTACCCCGCCAGGAAAGAGGCTATCACCAACAAATAGATGGTAGATGCCATTTATTTTGATACTGAGGGCTAACCCTTCTTGGGTGTGGCCGCGGAGAATATGGGCTCTCAGGCTATGGCCTGCCCAGCGGAGGGTGTCCCCTTCGCCCAACGTTGTGTCGGCGGATCGGGGGAGACGAGGGCTATCTCCGAGACTAGCAAAATGTGTTGCCTTGGTAGTGTCGAGGACGTCCTCAAGCGCTCTGACATGATCAAAGTGTCGGTGTGTTGTTACTACGGCGGTGATGCGTGCGCCCGCTGATTCGGCCAAGTCTAGAAGAGCTGGCGCGTTGTCGGCGGCGTCGATAAGCAAACCTTGGGTACCTTCATCGGACTCTGTGGTAAGGAGATAGCAATTGTTGTCTAAATCAGCTACTGAGATGTGGTGTAGTGAAATACCGTCAGTGGAAGATGCGTTAGTCATAGTGTCCACACTAATCAATTTTCCCTTCGGTAGTATGTTCGAAATGATGTAGTGTTGATTGTATATAGCTTGACAGTTTGGACAAGTCCGAGCATAAACTGGCGATTTTGGCTGGTTATTCCAACGGGTTTTGTTCTTTTCCCATCCCCATGCGTAAGGAAGAATCGTTAGTGGTTGATCGTCTTGTAGTCCGCGGCGCTCGTGAACACAATCTTAAAGGTGTGGATATTGATATCCCACGTGACGCCATGGTGGTATTTACTGGCCTTTCGGGATCTGGCAAGTCTTCTCTAGCGTTTGACACGATCTTTGCGGAAGGGCAGCGGCGCTATGTTGAGTCGTTGTCGTCCTATGCGCGCATGTTTTTGGGTCAGATGGACAAGCCGGATGTTGATTTCATTGATGGATTGTCACCTGCAGTTTCGATCGATCAAAAGTCAACAAACCGTAATCCGCGGTCCACGGTTGGCACCATCACTGAAGTGTATGACTATCTTCGATTATTGTTTTCTCGCGCTGGCACCGCTCATTGCCCTGTGTGTGACGCCAAAGTCGAACGCCAAACACCGCAGCAGATTGTTGATCAAGTCATGGACATGGAACAAGGGCTAAAATTCCAGGTTCTTGCTCCAGTAGTGCGCACACGCAAAGGGGAGTTTGTTGATCTCTTTGCAGACCTAGCAACTCAAGGCTATTCGCGTGTTCGAGTCGATGGTTCCATCTATTCGCTTTCAGAACCGCCGACGCTTAAAAAACAGGTCAAGCATGATATTGACGTTGTTGTGGATCGTTTACAAGTTAAGGCCTCACAACAACAGCGTTTGACTGATTCGGTAGAAACAGCCCTGAAGCTTGCCGACGGCGTTGTAGTTCTCGAATTTGTGGGCCTGAGTGAAGATGACCCACAGCGATTTGTTCGATTTTCCGAGAAAATGTCATGTCCAAACGGACATGCATTAAGTGTCGATGAATTGGAACCACGGGCATTTTCTTTTAACTCACCTTACGGTGCATGTCCCGCATGCGATGGCTTAGGCACACGAACAGTGGTTGATACCGAACTACTGATTCCCGATACGCACGCCCCAGCGTTGAAGGCTATTCAGCCATGGAATTCAAGTCCCAACCACAAGTATTTTGAAAAGCTTATTGAAGCACTCGCTAAAGCTAAAGGTTTTGATCCTGCGACTCCTTTTGATGAGTTATCAGAGGACCAGCGAGATGCATTAATTCATGGATGCCAAGAAGAAGTAACAGTACGATATAAAAACCGGTATGGTCGTGTGAGAACGTGGACAGCCCCTTTCGAAGGGGTCTTGGGTTATATCGAACGCAAATTGGATCAGGCAGATACCGAGTCGCAGAAAGATCGTTTGCTGCAATATACTAGGGAAGTTGCATGCCCTACGTGCCATGGCTCGAGGCTAAAACCTGAAATTTTGGCTGTCCGATTAGCGTCATCGAGCCATGGAGAGCTTTCAATCGCAGGTTTAAGCGAGCTGTCTATTCAAGACGCATCTGATTTCCTTCAGGACTTAGTGCTGGGCAAACGAGAAGAAATTATTGCCGGTGCAGTGCTTAAAGAGATAAATGCGCGGCTGCGGTTTCTTTTGGACGTCGGGTTGACATATCTGACCCTGAATCGTGCAGCAGGAACTTTGTCTGGCGGTGAGGCTCAGCGAATTCGTCTTGCCACCCAGATTGGGTCAGGTCTTGCAGGTGTTTTGTATGTTCTCGATGAACCTTCTATTGGACTCCATCAACGTGATAATCAGCGGTTGATCTCGACACTTGAGCGACTCCGCGATATCGGAAATACACTGATCGTTGTCGAGCATGATGAAGACACGATCAGGGCAGCAGATTGGCTTATCGATGTCGGGCCAAAAGCGGGAGAATACGGCGGCGAAATCGTCTACCAAGGTGAGCCTGCAGGAATTGTTGACTGTAAAGAGTCCATCACAGGCGCGTATTTATCTGGGAATAAGGTCCTTGGAGTACCTGAGAAACGGCGTGGGATTGATCCGGACAGGGTGCTTAAGATTGTTGGTGCGAAGGAGAATAACCTCAAGGGGATAAACGTCACGATTCCTTTAGGTGTTTTGGCATGCGTGACGGGGGTTTCGGGTTCAGGCAAATCCACACTGGTAAATCAGATTCTGGCAAAAGTCTTGGCTAACGAACTTAATAGAGCTCGTACTGTTCCAGGGCGCGCGCAGCGAGTAGAGGGGATCGACAACCTCGATAAATTAGTTCAAGTTGATCAATCTCCCATTGGTCGAACACCACGTTCAAACCCAGCTACATACACCGGCGTTTTTGATAAAGTTCGTAATCTTTTTGCGGAAACAACCGAAGCAAAAGTTCGAGGATATAAACCTGGTCGTTTTTCCTTCAACGTCAAAGGTGGTCGTTGCGAGGCATGCCAAGGCGACGGCACTTTGAAAATTGAGATGAATTTTCTGCCAGACGTATATGTGCCGTGCGAGGTGTGTCACGGTGCTCGATATAACCGAGAGACACTAGAAGTTAAATACAAAGGCAAGAACATTGCAGAAGTATTAGACATGCCAATTAGTGAGGCTGCAGAGTTTTTTGAACCCATTACTTCTATACATCGGTATCTTAAAACTCTCACTGAGGTAGGTCTTGGGTATGTGCGTCTGGGGCAGTCGGCTACCACATTGTCTGGTGGTGAGGCACAACGAGTGAAACTTGCCGCGGAGCTTCAGAAGCGATCGAATGGTCGAACCGTCTATATTTTGGATGAGCCGACAACAGGCCTTCATTTTGAAGATATCCGTAAGCTTATGTTGGTGATCCAAGGGCTAGTTGATAAGGGCAACTCTGTCATTATCATCGAGCATAATTTGGACGTTATTAAGGCAGCCGATTGGGTAATCGACATGGGGCCGGAAGGTGGCTCAGGAGGCGGAACAGTGGTTGCTGAAGGAACCCCTGAACAAGTGGCTGAAGTTTCGGGTTCGTATACAGGAGGTTTCCTCAAAGAAGTTCTATCAGCTTCGAAATAGCGAATGATATTTTACAAATCTTGCTGTGTTCTGTTAGTATTTCCGTACTACCGCCTGATTGGTTCTTCTGATCAGGTCGCAAGTGGAGATCTTCCCACCTGAAGCCGCTGTTTACAGTTGGACAAAGGTCAAAGGGTATGGGGTTAACCCAGCAAGCAGATCTCCCGCCTCTTGTGAGGCGGGCTTTTCTGTGTGTTCTTCCTTTGAAGAAGTTTCTATAAGCGATGGGCGCGGTATATCACATACATTTGCTACTTGAGGAGTCCCCATCAGCGCTGAAGCTCGCATTAATGAGCGCATCCGAGTTCCCGAGGTTCGTCTAGTCGGACCGAACGGTGAACAGGTGGGCATCGTGCGTATCGACGACGCCCGTAAGCTTGCCTACGAAGCAGACCTTGACTTGGTTGAGGTTGCTCCGAATGCTAAACCGCCAGTCTGCAAAATTATGGACTATGGAAAGTTCAAATACGAGCAGGCGCAGAAGGCGCGTGAAGCTCGGAAGAACCAGCAGCAGACTGTGGTCAAGGAGCAGAAGTTCCGTCCCAAGATCGATGACCACGATTACGAGACGAAGAAGAACAATGTGATCCGGTTCCTCGAAAAGGGATCCAAGGTAAAGGTCACTATCATGTTCCGCGGGCGTGAGCAGTCTCGTCCTGAACTTGGTTTCCGTCTCCTTGAGCGCCTGGCTGGCGATGTTGCTGAGTATGGCATCGTTGAGTCCAAGCCAAAGCAGGATGGTCGTAATATGACCATGGTCTTTGGTCCAGCGCGCAAGGGCAAGAAGTAGACACTTAAAACAAAAAGGACGTAATTTTCATGAAGCAGAAGACCCACAAGGGCACCGCTAAGCGCGTCAAGATCACCGGTTCTGGCAAGCTCCGTCGTGAGCAGGCTAACCGCCGCCACCTTCTCGAGGGCAAGCCTTCCAAGCGCACTCGTCGTTTGAAGGGCACCGAGGATGTTGCTAAGGCTGACACCAAGCGCATCAAGCGTCTCTTGGGCAAGGCTTAATTCCTTCCCCCTTCATTCTCATTACCCTTTAGACCTATATAACTGATAAGGAAGTAACACCGTGGCACGTGTCAAGCGCTCACTGAATGCCAAGAAGAAGCGTCGCGAGATTCTGAAGTCCGCCAAGGGCTACCGTGGTCAGCGTTCCCGCCTGTACCGTAAGGCTAAGGAACAGTGGCTGCACTCCATGACTTACGCTTACCGCGATCGTCGCGCACGTAAGTCTGAGTTCCGCAAGCTGTGGATCACCCGTATCAATGCAGCTGCTCGTATGAACGACATCACCTACAACCGCCTCATCCAGGGTCTGCGCCTTGCTGAGATCGAGGTTGACCGTAAGGTTTTGGCTGACTTGGCAGTTAACGACTTTGCTGCGTTCTCCGCAATTTGTGAAGCTGCAAAGGCAGCTTTGCCAGCAGACGTTAACGCTCCTAAGGCTGCCTAATAAGGCTTTTATCAATGTGAGCGAATGCTCCATTGGGTTTAATGAATGGCCGCACTCTTATTCCAAGAGTGCGGCCATTCGTATTGAGGTTTGTACGGTTTTTGCTTTCCCAAGTGTTGGATGCCGGTAGTAAAGGTTGAGCCCGTCGATTAGAAAAATCCCTCCTCACGTATCACGAATGCTGTTGGAAATCAGATTTCCTAGTGTGAAGCAAAGTGATATGTGGAGGAGGGAATCAAATTTGTTGATTTATACTTGAGTCTTTTTAGCGCTCCACGTAATAAATCCGAGTGTGGCCAAAATAAGGCCCAAAATGATCAAGCCAATTCCGGCCCACAAAGCGATGCTTCCCACAAGCCACCATCCGTAGGCGCTCAATAGGATGCCGCGGAGGGTATTACCTTGAAAGAGGCTATCGCGCGTCTTTTGAAGTGCTGCAATCTCATCGGCCGATTTTCCATCCTTTTTGGCTTGTGCAATAACAGCGCCAAATTCTTGGAAAGTCTTTCCGCCAGAAGAAGCCATCATGTGCTGCCAGATGTAATTGTCAGCAAATGCTTTAGCTTGTGGTCCAGTAGTGAGATCTTGGCCGACCCACTGCTGCAAAATTTCTTTTGAAGCTTGATCTTCGAGTTTGTCGATGCCTTCTTGCGTTGGCATGGTAATTCTTTCCTGTTTTAGCTGTTCAGTCACAAAACCATGGGCGTAGGTTCCGCCAAAAATAGCTGCGGCGCCAACGACTATGAGGACAATGGCAAAAACTCGTGCGAGCACACCGTATGTTGCTTTAATCATGGGGGTCCTTTCTGTGGCAGTGGTAGGAGAATTTCATTGTAGTATAAGCAATCTTTTTGCTTTCCTTTAATAAGTTAGATCGGTGTCGTGTGTAATTTCCACTTGAAACCACGCTTTGACGATGTGATTTATCGGATATGTCACCAATTTTAGTCAGGCACATGGATATGGTATGTGATAGATCCACAATTGAATATTGTGGTCAACTAGGGGCTTATTTGGGACGCGCTGATAGGGTAGGAAACTATGCCGATTGATTTTTCCTCTCCTTTTACTGAAAGAACCCCTCGTGTAGTGAACGCCGCTAAACTCTTGCGTTCTGCAGGCCGTAAGAAGGTTGATCGTTTTCTTGCTGAAGGGGAAAATTCAGTTGAGGCTGCAGTTGCTACGGGTGCTGCGACGGACCTTTTTGTTACCGAAAAAGCTGCTGAGCGATTTGAAGCAATCGTCACAGCTGCAGGGCATATGGGGGTTTTTGTGCATCCGATTACTGATCGCGCCGCAAAGAGTTTGTCGGACACCATGACCACTACAGGGATTTTTGCAGTTTGTCTACCAGTATTGTGGAGTGCTCGAGAAGCGCTAAAAGGTAATCCATCATTGGTATGCGTGGCGGTCGAAACTGGTGAGCCTGGTAATGCAGGTACGTTGGTTCGTGTGGCAGACGCTATGGGAGCAGACTGCGTGATATTCGCGGGAACAACGGTAGATCCGCAATCGCCAAAGGCTGTCAGGGCAAGTGCTGGATCTTTATTCCACATTCCTGTCGTGAGAGAACCAGACATGCAAAAAGTATGGCAGATTCTTCGGGCTCGAAATGTGCAGATGTTAGCAACGGCTGCTCAAGGTGAAATTAACTTGGACACAGCAGGTGAATTGTTAGAAAAGCCCACGGCATGGCTGATGGGAAATGAGGCTCATGGGCTCAATGATGAGGCATTGTCTGCTGCGGATCATTCGGTTCGTATTCCCATTCGTGGTAGGGCAGAGTCTCTCAACCTCGCAACTGCTGCAAGTATTTGTATGTACGAGTCTTCAAAGCACAAGCTCACAAAGAAAACTGAGTAGGTGAATTCCTTTCACGAGTAATTGGCTTACTTTCCCAGTAGTGGGTGAGTTGGCCCTCGGCTTGGCATAACGGGGTATGATGTCATGGTTATCTATAACTTCTGCTAACTATGACGAGGAGCATCGAGTGTCTGAACAACCGGACTATCCCGCTGTCGAGCTGACTGAGGAGGGCCTAGCGCAAGCTGCTGATGCCGCGATTCGTGCCTTTGACGTTGCTTCAAACTTAGATGAGTTGAATATTGCTCGTCGAGATCATCTAGGTGATGCGGCGCCGATTCCTCAAGCGCGACGTAGCCTAGGCACTCTGCCTAAAGATCAGCGTAAAGATGCCGGTCGTCTTGTTAACATGGCTCGGGGCCGTTTAGAGAAACACTTTGCTCAGGTAAAAGAAGTCTTGGAAGCTAAACATCTCGAAGAGATGCTGAAGGCTGAGCGGGTGGACGTCACTGTTCCCACAACGCGTCATCAGACAGGTGCTCTACACCCAATTACGACCCTTAGTGAAAAGATTGCGGATATCTTTGTAGCAATGGGCTACGAGGTGGCAGACGGGCCTGAAATAGAAGCAGAGTACTTCAACTTCGATTCGCTAAATTTCATCCCTGATCACCCGGCCCGTACGTTGCAAGATACTTTCCATGTCGGTGAGCCTGGTTCGAGTCAAGTATTGCGCACTCACACTTCACCTGTGCAAATGCGAACCATGTTGTCCCGTGAGGTGCCGATCTATGTTGTGTGCCCAGGCCGCGTGTTTCGCACGGATGAATTAGATGCGACACATACTCCAGTTTTCCATCAGGTAGAAGGTCTTGCTGTGGATAAGGGCCTAACTATGGCTCATCTGCGTGGCACACTTGATCATTTGGCTAAGACTTTGTTTGGCCCTGAAACAAAAACCCGTATGCGTGCCAATTACTTCCCATTTACTGAACCATCAGCTGAAGTGGATGTTTGGTTCCCCAATAAAAAGGGCGGTGCTGGTTGGATCGAGTGGGGTGGCTGCGGCATGGTGAACCCTAACGTGTTGAAAGCCGCAGGTATTGACCCAGAAGTGTATTCAGGATTCGCTTTTGGAATGGGATTGGAACGTACTTTGCAGTTCCGAAATGGACTGACTGATATGCGTGACATGGTGGAAGGCGATGTTCGTTTCACTCTTCCATTTGGTGTTCAGGCGTAGAGCAATTCGAGTATCCAAAGAATAAACAGGAGTTAGATTACATGCTCATTTCACAAAACTGGGTCACCGAATTGTTAGGTCGATCGAACCCAGATTGGAAAGTTAGCCCAGCTGAGCTGGATTCGGGATATGTCCGAGTTGGATTTGAAACCGAGGGTTACAGCGCAATCCCTGAAACGACTGGTCCACTCGTCATCGGTCGAGTTGAAACAATTGAAGAGCTAGAGGGCTTTAAAAAGCCAATTCGTCACTGCTTCGTCAATGTTGGAGACGCGAATGGCACTGGAGAGCTTCAGTCCATTGTATGCGGGGCGCGTAATTTCCAAGAAGGTTCTTATGTAGTAGTTTCACTTCCAGGTGCTGTTTTGCCTGGTAATTTCGCAATTTCGGCACGTGAGACATATGGACGCATGTCAGCTGGCATGATTTGCTCGGCAGCGGAATTGGGGCTATCTGACAAGCAAAATCCTGGAATCATAACGCTTCCGAATGAAATCGCCGAACCAGGAACTGATGCACGAAGCATTGTTGGTTTGGACGATACTGTTTTTGATGTCAATATCACGCCAGATCGTGGATATGCATTGTCTGCACGTGGATTAACTCGAGAACTGGCTTCGGCTTTTAATCTAAAGTTCGTTGATCCTGCAGTAGATCTTAACGTGGCTGGCGTCGATACTTCGGATGTTCCAGAGCCTTCAGGTGAGTTAATTAAGGTTGATCTGCGACCAGAAACGCAGGCACGTCGTTTCGGAGTTCGTAAAATTTCTGGAATCGATCCAAAGGCTCCCACACCATTTTGGATGCAGCGTGAGCTCATGTTGTCAGGCCAGCGTTGCGTGAATGCCGCAACTGACGTGACCAATTTCGTCATGTTGCTTTTGGGGCAGCCTATGCATGCCTTTGATGCCAACTTAATTAAGGGCGGATTGGTTGTACGTAATGCCCTAGAAGGGGAGTCTTTTGAGACTCTTGATCATGTAAAGCGTACTTTGTCTGCAGAAGACGTTGTTATCTCCGATGATGCTGGTATTCAATCCTTGGCTGGCGTTATGGGCGGAACTACTTCAGAAATCTCAGACGAAACAACTGATGTATTTTTTGAAGCTGCCAATTGGCATCCAATTACTACAGCACGTACGTCGCGTCGCCATAAGCTCAGCACCGAGGCGTCACGACGCTTCGAGCGTGGCGTTGACCCAGAAATTATTGAGGTAGCTCTGGACGTTGCCTGCGCCTTACTTGTCAGTATTGCTGGTGGTTCTGTGGAATCCGCCCGCACTTTGATTGGATCTGCGCCAAGCATGCCTCAAATCCGTATGAAGACGTCTCGCCCAGCCGAGTTGGCTGGAGTAGCTTACTCGGACGCTACTGTGATTGCGCGGTTGAAAGAAGTCGGATGTGCTGTCGAAGTCGATGGTGATGATCTTCTTGTCACGCCTCCTACGTGGCGTCCAGATATGACTATGTCTGCTGATTTGGTTGAAGAAGTTCTTCGTCTCGAAGGATTAGAGGACATTCCAGCAATCGTTCCGCTTGCACCTGTGGGATCAGGGCTCTCGCCTGCGCAATTGCGTCGTCGTGCGATCGGTCATGCACTTGCATACAGTGGCTATGCGGAAATCCTACCTACGCCTTTTATTCGAAACGATACGTTCGATGTGTGGGGGCTTGCAGCAGACGATGAGCGTCGAAGCGTCGTCACGGTACAAAACCCTCTCGATGCTGAGTACGGAGTTCTCGCGACTACATTGCTGCCTTCTATGCTCGAGGCTGTTACCCGCAATGTTGCTCGAGGGCAAACTTCTGTCAATCTTTTCGGTCTTCAGCAGGTATCCTTCAAACGTGGCTCAGGTATTTCGCCAATGCTCGATGTCCGTCAGCGTCCTAGCGATAATGAAGTTGCTGAGTTGCTAAAATCCTTGCCAGTACAACCACTCCATGTGGCAACTGTTGGTGCTGGTTTTATGGAGTTGGACGGACCATGGGGCCATGGTCGAACGTATTCGTTTGCTGATGCTATCGAGTCGGCTCGAGTTGTTGCCCGTGCAGCAGGCGTTGAACTTAACGTCGAAAATGTAGAGATGCTACCTTGGCATCCTGGGCGCTGTGCTGCATTAAAAGCTGGTGACCACATTGTTGGATATGCTGGCGAATTGCATCCTCAGATTGTTGAAGCCTTGAATCTGCCAGCACGTACGTGCGCCATGGAACTCGATGTATCTGCGCTGCCATTGAAGGAATCATTTCCAGCGCCGGTTCTATCAGCGTTTCCTGTATTACATCAAGATCTAGCACTTGTCGTAGACGAGTCCGTACCGGCAGAATCCGTACGTAAAGTTATCGAGGATGCAGCAGGAGAACTACTGGAAAAGGTTGAGCTTTTCGACGTATACCGTTCTGAGGCGCTAGGTGCAGAGAAAAAATCTCTCGCTTTTTCTCTTGAATTCCGTGCTCAGGATCGCACTCTGACAGACGATGAATGTTCTGAAGGTAGGCTTGCAGCTGCGGGTCGGGCCGCTGAGCTATTCGGTGCGACGATGCGCGCATAAAATAGCAATGGTTCTTCAATGAGAATCCCCATGTCAATGAAGTAATTTTTCACTGACATGGGGATTTTATTATATTAATGGCGAATACTTTACATTGTAATGCATAGTATGTGTATGATGGCTGCTATGAATATCAAGGTAGCTATCGTTGGGGCGAGTGGATATGCCGGAGGAGAAATCCTTCGGCTTTTACTGCAACATCCGTTGTATTTATCAGGTCAGCTGAGCGTTGGAGCGCTGATGGGCTCTTCAACTGTTGGCCAGACAGTTGGCGAACTCATGCCGCATCTTCCCGAATTGTCGGATCGTGTTGTCGAGCCGACTGATGTTGAGACACTAAAAAGTCATGATGTCGTATTTTTAGCGTTGCCACATGGGTTTTCTGCGGAAATTGCTCAGCAGCTTCCTGCTGAAATTACGGTGATTGACTGTGCTGCAGATTTTCGACTTAAAGATCAAAAAGACTGGGATGCGTACTATGGGGGGAAACATGCAGGTTCATGGCCGTATGGCATCCCAGAAATGCCTGGGCATAGGGATTTGATTGCATCATCAAAGCGTATTGCGGTGCCGGGATGTTTTCCGACAGGTGCAACGCTTGCACTTTTGCCGGCAATTGCCGCTCACATTATTGAACCTGACGTTTCTGTTGTCTCAATTACCGGAGTGTCTGGAGCTGGTAAAAAGGCATCAGTTGCCATGCTGGGCACAGAGACAATGGGTTCGTTGAAGGCCTATAACGTGGCCGGAAAGCATCGACATACCCCTGAGATATCACAAAATCTTAGTGAATATGCAGACCAAAAAATTGTCGTTAGCTTTACTCCTGTTTTGGCTCCGCTTCCTCGTGGAATTCTTACTACCGCAACGGCAAAGTTAACTAGCGGGATTACTCTTGATGAAATTCGGGAGATCTACCTCAATGCGTATGAGAATGAGCCCTTTGTTCATATATTGCCGTCGGGCCAGCAGCCGCAGACCCAGGCAGTCGTAGGTTCCAATATGTGTCACATTCAAGTTGATGCGGACGATAATTCGAAAAAACTAGTCGTTACCTCTGCGATTGACAATCTAACAAAGGGTACAGCTGGGGCTGCAGTTCAATGTATGAATTTATCCCTCGGGGTTTCCGAAACTTCAGGTCTACCTTGTGGTGGTGTTGCGCCATAGGGAATTGAAAATCCTCCACTATGAGATTAAACGGGGTAGCGTACAACACAACTGGCAATGCGAAGGGAATTAACATGAGTTCACGAGGAGTAACTGCTCCACAGGGGTTTGTTGCGGCAGGTGCGACTGCAGGAATTAAGCCATCCGGAAATAAAGATATGGCGTTGGTTGTAAACCAAGGGCCGGAATTTGTTGGTGCAGCGGTATTTACTCGGAATAGAGTTGTGGCATCGCCAGTCAAGTACACAAAGAAAGCGGTCGCAAATGGAACTTTACGTGCAGTTCTTTACAATTCCGGCAACGCGAACGCTTGTAATGGTGTACAAGGGGATAAAGACGTACATGAAATCGTGGACTATCTTGCCTCAAAGCTGAAGGTAGATCCACTAGACATAGCGGCGTGTTCCACTGGTCTCATTGGAGAGCCGCTTCCAGTGACCATGATAAAAGCAGGCGTCGACAAGCTAATTCCTGCATTGGGGGATAACGGCGGGGAAGCTGCAGAGTCGATCATGACGACCGATACGGTCGCTAAAGAAACAGTTGTCAAGTGTAATGGCTGGACATTAGGGGGTATGGGTAAAGGTGTTGGTATGATGGCGCCTTCCCTCGCCACGATGTTGGTATGTCTTACTACTGATGCTTGTGTGACCCAAGCACAAGCTCACGCCGCTTTGTCCAAGGCATGCGACGTGACTTTTAATACTCTCGATATTGATGGTTCAACCTCTACCAATGACACCGTAATTTTGTTGGCAAATGGGGCATCGGGAATCACGCCCACTGAATCAGAATTTAACGACGCTGTCCTTCAGGCTTGTGCTGATATTGCCGATCAGCTGCAAGCTGATGCTGAGGGTGTGACAAAACGCGTGCGTATTACTGTTACTGGAACAACCACGGATTCCCAAGCACTGAATGCGGCTAGAACTTTGGGACGAGACAACCTGTTCAAGTGTGCGATGTTTGGTTCCGACCCGAATTGGGGGCGAGTTCTAGCTGCAGTTGGAATGGCTGATGCTGATATGGATCCAGATAACATATCGGTGTATTTCAATGATCAACCAGTATGCCTGCAATCCGGTGGCACTCCGGAAGCCCGTCAGGTGGACCTCTCTGGAATTGATATCGATGTTCGAGTTGATCTTGGAACAGTGGGACCTGGAAAGGCTTTTGTTCGAACGACCGATTTATCACATCAATACGTTGAAATTAACTCAGCGTATTCCTCGTAACTCAAACATTTCAGACAAGAAAGCCGGTGTGGGGCTATGACAGCCACTATCGATAATTTGACCTCCCGAGAGCGTGCAACCGTACTGGCCGATGCATTGCCATGGTTGCAGCGTTATCGCGACAAAATTGTCGTCGTTAAATATGGTGGCAATGCCATGGTCGACGAAGAACTCAAAGCTGCTTTCGCGGCAGATATGGTTTTTCTTCGCACAGTAGGCGTTCGTCCGGTTGTTGTGCACGGTGGTGGCCCTCAAATTTCACAAATGCTGCAACGCCTCGGCATCGAGGGTGAGTTTAAAGGGGGATTCCGCGTTACCTCGCCGGAGGTGCTTGAAATCGTTCGGATGGTTCTCTTTGGTCAAGTAGGTCGTGACCTAGTTGGACTGATTAACTCACACGGCCCTTATGCAGTGGGTACCTCTGGCGAGGATGCTGGCCTTTTCAGAGCCGAGAAACGACTTGTCGAAATCGATGGAGAGCTAACCGATATTGGCCAAGTTGGCAATATTACTGCAGTCAACGCTTCAAGCTTGATGGACATCATTGATGCTGGTCGAATTCCGGTAGTCTCGACCATCGCTCCAGGCGATGATGGATCGGTATATAACATCAACGCTGATACGGCTGCAGGGGCGTTGGCTGCTGCGTTGTCTGCCGAACGCCTATTGATTCTCACTAATGTTGAGGGTCTTTATACCGACTGGCCGAATAAAGACTCGCTGGTATCCGTGATTGGTGCTGAGAGGTTGCGTGAAAAGCTTTCAGCGTTGGGTTCGGGAATGATTCCTAAAATGGAAAGCTGTGTAGATGCGGTCACCCATGGTGTTTCGGCAGCTCACGTAATTGATGGACGAGTCGCGCATTCAGTGCTTCTTGAGTTACTGACTTCGGGCGGTGTTGGGACCATGGTTGTTCCCGATACAGAAATGACAAATGGGACAGTGTACCGAAAGGATAATCATGTCTAAGAATGCGGCGAACACAGATTCACAATCGTCAGAGACTCAATGGGCTGATGTCATTATGAATACCTACGGCACGCCTCCTCTGACGATCACAGGAGGAAATGGCGCCACTCTTACGGATTCTGTAGGTAAAACGTACATCGATTTACTGGCAGGAATTGCCGTAAACTCTTTGGGGCATGCGCATCCGGCCATTGTTGAGGCCGTAACAGAACAAATTTCAAATTTTGCTCATGTTTCAAATCTCTTCGGATCGCGACCAGTTATTGATACCGCAGCTCGGTTAATTCGACGCTTCGCGGAAGGAACCACCGACTCAACTCAAACTGCTCACGATACTCGAGTATTTTTCTGTAACTCAGGTACTGAAGCTAATGAGGCGGCATTCAAGTTGGCTCGTATGACTGGAAAGAACCGAATATTAGCAGCGCAGCATGGTTTTCACGGTCGTACGATGGGAGCACTTGCTATGACGGGCCAACCTGACAAACAAATGCCGTTTTATCCGCTGCCCGCAGGCGTTGAATTTTATCCCTATGGCGACATTGACTATTTGCGCAAGCTTGTCCAAATCAACTCGACAGATGTCGCAGCCATAATTTTAGAGCCAATTCAAGGTGAAACTGGTGTTATTCCTGCTCCAGATGGATTTTTGTCTGCGGTTAGGGGATTATGCAATGAATTTGACATTCTGATGATCGTTGATGAAGTCCAAACCGGAATCGGACGCACTGGAGATTTTTTCGCATTTCAGCATGAAACTGGTGTCATTCCCGACGTCGTAACTATGGCGAAAGGTTTGGGAGGGGGATTACCGATTGGTGCGTGCCTTGCAACGGGAAAAGCGAAAGATTTGTTAGGTCCTGGCAAACATGGCACGACTTTTGGTGGAAATCCGGTCTCTTGTGCCGCGGCAGGGGCAGTTTTGCGCACAATTGACGACGATTTCCTCGAGAACGTCCAGCGTAAGAGTCACAAGTTAGTTAAAGGAATGAGCCGACTGCCTTTGGTTGAGTCGATCCGCGGACGTGGTTTGATGCTTGGTGTGCTGTTGTCCGAGCCAGTCGCTAAAGAGTGCGTCAAACTGGCTTTAGAACATGGGCTCATCGTGAACGCTCCTTCTGCGTCTGTGCTGCGACTTACTCCGCCTTTAGTTATCAGTGACGCAGAAATTCATGAATCAATTGAACGCCTTTCAATAGTGCTGACTAAGATAAAGAAGAAAGAATGCCATTAGGGCGTTGTCTTCGGAAGAAAGAATAGATATGAGTACTCAAACCCGTGTACGCCACTTTTTAGCGGACGACGACCTTACGCCTGCGCAGCAACGTGAAGTTCTGGAACTTGCTTCGGAATTGAAGCAACATCCATATTCGCGAAAGACATATGACGGCCCACAATCAGTGGCAGTTCTATTCGATAAAACGTCGACACGCACGCGTTTTTCCTTCGACGCTGGTATTTCGCAACTCGGTGGACATGCGATCGTGGTCGACTCCGGCAAATCACAAATGGGTAAGGGAGAGACATTCCAAGACACTGGTGCTGTTCTTTCTCGTTTTGTCTCCACTATTGTGTGGCGGACGGGTTCTCACCAAAATCTTTTGGACATGGCAGAAACCGCAACTGTTCCTATCGTCAATGCATTGTCAGATGACCTGCATCCCTGCCAAATATTGGCTGACTTGCAAACTTGTATCGAGCATCTATGCCCGCAAGAAGGTGTGCCTGGTTTAAAAGGTCTGAAAGCTGTGTATTTGGGCGATGGTGATAACAACATGGCGAATTCTTATATGATCGGTTTCGCTACCGCTGGCCTTGATATCACTATTATTGCGCCTAAAAAATTCCAACCCAAGCAAGAATTCGTCGATAGGGCGGAAAAGCGCGCCAGCGAGACTGGCGCAATTGTTTCGGTCACAGCTGATATTTCCGCAGTATCTGATGCAGATGTTGTAATCACAGACACATGGGTATCTATGGGTATGGAAAATGACGGTATCGACCGACGCACTCCATTTTTGCCTTATCAGGTCAATGATGAGGTGATGGCTTTAGCGAAAAAGTCAGCAATTTTCTTGCATTGCTTACCGGCATATAGAGGTAGTGAGGTAGCGGCTTCGGTCATTGATGGACCGCAATCAGTAGTTTTTGATGAGGCTGAAAATCGACTTCATGCGCAAAAAGCCCTGCTTGTCTGGCTTATGGAAAATCAACCCCGATAATTTATCGACTGGCATTTCATTTGTTTTAGTCTGGCTTTGTACTATTTAGTATCAGGCGTGAAGTCAGACTTTCCCCCGCGTTTTAAGTTTTTTTAAGGATGAATCTATGAGCAATGGCCCGATTACGAGGACGGTTCGTCAAGCACTTATTTTGGATTTGCTCGAGCAAAACCAAGTGTCGAGTCAGATGCAGTTGTCGGAATTATTAAAGCAACGCGGCGTTGACATCACTCAAGGTACTTTGTCACGCGATTTAGATGAGCTCGGCGCTAAAAAAATCCGCCCTAATGGTGGGCGTGCATTTTATGCCGTAGGGACATCTGAAGATGCTGCGTCATCTACGACGGCAGGAACTCGTGAAAAATTACGAAAAATGTTAGACGATCTTTTAGTGTCAGTAGACCACTCTGGAAACATTGCGGTGCTGCGCACACCTCCGGCGGGGGCACCCTTTTTAGCGTCCTTTATTGATCGTGTTGGAATGGACGAGGTTGTGGGGACCATCGCGGGCGATGACACCGTGTTTGTGCTGGCGCGTGACCCTATGACGGGCAAGGAATTGGGAGAATTTCTAAGCCAACGACGAACGTCACTCTAAAATTGAGTTATCAGTTTCATTAAACTCCATGCCAGTGTGTTGTCTTTTCTATAAAAGGCGTAAACTATCCGTTTGACTTAATATATGCAGAATTGCTTGGTGCTGTAGACATCTTGAGCTTTCTGTATTGCAAAAGCTTTATTCGAAGGAGAAAACCATGACCAATCGTGTCGTCCTCGCCTATTCAGGTGGACTCGATACCTCCGTTGCAATTCCATACCTAGCTAAGATGACTGGTGGCGAAGTTGTCGCAGTTTCTTTGGATCTTGGCCAAGGTGGAGAGGACATGGAGTCCGTTCGTCAGCGTGCACTTGATTGTGGTGCGGTTGAATCTATCGTCATTGACGCTAAAGATGAGTTTGCCAATGATTACTGCCTGCCGACTATCAAAGCAAACGGCATGTACATGAAGCAGTACCCTTTGGTTTCTGCAATCTCTCGTCCACTCATCGTGAAGCACTTGGTAGAAGCCGCTAAAGAACATGGTGGTACCCATGTTTCCCATGGTTGTACTGGTAAAGGAAACGATCAGGTTCGATTTGAGGTAGGTTTCCGCAACCTTGCTCCAGAACTGCAGATCATTGCCCCAGCCCGTGATTACGCATGGACTCGCGATAAGGCGATTGCTTTTGCTGAAGAGATTAATCTACCTATCGAGCAATCCAAGAAGTCGCCATTCTCCATCGATCAAAATGTTTGGGGACGCGCCGTAGAGACCGGCTTCCTCGAGGACCTCTGGAACCCGCCGACAAAAGATCTATACTCCTACACTGAAGATCCAGCTCTCGGCAATGCTCCTGATGAGATCATCATTAGCTTCAAAGCTGGTGTTCCGGTAGCAATCGATGGACGTCCAGTCACCGTACTTGAAGCAATCGAAGAAATGAACCGTCGTGCAGGTGCACAAGGCATTGGCCGTCTGGACATGGTGGAAGATCGTCTCGTTGGTATTAAATCTCGCGAGGTCTACGAGGCTCCAGGCGCAATTGCATTGATTACAGCACACCAAGCTATGGAAGATGTGACCATTGAACGTGAGCTTGCACGTTACAAGCGCGGAATCGACGCTCGTTGGTCTGAAGAGGTGTACGACGGATTGTGGTACGCGCCACTCAAGCGTTCTTTGGATGCGTTCATTGAAAATACTCAAGAGCACGTAACAGGTGACATTCGCATGGTCATGCATGCTGGTAAGTGCACCGTAAACGGACGTCGTTCTGAGCATTCGCTTTACGACTTCGACTTGGCTACTTATGACACCGGTGATACCTTCGACCAGACCTTGGCTAAGGGTTTTGTAGAACTTCACGGTTTGTCATCCAAGATCTCGAACAAGCGTGACCGTGAGGCACAATAGTGCAAAAACACGGTACTAATGAAGGCGCGCTTTGGGGCGGCCGCTTCTCTGGCGGCCCTTCAGAGGCGATGTTCGCGTTATCTGTATCTACGCACTTTGACTGGGTTTTAGCTCCGTACGATGTTCTAGCCTCAAAAGCCCATGCTCGTGTTTTGAACAAGGCGAAACTACTTTCTGACTCCGATTTAGAGACAATGCTTGGCGGTCTCGACAAGTTGGGCAAAGCTGTAGCTTCAGGTGAATTCAAGCCATTGCCGACCGATGAGGACGTCCATGGTGCAATGGAGCGCGGACTTATCGACATCGTGGGCCCTGAAATAGGCGGACGCCTGCGTGCTGGTCGTTCCCGAAACGATCAGGTTGCCACCTTGTTCAGGATGTGGGTTCGTGATGCCGTGCGTTCAGTAGCCTTGCAGGTTACCGAGCTTGTCGATGCCTTGGCATATCAAGCGACTCAGCATCCTCGTGCGATTATGCCTGGAAAGACGCATTCCCAAGCAGCCCAGCCTGTTTTGCTAGCACATCAGTTGCTCGCTCATGCGCAGCCGTTGCTTCGTGACATCGATCGTATTCGAGATCTAGATAAACGCCTTGCTATTTCTCCATATGGTTCAGGTGCATTAGCTGGTTCATCTTTACACTTGGATCCTGAGGCGATTGCCCAAGAGTTAGGATTCGACTCAGCGTGTGATAACTCGATTGATGGTACGTCTTCGCGTGACTTTGCAGCGGAAACTGCATATGTTCTCGCGCAAATTGCCATTGACATGTCGCGATTAGCTGAAGAAATTATTTACTGGTGTACACCAGAGTACGGCTATGTAACTCTTGCTGATGCTTGGTCAACTGGCTCATCAATCATGCCGCAAAAGAAGAATCCTGATGTTGCTGAATTAACTCGAGGCAAGACTGGACGCTTGATCGGAAATCTTTCAGGGCTTTTGGCAACGCTTAAAGCGCAGCCGCTCGCCTACAACAGAGATCTTCAGGAAGATAAAGAGCCGATTGTTGATTCGTTTGCTCAGTTGAACTTGTTGCTTCCAGCTATGACTGGTCTCGTTTCTACGCTTACCTTCCACGAAGACCGACTTCTTTCTTTAGCACCAGCAGGATTTACTCTTGCTACTGACTTGGCTGAGTGGATGGTACGTCAAGGTGTTCCATTCCGCGAAGCTCACGAAGCTTCCGGTGCATGCGTTAGGATCGCAGAATCTCGTGGTGTAGGCCTCGACGAGCTTACTGATGATGAACTTGCTTCCGTAGATGTACGCTTGACGCCAGAGGTACGTACAGTGCTTACTGTCGAAGGTGCAGTTGCATCGCGAGCTACACGCGGTGGGACAGCAGGTGTAAGAGTTGAAGAACAACGTTCTCGAGTAGAAGCCGCCTCTCAATATTTTAAAGAATGGGCGCTAACTCCTGTTCGTAAGTGACATTGAAAATGCCAGTGAATAGATACACTGGCATTTTTCTTATTTGGGGTAGCGATATCGGTATTGCCTTTTGGGATAGGTACAATGCCAATCATGAGTATTGACCCTAAGCTGCTTGAAGTGCTGGCCTGCCCTCAGGATAAAGGCCCACTAAAATATCTTGAGGCGGAACAAGTCCTCGTTAATGAACGCCTCGAGATTGCCTATCGAATTGATGATGGCATTCCAGTAATGCTTGTCGAAGAATCCATCGCCTGGCCACCAGCAGAAAAATAATTAGGGATCTTTTATGAACATTATCGACGAACTCCAATGGCGTGGCCTGATTAATCAGTCCACCGACATCGACGCGTTGCGAGAAGCATGCGAAAAACCGATCACACTTTACTGCGGGTTTGATCCAACTGGTGACTCTCTACACGCAGGTCACTTGGTACCGATGATTATGCTCCGACGTTTCCAAGAAGCTGGTCACCGACCGATTACTCTTGCTGGGGGTGCAACAGGTTTTATTGGGGATCCACGCGACGTGGGGGAGCGTTCTATGCTGCCCCAAGATACTATCGAGCACAATCTTGAGTCGATTAAAAAACAACTTCTGTCATTTGTCCGATTTGATGGTGATAATCCAGCCATCATGGTGAACAATGCTGACTGGACTATGTCTATGTCAGTAGTTGATTTTTTGCGTGATGTCGGAAAAAACTTCTCACTAAATACGATGCTGGATCGTGAAACTGTCAAACGACGCTTGGAAACAGACGGAATCTCTTATACAGAGTTTTCCTACATGCTGCTCCAAGCTAATGATTTTGTTCAGCTGAATCGTGAATACGACTGTGTCCTGCAAATCGGTGGTGGAGATCAATGGGGCAACATTGTTTCGGGTGTGGATCTCAATCGTCGAGTATCCGGAACAAAAACTCATGCACTGACCGTTCCTCTTGTAACTGATGCCCAGGGACAGAAATTTGGTAAGTCGACGGGCGGCGGAAAGCTTTGGCTTGATCCGGAGAAAACCTCCGCATATTCGTGGTATCAGTATTTCCTCAATGCGGGAGATTCTGTCGTCATTGATTACCT
The DNA here is from genome assembly GCF_001457455.1 of Corynebacterium diphtheriae. Taxonomy (NCBI): domain Bacteria; kingdom Bacillati; phylum Actinomycetota; class Actinomycetes; order Mycobacteriales; family Corynebacteriaceae; genus Corynebacterium; species Corynebacterium diphtheriae. The sequence continues at coordinate 1,150,543 of NZ_LN831026.1, forward strand.
TCGATGGTTTACTTTCTTAACTCAAGAAGAAATCGCTGAATTAGAAACTGAAGTACGGGAGCGTCCTCACCAAAGAGCTGCTCAACGCCGACTTGCTCAAGAGATGACTGATTTAGTCCATGGACACGATGCGACTGTCTCGGTTGAGTTGGCTGCTCAAGCACTTTTCGGCCGTGCTTCTTTGCAAGATCTAGATGAAGCTACGTTGGATGGTGCATTGTCCGAAACCGTAATTTTTGAAGTTCCCGCAGGTGAATCGCCTACGGTTATCGATCTTCTCATCGGTGCAGGTCTTGTTAACTCGAAGGGAGCTGCGCGTAGAACAATTAAAGAAGGCGGCGCATACGTCAATAATGAGCGAATTGAATCAGAAGATTGGCAACCAACTGATGAGGTTTTGCTACATGGAGCATGGTTAGTTCTTCGTAAAGGAAAGAAAAACTTTGCAGGTGTGAAGTACTCCGCGTAAAGATTGATGCTTAAGGTCCAATCTCATGTTTTGTTGTGAGATTGGACCTTAAAGTCTTTTTAATATCTTCAAAAATCTATCTACCTGCGGGTTTGTGTGTTTGTGTGAACGTGTGTAACTTATAGCGAGTCGCCGACACTGAGAGGTTGTTCGGATAAGACAAAATTAAAAAAGTGTTGATCCTGTTTGACTTTATGTTCATCAGGGGTTAACGTTTCATTCACCGCAAAGTTCTGGTCATCATTGTGATGGTGATTGGTGTTGTGTGTGCGTGTTGTTTGAGAACTCAATAGTGTGCCAATGTACTTGTGGTTCCCATCCTTATTGTGGGTGGGGATCGGTATAGGAATAAAGATACATGCAATGATGATGAACGTGATGTTGTCATACGGCCGGCAAGTGTGCCATGGCTTGTAAATAACATGATGGTTGTTGTGAATTGTTGTGTTGGTGGTCATTGTTATTTTTTCCCCGTCAAGGGATGATGGCCACGTTTTTGATAGAGCAAATCATTAATTTTTTATTTTGCCAGTTGCAAACAATTGTGTGTTGTTTGTGGTGGTTTTTAGCCAGTTGGTTGGACTCGTTCCAGCTTGAAGGGTTGGTCTTTTGACTGATTTTTTATGGAGAGTTTGATCCTGGCTCAGGACGAACGCTGGCGGCGTGCTTAACACATGCAAGTCGAACGGAAAGGCCTAGCTTGCTAGGTACTCGAGTGGCGAACGGGTGAGTAACACGTGGGTGATCTGCCTCGTACTTCGGGATAAGCCTGGGAAACTGGGTCTAATACTGGATAGGACCATGCTTTAGTGTGTGTGGTGGAAAGTTTTTCGGTACGAGATGAGCCCGCGGCCTATCAGCTTGTTGGTGGGGTAATGGCCTACCAAGGCGTCGACGGGTAGCCGGCCTGAGAGGGTGGACGGCCACATTGGGACTGAGATACGGCCCAGACTCCTACGGGAGGCAGCAGTGGGGAATATTGCACAATGGGCGCAAGCCTGATGCAGCGACGCCGCGTGGGGGATGACGGCCTTCGGGTTGTAAACCTCTTTCGCTAGGGACGAAGCTTTTGTGACGGTACCTAGATAAGAAGCACCGGCTAACTACGTGCCAGCAGCCGCGGTAATACGTAGGGTGCGAGCGTTGTCCGGAATTACTGGGCGTAAAGAGCTCGTAGGTGGTTTGTCGCGTCGTCTGTGAAATTCCGGGGCTTAACTTCGGGCGTGCAGGCGATACGGGCATAACTTGAGTGCTGTAGGGGAGACTGGAATTCCTGGTGTAGCGGTGGAATGCGCAGATATCAGGAGGAACACCGATGGCGAAGGCAGGTCTCTGGGCAGTAACTGACGCTGAGGAGCGAAAGCATGGGGAGCGAACAGGATTAGATACCCTGGTAGTCCATGCCGTAAACGGTGGGCGCTAGGTGTGAGGGTCTTCCACGACTTTCGTGCCGTAGCTAACGCATTAAGCGCCCCGCCTGGGGAGTACGGCCGCAAGGCTAAAACTCAAAGGAATTGACGGGGGCCCGCACAAGCGGCGGAGCATGTGGATTAATTCGATGCAACGCGAAGAACCTTACCTGGGCTTGACATATGCAGGATCGGCGTAGTGATACGTTTTCCCTTGTGGTCTGTATACAGGTGGTGCATGGTTGTCGTCAGCTCGTGTCGTGAGATGTTGGGTTAAGTCCCGCAACGAGCGCAACCCTTGTCTTATGTTGCCAGCACGTGATGGTGGGGACTCATGAGAGACTGCCGGGGTTAACTCGGAGGAAGGTGGGGATGACGTCAAATCATCATGCCCCTTATGTCCAGGGCTTCACACATGCTACAATGGTCGGTACAACGCGCTGCGAGCCTGTGAGGGTGAGCGAATCGCTGAAAGCCGGCCTCAGTTCGGATTGGGGTCTGCAACTCGACCCCATGAAGTCGGAGTCGCTAGTAATCGCAGATCAGCAACGCTGCGGTGAATACGTTCCCGGGCCTTGTACACACCGCCCGTCACGTCATGAAAGTTGGTAACACCCGAAGCCAGTGGCCTAACCCTTGTGGGGGGGAGCTGTCGAAGGTGGGATCGGCGATTGGGACGAAGTCGTAACAAGGTAGCCGTACCGGAAGGTGCGGCTGGATCACCTCCTTTCTAAGGAGTTTTTATTGTTGGGTGACAGTTGTTGCCTGTTTTGTTTTTTGTATCCGGGTGGATGCGTGTGACCCATGATGGTTTTTTCTCACGCTGTGTGGTGTGGGGCTGTTGTGGTTGTTGTGTTTGTTGTTGTTGCGTGTGTTTGTTCTTATTTTTTTTGTGTGTTGGTGCGCTGTTGGGTGTCTGGGACAACATGGTTGTTCTGGTTGATCACTCATGTGGTTTTTGTGTTGGTGTGGCTGGTTGTGTGCTGGTTGTGCTTCATGGGATCTTCGTGGTTGGTGTGTTGTGTGAGAACTGTATAGTGGACGCGAGTAATCTTTATTCTTTAATTGTTCTTGGTGTTTTGTTTGTTACATGTGTGTTGTTTGTTAAGGGCACACGGTGGATGCCTTGGCATTATGAGCCGATGAAGGACGTGTAAGGCCGCGATAGGCCTCGGGGAGTTGCCAATAGAGCGTTGATCCGAGGGTGTCCGAATGGGGAAACCTGGCCATGGTTATGTGTGGTTACCCATCAGTGAATTCATAGCTGGTGTGGGGGTGACGCGGGGAAGTGAAACATCTCAGTACCCGTAGGAGAAGAAAATAATTAATGATTCTGCTAGTAGTGGCGAACGAACGTGGATGAGGCTAAACCGTATGCGTGTGATACCTGGCAGGGGTTGCGTGTGTGGTGTTGTGGGGCGTTGTTGGAGGAGGCTGCCGGCTCCTCGCTTGTGATGTGTGTGTTAGCGGAAGTGGTTTGGAATGGCCTGCCGTAGTGGGTGAGAGTCCCGTACGTGAAAACATGTGCATGCGAGTGGATGATGTTCCCGAGTAGCAGCGGGCTCGTGGAATCTGCTGTGAATCTGCCGGGACCACCCGGTAAGCCTAAATACTTATGATGACCGATAGCGGATAGTACCGTGAGGGAATGGTGAAAAGTACCCCGGGAGGGGAGTGAAATAGTACCTGAAACCGTGTGCTTACAATCCGTCAGAGCCTCTTTTTGTTAGGTGATGGCGTGCCTTTTGAAGAATGAGCCTGCGAGTCAGCGGCATGTCGCGAGGTTAACCCGTGTGGGGTAGTCGTAGCGAAAGCGAATCCTAATGAGGGTGTTGTTAGTGGCATGTCCTGGACCCGAAGCGGGGTGATCTACCCATGGCCAGTGTGAAGCAGCTGTAAGAGGTTGTGGAGGCGCGAACCCACTTAGGTTGAAAACTGAGGGGATGAGCTGTGGGTAGGGGTGAAAGGCCAATCAAACTCCGTGATAGCTGGTTCTCCCCGAAATGCATTTAGGTGCAGCGTTGTGTGTTTCTTGCTGGAGGTAGAGCTACTGGTTGGTTGAGCGGGACTACAATCTTAGCAATGTCAGCCAAACTCCGAATGCCGGTAATGTTAAGCATGGCAGTGAGACTGCGGGGGATAAGCTCCGTTGGTCGAGAGGGAAACAGCCCAGATCGCCGGTTAAGGCCCCTAAGGGTGTACTAAGTGGAAAAGGATGTGGGATCGCGAAGACAGCCAGGAGGTTGGCTTAGAAGCAGCCATCCTTGAAAGAGTGCGTAATAGCTCACTGGTCGAGTGGTTCTGCGCCGACAATGTAGTGGGGCTCAAGTACACCGCCGAAGCCGCGGCAGTCAACAATTTTTTTGTTGGTTGGGTAGGGGAGCGTCGTGCACTGCTGTGAAGCACCTGGGTGACTTGATGGTGTGGAGTGTGTGCGAGTGAGAATGCAGGCATGAGTAACGAATGAAAAGTGGAAAACTTTTCCGCCGGATGACTAAGGGTTCCTGGGTTAAGCTAATCTTCCCAGGGTGAGTCGGGACCTAAGGCGAGGCCGACAGGCGTAGTCGATGGATAACCAGTTGATATTCTGGTACCCGTGTATGTGCGCCCAGTGGTGAATCAGTGGTACTAACCATCCATGGATCTGCTGGTCATGCTTTGTGTGTGGTTGGTGGTGATGTGCGTGGGATCTTCGTTGGTAGTAGCCAAGTGATGGGGTGACGCAGTGAGGTAGCTGAGCCATGTAGTGGATTGTGGTGTAAGCGTGTGGCCCGTGGCATAGGTAAATCCGTGTCGCATATTTGGGTGAGGCGTGATGCGTAGACCTTTGTGGTTGATGTTGGTGATCCTGTACTGTCGAGAAAAGCCTCTAGCGAGTGCATATATGGCCCGTACCCATAACCGACACAGGTGGTCAGGTAGAGAATACTAAGGCGATCGGGTGAACTGTGGTTAAGGAACTCGGCAAATTGCCCCCGTAACTTCGGGAGAAGGGGGACCATTGCTGGTGACCGACGTGGTTGAGCTGGTGGTGGTCGCAGAGAATAGAGGGAAGCGACTGTTTATTAAAAACACAGGTCCGTGCGAAAACGTGGAAGTTGATGTATACGGACTGACGCCTGCCCGGTGCTGGAAGGTTAAGAGGACCTGTTAGGGCATTGTTGTCCGAAGCGGAGAATTTAAGCCCCAGTAAACGGCGGTGGTAACTATAACCATCCTAAGGTAGCGAAATTCCTTGTCGGGTAAGTTCCGACCTGCACGAATGGCGTAACGACTTCCCTGCTGTCTCAACCACAGGCCCGGTGAAATTGCAGTACGAGTAAAGATGCTCGTTACGCGCGGCAGGACGAAAAGACCCCGGGACCTTCACTATAGCTTGGTATTGGTGTTTGGTTCGGTTTGTGTAGGATAGGTGGGAGACTGTGAAGTGGTCACGCTAGTGGTTGTGGAGTCGAAAGTTGAAATACCACTCTGATCGGATTGAGCACCTTAACCTTGGCCCATGATCTGGGTTGGGGACAGTGCCTGGTGGGTAGTTTAACTGGGGCGGTTGCCTCCTAAAGTGTAACGGAGGCGCCCAAAGGTTCCCTCAGCCTGGTTGGCAATCAGGTGGTGAGTGTAAGTGCACAAGGGAGCTTGACTGTGAGACTGACAGGTCGAGCAGGGACGAAAGTCGGGACTAGTGATCCGGCACCTACTTGTGGAAGTGGTGTCGCTCAACGGATAAAAGGTACCCCGGGGATAACAGGCTGATCTTCCCCAAGAGTCCATATCGACGGGATGGTTTGGCACCTCGATGTCGGCTCGTCGCATCCTGGGGCTGGAGTAGGTCCCAAGGGTTGGGCTGTTCGCCCATTAAAGCGGCACGCGAGCTGGGTTTAGAACGTCGTGAGACAGTTCGGTCTCTATCCGCCGCGCGCGTTGAAACTTGAAGAAGGCTGTCCCTAGTACGAGAGGACCGGGACGGACGTACCTCTAGTGTGCCAGTTGTCACGCCAGTGGCAGGGCTGGTTGGCTACGTACGGGAGGGATAACCGCTGAAAGCATCTAAGCGGGAAGCCTGTTTTGAGATGAGGTTTCTTTTGAGGTTCCCTCTAGACTAGGGGGTTGATAGGCCAGATCTGGAAGCGTAGTAATGCGTTAAGGTGACTGGTACTAATTTTACCGAGTAATAACAGTGTGTAACGAGCAAAAAATAAACATCTATGAACATCTCACCGCTTTTTGTTGTGGGTGATGGTTTAAATGGATAATGAGTGTTGCTTGCGTCTGCTGTGCAGTGTCTGGCATGGCACACCTTGTCACCGTGGGTGGTTGGTTGTGTGTGTTGGTGGTTATTGTGTCGGGGGTACGCCCGGTCCCTTTCCGAACCCGGAAGCTAAGCCCGATTGCGCTGATGGTACTGCACCTGGGAGGGTGTGGGAGAGTAGGTCGCTGCCAACCTAAAACTTAAAAAATGATATGGTAAGGCGTGTGCAGGAGAGAATATTTTCTTTTCTGTACACGCTTTATTGTATATTACGTAATTTCAAAGGATTTTCTCTATGGCTGATTCCTCATCACGTAGCTCACACGACGGACCTCGCCGTTCCAACGAAGGGCGACCACGTGGTGGTAGCTACGGTAAAAAGCGTTCAGAAGGTGGAAAACCTCGTCGCTTTGGTAACCAAACCTCTGAGTCTCGTCGTGGTCAAGGCTACGGTAAGCGATGGGAAAAACAGGATGGTGACCGTCGCAGCTATAGAGGAGATTCGGCGAATTCGCAACGTCGACACGACCGCGATGGTGGCGAGTGGAAGCGTGGTGACCGGAAGGATTACCGTTCTGACCGTAGCAATCGCTTCGAGTCTAAGGGCCAAAAGCGCCAACATAGCCAGCGTGGCGGTTCTGATCGGGATAAGCATTTCAACGGGCCTATGCGTTCTGGATATCGCGAAGAACGCATTACTAAGCGCCTGAATGAGCCTGCATTGCCCGCTGATATTGATGTGCGTGATCTGGACCCGATGGTTCTTCAAGATCTAAAGGTACTGGCTAAAGATAACGCTGACGCAGTCGCGAAGCATATGATCATGGCCGCAGTTTGGATGTCTGAAGATCCAGAATTAGCTTTGAAGCACGCTCGTGCAGCTAAAGATCGTGCAGGAAGGGTCGCAATCGCTCGTGAGACCTGTGGTATTGCTGCATATCACGCAGGTGAATGGAAAGAGGCTTTGTCTGAGCTTCGCGCCGCGCGTCGTATGAGTGGTGGCCCAGGACTCATCGCAGTTATGGCTGACTGCGAACGCGGTTTAGGACGTCCAGAAAAAGTTATTGAGCTTGCTCGCAATGAAGATACTAAGCATTTGGATCATGAGACCCGTATTGAGCTTGCGATTGTAGTAGCTGGTGCACGTCTTGATTTGGGACAACCTGAGTCTGCGGTAGCCACTTTGGAGAGCATGAATCCAAAAGAAAATGCTTCTGGACTCGAAGCAGCCCGACTTTCTTACGCCTATGCTGATGCTTTGTTGCAATCGGGAAGAAAAGAGGATGCTCATCGTTGGTTCACCATTTGCAAAGTGCAAGACATTGACGAGACTACCGATGTAGTTGATCGCTTGGAGTCTCTCGCTCATTAATTTGTGCTTGATTGAGCTCTGATATCTTTCGTCCACTATGCTGTTACGCATGACTGTTTTGGATGAGTATGATGCCCTGTTGTTTGACCTAGACGGTACTGTCTGGGAAGGCGGCAGGGCGTTACCTTTTGCCGTTGACTCAATTAATCAAGCAAATCTTCCGCTCATGTATGTGACCAACAATGCCTCGCGTGGCCCAGAAGTAGTTGCCTCTTTGTTGTCTGGTATGGGTATTTTTACTCAACCTGAACAGGTTCTTACCTCAGCCCAAGCAGCGATCGATCTAGCTCTCAAAGAGGTACCTGTTGGTAGCAACGTCTTGGTGTTAGGCACAGATTCGTTTAAATCTCTGGCTGCAGAAGCAGGTTATATGGTAGTGAACTCTGCTGATATGGAGCCTGTTGCCGTCTTCCATGGTCATAATCCCGCCACTAGTTGGACTGAATTGAGCGAGGCTGCTCTGGCTATTAGATGTGGCGCTAAATATTACGCGTCAAATTTAGATACAACTCTTCCGAGTGAGCGAGGGCTTTGCGTTGGTAACGGGTCGATGGTGGCGGCGGTTGTGAGCGCAACAGGAGTTCAACCTGTTTCAGCGGGCAAACCGGGTGCTGCTATGTTCCATGTTGCCGCTGAAAAACTGGCTTCAGAGCACCCGTTAGCTGTCGGTGATCGTTTAAATACCGATATTGCTGGTGGCGTTGCTGCGGGGTTTGATACCCTGCATCTTCTTACTGGCGTATCCCAGCATTGGGCGCTCATTCATGCTATTGAATCGGAACGCCCGACTCTTATAGCTGAGGATTTACGTGCTCTTAGCTCTGATAGAAGTGTGTTAATGCCTCAAATGCAGGGGGATTTTAACGCTTATCTTCAAGGAACCGAAATTGTTCTTGACGGTGGTTTGACGGCTTCGACTTCTACGGAAGCGTTGAGATCAGTGTTGTCTGTAGCGTGGCAAAGTGCTGAATTTGGTGGCACTGTTAAACCGGTCAGTGAACATGCTATTCGGTGTATGTCTGAATGGCGTTAATAGGTGGTTTGAGTTAAATGGAGATTCCTAAGCCTCATGATCCTCTTAGCCCTTCTCAAATTGCGTCAGAAATAAGCGAATTATTGGCGCAAAATCCCAACAATCTCCACGATGAAGTCCAGCTATTAACGCGGGCTCATTCACTATTACATGATGCGCTTTCCTAAAAAAGGGATGGCACACATCGTTATCGGAAAGAGCTATAACAGATGCAACCTAGAAGGCGCCTCGATGCCGAGCTTGTTCGTCGTAAAATCGCACGCTCTCGCGAGCAAGCAGTAGAGATGATTAAAGATGGCCGGGTCCACGTACAGGGTTTCGTTGCCAAGAAGCCAGCCACCCAAGTGACCCCAGAGGCATCAATTCGTGTAGAAGATGCTGGTTTGGATGATTGGGCATCTCGTGGCGCTCATAAATTATTGGGTGCACTCGCAGAGTTTAAATCTAAAGGCTTGAATGTTTCTGGACGTCGTGCGCTTGATGCTGGTGCATCAACTGGTGGTTTCTCAGATGTTCTACTGCGGGAATCTGCTTCTGAGGTCGTAGCAGTCGATGTTGGGTATGGTCAGCTCATTTGGCGATTACGAAATGATGCTCGTGTTAAGGTTTTGGACCGCACCAATATTCGAAATCTGAGCTTGGAAATAACAGATGGCCCCTGCGATTTAATGGTGGGTGATCTTTCGTTTATCTCTCTGAAGCTCACTTTGCCAGCTATCACAGCCTGCATGAGTGATGGTGCGGACCTTTTACCCATGGTTAAACCCCAGTTTGAGGTAGGTAAAGAACGACTAGGACACGGCGGAGTGGTCCGTGACCCCAAGCTTCGGGCAGAGGTCACCGAAGATATCGCATTATTTGCTCAGCAACTTGGACTGAGTTTTGTCGATGTAGTCGCATCACCATTACCTGGTCCATCAGGAAATGTTGAATATTTCCTCTGGCTAAAAAAGGATTCAGGTAGGTCTGCTAAGGGGTTACAAGAGATTCATGAAAAAGTCGCGGAAGCAGTCCAGAAAGGTCCGCAGTAATGACTATCGATTGCCTTGAAGATCGCAGAGTTTTACTAGTTCCGCATACCGGAAGACCTCAAAATGTTGCTTCAGCTGCGCTAGCTGCCGAGCTTCTCGACGATTCAGGCGTCGGAGTTCGTGTTCTCGTTCCGGCCGAAGACACAACGGTTGCAACGCATCCAGTTTTGGGACAATTTGAACGGGTTTCTCATTCTCCTCAAGCGACTCAAAGTGTTGATCTAGTACTGGTATTAGGCGGCGACGGTACATTTCTGCGTGCAGCTGATCTCGCCCATGGTGCTGATCTACCAGTGTTAGGTATCAACCTAGGACATGTCGGTTTTTTGGCTGAATGGGAGAAGGATTCCTTAGACGAAGCTGTCCGTAGAGTTACAAAAGGAAGTTTCAGAATTGAAGAACGTATGACTCTCGATGTCAGCGTTTACGATTCAGATGGTACTGCAATTGGTCGAGGGTGGGCTTTGAATGAAATTAGTATCGAAAATAGCAACCGAAGTGGTGTTTTGGATGCAACATTAGAAATTGATAGTCGGCCTGTAAGTTCATTTGGGTGTGACGGCATCATAGTTTCAACACCTACGGGTTCGACCGCTTATGCTTTTTCCGCAGGTGGTCCCGTGTTGTGGCCTGAACTAGACGCCATTTTGGTCGTACCGAACAACGCACATGCACTATTCACCAAGCCACTAGTAGTAAGTCCTCGGTCATCTGTGGCAGTGGAATCGCATCCTAGCGCATTTCCTGCTACTGCTGTCATGGATGGATTCCGTTCGATTTCCGTCCCACCAGGTGCACGAGTAGAAGTCAAGCGCGGTTCTCGGTCGATTAAGTGGGTACGGTTGGATGACATCCCGTTCACGGACAGACTTGTCACGAAATTGCGGTTGCCCGTAGAAGGGTGGAGGGGACCTAAGAATCATGATTCCACAGATTAATCCCCATTAAGCGTAACTTTCGCCAGTATTTAGTGGGCGATTGGTGAAAATGCTATGGCAGAAAAATTTGATATTCGAACACAATAGAACACCTGTTCCTTAATTGGATGATTTTGATGTACTATAGCTCTATGCTTTCCGATATCACCATTCACAACCTTGGGGTTATTCCGAGTGCGTCACTTGAGCTGAGTGAGGGTCTTACCGTTTTGACCGGCGAAACAGGCGCCGGTAAAACGATGGTCGTTACAGGATTGAGACTGCTGGCAGGTGGCCGTGCCGAAGCTCAACGTGTTCGAAGTGGCAGTAGCCAAGCTGTTGTAGAAGGGCGATTTTTACTGGACTCTGTTGCCCCCGAATCGGCCGAAATGGCACGTGCGGTGGTATCCGCAGCAGGAGGTGCGCTAGATGAAAATGGTGAGGTTATAGTTTCCCGCACAGTGAGTGCACAAGGGCGCTCTCGTGCGCACCTTGGAGGTCGCTCCGTTCCTGCGGCGAACTTAGTGGAGTTTTCGAAAGAAGTTCTCACAATTCATGGTCAAAATGACCAGCTTCGGTTACTTAATAGCGATCGCCAGCGAGATGCACTCGATCGTTTTTCCCAAAAGATTAGTGCTTTAATGACAGTTTATTCCGAAGCGTATAGAGCGTGGAAAAATCTCTCGAAGGACCTCCAGGAACGTCAAGCATCGAAACGGGAACTTGCACAAGAAGTCGATCGCCTAGAGTTTGCTATTCGAGAGATTAGTGAGGTCGATCCGCAACCAGGTGAAGAAGCGGATCTTCTTGTTCAAATCACACGACTACAAGACGTAGATGATCTTCGGGCGCAGGCTGTAGGAGCGCTTTCTGTAATTGATGGTGCTGCAGGGGTTGAAGGATATGCTACGTGTGACTCTAGTGACTCCAATGCAGCTTCGGATCTTATTGGTCAAGCACTATCAAGTGTCAGGGTAAGTAGTGATCCCACATTACAAGGTGTTTCGCAACAGCTAGAAGCTGTTACATCAATCTTGATGGAAGTTTCTGCTCAATTAGGTGGTTTTCTAGATGAATTACCAGCGGATCCTAAAATGTTAGACGAATTGCTTCAACGGCAGCAGGCACTCAAACAGTTAACACGCAAGTATGCTTCTGACATCGATGGCGTTATCAAATGGAAGCTTAAAGCTGAGCAAAAACTGGAATCGATTGATGTTTCACCTGAAGCTCTTGATCAGCTCAAAAAGGAAACAGCTCTGGCAGAGCGAAAAATGAATGATGCCGGTATGGCTTTGCGCGCAGCTCGTATCGAAGCTGCGCAGGAACTTAGTAATGCAGTCACGAAAGAGCTGCACGGATTGGCTATGCCTAAGGCCATGTTTTCAGTGGTTGTACATCCAACGGAACCACAACCTTCTGGGTTCGATGAAGTTGAGTTTTGCTTAGCACCAAATAAAGCTACTGATCCTCGGCCATTGGCTTCGTCGGCATCAGGAGGCGAGCTGTCTCGTGTCATGCTTGCTTTGGAAGTTATTCTTTCGGCAGGGCAACATGGAAATACGCTTGTGTTCGACGAGGTGGATGCAGGAGTTGGTGGGCGCGCTGCAGTAGAAATCGGGCGTCGATTAGCTCGTCTTGCCCAAAATAACCAAGTCATTGTTGTTACGCATTTGCCACAAGTGGCTGCCTATGCAGATACCCATTTACATGTCGCGAAAGACGTTGGTGAATCAACAGTGACATCGGGTGTAGAAAAATTGTCGGAACAACGTCGAGTTGAGGATCTCGCTCGTATGCTCGCGGGACTTGAGGACACTGATACTGGGCGGGCACACGCCAAAGAGCTTTTTGAGAAGGCTCAAGCGGAAAACCGTGCGTTTCGCGTTTAGCGGTAGATTTCAATAAGCATTGTACAAATACTGTGGATGTCGAAATTTTATGAGGATTAAGGCTTTTCCTTCCGCGCGCCTCTGTACACAATTCAATAATGGAAGGCACAATGCTCACCATGAGTCTGTTCAACCGTTCTGCGGATCTTCCCGGTATTCATGCAGTGACGCGCGATTGTTCATCGCTTAATCGAGGTCTAAAAAGGCTGAAAAGCGGAGAGATCGCAGTCGTTGACGCACCCGACATAACTCGATCCATTGCACAGCAGTTGATCGATGCCAAGCCCCTTGCAGTAGTCAATAGTGGACAATTCTCTACAGGGGCGATTCCTAACTTTGGCCCACAAATGTTAATCGATGCAGGCATCATGCTAATTGATGCTGTTGGACACGATGTGTGGACGATTCTAAAAGACGGAAAGAAAGCGCGGTTAACGGAAGACGGCCAGATTTTCTATGGCGAAAAACTCATCGCTTCTGGAACCGTAATCACTGCAGAGCAAGCTGAAGTTATTTTCGTAGAGGCACAAGGGTCATTAATTGATCGAATGGAAGCCTATTTTGGAAATACCATCCAGTTTATTCATGCTGAGGCCCCGTTGCTCATTGATGGACTTGGTGTACCTGATCGTGGTGGGATGCTTCGTGGGCGCAAAGTATTGGTGGTCAGCCCAGGGACAGGACACCGTACACAAGTAAAAGGGCTTCGTAATTTTATCCGAGAGTACGAGCCGGTTTTGATTGGTGTCGATGCTGCAGCTGATACATTGGTGGAATTGGGATATAAACCCAATTTTATCGTTGGTGATCCATCAGTAATTGGATCTGATGCATTACGTAGCGGCGCCCAGGTAGTTCTTCCCGCGGATCCAGATGGTCATGCCTTGGGATTGGAACGAATCCAAGACCTAGGTGTTGGCGCAGTAACTTTTCCGTCCTCTGTAGATTCATCGACCAACTTGGCCCTTTTGTTAGCTGATTATCACGGTGCAGAGCTAGTGGTAAACGCTGGTTCTCCATTCGACTTGGATTTGATCTTCGCCGATTCAGAGACCGCATCACCTGCTACGTTGTTGACACGCTCGAAACTGGGGTCACGATTGATAGACGCCACAGCTATTACCGATCTTTATACAGTACGTTCTTCAACGGGTCTTGCTTGGTTATGGGCAATTTTGGGAATTTTGGTGGCAGCTGCGGTCATTATCGCTATTGCGGGAACGTCTGGCGATGGTTCTTTTAGCCAGAATCTCATTGACACATGGAATAACTTTGCTTTGACAGTGCAAAGTTGGTTTAAATAAAACCCTCGAAGGAAGAACAAAAATATGGCTAGAAAATCTGGACGCACTGCAACTGCTATTGCAGGTCTTTCCTTCGGCCTTGCATTAGGCATCGGGGCTGGGATGTACGTGTTGGCTCCAAATGTTGCTGGTGGCCCAAATCAAACAACTTCCACTTTGGAACGTGAACGTGACGATGCTCTTGAGTCTGCCCAGATTGCAAAGGCGCAAGCTAAAAGTGCCGATAGTGTAGTGTCGGCACTTGGGAGGGGAATTACTACTGATCTCCTGAAAGAAAAGAAGGTATTAGTGTTCCGCACCTCAGATTCGCTTGATAGCGATGCGGATGCCTTGTCTGAAGCGTTAAAAAGTGCAGGAGCGGAAAATGCTGGAACCATTAAATTGGGTGAGAAATTTTTCACTCAAGAAGGCGCTGATGGCTTAAAAAATATTATTGCTACTACGCTTCCAGCTGGTGCTCAGCTTTCTACTGAGAAAATGGATTCTGGTACTCATGCCGGAGATGCGTTGGGCAGTGCACTCTTGTTGAACAAAGATGATGGTTCTGAGCAAGCAAATAAAGAAGATCGTGGGATTGTGCTAGGTGCACTGCGAGAAAGCGGCTATATCGATTTTGATGAGGCGAGCGTAAAACCGGCTCATGCGATAGTTTTACTTTCAGGAGATTCTGACGGATCAAAAGCAGCTTTTTCTATTAAAAATCAAGCCTCATTTGCCACCGCTTTGAAATCCAAAGGATCTGGTCTGCTTGTTGCAGGTCGAATTCATACTGCAAGTGACGCTGGTCTTTTGGGAACAATTCGGACCTCGGCACAAGATAAACAAGCTGTTTCTACCATTGATTCAATTGACCAGAATTGGGCACAAATTGTTGCAATCTTAGCGCTTAAGGAACAACTCGACGGTAAATCTGGTGCTTATGGCGCAGCGGGGAATGTCGACGCTACATCTCCAGGAATTAAAAATCCTGAGTAGATTGCAGCTATCGTTGAGATTATGACTCCTCATTCGTTTGTCGTGACAGATAGTACGTTGCTTTTGGATGCTCCAATTATTGCGGTGCGGCGGGACAAGGTGCTTATGCCGAAAGGAAACGAGAGCTATCGAGAAATCGTCGAGCATTATGGCGCAGTAGCCATAGTAGCTCGCGATGAACCTGGGCGAATTCTACTGATAAAACAATATAGGCATAGTGTAGGTAGGCGCATGTGGGAGCTTCCAGCTGGGTTACTTGATATCCCAGCTGAATCTGAGTTGCAGGCTGCTCAACGAGAATTAAAAGAAGAAGCAGGACTCGCATCTCATCATTGGTCTTGCATAATTGATTTAGTTACTAGTCCCGGTTTTTGTGACGAAGCAGTTCGAATCTTCCTAGCTGATCGAGTACATGCTGTGCCTCGGCCTGAGGCGTCAGATGAAGAAGCTGACATTACGACACAATGGGTCACACTCGAAGATGCTATTGAAATGATCATGCGTGGAAAGATCGTGAATTCCATTGCGATCGCAGGTATTTTTGCTGCACGTGAGCATATCGAGCATGGAGCATCTTTACCGAGTCGAGCCACCGAATTCGAAATTAGACCTACTTCATTGGCACAACGACATCAAGATTTAGCAGTACCTCGTCGATAATTATGGGCTCAATAAGTAATGTTGCTCGTCAATGGCTAACTCACTTAGCAGTGGAAAAAGGAGTTAGCGATAACACATTGTCTAATTATCGTCGTGATCTTGAACGGTATACACGGTGGCTGCAAGTACAGGGAATCACAGATATTGAGAATATCTCCGCACAAGATATTGAAAGATATGTTCAAGAGTTGCGTAAGGGGGATAGTGATACTGGAAAAAAACCTCTAGCTGCCTCATCTGCTGCGCGAGCTTTGATTGTTGCTCGTGGTCTACATCGTTTTGCATTGTTAGAAAACTTAGTGGAGAACGATGTATCTGCTGATGTCTCTCCACCTGCAATGGGGCGTCACCTGCCTGATACCCTCTCAGTCGAGGAAGTGAATCGTCTAATAGAAGCTATACCCATAGATGATGCGGCTTCGCCAGAAAATCTTAGGGATTGCGCTCTACTGGAGTTCCTCTATGCTACTGGAGCCCGCATTTCGGAAGCAGTAGGTTTAGTGGTGGACGACGTGGCTGCAATTGTCGAAAATGAAGGCATTGTCCGAATAACTGGAAAGGGCAACAAACAGCGTATTGTGCCTGTTGGTGATCAGTGTTTGTCAGCGCTCGAGCGATATGTCGTGAGAAGCAGACCGGCAATGTCAAAAGGGAAATCGCACGCACTTTTCCTTAATAAACGTGGCGGACAATTATCTAGACAAAGCGCTTGGCAAATTCTCAAAAACTCAGCTCAACGCGCAGGAATTGAAAAAGATATTTCTCCACATACTTTGCGCCATAGTTTTGCCACTCATCTTTTAGAAGGTGGGGCTGATGTTCGAGTAGTACAAGAATTGTTAGGGCATTCGTCGGTCACAACTACACAGATATACACCCATGTAACTGCCGATAATCTACGATTTGTCTGGTCTCGTTCACATCCGCGTGCTCACTAACATGGTTGGATTTTGTAAAGTCAGCAAACTAGATTTGTGAATTTTTTCTTCGTAAAATTGCTTCAAAGACACGGAATGAATCCGAAGCGTGTAATTTATAGTTTGTTGGTGTGCTGTTAGGCTCAATTCGATCTAACGGTATGGGAAATATAAATAATTTTCAGGGTGAAAATCAAGGAAGAGGGATAGACATGGGCGAATCGGGATTGTTTGATACACCCGATCAGAAGGTCGGCCTCACAGGGCGTCCGTTGCGGGAATTCCCTGAACCTGAACCATTGTATAAACATGGTCCTGCGAAGATTATTTCGATGTGTAACCAAAAAGGTGGAGTCGGAAAGACTACTTCGACTATTAACCTTGGAGCTTGCTTGGCAGAGGCGGGGAGGAAAGTACTTCTCGTTGACCTTGATCCACAAGGCGCATTGTCTGCTGGTTTGAATATTCCCCACGAAGAGCTCGAAATCACCGTTTACAATCTCTTAGTCGATCGGCATACCTCGATTCACCAAGCAATCCATCACACTTCGGTTGATGGATTGGATTTGGTACCTGCAAATATTGATCTTTCGGCGGCTGAGATCCAGCTTGTAAACGAGGTTGGACGCGAGCAAACTCTAGCGCGGGCGCTAAGGCCGGTGATGCGGGATTATGACTTTATTATTTTAGACTGTCAGCCGTCATTGGGTCTTCTTACCGTCAATGCGTTGACTTGTTCTCATGGAGTCATTATCCCCATGGAATGTGAGTATTTCTCGTTGCGCGGATTGGCATTGCTGACAGATACTGTCGAAAAGGTACGAGATAGGCTCAATTTTGATCTTGAGATTGTTGGAATCTTGGTAACGATGTTCGATCGGCGGACAACCCATGCTCGGGAAGTTATGTCTCGAGTGATTGAAGTATTTGAAGATAGAGTTTTTGATACTGTGATCACCCGGACAGTTCGCTTCCCAGAAACTTCTGTTGCCGGTGAACCCATTACTACGTGGGCTCCGAGTTCTCAAGGTGCTCAGCAATATCGGCAGCTTGCACGCGAAGTAATCGAGCGTACCGCCTAGCTCATACGCTTAGGCATAAAAGGTTTGAAAATTTGAGGATTTATGGCGAGAACTGCTGTTCCGGATAATCAACCTGAGATAACGGGTTTTCGTATCGTCCTGAATAATTTCGAAGGTCCGTTTGACCTCTTGCTTCAGCTGATTAGCGCGAAAAAACTAGACGTAACTGATGTAGCTTTGCATAAAGTTACAGATGATTTTGTAGCGTACACGCGTGCGTTAGGGGAATTTGCTGAGCTGGATGAAGTCACGGAGTTTCTTGTTGTAGCAGCCACGTTATTGGACCTCAAAGCTGCTCGACTGCTTCCACGGGGTGAAGTGGATGATCTGTCTGATCTGGAGCTTTTAGAGTCGCGCGATCTTTTGTTTGCTAGGTTGCTCCAGTACAAAGCATATAAACAGGTTGCAGATCAGTTTGCCCGCTGGCAATTGGCTGCGCAGCGACGTTATCCGCGGGCAGTAGGCATGGAAGAACAATTTTCTTCATTACTTCCTCCGGTTAAAATTAGTCATACACCTAAGTCTTTCGCTGAATTGGCTGCAAGTGTTTTTAGGCCAAAACCTCCGGATACAGTTGGCACAAGTCATGTGCATGGTGTTGAAGTGTCTGTTCCAGAACAAGCTGGCAAGGTTTTGGATCTGCTCGTTGAGTGTGGCGAGGGCGTCTGGATGGATTTTCCGGATCTGATTACTGGTTGCAGAGTTTCATTAGAAGTTGTTGGGCGCTTCCTTGCTCTACTCGAGTTGTATAAGGCCCGAGCGGTTTCTTTAGAACAAGAGGAATCATTAGGCGCTTTGCGGGTGTCGTGGACAGGAATTCATGTGGATCCCGCAATAGTCGCAGCAAGTAACTGGGCATAGATCCGGAGTGAGGTTACATATGGGGGAGGCTCACATAAAAGGTTTTGTAGTGTTCTACCATCGGTAAAAATGTGGTTCTGTCACGCGCGGATTAAAAAGGGAAGGGAAGCTGAAGTGGGTATCGTCGTTGTGTCTGGTTTAGCGTCGGGAGTGGGCAAGACGACGGCAACCGCAGCGATCGTGAAAATCTTGCAAGCAAAAGGTAGGGATGTTGTGCCAGCTAAGATCGCTCGATTGCAAAACCTGTGTGCTTCTCCAGATATTGGCACAATTGAAAAGTTAACGGGTATCCGAGGAGAGGACTTTTCGCAGTTGGATGATCCGTTGGTTCAAGTGTGTCATCTCTCTGAATCGGGCAAAACTGTTGTGGTTGAGGGGTCTGGTGGGCTGAGTGTTGCCTTAATAGGAAAGAAAACAATTGCGGATATTGCAGCTGAACTAGATGCTCCGTTGGTAGTTGTCTCGGGAATGAATCGCGGTGCTGTAGAACTTGCAGTAAATGCCGTTGGTTTCGCTCGAGCATGTGGGGCAAATGTTGCGGGCTTGTTGGGGGGAAAACTGCCGGCGGGTGCAGATCTACGTACTCGTTTAACTCTAGTGGAGGCGTCGCGTGCGTCTGGAGTGCCATTTATTGGCAGTTTGAACGATGGCGTAGGCTCGCTTGGTTGCGAGCCATTTGCAGAGGCATTATCGACGATTTTCATTCCCGACGAGTGGTAACTATTGAGTTTTGGTCGTGATTATTCTGGTCAGCATATAGTTAATGATGCCGATAACCATTGCGGTAGCCGAGCATGCTATAAAATAGCGAGCTTCTGCTTGGGCGTTGTCTGGGTTGTAGTACTGAGAAATGTGCCCTGATAACGCTGTGCCTATGGCCATGGTGAGGAAAAACATTGCTGAAAATTGGGTGGCGTATTTTCGGGGTGCATATTGAGCGGTTGCTGCCATGCCAATTGGGCCAATCAGCAGTTCACCTATGGCTGTTACAAGAATACTGATTGCCAAGACTATAAATGGTGTGGAATTAGGTTCGCCACCTGCGTAGGGGATTAAAATTGCAAAACCTAATCCGGCAATTCCGACACCGATTGAAAGCTTAGTTGCAGGGCGGGGGCTGCGATCGCCAAGGCGTAACCATAGGTAGGCAAGCGGAAGTGAAAGTACGAACACATAAAAAGGGTTCAGTGATTGTAGCCAAGCAGCTGGTATCAAGAAGTTGCCAACTGAGCGGTTAAGGCGTACATCGGAGTAAACTGCTAAAACTCCGTAGGTTTGGTTCATAATTGCCCAAAAGGCTACCGATGCTAAAAAGATAGGGATGTAGCGTAGCAACTGTATCTTTTCTGCTGGTGTGACTTCACTGCTCCGAAACATAGAAGTGTAGAGAAGCAGAGCCGCTCCTAGTGTCAGTGCTAATAGAAATGTTGCAAGGACTACTGGTTTAATTAAGCCTGTTGCAACGCAGAATGTTGCACAAAATAAAGCGAGGGTGCTGCCTCCCACAATGAATATTGCTTGGGTAGTAGTTGCAGTCAATTGAGGTTGTGTGATGCGCTGCCGAGTTTGTGTGCAAAGCGACGCCATGGCAGCGGGGCGTGCGAAAACATAGAGCGATATGCCGATAATCATGAGAAAGGCTGCTGCTATAAACCCGATGTGGAAAGAATACTGTTGAGTTAACCAGCCGGTAAGGAGCGGGCCGAAAAATGCTGCCAGTTGGATTCCTAGATAAAAGAACTGAAAGCCGGTTCACGCTGTTTCGGATTTTCATCGTAAACTGCGCCTAGCACGGTGATAGCAGCTGTTTTTAGTAAGCCGGATCCCACAGCGATCAGGGGTAAACCTATCGCTAGTCCGTAAAAACCAGGAAATGTAGACAGACTTATGTGGCCTATGACGAGCAACGCGGCGCCGCTCAGAAGCGTTTTTTCTGCACCAAGGAGATGGTCGCCCACCCAGCCGCCGATGAACGTGCATAGGTATACCAATGCGCCGTATGCCCCGATTAAGGCTGTTGCATCTTTTTTGGCAATGCCGAGTCCGCCGTCGGCAATCGAATAGTAGAGATAGAAACCTAGGATCGCTTGCATGCCGTAGAAGCTGAAGCGCTCCCATGCTTCAATGCTGACGACAGATGTCATCATTCGAGGATGGCGCCAAAACATCGCGCGGTTGTTTTTAGAGTCGATTGAACGCTGTTCAATTAATTGCATACCGTACATTATTACCAAAAGGGGAACA
This sequence comes from Corynebacterium diphtheriae, assembly GCF_001457455.1. Taxonomy (NCBI): domain Bacteria; kingdom Bacillati; phylum Actinomycetota; class Actinomycetes; order Mycobacteriales; family Corynebacteriaceae; genus Corynebacterium; species Corynebacterium diphtheriae. Next base: position 1,170,958 of record NZ_LN831026.1, read on the forward strand.
ATTGTCAGTCGATTGGTCGTACAATTAAACGGTGTTCAATACTGATGAGTTGGAAAATAATTCATTCGCACAATTTGATCGTGATCATATTTGGCATCCTTATGGCCCGATGCCGGCTACGGTTGCCCCCTACGTAGTTGCAGCCACTAACAACACGGACATCATTCTAGACAACGGAACGCGCTTAATCGACGGAATGAGTTCATGGTGGGCTGCCGCCTTCGGGCATGGGAACGAGAGGCTTAAAGCGGCTGCTCATCGCCAAATTGACGTGATGAGCCATGTCATGTTTGGTGGCTTGACGCATGTGCCTGCGATTAAGCTTGCACGTCAATTGTGTGAACTTACGGACGAACCTCTTACCAAGGTTTTCTTTTCTGATTCGGGATCTGTTGCCGTAGAAGTGGCACTGAAGATGGTGTATCAATACCAGCTTGGGCAAGGGCATCCCGAACGGCGTCGTATGTTGACCTGGCGTGGTGGGTATCACGGCGACACCTTTGCCACGATGAGCTTGTGTGATCCAGAGGGGGGAATGCACGCAATGTGGGAGGGGCGCGTAATGGATAATGTTTTTGCGTCTCGGCCGCCGCTGTGGGGCGCTGCATCAAATGAAATTTCTGCATACATAGATCATCTCGATTCGTTGATTGATTCAACAATTGCCGGCATCATCGTTGAACCCGTTGTTCAAGGAGCTGGTGGCATGCGATTCCACGCTCCAGAGATTCTCAAAGGTATTCGACAGCTTTGTGATCAACATGGAATTTTATTTATCGCAGATGAAATTGCGACTGGTTTTGGTAGAACGGGTAACTTATTTGCCACTCAAGCTGCAAAAGTAACTCCTGACATTCTTTGTGTTGGAAAGTCATTAACTGGCGGGTTTATGTCGTTAGCTGCAACCATCACCACGGATGCTGTGGCAGAAAGTATTTCTTCCGCTGCCGGAGGAGGAGCACTAATGCATGGACCAACATTTATGGGAAACCCGTTGGCATGTGCTGTTGCTAGCGAAGCATTAAGCATTATTGCAGAAGGTGATTGGAAGCAGCAGGTTGCAGAAATTGAAAGCGAGCTAAAAAAAGGGCTTGTTCCGCTAGCTTCCAACCCTGCTGTTCGTGACGTAAGAGTCCTCGGTGCAATTGGTGTAGTTGAAATGAAAGAACCTGTTGACATGAAACGTGCTACTCATGCTGCTGTGAACGCAGGTGTATGGCTCCGTCCTTTCGGCAGGCTCGTATACACAATGCCTCCATTTGTCTGTACTCATAAACAAATACAAAAGATTTCGTGTGCAATTGCTTCTATCGTGCATACGGAACAGGAACGTTTCGAACGCTAAAGGAGAAATGTAATGGCAATCGTAGTTGTAACCGGTACAAACACAGATGTAGGAAAGACAATCGCTTCCGCTGCAGTATGTCAGCATTATTCACGACAAGGATTCCGAGTCGTTCCAGTTAAGCCCGTCCAAACTGGAGAACCAAAAGGTTCAGGTGATGCACAAACCATTGAAAAACTAACCGGAATAGTAGGCAAATGCTTTGCCCGATTCCCAGAACCACTCGCGCCTAATCTTTCTGCACAGCGGGCTGGTATGCAGCAGTTAAATTTGGAAGAAATAGTTAATAAAATTCGTGAACTCGATGGGCCTCAAACAGTTGTTGTTGTCGAGGGGGCCGGAGGACTCTTAGTTCGTTTGGCGGATTCATTTACGATCGCAGATGTTGCGGCGCAGCTAGACGCACCTCTCATCGTAGTAACAAATATGGCGTTGGGCTCGCTCAATGCGGCAGAACTCACTGTAGAAGCAGCGCAGCGACGTGGCTTGAAGGTTTTAGGGCTGATTGGTGGCAGTATGCCTAAGAATCCTGACTTGGCTACCTCGCTTAATGTTGCAGAAATGGAAAAGGTGACTGGCATACCGTTGTGGGGTTCTATCGCAGAAGGTGCAGGGCAATTGAGCAAGGAAGCCTTTTGTCAACTAGTAGAAGATCTACATCTTCCCACTATGTGGCCGTAATCCGAGCAGGCCGAGGCCCCCTGATCGACCGGGCGGTGAGCTCCTTAGAGATAGTGCAATCGCTATGATTGATTACGTCACTGTACTCAGTTAATTCAAGGAGCTCATCGGGTTAGATGGAAATTCTTATTGGTTTGCTAGCGTTGCTTTTTGCAACGGTCATCATGGTCGCCGTCGGAGACCGAACCGGTCTGCCATGGCCTGTGTTACTTACCTTGGTTGCTGCCGGTGGAATTTTTCTTCCGTGGCTTCCCGAAGTAGCGATTCCTGAAGAGATGATCCTCCCGATTTTTATTCCGCCATTGCTATGGGCACTGGCGCGACATAGCAGCTGGGCGTCGATTAAAAGGCAGTGGCGAACCGTAGTTTTGCTTTCAGTTCTATTAGTTATAGTTACTGCAGTTACGGTGGGTCTTGTCGCATATTTATTAGTACCAACTCTCTCATTTGCAGCTGCGGTTGTTATTGGCGCAGCCATTTCTCCTCCAGACCCCGTAGCTGTTGATGCTGTTGCAGAACCGGCAGGTGTTCCACGACGATTATCTAATACGCTTCAAGTTGAAGGCCTCTTTAATGATGCTGCTTCGATCGTCGTTTTTAATTTGGCATTGTCAGTGGTGCAGTCTGGGCACGATATCACTTGGTGGTCGGCGCTATCTACATTGGTATATTCAGCAGCGGTCGCCGTGGTTATTGGTTTTGTCTTGGGAACCGGATGTGCAAAACTCCATTCTTGGATGACTTCATCAGTTGCTAGGAATGCATTCACGTGGGTCATTCCGTTTGCTACTTTTATCGCTGCTGAGGAATTGCTTGCTTCGGGTGTTATTGCCATCGTTATTGCTGCGATCCAATTTAATTCCAAGAGTCAAGCTGGTGCCGAGGATAGACTGTCTGGATCGGCTTTTTGGCAGGTAGTTGAGCTGCTTTTTACTGGTGTGGCATTCGGACTCATTGGAATTTCGGTGCGTGATGCGATCCATTCTGCTGGAGCGAACCTGTGGCATGGGGTGTGGTTCGGCCTAGTGCTGGCATTGACTGCCATCGCAGTGCGGGCACTGTGGCTGTACTTGCTCTATGTAGGGAACAAAAAGGCGGGTAGACGAACTGGTGCACCGTTACGACTCCAAGAAGTACTGTTACTAACTTGGGGTGGAATGCGTGGATTAGTCACTTTGGCGCTCGTATTGTCAATCCCGATGACTACCGGATTTGCAATTTACCGAGAGCTCTCTATTGTTGCACTTACTGTTTTGCTTGTAACGATGGTGATTCCTGGCCTGACACTTCCTGCTCTCATGAGGGTATTAAACCTCGAAGAAGGTCCGGATGCTTTTGGCGATTACGCACGTGAAAAGCTATTTGTTCGCGCCAGATTTGCTGCACGACAAGTGCTGGATTCCTATTCTCATGACATCCCAGAAGAATTTATGGCTTCCTTACGGCGTCGCTTCGAACATGACATTAATGCTGATGAAGATGACGACGATGCCATGACACCTGAAGAGCGTCGCAAGATTCAAGAGCGTCGTTTTGCTCTGTTTAATAAAGTACGGCTTGAAGCCTTGTATGCTTCTCAAGCTGAGTTACTTCGAGCCAGAAGCGAGCGGGACGTCGATCCGATGATTGTTGACGAAGTTCTGTTTGAAATCGACAGCCAGATCATCGCCGCCGAGAAATCAACGAGATAATAAGGGCATTTCTTCATCATGATGACAGTACTGAGATCGCAAATTGAATCGATCTTGTTGGTCGTGGACCAACCGGCTTCTGTTGCTGCCTTGGCGCGAGCTACGGAGGCTGCACCTGAAACAGTCACCTCCGTTTTGCGTTCGATGGCTCAAGAGTTTGAGGATCGAGGTAGTGGTATTGAGGTCAGAGAATCGCCAGAAGGTTGGCGCCTTTATACTGTAAAGCGTAACGCTGATGTGGTGGAGAAATTCCTATTAGATGGTTCGCATACCAAGCTTTCACGAGCGGCCTTGGAGACGTTAGCTGTGGTGGCTTACCGTCAACCAACAACACGAGCACAGGTCGCTGCGGTTCGAGGTGTCAATGTTGATGGAGTAATGCGAACGCTTCAGCTCCGTGGCCTAATACGTGAGGTTGCTATTAATCCTGGCACGGAGGGGGTGAATGGTAGCGCTCATCGGTATGAGACAACAGAGTTGTTCCTCGATTTACTTGGAATCGATTCGCTTGAGCGTTTGCCGGACTTAGCTCCACTTTTGCCAGATATTGATAGTATCGATGAGTATTTTTAAACCTCAAATATGCAATAGATAGTGGATAAGCTAGAATTCTTGATTCTACTGCGTTACAGTGGCAGAGATTTATAATCGCATAATTTGATCAATAGGAAGTATCGTGAATAGAACCGCTCGCCGTGACGGCACACCGGAAAAGCCTCGTCGGGGCTCTCAGGGAGGCTCCCGTGGGGACTACGGAAAGCCGAAACGTAGCCATGCCAAGCCACAATCGGCAAATTCGGGCCGTCCCATAAAGCAACGTAAACAGCGTGATTCAGAAATGTTGATCTCGAATGCGCGTCCAGCACGGCACCAGCATGTAGGCCGTCGTGAAGCAGGAGATGGCAGTACTGAAGGCATACGTCTGCAAAAAGTCCTTGCTCAGGCAGGTGTCGCGTCTCGTCGACACGCTGAGATTTTGATCGATGCCGGCCGTGTTGAGGTCAACGGAAAAATCGTGATGACTCAGGGCATGAGAGTTAACCCAAATGTCGACGTCATTCGCGTTGATGGTGTACGAGTCAATGTTAATGAAAACTTGCAGTACTTCGTTCTCAATAAGCCTCGCGGGTTGCAATCGACTATGAGCGATGACATGGGGCGGCCTTGTGTTGGCGACATCGTGGGAGAGAGAATTTCTGCAGGCCAGCGTTTGTTCCACGTGGGACGTCTCGACGCGGCTACGGAAGGCTTGCTGCTACTCACTAACGATGGAGAACTCGCTAATCGGTTGATGCATCCTCGATATGAAGTTTCGAAGACTTATTTGGTTACTGTTCTCGGTGAGGCGGATAAACGCCTTGTTAAGCAATTACGTGATGGTATCGAGCTTGATGACGGTCCAGCTAAGGCGGATCTTGTTCAGATCATTGATACTTTCCAAGGTAAGTCCTTGATTCGTATTGAGCTGCATGAAGGTCGTAAGCACATCGTACGACGGATGCTCAAAACTGCAGGATTCCCAGTTCAACGACTAGTGCGAACCAAAATTCACACAATTCAGCTTGGTGAGCAAACCCCAGGAGCGATCCGAGCTCTCAACAGTAGCGAACTAGCTAGCTTGTACAAGGCGGTAGGGATGTAAAATGAGCACAGCTGATAGCACTGCACTGAGCAATATGCCTGAGGGCGGGCTGATCGTAGCTGTCGATGGTCCTTCTGGAGCAGGCAAGTCTACGGTTTGTCGACGGATTGCTTCTATGCTCGGGGCAAAGTACTTGGACACTGGCGCGATGTACCGCGTTGCGACGCTTCACGTGTTACGCCAAGGAATCAACCCGAGCGATACTACTGCGGTAGTTCAGGCCACCAGGGAACTGCCTTTGTCCGTCAATGATGACCCGGCTTCACGTGAAGTGATCCTTGATGGGGAAGACGTGTCGAATGAAATCCGTGGACGTCTAGTAACTCAAAATGTTTCTGCTGTTGCTGCAATCCTAGAAGTTCGGGAAAATCTGGTAGCCCTACAGCGCGAACTGGTAGCTACTGCACATCGGTGCGTAGTCGATGGTCGTGATATCGGATCGACCGTTCTGGTCGATGCGCCTGTAAAAATATTCTTAACTGCCTCTGCTGAGGTACGCGCACAACGGCGATATGACCAGGATGTGGCGGCCGGACGACTAACAGATTTGGCGACTGTACTTGCCGACGTGAAACGTCGTGATGAGCTCGATAGCAACCGATCTGTTTCTCCATTAGCGCCAGCTAGTGACGCAACCGTTGTCGATACTTCTACGTTAACCCTTGATCAAGTCGTCGATACTTTGATGACTCTGATTGAAAAATCTGCTGAAAGGACCGCACGATGAGCAATGCGCACAATGCACCGCTTGGCGGAAATAACTCCTCGGATGAAGACCAAGAAACGGTTTTCGTTTATCACACTGCACATGGTGAAGTCGATGCTCAGGAAGCATTCGTAGAAGAAGACGTCGTAGTCGATGGGGCTGGGTATGCTTCTGATGGCTTTGATGAGAATGACTTTGACTTCGATTTTGAACATGACTCTGAAGGCAATGTCGTATTCGATGAAGCTGATTTTGGGGAAGCCGACTTTGGTGAGGATTACACCGATGAAGATTGGGAAGAGCTTGAGCGTGCATTCGGTGTTGGATCTCGGGCGATTGAGTCAGAGAACCTCTGCACGGTGGCCATCGTAGGTCGTCCAAATGTTGGCAAGTCTTCGCTTGTTAATCGCTTTTTAGGGCGCCGAGAAGCAGTGGTTGAGGACTTCCCCGGCGTTACGCGAGATCGAATTTCTTATCTAGCGGATTGGGGAGGACGTAGATTCTGGGTTCAAGATACTGGTGGTTGGGATCCAAACGTTAAGGGGATCCACGCGGCGATTGCCCGGCAGGCGGAAACCGCGATGGCTACAGCAGACGTTATCGTTATGGTTGTCGATACCAAGGTGGGTATTACGGAAACCGATTCGGTGATGGCCCGTAAACTTCAAAAATCTGAAGTTCCAGTAATTTTGGTGGCTAACAAATTTGATTCTGATAGCCAGTATGCCGATATGGCAGAGTTTTATGCATTGGGTTTGGGAGACCCTTGGCCGGTTTCTGCGCAGCATGGTCGAGGCGGCGCAGACGTTCTCGAGCAAATTTTGGCAGCATTCCCAGAAACCCCACGTGCAACCTCAATTGTTGAAGGACCGCGTCGCGTTGCCCTTGTGGGTAAGCCCAATGTGGGCAAGTCATCTTTGCTAAATAAAATGTCTGGCGAAGATCGATCAGTTGTCGATAATGTATCCGGTACAACGGTGGATCCGGTGGATTCCATCGTAAAACTTGACAAGCACCTTTGGAAGTTTATTGATACTGCGGGACTACGCAAAAAAGTGAAAAATGCCCAAGGGCATGAGTATTACGCGTCTCTACGTACTCGTGGCGTTATTGATGCTGCTGAAATATGTATTTTCATGATCGATTCCTCGGAACCAGTCTCGGAACAAGATCAACGTGTGTTGTCCATGATCTTGGATGCTGGTAAAGCGCTCGTCCTTGTTTTCAACAAATGGGATCTTATGGAAGAAGATCGCCGTTGGGAACTAGAACGTGAAATTGATCTGCAACTTGCTCACATTCCGTGGGTAAAGCGTATAAATATTTCGGCTAAGACGGGACGTGCCCTTCAAAGACTAGAGCCGTACATGCTGGAAGCGCTGGAAAGCTGGGATAAGCGTGTTACCACAGGTCAGCTAAACAACTGGTTGCGGGCGACTATTGCACAGAATCCGCCACCAATGAAGGGGGGCCGCGTTCCTCGCGTATTGTTCGCCACGCAAGCTTCAACTCAACCGCCTACGATTGTGCTATTTACCACTGGTTTCTTAGACGCTGGTTATCGTCGCTACCTTGAACGCAAGTTTAGGGAAAGCTTTGGTTTCGAGGGGTCCCCAGTCAAGATTGCAGTTCGTGTGCGCGAACGTCGTTCAAAGAAGTGATAATTCTTTAAAGATTTATCGTTAGTCGCCCATTTGCTATGCAATATCTATGCAAATGGGCGACTTTTGCATTTAATTTCCATATATTCCAAAATGAATTTAATTCATTTTATTGATGTGAAAAATGACACGGAGATTCGGTTATGGATTTTCAATAATGCGGGAATAGATTGAGAAATGATTGTTAAAAGATTAGGCAATCGGTGGCATTAATTTGAAAGGCTTCTGCGTATGCTCGCTTCAATTCTCGATCCCACGTCTGGTATCGCGCTTTTATTACAAATTACGGTAATTCTTTTCTGCCTCGTGTTGGGTACGCGATATGGCGGAATGGGGCTAGGTCTTATTTCTGGTATTGGTTTGTTTATCCTTGCCTTTATATTTGGCCTTAAACCGGGAGAGCCACCGGTGTCGGTGATGCTTACGATTATTGCGGTCATCGGTTGTGCAGCTACTTTGCAACAGGCGCGTGGTCTTGATGTGATGATGCAATTTGCGGAAAAGATTTTAAGAAAGCATCCCGAGCGAATCACGATTTTGGCTCCGATTACTACTTGGCTATTAACCGTATTGTGTGGAACTGGACATGTTGTTTATACAATGTTTCCGATTATTGAAGACATCGCGATTAAAACAAATATCCGCCCAGAAAGGCCTATGGCTGTCTCTTCTACAGCTGCCCAGATGGGTATCACAGCCTCGCCGGTGTCGGTAGCTATTGTTTCATTGACTTCTATTTTGGCGGAGCAGGCTGGTGTAACTCAATCTGCATACTCTATTCCGCAAATCTTAGCGGTTGCGATGCCTGCATCGTTATGCGGTGTTTTGGTGGCTGCAGTGTGGTCCCTGCATCGAGGTAAAGACTTGGATAAAGATGAGGCCTTCCAAGAACGTCTTAAAGATCCAGATTTTAAAAAGAGTGTATACAGTGAGTCGCATTCTTTGATCGGACAACGATTTGAAAAGGGCGCGTATCGTGCCACTGGAATTTTCTTGGGTGCCATTGCGATCGTAGTGTTACTCGGCGCGATCGAATGGTTGCGCCCATCATTCCCTAATTCCAATGGTGATCTGAAACCATTGTCTATGAATCTCGTTATCCAGATGATTATGTTGGTGGCAGGTGCCCTCATGATGCTGTTGTGCAAGGTTGAACCTGGAAAGATTGCTTCTACAACCGTGTTCAAGGCGGGAATGACCGCTGTGTTCTCTGTGTTCGGTGTTGCATGGATGGCTGACACATTTTTCCAAGCGCATTTAGATTCTCTCGTAGATGCGCTCAGCGGTGTGGTGCAAAGTCATGCATGGGCCTATGCGTTAGTTTTGCTGCTTGTTTCTAAACTTGTTAACTCTCAAGGTGCAGCGATCGTAGCGATCGTACCGTTGGGTCTTAAGCTTGGTCTGGATCCTGCAACGGTTATTGGCTTTATCGGTGCAGCGTATGGCTACTTTATTCTTCCAACGTATCCGTCAGATTTGGCTTGTATTGGATTTGATAAGACTGGTTCTACCAGAATCGGTAAGTATGTCTTGAACCATTCGTTCATTATTCCTGGCTTTATATGTGTTATTGTTTCTTGCATTGTGGGAACTGTATTAGCCCAAGTACTTCTTTAGAGTAGAAGTGAGTAGGTGCTAGTCAAGCTCTTATTGAGTTTTGACTGGCGCTTTTTTATATAAAAATGCGTCGAAACGATAAGGGATTTCCACCAAAGATGTGCTAGGTAATTCGAGGTGATCGGTGAGATACCACGAGAGGTTATGTGTTAGTTTTTCTCTTGTTTTTTCGGATGCACGTAGCCAATACGAACGAGTGTGGGCGAGAGTATGTATCTGGTCGGGGTATAGCTCTTGGGCATGTTTTCCGCGGAGAACAGATACTAGTTCCCACGGTTGTGCGACGTGGGGAATAAACCCCTCGGCGAGGGTATCGCCTGAATGCATAATACGGCTAAGGCGGTGAACCCACGGTACGGAGACATCAAGAGTATTCCACACTAAGAGCAACTGCGCGTCGTTGGTGCTAATTCTGTCGAGTTCGGCACTAGCTGCAAGAGGTTCTACCCAGTGCCATGTTTGTGCACAAGTAAGCGTCGAAAAGCGAGAATCTGAAACTGCAGTTTGTTCAGCAGTAGCTTGCCAAGAGGGGATGTCAAGTGTGGAACGAAACGAATCAAGCATGTCTTTGCTTGGGTCCAGAGCATAGACGGAGCTTGTTTGTTGTGCGATTTGCTCCGTTAGCTTACCGGTGCCGCATCCGATATCGAGCACCCTGCTATTAGGGGAGAGATTTAAAAGTTCAATTACCGAATTGGGATAATTGGGGCGGACTGCGTGATATATTTCGGAGCCTTTTTCGAAGGCTGCTGCAGTTTTTATTCTATGGTTATTGGAATTGAACTTAGGAACATACTTGCGTGAAGTAACGGGTGCATCATGAGGAGTTACAAAAGACGCGGATATGCTTTGTGAGTTCCGAATATCGGAACTGTGTTGAGTGGTCATCTTTGAATTATAAGTTTTCATTATTTGGGGATAATAGTCGCAGACCGTGGGAGCAACCGAACGATTATGTGAATGTGCTGGCAGTTTTCCTAGAAGGATCCGGCAAACTGGAAAAACCTCTGCAGCCGCGGAAGAATGAATCTCCATGAGTCGGGTTTTATCGATTAGCCTTACGCAACCACTCATGATGTGGTTTTTCATGGGGTTATGCGTTGTTTCATTGCTGATGATAGTTTATGCCGCTTGGCGACCGTGGCGTGTAAAAGGTGTGGTCATTACGCTAGTTGCGATCACGGTTGGGGCGTTTGCGGCTAAAATTATCGTAGAAAAACTTTGGCGACCTTTTCCAGATTCCATACCAATATCTATATATTTTGCTGTGGCATTGACTGTAATAGCTCTTTTTGCAACAATGTTCATTCGCCGTCGTATCCTCTTGTTCATTGCACTATGTTTGTCTCTTGTTGGATCCGCTGGCGTTGCAAATTTAACGTACCAGTTGTACCCAGATCTGCGTTCGCTTGTCCCAGTCGAAGTTGCGCGTGAGATGTCTTATAGCGAATTTGCTCACGTTTCCAAGGCGCCGACTGCTCAGGGGAGAGAGATAGGCGCGAAGGTGACTTTTTCATTAGTAGGAGAAAAATCGTCTTTTCCTGCACGTGATGCCATTGCCTACATTCCTCCTAGTTATTGGACGAAACAAGCTGATTCTTTACCCGTATTAGTGCTCATGGCGGGCAGTCCTGGGAGTCCTTCGGATTGGTTCGAGTCTGCACGAGTAGACACCGTTGCTGACGAATATCAGCGCACACATGATGGAAAGTCGCCAATTGTGATTAGCGTTGATGCTACGGCAACTCTGGGCGGTGATCCGCTTTGCGTCGATGGGCCTGAGTTTAAAGTGATGACTTATCTTACCCAAGATGTTCCAACGGGGATTAAAAATGCTTTTAAAGTCAATTCTGATCAGTCTCAATGGACTATTGGGGGGTTAAGTTATGGTGGAACATGTAGCTTTCAGGTAATTACTAATCATCCTAGTGCTTATGGCCATTTCCTAGATTTTTCAGGCCAAGATGAGTTAGTTTCGGGTACTCACGAACAAACATTAGCGAAGTTTTTTGGTGGCGATCAAAAGCGTTACGACGATTCCAATCCTGCTGCGATTTTGAAGAAATATAGTGATAGTAACCGGTTTGGTTCTATTTCGGGTGTCTTTGTAGCAGGCTCTCAAGACGCTGAATCCCAGAAAGGTTTGAAACGTTTGAATGATCTAGCGCAGCACGCAGGAATGCACACTCAATACCTTGAAGTGCCAGGAGGTCATGATTTTGGAACTTGGCGAGAGGCAATCCGAGCAACGTTTGCTTTAAGTGCCCAATACGGCGGTCTGTGATCATGACGTATAACAACGGCTTGACGTGCCGATTAGCCATATTGGTTAGGAGTGTTGTAGCCTGTAGCAGCAGACGTTGAGCTTATGCTTTTAACGGAAGCGGACGGACTATGGCGCAGCTTGGTAGCGCACTTGACTGGGGGTCAAGGGGTCGCAGGTTCAAATCCTGTTAGTCCGACAAATTAAGTTGATAGCGAGTTTCTGGTTAAACTCCAGTGCTCGGTATCGAGCATTAACCGGTGTTCTCAGCCAAGAACACCGGTTTTGCTTTTCGTATTTTAGGTGCGCAGTGAACATCTGCTAGTGAAAAAGTTCACTCTAATTCTTAGACTGGAGCCGGAACTGGGGAATCCCTAGCACTTAGATATATTTCTAATGAAGATCTCCGTCAACATAGACCCAGCGCCCATCATGGCGTCTGAAATGGGACGTTTCATGTTGTGATTGCAGTTGTCCACAGACAGCATACCTAGCAGTGAATTCGACAATCCCCGTCGAGTCAAAAAGGCCGCCGTGATAGGACTGATGGATGGTGAGTCCGCGCCACATAATAAATTCTTCAAGATTCAAGCTATGAGGCGCGGTTTCAGGTGCCCAAGAGTATAGAAGGTACTCCTCATTCCCCAGCACAAAAGCCGAATAGCGTGATCGCATCAACAATTCAGCAGTTGGTGCATTTTTAGCCTTGGTGTGAAAAGGTTGGCAGCAGTCTGAATAACTGGTGCCGGAACCACACGGGCAATTCATCATGAGGTGCTAAACGTCCTGGTCGTTGATGGTTACGTTTCCTTGAAGCATCTTTTCAATATCACTATTGCGAGCAGCAAGAAGCAATTCATGGCGTTCGTCATCCGTAAGATCGCCTACGAGAGATATATTTCGACGTAAGTGCACACGTTCGCCATCTCCTACGGTCTTTGAGATAGTTACGTTGACATCTTCAAGCGAATGAATACGAGATTCCTTTGCTGCCAAGCGAATTTCTTGAGATGCGGCAGCTGCTAGCGCAGAAATAAGCAGTGAGGTTGGGGAGACTCCTAGGTTCTTGCCGCCAAGAGCCTTTTCTCTATCGGTGGTAAAAGAATGTGTACCGGTATGGACGATGTCAGCGAATTTACCCGCTGGAATAGACTGAGCTACTGCTACACCCTCAGGCAGGGTGTCAGCGTTGGGATCTTCATTTTCAGCAACTATATGTTGCTCAAACCATGTGTTAATTATTCGCGCTGCCTGTTGTGCAGAACCTTGCTTAGTCAACAGATGGTCAACCTTGTCTAACGCAACTAATGACTTGGGATATCGCGTGGTTCTGAAAATGAGTTGGGCATTATCTACTCCTACTGTTTGGTCAATGGGAGAGTGCAAGATGAGCAGAGGCTTCCGCAAACGTGGCAGATACGCTTCTGGATTGGTATCTGCAAGATCTTCTAGGAATTCGCGGGAAATGGTGATGTCTCGTCCACCAAGAGTTAGCGTAACCGCGCCGTTTTCGTCGACCTCACCGATACGGTCCGCAAAGTGCAATACTGCATGAGCTGGGTCAAAAGGAGCACCGATCGTCGCAACGCCCCGTAGACATTTGAGCGTCGTTGCAGCTTTAAGTGATGCTGCGCCTCCGAGTGAATGTCCAATGAGGAGCTGAGGCGCGGAATAATGTTGGCCAAGCCAATCCGCTGCTGCTTTGATATCGGCAACATTTTCGCTGAAAGAAGTTTCAGAGAAAATACCTTCAGATTGTCCAAGGCCTGGGAAATCGAAACGGAGACATGCAATGCCACGCTCAGCTAATTCCTTGGATACTCTCGCTGCGCCAGGGGTAAAACGCGATCCGGTGAAACAATGCGCGAACATTGCGAATGCACGTGGAGTGCCGTCAGGAAAATCAATAGTTCCGGCGATTTGGTGCCCTTTGCTTGAGGGGAACTTCACGCTGCGCGAATGCATTCCTAATGCTCCTTTATTATCCCTTGGTAGCGAGTATGTGTTTCCGAGTTCCAGACTATAGGTGTTTGCTGTATAGATGCACAGATCCTGAGTGTTTTGTTGATCAAGTCGCTACTGTCAATGAAAGCTAACTCACGATTGTTCATGTAAGTCATGTGAGATCCCTGTCAGACAGTGACAGTCTCAGACATTAGATTGAATTCCTGAAATAGAGTTAAATAGTTTTACAAGCAGATTCAATTGCAAATGCTAAAAGGAAGGCAAGAGAGTGGCTGGATTCCGTTGGTTTTGGGATGCGATGGGTGGGAAAAATACCCGCAATCAAACGAAGAGTAAAAACATCGTTGCCCAAGCTGCTAAGCGTGGTGTGCAGTTTGCTTCTCTTTCAGACGCAGATGTGGTTGCACGCGCACATGAGTGTGCTCAGCACTCAGACGATGAAAGCCGCGCCGATCTTTTAGCGTTGTTATCAATTGGGGCCCAGCGCTCCTTGTCTATGAATCCTTTTAATGTGCAGCTGCAGGCAGTGCTGCGCATTCTAGAAGGCGACGTAATCCATATGGCTACTGGTGAAGGTAAAACCCTAGTTGGGGCAATGGCCTCAGTCGGATACGCGTTGCAGGGGAAGCGAGTTCACTCAATAACCGTAAATGATTATTTGGCGGAGCGTGATGCTGAGTGGATGGGTGATCTTGTTCGATATTTCGGGCTCACAGTCAGCGCGGTGACAGAATCTCTTAATACTGAGCAACGCCGTCGCGCGTATGCATCTTCGATTGTTTATGCGCCAGTGACTGAAATTGGCTTTGATGTATTGAGGGATCAGTTGGTTACGCAGCGTAGCCACGCCGTCCAAAACGGAGCAGATGTTGCGATCGTGGACGAAGCGGACTCAGTGCTTATCGACGAAGCTCTCGTGCCACTTGTCTTAGCCGGAAATGAACCTGGTACGGCCCCAGCTGGCCGGATTACCGAAATTGTGCGGCGCCTAAAAGAAAACGAGCATTACAGTGTGGATGCAGACCGGCGGAATGTATCACTAAATGATAAAGGTGCTGCGTTGGTGGAACAGGTGCTTGGTATTCAAAGTCTTTACGATGATGCTCATGTAGGGACAACGCTCGTACAAGTGAATTTAGCGCTACATGCGCAGGCATTACTTATTAGAGATGTTCATTACATCATTCGAGATGGAAAGATTGCTCTTATTGACGCCTCCAAAGGTCGTGTTGCTCAGCTACAGCGTTGGCCTGATGGAGTTCAAGCAGCTGTAGAGGCTAAAGAAGGATTAGTCGTTACTGAAGGCGGTCGAATCCTCGATACTCTCACGCTCCAATCGCTGATGGGGCGATATCCAATTGTTTGCGGCATGACTGGAACGGCTGTCGAAGCTACGGATCAATTGCGACAGTTTTATGACCTTCGAGTATCAGTGATTGAACCGCACAAACAGTCCCAACGGTTTGATGAAGCTGACCGCGTTTATGCCACCCAAGCTGAAAAATTTCGAGCGCTGGTGAAAGAGATTGAGTTGCTTCATACCACTGGACAACCAGTTTTGATTGGTACTAGCGATGTCTCAGAATCTGAAGAATTAGCGCAAGCCTTACAGGCACGAGACATCACGGTCAATGTATTGAACGCTAAAAATGACGCGGAAGAAGCACAGATCATTGCGGAGGCGGGAGACATCGGCCGGGTGACGGTTTCTACTCAGATGGCTGGCCGTGGAACCGATATTCGCCTCGGTGGGGCAAACGAAAAAGATAGGGACGCAGTAGTAGCAAAGGGGGGACTTGCGGTTATCGGATCCAGTCGTCACCGCAGTTCCCGTTTGGATAATCAGCTGCGTGGTCGTGCCGGTCGGCAAGGCGACCCAGGCCTTTCTCTGTTTTTCGTGTCTTTAGAAGACGACGTCGTTGTCGTAGGCGGTGCCGGAGAAGAAATTAAAGCCTTGCCGGATGCTGATGGTCGCATTGATTCCAAGAGAATTACTGATTTTGTAGCGCACTGTCAACGTGTAACCGAAGGGCAGTTACTGGAAATTCATTCTCAAACATGGAAATACAATAAATTGTTGGCGGATCAACGAGTCATTATCGATGAGCGTCGTGCGCGACTTCTCGATACTGATCAGGCGTGGGTGGAGCTATCAGAGGCGGTGCCTGAAAAAGCTCATAAATTGAGCGACAAATTAGATCCAGCGATTCTTGTTCAGGCTGCACGAGAGGTCATGCTCTATCATCTTGACCGCTGTTGGAGTGATCACCTAGCACTTATGGATCATGTCCGTGAGTCCATACATTTACGTACTATTGCACGAGAAACTCCGCTTGATGAATATCACCGAATTGCAGTACGAGAGTTTAAACAGTTAGCGCAACGTGCGGTTGATCTTGCTGTAGAGACTTTTCGGGACGTAACTATTGACCAAGACGGAGCGCATTTGGCGGACGCTGGCCTAACGCGGCCATCTGCAACGTGGACCTACATGGTTAGCGATAATCCGCTTTCAAATAATAATCGTTCAGTAATAAATGGAATAGGAAGTATTTTTAGATAGACGTTGTGCTGCCGTGTATAAACTTGTTTAAAATGGCAGCTCAAAGGTAGATATTGGAAAATAATCCTCTCTCCTTGGTCATCACGGTCAAACTAGCGCTATGATGTAAAGCATTGTTGAAAGTTCGGCGTGAAGCCGAATCTTGTCTTTTATCGGAGGTTGAATAATGAGCGACAACACCGGTGCTCCCGACGTTCAGGTCGAGACCACTTCCGTTTTCCGTGCAGATTTACTCAAGGAAATGGAATCGGGGGCAGGGGCAGCTACAGCATCAGGAAGTGATGTGACTCCACCTGCAGGTGCAGGCATGCTGGTCGTCAAGCGTGGGCCCAATGCCGGCGCTCGTTTCTTGCTCGACCGTCCAACAACAACAGCTGGTCGCCATCCTGAAAGTGACATTTTCTTGGATGATGTCACAGTGTCTCGCCGTCACGCTGAATTCCGACGTCAAGACGGATCATTTGAGGTCGTTGACGTCGGAAGCCTCAACGGCACCTACGTTAATCGTGAGCCACGTAACTCTGAAGTACTTTCCAGTGGTGATGAAGTGCAGATTGGTAAGTTCCGTTTGGTCTTCATTGAGGGGCCTCGCGCGTAGGCATTAAATCCTGCTGCTTTCAGATTATCCCGTGACATTAGCCGCATACGTCATCGAAAGAAACGATTCACAAAATTATGAGTGCACTTCCGCAACGAAATGATTCAGGTTCGGCTGGTTCTTACCAGCCTAGGCCGCAGTCATCGTCGCTGTCTTCGTCGAAAAAGACGATGTCGATTGGTGTCGTGCTCGCAAAAATCACTGCGGAATTTCCTGATGTCACGGTGTCGAAAATTCGTTACCTCGAGTCCGAAGGGCTAATTACTCCCCAGCGCACTTCAACCGGATATCGTCGATTTACCCAAGATGATGTCGAACGGTTGCGCTACATCCTCGTTACACAGCGGGATAACTATTTGCCGCTTAAGGTTATTAGGGAGCAACTTGAGGCAATGGATTCTGGCGCGGTCACGCCTATTTCGCGTGGCAGTGACAATGCCCCTCTCATTAGCCCAGAGTCATTCCGCACTTCGGTGGTCACTAGGCTTTCCGATAGCGATGTTGCGGCGAGAGCCCAAGTTTCCGAATCCGAAGTAAGTGAACTTGCCGAAGCGGGATTGATTAGACCGGATTCTTCAGGTTTCTTTACCGCGGATGATGTACAAGTGGTATCGGTCGCGGTGCAGCTGAAGGAATTTGGTTTCGATGTTAGGCACCTCAAGTCATTGCGTAATCTTGCTTCGCGCCATGCCGATTTAATTTCTCGCGCTACAACGCCTGTCGCTCGTTCTCAAAGTGAGAGCGCGCGTCAACGTGCAGAAGAAATGTCACAGCAACTTAGCGCATTGGTAGTATCATTGAATGCTACGATGCTGCGTTCGATGTTGCGCGATGAGCTGAACCGTTAAACTTTTGGGGAGAAATTAATTTATGGCTTTTCGCCAAGTTGAATATAAAGGCGTCCATTTTTTCCCACCAGAAGATGATGCTTGTTTAGTTTTCTCCTGGTCAGAACGGCGCCGAATTCTTCCCATTTGGGTTGATGTTGAAGAAGGCATCAGACTTTCAGAGCGAAGTGAGCATGGAGCTCCTCGTAGGCCGTTGGCACACGATGTGCTCATTGAAACCATTAACCGTATGGGGGGTAGCGTCGAGGCAATCCGTGTAGTGAGTTACTACGAAGGTGTCTTTATCTGTTCATTAGTGCTTGATAATCAAGAAGAAATTGATTGTCGACCAAGTGATGCGATTGCGATTTCAGAATTGATTGGCGTTGCAATCTCTGTAGATGATGAAGTCCTTAACCAAGCTAGCGTTTTCGTTCCTGAATCCGATATGGAAGCCTATTTAGGATTTGTTTTTCCTAAAGATGTTCATGATGAACTAGATTCGGATCCCACCAAATCTCAAGCAGATGCAGATTTTTCCAACCTTATGGAAAGTCTTGGTGTAAGTGAGCAGGATCTTTTGGGATCGGATGACTTTGGGGACGATTCTTTTGATCTGGGGGATAGCTAAAGCTTCGGCAAATGTCTAAACTTCAACTTGAGGTTGAGGTTTTGGGCGTGTCGCGCGTTTTCTATACGTTCGTGCTCTAACCTGTTGCTTAACAGCAATACCTACGGCCCAAGCTCGATGCGAAGCCAGAGATCGCAGGGGAGACAACCTGATGGAAGAAATGCGCGACAACGATGTCCCAGTGCAACAAGCACTTTTTGATATGGGACCCGATGAAGAAGTCGGCTATCGTGTTCCTATTGCATGCCAAGTGGCGGGAATTACGTATCGTCAATTGGATTATTGGGCTCGTACTAAATTAGTAGAACCGACAATTCGCACTGCACGAGGATCGGGATCTCAACGGCTGTACTCTTTTAAAGACATTCTGGTGTTGAAGATTGTCAAGCGACTTCTGGATACTGGAATTTCCCTGCAAAACATTCGTCTCGCTGTAGACAAATTGCGTAATCGTGGAGTGGATGATTTGGCGGAAATTACGCTTGTTTCGGATGGTACTACGGTGTATGAGTGCCGTTCGAATGAAGAGGTAATTGATCTCCTCGGCGGTGGTCAAGGTGTGTTTGGGATCGCAGTACCTGGAATTGTTCGAGAGCTTACCGGAACTATTTCTTCATTCCCTTCAGAAAAGATCAGCGATTTTTTGTCCAATAGCCCAGCTGCGGGCGGAATAGATGAGTTAGCAGCACGTCGCCTTCGGAAGACGTCGTAACGCGTTGATACGCAAAAGCGCCCTCGTTTCTATCATTTTCTCTGGCCGATAGAAACGAGGGCGCATCCATTATGGTTACTTCGTTGTGGAAGCAATAGCTCTATCTAGTTCTGCCGCCGATGTTGCGTGCACGTAGCTGCCATTGGTGTCTTTTGCAGCTTGCGCGATGTTCGTATCATCTTGTCCATCGCCGATTTGAATCGCATGAAGTGAAACGTGAGATTCTTGAGCTTTTCTGACTGATTCAGCTAATCCGGTGAATGAGTCATTTGTTCCTGTGAACACAATGACCACGCTTGTATTTCCAGCATGCTGTGCATGCTCTACAGCATAATTTAAGGCTGCTGATGTTGCCGCAAGAGTCTGTGGTTGCCCGCCAGTTCCAAAATTTCCGAGGACATCTTTGACTTGGCGAGCAGCGTCAAGGGTATCGAAATTAAGGTTCGACCGCCAGCCTTGGGTAATTCCAGGAGTCAGTGGGGAAGAATAATTCCACAGTCCTATGGCTTTACCGCGTTCTTCTTGCTTTTGGGCAAGATTAATGAGCCCATGTGATGCTGCATCGAACCAACGGATTCCATCTGTGCTCACACCATTGATGTACTCTGAGGTATCGAGAAGCATCAGGATATCTCTAGGACTCTGATTGGATTGTGAATCTACAGCTGGTGAACTATCAGTGAGTGAAGCCAAAATTTCTGCTGCAGTTGCGACCTCTTGTGACAATTTTTGTGGTTTTTGAGCATCAGGTGTGTTTGCCGCAATTGCTGTACCAAAGTCTGCTCCTGCCCGAACAACTTCCTCATTAACCGAATCGGTAGGGTTTAGAGCTACTGCGCGTAGCGGTTTCGACAGGTTTTGAATTTCTTCAAATGAATATCCTTGCGGAGTTTCAGATTTCGACACGACAATCTTTGGCGCTGATTGAGCGACAGCAGAATCAATTGTTGTTTCACTAAAATCACGTAGCATTTTGGTCGCAGCAGAAGCATCATTATTGTGGGTAAAAGCAGCAACGAGCGCTGAAGACACTGCATCGGACTTCACCGGGTAGGTAACGGGCGCATCTTCTGTGGCATCTTCACGACGAGCTATCCCCACTTGGTCAGTTGCGACTGTCGGCCATTCTAAAGTTGCCGGTGACCGTTTTTCTGCTGACAACACTTGGTTGACCTGATGATCACTTTCGTCGCTAAGGTAAACCCCAGCATGAGCGACAGAATCGGTTAGTTCAGCACGAACACAGTAGTCGCGAGTGACCCGCCCTGAAGAGTTGTAGGCATCGATAATTTGGCTTGCTACCTCCTTGTTATTGGTCGCAATAGGAAGCGTTAAGTTCCCATTGATACAGGAGGATTTTGCAGAGTCTTCTCGTTTTGCCTGGGTCCACAAGAAAACACCAGCGGCTACCAGTACGATGACGATCGCTATCGCGATCACACTGGGCGAAAGTCGATAGTTGTTTTTCCCGTCCGAATGCTTAGCCATAATTGGCGCCTTTCTGGAATTGGAAATAGATCTAGGAGGTAAGTGTAAACCGGTCGATTCGCTCTAGCTCTGCGACAAGCCGTTGACGTAGCAGCTGACCACGCTCAGACAGTTCACGTTGACGGCGAACATACTCGGCTTTACCCTCGGCTGTTTCGATTGGGACGATTCCCAAGCCATAATCGGTGCAGTCGTATGGAGAAGCTTCCATATCTAACACTCGACAGTCCCAAGCGAGCTCAAAGGTATCAAGCCAGAGATCACCTGGGATAAGTGGGCCAAGTTTGGCAGACCATTTGTAGAGGTCCATCATGGCGTGTAAACAGCCTGGTTGTTCACAGGATGGTTGGTTTTCGCGTGTGAGTACCTGAAAGTTGAGAGGCACGGCAGGCTCGGTGAAAAACCGGAATGCATCAAAGTGCGTGCATCTTATGTTGTGGGATTCTACGACTTTGTTGCTGCCTTGCGCGCCTAGCCGCAATGGGAGAGTGTGTCGAGGCTGAGAGGTTTGATAAACCATAGCCCATTCGTGGAGCCCAAAACAGTCAAAATGAGTTGGGTTAAGTTGCGTTTGTTTCAACAGATTAGATACGTAGTGAAGCGTTGAGCTTCGTTTCTTTTTGAGGGCTTCAACGTCGACTACGGTGACATCGTCAATGGTGGTGTAACCCTTCCAACGTGAATGTGGGGGATTTCCTTCGAGTCCTACACCGACACCAGGGTGCCATTTTTTCATGTGGGCAACGCGTACTGGATAGTATTCGAAAAGAAAATCATAGACGGGGTGACTAATACCCGCACGACGACGTTTCATGTGGTCAGCTGTAAGCCGATCTGCCCGAAGTTGGTGAGCAGATTCACGGTCATGCCATTGAGCTTCAGTGAGACGAATTAGATCAAAATTTCTCATGATTGTTCGTGTGTCCAGTCGGAGAAGGTTCCAACGTATTCCTCGATGAGATCCTCTAGGGTGATAACGCCTAGGAGGAGGCCGCGATCACGAACTTGGGCCATGTGCGCTGACTTGGAGTGCATCGATTGCAAGGCCTCATCCATAGTTCCAGCTGCATCAACGATGATTAATGGCCGGATCTCTGAGCGATGAATGATGGTGTCAGGACTGGAATGATCAAAACGATCCAGTACGTCCTTGATGTGCACATAACCGAGATACGAGCCGTCTTTTCCTGTCACTGGAAAACGTGAAAACCCAGTTTCTGCAACAGCAGTTTCTAATTCTTGGAGAAGTGGTCCCCGCATTCCAAAGTTGAGGGAACGCACTTTGTTGAGAGGAATCATGACCTCTTGAAGAGACCTATCTTCAACTCGGAGTGCTTTATTCAACCGTGCATGTTCTTCTGCGTCGAGGTAGCCCTCTGATCGAGACTCGGAGAGCATGGTCACTAGCTGGTCTGGGTCTACGGCGGATTCAAGTTCGTCTTTTTGTTCAATCCCGACGGCGCGCAAACTTATACGAGCTAGCCAGTTCATTACTGCAATGATGGGCCTTGTCAAACGCATGAACCATAGCAGCGATGGAATCAGCCAAAGTGCAAGAGTTTCTGGCCCTGCAAGTGCAATATTTTTCGGAACCATTTCTCCGGCGAGAATATGAAGGAAAGTAATGATACCTAGTGCGATGATGAATGAAACCGGGTGGAGCAGATGAGCAGGTAATCCAAGGGAATGGAATGGTTGCTCAATAAAATGTGCAATAGCTGGTTCGGCAACTTTGCCTAAAATTAGGGAACATATCGTAATACCAAATTGGCATGCCGCAAGCATGATAGAAAGATGCTCCATGGACAGCAAGACTTTTTGCGCCCGTGGCTGTCCTTGAGCTATCAGATTCTCAATTCGATCTTTGCGCGAAGAGACAAGTGCAAATTCGGATGCGACGAAATAAGCATTGGCAAGGAGCAAAAGAACAATCAGTAAAACGGTGCTACTGAGACTCATGAATTCTGTTCCTTTTCATACTGGGGTACTTCATCATCTTGCAGCGGTGAAATAATTACCTTGTCTACTCTGCGATCTTCCATGGCGGAGACTTTAGCGAGCCAGCGGCAACTGTAACCGGATTCGAATTCAGCTAATGCTGGATTGTCACTTTCAGGTAGTAGTAGTTCGTCGTTAGTTTCAGGGATTCGTCCTAGGACTTGCATTACTAATCCACCGAGAGTCTCATAGGGGCCGTCTGGGGCGACGTATCCAATTGTTTTGGCAACTTCATCGATACGGGCTAGGCCGGAAACTTCCCAACTATTGCCAAATTTGTTGAAATCACGTTCTGCGTCTGCATCGTCATGCTCGTCATAAACCTCACCGAGGATTTCTTCAACGACGTCTTCGATTGTGATAAGGCCTGAAGTTCCACCGTATTCATCTGCAACGAGGATGATTTGGGATCCAGCAGAACGCACTGCATTGAGGACGGCATCACCATCTAGGCTTTCAGGGATAATGGGCACAGGGCGTGCTATTGAACTTAATGGAATTACGTGGCGCTGATCTTCAGGAACAGAAAATGCATCTTTAAAATGGACGACGCCGATCGTATCGTCTAGGTCGCCACGAATGACTGGGAAGCGTGAGTGTCCTGTCTCTATTGCTAATGCGATGAGGTCAAGAACGGTGTCTTCTGCTGAGAGAACTTCAACTGTAGACCGAGGAGTCATCAACTCACCGGCAGTTGTCTCACCAAATTTGAGTGAGCGGTCAAGAACAAGAGCTGTATTTTCATCAATATCGCCAGTTTCCGCAGAACTTTTGACGATGGCCGTGAGCTCTTGAGTGGAACGAGCTGTGGCGAGCTCATCGGCTGGCTCGATTCCCATTTTTCGTACTGCCCAGTTAGCCGAGTGATTTAAAAACTTGATAAAGCCCTTAAATACGGTATTGAAGGCATTAACTGGTCCGACGACGTGGCGCGCGGTACCCATAGGGTTTGTGATTGCAACGTTTTTGGGCAGGAGTTCGCCAAACACCATTGACAAGAACGTTGCGATCATCAACGCCAACACTAAAGCGACAGCTACGCTTGTCGACGCTTCCAATCCCATCAATTCCAAAAGCGGTGTTAAAAACTTTGCAAGAACTGGTTCTGCTAGATAACCCGTTGCAAGGGTAGTGATGGTGATACCTAATTGGGCACCAGACAAGACGAAGGAGAGATTTTGATAATCGCGTTGTACCGCCCGAGATTTTTTATCCCCACGCTCCTTTACTTCGGTTTCAATGGTTGAGCGCTCCAAACTGGTGAGCGCAAACTCAATGGCAACGAAAAGTCCTGTGCTGGCGGTGAGAAGCACAAAACCTAAGAGCGAGAGGATACTTAACAGAATGTCCATCGTGAGAAATACTGGGTTAAAGAATTAACTTCGACCCTTTTGACCATCTTTCTTCTTGTGCCCACCAAACGTTGCGATGGGACGTTTCTTTTTGGATTGCCGTGTACGGAATGAAGAAGATTTGCCGCGCTTGGGCTGATTTGCCTGTGCAGTTGTCTCTTGTTTCTTTCCGCGCTGTGAAGTTTTTTGCTGCGCACCGAATGGTTGCAACGCTTTGCCATTACGCTTGCGGGCCCCAGTAATATTCGTCAGCTCAGCTGAATCAGCATGCACATCGACGATAACAGGAGAGACTCCGGCTTTGCCGAGGAGCTTGTCTACTTCCTCACGTTGGTTATCCATGACAAGTGTGACAACTTTACCGACTGTCCCGGCGCGGGCGGTTCTGCCTGCCCTATGCACGTAAGCTTTGTGCGCAGCTGGGGGATCTACGTGAACTACTAGATCGACATCGTCAATATCGATTCCTCGGGCTGCGATATCAGTGGCAACAAGCACTGGAACGCTGCCGTCCGCGAAACCAACTAGGGCGGCAGCGCGTGTGTTGTGTCCTTTATCGCCATGTAAACCAGCTGCGTTTATACCAATGCGGCGAAGTTTCTTTACTTGGCGATCAACACCATGTTTCGTGCGCATGAACATGATTGTTTTGCCGTCGCGACCAGCAATTTTTTCTACTATAGAATTTCGTGCTTCTCTGTCGCCCACATGGAATCGGTAGTGCGACATAGTCTCTACGGTTGCTTTTACTGCGGTGGTCGAGTGAGTTACTGGATCCGACATGAAACGATCGACCAGTTTATTCACGTCTCCATCGAGTGTTGCTGAGAAAAACAATCGCTGAGCAGTCTTCGGGGTAAGTTCCAGTAGCTTGGTTACCTGTGGTAGAAAGCCCATGTCTGCCATCTGATCGGCTTCATCAAGCGTAGAGATCTCTACCTCAGATAGGGAAAGTTTTCCTTGATTAATCAGATCTTGGGCGCGTCCTGGAGTTGCTACCAGAATGTCGACTGGAGAGGCTAGTGATGTGATGTGTCGCTTGATGCTGACGCCGCCTACTACCTCGAGGACACGTAAGCCCATAGCAGAAGCAGGTTCTTCCAAACGTTCGCGAACTTGGGCGGCGAGCTCACGGGTAGGAACTAAGATGAGTCCGCGTGGTTTACCAGGCTTTGACACTCCAGATTCTTGCAGTCGAGTAATCATGGGTAGGCCGAAAGTAAAAGTTTTACCTGAGCCTGTGGGACCTCGTCCGAGAATATCTCGTCCGCTTATCGCATCGGGAATAGCCGCCTCTTGAATAGGGAACGGATTAACAATGCCTAGGCGGGATAGAACCTGGACGATACCACTAGGAAGTCCGAGGTCGAGAAAAGAAGTCATTGGGAAAATTCTACTGCAATCTGCGTGAAAAAACAGACAGGCTGGGTGAAAATGCCCAGCCTGTTTTCTAAAATAAAGGAGAATGTTTCTTCGAGAAGAAGCGTTAAGCTTCTACTTCGCTACGATCACCGGACCACAAGGTGTGGAAGCTTCCGTCTTTATCCGTGCGACGGTAAGTGTGTGCACCGAAAAAATCACGCTGGCCTTGGATAAGTGCAGCTGGTAGGCGTTCGGCTCGCAAAGAGTCGTAGTAGGATAACGATGAAGCGAACACTGGAACAGGCAATCCCAGTTGTGTAGCTGCAACGACTACGCGGCGCCATGAATCGATAAGCGATTCCAACTCAGTCTTAAAGTAGGGATCCAGTAGGAGGGACGGGAGTTCTGAATTAGCGTCGTAAGCTTCAACGATGCGGTTAAGGAACTTTGCGCGAATGATGCAGCCACCGCGCCAGATGGTAGCGAGGTCGCGAGGATCGACATCCCAGTTGTGCTCGGCTGATCCGGCGATAATTTCGTCAAAGCCCTGCGCATAAGCGACGAGCTTCGAAGCATAGAGTGCGCGACGGATATCTTCTACGAACTGGTCCTTATCGATGTTCAACGAGGCCAATGATTCCAAAGTGCCGGCTGGCAAGTTACCTTGGGCTGCCTTGCGCTGAGTGGTTGCACCTGAAAGTGCGCGAGCGAATACAGCTTCGCCGATTCCAGTAGTTGCAATACCAAGGTCTAGAGCAGCTTTCACCGTCCAACGACCGGTGCCTTTTTGACCAGCTTCATCGACGATGAGATCGATAAGTGGTGTGCCAGTTTCAGAATCGACCTGAGCAAGTACCTCAGACGTAATCTCAATGAGGTAGGAGTCCAAGTCGCCTTGGTTCCATGTCTTAAACACATCTGCAATCTCAGATGGCTGCATTTCGGTGGCGTATCGAAGCAATTGGTATGCCTCGCCGATCACCTGCATGTCGGCATATTCGATTCCATTATGAACCATCTTGACAAAGTGGCCTGCGCCGTCAGGACCGATGTGAGTAACACATGGTGTGCCGTCAACCTGTGCGGCAATGGATTCGAGCAGCGGTCCAAGTGCTTCCCAAGATTTATTAGGACCACCAGGCATGATAGAAGGACCATTGAGGGCTCCTTCTTCGCCTCCGGAAATACCGGCGCCAACGAAGTTGAGGCCTCGTTGAGCAATTTCGCTTTCACGACGAATCGTGTCGGTGTAGAGTGCGTTGCCGCCATCGATAATGATGTCGCCTTCATCCATCGCATCGGCAAGTTGGTTGATTACGGCGTCAGTTGCAGATCCTGCTTGAACCATGATGATGGCGCGACGAGGCTTTTCTAGCGAAGCAACAAATTCTTCGATTGTGGCGGACGGGATGAAATTGCCTTCATCTCCATGCTGATCCATGAGCGCTTGGGTCTTTTCAAAGCTGCGATTAAAAACAGCAACCGTGTGGCCTTTATGAGCAAAATTGCGTGCGAGGTTCGAACCCATGACAGCGAGACCTACAACGCCGATCTGCGCTAGTTGTGTTTGATCAGTCATGACTGTGACAATACCCTGACTGCAACAATTTTACCCACCCAGCTTGCGGATTGGGCATGGAGAAAGACTAGATTGGGCAACATGAGTAACAACGATGAGATTATGGAATTGCTCAAAAGCGCCAATGTCGAAGGCCTGAGCATCGAACAGCTGGAAGAATTTAACGAAAAGTTAGAAGGATTCTCTAAGACACTCGGTCTACGTTTCACACAAATCAATTCTGAAGGTGTGCATGCGGAACTTCCAGTAGCAGCTGAGCATCTTCAAGTATCAGGTGTAGTCAATGGTGGTGTGTATTCGGCTATGGCTGAGACAGCTGGATCAATAGCAAGTGTTGTTGCTGCAGATGGGGCAATGGCGGTAGGAGTACATTGCGCGACTGATTTCTTGGGAATGGTTCATGCTGGAGTAATCGACGTTTCAGCTGAAATCATCCATCGTGGCCGTACTACCCACGTGGTCGCCGTTGACATGCACCACAGGGGCAAGTTAGTGGCGCGAGCAACACTTCGTACTTTGTTGGTAGCTCCGCAACCAGAAAAGCCCCAGAAAGATAAAATGGCTTAGTCTCCGATCCAATTCATCTTGCGGAAGTACCACCACATGAGACTCACGGTTAGTACCATGACAAGAATTACAATGTAGTAGCCGTAGTTGGTAGTTAGTTCCGGCATATTTTCAAAATTCATTCCGTAAATTCCGGCGATAAGTGTAGGAACCGCTGCCATACCAACATAGGCAGATATAGCGCGCATATCAGAGTTTTGCTGTAGTGAAATCTTTGCCACGCCAGCGTCGATTAGGGAACTAAGACGTTCGTCAAAGTTTGCCACATAGTCCTTGGCTACCATTTCATGGTCAAGGACATCTCGCAGATACGACCGGAGTTGTTTCGCGATCATATCCTTATGCTGTGTAACGAGCATGCGTAATGCGGGAGCTAACGGATCAATGGCGTGTCGCATTTCTAAAATTTCGCGTTTAATCATGTAGATGTGCTCGATGTTGAAGCTGCTACCTGGGGTAAATACTTCCTCTTCAAGCTCATCAACTTCTTCGGCAAGTATATTGACGATACGCAGGTATCCGTCGACAAGATAATCTGCCCACGCCCAAGCTATGATCATCGGCCCATAGCTGCTGATTTCTTGCGGGTCGTCGAGACGCATCGTTAAATCAGGCATAGGGGTACGGTGTCGGATTGTGATGATGAAGTGTTCGCCAATCAGCATTTGAACTTCACCGGTTTTAATAATTTCGTTTGCGTCATCAACCGTTTCGTGATCACGGTAGAAAACTGATCGAACCACCATGAAGATTTGATCGTCGTAGCGTTCGACTTTAGACCTCTGATGTGCAGTTACAGCGTCTTCGACGATGAGTTCGTGGATGTGGAGATCATCGGCAACCTGCATCATGTGTTGTTCGCTGGGTTCTTCGAGAGATAACCACATGAAAGCTTTATGGCCCGAAGCAACGAAGTCTTTCACGCGTTTTAAGCCTGATTCGTAATCGAACCACCCTTGAATTGCTCGTCCATCAACATAAATCATGCAGTGATCAACAATATCGTCAACACCAAGTTGTTTACGCTCAGCGCTTATGGGGTGCGTGCGGCGATTTCGCGGGGTGAATGCTGGTAGCTGGCGATTCTTTTCGTTCATAGCTTTATGCAGACCTCTTTTTGTGTTTTAGTGTCTATTATTGAACGTATGCCAACTTGGAACGACATCAAAGCACGAAACCCCCAGCATTCACATAACTATGCAAAACGCTGGGAAAATCTCGAAGCTGAAGGTAATGATATCAACGGCGAAGCTCGGCTTATCGACGCCCTCGTTCAGCGTGGATCGAAAATCCTTGATGCTGGATGTGGGCAGGGACGCGTCGGTGGATATTTATCGGCACGAGGGCATATCGTAACTGGCATTGATATCGATGATTATTTGATTTCTGAGGCGGAAAAGAAATTCCCAGGTGCAACGTGGCATGTAGGTGACCTAGGGGGCGAATCGATTCCGGATCAGGGATTTGATATCGCTGTATGTGCTGGGAACGTTATTACGTTTATAGAGCCGGATAAACAAGAAGCCGCTTTAGCGCATATTTTTGAAGCTTTGCGACCCAATGGCCGGTGCATTATTGGATTTGGTGCTGGCCGAGGATATGTGTTTCCTCAGTTTTTCGAAGATGCCCGTAACGTAGGATTTGTTATTGAAAATAACTTCGAGTCTTGGGACCTAAATCCAATGACCGACCGGTCTCAATTTCTCGTAGCATTTTTGCGTAAACCTGAATAAGTGAGAAAACACCAGCGAATTTGTAGCATCGAAACGATCCTGTTCGCTGGTGTTTTTAAACTATTAGCGGGGCTAATTACTTCTTTTCGGCGGTATCGACGAGCGCAGTAAGTTTTTGCAAACCAGTACGGCCGTGAAGCTGCTGACGAGTGGTGGCGAGGTTCCAACGCTTACGTGAAAGTGCATTGATGCCCCAAGAGAAAGCTGCAGTTGCTCGGTTGCGGAAGCCGACCAAGAACATCAAGTGGACGAGAAGCCACATGACCCAGCCAATAAATCCCGTAACTTCAACTTTTCCAAGCTTCACAACGGCGTTAAAGCGTGACACCGTAGCCATCGAACCCTTGTCGTAGTATTCAAAGGCTGGGCGTTCAGACGAGGAACGTCCCTCGACCTCAGCAGCAATCTGCTCAGCAACGTATTCACCGCCTTGGATTGCTACCTGTGCGACTCCCGGAAGCCTGTTGAGCGACATCATATCGCCAATAACAAAGACGTTCTTATCGTCGCCAACAGAAAGATCTTCGTTGACTGGGACGCGTCCTACGCGATCAACCTCAACACCAAGCTGCTCTGCAACTAGTTTGCCTAGTGGGGAAGCGGCTACGCCTGCCGACCAGATCTTGCAGAAGGAATCGATCGTGTGCAAAGAATCATCAACGGTGGACTTATATGTCACTGAGTTTTCGTCTACGCCGGTAACGATAGCGTTCAGCTTGACCGTTACACCAATCTTTTCTAATTCACGCTGTGCAGTACGACCCAAACGCTTGCCGAACGGTGGAAGCACCTGAGGAGCGCCGTCAAGCAGGATGATCTTCGCGTTGGAAGGCGTGAACTGCGTGTACTCTCCAGACAACGTGCGGTGTGCCATTTCGGCCAGCTGACCTGCAAGTTCTACGCCTGTTGGTCCTGCGCCAACGATAACAAAAGTCAAGAGGCGTTCACGTTCTTTGGGATCTTCGCACATTTCTGCGCGTTCGAAAGCGCCGATGATGCGCGCACGCAGTTCGAGCGCATCATCGATTGTTTTCATACCCGGCGCGAATTCCGCGAAGTGATCATTTCCGAAGTAAGACTGACCTGCACCAGCGGCGACGATCAGGGAATCGTATTCAATTGTTTTAGAATAATCATCCAAGTCTGCGACGACCGTCTTCGATTCGGTGTCAATGTCGGTGACTTCAGCCTTAAGAACGTGCACATTATTTTGCTGTGCAAGAACTTGACGCGTTTGTGGTGCGATTTCACCAGACGACAAGATACCGGTTGCTACTTGGTAAAGCAACGGCTGGAAAAGGTGGTGGTTTGTCCGGTCGATGAGGGTGATATCGACATCTGCATCTTTGAGGTTTTGAACTGCGAATAGTCCACCGAAGCCGGAGCCGATAACTACAACGTGGTGGCGTCCACCTTCTGGGCGAAATGGGGTGTTAGTCATGGTGATGGAATGCTCCTTCAAAAATTTTGTAAACCGCATTAAATTTGAATGTGATATTTAACCTAACGCGACGATGGTCACAATATTAGACCCATTTGGCGGTAACAGCTGAATTGAGGTGGGGTTGGTGCGCGCCTCCACCCGTATATCTAGCAGAGTTAGTAGGCTTGACCACTGTGAATGTCAACGACCAACATGCCCGAATTAATGCAGATCGATGGCCAAATATTGCACTGGTTCCACAAGGTCGTCGTATAGAAGTCAAAGCGCGTAAAGCCGAATCGGAGTTTGCTGCTATATGCGAAAAGGCGGGAATTCAGCTCTTCGGTGATGCTCCAGATGTCATTGTCCGAGAGGATTCGCTATTTAAACGCATCGCGGCAGCTGGTTGGTTGGGAGTCGCTGAATCGTATATGGCAGGCGAGTGGTATGCCGAAAATTTGGTAGATGTTTTAAAAAAACTGATTGCTGTGGGCTACCACCCGAAAATGCCTAAGCTCGATCTCGGTGGAGATTATTCTGGAATGGAAGTCGACACCCAGCTTATTAAGCTATTTTCTGGAGACGGCATGAGCATTCAAGGAACTCTGTTTTCTTCTGGCGTTCCCACAACGGAGCGTATTGCGGTACGCAGTTACGTAAAAGGTGCGGGACGCGCGAATGAGCCGGCTACCCATTTTGTAGACCAAACTACGCTAAGTGATCCGACTTTGGTAGAGAAAGCTGATCTTGGTGCAGGTCAACTACGTTCTACAACTGCGCTTTTGGATTCAGCTGGAGTACATGCGGGAACGCACCTATTGGATTTCCCGAGTTCAGGTGGCGCCTTGGCTATAAATGCGTGCCATCGAGGAGCGACGGTTGATGCGCTTACTACAGACTTGAATTTCGCCACTGATATTCGCGAAATATTGGATTTGGCGAACGTAGAAGGCAGTGCGCATGTTGAACTTATCGACGATCCCATCCCAGCACCCAAGGCGTGGCCTACGCAGTATGACGTGATTACGAGCGTCGAAAAACTCGAACTCATGCAACCAGGAATGAAGAAACGATACGTGCAAGCTATCGATAGGATGCTTGCAGTTGGCGGGGCATTTGCATGCCAAAGTGTCGTTTTAAACGAGGAAAAAGCAGATATTGCAACAGCAGCCATGAGTGTACATAAAGCTTATGTGTGGCCTGCTTTTAGTCCTATGCGATTGTCGGATATGCATAAACTAGTAGACCGGTTTACCAATTTAAGGATTATCTCTCAGACCCATTTTCCTGGTCATTATCAGGCGGGACTCCGGTTGCAGAGAGAAACATTTGAAGGCAATATTCGCCAAGCTGCGGCTGATGGTTTTGACGTGGTTTATCGGCGCTTATGGATCTACCAATTAGCTATGCGTGAAGCGCTCTTTATTGCAGGTGCTGTCGATGCCGTGCAGTGTCTTGCGACTACACGGCATCGACGTGGTGGCAGGTAAGACCTTGTACGGGTTTAGGGGGAAATCACTGGTCGAGAAGCGCGTTCGAGGACAACGGCAATGCGCTCGAACGGCCGGTCAGTGATCATCTCTAATCCCATTTCCCAGGCGCGGTTAGATGCAACAAAGCAGTCATAGTCTCCAGAATCAAGCGAATGACGCTCTTCCTTAGTGGCTGATTCGGTAAGTTCTGGATGAAGAAGTACCCGATCGCCCGCCGAACCGCAACAATGAGTACCTTCTGGTACCGATGCTGCACCTATTGTTTGTGCTACTTTCAACAGATCGGCATCGAGTCCTAGATGTTGAATAGAACAAGTGGGATGAACTGCGATATTTCCCAAAGTTTCAGTGGTTGTTAAATGATCTATTACTTCAGTAACGAGCTATTCCACCACATCTAAGATGCGAAGTTGAGAGAATAGCTTCTTATCGGTGCCAGATAATACTGTAGGAATATTTTCGAGGATTCCGTGAGTGCAGCTCGATGCATCGACGATAATTGGAAGTTGACCTTGGTCGGACCACCGCCACATGTCGTTAACGATCTGCGAAGCATGATATTTAAAGCCTTCATTGTAGCCCTTTGATGACCAAAGTGTTCCGCAACAACGTCCTCCAACGTCTTGCGGAATCCACACGGGTACACCACTTCTACGTCCTAATTCGACGACTGCTTGGGGTAATAGCAGATTTGCAGGATGTGCAGGATCGGAATTTCCAAACATACGATTGATGCAAGCAGGGAAGTAGACAGCTTGCGCTCCGGCTTTACTCGACGCAAAACGATGCGTTGGCACGGAGTCAGCGTGACATGACGAGAGGGACAAACCGGCTCGCAGAATCCGCATTCCACACAAGAATTGATTTCCTGCTCGATCTTGGGGAACCTCTTAAAATTCTGAAGGTGGATGTCTTGCTTTCGAGTGAGCTTTACATAAGGAGCCAAGATTCCCGAAGGATCGAGAAGATTTTTCACGTTCCTGTTCAATTCCAAAGTGGGGAAGGATAAAGAAATGGGGCTTACCAAAAGCTGCATGTCCCATGACCATTTCGGGATACTCATAGGAAGCTAATAGATCAAGAAGATCGGCTGCACCTTGCCCTACTAAGGCTGGCGGAAAGCAGACGCCTTCGGTAATGAGGGTGGTTCCTTGATGTCGGTCAGAACCAATAACACCAAACGAGCCATTCCTAATATGCCACGCGCCTCTTTGGCCGTCTACAGTTTTGTCGAAGATTAGAGGTGCAATTAGATCGGCGTCAGTCAGCACAGAGCGTGCTTTTTCAATAGCCGAATCGAGATCGGCGTCATCAACACCGCCAACTTCAAGTAGCAATGCAGCACATGTATCAGGGATATCATTCCAGTCACGAGGCGCTTCTCGGAAATTTGCAACAGATCGCTTTAGTACAGGTGCGACGAGTAGCTCACATGTTTCTGCACCGATCCCCATCAGTGGGCTCACGTAGTTAGCTGCGTCTCTCAGATCACTAAGCAGTACCCAAGTCACAGCCTTTTTCTAGGCAGTCGAACGGTATTGATGACCGATTCAGTAACCGCACCAAAGTTACCTTCGGAGCTCACCATTAGCTTAAGCAGAATCTTTACTGGTTGATCTTTGTCAAGGAAGGCGTTGAGACGGATTCCATTTGTATTTCTGATGGAAAACTTGTTGCGCAGCCTATCAGCGAGAACTGAATCTGAACGAATACGATCGCGAAGCTCTAAAAGTCCTGCGTGTAATTCGGGTGTTTGTTCTTGGAAACGTAGGTCGCCTGCGGCTGTATCCACAATGGTGTCACTAGGAAGGACAATACGAGCGTCAACAATTGAGTGATAAACATCGCGCTCCACTGAACAGCGCATACCACCAGAGTTGTCAGCAATTACTCCACCAATAGTACAAACGGCAGTTGAGCCTGGATCTGGGCCAAGCATCACCCCTTGTCTTCCCAATACTGCTTTTGAGTCACCGAGGACTACACCGGAGCGAGCCCACAATTGTGCGCCGTCATTACGTACTTCCATCCCTAAAAGTGAGTCTTGACGTCTACAAGAATATCGTAGCTTGTGGCCTGTCCATTAAGAGACGATCCCGCTGCACGGAAAGTGAGCTTTCGTCCGTGGTTTCGTGCAAATTGCATCAAGCGGGAAAAGTCGTGATCATTACGGGGCCGACCGCATCAGCTTGACTGGTGGTGCCTTGCGGACGGCCTATTACGTGGGGATCGGGGAGAAGTAGTTTGCGCATACATTGCACGTTAGTGCTTATTTGTCATCTCGCGCACAGTTACCCTCACATTTCGTTACTTAAATTCAACATTTAACCCGTATAGTGGGAATTAAATTCCATTATGTGGGAATTGGGGTTATGATGTGTGGTGTAGAACAAGGCGGGGGTATGGCCCATGGGAGGTGCCTAGGATGTCAATGGTTGATAGCCATGAAAAACAGTGCGGAGACACTGGGGAAGTAACTACCGAGGATAGGTCTTCAGCAATTGCCGTCCTCGTGTTTCCGGTTTTGATGATTGTGGGCGCAATCATTGCGTATCAAACGCCGGAAACTTTCGTCGGCTTCAAGCCATATCTAAATCCAATGCTGATGTTTATTATGTTTGCAATGGGATTGACGATAACACCTCCTGATTTGAAAGAGGTTGCTCGGCGACCATGGCCAATAGCGCTGGGTGTGGTGTGTCAATTTATTGTGATGCCTTTGTCTGCGGTGGCAATATCCTCAATTTTGGGCTTTGATCAGTCACTTACCATCGGGCTAATTCTATTGGGATCCGTGCCTGGGGGTACCGCCTCCAACGTATTAGCGTATTTGGCAAAAGGAGACGTTGCATTGTCTGTCGCAATGACATCAGTTTCTACATTGGTTTCACCTTTTGCCACACCACTGATCATGTTGCTGTTAGCTGGAGAAAGCGCTGAGGTCAATGCTTCTGGAATGATGGTGAGCCTGTTAAAAACAGTATTGATTCCAGTTGGTTTTGGGCTCATTTTAAGGTTTTTCGCTCAGCGTTTTGTCGATACTGTACTGCCGGTATTGCCGTGGCTTTCGATTGTAGTGATTGGGATCGTGATGATGACCGTTGTAGCTGGGGCGCATGCTAAATTAGCGCTAGTTGGCATCGTGGTTGCGTTAGGTGTTGCGATTCAAAATCTTATTGGTTTTATTGCTGGATACTGGAGCGCTCGCACAGTACGTCAGTCAGAAGCTTCTTGTCGTACTACGTCGATTGAGGTTGCCACACAAAACTCTGGGCTGGCAGCTTCGATGGCAACGCAGTTTTTTACACCGGAAGCGGCGTTGCCCGGTGCAGTTGCGACAATCTGTGCAAATATCTCTGGCGCGATTTATGAGGCGATAGTTCGACGTAAGGCGCTGTAGGAAAAGGAAGTAAGAGCAAATCGGCTGTGATGTCGAAGTGCATTACAGCCTCTTTCGCGAAGGGAAGTCCTAAATGACATAATGTACATTATCGGACATTTGGGACTATTCAAATATCCCTTGGGTCAAGCCCGTTCAGCTTGGTAATTAATGGCTTTCAATCTTCGCTGCTTGCACCGTTTGTAACGCTTGCCTTTAACGGAGATTTATATTTGAGCAGCGTGGTATTGAGGTTCAAATTTATACATGATGGTAGCTCCTATTTGACTGGCCTGGATGCGGGCACGTGAACGGTGTCAACTTTCCTTTTGGGGATGCGATCAATAAGGCAACAAGAGGCCCCATCATTACGTCACTGTGACATAATGATGGGGCCTCTTGTTGCCATCGACCTACAGTTTTGATTTAAGAAAAATTTCGATCATCTTTTTTTAGAACGATACGCTACCCACAACTGTAGGCCGGTAAGTAAAACAAATACTCCAGCGATAAGCGCCAGCCAAGGCAAAGATTGTTGAACCATATACGCCATGAACGCTATGAGCACGATAATCCGGAGCCACAATGCAGGAATCATTCTATGTGCCATCGTTATCGAGCCTCTTTCTAGGATCCGGACTTTTCGAGGTTTAGCAAGACGTTGATTTCCCCGTTTTCGTCAATTTTTGCGGCTACAAACTCAGGCGTGTGTACATTAAAATCGAGCCGATTGATCGGAATGGTCGTCGATACTTTCACAGTATTGCCGTCGCGAATAATTGTGAAATCTGGTGTCACGTCACGTGTTACACCGTGGATGGTGAGTTTTCCGGGAATCTTAAGTTCGATAGATGTTCCATCGCTTGGCACGGCCGAAAGATCTACTGCTTGGGAAATCTCGTAAGACGCTTCAGGATATTTGGCAGTTTCGAAAATCTTTGAGCGTACGTTGGTATCGCGCTTTTGATTGTCGGTGTGGATATCTGCCATATCGATTGTGACAGTTCCGGAAGTTAAGTGTGAATTTTGAACGGAAACATTTCCTGACACTGACCGTGTGGACCCTGATGTGATTCTCTTGTCACCAGGTAGAACTTCATGGAAGGTGAAACCTGCAGAACTGATATTGGGGGCTTTTCCGTAAGTAACGGACCATTCTCCATCAATATCTGTGGAAGCTGGCTGTGCATTGGCGGTGTCTACCTGCTCGGTTTTTACCCCCGGGTTTGTGAGCAATGGGATAAGGGCTATGGCTACCGCTACGATGGCGAGAACCGCGACCGCTATAAAAGTGCCAATAATAATGGGCTTTTGCTTTTTATCCATAGTGATGTCTCTTTTACCTTAATCTCTCGATTTTCTTTGCCAATGAGACAAGCTCTGCACAAAGCTCTTTCATATCTTCGACGCTGATGCCTTCATCTGCGGCTGTGGCTATATCTTCGGCGGAACATCGTAGTTCGTACAGTGCATCGCGGAGGTTCTCTACTTTTTCGGGTACTAAAACAACTGCTCCTTCTGGGAGCGCGGTTTTTGCTCCGGATCCATGTCGTTGTTCATATGCGCGCTGTCTGCAAGATTGGCTACAAAATTTCTTCGGACGACCACGGCCGTTGGAGTTTAGCTCTTTGCCACACCAGGCGCAGGTCGGGATTCGTTTCGTAGGCATCCGCCATATCATAGCGAATGAAACTCCCTACCGTATATTCGATTAATATCAAAGGCCCTTTTCGTAGGTGAATTTTATAGATTTTATATTTTTATGTCGGTAAAACTCCTATAAAGGCCATGCTGGGAACAAAAAGCTAACCGCCATACGTTATAGTGAAAGATCTGTGTAGTCATGTCGGCTTCTCTCCTACTTGTGAAGAAACATGACACTATGAACATCAAATGCTTGAATCGCTAGAACGAAAGGACGGGGATTCCTCTTATGGCAGATCGCGTACTACGTGGCAGTCGAATGGGTGCTGTGAGCTACGAAACTGACCGTGATCATGATCTCGCTCCACGTCAGATGGTCCGTTACAAAACTGAAACGGGTGAAATTTTTGACGTGCCTTTCGCTCATGACGCTGAAATTCCAAGTGAGTGGCTGTGCAAGAATGGTCAGCTGGGCATCCTTATGGAAGGTGAAGGCGTAGAAGCTAAGCCCGTTAAGCCAGCACGTACACACTGGGATATGCTTCGTGAACGTCGTTCTCTTGAAGAACTTGATGTTCTTTTGGAAGAGCGGATTGAAATGCTTCGTAAACGACGTCGCAATGCTGCGCGTTTGCTAAAACAACAGCAGGAAGAAGCTGCTGCAGCTCAAAATTCCTAAAGTCAGATTTCGACTTGAAACGAATAGGGGCGGTGCACAGGATTCCTCCTGTGCACCGCCCCTATTCGAGATGGGCTCTAGATAAGATGCTTTTTACGGAAAGAGCTAATCTCATGGCGAATGAGACGTGAAGACTCTGTATAAAGATTGGTGATCTGTTCTTTGCGGTGGTGGATGCCCCACTTTGTTACTTCGAGGAGGGAATCCTTGACAAAACTACCGTCAAGTTTAGACTCACCGATCTCTCGTTCTGTAAAGGTAATCGGAACTTCGCGCACATCGAAGCCAAGCTGAATCACACGCCACGCCATATCTACTTGGAAAATGTAGCCAGCATTAGATAGCTCGTTAAGATCAACTGTCTCGAGTACTTCTCGGCGGAAAGCACGGTAACCCGCGGTCATGTCAGAAAGTCCTGCGCCAAGGGCTAAGGAAATGTAGATATTACCGCCCTTAGATAACACCCAACGATTCTTCGGCCAGTTCACAACTTTGCCACCTGGTACATAACGGGAACCAATGACGAGGTCCGCGCCGTTATCTACCTGTGCAAGCAACAAATGGAGTTGCTCGGGTGCATGTGAGCCGTCGGCATCCATCTCACATAGTACGGTGTAGTCTCGTTCCAGACCCCATTGAAAGCCAGCCACGTAGGCCCCGCACAAACCGCCTTTACCCTCGCGGTGAAGCACTTTGATGTGTGAGTCGGAAGCCGCCAAGGCATCGGCGGCTTCTCCTGTGCCATCTGGGCTATTGTCATCCACAACGAGGATGTCTACGTTAGGGTTTGTCTTACGTACACGGCCCGTGATCAATGGGAGATTTTCCAACTCGTTATACGTTGGAATGATCACCAAGGTTTTTTCGCTGGGCATGGACATGAGTTTTTCGTAGCTCCTCAATTGATCAATTCTATTTGCGTGGTGCTCGAGCTGATGCTTTAGGCATCTTTCTGCGTATAGTTAACGCAGATACTGCGCATAGAGTTCCAATAATAACCAAGACTTTCTCCAATAGCGTGCCATACCGCGCGGAAAAAGTGATGGTTTCTTTCAACGGAAGCGATTGTACTAGAGTCGCTGATTCGAATATTTTCGAGTGTTGGAGTACTTCACCACGCGGTGTCACTATAGCCGAAACGCCTGAAGTAGCTGCTACAACCACTGCTCGGTCGAGTTCGATTGCACGCATACGGCTCATGGCAAGCTGCTGATAAGTCATATCTGTAAATCCAAAAGTGGCATTATTTGTAGGGGTCGCTAAAATTTGTGCCCCAGCGAGTACCGCGTCGCGTCCTGCTTGGTCAAACGCCACTTCGTAACAAGTGCTGATTCCGAGCTTGACTACTTCTCCTAATTGGGCAGCATGAACTCGAACAACCCCGTTACCTTCACCTGGTTTGAAATCGCCGGCGAGATCAACGAGCGAAGAAAACTTTCGGAAGAAGTCGCGCCATGGCATCCACTCGCCAAATGGTTGTA
This sequence comes from Corynebacterium diphtheriae, assembly GCF_001457455.1. Classification (NCBI taxonomy): domain Bacteria; kingdom Bacillati; phylum Actinomycetota; class Actinomycetes; order Mycobacteriales; family Corynebacteriaceae; genus Corynebacterium; species Corynebacterium diphtheriae. Next base: position 1,210,038 of record NZ_LN831026.1, read on the forward strand.
AAAACTTTTTGACATGCCAGTCCCCTTCCCCAGTTTCCGGATCGAAAACCACCATGGCATTTCGAGCGCCTACTTCATCGGTTGTGACCGTCCCGACAACAATGGGCGCTTGCACTGAAGCGACCGCAGAATCGATGAGATTGCGTGCACGAACATCTGCAAAGGGATCGACATCCGAGGAATTTTCTGGCCACACTACGAAGTCAACTGGTTCAGTTAATTTTCTCGTTTCTTGTACATGGTTCGCTAATACAGCCCTACGCTGAGCATTGAAATCTAATCCAAGTCGAGGAACATTGCCTTGAACAGCGGCTACAGTGACTTGGTGTTGCCCTGTTGATTCTTGGCTTTCGGAAGAACTGAGATTAAACCATGCGCCAGCCGTGACCACACTCATGATGGCAGAGATTGTGAGAGCCAATCGTGTATTTGTGCGCTGGAGCAGTGCGAAGATCAATGCACCTATCAACACTGTGGCAAATGAGACTAATGCAGGGCCGCCCCACGCTGCAAGAGGCGCTAAAGGGCCGCCTATCTGGCCCCATGCAAGGCGAACCCATGCAAAACCACCGAATGGATAGTTGGACCTCAGCCACTCCACTGCGAGCAGTACAAAGGGGGCTGTAATCCAGCCCTTTCGTGTAGATAGCAGTTTTGCTAACGGTGCTCCCCACAGAATTGAATACAAAGATAAAAATATGGACAACGCAATGTAAGGCATTGCCCCTACAAATTCACCGATCCACGGGAGAAGTAATAAAAACAGTGTTGCGGAGTGTACGATCGCGATAAGTGTGCTCATTCGCGAGGAAAGACGTTCTGAATGCCGAGGAGCTAGTGACCATAGCAGCAATGCGATACCGATTGGTGCACAGATGTACCAGCCTAGAGGCTGATAAGACGAAAAAACGAGCAATGCCGAGACTGTCGCTGCAGCGAAACGTGTGAGAAGCACTCGAGCTGCTTGGGAACTTATCCGATTCACGCTTATGAGCTACTTTCGGCCCGAGTCGTTAGAGCCTGAATCATCGGAACCGAAATCTTCTGGCTTTAGATTTCGAGTCCACGACTGTATTTCTTCTTCATCGATCACTTCAGAGGTATTAGGTTGTGCGAACGATCCGTAGTGTGCTTGTTGTCGATACGCATTTGTAGCTTCAAAGCTTTTGGCACCGAGTTCTTCGATCTTCGTCCGAAGCTTTTTTGCTAAGAGATTTCTCACTAAAGCACGTGTGGGTGTGAAGATAAGCAGTAGACCAGCAATTGAGGTAACGAAGCCGGGCATTGCAACGCCCATTGCTCCGGCACCTATCAAACCAAGGTCGCCTACGGCACGTCCCGCGGAAGCCGTCCCGCGGCTAAGTTTGCGGGAAATATTTTGCATTTCCCATGCAGCAAGAATCAGGCCACCGAACAAGCACACAAAAAGGAGGATCAAGGCGACCCCAGTTCCGAGCCACCGAGATACTCCCCAAAAAGCCAAGGCCTCGATGAGGAGGTAGGGCAAAGCAAAATAAAGACGCATGCTCCTACCCTACCTGCTCATGAGATGAAACAAGGCTCCCTAGTTTTGTGTGCCTTCTTCGAGATTTCCTTCCATTTCTAGGAAAGTATTCCGCAAGGTATCCAGTGCCTCTGCTGTTGGGTTTTCCCACAGGCCTCGATCGGCAGCTTCGAGCAAACGCTCCGAGATATCACGAAGTGCCCACGGATTTGATTTTTCAAAGAACTCGCGATTACTCGGGTCTTTTACATATGTATCGGTTAGCGTTTCATACATCCAGTCGTCCATGAGGCCAGTGGTGGCATCGTAGCCAAAGAGGTAGTCAACGGTTGCGGACATCTCGAAAGCGCCTTTGTACCCGTGGCGACGCATTGCTTCAATCCAGCGAGGATTTACTACACGTGCTCGGAATACACGACGAGATTCCTCATGTAGCGTTCGCGTTTTGACCGTTTCTTGGCGAGTCGAATCCCCGATGTACGCCTCAGGATCCGATCCGGTAAGCGCACGAACTGTAGCTACCATTCCGCCGTGGAACTGGAAGTAATCATCGGAGTCTGCAATGTCATGTTCTTTAGAATCAACATTTTTAGCAGCCACTTGGATGCGTCGATACGCACTTCGCATTTCTTCGTGGGCTTTTACGCCGTTGACTCCTCGGCCATACGCGTATCCGCCCCAGTTGGTGTATACCTCTGCAAGATCCTGATTGTCGCGCCAATTGCCAGATTCTATGAGTTCTAGAAGTCCAGCGCCGTAGGTTCCTGGTTTCGATCCGAAGATCCGTCGAACCGGTACATTGTGATCGTGCTGATCCGAGATCATGTGCGCACGAATGAAGTTTTGTTCTGCTGGTTCATCCAGTTGAGAAACTAGCTGAACTGCGTCGTCGATAAGGGCTAGCACATGTGGGAATGCGTCACGGAAGAAGCCCGAGATGCGAACGGTGGTATCAATTCGGGGACGCCCAAGTTCCTCTAGCGAGATGACTTCAAGATCAACAACGCGTCGAGAAGCCTCGTCCCATACCGGACGAACACCCAACAGTGCGAATACTTCAGCGATATCATCGCCAGAAGTTCTCATTGCGGAGGTTCCCCATACGGAGAGTCCGACAGACTTAGGGTACTGCCCATCGTGCTCATCGCGGTATCGCTGCACTAAAGAATCCGCCAGCAATTGGCCAGTTTCCCACGCTAGGCGTGAAGGTAAGGATTTCGGATCTACTGAATAAAAGTTACGTCCGGTAGGCAAAACGTTGACTAGGCCACGCATTGGAGAACCCGATGGGCCAGCTTCAATGAAGCGTCCGTCTAGAGCGCGGAGAATTTGATCGATTTCGCGGGATGTTTGTTCGAGACGTGGAATGATCTCGTTGCACGCGAAAATGAGCAGCGCTGTAACCCCGGCGCGGTTGGCATCATCTGGTAGCTCGGCATTGTCGACGATTTCGGCTACTGCTGTAGGGTCCCAGTTGTTTTCCTCGAGGCGGGTGAGCATTCCGTGCGCGATGTTTTCGATATGGTCGACACGGTGTCGGTTTTCGTCGCCTGCTTCGGAGAGCCCAAGGCTTTCGCGAAGTCCTGGGATTGCTTCTTCTCCTCCCCAAAGTTGGCGTGCGCGGAGCATGGCGAGAACGAGTTCAACCCGAATTTCTCCGGTGACGTTTTCGCCGAGGATATGGAGGCCACCACGGATAGCTGCGTCTTTAATTTCGCAGAGCCAACCGTCGATCTCCATCATTTTGTCATCAAATGCGTCTTCGTCTGGTCGTTCATCCCATCCGAGGTCGCGATCCATTTTTGCGGCTTGAAGGAGAGTCCAGATTTCTTGCCTAATTGCGGGAAGTTTAGCTGGGTCCATGGCTGCAATGGTTGCGTGTTCGTCGAGTAGCTGCTCGAGTCGAGTGATGTCACCATAGGTTTCTGCTCGTGCCATTGGTGGAATCATATGGTCAACTAACGTTGCGTGTGCTCGGCGCTTTGCTTGTGTCCCCTCGCCTGGGTCGTTGACTAAGAATGGGTAGATCAAGGGGAGATCTGCGATCGCTTGGTCTGGGTAGCATTCTGGTGATAGGCCGGCATTTTTGCCAGGTAGCCATTCCATGTTGCCGTGTTTTCCCATATGGACGATGGCGTCTGCGTGGAATTTTTCGCGGAGCCAGAAGTAGACGCCGAGGTAGTGGTGATTAGCAGGTAGATCTGGGTCGTGATAGATGCCTACTGGGTTTTCACCGAAGCCGCGGGGTGGTTGGACCATGACGACGATGTTGCCGAACTGTAGTCCGGCTATGTAAAGCTCGTGTGTTTTGGGGTTGACGTAGTGAGTTCCTGGAGCTTCACCCCAATGTTCAGTCATTTCTTCTTGCATTGCGCTAGGCAAGGTTGCGAAGAAGTCGAGGTAGTCGTCTTTTGCAAGTTTGAGGGGATTGGTGTCTAGTACTTCTTGGGTGAGCCATTCTGGGTCATGCCCACCTGCTGCGATGATGGCGTGCATGAGAGCATCGCCGTCGTGGTCGCCTTCGGTACTATATCCGGGGATATTGGTGGGGTCTCCGATGTTGTAGCCTGCGGAGTGTAGCGCTTCTAGAACTCTTAGCGTAGATAGCGGTGTATCAAGGCCGACTGCATTGCCGATGCGAGCGTGCTTAGTTGGGTATGCGGAAAGCATGAGGACAAGTTTTTTGTCCTTGTTTTCTTTTTTGCGTAATTGTGCGTGGCGTACTGCGATACCAGCTAGTCGAGCACAGCGTTCAGTATCAGGAACATAGGCGATAAGTCCGTCTTCGTCGTATTCCTTGAAAGAAAATGGAACGGTAATTAGTCGCCCATCGAATTCCGGTACAGCGATTTGGGTTGCTACGTCTAGGGGACTTAGTCCTTCGTCGTTGTCGTTCCAGTCAGACTTGGAATTGGTGAGGGCTAAGCCTTGGATGATAGGAATGTCGAGGGCAGCTAGCTTGGCGACGTCCCATGCTTCATCATCTCCGCCTGCGCCTGCGGTTGCTGGTTTTGTACCACCAGCTGCAAGAACTGTAGTGATTAAGGTATCGCATGTAGAAAGTTCAGCGAGAAGGTCTTCTGATGCTTGGCGTAAGGAAGCCGAAAAGATTGGTACGGGTACTGCGCCTTGAGCTGCAATAGCGTTGGCAAGCTCGGTGATATATGCAGTGTTTCCTGCAATGTGTTGGGCTCGGTAATAAATGATGCCGATTTTAGGTAGCGATGATTCGAAGCTGTTCTGGTGCGCGGTGGAATCCAAAAATCCCCAAGATGGCATGTGCTGGGGTTGATCGAACCCTAGACCAGTTAGTAGCAGCGTGTCAGACAAGAAGTTGTGCAAATTGGCGAGGTTTGTTGCTCCTCCTTCGGCTAAGTAAGTGTGTGCCGTAGTGACAACGCCCGCGGGGGCAGTCGATAACTCGGTGAGCTCTGCGTCTACTGCTAGTTCGCCGGAAACTGCGATAACAGGAATATGCGTAGAAAGGAGCGTATCAAGGCCTGCTTCCCAAGCCCGTTTTCCACCTAGTAGACGAACTACAAAGATGTCGGTTGTGGCGATGAGCTCGCCTAGTTTTTCTTCATTCACATAGTTGGGATTGAAGTACTGGAATTCTACTTCTGATTGTGTTGTTGCTGCTTTGGCTGATAACAAATCGGTATCGGAGGTGGAGAGCAATGTGATCATCGTAAAACGTCAATTCCTTTCGTGGGAGGCGCGCCCAGCGCAGGCGTAAAAGTTGCATGGCATATGTCTTGTTTCAGAACACGTCTTTCAAAGGAAAGCATCACGGTTGTGGTCTGACTGTAACAATGGCGCGACCGTCCGGGTTTTCACCGAGTTCACGACTGTGATTTTTATCCTTGAAAGTGTTCTATGACTACGTCATGGTTCCGATCTAGCTTAACTGAGTGCGAGGATTTCCACTGCATGTCGCACTGAGTTTGTGCACTCGGGTTCAATTCGATCGGGACTAATCAAAAATTATGATGACCTAATGTGACAAAAGCCAACATTGAACACCTCACATTAGTGAGTTTTGTTGGTTTTATGTGACTACTATGAGCGCCATGACTTTTCAGAAGAGCGCAGATGTGAAGTCTGCTGCTGTACTTATCGCACATCCTGACCGAAGCCGCTCCGATATGTGCCCTGGAGCGCTCAAACTTCACCATGCCAATGATGGTGCCATTGGTCGTGTTCGCTTCCCAGGTGGTCGTGTTCGTGCATCCCAATGGGAAGACATTGCTCGGATTTCTGATGAGCTAGGTGATGGCAGCATTCACATCACGACTCGAGGCAACATGCAGTTCCGAGGTGTATCAGATGAGGCAGCATTTGCAGATGTGGTTGAAGCTGCAGGATTTTTGCCTTCCCGTCGCCACGATAAGATCCGAAACATTTTGTGCTCACCTCTGAGCCCTGAGCTGTGGACGCTTACGGATGATTTGGATCAATGTCTTCTAGAAAACGACGTGGTTGCTGGCCTTTCCGGCCGTACTCTTTTTGGTTTCGATGCCGGTTCTGGCGATATCGTGAGCCAGAATCCCGATTTCGGCGTGGTGTATGTAGACGGAGCTTATCAGTTGATTTTGGGTGGTAAAACAACGAGCGTCGCTATAGCTGATTCTGATGAAGTTGCCACAATCCTCACTGCAGCTGCGGAGATTTGGCAAAATATGCGTGAAATTGAATGGCGGCTACATGAAAGTCCTGTTGCACGTCAACGGATCGCTGAGGAGCTTCATGAGCGTTTCGACGTAGTCCGTCGTGAGGTTGCTGTCCCACGTGCTCAAGGATCTGCCCGTCCGATTGGCTGGATTTCAGCAGACGACGGTACAGTGACCTTGGGGGCAGGATTGCGATTTGGTTTCCTGACGTCGAAGGTTGCTCGCATTCTTGCGGCTGTAGGAGCTGAGACATCGATTACGCCCTGGGCTTCACTTGTTATCCATGGTTTGAAAGAAGATGAAGCAGAAGCGGTAACAAAGGTTTTGGCACCGCAAGGTCTTATCTTTGATGCCCACTCCCCTTGGCTCAAGGTCACAGCTTGTACCGGCCTTCCAGGCTGCCAAAAGTCGCTGACCAATACGCAACAAGATGCGACGACGCTTGTCCAATCCGGTGATGAGATCAATGGTTTAGTACACTTTTCAGGGTGTGATCGCAGGTGCGGTCACCCTTTGTCACATCACACTGAATACGTTGCGGTCGGCGACGGAGAATATGAGGTTTCAGAACGGTGAGCTTCGAGTACATCACAGACGGTAATGAGATCTATCGGCAATCCTTTGCCATGATTCGTGACGAGTCGGATTTAAGCCGGTTCGATGACGAACAGGCACAAATCGCGGTTCGAATGATTCACGCAGCAGGCGAAGTTGATTTGGCGGAAGATATAGAATTGTCCACCGAAGTTGTTAATACCGCCCGTGATGCATTGCGCCGAGGCGCACCAATCTTGACTGATGTCAATATGGTGAAAAGTGGCGTGACTCGTAAACGTTTGCCTGCAGACAACGAAGTAATCTGTCTGCTTAATGAACCTCGTTCGGTGGAACTAGCTCGGAAACTTGGTACAACTCGATCTGCTGCCGCTGTCGAATTGTGGGAGCCACATATTGCTGGTGCAGTTGTTGCTATCGGCAATGCGCCTACTGCGCTCTTTCACCTGCTTAATTGGCTTGCTGAGGACCCGCAGCGACCACGCCCTGCTGCGATTTTGGGTATTCCTGTGGGATTCGTTGGCGCCGCAGAATCGAAAGCAGCATTAGCCAATGTTGCCCACGACTTAGGCGTCGAATTTGTCACTGTTCACGGGCGTCGTGGCGGATCAGCTATCACCTGTGCCGCGATCAATGCTCTGGCTACGGAAAAGGAGATTCTTCCATGACAGCTGTGACCGCAGGAAAGCTTATCGGAGTCGGAGTAGGTCCTGGTGATCCTGAGCTTCTTACCGTTAAAGCAGTAAAAGCAATCAAGTCGGCAGATGTTATTGCGTTCCATGCGAAGCCGAATGGTCAATCGGCCGCTCATCGCATTGCGGAGTCGTATATTCGCCAAGACCAAGTACTCGAGTTGCTGGAATACCCTGTTACGACCGGTGTCACTGAGCATCCGGGTGGGTATGCTGGCGCTATGGCAGCATTTTATGCCAGCGTGGGCGAACGCTTACGTGATCATCTGATCGAAGGTAAGAACGTAGTAGTTCTTGCGCTTGGAGATCCGATGCTTTATAGCTCATATCAGCATATTCATCGATTGTTGTCTGAAGATTTTAACGCTGAAATCATTCCTGGTATTCCTTCGATCACTTCAGCTGCTGATGTGCTAGGAAAACCTCTATGCGAAGATGACGATGTACTGACTATCCTTCCAGGAACATTGCCTCATAGCGAACTCGTGGCACGGCTGTCAGATTCTGATGGTGCTGTCGTCATGAAACTCGGCCGAACATTCGATAAAGTCCGCAAAGCCATGATCGAAGCTGGCGTAGCAGATCGTGCTCACGTGGTGGTACGCGTCGGAATGGCTGATCAGCATTCAGTTCCTGTCATGGAAGCAGACCCACAGGCCATTCCCTATTTCTCCGTAGCTGTGGTTCCTTCTATAACTGATACCAATGGAGACTCAGGTGATAAACAACAAGGCGAAGTAGTAGTTGTTGGACTCGGCCCAGGCGCTCATCGTTGGACAACTCCCGAAGTTATGGCTGAGCTTAAACAAGCCACCGACATCGTTGGATACTCTACGTATGTAAATCGAGTGCCGCAGCAAGCGGGACAACGTAGACACCTTTCTGATAACAAAGTCGAAGCGGAACGGGCGGCCATGGCGTTGGATATGGCAAAACAAGGCCGCAAAGTTGCTGTAGTTTCTTCTGGTGATCCTGGAGTATTTGCGATGGCAGCAGCAGTCTTGGAAACAGCTGATGACGATCAGTGGCGTGAAGTACCGGTTCGCATCATCCCAGGAATGACCGCAGCTCAAGCCGTTGCTTCTCGTGTAGGTGCACCTTTGGGGCACGATTTTGGTATGATTTCGTTGTCTAACCGTCTAAAGCCTTTCGAAATTGTAGAAAAAAGAATTCGAGCATTAGCCAGTGCTGATATGGCTTTTGCTTGCTACAACCCTGCGTCAAAAGAACGACGTTGGCAAGTCGCGCGCATGAAAGAAATCGTTAGTGAGTATCAGGCGGGATCAACACCTGTCATCGTTGCTCGTGCAGTGGGATCTGATCAAGAAACCGTCACAGTGACGACGCTTGAAGACTTTGATCCGGATATTGTTGATATGCGAACAATGATCATTATTGGAGCATCGACGACTAAAACCTATCAAGGTGGCGATGGAGCCCGAGTATTTACCTCGCGGTGGTACACCTAGTTTTTGAGCAATTAAATCGGTGTGGCCTCGAGCTTTTAGATGAGAAAAGCTCGAGGCCACACCGATTATTTACATCCGGAGTTACAAGGAATCAATAATTTCAGCTACCTCTGCAGCCGAGGTGGCAACATGAGTAACCTTGGGTAATTGAGGTCGTTGCACCATTACTACGTCAATACCTAGGTCACGGGCGGCATCAAGTTTGGCGTGTGTGAGCGGCCCACCAGAATTTTTGGTAACAACACAGTCTATCTGGTTATCAATCATCAATTTCTTCTCGCTTTCCAGTGTGAAAGGACCACGAGAAAGTATGAGCCGATGACGTTGAGGCAACGCCACTTGGGGATGCTCTACGGCACGTACGACGTAAAGGTTATGAGCGTCGTGAGCAAATGGGGCTAGTTGCTGTCGGCCAATTGTTAGAAAAATATGGTGATAGTCACGCGCAGCTTTATCTGCGGCTTCCTGCATTGACGTCACTGGAATCCACCGGTCACGGGGCCTTGGCTTCCATTCGGGGCGATGTAATGCAATCAAAGGAATACCAGTAGCTCTGCTTGCTTCGGCGGCTGAAGCACTAATACGTTCTGCAAAAGGATGGGTTGCATCAATGATGACTTCAACCCCTTCGCGCAAAAGCCACTGTGTTAGCCCGGCTGGCCCTCCAAAACCTCCAATTCTGACCTCGCCGACTGGAAGCTTCGGATTGGAAACACGCCCGGCTAAGGAACTTGTCACGCGCCAACCTGCAACGTGAAGAATTGCAGCTACGTCGCGAGCTTCCCCAGTACCTCCCAAGATTAGTGCGCGCATGGAATCGTCCTACCGTGCTCATCTCGAGGTCGGTCATCGGAGTATAGGAATGAATCGGGGAAACCTTCAGCTCCGAGCACTTTTCCGACCACAATAATTGCTGTACGGGTAATCTCAGCACTTCGCGTCTTTTCTGCAATGTCAGCAAGTGTTCCCCGGACAATTGCCTCCTCTGGACGAGAGGCGTAAGCAACCACAGCCGCTGGACAATACTCACCATAGTGAGGAAGCAGCTCTGATACGACACGGTCAATGTCATGCGCTGCGAGATGGATACACAAAGTTGCGCCGCTCTTACCTAAAGTAGGCAGGTCCTCACCTTGTGGCATAGCTGACGCACGACCTGAAACTCGAGTGAGGATGACTGTTTGACCGACAGTAGGGACGGTAAGCTCATGTCCTAATGCTGCGGCAACAGCAGCAAAAGCGGGTACTCCTGGGACAATTTGATAGTCAATCCCCAACGCAGTGAGCCTGCGAGCTTGCTCTGCCACTGCCGAATAAATTGAGGGGTCACCAGACTGCAGCCGAGCAACATCATGCCCATTCTTATGCGCAGCAACAATTTTTTCCATGATCTGGTCAAGCGGCATACGGGCTGTATTAATCACCTCAGCGTTTTGTGGAACCGATTCCAACACTTCTGGTGGGACAATTGATCCAGCGTACATGCACACCTGTGCCGATTTGATGATGTTATGCGCACGAAGTGTAAGAAGATCTGCAGCGCCGGGGCCTGCACCAATGAAGTAAACTGTCATAATGAATTAACCTTGTTGCTTTCTACTCAGAGTTCCTTTGTCAATGCTTTTACTACGGTCCATTGGTGTACCGGTAATGCAGGTTTCATGGTGATGAATGAGCCCACTGTGTGCTCATGCGAAATAGCAAACGAACTGATAGTTCCACCAAATTGTTTACGCAGTGCCCAAAGCATTTGTTCGCTTTCTACTGTCACTGCGTTGGCTACTAATCGACCCCCTACTGGTAGGCGTTTCCATGCGGCCTCGAACACGCCCGGAGCGGTAAGTCCACCGCCGATGAAGATGACGTCGGGGTTGTCTGGAACATCGTCAAATGCTCTGGGGGCGCTTTGCTGCACTGCTATCCTATCGGATACCCCGAGGTTGATTGCATTGCTGAGGATTCGTTCGCGACGTTCTTCCGATATTTCGAAGCAGACAGCTGTCGTTTGTGGCGTTGAACGCAGCCATTCGATAGCGATGGAACCGGATCCGCCTCCGATATCCCAGAGAGTTTCATGAGGTTTAGGAGCCAAAGCTGATATCGTGAGTGCTCGGACGTGTTGTTTTGTGAGCTGACCATCGGTGACGTACTCGGAGTCTGGTAGTCCTGGTACTCTACTTCGGGTGGCGGCGAGTGGGCGTATCGCGATAACGTTCAATGCTGAATCGTTCGACGGGTAGTCAGTAGCTGCTCCTGAAGTAATTGTTTCGCTAACGCTGCCGATATCGCTCAGAACGGTTACTTCTGCGGTGCTTTGACCTAAAGAAATAAGGTGTTCACAGATCTCGTGTGGAGACTCATGGTTGCGTCCTAATACTAGGAAACGGTCACCTTGTTCGATTGCTAATGTGAGATGTGCGATGGGATGGGTGACGAGGCTGTAGACGCTTGTTGTATCTAGTGCCCAACCGAGTCGAGCACACGCTAGCGATGCCGATGATGGCTGCGGAATCACGGTCATGCTGTGATTTGGAAGCAGTCGGTGGAGTGTGCTGCCGATACCGTGAAACATGGGGTCACCGGATCCAAGGACTACGACTTCTTTGTCGATGAATTCAGCGAAGAGTGCTGGGATTGCTGGAACAAGCGGAGATGGCCATGCGATTCGGTCGCCTTGGAAATCTTCGGGGAGCAGTCCGAGTTGGCGTTTGGATCCGATGATGATTGTGGCCTGGCGTAGTGCGGTGCGAGCTTGTGCACCAAGTTCTTCTACACCGCCAGCTCCAATTCCGACGACGGTAATGCTACCGGTGTGTGCTTGGCCATCGTCGTTTTTGGGGCGTCCCAATTCAGAAACGCGCGCGGTTGCTTCCATACTCATAGTTTCTCTACTTTACCCCGTTTTAGCGTGGCATTTTGCGCCAAATTCGGCGTGGGACGAGCCTCATTATTGTGGCAAGAATCGCTAGCTTCGACGGTATCCATAGAGTTGTGCTTGTAGATTTTTCTTTTGTTGATCGAGTAATTGCTGAGCAAATCGCTTCGGCGACGATGTTGGGAGTAACTGACATAGGAGCGGGTTTCATTCCTCGAGTCATGTGTCCGATAACGAAACCTGGTCGAGCGATGATCATTTTTACTGAGCTGCCATGAAGAGAGTCGGCAAGTCCTTGGCTGAATGCATCGAGTCCGGCTTTGGTCGATCCGTATACGTAGTTGGCCCGTCGAGGCCGCCATCCTGCGATAGATGAAAATACAGTGATCGTAGATGTATGTGTTTGTCGTTTCATGATGTCGGCAAGCACTGTAAGCGCAACAATTTGTGCCGTGTAGTCTATCGTAGCGATTTCAGCAGCATGCGCTTCGTCTGATTCGGCTTTATTCTGGTCACCGAGGGTTCCGAAACTGACTACGGCATGATCAATACGTGGAATTTGGCTGATTATCGGCCTTATCGACGTAAAATCTGTTGCGTTGAATTCTCGGACCTCGACGTTGCGGGCTCCTAGCTCTTTGAGCACCGACACTAGTCCCCCACGGGTGGTAAGACGTTCTGATTGTCGCGCTAAGAGAACAAAGTCGCGGTTGCAAGCAAGATTGATGGCAATCCTCCCTGCGATTTCGCTTGAAGCTCCTACAATGACGACAGTTTCTGTTACTTTTTTCATGTTGTAGCTCATTGCAATGTTCGCGGCTGGTTGTTTAAACGTTCACAGCCTGATTCAGTAACGACGACTATGTCCTCGATTCGGGCGCCGTATTTTCCTGGAATATAGATTCCTGGCTCAATGGAAAACGCCATTCCAGGTTGAAGTACTAACTTATTCCCTTTCATAATGAAGGGTTCTTCGTGAGTAGATAGTCCGATTCCATGTCCGGTTCGGTGAATGAAATATTCTCCATATCCTGCTTGCGTGATGATCTCTCGCGCGACATTATCTACAGATTCGGCCGTTACCCCTGGGCGAACGTGAGCTACTGCAGACTCTTGGGCTTTTTCTAGTACTGCGTATAAATTTTTAGCGTCGGAGGGCAGATGTTGTGGACCACCAACAACAAAAGTGCGCGTGCAATCCGAATGATACCCAGCTCCAAAAGTTCCTCCGATATCAACGACCACAATGTCACCAGTATTGAGGATACGGTCTGAAAAATCATGGTGCGGATTCGCCCCATTGGGTCCACTTCCAACAATAATGAAATCAATTGCGGAATGTTCTTGGGCTATTAGGCGATGAAGATCTTGTGCAACTTCGGCTTCTGTACGGCCTGCAGTAATCAGGTGGGGAACTTCGGCGTGAACTCGGTCGATTGCTTCACCAGCCGAGCGAAGTTGTGAGATTTCATCAGGGTCTTTATTGATAAAAAGCTCGCTCATCACAGTATGAGCTAATACAAATGAAACCCCTTGTCCTGCAAGCCCCATCAGGCTAATAAGGTGTGCCGCTTCAAGGTGATCATCAACTCCGATTACATCCGCGTCGCGAAGCGGCGATAAGGCATGCATAGCTAGGGTATGTGCGTCTTCCCCATCATCCCAATACTGAATTGTAACGCCCATTTCCGTTATGGCGCTGCGAACCACATCGCCACGATCAACTGAGGGCACAACCAATACCGCATCAGATAGTGAAGAAAACCCTGCAGGGATAATCAAAGCACTAAAACGCTCGTGAGTATCTATGCGTAGACCAGTGAGATATTCCAGCTGTGGTCCTGGGCCAATTACCACACCACGGAGCCCGTGATTGATTGCCCCTTGAGAAGCTTGCTGGAGTCTTTTTGCATACACACTTGAAGGAAATGTATTGATCATAGTGATTAATAGTAAACCTCGGTGTCACACACCGAGGTAGTTAATGAAATCTAGTTTCCGATCGCCACGACGCCTCTGCGGATAGCGTCGATAGCCTTGCGCGCAGCACGCCGAGTGTCGTTATTGTAAGCAGTCGATCGTACTTGTTCGAGCAAATCGACAACTTGTCGGCATTGACGAACAAAATCTCCAGGTGTAAGTTCGGCTCCGGATTCCGAGGCAGCAGCAATGCAATAGCCGAGTGGAGCGCCTGCCGCCCATTGATGCATCGCTAATGCGAATCCACCTTCGGGATACCTAGTGATGGGCAGCCGATAACGACGCTCGTCAGAGCTGAGTTCCTCCCAGATACGCACTGTGTTGTTCATGGCTTTCGCCATTTCTTCGGTGGCAGCGTCAGGTTCTCCGCGAGTTTCTCGGCGGTTTTCAAAAGTACACATGCTAACTACACCAGCTAATTCTGCTGGATCTAGGTCATCCCAGATTCCTCGTTTGAGGCATTGTGCCACTAATAGGTCAGACTCGTTATGAATCTGGCAGAGGTTTTCGCCTTCCTCGGTAATTACAGGTACCCCGTCATGGAATTCGACGTAATCATATTCGGCAAGCAAGTTGATAATTCGATCGAAAGTACGACCCAGCGTATCGGTTGCCTCGTTGACTTTGCGTTGAGCTGCCTCAAGCATGCGTTGCTCTCGAACCAATTGCTCCCCCACCCGAGCGAGATCTTCCCTCTTGCGCCAATGATGCGCGGGGTGTGAACGAAGCTGTTCCCTCAGCGCCGAAATCGTCGCATTAGGGCGATTCCGCGGAGAAGTTTTCAGCCGTCTAGGACGTTGGAAATTCGCTTTTCGGAACTGGTCAACTACAAAACGCGAATTTTTACGTGGTTGTGCAATAGTTTGCCTGCTCAAACGCATATGGCCAATGGCAACTGGAGGCATCGCAAATGCATCTGTTCCTACGCGTCCAGACCAACCTGTTTCCATGGTGATCCATACGCGTGGATCTTTTTTATTATTAGCTGGATTAACCACTACAGCTAATAGCGGATGCTTTTTGCCAGGCATTGCTATCACATCACCGAGCTGTAGCTTGCTTAAGACCCTTGTCGTTTCCATATCACGTTGCTCAATAGACAATCGCTTATGTTTGCGTTCTTCTTCGGTGAGCTCACGACGTATGCGGATGTACTCCAAGAAACTATCGACGTCTCCTGCACCGTCTTGATCGTGACTATCAAAGGCAGCATGAAGTTGTTTAGTTAATTGATCGACGGATTCTTCTAAGGATTCGATTGCTTTAATATCATCAACAACACTGCCATCGGCTTGGAATTGGGCAAAGGATTTTTCTAACAAGCGATGCGCAGGTTCAAATCCGATAGTCTTCAGTAAGTTCACCGACATGTTGTAACCCGGTGCAAAGGTAGAGACCAGTGGATAAGTGCGAGTAGAGGCAAGTCCAGCAACTTGTCCGGGATCCATCGCCGGTGCCCATTGCACCACCGCGTTTCCAATGACATCGATACCTCGACGGCCAGCGCGTCCGGTCAACTGCGTATATTGTCCAGGCGTTAGATCGGCGTGCCCTTCGCCATTGAATTTCACGAGTTTTTCTAAAACAACCGTGCGTGCCGGCATGTTGATACCAAGTGCCAATGTTTCTGTAGCGAAAACCGCTCGAACTAGTCCTTTGGTAAATAGTTTTTCCACGACATGTCGAAAAGCAGGCAACATACCCGCGTGATGCGCAGCAAATCCACGCATTAGCGCTTGGCGCCAGCGACGATAGTCAAGTAGACGAAGGTCCTCTTCGGGTATGCCCGATACGCCAGCGGTGATGATATCGGAGATTTCTTCTGATTCTTCTTGAGTAGTAAGGACTAGGCTCGATCGCATACATTGATGGAGTGCAGCATCACAACCGACGCGTGAGAAAATAAACGTAATCGCTGGTAGCATGTCCTGTTCTTGCAAGATATGAAGGACATCTGGGCGTGATAAGGCTCGATGCTTGTCAGAACGGCGGTGCGGGGATCGTCGCGAAGCTCGGTTATCTGAGTCCATTGCACGAGATCTATTTCGGAATCCTCCAGCTTTGAGCTGGGCGCGGCCGTACTCAGTGCCATCTGTGGTCGTTCCTTCGAGACGCTCGATGTGCTCGACGAGACGACTATTGACTTCTCCTGTTGTGCCGGGCTCAAATAAAGGATGCATACGACGGGCAACGAGCATCCATTGGTTGAGGGGTACAGGGCGGTTTTCCGAAACGATAATTTCGGTATCTCCGCGAACAGTATTCAACCACCGGCCGAATTCCTCTGAATTGCTTACCGTCGCAGATAAACCGATCACGTTCACAGATGCGTCAAGACCGAGGATTGCTTCTTCCCAAACTGCGCCGCGGGAGGAGTCAGATAAAAAGTGAATCTCATCCATTACGACGTGACTCAGCCGATCTAAAGCCTCTGAATCTGCATAGATCATATTTCGAAGAACTTCAGCAGTCATGACAACGATGTCGGCATCGCGGTTAATAGAAACATCACCAGTAAGTAGGCCGACTTTATCTTCACCATGAGCCTTTACAAGGTCGTGAAATTTCTGGTTACTAAGCGCCTTAATTGGTGTGGTGTAGAAACACTTTGTTTGTTGCGAAATAGCAAGGGAAACAGCAAATTCACCGACAATAGTTTTTCCAGCACCCGTAGGCGCACAAACTAGGACACCACGGCCGCTTTCTACCGCTTGGCACCCTCGGATTTGAAATTCATCAAGTGGAAATTTTTGGCGTGCAGCAAAATAGCTCAAGTGTGATTCTGGTTCCACGGTGGCATTCATGACTTCAAGGCTACTTGCTAGATGCGGAGAAAACGTAAATGGGGTGATGAATCATGGTGGTGTCACGTTTTAGTTAATGTAGCCCTACACTCATTTACTATGAGTAAGCTTCATATAGTTTTTGATAATCCAGTAATTCCTAATAACACAGGTAATGCTATTAGGACTTCCGCCGTAACTGGTGCAAGTTTGCACCTTATCGAGCCGCTGGGGTTTAACTTTGAAGACAAAAACCTCAAACGCGCAGGATTGGATTACCACGACTTAGCCGATGTCCATATTCATTCGAATTTCGATGCCTGCATGAATGCATTACCGCATTCTAGGATCTTTGCTTTTTCCTCCCATGCAACCACTTGGTACACCGATATCGAATATAAAGAAGGCGATGTCCTTCTATTCGGTACCGAGCCGACAGGGTTACCAACTGAACACCTTGAGCATCCTCGAATAACTCAGCAGGTAAGAATCCCCATGTTACCGGCACGTCGTTCCATGAATCTTTCCAATTGTGCATCCATCGCGATCTACGAAGCATGGCGACAGTTGGGCTTTGAAGGAGCACAATAAATTCCAACGTTTCGATATAGATAAGGGAGCAGCAACGCTGTACTAAGGCGTTGCTGCTCCCTTATCTATTCTGAATGGTTTCTAGCTAAAGTACGTCATCAAAATTAGATTGCGTATCAAGCCGTTGTGGTCGCTCTAATGTAGAGGGAGCCACAGCTGATGGAGATTCTGGAGCCGATGCAGAGATAGGACTGGTTGGTGCGATTGGATCCGAAGAAGTAATAGGGCTACTGCCCTCAAGAGAGTCGGATGCTGGTGTGAGCACAGAAGCATGTTCATCATCAACGTCCATCCAATCAGGACGTGTATTCTTACGACGTTTGTCATTCAACCGCGTGAATTGAATCGCAAGTTCCACAAGCAGGCATAATGACGCGCCGAGCGCCACCATTGAATATGGATCTTGGCCTGGTGTCATGAATGCAGCAAAAATAAAGACAGATACGATTATGATGCGTCGCTTATCTTTGATTGATTCATAGCTTAAAATTCCGGCGAGATTGAGCATTGCGATAATAAGTGGCACCTCAAAGCTCACACCGAACATGACAAGCAGGGTGAGGATGAAATTGAAGTATTGACCGCCAGACAACGCGGTTACCTGAAACTCGCCACCCATTGTGAGTAGAAACTGCAGACCAATTGCGATAACAAAATAGGCTAAAACAGCACCGGAAACGAATAAAGTAACCGCCGCTGTGACAAAAGATAACGTCCATCGGCGTTCGTTTTTCATCAATCCCGGCGTGATGAAAGCCCACAGCTGTTGCAGCCACACTGGCGAAGCGAAGACTGAACCTGCAAGCGCGCCAACTTTGAGGCGAAGCATAAACATCTCAAACGGGCTGGTGGCGATGAGTCTGCATTCACCGTCAAGAGTTAACACTGCCCTGTTTTCAGGTGGAAGCGAACAGTATGGTCCGCGCAAGATATCGCCAAGGGAACGCAGCGTAAACCAATGGAGATTGACTGGGTGTTGATACCACATGAACCCCACGATGGTGCCAACAATCAAAGCCAAAACTGATATGATCACTCTACGGCGAAGTTCTTGCAAATGCTCTACAAGAGACATCGAGCCATCGGTAGGACGTTTTGGACGCACAGAAAAAGGATTATGAATCCGATTCCGACGAACCCTCGTCGCCTTGGTAGTGGACTGAACATCAACGTTGCTCATTTGAGTTCCTTAAGTACATTATGCGTAAACCCCTTTCCATATATGGTTGGGGCTTACACATAAATACCAGTGTTATTGCTGTGGACGCTGAATATCAGTTGGCTGTGGCTGTGGAATCTCTACAGGATTGACGACTTGCTGCTGAGCCTGTGCTGCGATCTGACGCTGCTGCTGTTGCTCCTCATAGCGTTGATCGTCATTGCTCATTTCTTTTACTTCAGACTTAAAAATGCGCATAGAGCGGCCAAGAGAACGCGCTGCATCGGGGAGCTTTTTGGCGCCAAAAAGCAGTACAACGATGACGAGGATTAACAGGATTTCGGTAGGTCCTAGGTTCATGATGAGCCTTTCTTTCAAGGTCGATAGTAAGCAATCATTCTAAGGACTCTTTCCCCTCAAACTGATTGCCCTCGGCATGTTCACTAGCATACGCGGTCAAGCCCAATTTGGCTGACTCACGCATGCTAATAGCTAAAGGAGATCTGACGTCTCTTAATCGCATGCGGTCTGCGTTGCGCGTTAAAGTATCAATGAGCCACGAATAGGAGACTACTGGCATGATCGCTTGAATCCAGCCGTTGTGTGCGGGCTGAACGTCTTCAAGTGGAAATACCGTGGTGAGCCATTGGGCGGATTCGTTTATTTCAATTTCAACATGCTGCTCAGCAGTCTGGAGCCCAAACGGATCGGAAGCATCGAAGCGCAAAGAAGATACGTGTGGCTGGGCAGGTTGTGTGCTCAACCACACATTGCGGATTTGAGTAGTCAAAAACGTACGGTGTGATTGAGCTTCGTGGTCCCATCCAACTAAGTAGGTAGAACCATCAGCGCTAAAAAGTCGAGTCGCGCTTACTATTCGTTTGGTTGTGGTGTCTTTTGCGCGGGAATAGTAATCAAATTGCAGTTGCACTCGTTGAGCCATGGAGTCGCGAATGACATCAATAACTGGTTCTGAGGCAGGAGTATCTTCGAAACGCTGCGAATCGAATACAGCGGAAGATTCGGGGCCCATAATTTCTCGAAGTTTTTTAGCTGCGCTTTTTACCGTTTCCATATGAACTAATTCAGGAAATTGTTCGAGATATTCCAAAGATAATAGCAATGCACCAGCTTCAGTTCGTGTAAGTCGAAGCGGAGCGTCCATACCTTGACTATCAAAGATAGTTACGGATTGTAGTTGTGCATCAAGATCAACTAGTTCATCGGGAAAAGTGCCTGGACCACAACAAAACAGCCGGTTGAGGTCTTCTTTAATTTGGCTTGGTGTGGAACCTAAATCCACCGCCGCTTCCATCATGGAACGGCCTGGGTGCGCTTGAAAGTAGGGCAACAAATTAAGTAGACGGACCAGATCGGCAAGTCGGTGATTGGCGTTATTACGATAAGCAGACTCTATTTTAATCAACCCCTGCAGCTTGTTTGAGCAGTGACACGACATCTGTAATGAGATCATCAGGGCTAAGCACTCGTGCATGCGGCGCATATCGTGCAAGCGTTCGCACCAACCAATCACGGTCGACATCGCGTAGTAACAGCGTGCCGTCTGGTTGACGTTCTCCCCTACTTGTCAACTCCTGTGCCTTGTCTGGTTGTACCTTGATGATTGCGTTGACGAGCAGCTTCCCACGACGAAGTTGTTCTTTTACTAATTGTTGAAGGTCAATGTTGGCATCTGGTTCGACAAAATCAGCTTCTAAAGCAACACGTCGGATGCCAGAAAGTTTCGTGATACGAAAACAACGAGGAGCTTGTCTATCATGATCGTAGCCAACTAGATAAACACGGTCTCGTTCGCTCACAATCGACCATGGATCCATGATGAGTTGTTGAGGCGATGAAGTAGACGTTTCATAATAATCAAAAGTTACTGCACTGCGGTGTGCACGGGCAGCCAAGATTGCATCAAAATCACGGGCGGCAATAGAATTAACGTCGTTTACTGGCGTGTACCGAGGGGTACTCGTGAGCTCGCGTTGTACTCCGCTAGCTGCAATTTTAGTCCACCCAGATCGAGAAAAAGTTGCTAATTCGTCTCCTAGTCCCATTTGTCCAGCCAGTGCCAAAACGGTGGCTTCTTCAGGAGTGAAAGTCACTTCAGGAAGCGAATAATCTTCGGTGCGCAAACGATAAAGAGTTTGTGCACCAGTAGCGATTGTTTCGATGGGAACACCGGCGCGGTCAAGGGCTGCGCGATCGCGTTTGAACAATTGATGCGCAGCAGCATCGCTACGGATCTGGCCTGCAGAATTTTTTGCATAGCCATCGACGTGTTTGATCACCCAGTCAGCTGAAATATAGTGTCTGCCTTGGGTTTCGGCTCGCAAAAACGCAAAGGTCAAGTTCACGATTCTTTCCAGCGCTACATCTTTGCCCATGACAAATCTCCACGTTATCCAAACTTATGAAATTGCAGTTTCTGTGCTGTAAGAAGCCGCATGATTTCGCATGTAGTTAATGAGCTGGTCCACGCGATCGTCTGTGTTTTCAAAAGGATCAGTAAGCTCAATAATTTGAGGCTCTGGCCGGTTCACTTTAAGCCGTAGCCAATCAGCAGATATGGGTGCTTGAAGTTTCTTGGCAGCCGTTAAAAATTCTCCACGAAGAGCTGCGCGGGTAGTTGACGGCGCAATGCGTGTGGCCTGTTCTATATCTGTATCGTTAATCCATCTATTGACTAACTGCTTCGATTCCAAAACAGGAAAAACACCTCGACCAGCGCGAATATCGTGGTAAGCCAAATCTAATTGAGCCAATTTTGGATGAGTAAAATCAGACTCACTGCAGCCAATGCGACGCTGAGCACGGCGTAATAGTGATAGTTTGATAGCCCAGTCGATATCTCGAGATAGAGCCTGGAGATCATTTGATTCGATAGCAGATATTGTATCGAGCCACAAAGACACAACCTTGTGCATTTCAGCGTTTGGCGTTCCTTCTGTATCATCGCGTTGCTCGAGCCACCACAGAGCTTTTTCGGCATATCGACGCTGAATTTCAATGGCAGGCATCGATGTTCCAACTTTCAACGGTACTGGAGCCATGCCAGTAATATCTCGAGAGATTTCCCTAATTGCGGCAATTTCATTGCTTAGCTCAAGGTCATGACTTAAAGCACCAGCTTCAATCATCTCAAGGACCAGTTGAGTCGAGCCTATCTTCAACGCACATGTTGTCTCAGACATGTTTGAATCACCGACGATTACATGGAGCCTTCGAAAGCGATGAGAATCTGCGTGTGGTTCATCTCGAGTATTAATAATCGGGCGGGACCTAGTCGTAGCGCTAGATACGCCTTCCCATACATGATCAGCTCGTTGAGAGACTTGAAATTGCCCATCTTGGATGGATCCACCACCGCATATCAGTTGACGGGTAATCAAAAATGGTAGAAGTTGTCTTCCCAACGTTTTGAGGACAACGTCTCTGCTTACAAGATAATTCTCGTGACAGCCGTAAGAATTTCCGAGTGAATCAAGATTATTCTTAAATAGATAAAC